>NZ_JAFCJI010000001.1:1200000-2400000 GCF_018131105.1 Bradyrhizobium manausense | reverse complement strand
GGCCCCGGCGAAACCGGTGGAACCATCCTCGAAGCTTTCAAGCCGGGCACCGCGCCGCCGGACAATTACTCTGTCATCGGCGTCGCCGACGCCGACGGACGCGGCGTCGTTCCGCCGCCGCCGACGCAGGCACCGGACTCAGGCTTCTTCATGCGGTCGGGCACCGGCGGGCTGTACTAGGCCAGCGGATAAGACTGACGAGGGCGGTTCCGGCGGTTGCGCTTTGCAGCCGCCGCCGCTACATCCCCCATCTGAATTGCACGCGGGATTCCGCGAGACCAGAGAACGACATGCGCGCCGAAATCGAACGGTTGGTAGAAGAGATCAAGCAGTCAGTCGGGCTGCTGAGGAGGCATCTTTGACGTCGAGACATCGACGGCGCGCCTCGCTGAGCTGAACAAGCTCGCAGAAGATCCCAACCTCTGGAACGATCCCCAGAAAGCCCAGAAACTGATGCAGGAGCGAACCTCGCTCGAGGACTCGCTCTCCGGCATCGGCAAGGTCGAGCAGCAGCTCGAAGACGATGTCGGCATGATCGAACTCGGCGAGGCCGAGGGCGATGCCGGCGTCGTGGCCGAGGCTGAAGCGGCACTCAAGAACCTCAAGAAGGAAGTCGCGCGCCGCGAGCTCGAGGCGCTGCTGTCGGGCGAGGCTGACCGCTTCGATTCCTATCTCGAAGTGCATGCCGGCGCCGGCGGTACCGAGAGCCAGGACTGGGCGCAGATGCTCTTGCGCATGTACACGCGCTGGGCCGAAACGCACGGCTTCAAGGTCGAATTTCTTGAAGAGTCCGAGGGCGAAGAGGCCGGCATCAAGTCCGCGACCATCCAGGTCTCCGGGCATAATGCCTATGGCTGGCTGAAGACCGAAGCTGGCGTGCATCGTCTGGTGCGGATCTCGCCGTTCGATTCCAATGCGCGGCGACACACCTCGTTCTCGAGCGTGCAGGTGTTCCCCGTCATCGACGACAGCATCAAGATCGACATCAAGGAATCCGACGTTCGTACCGACACGATGCGGTCGGGCGGCGCCGGCGGTCAGCACGTCAACAAGACCGAATCCGCGGTGCGCCTGACGCATATTCCGACGGGCGTTGCGGTGGTCTGCCAGGCCGGCCGCTCCCAGCACAAGAACCGGGCCCAGGCCTGGGACATGCTGCGCGCGCGCCTGTACGAGATCGAGCTGAAGAAGCGTGAGGAGAAGGCCGCCGCCGACCAGGCCGCCAAGACCGATATCGGCTGGGGCCACCAGATCCGCTCCTACGTGCTGCAGCCCTACCAGATGGTGAAGGACCTGCGCACCGGCGTGCAGACCTCCGATACCTCGGGCGTGCTCAACGGCGAGCTCGACGACTTCATGGCCGCGACCCTGGCGCAGCGCGCCTTCGGCACCACCGGCGCCGACATCGAGGACGTGGACTGACCATGCCCCGCGTCGCCTTCATCGGATTGGGGCGGATGGGCCATGGGATGGCCGGCCGCTATGTCAGTGCCGGTTTTACGGTGACGCTGTGGAATCGCAGCAAGTCAAAAGCTGAAGACCTGATCGCGCGCGGCGCGAAGTGGGCGACCTCGCCTGAAGATGCCGCGATCGATGCCGACGCCGTAGTGACCATGGTCGCCGACGACGAGGCTTCGCGCGCTGTCTGGATCGGGCTCAACGGCGCGGCCAAGACAGCGAAAGCAGGCAGCATCGCGATTGAGTGCTCCACGGTTTCCTACGACCACGCGCGCGAGATGGGCCGCGAGCTCAATGCGCGTGGATTGATCTATATCGATTGCCCGGTAACGGGACTGCCGGATGCGGCCGCGGCCGGAAAGCTGACGCTGCTTGCCGGTGCCGACCCCGCCGACCTCGAGCGTGCGCGACCGTTCCTCGAACCCATCGGTTCGACCATCCGCCATTTCGGCGCGGTCGGCTCCGGCACGGTCTACAAGCTGATCAACAATCTGATGGGCGCGATCCAGATCGCGGGCCTCGCCGAGGGCTTAGCAATTGCCGAGCAGGCCGGGCTCGACATGAAGCTGGTGCTGGAGTCGATCCAGGCGAGCGTGGCTGCGAGCCCGCAGGTGCAACGCCATTCCAAGCGCATGGTCGCCCGCGACTTCAGCGGCGCGACGTTCACGGCGGCCCTGCGGCACAAGGATGCCGCCTACGCCGTGAAACTCGCCGAGAGCCTGCTGGCCGACAAGCCGCTGGTCTCGCGCGCCGCCGTCGAGTCCTACGCGCAGGCGAAGGCCGCGATGCCCGACGACGATGAGGGCAAGATGATCGAGCTGGTGTCGCGGCCGAAGAAGCCGTCTTAACTGGAATTCGACATCGGACAGCCGCGATCGGAACGCGGTCTCGGAAATCGGGTGGCAATGCCTGCCACGTCGTACTAGCGACTGCATCAGTTGCTGATGCGAGATCCCATGCCCCCGAACGATATCAGGATCGACGCGCGAGACTGGTCGCTGCTCGCTTTGCTCTCGATCCTCTGGGGCGGCTCCTTCTTCTTCAACGGCGCGGCGTTGCGGGAATTGCCGCCGCTGACGCTCGTGTTTTTGCGCGTCGCGCTTGGCGCTGCCATGCTGCTGCCGCTGCTGCGCCGGCAGGGGATCAGTTTGCCGAGAGGTGTTGCGGGCTGGAAGCCGTTCCTCGTGATCGGGCTGCTCAACAACGTCATTCCGTTCTCGCTGATCGTGGCCGGACAGACCTTCATCCCGAGT
Source organism: Bradyrhizobium manausense (assembly GCF_018131105.1). Taxonomy (NCBI): domain Bacteria; kingdom Pseudomonadati; phylum Pseudomonadota; class Alphaproteobacteria; order Hyphomicrobiales; family Nitrobacteraceae; genus Bradyrhizobium; species Bradyrhizobium manausense. The sequence continues at coordinate 2,397,289 of NZ_JAFCJI010000001.1, read as the reverse complement.
GGACTGGCGTCGATCCTCAACGCCACGACGCCGCTGTTCACGGTGTTGGTGATGGCAGCTGCGGGCGAAGAGGCATTGCAGGCGCGGCGGGTGGCTGGCGTCGTGCTTGGCCTCGCCGGCGTGATCATTCTGCGGGGATGGGGGATCGATGCGTTGTCGGGGCAGGGGCTCGGCATCCTGCTCTGCCTCGGTGGCGCGCTGAGCTATGGCTTTGCCGCGCTCGCCGCCCGGAGGCTGCTGAAGGACTCGGCGCCGCTGGGTACAGCGACGTTTCAACTAATGGCGTCGACGGCGATGATGGCGGTCGTCGCCGCTGTGGTAGAGCAGCCGTGGCGGCTACCGATGCCGGGGCTGACCACCTGGCTCGCCGTGCTTGGCCTTGCCGCGCTCTCGACGGCACTCGCCTACATCGTGTTCTTCCAGATCATGCGGCGCTCAGGCGCAACGAACGTGATGCTGGTGACGCTCCTCATTCCTGTCACCGCGATCCTTCTGGGATGGCTGGTGCTGGGTGAGCCCATTTCCATGCGCGAGATCGCCGGTGCGATCGTCATCGGCGGCGCGTTGATCGTGATCGACGGACGGGCGCTGCGAATGCTGCAGCGCGTCGGGTAAGTTCCGATACGTCGTTTCACCTCGCGGAAAATCGAAGCGCTTGCCAGCCGCAGGACACCTTGCGACACTCTCCACAAAACAAGACTACAAAATTGGGGAGAGAACGATGCCGGGTCGTCGGATTGGCTTTGCTGCCCTCGCTATGCTTGCTGCCGGAGTGCTCTTCACGGCACCGGCTTTTGCGCAGAAGAAATATGATCCCGGCGCCAGCGACACCGAAATCAAGATCGGCAACATCATGCCCTATAGCGGCCCTGCGTCGTCCTATGGCGTGATCGGCAAGACCGAGGCCGCGTTCTTCAAGATGATCAACGATCAGGGCGGCATCAACGGCCGCAAGATCAACTTCGTCAGCTATGACGATGCCTATTCGCCGCCGAAGGCGATCGAGCAGGCACGCAAGCTGGTCGAGAGCGACGAGGTGCTGCTGATCTTCCAGTCGCTCGGCACACCCTCGAATTCCGCGATCATGAAATACATGAACGCGAAGAAGGTGCCGCAGCTGTTCGTTGCCTCCGGCGGCACCAAGTTCGGTGACCCCAAGAACTTTCCGTGGACCATGGGCTTTCAGCCCAACTACCAGAGCGAGGGGCGGATCTACGCAAAATACATTCGCGACAATTTTCCGAACGGCAAGATCGCGGTGTTCTGGCAGAACGACGATGCCGGCAAGGACCAGTTCAAGGGTCTGAAGGACGGGCTCGGCGACAAGGCCAGCATGATCATCGCCGACAAATCCTACGAGGTCAGCGATCCCTCGATCGACTCGCAGATCGTCGCCTTGCATGATTCCGGCGCCGATATCTTCTTTTCATGGGCTGCGCCGAAGGGCTCGGCGCAGGCGATCCGGAAGGTCGGCGAGCTCGGCTGGAAACCGAAGTTCTTCCTGGCCAATACAGCAACGTCGGTCGCCTCGGTGCTCAAGCCCGCCGGCCTCGAATATTCCAAGGACATCATCTCGACGATCTATCTGAAGGAGCCGACCGATCCGACCTGGGACAAGGATCCGGCGGTGGTGAAGTGGCGCGACTTCATGGACAAATATTATCCCGATGGCGACAAGACCAATGCCAACAATGTCTACGGCTATGTGCAGGCCGAGGCGATGGTGCAGGTGTTGAAGCAGTGCGGTGACAATCTTACGCGCGACAACGTCATGAAGCAGGCGGCGAATCTGAAGAATTTTCACAGTGACCTGATGATGCCCGGCATCATGGTCAACACGTCGCCTGACGATTACTTCCCGATCGAGCAGATGCAGCTGATGCGTTTCAACGGCCAGTCCTGGCAGCCGTTCGGCGAGGTCATCACCGGCGAGGTCGGCCACGAACACAGCCAGTAGCGGCGGCTTTGGAGGTCCCGGAGGCGGAGCCGCCGGGGGCCCGCGTAAGGGGGCGAATACGCTGCACGCGCAGGACGCGGGCCTAGCCCGCGCTGAGGCGCACTCCGGCGCGCAGGAATTTCTGCGGGTCGACGGCTTCGCCGTCGATGCGGGTCTCATAGTGCAGATGCGGACCGGTGGAGCGGCCGGTCGAGCCGACGAGGCCGATGACCTGGCCGATCTTCACGATCTCGCCGACCTTGACGTTGATCTCGGAGAGATGGCCGTAGCGCGTCGACAGGCCGTTGCCGTGATCGACCTCGACCATGCGGCCGTAACCGCCGGACCAGCCGGCTGAGACCACCTTGCCGTTGGCCGTGACGCGTGCGGGATCGCCGGTGGCGGCGCGGAAGTCGAGACCGGTGTGCATCGCGGGCCGGCCGAGGAAGGGATCGCTGCGAACGCCGAAGCCCGAGGTGAACTCGACCTCGCCGACGACGGGCTTGCGATAGGGCACCTGCGCGAGCGTGCGATTGAGCCGATCCAGCTCGGCGCGGGTGACGTTGATGCGATAGAGCTGCTTCTCGAACGGGCCCGCGTTGGCGGTGAGCTTCACCGGCACGAACGGGCCGCCCATCGCCGCGCGCGGTACGGCGGCCTCAAGGCTGGCGAGGTTCAGGCCGAGATCGCTGACCACGCCGCGCATCCGGCGCATGCGCGAATCCATGCCTTCCTCAACGGCGCCGAGCGCCGCGACCTGGCGACGCTCAACCTGATCAAGCGAGTTCGTCAGCCGGACCAGAACGTTGTCAAAGCCCTGGTTCCTCGCGAATTGATTGGCCGGCGGGGCGACCACGGCAGGCGCGCGCGATTCGAGCCGCGCTTCGCGGTCGGGCGGCGCCACGAAGGTCACGGTGTCGCTGATTGGCGACGGTTTCGGCGTGCCTTGCGTCGTCGTCTCGCCGCGCTGCTGCGTCGAGCGGGGAATCGACCCCGTGACATCGGGCATGGCGCCGAGCGCCGTGGCACGGGACTCCAGCGCCGTCTGGCGCTTCATGATCTGGTCGAGCTTCTGGTCGAACTGTTCCTGGTCGAGCAGCTGGCGGCTGGTGGCGCGGTCGACCTTGGCGCGCAGCTCGGCGATGCGGTCCTCATAGGCGTACTGCATCTCGGCCTGGCGGGCGATCAGCCGGGTCAGGACGTCGTCGCGGAAGGCGAAATAGGTGGCGGTCGCAGCCGACCACAGCCCGAGCAGGACGACGGTGCCGACCACGATCCAGAACACCACCGGGCCGAGGCGAACCTGCTTGCCGTGATGCTGGATGGTGTAGGCGTCGTCGGTATCGGGAAGGGGAATAGCGGCTGCTGCTGCGGCGGCGGGACGGCGATGATAGGCCCGTCCGTGGTCGTGGGGGTGATGCTGGGGGTACTGCGAATATTGGGCAGAACTTTTCGACATCGGCACTCCCGCGCCGGTCGGAACGTTCCTTGCGGCCTAATTGCCGCGGCAATCTGGGCCTGTCATGGTTAATTTTCCGGAAACGGGAACGCTCGATTTTAACGGGCTGGTTAAAGACCTCTTGCCGCGGCGAGCACCTCGTCGGCATGCCCATCGACCCTGACGTTGCGCCAGATCCTGGCCACTTTGCCGTCGGCGCCGATCAGCACCGTGGTGCGAAGAATCCCAAGGAAGGTCCTGCCGTACATGGATTTTTCGCCCCAGGCGCCATAGGCCTCCAGCATCTCGTGCTGCTCGTCCGAGATCAGGGGAATGCCAAGGCTGTGCTTGTCGCGGAACTTCTCCTGGGCCTTTAACGGATCGGCCGAAATGCCGAGCACGGCAGTGTCGGCAGAGGTGAAGGCGTCCTTGAGGCGGGTGAAGTCGATCGCCTCGCGGGTGCAGCCCGGCGTGTCGGCCCGGGGATAGAAGAACAAGACGAGCTTCTTGCCGGAATAATCCGCCGATGTGACGACTTGGCCGCCGTCGCGCGGCAGGCGAAACGCCGGGGCCTTCCGGCCCTCGGCCAGAGTCGATTTGGCGCCGGCCGCCGCAGCGGCGGGCTTGGAGGCCTTTTCAGAAGATTTTAACCGTTTCGATGCGGCCTTGTGCGATGCTGACTTCGCGCCTGCCTTGCTGGATTTGCCGGCGGATGCCGGTTGTGTTTTCGCGCTGCGTGTTTGACTCGATGCCCGTATTTTCAGGGACTTCTTTTTGGCGGTCGAACTGCCGGAGGGCGTTTTGGACGATTTCTTTCGGGATTTCTTGGACATACGCCTTCCTTTCGTCGCTTTCGGCGGGTCAACCAAAGCGGTATTGCAGCTCTCGTCCGGTGTGCCGGATTCGCGCCCTCGGCTGGGCAATTTTGGCGGCGACGGAGTATGGTTACAAGGAATTCCACGCACCACCCCACTGCTCGTTGAACGCGCTCCCGGGGCGAAATGACGAACAGCAGGAACATCAGAGGTATGGCGGCAGTGCCGGGGCGGGGAGCGTCGATTCCCGTCGACGGCTGCGGTCCCGGCGGCGCTCAATCCTATGACGGGCGCCTGTATCGAGAGGCAATGGCAAGGAATACGTCGCCCCAGGATCACATCAGGGACCTCGATCGGCACGGCGGCCGTCACGAGCAGCCGGAATGGGACGAGGCCGACTGGGATCAGGATCAGGAGGAGGAGGCGGGGCATCGCGCACGCCGCCTGCTGTCGCGTTCCAGCTCGCGCTTCCGGGTCGGTGACGGCTTCTCGGCATTCCGGCGGGTACTGCCGAGCGGCCGCTGGCTGCGCCGCATCTCAGTCGTCCTCGGAGCCCTGATCGTCATCTTCGTCGGCTGCTTTGGCGCCCTGTGGTGGCGGCTTGGCGCCGGCCCGATCAATCTCGACATGGCAACGCCCTGGCTCGCGGCCGCGATCGAGGACAATATCGGCCACGGCAACACCGTGGAGGTCGGCGGCACCCAGATCGAGCGTGCCGGGCGGATCAGGATTGCGGTGCGTATCCGCGACATCATCGTTCGCGATCATGACCGCGCCATCGTCGCCAGCGCTCCGAAGGCCGAGGTCAGGCTGTCGGGCGTCGCACTTCTCACCGGGCATCTGCGCGCCGAAAGCCTCAACCTCGTCGATGCCGAACTCGCGATCCGGATCGCGCCCGACGGCACCGTGACGGTTTCCGCAGGCGACACCGCCAAGCCGCTCGCAACCGGCGTCGCGTCCAAGAAGGAAGCGGGCCTGCCGCCGACATTCCCGCGCAACGGCGTCCCGCCGCCGCCCTTCGGGATGGCGCCCGCAACCCCGGATGCGACTCCGGCCGCACCGCAGGCCACTGCGCAAAGCGGAATTCTTCAGGGCCTCGACTGGCTCGACAGCCTGAGCATGACCGGCCTCGACGGCCAGAACCTCAACGAGATCGGTCTCAAGAACGGCAATCTGATTGTCGACGACCAGCAGCGCGGCAGCAAATGGACGTTCGAGAACATCACGCTCAGCCTGCGCCGGCCGAGCCATGGCGGTGTTGCCCTCAGCCTCGGCGAGGAGGGAGCGCATCCGTGGTCGCTGCGCGCCACGATCGGGCCCACAGAGAACGGCGTACGTTCGGTCGATATCCGCGCAGACAAGGTCTCGACCTCCAACATCCTGCTGGCGCTGCGCGTCAAGGACCTGACCTATACGGCCGATCTGCCCCTGACCGGCGAGATGAAGGGCGAACTCGGCCGTGACGGCGTGCCAACCTTCTTCCGCGGCAAGGTCACGATCGGCGCGGGCAACATCATCGACACCGACACGCCTGACTATCCGATGGCGATCGACTCGGCCGAGATCAACGTCGAGTGGGACGCGGGACGGCGGGTGCTGGTCGCACCGTTCAAGATTCTGTCGGGCGCCAATCGCATGACGCTGCTGGCTCATCTGGAGCCGCCGAACGGCACCACCAACGACTGGCAGCTCGGCTTCAGCGGCGGTTCGATCCTGCTCGGCGGCATCGACAACGAGCCTCCGCTGGTCTTCAACCGCATCGCGATCGGCTTCCGCTTCGACACCGACCACAAGCGCCTGCTGCTGACGCAGGCCGACATCAGCAACGGCGAGATCGGTGTCGCCGGCACCGGCGCGATCGACTATTCGGGTGAGCCGCGCCTGACGCTCGGCTTTGCGGGAACGCCAATGTCGGCCTCCGCGCTGAAGCGGATGTGGCCGACGCTGGTGGTGCCGGAGTTGCGCCAATGGGTGATCGAGCGGATCGAGCGCGGAACGCTTCAGCGCATCGAGGTCGGCGTCAACTCACCGACGCGCAACCTTCCGCGCAAAGGACCGCCGATTCCGGATGACGGCCTGTCGGTCAATATCGTGGCGAGCGGCGTCACGGTTCGCCCCGTGGACGGCATGCCCGTCGTGCACGACGCCGACCTCAAGGCGCACGTGACCGGACGCACGGCCACCGTGAATATCGCCCAGGGCATTGCCGACACGCCCGCGGGCCGCAAGATCACGATCTCCGACTTCACCTTCGAAGTGCCCGACATGGCGCCGAAGCCGTCGCCGTCGCGGACGCGCTTCCGCGTCGATGGTCCGGTGCCGGCGGCGGCCGAAATGCTGTCGAATGATCGGCTCAGCGATCTGTCGTCGACCGTCGTCGATCCCAACACCAGCAAGGGCACGTTCACGGCGAACATCCAGCTCGCTCTGCCGGTCAAGGGTGAACTGACCAAGGCGGACACCGTCTACGCCGTCACGGCCGATCTCAACGGCTTTGCCGCCGACAAGCTGGTGATGAACCAGAAGCTCGAGGCCAACAATCTCAAGATCGTCGCCAACAACCAGGGCTATCAGGTCAAGGGCGACGTCAAGATCAACGGGCAGGCGGCCTCGCTCGACTACCGCAAGGCGACTGATGGCGACGCCGACGTCAAGCTCCAGACGACGCTGGACGACGCCGGCCGGGCCCGGCTGGGCTTCGACCTCAGCCCCGCGGTCAGCGGATCAGTGCCGATCAAGGTCTCGGGCAAGATTGCCGGCGGTCCCGACCAGACGACGAAGCTCGGCATCGAGGCTGACCTCACCTCGGTCAAGCTCGACAACATCCTTCCCGGCTGGGTCAAGCTGCCGGGCAAATCGAGCAAGGCGACGTTCAAGGTGGTGCCGACAGCACAATCGACGCGGCTCGAGGACATCGTGATCGAAGGCGGCGGCGCTTCGATCAAGGGGTCGCTGGAAGTCGACCCGAACGGCGACCTCATGAACGCGAATTTCCCGGTCTACGCGCCGTCCGATGGCGACAAGACGTCGTTGAAGGTGGAGCGAGGTCAGGACGGCGTGATCAGGGGCACCATGCGCGGCGACGTGTTCGACGGCCGCGGCTTCCTGAAGTCGGCGATCTCAGGCAATTCCAAGGACGACAGCAAGAGCAAGCTGAAGAATGTCGATTTCGACATCGATGTGAAGCTCGGCACGGTCGCCGGATTCAACGGCGAGACGATGCGCAGCGTCGACGCCAAGATGTCGAAGCGGAGCGGGGCCATCAAGGCGTTCTCGCTGAGCGGCAGGATCGGCCAGAACACCCCGGTTGCGGCCGATCTGCGCGGCGGGCGGGCGCAAGGCAGCCGCGAGGTGATCTATCTCCAGACCAATGATGCCGGATCGCTGCTGAAGTTCACCGACACCTATACCAAGGCCGTCGGTGGCCAGATGGTGGTGGCGATGGAGCCGCCCGCGGCGGATGCTTCGGTGCCCAGGGAAGGCCTCATCAATGTGCGCGATTTCACCGTGAAGGGAGAGGGGCAGCTCGATCGGGTGGCTGCGGGCGCACCCAACGGGACCGGGACCGGGGTGTCCTTCAGCGCGTTGCGCGCCGAATTCACCCGGCAGAACGGCGCGCTGACAGTCCGCGATGGCGTGGTGAAAGGTCCGATGATCGGCGCCACCATTGAAGGTTCGATCGACTATCCCGGCAACCAGGTGTGCATGAGCGGCACGTTCGTGCCGATGTACGGCGTGAACAACATCTTCGGACAGATTCCGCTTTTCGGTATCTTCCTCGGTGGCGGCAACAACGAGGGCTTGATCGGAGTGACCTACGAGGTGGTCGGTACGCCGGACAAGCCGTCGATGCGCGTGAACCCGATTTCCGCGATGGCACCGGGATTGTTCCGCAAGATCTTCGAGTTCAACACCGGCAAGCAGCAGAACGCGCCGATCGACGAACTGCCGTCGTCGCATTCCGGTGACAGCTCGACGGGATCGGCAAGGACGTTGTCGAACGGCTGCAGCCTCGCGCGGCGTTAGCCGCGCCGTCCTTGCCCGGGAATGTGCCCGGGCCTGAAGATCTCCCGCTGAGACTTTTGCGCCGCTTACGCCGCGCGCACGCCTGCCAAAAATGTTCCGACTTCGCCCGAAAGCTGCTCGGCTTGCTTGGAGAGATTCGACGCGGCCGCGAGCACCATGCCGGCCGCGTTGCCGGTTTCGTTGGCCGCCGTGCTGACGCCACCGATATTGGTGGTGACCTCCTTGGTGGCCTCGGCGGTCTGCGAGACGCTGCGCGCGATCTCGGCGGTGGCAGCACCTTGCTCCTCGATGGCCGCGCCGATCGAGGTGGCGATCCGGCTGACTTCCTCGATGGTGGTGGTGATGCCGCCGATGGCGTCGACGGCTTCTTTCGTTGCGCCCTGGATCTGGGCGATCTTGTCACCGATCTCGCGGGTGGCTTCCGCGGTCTGGCTCGCCAGCGACTTCACCTCGGAGGCGACGACGGCAAAACCGCGGCCGGCTTCACCGGCGCGCGCGGCCTCGATGGTGGCGTTGAGTGCGAGGAGATTGGTCTGTGCCGCGATGCTGGAAATCAGCTCGGCGACGTGCTCGATCTGCTGGGCGCCCTCGGACAGTGCGCGCACGATGGTGTCGGTGCGGCGTGCGCTTTCCACCGCGCGGCCGGTCACTTCGGCCGACTGCGCGACCTGGCGGCTGATTTCAGTGATGGAGGAGGAGAGCTCTTCGGCGGCGGCCGCCACCGTCTGCACGCGCTGGCTTGCTTCAGTCGCAGCCGAGCCGACCAGGGTGGCGCGTTGATTGGTGCCCTCCGCAGTCGACGACATCGACTTGGCCGTGGTCTCCAGCTCGCCGGAGCCCGAGGCCATCATGCCGACGAGCTGACCGACGGACGCATCGAAACGATCGGCAAGCGAGATCAGGGCGTCACGCTTTTCCTGCTCGCTGCGCGCCTTGGCTGCGACCTGCTCGGCCTCCAGGTTACGTGCCGTCAAGGCGGTCCGCCTGAGCACTTCCAGCGTCTCTGCCATGCGGCCGATCTCGTCGCCGCGATCGGTCTCCTCGACCGGCCTGTCGATGGAGCCGTCGGCAATGTCCTGCATACGGGACTTCTGGCGGTTGAGCGCGCTGAGCACATCGCGGGCGATCAGCCAGGACAGCGTCGCCATCAGCAGCATCAGGCCGCCGCCGATCGCGGCCAGTTCGAGCGTGAGCGCACGCACGTCGGCGTCGATATCGTCGACGTAAAGGCCGTAGCTGATCGTGGCGTTCCAGGGCGTGAACTGGCGGACGAACACGGTCTTGCGGACGGCCTCCTTCTGTCCCGGACGCGGGTAGAGATAGGATGTGACTCCGCCTTGCGGCGCTTGCCTCGCGGCATTGAGCTGAGCATCGGCAATCAAGACGCCGTTCGAATCCGTGGCGCCTGTGATCTTGCCTTCGAGCTGAGGATTGGCGCCGTTGACCAGGATCGACGTGTCGGGGTTGTAGACGACGGGATAGCCTTGGCCGCCGCCGAACTTCATGTTGCGGGCACGCTGGCGAAACTGGAGCTTGGCGTCGTCCAACGTCATCTTGCCGGCGGCGACGTCATCCTGGAAATTCTGCGCAAGGCCGTGGAGCAGATCGACCGCGGCCTTCATCTGCTGGACCCTGTCGTCCATCATGCGGCTCTTGCTGAGGACCGCCGATACCGCGATGATAGCGGTGACGGTTAGAGCTGCGAGGCACACCATGCTGGTGAGCTTGGTGCGGATCTTCAAATGACTCAGCAGCTTCATCGTAGCCCCTACGACATGTTTGTTATTGGTCCCATCGCTAGCATGAAGTTCTTACCAATCATGAAGATAGACCTGTCGGCGCTTGCCGCACTGGAGCGGCTTTGCCGCCATATGCGCAAGCGTGCAGGCAAAACGCCATGCAGCGCCGCGCACCCGTATTCTTGCGGGAGAAAAACGATCTCAGACTTTGGTGATGATCGCACCTGGCCGGACCTGCAATGAACCGAATCGTTCACCGCCTCATCATGTCCGTGCTGCTTGTCGCGGCCCTCGTTCTGATCTGGAACGTGCTGGGCTCTCGCTAAGACGGCGCCGGCAAATCGCCGGCGCCATCTTGCGCGTGGTTGGTGGTGCGCGTCAGCGCCGTGCGAAGGCGCCGCCCGTTGCGTCGCTCTCCTTGCCGATCAACGCATCGACGCTGACCGAACCGCCGCCGGCTGCCGAGATGTAGAGGCAGGCGAAGCAGAACAGGATCGCGGCGGTGCCGCCGTTGAGCAGCGGCAGGAGCACCGGCGTTCCGGTCTTCATCACATGGCCCATGAAGTAGGCGAAGGCCATTTCACCCGACAGGATGAAAGCAGTGAGGCGGGTGAACAAGCCGAGCATCAGGGCCGCGCCGAGCACCAGCTCAAGCGTGCCGGCCACATAGATCAACGGCGGAATGTCGGCGAAGTAGGGAAGCACCGGGAACTTGAACAGCTTGGCCACGCCATACTGGAACAGCAGCAGTCCAGTGATGAAGCGAAACAGGCTCAAGAGAACCGGCTGAAAGCGAGTGAGATAGGGAAAGTTCATTGGTTCGTGCCCTCCATCCAATGCTGCGACTAGGACCGCATTCGGTTCCGCCCTGCAAGCTGCGCCAGGTCAATTAGCGCTGACAATTTTGTCATGTCGGACAAAACACCGCAGGCTGTGATTTCAGCCACGCGCTGTTCGCATTTTTAAGCGACTACGCGTCGCACCGCCCGTAGTTCCCCGGTGACGCCGATGAATGCAGGTTACCTCTGGGAGACCTAGCGCCGCAAGGCGGGCACAATCAGAAATGGAATCATTCCAAGCACGACGCTCGCAAGTGCGAAGACGAGCAGCGCGTTGTAGCCATGGGTGGCGTCGTGGATCAGGCCGCCGCTCCAGGAGCCGAACGCAGAGCCAAGGCCGCTGCCGATCGAGATCGTGCCGAAGATGGTGCCGACCCGTTTGCCCCGGAAGATCTTCATCGCGGTCGCCGTGATCAGCGGCCCGCGCGATCCCATCATGCTGCCGAAGCACACGACGAAGCCGGTGAGCAGAATGACGTTTGGATAATACTGAAGCAGCCAGAGCAGGAAGATGCCGAGGATCGAGATCGCGTAGCTGAGCAGCACGGACGGTCGGCGTCCGATCAGCCCGTCGAGCGCGGAGACGCCGATCATGCCAAACACCAGCACGACCCCCGAAAAGCCCCAGGCCGTTGCAGCCTGAAGCGGCGGGAAGCCGGCATCGATCAGATAGGCAACGATCTGGGCCGCGATGCAGTACATGCCGACCGCGGTGAAGAAGAAGGTCGAGAACAGCGCCCAGAACGCATGGTGGCGCATCGCGCTCACGAGCGTCCAGCCATTGTCGATGAAATCAGGATCGGTCTTCTTTGCCACATAAGGCGAGCCGGCTGCGAATCTGCGCCAGGGCAGGAGCATGAACGGCACCAGCAGGCCGAGCGCGGCGAAGCCGTAGAGCTGGTAGGTCTCGCGCCAGCCGAGATGATCGATCAGGAGTTGCGACGCCGGCAGCAGTGCCAACACACCGCCGCCCATGGCCGAGTACACAACCGCCATCGCGGTCGGCAGCTTTGGCCCGAACCAGCGGCCGAGCAGGATCGAGTTCGGCACGTTGCCGATGAAGGCGACGCCGATGCCGACGCACAATCCGATCGAAAGCTGGAATTGCCAGAGCGACTGTGCATGCCCCGCAATCAGGAAGGCCGAGCCGAGCAGCAACAGGCCGAGCGCGTAGACGATGCGTGGTCCGGAATGATCGAACAGGCGACCGACCAGTGGCGCGGTTAGTCCGCTGATGAGCCATGTCAGCGAATAGATCGAGACGACCTGACCGCGGTCCCAGCCGAAGTTTTCAGAGATCGGCTTGAGGAAGACGGTGAAGCTCTCGCTCAGGCCGCGGCCGAGCACGGCCAGCGTGAAGCACAGCGCGAGCACGACGAGGGCGGTGCGCACCGCGCCTTGCTGTGCGACTTCTTGTTCCCCAGCCGTTTCCTTGGGTGTCTTCTGATCCATTGTCCGTCAGGGAGCGCGCTTCGGCGCGCCCTGACAAGCATCAAAAGCTCATACGCCTATGCAGGCTTGAGGAGGACGTGCTTCTTCTTGCCGAAGGACAGCTTGATCACGCCTTCCGGCGTCAGACTGGCTGCCGACAGCGCCATTTTCTCGTCGGTGACTGCCGCATCGTTGACGCGCAGGCCGCCGCCCTTGATCTGGCGACGCGCTTCGCCATTGGAGGCAACGAGGCCGGCCTTGACGAAGGCGTTCAGCACGCCGAGCCCGGCGTCCAGTTCGCCGCGCGGAATTTCTACCGTCGGCAGGCTTTCGGCGAGCGCACCTTCCTCGAAGGTGCGGCGCGCTGTTTCGGCGGCTTCGTTCGCGGCGTCGCGACCATGCAGCAGCGCGGTCGCTTCCGTTGCGAGCACCTTCTTGGCCTCGTTGATCTCGGAGCCGCCGAGCGCCTCGAGCTTCTTGATCTCGCTCATTGGCAGCGTCGTGAACAACTTCAGGAATTTGCCGACGTCGGCATCCTCGGTATTGCGCCAGTACTGCCAGAAATCATAGGGCGAGAACTGGTCGGCGTTGAGCCACACCGCGCCTTGTGCAGTCTTGCCCATCTTGGCGCCCGAGGCGGTCGTCAGCAGCGGCGTCGTCAGGGCAAACAGCTGATGCGTGCCCATGCGGCGGCCGAGATCGACGCCCATGATGATATTGCCCCACTGGTCCGAGCCGCCCATCTGCAAATGGCAGCCGGTGCGCTTGGCCAATTCGACGAAGTCGTAGGCCTGGCAAATCATGTAGTTGAACTCGATGAAGCTCATCTCCTGCTCGCGCTCGAGGCGCAGGCGTACGGAGTCCATCGTCAGCATGCGGTTGACCGAGAAATGCTTGCCGACGTCGCGCAGCATCTCGATCCAGTTGAGCTTGGTCAGCCACTCGGCATTGTCCAGCATGATGGCGTCGCTCTTGGCCTCGCCATAGCGCAGTACCTTTGCGAACACGCCGCGGATCGACGCCTTGTTGGCTTCGATTTCGGCGACGGTGCGGATCGCGCGCGTCTCGTCCTTGCCGGAGGGATCGCCCACCATGGTGGTGCCGCCGCCCATCAGCGTAATCGGCTTGTTGCCGGACTGCTGCAGCCAGTGCAGCATCATCATGGTCAGGTAGTTACCGATGTGCAGCGAGCGGGCGGTACAGTCGTAGCCGACATAGGCGATCGCCTCGCCCTTGGCGGCGAGGGCGTCCAGCCCCTCGAAATCGGAGCACTGGTGGATGAATCCACGCTCTTGCAGGGTATTGAGGAAATCCGATTTAAATACAGTCATCTGTCGGCGAACCTGATCATTCTTATTTTACGATCATTGCCGCAAGTTGAGGAACCCGCGCCATCCGGGCTGCCGCAATAATGCGCGTTGTGGCATTATAAGATGTGCTTGTTTGATACAAGTCAGGCGTCGGGGCGGGGGGCGTCGAGGCCAGCTTGAGATGATGTTGACGGCACTCGGTTTGATGAGCGGCACCTCGCTGGACGGGGTGGACGTCGCGCTGATCGAAACCGACGGAAAGCAGGTGAAATCGTTCGGACCGTCCGGCTACCGGCCCTACAGCCCGGCCGAGCGCAGCCTGCTGCGTCAGGCGCTGACCGAGGCCGTGAACCTTCCGCAGCGCGATGCCAGGCCGGGGATCCTGGCCGAGGCCGAGCGCGTGGTGACGCTGGCGCATGCCGAGGCGGTCGCCGCCTTCGTCGCCCAGAACCGGATGAAGCCGGAGGAGATCGACATTGTTGGCTTCCACGGCCAGACTGTGCTGCACCGTCCCGAGCGGCGGCTGACGGTCCAGATCGGCGACGCACCGGCGCTGGCGAAGGCGATCCATATCCCCGTGATGCATGATTTCCGCGCCGCCGACGTCGAGGCCGGCGGGCAGGGCGCGCCATTCGTGCCGGTCTATCACCGGGCACTCGCCAATTCACTGGCGCGCGAGGGGCCGATCGTCGTGGTCAATATCGGCGGCGTCTCGAACATCACTTATATCGACGGCAGTGACACGCTGATCGCGTGCGACACAGGGCCCGGCAACGCGCTGCTCGACGATTTCATGTACCGCACCATGAACCAGGCGTTCGATACGGAAGGCAAGTTCGCAGCCCTCGGCAAGGCCGATGAGGCCTGGATCGCAAGGGCGCTGGGACTGCCGTTCTTCGCTCTTCCGCCGCCGAAATCGCTCGACCGTAACGACTTTGCCGCGCTCAAGCTCGGCGACGTCCAGCCGGCGGACGGCGCTGCGACACTGACCGCTTTCACCGCCGCTGCGATCGCGCGCATCATTCCCCTGCTGCCGCGGCGGCCGCGCAGCTGGATCATCTGCGGCGGCGGAGCCCGCAATCTCACCATGCTTCGCATGCTGCGAGAGCGGGTGGGCTCGGCGACCGTCGAGGCCGCAGAGACGCTCGGCTGGGCCTCCGATGCCATCGAGGCGCAGGCCTTCGGCTTCCTCGCCGCGCGCGGCCTGAAGGGCCTGCCGCTGTCCTATCCGGCCACCACGGGCGTGCCGATGCCGATGACGGGCGGGGTGATCGCCAGACCATAGGACGATCGCCTGAGGTCACGCCTGGTTGATGCAAGTGCATTGATCTTGACGAGTGCATGCAATTGCATCTATATTAGATGCAGATGCATCGAACCGCCGGGATCAACGCCATGACCGCTTCACTGAAACTGATCAGCCACAAGCTTTGCCCGTACGTTCAGCGCGCGGTGATCGCGCTGAAAGAGAAGGGCGTGCCTTTTGAGCGCGTCGATATCGATCTCGCCAAAAAGCCCGACTGGTTTCTGAAGCTGTCGCCGCTCGGCAAGGTGCCCGTGCTGGTGGTTGCGACCGACAAGGGCGAGGTCGCTCTGTTCGAGAGCAACGTGATCTGCGAGTACATCGAGGAGACGCAGGCAGGCCTCAAGCTGCATCCGGACGATGCGCTCACGCGCGCCGAACATCGCGCCTGGATGGAGTTCGGCTCGGCGATCCTCGGCGATCTCTGGGGCCTGGAGACCACGGCGGATCCGGCGACGTTCGAGAGCAAGCGCCAGGCACTTGCGGAGAAGTTCGCGCGTGTCGAGGAAGCGCTTGGAGCTGGGCCTTATTTCGCCGGCGAAGCGTTCAGTCTCGTCGATGCGGTCTTCGCACCGGTCTTCCGCTATTTCGACCTGTTCGACGAACTGACCGAGCACGGTATCTTTGATGACGTGCCGAAGGTGCGCGCCTGGCGCGCGGAGCTCGCGAAACGTCCGAGTGTCCGCACGGCGGTCGGCGCGGACTATCCGGAGTTGCTGCGCGCGTTCCTCGTGCGCCACGATGCACATCTGCTCAAGCTCGCGGCCTGAGCCTCATGTCGCAATCTTTGGCCTGGCTCATGCTGGTGATTGCCGGCGCCCTCGATGTCGGCTGGGCGATCTCGATGAAATATGCGGAAGGCTACACACGCGCAGGCTGGAGCATCGCTTCGCTCGTGTTGCTGGCGGCCTTCGTCTTCCTGCTCGGGCGCGCCTTGAAGGTGCTCGAGATCGGCGTCGCCTATTCCGTGTGGACCGGCATCGGTGCCGCCGGCACCTTCGTCATGGGCGTCGTGCTGTTCGGCGAGACCATGAGCGCGATGAAGCTTGCGGGCATCGCGCTTGTCTTGACGGGGATCGTCGCGCTCAAGCTGGCCTAGAGTTCCGCGGCCATCTTCGCCAACGTCGCGATCGTGTTCATGTTGCGCGCCGTGCCTGTCTTGGCGGCGGGGATGGCGAGTTTTGAGGTCCCCATGCCGTGGCCATAGTGCACGTAGATCTCGCGGCGGCCGAGCTTGATCTCTTCATCCTTCTGACCGCGGACGCCAGCGAATACGTCCTTGGGCGGCGGCTTGTCGAGGAAGATTGCGACGGTGCGGTTGGGCGCGGCTTTCGGAAAGGGATTGTCAGCGGCCACTTGCGCCATCTCGGCAGCGCTGCGCACGAGCACGCCGACCGGTGCGCCGGCATAGGCGTGCAGGCGCTTCTCCAGCGTACCTTTGATCGCGGATTCCGATTTGCGGCTGGTGAAGACGACATTGCCGCTGGCGATGTAGGTGCGTACGGCGGCAAAGCCGAGCTCCTCGCACATCGCCTTGAGCTCGGTCATCGGCAGCTTGCCGGTGCCTCCGACATTGACGGCCCGCAGCAAAGCCACGAACGCGCCCATGACAGCGCTAGCGCACGTTGGCGAGGCGCATGTCGAGATAGGCCGTGATGGTTTCCATCAGCGGCTCGAGCTTGGCGTCGAAGAAGTGGTTGGCGCCGGGAATGACCTGCTGGTCGATCACGATGCCCTTCTGCGTCTTCAGCTTCTCGACCAGCGTGTTGACGTCCTTCGGCGGCACCACGGCGTCCTTCTCGCCATGCACGATCAGGCCCGAGGACGGGCAGGGCGCGAGGAACGAGAAATCGTAGAGATTGGCGGGCGGAGCGATCGAGATAAAACCTTCGACCTCGGGGCGGCGCATCAGAAGCTGCATGCCGATCCAGGCGCCGAAGGAGAAGCCGGCAACCCAGCAGGCGCGCGCTTCGGGATTGATGGTCTGCGCCCAGTCGAGGGCTGCGGCCGCATCCGACAATTCACCGGTGCCGTGGTCGAACGAACCCTGGCTGCGGCCGACGCCGCGGAAGTTGAAGCGCAAGACCGAGAAGCCGCGATGCGCAAAGGCGTAGTAGCACTGGTACACGATCTGATGGTTCATCGTGCCGTGAAACTGCGGATGCGGGTGCAGGATCATCGCGATCGGCGCGTTCTTCTGCTTGGCCGGGTGATAGCGGCCTTCGAGACGGCCGGCGGGGCCAGTGAAAATAACTTCAGGCATCGATGATCTCTGGATTGATTGGCTGGAGAGGTGACCCTGGGCAATCAACCGATTGTGGCCTCATCGACGGCGATGCCGACGAAAGCGCGAATGGAAGGATGAGAAGGCGTGCGTCTCGCGGTGATGCGCTGATGGCGCGCGGTGATTTGACGGCCGCGTTCTAACATAGGCAGCGGGGCAGAAAGCAAGCATCTTCGACATCCGCCAATCTGCTCAAGACCTTAGCCGGTCATGCCGGCGTCACGCCTGACACGGCCGGGAGCGAACAGGGGACGGTAAGCGCTCCGTGGGGCGACAACCATTTGAAATCACGATCGTTTATCGACGGTCGGACGATCTCAACGGCGGTTCACACAGGCGCGGTACGGCCTCCGAGCGAGGCAACGGCGGGCCGGTAGCGGCGGCTGCCGCCAAGCGTCCTGCCGTTGTCGAATGTGAGCTCGAAATCGCCTGACGGCTTGAAGTCCACGCCGCTGACACGGGCGAGATTGGCAAGCCGGGTGCGGTGAACGCGCACGATGGCGAAGCGGGCGAGCTCGCTTTCGGTCGCGGCAAGCGTGCCCCGGATCAGGTGCTGGGTGCCGTTGGCGAGGCTGTATTCGATGTAGTTGCCCGCGGAGGCGACCCACAGGATATCGCGCGGTGTGACGCGAATTCGACTGGTGCCATCCCGGAGCCAGATCAGATCGGGGGACGGTTGCTCCTGCTGGGCGGCCGGTATGGAGAGGGTTTCCGCTGCGGCCTTGCGCAGGTCGCGGCGGCTGTCGATCAGCCAGAGCGTTGCCCCAATCAGCGATGCGGTCACCGCATCCTTGCGGAACTCGTAGAGGATCGACGCCAGCGAGAAATGGAAGTCGTAGGCGCTGCCCGCGAGCCAGAGCATGAACTTCCGCAGCCCCACCATGCCGGTGATGTGGAGGACCGAGAAGCCGAGCAGGGCGGCCGCACCGATTCCGATCCGCGCCGCGAGGCTCGTGGTCCGGCGCATGCGCCGCACCGACAGCATCAGGATCGGCACCAGCACCAGAATGACGATGATGCTCGACATCTCCCAGAACAGTCGCCGGCCGATATCGGAGCTGTCGCCGCGCCAGGCGGCGTCCTGTGCGCCGGAGAGCGCATTGACGATGCCGATGACGATCGCGATGGCGGCGATCGCGGCGAACATCGTCCAGTCGCCACTGATCCCGCGGGACCAACCGCTGGTCCCTGAGGACGACACCTCGTCCCCTCGCGTCCGGTTCTGATCCCAAACCGTCTCGACCGGCTCCGTTTCCGGCGCATTTTGGCCGTCAGCCATGGCCCGAAAACCGCTGATATCGAGACGTCAAGGAGCAGAAACTCATGTCAACACCACAGCAAGAATCAAACCCGGAACGACGCATCGATCTGGACTGGGTGCGGATTTTAGCCTTCGGGCTGCTGATCTTCTACCACGTCGGCATGCTTTACGTGTCCTGGGGATTTCACATCAAGAGTGCGCACAGGCTGACCTGGCTCGAGCCCGTGATGCTGGTGCTCAATCCCTGGCGGCTGTCGCTGCTGTTCGTGGTCTCCGGGGTCGCCAGCCGCTTCATGCTGGGCAAGGTTCCGCTCGCCGCCTTCGCCCGGGCGCGGTCGGTACGGCTGCTGATCCCGCTGATCTTCGGCATGCTCGTGATCGTGCCGCCGCAATCCTATCTCCAGATTGTCGAGAGCCTTGGCTATTCCCACGCCTCTTACCTTCAAGGCTTTGCTGATTATTACGTCCACCACTATCTGGCGTTCAGCGCGCAATTCTGTCCGAACCCCTGCATCGCGCAGCCGACCTGGAACCATCTCTGGTTCGTGGTCTATCTCTGGGTCTACACGATGGCCCTGGCTGGCGTGCTGGTCCTGTGGCCGACGGCCGCCGACCGGATCGGCGAGAGGCTCGCGGTGGTGCTCGCCGGGCCGTGGCTTCTAGTGCTGCCGTGCATGGTGTTTGCGGCCTGGCGGCTGTTTCTGTCGCCGATCTTCCCCGCGACGCACGCCCTGTTCGGCGACTGGTACGCCCACGCCGACTACGCGAGCGCGTTCTTGATCGGCTTCCTGCTGGCACGCCAGGGCGGCATCTGGCGTGACCTTGAGCAACAGCGATGGCTGGCGTTCATGCTCGCAGCCGTTTGCTTCATCGTCTTCATCCTGATTTATGCGGGCGTGTTCCCGCGATCGCCAATGCTGCGATGGTTCGCAGGCTCTGCCTATGGCTGCTACCAATGGCTCGCGATGGCGGCCGTGCTTGGCTTCGCGCGGCGCCATTTGACCGCCGACGGCCCCGTGCGCCGCTATCTGACCGATGCGATCTTTCCCTATTACATCGTGCATCAGACCGCGATCATCGTGATTGGGCACGCGCTGCAGGGCACCGGGCTGTCTGCCGCAAGCGAGGCCGCAATCGTGATTTCTGGCACCGCGCTGACCTGTGCGGCGACCTACGAGATCGTGCGGCGGATTGGCTGGCTGCGTCCGCTGTTCGGGCTGCGGATGGAGTTGCGTTCTGCGCCGGCGATCGCGCGGCAGCAGCCGGCCTGATGTGCGGTGGCCCCCGATTGGCGCGATGCCAAAAGGTGCTAAGAGGGCGTCATGCCGAGCCGTGTCTATCTCGATTGGAATGCGACCACACCGCTGCGCGTCGAAGCACGCGCAGCGATGCTGGCCGCATACGAACTGATCGGCAACCCGTCCTCGGTCCATGCCGAGGGACGGGAGGCGCGGCGGCTGGTGGAGGATGCACGTGGTGTGCTGGCGACGGCCGTAGGCGCGCTGCCGCGGAACGTGGTCTTCACGTCCGCTGGAACCGAAGCCAATACGCTGGCGCTTTCGCCCGGTCTGCGCGGCCGATCGGGCGAGCCGGTGCTGCGGCTTCTGGTCTCCGCGGTCGAGCATGCCTCCGTGCTGGCGGGCGGCCGGTTCCCGGCAGAGAGTGCGCGCCAGGTCCGGGTCACGCGCTCCGGCGTGGTTGATCTCGATCACCTCAGAGAACTGCTCGCCGATGGACCGCCGGCGCTGGTCTCGATCATGGCGGCCAACAACGAGACCGGTGCGCTCCAACCGGTGGCGGAGGCGGCAGGGCTCGTGCAGGAGGCCGGCGGCCTCCTGCATGTCGACGCGATCCAGGCGCTCGGCAAAATTGCATTCAATATGAATACAGTTGGCGCGGACCTTGCGACCTTTTCTGCGCATAAGATCGGCGGCCCCAAGGGTGTCGGAGCGCTGGTCGTGGCCGAAGGGCTGGCCGGACTTGAGCCGGTGCTCAGGGGTGGCGGACAGGAACTCGGCCGGCGGGCGGGAACCGAGAATGTCGCTGGGATCGCGGGCTTCGGCGCCGCGGTGAGGGCCGGGCTTCAGACTCTTCAGGAGGATGCGGAACGGATATCAAGCCTCAGAGATCGCTTGGAAAATGGCCTCAAATCCATTGCGGGAGCGAGCGTCTTCTCGGACAACGGGAGGAGGTTGCCGAATACCGTCTTGTTTACCGCACCCGGGCTGAAGGCCGAGACCGCGGTGATCGGATTCGATCTCGAAGGTATCGCCGTCTCCTCGGGCTCCGCCTGTTCCTCAGGCAAGGTCCAGCCCTCCCACGTGCTCTCGGCGATGGGGTTTGACCCTGTCGTGGCCCAAGGAGCGGTGCGTCTCAGTCTGGGCTGGTCCACGGAGCCTGAGGACATCAATAGGGCGTTAGAGGCTTGGCGAAAGCTCGGTAATACCCTACTTAGAGCCTAAGCGATGAAACACGGCTTGAACGGTTCTAAGCCCGTGCTTTCCGCACAGAAACATCGTAATACTCGTCCGAGTTTGATCCACCGTGGTCCTTGAAACCACGAGCGGAGGATAGAATGCCAGCCGTCCAGGAGACGGTCGAGCGCGTCAAGCGCATCGACGTCGACCAGTATCGTTATGGGTTTGAAACCCTGATCGACTCCGAGAAGGCCCCCAAAGGGCTGTCGGAAGAGATCGTAAAATTCATCTCGCAGAAGAAGAATGAACCCGCCTGGATGCTCCAGTGGCGGCTTGAGGCCTATCGCCGCTGGCTGACCATGACCGAGCCGACCTGGGCGCGCGTCGATTATCCCAAGATCGACTTCCAGGACCTCTATTACTACGCGGCGCCGAAGCCGAAGAAGACGGTGACCTCGCTCGACGAGATCGACCCGGAGATCCTCAAGACCTACGAGAAGCTCGGCATTCCCCTGCGGGAAGTTGCCATGCTCGAGGGCGTCGAGCCCAAGCCCGGCGAGCAAGACCCCGCGCGCCGCAAGATCGCGGTCGATGCTGTCTTCGATTCGGTTTCGGTCGCGACCACCTTCAAAGCGGAGTTGAAGAAGGCCGGCGTGATCTTCATGCCGATCTCGGAGGCGATCCGCGAGCACCCCGAATTGGTGCAGAAATATCTGGGCTCGGTGGTTCCGACCTCGGACAATTTCTACGCGACGCTGAACTCGGCGGTGTTCTCCGACGGCTCGTTCGTCTACGTGCCGCCGGGCGTGCGTTGCCCGATGGAGCTGTCGACCTATTTCCGTATCAACGAGCGCAACACCGGCCAGTTCGAGCGCACGCTGATCATCGCCGACAAGGGCTCCTACGTCTCCTATCTCGAAGGCTGCACCGCGCCGCAGCGCGACGAGAACCAGCTGCACGCCGCCGTGGTCGAGCTCGTCGCGCATGACGACGCCGAGATCAAGTATTCGACGGTGCAGAATTGGTATCCGGGCAACTCGGAAGGCAAGGGCGGCATCTACAATTTCGTCACCAAGCGTGGCGACTGCCGTGGCAATAATTCCAAGATCTCCTGGACCCAGGTCGAGACGGGGTCGGCGATCACCTGGAAATATCCGAGCTGCATCCTGCGCGGAGATAACTCCCGCGGCGAGTTCTACTCGATCGCGATCTCGAACGGCTTCCAGCAGGTCGATTCGGGCACCAAGATGATCCATCTCGGCAAGAACACGTCGAGCCGCATCATCTCCAAGGGCATCGCCGCCGGCAAGTCGCAGAACACCTATCGCGGCCTCGTCACCGCGCATCGCAAGGCGACCGGCGCCCGCAACTTCACGGCCTGCGATTCCCTGTTGATCGGCGACAAATGCGGCGCGCACACCGTGCCGTACATCGAGGCCAAGAACTCCTCGGCAACGTTCGAGCACGAGGCGACGACGTCGAAGATCTCCGAGGACGTGCTGTTCTACTGCGTCCAGCGCGGCCTTAGCCAGGAAGAGGCTGTCGGCCTCGTCGTCAACGGCTTCGTCAAGGACGTGCTGCAGCAACTGCCGATGGAATTTGCGGTGGAAGCGCAGAAGCTGATTTCGATCTCGCTTGAAGGGTCGGTCGGCTGATCGCCGACCCCAGCGGTGCGCTTAGGCGCTCCATGCATCATCTGAATTAAACTGGATACCAAGATGGCTTTGCTTGAAGTGAAAGACCTCAAGGTTCGTGTCGAGGAGCGTGAGATCCTCCACGGCCTGACGCTGACCGTGAACGAAGGCGAAATCCACGCGATCATGGGGCCGAACGGCTCGGGCAAGTCGACGCTCTCGCACGTCATTGCCGGCAAGCCCGGTTACGAGGTCACCGACGGCCAGATCCTGTTTAGGGGCGAAGACCTCCTGGAGATGTCGCCGGACATGCGCGCCGCCAAGGGCGTGTTCCTGGCGTTCCAGTATCCGGTCGAGATTCCCGGCGTCGCCACCATGAACTTCCTGCGCACCGCGCTGAACGCGCAGCGCAAGGCCCGCGGCGAGAGCGAATATTCGACGCCGGACTTCCTGAAGAAGGTCCGCGAAGTCTCGAAGTCGCTGAACATCCCGCAGGACATGCTCAAGCGCGGCGTCAATGTCGGCTTCTCCGGCGGCGAGAAGAAGCGCAACGAGGTGCTGCAGATGGCGCTGTTCGAGCCGAGCCTGTGCATCCTCGACGAGATGGATTCAGGCCTGGACATCGACGCGCTGCGCATCGCAGCCGACGGCGTCAATGCGCTGCACTCGCCCAAGCGCGCGATGGTCGTCATCACCCATTATCAGCGCCTGCTGAACTACATCGTGCCCGACATCGTGCACGTCATGTCGAAGGGCCGTGTCGTGAAGAGCGGCGGCAAGGAACTGGCGCTGGAGCTGGAAGCGTCCGGCTACGCCCAGTTCGAGGATGCCGCGTAAGGAATTTTGCGATGAACGTTGCTGTGGCAAAGACCGGAAACGGCCGCGCGGTGAGCGATCTCTTCGCCAGCGCTGAGGGCCGGCTGCCGGGTTCGCCTGGAGTGGTCGCAGTGCGCCGCGAGGCGTTCGAGACCTATGAGCGTCTCGGCCTGCCGCACCGCCGGATCGAGGAATGGAAATACACCGATCTGCGCGCGCTGGTCGGCGAGGTGCTGCCGCTGGCAGCCGCGCCCGATGCGGCCGCGCTGAAGCGCGCGGCAGATGCCGTGAAGGCACACGCGATCGCGGGTGCTCGCAAGCTGGTGCTGGTCGACGGCGTGTTCGCGGCTGATCTCTCCGACCTCAAGGCGCTCACCGCCGAGGCGGGTTTCAAGACATTGCATGAGACGCTGGAGAAGGATGCCGGCCTGCTGAAGACGGCGGCCACCGACGCCGTGATCGCGCTCAACGCGGCGATGGCAACAGACGGCCTTGTGCTTGATATCGCCGACGGCGCGCAGCTATCCGCACCGATCCAGATCCTCCACATCGCGACCGCTGCGTCGGCGTCGGCCTTCACCCGTTCGCAGGTGGCGATCGGGAAGGGCGCTCGCGCCACCATCGTCGAGAGCTTCGTTGCGGCCGGGGCCAAGGCCTACCAGGTCAACGACGCCGTGATCCTCACGGTCGGCGACGATGCCGATGTTGCCCATATCCGCCTGATGGACGATGCGCCTGACGCGGTAAACGTGTCGTCGCACTTCGTCACCATCGGCGCGAACGTCAAATTCAACTTCTTCAACATGACGACCGGTGCGGCTGTCAGCCGCCTGCAGGGTTTCATTACCTTGGCGGGCGAGGGCAGCGAGCTCTCGGCCAATGGCGTGAACCTGTTGCAGAAGACCGAGCATGGCGACACCACGCTGGTGGTCGACCATGCCGTGCCGAACTGCGTCAGCCGCGAAGTGTTCCGCGCGGTGATCGACGACCGCGCCCATTCGGTGTTCCAGGGCCGCATCATCGTCCGTCCCGACGCGCAGAAGACCGACGGCAAGATGATGACGCGCGCGCTGCTGCTCTCGGACGAAGCCGAGGCCGACAACAAGCCTGAGCTCGAGATCTTCGCCGACGACGTCTCCTGCGGCCATGGTGCCACCGCCGGCGCGCTGGACGACAGCCTGCTGTTCTACCTGAAGGCCCGCGGCCTGCCGGAAAAGCAAGCCCAGGCGCTGCTGATCCAGGCGTTCGTCGGTGAGGCGATCGAGCAGATCGCTGCAGATGATTTGCGCGAGCATGTGATCGGCATTGCCGAGCGCTGGCTGGAGCGTCGGTCATGAGTACGCATCCCGCGGTCAAGAACGGCGCCTATGACGTCGCGCGCGTGCGCCAGGATTTTCCGGCGCTTGCCATGCAGGTCTACGGCAAGAATCTGGTCTATCTCGACAACGCCGCCTCGGCCCAGAAGCCGAGCGCTGTGCTCGACCGGATGACGCAGGCCTACAGTAGCGAATACGCCAACGTGCATCGTGGCCTGCATTACCTCGCGAACGCTGCGACTGAAGCCTATGAGGGCGGCCGCACCAAGGTCGCGCAGTTCATCAACGCACCCCGCACGGAAGAAGTGATTTTCACTCGAAATGCGACGGAAGCGATCAATCTGGTCGCGTCGTCCTGGGGCGGGCCGAATATCGGAGAAGGCGACGAGATCGTCATCTCGATCATGGAGCATCACTCCAACATCGTGCCCTGGCATTTCCTCAGGGAACGTCAGGGCGCCGTGATCAAGTGGGCGCCGGTCGACGACGAGGGCAACTTCCTCATCGACGAGTTCGAGAAGCTGCTGACGCCGAAGACCAAGCTGGTCGCGATCACGCAGATGTCGAATGCGCTCGGCACCATCGTGCCGGTTAAGGACGTCGTGAAGATCGCCCACGCCCGCGGCATTCCTGTGCTGGTCGACGGCAGCCAGGGCGCGGTTCATCTGCCGGTCGACGTCCAGGACATCGGCTGCGATTTCTACGTCTTCACCGGCCACAAGGTGTACGGCCCGACCGGTATCGGCGTTCTCTGGGCCAAGTACGATCACCTCGTCGCGATGCGCCCCTTCAACGGTGGCGGCGAGATGATCCGCGAGGTCTCGCGCGAGATCGTCACCTATGGCGATCCCCCGCACAAGTTCGAGGCCGGCACGCCGGCGATCGTCGAGGCTGTCGGCCTTGGTGCGGCCATCGACTACGTCAATTCGATCGGCAAGGAGCGCATCGCCGCGCATGAGGCCGATCTCACCGCCTACGCCCAGGAGAAGCTGCGCGAGATCAACTCGCTGCGGCTGATCGGCACGG
Source organism: Bradyrhizobium manausense (assembly GCF_018131105.1). Classification (NCBI taxonomy): domain Bacteria; kingdom Pseudomonadati; phylum Pseudomonadota; class Alphaproteobacteria; order Hyphomicrobiales; family Nitrobacteraceae; genus Bradyrhizobium; species Bradyrhizobium manausense. The sequence continues at coordinate 2,371,698 of NZ_JAFCJI010000001.1, read as the reverse complement.
CAAGAGGCAAGGGCCCGGTGATCTCCTTCGAGCTGAAGGGCGCGCATGCCCATGACGTCGCCACCGTGATCGATCGTCAGGGCATCGCGGTGCGCGCGGGCACCCATTGCGTGATGCCGCTTTTAGAGCGGTTCAACGTGACGGCCACCTGCCGCGCCTCGTTCGGCATGTATAATACACGGGAAGAAGTCGATCATCTGGCACAGGCGCTGCTCAAGGCGCGGGATTTGTTCGCATGAGTGACACGGCCGAAATCAAAGCCAATCCGATGCAGACCCATTCGGCGCTGCCGCCGGAGGAGACCGAGCGTCTCACCACCGAGATCATCGCCGGGCTCAAGACTGTGTTCGACCCGGAGATCCCGGCCGACATCTACGAGCTCGGCCTGATCTACAAGGTCGAGATCAAGGACGACCGTTCGGTCGACGTGCAGATGACGCTGACGACGCCGAACTGCCCGGCCGCCGGTGAGCTGCCGACCATGGTCGAGAACGCGGTCGCCAGCGTCCCCGGCGTCGGCGTGGTCGACGTCAAGGTCGTCTGGGAGCCGGCCTGGACGCCGGAACGCATGAGCGACGAGGCGCGCCTCGTCCTCAACATGTGGTGACGTGTAACCTCGATATTGAATTCGCTCCGCAACGGACCACATCACTGACATGACACAGGCAACACCAGCATCTACTCCGAAGCCGCGGCGCCCGCGTCCGCAGGTGATGCGGCTGACGGATGCCGCTGCCCAGCGCATCACCGAGCTGACCCAGCGCGCAGACTCCGAGATCGTCGGCCTGCGCGTCGGCGTGAAGAACGGCGGCTGCGCCGGCCAGTCCTACACGGTCGAGTATGCCCATGACGTCCGCCCGACCGACGAGGTCGTCGAGGACAAGGGCGTCAAGATCCTGGTCGATCCGAAGGCCGTGCTGTTCCTGCTCGGCACCGAGATGGACTACACGGCCGACAAGATGCAGGCCCAGTTCGTCTTCAACAACCCCAACCAGATCTCCGCCTGCGGCTGCGGCGAGTCAGTCGAGTTACGCCCGGCGAAGATCGACGGGTAGACCCGGCTTTCACGCTTTGCTCAGCTGTCAACCTGGTGAAAGCCAGGATTCATCCCGCGTGATGTGACGGTGACGCGCGGTGTCGGTACCAAAGCTGGCACCACTTCCAGTCTTCGCTAAACTACTCCCTGGGGCAATGGGTCCTGGCTTTCGCCAGGACGACCGTGGGGGAGAGTTGGGCCATGGACCGCGAATTCCTGATCGACCTGTTCGCCGATTTCGGCCCCGTGACCATCCGAAAGATGTTCTCCGGCCACGGCATCTCCGCCGATGGCATCAACTTCGCGCTGTCGCTGCGGGCCGGCCTGTTCTTCCGCGCCGATGAGGTGACGATCCCGGACTTTGAGGCAGAGGGTTCAAAGCCGTTCCAGTATTCGACCCGCGCCAAGACGGTGCTGGTGAATTCCTATTGGGAGTTGCCGGCGCGCCTGTTCGACGATTCCGCGGAGCTCGCGCAATGGGCGAGGGCAGCGCTCGCCGCCGCCCAGCGTGCCAAGGTGAAGAAGCGGCCGAAGGGGAAGAAGGCAACGAAAAAGGTCGCGCCGAAGAAGTCTGCAGCAAAGAAGCGGTCGGCCAAGAAAGTTGCCAAGAAACCGGTACGGTAGGGTGGGCAAAGCGGAGCGTGCCCGCGATGAGGTCGTTACGGGAAGAGATCGTGGGCACGGCGCGGTGCGCCTTTGCCCACCCTACGAGACCTTAATCAGCGGCTTTGGTCAGGCCGACCCGCATATCCTTGGCGATGAAGACGCTGACGCCGTCGGCGATGACACGACCGTCCGCAATGCCGAGCACCAGCTTGCCGCGCCGGACCATGCGCATGGCGACCTCGTACCGCACGCGTTTTGCGTTTGGTGTGACTTCGCCCGTGGCCTCGACCTCGCCGACGCCGATGGCGCGGCCCTTGCCGGGCGAGCCCGACCAGCCGAGCCAATAGCCGACCATCTGCCACATGGCGTCCAGCGCGAGCGTCGGCGGCATGATGGCGTCACCAATATAATGAGCGTCGAAGAACCAGTGGTCCGGCACAATGTCGAGCTCGCCGACGATGTGGCCCTTGCCGTATTCGCCGCCATCCAGGCTGATCTCGGAGATGCGGTCCATCATCAGCATCGGCGGAGCCGGCAATTGCGCGTTGCCTGGGCCGAAATAGCCGCCTTCGCTCGATCTCAGCAGCTCGTCTCTGGTGTAGGACGGCTGCGGTGCGTGAAAATCAAGAGGATTGGGCACGACGACAAGTCCCCGATGCGGATTGGCGAGGAAGATGTTGTTCGTCAGGTCGGAATGTCAAGCTGAGCCGGGTCCGCTGCCCGTATCAAGCCACCCGGTTGTGCGACTCGACCGCGAACTCCGGGTCGATTTCACAGATCACGCGGTTGCGGCCGTTGCGCTTGGCGGCATAGAGGCAGGCATCCGCACGCTCGATCAGCGCGTCGGTGTCGTCGCCCTGCTTCAGCATGGAGACGCCGACGGAAATGGTGACGCGGCCGAGAATCTCGCCGGTGGATTTCTTCTTCAATTCCTTGGCCATCACGGCGCGCCGGATATGGTCGGCGACAGTGAGAGCCTGACGCAACGCGGTGTTGGGCAGCACGACCGCGAATTCCTCGCCGCCATAGCGCGCGGTGATGTCCTGGCCCTTGATGGTTTGCTTCAGCGACAGGCCGACCAGCCGGAGCACCTGATCGCCGGTCAGGTGGCCATAGGAATCGTTGAACGACTTGAAGTGGTCGATGTCGAACATCAGCAGCGACAGCGGCTCGCCGCTCGCAAGCGCGCTCTGCACGGCCATGCCGATCATACGATCGAAATATTTGCGGTTGCCGAGACCGGTCAGGGGATCGGTCAGGCTCTCGGCGCGGATCGCCTCCAGGCTCTGCTGGAGATTGCTGATCTCGCTTTTCGACAAGGTCAGCCGGTCTTCGAGTGCCTTGTTGGTCTCACGCATCTCGCCGGTCGAGCGCAGCAGCGCTTCGACGATCGTCTTGATCTGCTCGCGGCTCTTGGCCGAGGACAGCTGGTCGGTCGCGCCCGCCAGGCTGGCGTCGTAGGCGCCGGTCATGCCGAGCGCGTCGCTCAACACTGTCATCACGTCGTCGATCTCGCCGATGACGCGCGAGCCGACCTTGTCGATGCGGTCGGTCGTTTTGATGTGGGAGAGATAGGTATCGTAGATCTGCTCGAGATCGGATTCGGAAAGCTTGCCGTTGCGCGCGAGCGTCTCGTTGATGATCTTGTTGAGCGGCGCGTTGTAGCCGGTCGCGTAGACGTACCAGATCTCGTAATTGCGGGGGATTGCAGTCTGCTTGAGCGATCGGATCTGACCGAGCGCCACCTCGGCGAACGCCATCGTGCGTTCGTGTTCGTCGAGCACCTTGACCACGGAACATACCCCATGCGGTCGATGCGCCCATCGACCGCAGCAATGCTTAAATTATGTTCGCAGGCTAACGGACGTTCATGAACGGTCGGTAAACGGCCCGCCGTTCAACTCACGCGTGTATTGTGGCGTCAGGCTCCGGCGGGGGAGCGGACCGGCCGTAGCAGGAATGCCGGAAGATGCGAGTGATCGCCGGGCTCGGTGTCGGCTTCGCGCTGGCGGCGCGGCTCGGGACGGCCGATCGACGGCACGTGCGAGTTGTTGGCCTGCTGGCGCGAACCATGACGCGGCTCGGACGATTGCCGGGCTTCGCGTGGCGGCCTTGCCTCGCGTGCCGGCCGTGCTTCGCGAGCAGGCCGTGCCTCGGCAGCCGGCCTTGCGTCCGGCGAAGACGTTGCCTCGGAGGAGGGGCGTGCCTCGTGGCTGCGCTCACCACGATCGCGACCGCGCTGCGGCTTGCCGCGTCCGCCACGGGAACGTTCACGATCGCGGCCGCGCGACTCGCGCGGTCGGTCGCGCTGCTCACCCGAATCCGCTTGCACCTCGTAATCGCCTTCGGCGCGCGGAATGCTCTGGCCGATCAGCTTCTCGATCGCAACCATCGACTTCTGGTCGAGCGGCGTAACGATCGAGATCGCGGTGCCGGTGCGGCCGGCGCGGCCGGTTCGACCGACGCGGTGGACGTAATCATCGGGATGATGAGGGACGTCGAAATTGAAGACGTGGCTGACCTCGGGAATGTCGAGGCCGCGGGCGGCGACGTCGGAGGCGACCAGCAGCGGCAGCTCGCCCTTGCGGAATTGTTCGAGCGCCGCCATGCGGGCCGGCTGGTCCATGTCGCCATGCAGGGCGCCGACACTGAAGCCGTGCTTCTGGAGGGATTTGTGCACGATCGCGACTTCGCGCTTGCGATTGCAGAAGATGATCGCGTTCTTGAGATCCTTGGCCTCGCGCAGCAGGCGGCGAAGCAGCTCGCGCTTCTCGTGCGCCTCGCGACCGGCAGGAACTTGCGACTGCGTGACGGTGACGGCGGTGGTGGCCGGCTTGGAGACTTCGACCTTCTGCGGATTGTGCAGGAAGGCCTCGGTGATGCGCCGGATTTCCGGCGGCATGGTCGCGGTGAAGAACAGGGTCTGCCGCGTGAAGGGGACGAGCTTGCAGATGCGCTCGATGTCGGGAATGAAACCCATGTCCAGCATGCGGTCGGCTTCGTCGATGACCAGCAGTTCGACGCCGGTGAGCAGCAGGCCGCCGCGCTCGGTGTGGTCGAGCAGCCGGCCCGGGGTCGCGATCAGCACGTCGACGCCGCGCGTCAGCTTGGCATCCTGGTCACCGAAGGAAACGCCGCCGATCAGGAGCGCGACGTTGAGTTTCTGGCCGGCACCGTAGCGGTCGAAGTTTTCCTTCACCTGAGCCGCGAGTTCGCGGGTGGGCTCGAGGATCAGCGTCCGCGGCATGCGCGCCCGGGCTCTGCCCTTTTCGAGGATGGTGAGCATCGGCAGCACGAAGGCTGCGGTCTTGCCGGTGCCGGTCTGGGCGATGCCGAGCACATCCTTGCGTGCGAGGACGTGGGGAATCGCCTGTTCCTGGATGGGGGTAGGGGTGGTGTAACCGGTGGCCGCCACTGCGGCGAGGACTTTTTCGGATAGTCCGAGATTGGAAAAGGACATTGAGCCTCTGGTCGAAACCGCCGTTCGGAATCGAGAGTAAAAAGGCTGTCGCGTTCCACCCCGAAACGGCGCGCTCTCAAAGAAGCTGGGGGTGCTGACTCACGCGAACAAAGCGCCAAGCTCAGGAATCGCTTTTCGATCTGAGCTGCGTCGACCCGGAACATAGGGCGGAATCGGCCAAAGTCAATGGAGCAGGCACGGGAAGGTCCTAAAAACCCTCAGGTTTTACCAAATAACGGGCGCGGCTGGGCTTTTCGCCACGGCGGCCGGTCGGGTGGTTAACGCGCCCCTGCGGCCTGGGCCCGGAAATCGCCGGGTGCCATGCCATAGGCGGCGTTGAAGACCCGGTAGTAGGTCGCCAGGCTTTCGAAACCGCAGGCGGTGGCAATGTCGGCGATCAGCCGCTCCGGCGCTTCACGCATCAGGCGGCGGCTCTGTTTCAGCCGTTCTTCCGTCACGGTCTGGGAGAAGCTGCGGTCAGCCACCTCGAACAGCATGTGCAAATGGCGCACGGAGACCCCGAGCAGGTCGGCCACCCGCGTCGGCGCCAGATCGGGGTCTTGTAAATTGCGCGCGATCAGGCGCCGCGCCAGGGACAGGCGGGCGGTCCGGAGTGCGGCCTGTCCGCGCCGGCTGCCCGGCCTGACGATACCCCGCTCGATCAGCGCCAGATGCCCCAACGCCTGCACCAGCGGGACGGCGTCAAGCGACCCCTCACTCGCGGCCGCCTCGCCGAGATCGGTAAAGCAGGCGTCGAGCAGGGGGGCGAGCGCGGGATCGTTGAAGGGCTTGGGCGCAAGCTCTCGCGCGCGCTTGTCCTGGGTCGCCAGGCCGCTGACGGGGATCTTCAGGATCCGCAGGTGGAAGCCGGCGCCACCCAGCGGCCTCGTGCGGTAGGGCAAATCGGTATGGCTGGTGGCGAAGCTGCCATTGGCAATGGCGAAATCGCTGGAGCGCATGCCGCCAAACCAGCCGCCGCCGCCGAGTTGCTGGTAGACGCAGATGCTGTCACCCGGTGCGTAGCCGATGTCGGCCTGGCTGCGTTCGACCGCGTAGGACGAGGCCTTCAGCTCCACCAGGGCGCCATTGCCGACCTGGCCCAGCGAGAATTCGCCGTAAAAGTCGCCGCGCTGTTCGCGCTCCAGTTCGGCGGTGACACCGAACAGTCCCTTGGCGCGAACCTCGCGCCAATAGTCGAAGCGATCGTGCGGCTCGACCTCGTCGGTGCACCAGCGATACACGGCAGCCCCTCGTCTCGAACGGAATTGCACCCAAGAAAAAGCAGATTCCGCGCGAATCTGCCATAGGCCAGATGATGGAACCGCAAGCACGGCGGTTGAACCGCCGTTGCGGCTGGACCGACTATCACATCAACGGCGTAAGGTTCCGCATGGCGCCAAACGGGAGCCGTTCTGCAACGGGAATGTCACGATGACGCGTCGGGTTTTCAGAATTCTGGCAGCGCTAGGCCTGGCTGCGAGCCTTTGCGGTTTTGCCAGCTTTGCACACGCCGAAAAGCGTGTCGCGCTCGTCGTCGGCAACAACGACTACAAGAACGTTCCAAAACTCCTGAAGGCCGTCAACGACGCCCGCACCATGGGTGATACGCTGAAGCAGCTCGGCTTCCAGGTGATGGTCGCCGAAAACCAGAACCGCCAGCAATTCTCCGAGACGTTGCTCGCCTTCGACCGCGCGATCGAGCCCGGCGACACCGCATTCTTCTTTTACGCCGGCCACGGTTTCGAGATCGCGGGCCAGAACTATCTGCTGCCGACCGACGTGCCGGCGGCGACCGAAGGCCAGGAAGAGCTGGTGCGTGACGCCTCCATTCTCGCCGACCGTGTCGTCGAGCGTCTCCAGAACAAGAGGGCGCGCACCTCGATCCTGGTGTTCGACGCCTGCCGCAACAATCCGTTCGAGCGTTCGGGCACGCGCGCGGTCGCCGGCGGCGGCGGCCTCGCGCCGATGACGCAGTTGCCCGAGGGCGTGTTCTCGGTGTTCTCGGCAGGCCCGCGCCAGACCGCGCTCGATCGTCTCTCCAACGACGATGCCAATCCCAATTCGGTATTCACGCGCACGTTCGCCCGAGAGCTGCTTCAGCCCGGCGAAAACCTCGTGCAGGTCGCGCAGCACACGCGTCGCCTCGTCAGCGAGATGGCCGACACCGTCAAGCACAAGCAGGTGCCGGTCTATTTCGACCAGATGGTCGACGACGTCTTCCTCAGCGGTGCTGCGAAGGACGCGGCTGCCGCCGCGGCGCGTCCGGCCGATCCGGCGCCGCAGAAGCTTGCGGCGCTGCCGCCGGTCTCGGTGCCACGCGTGCCGAAAGAGGAGACCACCAACGCGCCGATTGCGAGCTTCTCCCGCCACAATGGCGGCTGGAGCGTGACGTTCTCCTTTGCCGATCCGACGCTCGGGGTGTCCTGGCGCATGGCCGGCAGCGGTGATTTCCGCGAGACCGGATTCATCGACGCGCTCGATCCGCGCACGCGCAAGCGAATGCCAAATCCTTCGATCGAGCTGCCGCCGGATGCGCAGGCCGGCACGATCGAGGTCCGTTACGTCGATGCCTCCGGCGACATGCAGGGCCCGTTCCCGATCAAGTTCGATCCGGAGGCGGCGCTGATCCGCGATCAGCGCAAGATCCTCGACATGACCGCGACGAGCTGGCTGTCGTTCCGGCAGTTCAACGGGCTGCTGGTCTATTATTCCCATCTGGTGTCGTATCGCTGCGCGATCCGCGAGGTGCGGATCGGCATCGACACGGCGGTGCCGGACAAGGTGCTGAAGCTGCCGCCCTGCGATCTCCGCGATCCCTCGGCCATCACGGCCGGCATGATGCTCTATGAGAAGCTGCCCCCGGCGACGCAGTTCATGTCGGTCGAATTGACCTACCGCGACGGCAGCGTGTCGGAGGTGAAGAGTTTCCGCACGGCGAACCGCAGCAACAATTGAGCGTTATCTTAAATTGAACATGCGTCCGACGCTCGCCGGCGCTACAGTCACGCGAGTGACGCAGCAGCGAAAGTCGGATCATGGAGACAGTTACCCCAGAACAGCCGGTGGCGCGCGTTCGAAAAGTCCGCTGCTGTATCGTCGGCGGCGGGCCCGCGGGCATGATGCTCGGCTATCTGCTGGGACGTGCCGGCATCGATGTCGTGGTGCTGGAGAAACACGCTGACTTCTTCCGCGACTTTCGCGGCGACACCGTGCATCCCTCGACGCTTCAGGTGATGGACGAACTCGGCCTGATCGACGATTTCCTCAAGCTGCCGCATCAGCGCCTGCAGACGATGGATGGCCTGATCGGCGGCACCAAGGTGCGGATCGCCGATCTCAGGCGGCTGAACACGAAATACCCATTCATCGCCTTCATGCCGCAATGGGACTTTCTCAATTTCCTGCGCGAGGCGGGCAAGCGCTTTGCTTCGCTCGAAGTGCTGATGAACACCGAAGCCGTCGACCTCATCCACCGCGGAGAGGCCATCGCCGGCGTGCGCGCCAGAACGCCTGGTGGTGTCATCGACATCGAGGCCGATCTCACCATCGCCTGCGACGGCCGGCATTCGACGGTGCGCGAACGTGCAGGGTTTGCCGTCGCGGAGATCGGTGCGCCGATGGACGTGCTCTGGTTCCGCGTCGGCCGCAAGCCGGACGAGACCGAGAACCTGTTTGCGCGCATCGAGCCCGGCAAGATGATGGTCACCTTCGATCGCGGCGATTATTGGCAATGCGCCTACGTCATCGCCAAGGGGCAACATGAAGCGGTGAAGGCGAGGGGATTGCCGGCGCTGCTCGACGATGTCGTGCGCATGGCGCCGGTTCTCAAGCACGGCATTGCCGACGTCAAGAGCTTCGACGACGTGAAGTTGCTGACGGTCGCGATCAACCGCTTGAGCCGCTGGACGCGGCCCGGGCTGCTTTGTATCGGCGACGCCGCCCATGCGATGTCGCCGGTCGGTGGCGTCGGCGTCAACTTGGCCGTGCAGGACGCGGTCGCGACCGCCAACCTGCTCGCCGACAAGCTGACGCGCGGCTGTCCATCCGACGATGAACTCGATGCCGTCAGGCGCCGGCGCGAATTCCCGGTGAAGATGACGCAGGCGATGCAGGTGATCGTGCAGAACAACATCATCAGCGGCGCGCTGAAGGGCGGCGATCGGCCGCTCAAGGTGCCGCTGATCCTGCGCCTGATCTCCGCCTGGCCGTGGCTTCAGGGCATTCCCGCGCGCTTCATCGCCATCGGCGTGCGACCCGAGCACGTGCATTCGAAAGCTGCGCCGGCATCCTGACGAAAGCGATTTGGTAGGGATAATGCCGCGTTAAATTGCGGCTTCCGCGTTGCGCGCGTGCAACAGCGCAACCGGATTCAAGGACCGCGACGGGCCAATCCGGCGCCTTAACTTTCTTGATTCAAATTTGAGTAAGAACTGCGTGTGAGCGTGCGCCCATCAAAGGACACGGGATGTACCATGCGTAATAAACTGATTGCCGCCTTCGCCTGCACGACCGCTCTGGTTTCGACCGGCGCCGCTTCCGCCGCCGACCTCGCTGCGCGCCCCTACACGAAGGCGCCGGCCTATATCGAGCCGCTGTTCAACTGGACCGGCTTCTATGTCGGCGGCCATATCGGTGGCGCCTGGACCAACGAGCAGTTCATCAACAATGGCGTCGGCGCACCGTTCGGCGATCTGACGCCGGGCCAGGGCTATCGTCAGCGCAACTCCGGCATCATGGGCGGCGCCCAGATCGGATACAACTGGCAGGCCAACAATTACGTGTTCGGCATGGAAGGCACGATCTCGGGCCTCGACAACAAGGGCTCGTTCACGAACACCGCTTTCGGTGCGGCGAACGACGTGTTCTCCTGGCGCGCCAATCTGCTGGCGACAGTCGTCGGTCGCGCTGGCTTCGCGGTTCAGAATAACCTGTTCTACTTCAAGGGCGGCTACGCCGGCGTCAACAATCGGCTCTCGGTCACCGACCCGGTCGTGACGGGGACGGGCGGTCAGACGCACTGGGCCAACGGCTGGACCGTCGGTGCTGGCTGGGAATACGGCATCACCCGCAACTGGATCGTCGGCCTCGAGTACAATTACGCAGCCTTCGGCAGCCAGACCTATCAGCTCGGCGGCACCTCGGGCAATTACACGTTCGATGCCAAGCCGCGCGACATCCAGTGGGCTGTCGTTCGCGCCAGCTACAAGTTCGACGCGCCTGTGATCGCGCGCTACTGAGCAACAAACGACCAATCAAAGAAAAGATCACGACCAAATTAAAAGCCCCGGTTTCCACCGGGGCTTCTTTTTTGCGTGCTGCCGTCACGGCGCATCAGGCCATCACGGAGAACCCGCCGTCGACGGGGATGGCGGTACCCGTGACGAAGTTCGAGGCGGATGAGGCGAGGAAGACGGCGATGCCGGCGAAGTCGTCGATGTCGCCCCAGCGTCCCGCCGGCGTGCGCGCCAGCACGCGCTCGTGCAGGCCCGACACCTGCTTCCGCGCACCGCGGGTGAGATCGGTATCGATCCAGCCCGGCAGGATGGCGTTGACCTGGATGTTGTCGGGCGCCCAGGCGTTGGCGCAGGCGCGCGTGTATTGCACGATGCCGCCCTTGCTCGCAGCATAGGCGGCGGCGAAGCTCGCGCCGAAGATCGACATCATCGAGCCGATGTTGATCACCTTGCCGTTGCCCGACGCCTTCAGCGCCGGATAGGCCAGCTTCGAGCACAGGAAGGCTGCGGTGAGGTTGGTTTGAATCACCGTGTTCCACTCGTCGAGCTCGAGCTCGTGCGGCGGTTTGCGGATGCTCATGCCGGCATTGTTGATGAGGATGTCGATACGGCCGAGATCCTTGACGACGCGGTCCACCATCGCGGCGATCGCAGCCTTGTCGGCGACGTCGGTGGTGACCGAGATCGCCTTCACGCCGCGCGCCTTGAGATCGGCGACGGCCGCGGCCGACTTGGCCTCGTTGCGTCCGACCACGGCGATATCGGCGCCGGCGTCGGCGAGCCCGTGCGCGAGGCCAAGCCCGATGCCGCCATTGCCTCCTGTGACGATCGCGACCTTGCCGCGGAGATCGAACCGGTTGGATGTCATGCTTTCACTTCCTGGTTTCTTCTATTGGTTGCTTTGCCAGATCAGGACCAATCCGAAGCCGGCCATGGCGGCGCCATAGCCGGCCCATTGCAGCTGGTTGACCATGAAGCTCGATCGGGGCCAGGCGACGGTGCCTGTGCCCTGTCCGATCCAGAGCAGCCCGACGGCGAGGGCAAACAGGCCTGCTACAAGCAGAAATCTGCGCATGCATTCCTCCCCGTTGGACTGGTTCTGTCGAGACCCACGGCTGGAACGATCGCCGCGGGGTACGAAAACTTCCCGCCAGACTAGCCGTAGCTTCGGCTCTGATACAATGGCCGAGGACGCAGGCCGCGGGGAGGATGCATGTCCGTGCGCAAGGCGCATCTGCGGGCGTTCGATCCGAGCGGCCCACTTGGAGCAGCGTGCAAGTCGTTAAAGGAGAACGTCAGCTGACGAGGTGGCCAAAACGAAAAAGCCCCGGCAATGCCGGGGCTTTGACGTCTGAGGTTGAGTTCAGATCGTATCAGTACTTGGCGACGACCGGGCCGGTCCAGTTGAAACGATAGACCAGGGAGGTCGAAATCGTCTGGTTCCAGTGGTTCGCACGAATGTCGAAGCCATTGGTAGCATTCGTCGCATCAAGCTCGTTGATGGTCTTGGTGTCGTAGAAGGCCGAACGATACTCGGTCTTCATGAACCAGCCGGGGGAGGAGATGCCGAAGATGTTCAGGCTGTTCTCAACACCGCCGCCAACAAACCAGCCGTTGCGGTTGTAGCTGTTGGTGTGGATACCCGTCGCAGCGCCGCCCAGGGTCGTGAAGTTGGTGCCGCCGAAGTGTGCGCCCGAGTAACCGCCGTTGACGTAGGAGAGAACGTTCGGGGCAACCAGCCAGCCGAGGCGAACACCAGCGGCCCAGGAGTCTTCCAGCTTCTGGTTGCCAGTGAACCCGTTGATCGGATCCTGCAGAGTGGAGCGGATGCTGCCGAACTGACCGTCAGCGAACACGCCGGCCACCCAGGTGCCGCTGAACTGCCAGTCGTAGCCGGCGCCGACGGTGCCGAACCAGCCCGAACCGCCCTGACGCTGGGTGATGGTGAGCGGAACCGCGCCCGGATTGGTCTGGATCGACTGGTCGGAGTTCGAGAGGCCAGCGCCGCCACCGCCGAAGATGTAGAAGCCGGTCCAGTTGGCAACCGGAGCAACCATCGGAGCCTTGACATAGGGACGGGCCGCAAGGTCAGCCGCCGAAGCCGAACCGGTCATCGCCGCAATCGCGGTCAGTGCGAGAGCAATCTTCTTCATGATAAAATCCCCAACCTTGGTTCGTAGCAGGCGCGAGCGCACTGAAGTCCGTGTGATCTGATGCCCGGACTATAGACAGTTCTCGCCGAAATGCTGTTGCAGCGCAGGCACAGTCGCCGGAAAACGCCCGCCGGTTGGGATTTGGGGCGTCGTCACGAGTTCAAGGAAAGCCAAGCAAATTCAATATATTGCGAACTTTCCAGAGTTTTCCTTTTGGGTAGGTTTTCGTTAGGAATTCGGCTTCGTCGGAAATGGCGGCAATCCTGCCTCACCTCGACGGCGGCTGGGTCGACGGTGAGTCGTTGGCCGAGGATTGCCCGGATGCATCGCTGGAGGACGGCCACACTGTCCCCAAAACGACAAAGCCCCGGCCTGGGCCGGGGCTTTGAGCGGGAATCGGGCGTTCAGACGTCGAGCAGCTCGTCGCTCGCGAATTCGGCCTTGTCGGAGATGAAGGCAAAGCGGGCCTCGGCCTTGGTGCCCATCAGGCGCTCGACCGAATCCGCCGTAGTGTCGCGGTCGTCTGGCAGCAGGACCACCTTGAGCAGCGTCCGCTTGCCCGGATCCATGGTGGTTTCCTTGAGCTGGGCCGGCATCATCTCGCCGAGGCCTTTGAAGCGGTTCACCTCGACCTTGGCGTTGGCGTTGAAGGCGCTCTTGATCAGCTCTTCCTTGTGCTTGTCGTCGCGTGCGTAGACCGACTTCTGCCCGTGGGTCAGCTTGTAGAGCGGCGGCACTGCGAGGAAGAGATGTCCTTCGTCGATCAGCTTCGGCATCTGCCGGTAGAAGAAGGTGATCAACAGCGAGGCAATGTGCGCGCCGTCGACGTCTGCGTCGGTCATGATGATGATGCGCTGATAGCGCAGATCCTCTTCGCGGTATTGCAGGAGCTGACCGCAGCCGATCGCCTGCACGAGATCGGAGAGCTGCGCGTTCGCGGTCAGCTTGTCCTTGCCGGCTGAAGCGACGTTGAGGATCTTGCCGCGCAGCGGCAGCACGGCCTGTGTTTCACGGTTGCGGGCCTGTTTGGCGCTACCACCGGCCGAGTCGCCCTCGACGATGAACAACTCGGAGCCGTCCAGGCCGGCGTTGCTGCAGTCGGCGAGCTTGCCCGGCAGGCGCAGCTTCTTGCCGGCGGTTTTCCGCGCGGTCTCTTTTTCCTGACGCCGCCGCAGCCTTTCCTCGGCGCGGTCGATCACGAAATCGAGCAGCCGGTTGGCCATGTTCGGATTGCCCGACAGCCAATGGTCGAACGGATCCTTCATCGCCTGTTCGACGATGCGCTGCGCCTCGGCAGTGGCGAGACGATCCTTGGTCTGGCCCTGGAATTCAGGCTCGCGCACGAACACCGACAGCATCACGGCTGCGCCCACCATCACGTCTTCCGAGGTGATGGACGAGGCGCGCTTGCCCTGGCCGACGCGCTCGGCGTGGTCTTTCAGGCCGCGCAGCAGCGCGCTGCGCAGGCCGGATTCATGCGTGCCGCCATCGGGCGTCGGCACAGTGTTGGTGTAGGACGACAGGAAGCCGTCGGCGTCAGCGGTCCAGGCGACGGCCCATTCGCAGGCGCCATGCGCGCCGTTGCGGCCCGATTTGCCGGAGAAGATATCGGGATGCACCAGCGTGTCGGCGTGGATCGCCGCCGCCAGATAGTCCTTGAGACCGCCGGGGAAATGGAAGGTCGCTTCCGCCGGGACATCCTCGACGCCCTTCAGCAACTCGGGCGCGCAGTTCCAACGGATCTCGACGCCGCCGAACAGATACGCCTTCGAGCGCGTCATCTTGAACAAGCGCTGCGGCTTGAACGCGGCCTTGGCGCCGAAGATGTCGGTGTCGGGCTTGAAGCGCACACGCGTTCCGCGGCGGTTGTTGATCTTGCCGAGGTCCTCGAGCTTGCCCTTGGGGTGGCCGCGCTCGAACGTCATGCGGTAGAGCTTCTGGCTGCGCGCGACCTCGACCTCAAGGAGCGAGGAGAGGGCGTTCACGACGGAGATGCCGACGCCATGCAGGCCGCCCGAGGTCTCATAGACCTTGCTGTCGAACTTGCCGCCCGAATGCAGCGTGCACATGATGACTTCGAGCGCCGACTTCTTCGGGAACTTCGGATGCGGATCGATCGGGATGCCGCGGCCGTTGTCGGTGACGGTGAGGAAGCCGTCTGCGGTGAGTTCCACGCCGATGAAGGTCGCGTGTCCGGCCAGCGCCTCGTCCATCGAATTGTCGATGACCTCGGCAAAGAGGTGGTGCAGCGCCTTTTCGTCGGTGCCGCCGATATACATGCCGGGCCGGCGCCGCACCGGTTCCAGGCCTTCGAGCACTTCGATATCGGCGGCCGTGTAATCGGCTTCGCCACCGCTGGCGCGCGGAGCGGCCTTCGCGGCGCTCGCGCGCCCCTTCGGCTCATTTCCCGCGAACAAATCGTCTTTTGTTTTCGTTTTCAACTGCTTGGACATATATCTTGATAGGTTTTGAGGGCCGCGCGGGCGGCGAATCGGTCAGGGCGACTATGCCACGGCTGGCCGGCAAAGGTCACCGCCGGGCCGCTCCAAGGCGTCGTTGGGAGCCAATCCCGGCGATTTTACGCCGCAGACTAACCAATCCCGGC
Organism: Bradyrhizobium manausense; assembly: GCF_018131105.1. Classification (NCBI taxonomy): domain Bacteria; kingdom Pseudomonadati; phylum Pseudomonadota; class Alphaproteobacteria; order Hyphomicrobiales; family Nitrobacteraceae; genus Bradyrhizobium; species Bradyrhizobium manausense. The sequence goes on along the minus strand of NZ_JAFCJI010000001.1, from coordinate 2,356,604 downwards.
AATTTGACGCTGCGGTCCGCTCGGTGCCGGGCTTTGTGACTTGATGTCACACAAGTCCCTGGCTTACCAGTGCTTTTCATCGAGTAGGACCTCATCAGGGCGGCGCGGGAAGGCGATCTGGAATGGAGCAGTACGCGCACGCAATGGCCGATTTCGTGCGCCTTCACCAGGCCTGGGCTGCTCCGATCGTGTTCCTGTTGGCGTTTGGGGAGTCGCTCGCTTTCATCTCGCTGCTGATCCCGGCCTGGGGTGCGCTGGTGGCGATCGGCGCACTGATCGGCGCGAGCGGCATCAGCTTTTATCCGGTCTGGATCGCTGGCGGGATCGGGGCGGCGCTCGGCGACTGGGTCTCCTATTGGTTCGGCTATCGCTACAAGGAGCGGGTCGCGCAGATGTGGCCGCTTTCGCGCTATCCGGAACTCCTGCCCAAGGGCGAGGCGTTCGTGCGCAGCTGGGGCGTGCCTAGCATCTTCATCGGCCGTTTCTTCGGCCCCTTGCGCGCCTCCGTGCCGCTCGCCGCAGGCATTTTCGAGATGCCGTACTGGAGCTTCCAGGCCGCCAATTTCACCTCGGCCCTGGTCTGGTCGGCCGCGCTTCTGCTGTTCGGTGACGTGATCGCGACGGTCATGGAGTGGATCTGGCGGGTGATCTGACGCCGGAAACTTGACGAGAACCGCATCTCGCCTTATAGCCGCGCGCCATGATCAACGCCGCGACCATCCTGTTCGCCCGTCGCCGCCGCCGCTCTTTAGCGGTTTGGGCGGTCGATCGCGTTTGAGATCATCGTCTTTGCCGCTGGATCCGATCCGCGGCATTCTCTCTCCTGTCAGCGCGATCTGATCCGGCGGCCCCCAAGGAGGCCCAGCAGGAGACCACGATGTACACGCCACCCTTTTTCAAGCCGGATCGCGCCGCAAGCCTGAAATTCGCGGGCGAGCGCGGTTTCGGCACCATGTGCGCCTTCGACGGCCACAAGCCGGTCGCATCGCCGTTGCCGTTTTACTTGACGTATGCGGCCGACGGCACGCCACAGGCTGCCTTTCATGTCGCCCGTCACAATCCGCTGGTAACGCTTGCGGATGGCGCGGTGTCCTGGCTGCTCGCGGTCAACGGCCCCGATGCCTATGTATCGCCTGACTGGTACGTCTCGCCTGATCAGGTGCCGACCTGGCTCTACCAGTCGGTGCATCTCAGCGGCCCGGTGCGGCTGTTGTCGGACGATGAGCTGGCGGTGCAGATCGACACGCTCAGCGACATCTTCGAGAGCTGGCTGTTGCCGAAGACGCCGTGGACATCAGGCAAGATGACGGCAGGCCGGTTCGAGACGTTGAAGAAGGCGATCGTGGGTCTGGTGATGACGGTTGAAGAGGTCGAAGGCAGCTTCAAGCTCAACCAGCACAAGTCGGACGCCGACTATGCAGCGATCGCGAATGCGCTTGGCGAAGGCGATGCCGACGCGAAGCAAATTTCAGAGTTGATGCGGCAGGCAAGGCCGCACGTTTTTGCAGACGATACGAAAAAGCTCGAAAGGAGCGTGCCATGAGCCTCGTTGACACCAAGAGCGCCCCGAAGTCGGGCACCGTTAGCAAGCCCGCCACCGTCTTCGTCGACGGCGGTTCCGGCACGACCGGGCTCGGCATCAACGAACGGCTCAAGCTCCAGAACGATGTCGTGGTGAAGACGATCGCCGACGACAAGCGCAAGGATCCCGCGGCCAAGAAGGCGCTGATGGAGGAGGTGGATCTCGTCATCCTCTGCCTGCCCGATGATGCCGCCAGGGAGACGGTCGCGCTGATCGACAGCATGGGCTCCTCGGGGCCGAAGGTGCTGGATGCTTCCACCGCCTACCGGGTTGCGCCGGATTGGGCTTACGGCTTTGCTGAGATGGCGCCGGACCAGGCCGGCAAGATCAAGGCCGCCAAGAAGGTCTCCAACCCCGGCTGCTATCCGACCGGCGGCATTGCATTGCTGCGGCCGATCGTCGATGCCGGGCTGTTGCCGCCCGACTATCCCATCAGCGTCAACGCGGTGAGCGGCTATTCGGGCGGCGGCAAGTCGATGATTGCGAGTTTTGACGACGGCAGCGCACCGTCCTTCGAGCTCTACGGTCTCGGCTTCGAGCACAAGCACCTGCCCGAGCTGCAGCTCTATTCGAACCTGACGCGGCGGCCGATCTTCATTCCCTCGGTCGGCAATTACCGGCAGGGCATGCTCGTCTCGATCCCGCTCCAGCTCGACACGCTGCCGGGCAAGCCGACGGGGGCGGATTTGCAAGCCGCGCTCGCCAAGCGCTATGCGGGTTCAAAATACGTCTCGGCGATGCCGCTTCAGAACGAGGCGTCAAAGGGCGGCCGGCTCGAGCCGGAAGCACTGAACGAGACCAACATGCTCGAGCTCTACGTCTTCGCCAGTGACAAGTACCACCAGGCGGTGCTGGTCGCGCGGCTGGACAATCTCGGCAAGGGCGCCTCGGGCGCCGCGGTGCAGAATATGCGGCTGATGCTGGGCTTGCCGGAGGAGTAGGCGCCAGCGCACCGTCAGTCTTCGTCATTGCGAGCAAAGCGAAGCAATCCAGAATCCCATCGCGGAGATAGCCTGGATCGCTTCGTCGCTTCGCAATGACGGAGAGGGCGATCAGAATACCTTGAAGATCGCCAGTACCAGCACGGCCTGTGCCAGGAAGCCGACGCTGAAGGCCAGCGTGCGGAACACCGGGACTCCGAGCGCATAGACGATCAAATGCGCGACGCGCGACCAGAAATAGACGACGCAGGCGAGCACGGTCCATTTCGAGGAATAGTCGATCGCGTTCAGGATCAGCACCAGCGGTGCGAACAGCACGAGGTTCTCGACCGCATTGTCGTGCGCGAACATCAGACGGTTTGCCCACTCCGACTGTGGCTTGTCACCACGCGAGGGGTTGGCCATCGCGCCGCCGAGGCCGCGAATCTGACAGCGGTTGATGGTGTAAGGAATCCAGAGAATTCCCGTCAGGATCACCGTGCACGTCAGCCAGAACAATTCACGCGTCATAGCCCAGTCCCCTCTGTCGTCGCTGTGTCGAGAGTAAGCTTATACAAGCGGCCAGGATTGCGCCATGCGCAATGGAATCCGGCTACGCGCGTACCCTGACATAGCTGCCGGGGGCATCCTCGAGCGGGGGCAGTGCGTCCGTGCCGGGGCTGCGCGCCGGGACTTCCTCCGGATCGAGCCCGCCCAGCCATTCGCGCCAGTCCGGCCACCACGAACCCTTGTGCTCCACCGCGCCGTTCATCCACTGGGCGACGTTGACGTCCTTGATGTTGTCGTTGGTCCAGTACTGATACTTGTTCGAGGCCGGCGGATTGACGACGCCGGCGATGTGGCCGGAGCCCGACAGCACGTATTTCACGGGACCGCCGAAGAACTGCGAGCCGTACAGCACCGATTCCGCCGGCGCGATGTGATCCTCGCGGGTGGCGAGGTTGTAGACGGGCACCTTCACCTTGGAGAGATCGAGCAGCGTGTTGTCGAGCACCATCGTGCCCGTCGACAGCCGGTTCTCCAGGTAGCAGTTGCGCAAATAGTAGGAATGGTTCGCCTGGGTCATCCGCGTCGCGTCGGAATTCCAGTGCAGGAGGTCGAACGCGCTCGGCTGCTGGCCCTTCAGGTAGTTGCTGACCACGTAGGACCAGATCAGATCGTTCGAGCGCAGCATGTTGAAGGCCATCGCCATCTTGGAGCCTTCGAGTACGCCGGAGGCCTTCATGTCCTGCTCGAGCGCCGCGATCTGGTCCTCGTCGACGAAGACGAGGAGATCGCCGGCATGGGTGAAGTCGACTTGCGCAGCGAAGAACGTCGCCGAGGTCACGCGCTGGCGTCGCTTCTCGGCAAGCCAGGCGAGTGTGGTCGCCAGCATGGTGCCGCCGACGCAATAGCCGGCCGTGTGCACCTTCAGTTCGCCGGTCACCTTCTCGATCACGTCCATCGCCGTGAGCGGGCCTTCCTTCATGTAGTCTTCCCAGCTCTTGGCACCGAGCCGCTTGTCGGGGTTGACCCATGAGATCACGAACACGGTGATGCCCTGGTCGACGCACCACTTGATGTAGGATTTCTCCGGCTTGAGATCGAGGATGTAGAACTTGTTGATCCAGGGCGGCACGATCAGCAGCGGCGTGCGCAGCACCTTCTCCGTGGTCGGAGAATACTGGATCAGCTGCATCATTTCGTTCTGGTAGATCACCTTGCCCGGTGTCGTTGCCATGTTGACGCCGACGACGAGGTTGTCCGGGTTGGATTGGCGGATCTTCAGCATGCCCTTGCCGGCGGCGATGTCCTCCGCGAGCATGGTCAGGCCGCGTGCGAGGTTCTCGCCGCTGCTTGCAACTGTCTCGCGCAGCACCTCCGGATTGGTCAGCACGAAGTTCGACGGCGAGATCGCGTTGGTGACCTGCTGCATGTAGAACTCGGCCTTGCGCCGCGTCTGCGGATCGAGCCCTTCGGCGTCATGCACCAGCGCCTGCGCCCATTTGGTCGTGAGCAGATAGAGCTGCATCATGAAATCGAAGAACTGGTTCGATTTCCATTCCGGATCGGCAAAGCGCTTGTCGCGCGGCGAGGGTGCGATCGCGGGCTGAGCGTCCTGGCCGGCCATCCGTCGCGCCGCCGAGCCCCAGAGATCGAGATAATCCTTGGCGAGCTTGGTCTGGAGACTGGACGATCGCGATTGATCCGAGAGCCAGTATTCGGCGACCGACGAGAAGGTCTTGACCATTTCGGTGAGCTCGGCCGGCGGACGGTCCTGCACTTCGCCGCTTTCACGCGGCTTCAGATAGGCGGCGAGTGCCTTGCCGCCGCTCTCCATCGCCCGCGCGACATTCATCGCGAAGGCCTCGGCATCGAACTTCGTTTCGGGCTTTGACTTGGGCGTGTCGGTCGTGGCGGTACTCATGAAGGCGACAGTAACGATTCATTCCGTATTCGTCACCGCGAAGCTCGCTGGTTTCGCGTTAAACAGACGCGAAGATGTGCTGCACTGCGACAAGCCTTCTTGCTTTTGTCACAATCGGCGTGCACCTCTAGTGCCGTGGGCCTTGGATGATTTCTCGCTCGTGCCATTTGTGGGCAGCAATGGTTTGAGCTTGGGCAGGTTGTTGGTTAAGCTTCCGACAGCCTTGCATTGGGACGAGTAGGGGATTTCCCAAGTGTTGGCGTTGTGGGACCTGCAAAAGACGCGGCTTGCGTGCTGCGCGCTGCTGATGGCGACGTTCGCGTTGGGGGGCTGCTCGAGTCAGCTTGCCGACATGACGGCCGCCGACGCGCCGGCTCATCCTAGAGAGCCTGGTGCCTATCTGCCCGTCCACGATTTGCCGCCGGACCGCGATCAGGCGATCATCCCACCCGACCAGCGCGCCAAGATCGAAGCCGAGCTTGCGGCCGCCCGCGACCGCCAGGCTGTCGCCGCCAAGGACGCCAAATAGCAGCGCCAAACACGGGCGGGAGGACCGTCGCGGCCCGCAAGGTAATCGCTGGCACGCCCGCCACTCCGTGCTAAAAAGACTTCAATTCAGCCGAGAGTCAGGGCGAAGGAGTTCAGTCCTTGTCGCCGAAGATCGCTCCAAGTAGTTGATTGTGGACGATTTTCGTGTGTCAGGCGATGTCTCCTCGATGGGGCAATCATTGCCCCTCGATTCTGTCCTGACCAATGGCCCGGAGCCCAGAGAGCCATGGACGATTTTTACCGCATTCGCCGCCTTCCGCCTTACGTGTTCGAGCAGGTCAACCGGGCCAAGGCGGCCGCGCGGAATGCCGGCGCCGACATCATCGATCTCGGCATGGGCAACCCGGATCTGCCGGCGCCCCCGCATGTGCTGGAGAAGCTCAAGGAAACGCTCGGCAAACCGCGCACCGACCGCTACTCGGCGTCCCGCGGCATCCCCGGCCTGCGCCGGGCCCAGGCCGGCTACTACGCCCGCCGCTTCGGTGTGAAGCTCAATCCCGATACCCAGGTGGTGGCGACGCTGGGCTCGAAGGAGGGCTTTGCCAATGTGGCGCAGGCGATCACCGCGCCCGGCGACGTCATCCTCTGTCCGAACCCGAGTTACCCGATTCACGCCTTCGGCTTCCTGATGGCGGGCGGTGTGATCCGCTCTGTGCCGTCGGAGCCGACGCCGCAATTCTTCGAGGCGGTGGAGCGTGCGATCGTGCATTCGATCCCGAAGCCGCTCGCGCTCGTCGTCTGCTATCCCTCGAACCCGACGGCCTACGTCGCGAGCCTCGATTTCTACAAGGATCTCGTCGCCTTCGCGAAGAAGCACGAGATCCTGATCCTGTCGGACCTTGCTTATGCCGAGGTCTATTTCGACGAGAACAATCCGCCGCCCTCGGTGCTGCAGGTGCCGGGTGCGATCGACGTCACCGTCGAGTTCACCTCGATGTCGAAGACCTATTCGATGGCCGGCTGGCGCATGGGCTTTGCGGTCGGCAATGAGCGCGTGATCGCAGCACTCGCCCGCGTCAAATCCTATCTCGATTACGGCGCGTTCACGCCGGTGCAGGTGGCCGCGACCGCCGCGCTGAACGGTCCTGACGATTGCATCAAGGAGATGCGCGATACCTATCGCAAACGTCGCGACGCGCTGGTGGAATCGTTCGGCCGCGCCGGCTGGGAGATTCCGCCGCCGGAAGCCTCGATGTTCGCCTGGGTGCCGCTGCCGGAAGCCTTCCGTAGTGTCGGCAGCATGCAGTTCGCGACCCTGATGGTGGAGAAGTCAGGCGTCGCGGTCTCGCCCGGCGTCGGCTTCGGCGAGCATGGCGAAGGATATGTCCGCATCGCCATGGTGGAAAACGAGCAACGGATCAGGCAGGCCGCGCGCGGCGTGCGCCGCTTCCTTGAAAGCGGCATCGAAACGTTGCACAACGTCGTTCCACTCGCCAACAGGCGCTAATTCTCTTCTGCAGGTTCACTAAAGCATCATGGTTGCACCCCTGAAAGTGGGCATAGCGGGGCTCGGCACCGTGGGCGCCGAAGTTGTCCGTTTGATTGAAACGCAGGCGCGCGTGCTCGCGGGCCGCAGCGGCCGCGGCATTCGCGTCGTCGCCGTCACCGCGCGTTCGAAAGCCAAGAAGCGCAGCGTCGATCTGCGCGGCGTCGAGTGGGTGAAGGATCCGCTTGCCCTCGCCACGCATCCCGGCATCGACTGTTTCGTCGAATTGATGGGCGGCGCCGGCGATCCCGCGCTCTCTGCGGTCGAGGCCGCGCTGACCGCCGGCAAGTCCGTCGTCACCGCCAACAAGGCACTGCTCGCCAAGCACGGTCTGAAGCTGGCAAAAGCCGCCGAAAAACATGGCGGTGCGCTGAACTACGAGGCAGCGGTCGGCGCCGCGATCCCCGTCATCAAGACGCTGCGCGAAGGTCTTGCGGGAACCGGCATCAACCGCGTCTACGGCATCCTCAACGGCACCTGCAATTACATCCTGACCCGGATGGAGCAGGAGGGCCTGTCCTTCGCCGAATGCCTCAAGGATGCGCAGCGGCTCGGCTATGCCGAGGCCAATCCGTCCTTCGACGTCGACGGCCACGACACCGCGCAAAAGCTCGCGATCCTCGCCAGCCTCGCTTTCGGCACAAAGGTTGCTCAAAGCGCCGTGTATGTCGAAGGCATCTCCTCCATCGCGCCGGAAGATCTACGTGCGGCCGCTGATCTCGGCTACCGCGTCAAGCTGCTCGGCGTTGCCGTTCGCACGGCCAAGGGCATCGAGCAGCGCGTGCATCCGACCATGGTTCCGAAATCCTCGTCGATTGCGCAGGTGATGGGGGTCACCAATGCGGTCACGATCGATGGCGAGGGCATTCCGCCAATCACGCTGGTCGGCCCCGGCGCCGGCGGTGCCGCGACCGCATCGGCCGTCGTCGCCGATATCGCCGACGTCGCGCGCGGCATCCGCGCCAATCCGTTCGGCCGGCCGATCGCGCAACTACGCGATACCAAGAAAGCCCCGATGGAGCGGCACGAGGGCGGCTATTACATCCGCCTGCTGGCGCGCGATTTCCCGGGCACTGCGGCCGCGATCGCGACCCGGCTCGCGGAGCAGAAGATTTCGATCGAGTCGATCGTGCAGCGCCATCCCAATGGCGGCGCCGCACCGGCAAATGGCAAGGCCGTGCCTGTGCCTGTCATCCTGATCACCTATGCGACGCATGAAGACGCGGTTCGCCGCGCGCTCGCGGCCGTGCAGAAGGACAAGGTGATCAGCGGTCGGCCGCAGGTCATCAGGATTGAGAAGAACTGACACGGTTCGAACGAACTGTGGGTGTTACGAGTTGATGTGGGCGCAGATGCCCGCCCAAAACGGTTTCGAAGGAGTTAGCCGATGTCGACCCATATTGAAGTCCCCCCGCACGCCTTGCTCGAGCGTATTCTCACGCTGGAGATCGTGCGCGTGACGGAACGGGCAGCGGTGTCGTCGGCGCGGCTGCGCGGACATGGGCAGGAGAAGCCGGCCGACCAGGCCGCGGTCGATGCCATGCGCCGCGAGCTCAACAAGCTGCCGATCCAGGGCACCATCGTGATCGGCGAGGGCGAGCGCGACGAGGCGCCGATGCTCTTCATCGGCGAGAAGGTCGGCATGAACACGGGTCCGGAAGTCGACATCGCGGTCGACCCGCTCGAAGGCACCACGCTGTGCGCCAAGAACATGCCGGGCTCGATCGCCACCATGGCGATGGCCGACGGCGGCACGCTGCTGCACGCACCCGACGTCTACATGCAGAAGCTCGCGATCGGACCCGGCTACGACAAGGGTGTCGTCGATCTCGACGCGAGCCCGGCCGACAACGTTCGCCGCCTCGCCAAGGCCAAGGGCGTCAAGCCTGACGGCATCACCGTCCTCGTGCTCGACCGTCCGCGTCACGCCAGCATCATCGAGAGCGTGCGCTCGACGGGCGCTGCCGTGCGCCTGATCACAGACGGCGACGTTGCCGGCGTGATCCACTGCGCTGATCCCGATAACACCGGCGTCGACATGTATCTCGGCACCGGCGGCGCGCCGGAAGGCGTGCTTGCGGCCGTCGCGCTGCGCTGCATCGGCGGCCAGATGCAGTGCCGCCTGATCCTGGATTCCGGCGAGAAGATCGAGCGCGCCGCCAAGATGGGCGTCAACGATCCCAAGATGATCTACGGCATCGAGGACATGGCGCGCGGCGACTGCCTGTTCGCCGCCACCGGCGTGACCACGGGTTCGCTGCTGTCGGGCGTCAAGTTCCGCAAGGACGGCGTGATCGAGACCGAGACGGTGGTGATGCGCTCCGTGACCGGCACCGTGCGTTACATCAAGGCCGAGCACCGCGAGCTCGCGAAGTTCCACCTGGATTAAGAGCCTGTCATTCCGGGTCTCGCGAAGCGAGTGCCCGGAATCCATCGGGCAGCAGAGACAGAGGTGAAATGGATTCCGGACTCGATGCTGCGCATCGCCCCGGAATGACAACGATAAAAATAACAAGGAAGCGCCATGTCCGATCTCTCCGCCGTCAAAGCCCTGGTGTTCGACGTGTTCGGCACCGTCGTCGACTGGCGCACCAGCTTGATCACCGACTTCATGTGGTGGGGAAAGGGGCGCGGCATCAGCGCCGACTGGACCGCGCTGGTCGACGGCTGGCGCGGCATGTATGTCGCCTCCATGCAGGACGTGCGTGAGCATCCCGAGCGCGGCTATGTCATGCTCGACGATCTGCATCGGCGTTCGCTGGAGAAGCTGGTCGAGAAATTCGCCATCAAGGGCCTCACCGAGGCCGATCTCGATCATCTCACCAAGGGCTGGCATCGCCTCAATCCCTGGCCGGACAGCGTCGCCGGCCTGACGCGGCTGAAGACCAAATTCGTAATCTCGCCGCTGTCGAACGGCAACGTCGCGCTGCTCACCAACATGGCGAAGCATGCCGGCCTGCCGTGGGACCTCGTGATGTCGGCCGAGCTGTTCCAGCATTACAAGCCGGATCCCGAAGCCTATCTCGGCGCCGCAAAGCTGCTCTGTCTCAAGCCCGAGCAGGTCATGATGGTCGCCGCCCACAACGGCGATCTTGCCGCCGCCCAGAAGTACGGACTGAAGACGGCTTTCGTGGCGCGGCCGACCGAGTACGGCCCGTTGCAGAAGGTCGATTTCGACGCCACCGGCGCCTGGGACATCGTCGCCAGGGATTTTGGCGGCGTCGCCGACAAACTCGGCTGCTAGCGCGCGGCTCCGCCGACGCTCATATCCTGCCGAACGCCACCGTCGCCTTGTCGTAGGCGCCGTCACCCATCGTGCCGGCTTCGAAGATGCCGTGCTTCTCGATCCAGTCGAACGACTGCTCGTAGATCTCGCGCGAATAGGGTTCGAACACGATCCGCTCGCCGGGCCCCCAGCGCCTGGTGTCCATGACGGCGTGAAAGCGATCCGGAAATTCGTTCTTGTAGTAGTGCGTGAACAGCTCCGGGCGCAGGTCGATATCGCGCTGGGCTTTCTTCAGCGCGCGGAAGTAGCGCTTGATGTCCTCGGGCGCCGGATCGCCATTGATCATGGACGCGATCATGAACGTGGTGTCGATGATCTTGCGATAGCCGAGCTGCTCGGCGAAATAATAGGGGCCGTTGAACAGCGAGGCTGCCTCGCTCTTGCCTTCGAACAGCAGCTCCATCCGGCGGAACAGCATGCCGTCCTCGAAGGTGAGATTGATCTGTTCGGGCGCCAAATAAGGCTCGAGCGCCTGGATCGTCGAGTAATGGCTACCCGACTGGAAGCCGACCGAGATCGGCACGCCGGCGAGATCGGCAGGCGTACGGATCTTCGAATCCTGGGGAACGAAGATGCCCGACGGCGCGACCGAATAGACGTCGGCGTAGAGCTTGGCGTGGCCGGTCGATGCGGCGACATTGACGGTCCAGTGGCAGGCGCAGCTGACGTCGGCCTTGCGGCCCTTCTCGATGCTCTGGAAGGCGCCTTCATTGACCTTGTTGTGGTGCTGGCCCTCGGTCGAGCGGATCAGTTCGCGAAACTCGTAGTCGAGCCCTTCGTCGCGGAAGTAGCCCTTCTCCTCGGCCACCCATTCCTGCAGGCGGAAATGAGACTCGATCACGAATTTGGTCATGGCGTCCTCCGGGTCTGCTGCGGCCCTTCGGCCGTTCGATTGACTGCAGGATAGCAAAGGGCGAAGCTCGGTCCATGGCTGCAAGGGAATGTTTCGCATGTCCAAAATGGAATCTTCCGGGATCGACTTTCGCGATCTGCGCGTGCTCGACGCGCTGATCCGAGAGGGCAGCATCACGCGCGCGGCCGTCAGCCTCGAGACCACGCAGCCGGCGATCAGCAAGTTGCTGGCGCGGTTGCGGCTGCGCTTTGACGATCCACTGTTCGTGCGACGTGGCAGCGGCGTGCAGCCGACGGCGCGCGCGGTCGAGATGGCGGACCAGATCCGCGCCTTGCTCGAAATGGCCGACCGGCTGTGGCAGGAGCGGCTGCCGTTCGATCCCGCAAAATCGGAGAAGACTTTCAGCCTGCTTTTGACCGACGTCGGCATGGTGCGGTTCCTGCCGCCGCTGGTCGCGCGCCTGTCAGAGCTCGCACCGCGCGTTCAGTTGCGCGCAATCCCGCTCGACTCCCGGCATTTCGCGGTCAAGCTCGAGTCCGGCGAGGCAGATCTTGCGCTCGGCGCCTTGCCGCGCGCGGCCGGGCATCTTCGCTCGCAGCGGCTCTATTCGGACGGCTATGCAAGCGTCGTGCGGCGGGGCCATCCGAGACCGGCGGAGGCGCGCACGCGCCGGGGATTTCTGGATGAGAAGCATATCCTGATCACGGCGTCCGAGACCGGGCATGCGGCCCATCGCGAAACGCGACGCGTGCTGGCGCGCGCGATCGCGCGCACGAATATCCTGTTGCAGGTGCCGAGCTTCATCGCCGGCGCGATTGTGGCCTCGCAAACCGATGGTATCGCGACCTTGCCCGCCAATCTCGCCGCCATCATCGCCGAACCGCTCGGAATGACGGTGTTCAAGACGCCGGTTGTGTTGCCGCGGATCGAGATCGCGCAATATTGGCACGAGCGCTACCATCGCGATCCCGCCCATCGTTGGCTGCGGTCGATCACGCTCGATCTGTTCGGCAATCGCGCCTAGGAAAGAGAGGTGAGGTGCCTCACGCGATCTTCAGCGCGAGCTCGCTCGTCTCCGTCTCTGCAAAGCCCGCCTGCAGGACCTCTTCACGCTTGTGCCGCAGATGGGCACGCAGGATGTGGGAGAGGCCGGCGCCATCGCGGCGCTGCAGCGCGTTCAGGATGGCCTCGTGCTCGCTGACGGCAAAGGCCCAGCGCTGCGGCGTCATCGGCGTGACGTAGCGGGCGCGGCGGATGCGCGCGGTTACTGACGCGTAGAGCCCCGAAAGCACGGGGTTGCCGGCGGCGTTGACAATTCCCTCGTGAATGGCGCGGTTGCCGCGATAATACTGGAGCAGATCGTCCTCGCGATAATGCTGCACCATCGCTGCGTGAGCCGCGGCAATCTCCGCGATCTCGCGATCGGTGATGCGCTCGCAGGCAAGCTCGCCGGCCAATGCTTCGAGACCCTGGCAGACCTCGAAGAGGTCGCGCATGTCCTTGTCGGTCAACTTTGCCGCGCGCGAGCCGCGATGGGGCAGGAGCTGCACGAGGCCCTCGGCTGCAAGAACCTTGAGCGCTTCACGCAGCGGTGTGCGCGAAATCTCGAGCCGCTCGCACAGTTCGCGCTCGGGGATTCGCGCGCCCGGTGGAATCTCGCCGTCGAGCAGAATGTCGCGGATGCGGCCGACGACCTCCTCATGCAGCATGGGATAATCCCTATTTTGAATGCAAAAATGATCCAATAGACGAAAGTCAGGTAATTATATCTTGATATTCCCAAGTTTTGCATTCAAAAATGCAAAAAACATGAGGGATTGAGGAAATGGATCAGGCCGTGGAGGCGGACGACCTCGTTTTTGAATGCAAGGACGGGATTGGGCGGATCACTTTCAACCGCCCTCAGGCGCGCAACGCCTTCACTTTCGCGATGTACGAGCGGCTCGCCGCCATCTGCGAGCAGGCCAATGACGACAGGTCCATCAAGGTGCTGGTGCTGCGCGGGGCCGGCGACAAGGCCTTTGCCTCGGGTACCGACATCAATCAGTTCCGCGAGTTCAAAACGCCGCAGGATTCCATCGACTACGAGAACCGGATCGACCGGGTGCTCTCGACCCTCGAGCAATGCCGGGTGCCGACCATCGCGGCGATCAACGGCTTCTGCACCGGCGGCGGGGCGGGCATCGCCGCGGCCTGCGACCTGCGCATCGGCACCCGCAGCACAAAAATCGGATTTCCCATCGCTCGAACCCTCGGCAATTGCCTCTCGATGTCCAATGTCAGCCGTCTCACGGCGCTCATTGGCGCCGCGAGGGTCAAGGACCTCATCTTCACTGCGCGCCTTGTGGATGCTGCGGAAGCCGCTTCTGTCGGGCTGCTCGGCGAGGTCGTCGAGGACCTTGCGGCACTCGAGAAGCGCGCCGACGAGGTTGCGCACCTCATTGCCGGCAACGCGCCGCTGACGCTCAATGCGACCAAGCAGGCGGTGGCCCGCCTGCAAAAGCGGCTGACGCGGGACGAGGGCGAAGACCTCATCCTGATGTGCTACACGAGCCAGGATTTTCGCGAAGGGCTCGATGCTTTCCTCAGCAAGCGCGCCCCGCAGTGGCGCGGTCAATAAACAGGACGCCCCGATGCAAAGCGATCGATCGCAATCCACTTCACGCCGTTCCGGGCCGCTCGCCGGCCTCAGGGTTATCGATCTTACCCATGTCATGGCGGGGCCGACCTGCACCCTGATGCTCGCCGACATGGGCGCCGACGTCATCAAGATCGAGAAATGGCCGAACGGCGACGATACGCGTCACTCGGTGCCGCCGAAGATCGGTGACGAAGCCGCGTCGTTCCTGATGATGAACCGCAACAAGCGCGGCATCGTGCTGGATCTGAAGACCGACGGCGGCAAGGAGGTATTGCGGCGGCTGATCGCGGATGCCGACGTGCTGGTCGAGAACTTTGCGCCGGGCGCAATGGAACGTCTGGGCTTCGGCTACGAAGAATTGCACGACAAGTTCCCGGCGCTGATCTATTGCTCGCTGTCGGGTTTTGGTCGCACCGGCCCTTACAAGCACCGTCGCGGCTTTGATCTGGTCGCACAGGCCATGAGCGGCATCATGAGCTTTACCGGCGAGCGGCCCGATGGTCCGCCGGTGAAGTGCGGACCCCCGCTCTCGGACATCACCGCGGGCCTGCTCGCGAGCATGGGTATCCTTGCGGCCTACACGCATCGCCTCAAGACCGGCGAGGGGCAATGGGTCGAAACCTCGCTCTATGAGGCCGCGCTGGTGCAGACCTATTGGCAGTCGACCATCGCGCTCGCAGCCGGCACGGCGCCGCGCGCGATGGGCTCGGCGCATCCGCTCAACGCGCCGTATCAGGCCTTTGAGGCCTCGGACGGCTGGCTGGTGGTTGGCGGCGCCAACAAGAAGCACTGGCTGTTGATGCTGGAAGCGCTCGGCGCAAGCGAACTCGCTGCCGATCCGCGCTTCGTGAATGGCGCCGACCGTATGGCGAATTTGAAGGAGCTGGAAGCCGTCTTGAGCGAACGCTTCCGCACCCGGACGCGCGCGCACTGGCTCGCGGCGCTGGATGAGAAGGGCGTGCCGTGCGGCCCCGTGCATGACATGCTGGAGGCGCTGAGCGATCCGCAGACGCTGGCGCGCGAGATGGTCGTCGAGGTCGAGCATTCCACGCTCGGCCCGGTCAAGACGATCGGTCTGCCCGTCAAGTTCTCGGAGACCCCGGGCAAGGTCGTGTCCGGTGCGCCGGTCTACGGCGAACATACGCGCGAGGTGCTGGCCGAACATGGATTCGACCAGACACAAATCGAAGCGCTCGAGAAGGAAGGCGCAATCGTCTCGGCTTCCAGGGAGCGCGAAGAACGCGTCGCCTGAACGGACGTCGAGACGGCTGATCTAACAAAACAGAAAAATCAGTTGGAGGAAATCATGCGTGGGACGTCTTTACTCCTGTTGTCCGTCAGTGCGGCCGTGCTCGCAGGCAGCGCGCCGGCGTTTGCGGCCTGGCAGCCGCAGAAGCCGATCGAGTTCGTGGCGACCGCAGGTCCGGGCGGTGGAACCGACAACATCGCCCGCGCGGTGCAGAACATCATCACCAAGTACAAGCTGACGGATCAGCCGATCGTCGTCGTCAACAAGGGCGGCGGCAGCGGCGCCGAAGGCTACGTCTACGGCAAGGCCTCCGCCGGTGATCCCTACAAGGTGATCTTCGGGACCTCGAATGCATGGCAGCAGCCGCTCGTCTCCAAGGTGGCCTTCAACTACACGGACCTCACGCCGATCGCGGCGATGGCGCAGGACGAGTTCCTGCTCTGGGTCAAGCAGGATGCGCCCTACAAGACTGCGGGCGACTATCTGAAGGCGGCCGCATCTGGCGAGTTCAAGATGGGCGGCGCGCAGTCTAAGGACACCGACGAGGTGCTGACCCGCATGATCGAGAAGACCGGCCATGTGAAGTTGACCTACATTCCCTTCAAGAGCGGCGCCGAGGCCGCGGTGCAGCTCGCCGGCGGACACATCGATTCCCACGTCAACAACCCCAGCGAAAGCCTCGGGCAATGGCGCGGCGGCACGCAGCGTCCGTTGTGCGCCTTCAGCCCGAAGCGGCTTCCGGCAGGCCCCAAGATCACGGCCACCGAGGGCTGGAGTGACGTTCCGACCTGCGTCGAGCAGGGGCTCGATATCAAGCAATACGAGCAGCCGCGCACGGTCTGGCTGCCCGGCAAGGTCACGCCGGAGCAGGCCGCCTACTATGTCGACCTCATGAAGAAGGTGCAGGCCACGCCGGAATGGAAGGACTACATCGAGAAGAGCTCGCAGATCGACACGTTCCTCACGGGAGCCGAGTTCGACAAGTTCATCAAGGAGGACCTCGAGCACGTCAAGCAGGTCGCGAGCGAGCAGGGCTGGCTGGTTAAGTGAGCCAGGGCTCGCCTCACGCTCCGTTGTCGTCCCGGCGAATGCCGGGACCCATACCGCGTGATCTATCTTTGAGCGGCACTCGTCGTACCGTGGAACGTTGCACGTCTGGCCTTCGTCAAACGTCTCCCTGGGGTCACGGGTCCCGGCCTTCGCCGGGACGACACCGGATGCCGGGGAAAGCGCGGTGGCGATGCATAACCGGCCCCAGTGCGACGCTTGACCGGAGTCTCCCATGATCTCACGCCGCGCTCTCGAACTTGCGACCGCCATCCTCACCGGCAGTTTCGGTGTTGCGGTGGTGGTCCAGAGCCTGGATAACGGCATCGGCTGGTCGAGCGCGGGTGTCGATTCCGGCACGTTTCCGTTCCTGACCGGCATCATCATCATCGCCGGCAGCCTCTACAATCTGGGGCGCGGGGTCGTGCCGGTTGTTTCGCTGGCAAGCGTCCCCATCGCGATCACGTCGATTGAGCTGCGGCGGCTCGCGGGCTTGTTCGTGCCGGCCGCGATCTTCGTTGCCGCGATCCCGCTGCTCGGGATGTACATCGCCTCGGCGGCTTACATCTTCGCTGTGCTCGCGATCCCCCGGCATCAATCGCTTCTGCGTTCGGCGGTCACGGCGGCGGCAACGGCGCTGGCGCTCTATGTCGTGTTCGAGCGCATGTTCCAGGTGAGCCTGCCGCACGGCGTGCTCGCCGCGGCGCTCGGGTTCTGAAGGAGAGGGCGGTGGACAATCTCTCAGAGCTCCTCCACGGTTTCACCATCGCGGTCACCGTGCCGCATCTGGCCTTGATGGCCATCGGTGTGCTGCTCGGCATTCTCGTCGGCGTGCTGCCGGGGCTGGGCGCGCCGAACGGCGTGTCGCTGCTGCTGCCGTTGACCTTCGGCATGCAGCCGGTCTCGGCGATCATCCTGCTCTCCAGCATGTATTGGGGCGCGCTGTTCGGGGGCTCCGTCACCTCGATCCTGTTCAACATCCCCGGCGAGCCGTCCTCGGTCGCAACCACCTTCGACGGCTATCCGATGGCGCGCGACGGCCGGCCGACCACCGCGCTTGCCACCGCCTTCGGCTCGGCGGCGTTTGGCGCGTTGATGGGTGTCATCCTGATCACCTTCCTGGCGTCATGGGTGGCGCAGGTCGCGCTTGCGTTCGGGCCTGCGGAGTATTTCGCGGTCTATTTCCTGGCGTTTGCGAGCTTCGTCGGCATGGGCGGCGCGGCTCCGATCAAGACGGTAGTGGCGCTTGCGATCGGCTTTGCGATCGCCGCGATCGGCATCGACACCGTCTCCGGCAGCGTCCGCCTCACCATGGGCATCGACGAGCTGGTCAAGGGCGTGAATTTCGTCGTCGCGGTGATGGGCCTGTTCGGCATCGGTGAGCTGCTGGTTGCGGTCGAGGAGGAGTTTCATGCCCGCGCCGTCTCGTCGAAGATCGAATGGCGCGAGGTGTTTCGCGCCGTCGGTCGCCTGCCGCGCCACGGCGTTGCGCTGCTGCGGAGTGCCGCGATCGGTTGCTGGATGGGGATCACGCCGGGTGGCCCGACTGCGGCATCCTTCATGAGCTACGGCATCGCCCGCCGCTTCTCGCGCCGAGGCCGCTACTTTGGCACCGGCGAGGTCGAAGGCATCATCTCACCGGAGACCGCCGATCACGCCGCCGGCACCAGTGCGCTGCTGCCGATGCTCTCGCTCGGCATTCCCGGCTCTGCGACCGCCGCCGTCATGATGGGCGGGTTGATGATCTGGGGGCTCAATCCGGGGCCGATGCTGTTCGTCGACCAGAAGGATTTCGTCTGGGGCCTGATCGCCTCGATGTATGTCGGCAATATCGTCGCGGTCGCGCTGGTCCTGCTCACCGTGCCGGTGTTTGCCGCCCTGATGCGCATTCCCTTCGTGATCATCGCACCGCTGATCGTCATCATCTGCGTCGTCGGCGCCTATTCGGTGTCGAATTCCTATCTCGACGTGGTGATGATGCTCGGCTTCGGCGTGGTCGGCTATCTCTTCAAGAAGTTGTACTATCCGCTGGCGCCGCTGGTGCTCGCGATCGTGATCGGCGACAAGGCCGAGGATGCATTCCGGCAGTCGATGCTGATGTCCAAGGGATCCCTCGGCATCTTCTTTGCCAACAAGCTGGTGACGTGCCTGGTCGTGGGCGGAATCGCGCTGCTGCTGCTTCCGCTCGTGCTGCAGCTCGCCCGTCTGTTTCGCAAGCCCGCCGCGCCCACCACCGAGACGACCGCCCAGGAAAAGGTGATCATATGACCGTAAAGCCGCTTGTCGCGCTGGCAATGGGAGATCCCGCCGGCATCAGTCCGGAGCTGACCGCCAGGCTCGTGGCACTGGACGAGATCCGCAGTCGTGCCCGCCTCGTGGTGATCGGCGACCGCCGCATCTTCGACGAGGGGGCGCGGGTCGCCGGTGTCACGCCGGAGCTGACGAGGGCGGAGCAGGGGAGTGATTTTCGCGCGACGAAGGGCGATGCGCTGTTCGTCGATCTCGGCCATCTTGATCCCGCAGAAGTCGAACCGAAGACCGCGACCCTGGCCGGCGGCAAATTCGCGCTGACGAACTATCGCCATGCGCTCGAATTCGCCCGCGACGGCCGTGTCGATGCCGTCTGTTTCACGCCGTTCAACAAGCAGGCGATGCGGTACGCCCGCGCCGACTACGACGACGAGATCGCGTTCTCGGCGGAGGTGGCCGGCCTCAAGACCCCGGCGAGCGAATTCAACGTGCTGGGTGAGCTCTGGAACGCGCGGGTGACCTCGCACATTCCCCTCAAGGACGTGGCTTCAAAACTTTCCGGTGAGCGCATCCAGCGCGCGCTCAAACTGACCGATAGCTGCATGCGCAACGCCGGCTTTGCGCGGCCGCGTATCGCGGTGGCGGGCCTCAACCCGCACGCCGGCGATGGCGGCAATTTCGGCCGCGAGGAGATCGATGTCATCGCACCCGTGGTGGACGCGGGCCAGCGCGCCGGCATTGCCGTCGAGGGGCCGTTTCCCGCCGACACCGTGTTCCTGCGTGCCAAGGCAGGCGCCTTCGATGCGGTGCTGACGATGTATCACGACCAGGGCCAGATCGCGATGAAGCTGATGGGGTTCGACCGCGGCGTTACCTTGCTCGGTGGCTTCCCGTTCCCGATCTGCACGCCCGCGCACGGTACCGCCTACGACATCGCGGGGCAGGGCATTGCATCGACCGGCGCCAGCCGCGCCGCGGTGCTGCTGGCAGCCGAGATGGCTGGGCGTCGGGCGGGCTGACCGGGCCGGCGCTGACGGGAAAAACTGGAAACTTCCGCGGCTGAGCGCGTTGCCGATCCGACGAACCTATCCATGTCGGAGCTGGAACATGACCGTGCAGGTGCCACGCGCGGCAGCTATGGCGCTCGCTGTTGCGCTCTTCGGTCTCGCGGCCGCGCCCGCGCTCGCCGCCGGGATGGATGCGGCATCCATCGCTTCCGCCGAACCTTCCAAGAAGAGCCTCTCGCGTGAGAAGCCGACCCCGGCGGGCGTGCGTCTGCAGGTCTTGCTGGATCGGGCCCACTTCTCGCCCGGCGAAATCGACGGCAAGTTCGGCGAGAACGCCAGGAAGGCGCTTCGCGCTTTTGCAGAGGCGTGGCAATTGCCGAACTCGGATCAGCTGACGGATGACGTCTGGAAAGCGCTCCAGACGGACGACCGGCAACTGACGACGACCTACACCATCACCGACAAGGACGTTGCGGGCCCATTCCTGCACAAGCTTCCGTCGAAGATGGAGGACATGAAGGATATCCCGCATCTCGGCTACACCAGCCCGCGGGAGGAGCTAGCCGAGAAGTTTCACATGAGCGAGCAACTGCTGGCGGCGCTCAATCCTGGCCGCCACTTCGACCGGGCCGGAGAGACGATCGCCGTCGTCGACACAGGGGACAGCGGGAGTGCAACTCCTGCCAAGGCCGACAGGGTCGAGATCGACAAGGCCAGGCAAACCGTCAAGCTGTTCGACAAGTCGAATGCACTGATCGGCTTCTATCCGGCGAGCGTCGGAAGTGAGGAGAAGCCGTCACCTTCCGGCACGCTGAAGGTCACCGAGATCGATCAAAATCCGACCTATCGCTATAACCCCGCTTATCACTTCAAGGGTGTGCATTCCCAAAAGCCCTTCAAGATCAGGCCGGGTCCGAACAATCCGGTCGGAATCGTGTGGATCAACCTGTCCGCCGACGGCTACGGCATTCATGGCACCCCGTCGCCGCAAAACATCTCCAAGGGGCAGTCGCATGGTTGCGTGCGCCTGACGAATTGGGATGCGGAACGGGTCGCATCCAGCGTCGCGAAGGGGACGCCGGTCGCGTTCGTCGAGGGCTCGGGTTGATGCGAGGCGCCTTGCTGACGGCGTTCGCTAGGAATGGGTCGCGTTCAGCGCGATCTTGCGGTCATGAATGAGGTTTTCCAGCCGGTGCGCCGCCACATTGAGTGTCGCCGCATCGAGCGTGTTTTCGTCCTCATCGGTACCGGAGCGTTGGGCGCGTAGCACATCATCGATCTGATTTTCGATCTCCGTAAGCTCGGCGTCGCTGTTCGCCTGACGTATCCTGCGTCCCAGTGCGTAGAGCGCGTCGAGCGCCGGCTGTTTCGGCTTGCGTTCGCCGGACCGGAGAAATCGCCACAGCGCTGCGCCGACCGAGGCCAGCAGACCCAGGACCATTGGTGCAAGGAAGATGGCATTGCCCCATTTGTCCAGGAAGCTCAGCTGAGTGCCGTTGTAGTACTCCGCGGCACCGGCATGAACGGGAAGATAGGCGCCCGCGTCGGTATCGGGCGCCTTGAACTGTGCGACGATCGGCCATTCCGGCAAGATGTCCCTGCGCGCGGCCGTGAGGGCCTTGGTCAGGTTGGCGATCACGTCGTTGTCTAGGCTTTTCTTGCCGACGATGTAGTAGGGCACGCGCAGGGTGGTTACGTCGTCGTCGGGGACGGGCGGTGATCCACGCAACGTTCCCTTGGGAATGTCAAAACTCTCGTAGGCGTGCTCTTTCTCCGCGATAGCTCCTGCATTCTCGATGGCGATCAGCACGGGCGCGGTCTTGGCGTTTTGCGGAAACAGCCCCCGGACCAGTGACAGGTATTTCTCGCTGAGCGGCATGACGAAGAGCGCCGCGCGGATCTGCTTGCTGTCGAACGCGCCGCGGACCTCGTCGAGAGCAAGGTTCCTGAAGATGACATTGGCACGGTCGAGATTGTACGAGCTGGTCAGGATGCTGGTGATCTTCTGATTGGTGTCACCGGCAACGACGCCCACAGTTGCACGCTTCAGATCCGCGAGATCGGCGATGGTCGACCCGGGCGGAGCCACGAGCATGGCGACGGCCTCGGCGAGCACGACGATGGCCTGAGCCTGCGAGAGGTCGCCGACGTCGCCGCGGACGACGGCGAGATCGGTCTTGTCAGATGAGAGCGAGGCTGCGGACTCGCGCGGACCACCGGTTTCGACCACCCTCAGCCGCACCTGCGCATTGTTCACGGTAAGCCGGCTCGCAAGCGCCGAGACGATCTTCGGGGCGTCGCCATCGAGCGATCCAACCGCGATCGACAATGTGACCGGTTGTACGTACCAGCGATAGGCAAACAGGCCGGCGCCGCTGACGAGCGCGACGAATGCCGCGACCAGGACGATACGAAGCCAGGCTGGCAGCCGGCCGGCATCGATGCCAAATTTCGAGAGATCATCCATTGCGCCGCTCATCCCGGAATCGTCCGCTACGAGCAGGATCGCGGCCCCGACGACCTTCTGGTGTTGATTTGCATCAAGAGGATGCGATCGGAGGCCGGAAGGGGGCGGCCCGGATCGCCCTTATCCGACCGCCGCCAGGTAAAGCTGCGTATCGAAATAATCCGACGCGCGCAGCGCGCCGGTAACGCCGGCGTCCGCCATGAAGAAGTCGCTGACCTGCTGCAGCCATTTGGCGACCGTGCCGTCCGCGTAGAGCCGTCGCCATTCGCGTGCGGAGTAGAGCTTTTGCGCCTTGAACGCCTCGGTGATATCGGCGGGGCGCGACGACTTGTAGTGCGCCTGGAGCGCATCCGCGGTCGCGGCGGAGTTGCGCACCATGTGGTCGTTGGCATCGATCCAGCCACGGATGATCCGGCTCAGGACCTCGCTGTTGCCGTCGAAATAGTCCTTCCGAGCCGCCCAACCGCCGAGCACGGCGGATTGGGGATAGAACGCCGAAGCGTCCACCAGCTTCACGGCATCCGGCAGTGCCTCACGTACGGCGACATTGAATGGTACCCAGAGTGCGACGGCTGGAACGTCGCCGGCGATGAATGTCCTGACCGCGTCCGGCATGCTGGCGCTGACGATTTCGACCTCGGACGGCTTGATGTTGTTGGCCCGCAAGGCCCGGTCGAGAAAGATGTGCGCCGTCGTCTTCATCGTCGTCGCGATCCGCTTGCCCCTGAGGTCGGCGATTGCCTTCACGCCAAGCGCCGGCCGGACCCAGAGCTGTGCCGTCGCGACCTCGATGTCGTTGATGAGAAAGCCCCGGCCGCGGTCGAGCGCCAGGTAATTGGAGATGACGCCGCCGGCCGAGGCGACGTCGAGCTCGCCTCGCATCATCGCCTCGAACACCTCGGGGCCCGTGTCGAATTCGTGCAGATCGAAGTCGATACCTTCACGCTCGAACGAGCCGCGATCGAGGCCGGTCCAGATGTGCCCGTCCACGGCGACCACATGGAGATAGCCGAGCCGGACTCTTGTGCGCGCCTGCGCGATGGTCGGCGCGCCGAGGACCGTGGCGGCTGCCAGCGCCGCGCCACCGCCTAGAAGTCGCCGACGATTGACGAGGCGGGCGCTCATGCTGCTGTTCCCACATTCCCGACCGCGGCCCGAAAACGCCGGGCGTGGAACTCCGCGATACCGTCCTTGGGATAGTCGAGCAGGAAGCCGGACAGGCGGACCAGGGTCGTGTCCGTCGCGCCATCCTGCGCGATCGACGCGAACACCTCGTCCCAGCGCCGGCACATGGTCATCTCGGCCTCTTTGGTCTGCGCTAGCTCGCCCCGCAACTCGCTCACCTCGATCGGCTCGGCAAATCCCTTCGGGGTGATGCTGTCGACGCTGCGGAACAGGAACGCATGGCCCACGCGCGCACGGACGGCGGCGCTGACCAGCACGCGCGTGCCGTAGTTCTTGTTGAGGCCTTCGAGCCGCGAGGCCAGGTTCACGGTGGCGCCAAGCGCGGTGTAGTTCATGCGGTCGCTGGAGCCGACATTGCCGACCACGGCGTCGCCGACATGCAGGCCGTAACGCGTCTCGTATGGCGGCCAACCCTCGCGCCGGAACTCCCTGTTGAGCGCGTCGTTTGCCGAGAGGCAGGCAAGGACGGCGCGGCAGGCGTTGACGGTGTGATCGGGATCATCCGCAGGTGCATTCCACAGCGCCATCACGGCGTCGCCGATATATTTGTCGACTGTGCCGTGACATCGCATGATCTTGTCAGAAAGCGCTGCGAAATAGCGCGAGGTATAGATCATCACCTGCGTTGGATCGGCCTGCTCGGTCTTGGCGGTGAAGTCGGCGACATCAGTGAACAGCACCGTAACCTCGCGCCTTGAACCGCCGAGGCGCAGCGATGAGCCGGTCTCGATCAGCTGCTGCACGATCGGGCGCGGTATGAAGCTCGCAAAACTGCTGACCACGCTGCGCATGGTGAAGACCGAGCGGCCGAGTTCCTCGATCTCGGCGATGGCGGAATGGATGCGCGGCCGCTCGGCGATGTCGAAGCGCTGGATCGCGTCGGTCTCTTCGACCAGCTTGCGCAGCGGCCGCGCCATCCGTGATCCCAGCCAGAACGCGAAGGGGATCGTGGCGCCGACGAAGGCGAGCGCCAGCGCGAACAGCGTGCGGCGCTCGTTGATGATCCGGGCGTAGAATTCGTCAAGCGGCGCGACCAGCGCGAGCCGGACATTGGCCGAGCCGGTGGTATCGAGCCGGTGGACCGCCGCGACATAGGTCCGGCCGGCGGCATCGTCGAAGAACTGCTGCGCCGGTCCGCCGTCGCGCCAGGACCGGATGATTGGGACCAGCGCGGGCAGCTTCAGCGCGCCGATTTGCGGCAGCTCGTCCTGTCGCCCCGGCATCTCGGCCATCAGGCGGTTCATCCCGGGATGGCCGACGATGCGTTCGGCATCGTTGAACAGGAAGGCTTGGCCGGACTGGCCGAGCTTCTGCTCCGCCAGCATGTCCTCGAACCGGTTCAACAGCACGTCGCCGGCGACGACGCCGCGGCGTCCCTCCTTCAGCGGCGTCCGCAGCGTGTAGCCGGGCTCGCCGGTGGCGTAGAAAACGTAAGGCCCGGTCAGCAGCGTCTTGTCGTTCTTGAACGCCTCGACGTACCATGGCCGCTGCCGCGGGTCGTAGCCGGTGGGGCCGGGCACCTCCGCAACCTGGATCAGGTTTTCCGACAGATATTGCGTGACCGGTGCGGCTCCCGCCGTGCGGGTGATCACGACCAGCCGGAACGCCGCGTCCTGATCCACCTTGAGACCCGCCCTGAACGCCGGCTTGGCGCGGTCGATCACGTCCATCTCGATGAACGAGCCGTCCTCGTAACCGACATAGAGATTGAACAGCTGCGGATTGTTGCGCAGCATCGCGGCCATCAGGCTGTAGAGCCGTGAATTGTCCGCAATGTCCGCTTCCTGGATCGGCGGCAGGCCCGACAGGATGTCGAGACTGTCGCGCACGTTCTTGAACTGCTCGTCGACGTGATCGGCCCCCAGCTGCGCCACCTTCTCGATGAAGCCGCTTGCGGCCGTCCGCGTGATCGACGTCACCCGCGCGAAGCTGAGATAGACCAGCGTCAGGCCGACGAGCAGCACGACGCCCACGAACACCGTGATGATCGATGTCTGGAAGCCGATGCGAATGACGCGCCTGGTCTTCTCCCCGGTCATCGGAGCTGCGCTGACGCCTCCGTCAGTATTTTCGAACGATGGGTTTTGTCACCGCCGGCTCCGGCGCCGCCGGCGAGAGCGAAAAGGTAACCCAGCCGGTCCAGCTCTTGGGACGGTTCTCGACTTCGAGGTCCTTGTAGCCCCTGAGGTTGAGATAGCCCTGGTAGCCGTTGTTCATCGGAATGATAAAGCCGATCTGCGGACCGATTCCGACCGACATGCCGCGGAAGCCGCCGAGCTTGGCGCCCGGTCCGCTGTCGTCCGTGAGCTGCTGGAAGTAATAGCCGGCAAGTCCGACATGGATGGTCTTGGTGATGAATTGCGAAGCGGCCCAGTCGACGTGGAAGTCGATGCCGTTCTGGTATTGCAGCGCGCCGTTCATGAAATTGTAGGTGAGGCCGCTGACGACCGAGAATTCATGGCCGCTTTTGGGGTCGAGATAGGTGTATCCGGCGCCCGCATCGACCGCTGGAAAGCCAAAACTGAGATTGGCAAGACGGCTCGAATCATAGGTGCCGCTCGGGATGTTGCCGGTGATGTAGACCATCTCGTTGTGCACACCTTGATTCCATTTCAGCGTGCCCTGGTAGAACACGTCGGTCATGGTCGTGCGATTGTCGGACGCGCTCCCGGAGATGGTGTTGCCCCTCGGCCCCGTCAGGGTCGCATCGATCCCGACGCCGATGTTGCCGGGCGCGGCGAGCACGGTGAAGGCTGCCTGGCCGCCGAACACCGACAGCGGCGATGTGTAGGTGAGGCCCTGCACAAGCACGTCGGCATGCGCGTTGAGGCCGGCGGTCACCGCGCCGGTGCCGCCGCCGGGCGTAATGAAGCTCTGGCCCTTTCCGGCATTGTCCTGGAGATGGATATAGATGGTCGAATAGGCCCAGCCCGGCACCGCCGGTGTCGCAGCAAGGCTGCCCATCAAGCCCGGCAGCCAGAAGCTGACGCCACCGGCGTCAGCGAGGGCCGGTTGTGTGCCGAAGCCCGCCATGGCCAATGCGGTCGCGAGCGTGGCCTTGCGAAAATGTCCCGTCATGTCGTGTGTCCTTCCATCCCAACAGCTCGCGCATGGCGACCTGCGCTTACTTCGTTGCGCTTCCCACCGTGTTCACCGGCTGCGGCTCCGGGAATTTCCATTTGCCGCTCAGGATGTCCTGGCGCGGCCGATAGAGCCTGACGGTGCAGTTCCAGTCCTTCACGATGGGGAGGCAGTTCGGAATCTTGCCATCACAGCCGCCGAACTGGATGGCGACAGTGCCGTCGCTGTCCTTCTTCGCGGTGACGCTGTTGAGCGAATAGGCGTTGTACGGATTCTTCGTGTAGAAGCCGTCGGCATTGTAGACGCTGACCGACCAGAACGCGTCCACCGGCACGTTCTTGACCTTGAGCTGGTAGACCGTCGTGCCGTCGTTCTTCGCCGGCATGATGTTGAGGTACTTGGCATCCCGGTCGGGATTTCCGCCCCAGCCTGCGGCGGCGCCGATCAGATGACGGATGGGATCGACCTCCGATTTGGTGCCGAACGCGTGGTCGAAGCTGGTGATGGTCGAGCCGAGCACGAGCAGGGCATCGTGAACCTTCTTCTGGCTGGCCTTATCCCAGCTCGGCAGATCCAGCTTGCCGGTCTCCTTCTGCGCCAGCTTGATCTTGTCCTGGAGCGCATGGACTTTTTCGACGTCCGCCGGATCGTTCGGATCGGCAAAGGTGCGAACGCCGATCAGCGCGTAGCGCGTGCCGATCTTGTCGCGGCTGAAGACATGCTCGCCCTTGCCGTACACGGTGGTCGCGTAGTGGTCCTGGCTGACCGACATCAGCGACATGAAGCGACCGCCTGCATCCGGCAGCGTCACCGTGACCGGTCCGGCGTCGAGATCGACGACGGCAAAGCTGTACAGCGTGTCGCGATTGAGTCTGATGATGGATTGGTCGTCGATCGGAGCCGGCTCGCGATGGTGGAAGATCTTGCCAAGTGCTCCAGCCTGTTTGGCAAGAGTCCCCATGTAGCTGTCGGACTCGGCGCGCACGAAATTGTCGACTGTCACCGGAATGGTCTGCGCATGGGCGAGGGCGGTGGTCACGAGGAGGATCGGGGCGATCAGCGTGGTTCTTTTCATTGCTTTCTCTCGTTCAGAACGGATTGACGTAGTTCAGGATCGCGAGCTGGCGTAGGATAACCCGGCGGACGACGTGGGTCGGCGCGACGTGATCGGTGTAGATTGCGGCCGTGCCGGCGCTGCCGGCGGGCAGGCGCCTTGCGAACTCCGCATCGTCGAGCCTGACGCGGACGATGAAGGGCGCGGCCTCGATCGTGTTCGGCATGACGGCCCGACCTGAGGTTTGCGTCTGCCCGGTCGCGATTGCCTGCAGCACGCTTTCGACCTTGCCGGTCAAAATCTGCCCGGGCGCGAATTTGAAGGTGGCCTCGACCTCCTGTCCAGGCGCGACATAGCGCGCATCGATCTGGTTGATCTCGACGCCGATGATGGTGCTGGAGGTGTCGATGAACGCCATCACCGGCGACAGCGGCAGATTGGCGACGCGCGCGCCCTTGCGCAGCGCGAGGTTGGTGACGTATCCGTCGGCCGGCGCCCGCACCACGGTCTTGTCGAGATTCCACTGCGCGGCCTCGAGCTGGCCGGAGAGCTGGTCGGCCTCGGACTGGCGCTGTTCGACGTCGAAGCCGCGGCCGGCGTCGCGCTGGAACAGCTCCGTCATCTGGCCGAGCCGCGTCCTGGCAAGCTTGAACTGGGCGTCGATCGCCTTGACCTGCGCGGCATAAGGCGTCGGATCGATCTTGAACAGCACGTCGCCGGATCGCAGCGGCACGTTGGCGACAACGGGGACGTCGGTCACTTCGCCTGCGACATCAGGAACGATCGCGACCGCGTTACGCACGACCAGCGCATTGCCTTGCGGCGCGCCCCAGCCCATCGGGATCAGGAGCCCGAACAGCAGCAGCACCATGACGATGACGGGAGAGGCCTTCCAGAACAGGTTGAAGCGCACGATTCCGAAGTGCACCAGCAAGAACAGCAGCACAAGGTAGGTGTTGAAGATCGCGACGCCCATCACGCCTCTCCAGCGTTGCGCGCGGGCACATCGACATAGGCCCAGATGAAGGCGAGGGGCCAGAGCGCGAAGCCGAAGATCAGCGTGATCCAGCCGGCGACGGTGACGGCCTGCGCATAGGGATGGTTGCGCGACTTGGCGATGTGGCCGGGCAGCCAGCCGGCAATGCAGATCACCCCGATGGCGCTGGCGAGCAGGATCACCAGCACGATCCAGGCGAAGATGTCGTATCCGCTCATGACGGACGCCCCGCTTTCATTGGTGTGCCGCCGTCACTGGCAATAGTCCCAGAAGCCCTGGGTCCGCGAAGGATCGGTGTAATACCAGCACATGCCCGGCGCGGGCGGAGCGCCGGCCCACGCCACGGCCGTTGCCGCTGCCACGACGCCGATCGCTGCCCCTGCGGCGATCGCACCGCCGCGCGGCCATCCGTACCAGCCCGGTCGTGCCCAGCCTCCGCGTCCCACCACCGCCGTGGTGCTGCGAACCGCGACATTGCCGCGAGGTCCGACAGCCACCGTTCGTCCGCGATAGGCCGCGCCGCGCGGGCCAACGACCGCGCCGCCGCGATGGACCACCGCGCCGCCCCGCGGACCGACCACGGCTCCGCCATGGCGGCCGGCGGCTCGGACCTCGATCAGGTCGGGTGCAGGCGCGGCGTCACGCTCGATCGCAGCCGGATGAAGGGGGGCGGCCGATACCGTGGCCGGTGACATCGATATGGTGGCCGCCAGCACCAGAACGCAGCCTGCCAGTCGTGTCATGTGCGCATGATCAGACATCGTTGTACCTTTCTTTTTCTTCTCTTCAGTCCTTCGTTTCACCCGCGGCGCCTCGTCATTGCGAAGCTCCCGTGCCGCCACGCTCGAATGCGAACACCGTCTTCCAGTCCTTCGCCATGTCGACGACCGTCCAGCCGCGCTGCATGGCCTCGTCCCAGGCCTTGTCGAGCTTTCCGATCCTGGACTGCCGGTCGTAGGCGTATTCGCGGGCGGCATCGGTGTGATGGACGATGCCGAGGAAGCGCGCGCCCGATCCGGCCGCGGTCCATTGCAGCATCTGGTGGTCGCCGTCGGAGTTGCCGAAGGCGAGTATCGGGCGGCGACCGATGAAGCGATTGATGCCGGACGGCTTGCCGGGGCCGTCATCGATGAACTCGACTTTCGGCAGCTTCAGCAGGACCGGCCGGCCATCGGCGCCAAGCTTGAACTGCGTGACCCCGGAGGAGCCGATCATCTGCTCCGGCGGAATGCCGTAGGCTTTCTCGGCCCACACCCGCATGAATTCCACCCCGCCGCCGGAGACGATGAAGGTCTTGAAGCCGTTGCCGCGGAGATAAGCGAGCAGCTCTACCATGGGTTGGTAGACGAGATCGTTGTACGGGCGATGAAAGCGCGGATGTCTGGCCCGGCCGAGCCAGTCGGCGACCGATGCCGCGAAGGTGTCCGTCGTCATGCCGCTATGGGCAGCGGCGACCAATGTCAGCAGGCCCTTCTCGCCTTGCGCGGCGAGGGCATCCTTGTCGCCGGCGAGGAATGCCTTGAACGGTTGCTGCTGCTTCCATTCGGGATGCGTGGCCGCCATGGCCTTGACGCTGTCGAGACCAAAGGCGAGCTGGAAATAGATGGGCTGTTCGCACCACAGCGTGCCGTCATTGTCGAACACGGCGATGCGTTCGGCGGGCGGGACGAAGTCCGGCCCGCCGTCTTTGGTCACCCGCGCGACGAAGGCCGCGATCGAGGTCTTCGTCGCGCCGTCGTTCCAGGACGGCAGGGGATCGGA
The DNA here is from genome assembly GCF_018131105.1 of Bradyrhizobium manausense. Lineage (NCBI taxonomy): Bacteria > Pseudomonadati > Pseudomonadota > Alphaproteobacteria > Hyphomicrobiales > Nitrobacteraceae > Bradyrhizobium > Bradyrhizobium manausense. The sequence continues at coordinate 2,326,761 of NZ_JAFCJI010000001.1, read as the reverse complement.
CTGGGCAAAGACTTGCCCGATGCTCGCCGCACCGAGCATCGCCAAGCCAATCACCAATCCGCGGCGGATCATATCCGATCCCCTTTCATCACATTCCGGGATCGCTATCGCCCGCGCTGCTGGATCTGCTGGTCGATCATCTGCCTGAGATTGGAGCGGATCCTGTCGATGCTCTGTGCTCTCCCTGCCGCGCGGCTTCGTTCGTCCTTGATGCCGTCGGTGATCTCCTCCACGATCGTTGTAGGGTTGAAGCTCGGTGGGAACGAGCGCGGTGGAAATTCCTTCAGGCTTACGGCGAAGACCGCAACTTCATCGATGACGCCGTAGACCGTGCCGACGTGGTTGATCAGCCAGTCCCAGTAGGTGTTCGAGGTGATGTCCGCGCGCTCGAAGGGATCCTGGAACAGATTGTAGATCTTCTGCATGCGCAGCGTGGTGAAAGGCTCGGCCCAGACACCCATCGTGCCCTGCAGGCGCTGTTCGGCGAATGTGTATTTGTAGTCACCCTGCCGGATAGCCACGAGCATGCCGTCATCATCTGAATAGAAGAATGTGTTGCGCGCGCTCTTGGTGCCGTTGTTGTTGGCGGCAGACCCGCTCACATTGCGCAGGAAGGCCGACTGGTCGTAGCCGTCGAGGTGCACCTTGTAGGAGTTGCCGTTCGCGGTGTATCCGGCCTTCAGCTTGTTGACGATGTCGGGCTCGCCCGCGATCGCACACAGTGTCGGGATCCAGTCGTTGTGGCTCATCAGCTCGTTGCTGACCGTGCCGGGCTTGATGTTGCCGGGCCAGCGCACGACGCACGGGACGCGGAACGCGCCTTCCCAATTGGTATTCTTCTCCGAGCGGAACCAGGTCATGGCCGCATCCGGCCATGTGTTCATGTGGGGCCCGTTGTCGGTGGAGTAGACAACGATGGTGTTGTTAGCGATCCCCATGTCGTCGAGCGCCTTCAGCAGATTTCCGACGATGTCGTCGTGCTCCATCATTCCGTCGATGTATTCGCTATCTCCGTGGCCGTAGCGGCCGCGATGGTCTTGTCGCACATGGGTGCGCAGATGCATGCGCGTGGCGTTGAACCAGCAGAAGAACGGTTTGCCGGCGCCTTGCTGTCGCTTCATGAAGTCGATCGCGGCGGCCGAGGTCTCGTCGTCGACCGTCTCCATCCGCTTCTTGGTGAGCGGGCCCGTGTCCTCGATGGTCTGCTTGCCGATCTTGCCGAAGCGCGGGTCTTCGGTTGGATCGTCGCGGTCGGTCGCCTTGCAACGGAGCACGCCGCGCGGGCCGAATTTTGCGCGGTACGCGGGATCCTTGGGATAGTCCGGCAACTCCGGCTCTTCCTCGGCATTGAGGTGGTAGAGATTGCCGAAGAATTCGTCGAATCCGTTCACCGTCGGCAGGTTCTCGTTGCGGTCGCCGACATGGTTCTTGCCGAACTGGCCGGTGGCGTAGCCAAGGTTCTTCATCAGGCCGCCGACGGTCGGATCGAGTTGGCTGACGCCCATCGGCGCGCCAGGATAGCCCACCTTGGTGAGGCCGGTGCGGATGCCGTGCTGACCGGTAAGGAAAGCCGCGCGGCCAGCGGTGCAGGATTGCTCGCCGTAGTAATGCTGCATCTTCAGGCCTTCGCGAGCGATGCGGTCGATGTTGGGCGTCTCGAAGCCCATCAGCCCGCTTGAATAGGCGCTGATGTCGGTGATGCCGATATCGTCGCCCCAGATGATGAGGATGTTCGGCTTGCTGCCCGCAGGCGCGGTTGCTGCCGGCGCGGCAGCCGGCGCCGCCTTCTGCGCTTGCGCCAGCGCTTCTGAGGTCAGCGTCGCCGCGGCGACGATTGAGGATGTGCCCAACAGGAGGTTTCGGCGATTGATCGGCTGGTCAGGCTTGCATTGGTCAGCCCCGGACTGGTTGTTATTGTTCTTCGACTCGCTGCTCATGCTTCACTCCCTATGTTGCAGCAGATCCTTCGTGTTCGCGGTGAATGGTGAGCGGCGACCGCGCGACGCAGCGGAAGCCGACATGGCTGGTCGAAGTGTCGACCGGCTCGGCGTGGCGCGCGGCCGGGCGGTAGCGGCGGCAGTAATTGGGGGCGCAGAGATGCGAGCCGCCCTTCAGGACCTTGCGGGGAATTCTGATGTCGGGGAGGCGAGGGTCGTAGCTTGCAGCCTCGCCGCCGCCACGGGGATTTTGCGGGATGCAGCAGGGCTTTGCGGCATCGGCTGCGTGCCGGGCTGACCACCAGTCGGAGGTCCATTCCCAGACATTGCCGATCATGTCGTGGAGGCCGTAGCCGTTGGGCGGGAAGGCCATGACCGGCGACGTCCGCTCGAACCCATCCTCGGCGAGATTCTGGACAGGGAAGTTGCCCTGCCAGATGTTGGCCACGTGCTTGCCGCCGGGCATGAGTGCATCGCCCCAGGCGAACTCTTCGGCCTCGAGGCCGCCGCGGGCGGCAAACTCCCATTCCGCTTCGGTCGGCAGGTCCTTGCCGGCCCAGCGCGCATAGGCTTCGGCATCGCTATAGGAGATGTGCACCACCGGATGGTCGTCGAGGCCTTTGATGTTGCTGCCTGGGCCGTAAGGATGGCGCCAGTTGGCACCGCGCATGAAGGACCACCACTGGCTCCAGTCGGTAAGGTCGGTGATGCGCGGCAGCGGCGAGAACACCAGCGATCCGGCGAAGAGCATCTCCTTCACCGCGCCGGGATAGTCCTTCGCATCGGGAACGATCTGCGCTTCAGTGACATGGCCGGTCGCGTTGACGAATTGCTTGAATTGCCGGTTTGTGACCGGCGTCCGATCGATCCAGAAGCCGTCGACGGAGACGCGGTGGCTCGGCGCCTCCTCGGGATAATGATGGTCGGACCCCATGCGAAAGGTCCCGCCAGGAATGAAGACCATCTCGCCTGTCTTCACATCATCCGGCAACCACTCGCAGTGGTCCAGGTCTGCCCGCAGCATGGTGGAAACTCCGATACGCGTATTCCACTGACGCTATGGCGCACGCATCGGCAGGCGACGGCACGTTTCCCGGTACGTTGGACGCATTGCCTGGTCCCCTCATTTTGGCGCGCGGGATGAAGACGCGCCATTGCGTCAACATCTCTTTCCTTTGCGCGCGCATTCCAGCACGCGGCAAATAATCACCACGTGCACTCGGCCATCCGCAGAGCGCTGTCGTTCTGTATCGCTAAGGTTGCAAACGGTATCCGAAGATTGGACGGCTGTGATGTGCAAATTGTGCCAGTACGTGCAGGCGGCAGGTGAGACTTAATGACCCATGTCGAAAATCGCTCAATCTGCAGCGCGATCCGGCACTTACCTCGCGTCAAATTCGGCATTGATTTAGATCAAAACGCGAGATCACTTTGCCGCAAGGCCTCGCGCTATGGTAGTATTATGCTGCTATCTGCCCCAGAATTGTCGCGCTTCAGTAACAGGGTAGGGCCATGGGGCAATTTCTTCTGGTTGATTCGAAAAAGCTGGATGGCTTTGAAGGTCTTCATCAGGCCGTCCACGGATCGCATGTCGACGTCATGCAGCTCGGCCGCGGGCGCTTGCGCGGGACGTTGTCTCACATCGGGATCGGCGACTTCTCGCTCAGCATCGGCACTTTCAATGTCGGTATGCGCACGCAGCGTGTCTCCAGCGATGACAAGCTGATCATCGGAATGCTCCTGGCGGCGGAGGACCGCGTCGCCCATTGGTCGTTCGACATGCAGCTGAACGATGTGCTCGTCATTCCGCCCCTGCTCGAGCATGACGGAGTGTTTCACGGCGCGTCCGCATACGCGGCGATGCGCCTCGATCTCAGCGAGGTCGCGTCCCTGTTCGGCGGCGAGGCGAAACTCAGCGATCCCGACAATTGGCGTAGCCGCGGTCATTTCAGGGCCGACGCGGCGAACGGCGCCATCGCCACGCGCCGTCTTGTCGCGATCATGTCGCATTTGCGCACCAACAAGCTGGGCCTGACGCCATCGACCGCCGAATATTGGCGGCGAGCGATCGCTGAGTGCATGGCGGTCAACGTCATGTCGTCGCTACCTCCAGACGATAGCGGCTGGCTGCCTTCGGCGCGCCGGCTGATCCGCCGCGTCGAGGATTATCTCGACGCAACCGGCACGCGCCCGGTGCATGTGTCGGAAATCTGTGCCGCCATGAGCGTGTCCCGCCGGACCCTGCACCGTGCCTTCCAGGAAGTGTTCGGTCTCGGCCCGGTCAGCTTCCTCCGGCACAAGCGGCTCTGCGCGGTGCATTCCATCCTGCGTGAGAGCGCGCCCGGCTCGACCACCGTGGCGGCCGTGGCGATGGATCAGGGTTTTTACGAGCTCGGCCGCTTCGCGCAGTATTACCTCGCGATGTTCGGAGAGCGCCCGTCGCAGACGCTCGGCGTTACGACATGGCAGTCGGAAGCGGACGGCGTCGGCAGGGCCTAGCGCCGCCGCAGCTTACTGCGGCGCGCGCCTGCCTGGGCGTTCGACGAGGCGGATCAAATAGCCATGGCGATCCTGGACCAGAAATTCGCGATGCGACGTCCCGTCACGAAGGCGGAGTCCGTCAGAGGCCGGCGAGCCATGTCGCGAGCGACGTCTTTCCGAGCCGGGCCTCGCCAAGCGGGACCAGCGTCGTGTCGTCGATGGTGGCGCCGTAATAGTGCGCCTTCGGGTCTCCCACCACGGAACGCGTGTCACCGGCCGCCTTCAGCCGGCGCGCTACGAATTCGTTGAAGGGAGCCTTCTCAGGGCCCGCGAGATCAATCGTGCCATTCAGCGGCGCTCCCGTCGCGATATCCGCGAGACAATCGGCCACGTCGTCGGAGGCGATCGGCTGAAACGACGCCGATGGGACGACGATCCTGTCTCCGGCGACGCCGGCTTCGCCGATTGCGCCGAGGAATTCGAGGAATTGGGTGGCGCGGACGATCGAGTAGGGGACCGAACCTGCCTTGATGATGGTCTCCTGCGCCAGCTTGGCGCGAAAATAGGCGATGCCGGGCGAGCGATCGGTCCCCACGATCGACAGCGCGACGTGATGTTTGACGCCCGCCGCGGCCTCGGTCGCGATGAGATTCTTGCTCGAACGCTCGAAGAATTCGAGCACGGCGGCAGGCTCCCAGGACGGTGCGTTGGCGACGTCGACGACGACGTCCGCGCCGGCCAGTGCCGCAGCGAGGCCTTCACCGGTCACGGCGTTCACTCCCGATCTGGGGGAGGCAGCCACGGCGTCGTGGCCCTGCTGCCTCAGTTGCGCCACGAGCTTGGACCCGATCAACCCGGTTCCGCCAATCACGACGATCTTCATGACAAAAGTCTCCTCAGCATGTGGCGAACGCGACGCGGTCAAGACTTTCAGCCACCACGTTACGCCGCCAGGCGTGATGCCAGATGCAGCTTACCAGAGTAAGGCGGCGCGCTCTTGTAGGAACAGACCTGCTTTATCGGAATATGGCTTGACGGCTCGTTGCGCTTGGAGCCGAGTCACGAAGACGCTCTGCCTCACAAGGGGGCGCGCGTTCCCAGGCGTTCAACGAAGCGCACGAGATAACCATCGGGATCCTGAACGAGAAACTCACGCTGCCCGACCTCCTGCTCGCCGACCCGGTACCAGGCCTCATTCGGTGGCTCGTAGAGCGGCCATTTCGCGTGGTCGAGTGCCCTCAGCATGGGATCGATGCGATCAACGACCATCTGGAAATTGGCGCCGCGCCCGAACGGGCGCTGCATCTCTGCCGTCTCCCAACGGCCGTTCAACTCGCATAGCATCACCTGCAAGCGCCCCCTGACGAGGTAAGCAAATCGCGCCTCAGGACGGTCATAAGCGATATCGAACCCGAGCAGGTCACACCAGAACGACAGGCTGGCCTGGATGTTCGAAACGCTGAGCTCGGGCACGAGATCAGCAAAGCCGTCACGTGGTGCGCTGCCCGTGCTGTCGGAGGTCGCGCGGGCGACAGGATCTGAAATAGGGGGCTTGGTCATCTGACGCAAACAGCCTCGGCTGCCAACGGCGCCATCATCGCATCATGCCGGTGTTTTGCCCGACGTGTCAAACCACTTTGCCCGACGCGTCAAATGGCAGACCAGAAACCGTCGTGAAAACAACCCCATCGCTACTGTGCATGGGGTTGTTTCACGGTTTGAGATCGAGCCTTACGCCGCGCAGACGATTACGCCGTACCAGCCGAGCCCGCGATAGGTCTCGTAGCCCGGCGTTGCGTGGAAGGCGATCATCGCGCCTGACCGGTCGTGGTAGACGCCGGAGCGCTGGCCGTTGAGGGAGAGCGAGATGCGCTCGCTCAAAATGCCCTGGCCGTCGGAGGCGGCGATGACGCGGAAATGCGAGTCGACCAGCAGCACGCGCGCCTTGTCGGCGTCGCCGACGCGCACGCCTTGCACGATCGCGCGCGCCTGCGGCTGCCAGTCGAAATGGATGGCGAGCACGCCGATCGGCGCGCCGCTGGCCTGGCCACCGGCGCGGACGCTGGCGCAGTAGGTCGCGACCTCTGCGTTGCCGAGCAGCGGCTGGTTCTCGATGTCGCCCGCGACATAGTCGTCGCCGGAGCGCAAGGTCTTCGCCTCGCGAAACCATTTGGTGTGGGCGACGTTCTGGCCGACGACACGAAAACGATCCGCGCGCCCATTGGCGACGACGTTGCCGTCGAGGTCGCAGAGCCAGAGGTCGAGATAGACGGTGTAGGCGCCAAGGATGACGCCGAGGCGCTGCGAAGCATGGCTGACCGCCGCAGGCGCCGGCGAGGCCGCGCAATCGACCACGGCGGAGTCGGTCGCCCACCAGCGTACGTCGCAGGTACGCTCATAGAGGTTGCGGTCGATCAGCTCGACCGCGTTCAAGGACAGATCCATCATCCGCTCGCCGCGCGAGCGCTGGCTCATGCGCTCGATCGAGGCGACGAGATCGCCGGTGCGCTTGGTCAGCTGCGTCTCGAGCTCGCGGGCGATGGTCTCGACCTGCTGGCCGACGCCGCGCACCTCCTGAGCCACCACGGCGAAGCCCGCGCCTTGCGCGCCGGCACGCGAACTCTCGATCAGTGCGTTCAGCGCCAGCATCTTCATCTGGTTGGTGATCTGCTGGATCGACTTGGTCTTGTCGACCGCGATCTGGTTGACCTCCGCGGTCAGGCGATTGATCAGCGCGGAGATATCGGAATCGTCGGTGGGCTCAGTGGCAACAGGCTTGGTTTTCAGACCCAGCGCAGCAGACATCGGGACTTCCCTTGGCAATGAGGTCTGATCTGCAATGAACCGGGAACAACAATCACAGATCGAATAAGCGCGGTTTTCGAAGATTCCCGCTAACGCCCACTTAATTTGCTGTCCGCGCCGCTGCTCAAATGGTAGTCAACTCGCTCAGCATTTCGGCAATCCACCGCTTTGTGAGGCGCTGACATTGCAATTGGCGGAGGATTCCCGGTGAATCCTTCAGACCGGCCACCGCGCCGTTGCGTAACTCCCCGACGACCTGAACCACGAATCATGACGCCGCCCGCCACCGCCTTGCCCGTCGAAATGCCCCAGGCTTTCCTGGGCGTCGCCCGCTCGCTCACCGACAAGCTCTGGCGCACGCGGCTGGATGCGCGGGGGGCGGCAACGGCGCTCGCCATCGTGCAGCGTCACCAGTTGCCGGAATTGCTGGCGCGGGTGCTGGCCGGCCGCGGTGTCGAGATCGACGCTGTGCCCGACTTCCTCGACCCGACCATCCGCAAACTGATGCCCGATCCGTTCACCGTGACGGAGATGGAGGTCGCCGCAAAGCGCATCGCCGATGCTGCCGCCGGGAACGAGACCGTCGCGATCTTCGGCGACTACGACGTTGACGGTGCGACCTCGGCGGCGCTGCTCGCCTGGCATCTGCGTCATTGCGGGCTCGATCCGCTGATCCACATTCCCGACCGCATTTTCGAGGGCTATGGCCCCAACGTGGAAGCGGTGCGTGGATTGGCTGCCAAGGGCGCCACGCTGCTCGTGACCGTCGATTGCGGCACCACCAGCATCGAGCCGCTGGCCGAAGCCAAGCGGCTCGGCATGTCCGTCGTCGTGATCGATCATCACCAGGCTGGCACGGAGCTTCCGGAGGTTGACGCGCTGGTCAACCCGAACCGGCTCGACGATCTCTCCGGCCTCGGCCACCTCGCCGCCGTCGGCCTCGTGCTGGTGACGCTGGTGGCCGTCAATCGCGAGCTGCGGCAGCGCGGCTTCTGGAACGCGGAGATGCCCGAGCCCGATCTGCTCGGCATGCTGCATCACGTCGCGCTCGGCACCGTCGCCGACGTCGCCCCGTTGATCGGCCTGAACCGCGCCTTCGTTGCAAAAGGGCTGATCGCGATGCGGCGTCGCGACCATATCGGCCACACCGCGCTAATGGACGTGGCGCGGCTCAACGGTCCGCCGGAGGCCTGGCATCTCGGTTTCATGCTGGGCCCGCGCGTCAACGCCGGCGGCCGCATCGGCCGCGCCGATCTCGGCGTGCGGCTCTTGCTGGAAGGCGACAGCGTGGAGGCCGCACGGATCGCCGCCGAGCTCGACCGCCTCAACAGCGAGCGCCGCGTCATCGAGCAGGCCGCCGAAGCGCAGGCCGAAGCCGAGGCGCTTGCCTCGATCGGGCTGGAGGACAAGCTCGGCGTCATCGTCACCGCGTCCGAAGGCTGGCATCCCGGCGTGGTGGGCCTCGTCGCTTCGCGATTGAAAGAGAAGTTTTCGCGGCCGGCTTTCGCGATTGCGCTTGAGCCCGGCGGCATCGGCACCGGCTCCGGCCGCTCGATCACCGGCGTCGATCTCGGCAAGGTGGTCCGGCAGGCGGTCGCCGACGGTATTCTGCTCAAGGGCGGTGGCCACGCGATGGCCGCGGGCGTCACGCTGCGGAAAGAGAAACTCGCCGAATTCCGTGCCTATCTCGAAAACGCGCTGGCGCAGGACGTCGCTGAAGCGCGTCACGTCAACGAGCTCTACATCGACGGCGCGATCTCGGCGCGGGCGGTGACGACGGAGCTTGCGACCACGCTCAATCGCGCAGGGCCCTTCGGTAGCGGCAATCCGGAGCCGGTGCTTGCGCTGCCGGCGCATCAGCTCGTCTTTGCCGATGAGGTCGGACAAGCGCATCTGCGGCTGCGCTTCAAGTCGGGCGACGGCGCCATCGTCAACGGCATCGCGTTCCGTTCGGTCGGGCAAAAGCTTGGCAATGCACTGCTCGCCAACCGCGGCCAGCAATTGCATGTCGCGGGCTCGTTGTCGGTCGATCGCTACCAGGGTGCCGAGCGGGTGCAGTTCCGCGTCATCGACGTCGCACTACCGGACCAAGGACCATCCGTGATCAGGTAGCGACTTCAAACAACAAAAAAGGGAGTGAGCATGGCAGGGCAGGTTGAAGGCAAGGTTGCGCTGGTCACAGGCGGCGCGTCCGGAATTGGCGAGGCCATTGTCGAGCTGTTTGCGCGCGAAGGCGCGACTGTCGTCATCACCGACATCGATGAGCTCCGCGGTCCCGAACTGGCCAAGCGCGTGACAAAAGCCGGCGGCAAGGCCATCTTCCTGGAGCAGGACGTCGCCAGCGAGGAGCGCTGGGTCGAGATCGTCGCAGAAATCGCCAAGCGTCACGGCCGGCTCGACATCATGGTCTCCAATGCCGGCATCGGCATCGCCGTGCCCTCGATCACCGACATGACGCTCTCTGACTGGCGCAAGCAGAACGCCATCAATCTCGATGGCGTGTTTCTTTCCGCGAAGCATTGCCTGCCTTTGATGCGCAAGACCGGCGGCGGTTCGATCGTGATGATGTCTTCGCTGGCGGGCCTGCGCGGCGCGCCGGGCCTCTCGGCCTATTCGCTGACCAAAGGTGGCGTCCGGCTTTTCGCAAAATCGATCGCCATGGAGTGCGCGGCAGCAGGCGACGGAATTCGCGTCAATTCGGTCCACCCCGGGATTATCGACACGCCGATCTGGGGCAAGATCCCCACCGGCGCGAATGGCGCGGGCCAGAACGCGCCGATTGATCCGGAGGAGCGCGCCAAGGTCGCAACCCCGCTCGCTCGCGCAGGCCAGGCTGCAGAGATTGCCTCGGGCGTGCTGTATCTGGCGTCAGATGCCTCGCGCTACGTCACCGGTAGCGAACTCGTCATCGACGGAGGCATGAACGCCGGCGGGGTGCCGCGGCGGGCCTGAGACGCGCAGGGCAGGGTGGCGGCCGCAGGGGCTGACGCGCAGTCGCCGGCCCTGTAAAACGCAGCCGTCTCCCGCCCGAAAGAGGTTTCCTTCGCCATGGCGCACAGCCTTCATGCCTCCTCACCCGCAGCCGTTCGCTCGAACCGGCCGGACCTCGCGACCGATGCGATCCGCACCGCGCGCGAGGATCTCGCCGCCTGCTTCCGCATGGCCGCGCGCAACGGTTTTGAGGAAGGCATCTGCAATCACTTCTCGGCCGTCGTGCCCGGGCATGATGATCTCTTTCTGGTCAACCCCTATGGATACGCCTTTCGTGAGCTGACAGCGTCGAAGCTTCTGATCTGCGATTTCCACGGTCACGTGCTGGACGGCGAGGGTGAGCCCGAGGCGACGGCGTTCTACATCCACGCCGAGATGCACAAGCGCTTGCCGCGCGCGAAGGTCGCCTTCCACACCCACATGCCCTACGCCACGGCGCTGTCGATGATCGAGGGCGATCCCTTGATCTGGGCCGGTCAGACCGCGCTGAAATTCTACGGTCGCACGGCAGTGGACCGCGATTACAACGGCCTTGCGCTCGACAACCGCGAGGGCGCCCGCATCGCTTCCGCAGTGGGCGACGCCGACATCGTCTTCATGAAGCATCACGGCGTGATGGTCCTGGCCCCGACCATCGCGGAGGCTTGGGACGATCTCTACTATCTCGAACGCGCTGCCGAGGTGCAGGTGCTGGCGATGTCGACGGGACGAAAGGTGCAGCCGGTCGATCCGGCGATAGCCGCTGAAACCTACAAGCAGATGCGCGAAGGCGATTCCGAATCCGCCCGGCTGCATCTCGCCGCGATCCGTAGACAGCTCGATGCTGAGGAACCGCAGTACCGGCACTAAGGTCGGCTACGATCCCTGCCGCAGCTTCGCCAGCACCTTCAGCCCGCCATATCCGTCGGCGGGCGTGATGCCGGCGCGTTGCTGAAAATCCTTGACCGCTTTCATCGTGTCGTTGCCGACGCGGCCGTCGGTGCCGCCGGTATCGAAACCAGCCTTGGTCAGCCGCGTCTGCATCTCCTGCACCTCGGCCAGCGTCAGCACGCGCTCGGAGCCAGGGAAGGGTTGGATGAAGGGTGGCGCGCCGAGGCAGCGATCGCCGAGATGGCAGATCGCCAGCGCATAGTTCATCGATGGATTGTAGCTCTTCACCGAATAGAAGTTCGGCCCGAGCAGGAACGTTGGTCCGCCTGCAACCGGCGTCCACATCTGCGCTGATGCATTTGGCTGCGGAAATGGCTGGCCGTCGGCGCGGGCGACGCCGGCCGCCTGCCACGCCGCGTAGGTGCGGCTGCCGCTCATCTGGCTGGACGCGCGCACCTCGTAACCCCAATGCTCGCCACGGTGCCATTTGCCGCGATTGACCAGATATTTTGCCGTCGATCCCAGCGCGTCGTCGGGCTTGCCGAACGGCGAGACCTTGCCGTCGCCGTTATAGTCGATGCCGACATTGAGCCAGACCTCAGGCATCCATTGCGAGTGGCCCATCGCACCCGCCCACGAGCCGCGCATCTCGTCGGGCGTGCTCCAGCCCTTGTCGACGATGCGCAGCGCATTGATCAACTCGGTCTCCCAATAGGCTTTGCGGCGAGGCTCGTTCCAGGCGAGTGCGGCGAGCGACGGAAACACCGGCGTCATGTGGTTCTGCTGCACCAGCGGATCGCCGTAAGCCGACTCCACACCCCACAACGCCAGCAGCGTGCCGCGCTCCACGCCGAAGTCGCGCTCGACCCGCGAAAACAGCGCCTCGTTGCTCTTCAGCGCGATCTTGCCGTTGATGATGCGCCAGTCCGAGACGCGGCGGTTGATGTATTGCCAGATCTGCTCGTGGAATTCGGGCTGGCTGCGCATCTGCTTGAACACGCTCATGTCGGGTTCGACCCGCGCCATCGCGCGCTGCCAGGTGGCGGCCGAAATGCCTTTCGCCATCGCGCGTGCGCGAAAGCCTTCGCGCCATTCGTCGAAGCCGGGTGGCGAGGCGAGGACACGCGTCGGGACTGCGAGCAGCGTGGTTGCACCTAGCGTGGAGCGGAGCAGGGTGCGGCGGCTAATGCGATGGGTGGAATCATCGTGTTTCATCGGAGCATTGTAGCCGGAATCACGCCGCTATGGGGGGCCGGTTCCTGGAACACGAGTGACGCCTCAGCCTGTGTTCCGTCCGGAACAAAGTGTCGCACGTCCGCATTCTCTTCGCACAACACTGAGGAGGACGAGATGCGGAAATATCTGTTTGCAGCTGCGATGGTCACCGCCATTGCAGCTCCGGCGTTCGCGGACGAGGTTGGTGTTCACGTTGGTCCGGTCGGGGCCGGCGTGACGGTCGGCGAATCTCATGCGTATCGCGACCGCGATCGGACCACCGTGATCAAGGAGCGGGCGCCCGCCGACCGCACCACTGTCATCAAGAAGGAAGATGGATTCGGCAATCGCAGCAAGACCGTGATTCATCACGACAACGATTGACGGAGCAGGGCCCCGGCCGCACGCCGGGGCCCGCCTTCGTCAGGAGCGAGACTTCGGGGTGGAATGAAGATGCGCGCGCACACGGAAAGCCATGTGGTCCAGCTGGACGACGGATCGTGCTGGAAGATTTTTCCCGGCGATCTGGCGGCGACGCTGAGTTGGAAACCTGAAACCGAGTTGCACCTGGAGCCGAACCTGGAGCCGAGCGGTGACCGGGTGAGTTCGCATGTGCTGGTCAATGGCACGGACCAAAGCCGCGTTCGCGTGAGCGCCGCCGGCGAAAGCTGGACCGACGGCCAAGTTAAGAAAGTGTTGAGGGGCGACTAGGGCTCGCTCGCGCCACGCCGGGTATCCCCATTTTTATGCGCGTCGCTTTACGCTCGGTTCGCTTCTGCCTGTGCAGAATGCGGGCATGCACGAGCTTTTCAGCATCATCCGAGCCAATCCCTGGCCGTTCGGCGCCGGATTGCTCGTCGTCGTCCTCATGATCATCGCCGAGAACTTTGGCCGCGGCATTCAGGGTGACGGCGGCACGGGCGGTGATTTCGCTGATTTCGGCGGGTGCGATGGTGGCGGCGACGGAGGAGGCGGCGACTAGGCTCGCCTAACCTTCCTGCAACCCCGCCGCGACGTTGGCGAGCCAGCGGCGAATGTTTGCCTCCGCCTTGGCATCGAGACCGCTGGCAAGACGCTTCTCCAATTCAATCACGCGCTCCCTGCAGGCCTTCAAGAGCGTCGATCCGCGGGGTGTCACCGTCCATTGCTGGATGCGGCCGTGGACGGGATGCGGCGTCATCACAATCGCACCGTCACGGTCGAGGTTGCGGATGATCACCCCGACGGTTTGCGGCGTCAGGAAGGTGAGGCGGGCGACGTCGGCTCCTGACAGGCCCGGATAGGCATTCAGCATGGTCAGCACCGCGAATTGGGGCGAGGTCACGCCGAGATCGGCCAGCGTCCGTTCCATCTTGAGCCGGACCGCAGCATGGGCTTGGCGCAGGAGGTAGCCGAGATAACCCTGCTCGCCGCGCTTGCCTTCACCGGGCGCGGGCAGGTGCACCAGGCTATCCTGTGCGCTGGCGGGCGTCTTCCGCTCCGGTTGCGATCTTGTGATATCGGTAGTCTTGCGTGACATATAAGAACTCTTATAAGATATAAGCCTTCTTACAATATCACGAGGTAAACGGCAATGTCACACGCCCGCAGCGAATACGAGGACTTCAAGAGGATTGCGCCGGACGCGTATGATCTGGTGCTTGCGCTGGGCCAGGTTGCGGCCAAGGCCGGCCTCGACAAGCAGCTCCTTGAACTCGTCAAGTTGCGCGCTTCGCAGATCAACGGCTGTGCCTTTTGCGTGCAGCACCACATTCTGTTCTCGGAGCGGCTCCATGTGTCGGTCGACAAGGTCAATCTGGTAGCGGTCTGGCGCGAGGCGCCGATCTTTTCGGCCCGAGAGCGCGCCGCGCTGGCGTGGACCGAAGCGCTGACTTTCCTGCCTGACGGCGTTAGCGATGAGGTCTATGCTGAGGCGTCCCGCGAATTTTCCGAGACCGAACTGATGTACCTGACGTCGGCCATTGCTTCGATCAATGTCTGGAATCGTTTCGGTGCGGCCTATCGCTGGACACCGGCGAAGCGGCCGGTCGCGGCGAATGCCGCGGCATCCTGATCGCAACGAGGGAGGTTGTCATGACTGCAATGAGTTTGGCCACCATGCAGGGACCTGTGCCATTGCGCTCGATGGCGCTGGCCGTCGTCGGCGGGCTTGTCTGCGCGCTTGCGATCGGCAAGGTGCTTCCGGCGACGATGGACACCGTATCGGGTGCGCTCGCGCCACTCTGCGCCACCGCTGCCGAAAGTTCGCCGCTCGACAAGGTCGAGCCGATCGGGTCCTACGCGCTGCCCAACGTTCCGGGAAAGCGCGTGACCATCGTGCGCGTGTTCTACGGTCCAGGTGGATTTTCACGACCGCACCGGCATGCTGGCTCGGTGACCGCTTACATTACCAAGGGCGAGATCCGCTCCCAACTGGGTGGTGGTCCGGTTGAGACATTCGGCGTCGGCCAGTCTTTCTTCGAGCCGCCGGGCGCCACGCATCTGGTTTCCGCCAATGCCAGCACCACCGAACCCGCCGAACTGATCGCCGTATTCGTGGCTGATGAGGGCGCCCAGCTCACGACGTATCTGGACTAGCGAGCCGATCGGATCCCGGATGAGGCTTCGCTCGTCCGGGATCCGATCGAGGTCTTCGCGCTCAATTCTCTTCGCTGCTCGATCCCTCACGCAGATCAGGCTTGATTACATCTTCCGGTAGCGCGTGCGCGACCGGCTGCGGGGTGCTCGCGATCTCCGGGCCGATTTCGCGCCCGCGCGCGTGGATCAGGCGTTCGTAGGCCGAGACCAGCGTGACGTAGGGGCTGACCCAGATCCAGCCATCGCGCGTGAACACCTGGACGTCGAAATGCAGGTGCATCGACGTGCCCGCGGGATGGTCGAGATAGTTCGAGATCACGCCGATCTTCTCGCCTTCCGCGACGATGCGGCCATTCAGCACCCCATCGGCGTTCAACGCCTGCGGGTTCATGTGCATATAGCGGAAGCGGATGTGCTCCGTGCGCGTGTTGACCTCGAGCGTCGCGGCCTGGTCCTTGGAAGCTCGGATCACCATGGCGTCGCGCACGGCAACGACGCCGCGCTGCTTGGGATCGCAGGGCTCACGGGCATCGCTTGGCGAGGCGCAGTCGGCGGCGCGGATGTCCTCTCCCTGGTGGCCGTAGCCGCTGCCGCATTGCCAGACCTCGAAGCTGCGAGACTCGCAGAAATTGTCGCGCCAGGGATAAGCCCTCGGGCCCTCGTCCTTGTCGCGTTTGGCATAGGATTGCGAATGCACAAAGGCCGGCGCCTTCTCAAGTGGGAAACGGATCTGTGCATAGGCCATCGGATCGGGATGGCCGCCCTGTTTGCGATAGCCGGTATTGGGGATGATGTCGCCGCTCGGCCGGTAGCTGAAATCCGCCGAACGCGCGGCGGGGCGATCGATCACGTACGAGGCAACATCCATCAGTGGCCGCATACGCTGGCCACCGGCGACGTGCAGCGCCTTCAGGAAGCGCTCGGCAACGGGATAGGCTTCCTTGCAGGCGAGCCGCCGCGGCTTTGCGACGCTGTCGAGGCACTGGACCGACACCACATAGGCGGCGCCGAAGCGTGTGAAGGCGTAACGCACATAGCCTTCGCGGATGAATCTGCGCAGGTCCGGGTAGATGGTCGCAAGCGGTTTGAACTGCTCGCCCTTGCCGCCGGCGGGATCGGCGATGTCGTACACGAGCGCGGATCCCGTGATCTGAATCTCCACCGGCCTCGCGAAGGCACGTGTCGGCATGCCGTCACCGGCGCCGGGCTCTAGCGAAAAACTCGCGCTGTAGCCGGCGGGGCCGGCGTCGAACATGTCGACGGGATTAAAGTCGGCCTGGTAGCGCGACAGTGCCAGTGGGGTCTGGGCACCGCTGCGTTGCGCTTCGAGATAGGCGGCGGCATCGAACGGCAACAGCACGGGAACGGGGCTGCGGGCGATGCCGGTGAAGAATTGCGAGGAGACCGCGTTGAGTTGCACCAGCGCCGGCATCGCGCGCGGATCGAAGCGCGGTACCGAACGACGCGGCATGAAGATGAAATCACCCGCGATCTGCGGGTGGCTGTTGATCTCGGTGCGGAGCTGGTCGAGCGCTGCGCGCCAGTCGACGCGCAAAGCCGTGAGGGACGGGCTGCGGATCTCGTCCGCAGCGACCGGCGTGGCGGTGAGGAGCGAGAGCGACGCCAGAAACAGCGAGACGAAGCGGAAACTCTTCCCAACCACTGTCTCGCCCCCCGGCGGCACCTGTCCTGATCTCGCTTAGTCCTTGGCGCGCTCGGAGTAGGAGCCGTCTTCGGTCATTACCACGATGCGGGTGCCGACGGCGATATGCGGCGGCACGGTGGTGCGGATGCCGTTGGAAAGCACCGCCGGCTTGTAAGACGACGAGGCAGTCTGGCCCTTGGTGACCGGCTCGGTCTCGACCACTTCCAGCGTCACGCGCTGCGGCAGCGCCAGCGAGACCACGTTGACGTCGTGGGTCGAAAGCTTGACCATCATCTCCGGCTGAAGATAGGCGGCGGCTTCGCCGACAACATCCTTGGAGACCTGGACCTGATCGTAGGTCTCGGGGTTCATGAAGTGGTAGCCGTCGCCATCTTCATACAGGAAGGTGTAGTTGCGCTCTTCGATGGTGGCCTTTTCGACCTGATCGGTGGTCTTGTAGCGTTCGGAGATCTTTACCCCGTCCGAGATTCGGCGCATTTCGATCTGGCTGACCGGGGTGCCCTTGCCGGGATGGATGTTTTCGGCGCTGACGACGACATACAGCTTGCCGTCTTGCTCGATCACGTTGCCCTTGCGAATAGAACTGGCGATGACTCTCAAAGCTATATTTCCTGCTTGCTTGGCCCGGCTCAGGCCAGGACGTGGTCAATTCGATGGGGGACTTGGGGCCTCAAATCAGACCTCGGCGCCCGTTTCGGGCCGCAACATACTGATTTTGCCGTTGGATGCCAGCACTTTGCTGGCTCAGGGGGCAGTCGGTTAATGGCTGGGGACAAGCTGATTTCGCCGTTCTGGACCCCTTCGCGGCACCTCGACCGGCGGCCGTTCCTCCAGGCCAGGGGAGCCATCACCGGGGCTGTCAGGGGCTTCTTCACCGAGCAGGGCTTTGTCGAGGTCGAAACCTCTGTCCTCCAGGTCTCCCCAGGCAATGAGACCCATCTGCACGCCCCCCGGACCGAGATCATCCGGCCTGATGGCAGCCGGGCCAGCCGATACTTGCGGACTTCGCCCGAATTCGCCTGCAAGAAGCTGCTGGCGGCCGGGGAGGAGCGGATTTTCGAGTTCGCCCGGGTGTTCCGCGACCGCGAGCGCGGCGACCTGCATCTGCCCGAATTCACCATGCTGGAATGGTACCGGGCGGGCGCCCCCTACGACGCCATCATGGCCGACACGGTGGTTGTCATAGCCCAGGCCGCGCAGGCGACGGGGATCGGGACCTTTGCCTTCCGGGGCCGGATGGCCGACCCCTTCGCCGAGCCGGAGTTGCTGACCGTTGCGGGCGCCTTCGAACGGTTTGCCGGGCTCGACCTGCTGTCGACAATCTCGGGCAATGAGGGTAACCGTGCCGCGCTCGCTCAAGCCGCCGCCGGCAAGGTCCGGGTCGCCGAGGACGACACCTGGTCGGACATCTTCAGCAAGGTCCTGGTTGAGCATGTCGAGCCGCATCTGGGGCAGGGGCGTTTGACCATCCTGTTCGAATACCCATCTCCAGAGGCTGCGCTGGCGCGGGTGAAGGCCAGCGATCCCAGGGTCGCCGAGCGGTTCGAGGTCTATGCCTGTGGCGTCGAACTCGCCAACGGTTTTGGCGAACTCACCGACGCCGATGAACAGCGCAAGCGCTTCACCGAGTCGATGGCGGAGAAGCAGCGCCGCTATGGCGAGGCCTATCCCCTGGACGATGACTTTTTGGCCGCAGTTGCGGCGATGCCGGAGGCGAGCGGTGTCGCGCTCGGGTTCGACCGGCTGGTGATGCTGGCGAGCGGCGCAACACGGATTGATCAGGTGGTGTGGACACCGCCTGCAGAAGAGACGTTGAACGAGAGATGACCAAAAGCAACCTTGCACGGACTTTGCGCGAACCAGCCGAACTCGTAGCTGCGGACCTCGCGCCTGCCACGGCGCTGCCGGCGCTCGAGCGCGTTGCCGCGCGTTATGCGGTCGCGATCACGCCGGCGTTGGTCGAACTCATCGACACATCCGATCCCGACGACCCGATCGCCCGCCAGTTCGTTCCGACCGCCGCTGAGCTTGAGATGCAGCCGGGCGAGAACGTCGATCCGATCGGCGATCATCCGCACTCACCGGTGCCGGGGATCGTGCACCGCTATCCCGATCGCGTGCTGTTCAAGCTGGTTCACGTCTGCGCGGTCTATTGCCGTTTCTGCTTCCGCCGCGAGATGGTCGGACCAGGCAAGGAGAACGCACTCTCGGAGGCCGCCTACCGCGCCGCGATCGATTACATCCGCTCGCGCAGCGAGATCTGGGAGGTGATCCTGACCGGCGGCGATCCCTTGATGCTGTCGCCGAGGCGAATGAGCGAGATCATGGCCGACCTCGCCGCGATCGATCACGTCAGGATTATCCGTCTTCACACCCGTGTGCCCGTGGCCGATCCTGCGCGGATCAGCGACGACATGGTCGCTGCGCTGAAGGTTGAAGGCGCAACCACGTGGGTCGCTCTGCATGCCAACCATGCGCGCGAGCTGACGGACACGGCCCGAGCCGCCTGTGCGCGGCTGGTCGATGCCGGGATTCCCATGGTGAGCCAGTCCGTGCTGCTGCGCGGCGTCAATGACAATGTCGTCGCTCTGTCGGATCTGATGCGGGCTTTCGTCGAGTGCCGGATCAAGCCGTATTACCTGCATCACGGCGATCTCGCGCCTGGCACGGCGCATCTGCGCACGACGCTGGCGCATGGGCAGGACTTGATGCGCGAGCTGCGCGGGCGGGTGTCGGGGCTGTGTCAGCCGGAATATGTGATCGACATTCCCGGTGGGGCCGGCAAGTCGCCGGTCGGACCGAATTATGTGTTGGCGGCGCAAAATACCGCACCAGATGCGGATGCTGCGGGGACGGAAACGCGCTATCGTATCGTGGACTATTGCGGCGACGTTCATCTCTATCCGCCCGAAACCTGAGCGGTGACGGAGGAGACGCCGGGTTGAGGAATGGAGGATCGGACATGAAGAAGATCATCGTGGCAGCATCGCTCGTGGTCTTGCTGGGCGGCACGGCGATTGCGCAGAGCGGCGCAAAAGGATCGTCGACGTCGGGCGGCGCCACGTCGGGAACGGTGCCGCAGGCGCCCATCGGTCACCGCCAGCCGCGTGCCGGCGACGTGCCGAGCGAGAAGAGCTTGAACGATCCGAACAATCCCGTGAACAAGGAAGACGCTCTGCTCGACAAGAAGATCAAGAGCATCTGCCGCGGCTGTTAGACCGCACCTGCGAAGTGACGGGCAGGGCGCGAACAGCATCGCCCCGCCCGCCTTTGGCCCTGACTACGCGGAGCGCTCGTGCAGTCCGGCGCGCGCGGCGTTGCGGCGGATCTCGACCGCATCAGCGAGCTGCTCCAGCACGGTGGCCGTGGTCGCCCAATCTATGCATCCGTCCGTGATGCTCTGGCCGTAAGTCAGCGGCTTGCCGGGCACCACGTCCTGACGACCCGCGACGAGATTGCTCTCGATCATCACGCCCATGATGCGGTTCTCGCCGCCCGAGATC
The DNA here is from genome assembly GCF_018131105.1 of Bradyrhizobium manausense. Classification (NCBI taxonomy): domain Bacteria; kingdom Pseudomonadati; phylum Pseudomonadota; class Alphaproteobacteria; order Hyphomicrobiales; family Nitrobacteraceae; genus Bradyrhizobium; species Bradyrhizobium manausense. The sequence continues at coordinate 2,306,716 of NZ_JAFCJI010000001.1, read as the reverse complement.
TGGCCGGCGATGTCGGCCGTGACCAGAGGCTGGTTGTCCGGCTTCTTGCTCGAATTGGCGTGGCTCGCATCCACCATCACCAGCGGCGCGACACCGGATTTCGCCAGATCGTTGCAAGCCGACGCGACGCTTGCCGCATCGTAGTTCGGCTTGCTGCCGCCGCGCAGGATGATGTGGCAGTCTTCATTGCCCGCGGTCGAGGCGATCGCCGAACGGCCGAGCTTGGTCACCGCCATGAAATGATGCGGATGCGAAGCCGACTTCACCGCATCGGCCGCAATGCGGACATTGCCGTCGGTGCCGTTCTTGAACCCGACCGGGCATGACAGCCCCGAGGCCAGCTCGCGATGGATCTGGCTCTCGGTCGTGCGCGCGCCGATCGCCGCCCACGACACGAGGTCGGCGATGTATTGCGGCGTCGTCATGTCGAGGAATTCGGCGCCGGCGGGCAGACCGAGGTTGTTGATCGCCGACAGCACGTTGCGCGCCAGCCGCAAGCCCTTGTTGATGTCGAAGCTGCCGTCGAGATCGGGATCGTTGATCAGGCCCTTCCAGCCGACCGTGGTGCGCGGCTTCTCGAAATAGACCCGCATCACGATCTCGAGCTGGTCGGCGAGTTCTTCGCGCAAGGCCGCAAGCCGTTCTGCATATTCGAGCGCGGCCCTGGGATCGTGCACCGAGCAGGGGCCGACGACAACCAGGAGCCGGTCGTCCTGGCCATTGAGGATGGCGTGGATGGCGTTGCGCGCCGCCATCACCACGCGGGTAGCCGTGAGGGTGCGCGGGACTTCCCGCATCACCTCCTCGGGCGTGCTCAGCTCTTTCAGTTCGCGGATACGAAGATCGTCAGTCGTGCTCAGCACGGCGGGCTCCTGTCTGTTGAGAACCTGCCGGCCAATAAAAAAGCCGCCAGGTCTGGCGGCTGTTCGGACGTTTGCTTCAATATTCTAGATTGAGCGCGATCCTCCTGCCGCCAGCAAGCTGTCGTAGCTAAAGTACCAAAAATAGCTGGTGGCGACGGTGATCATGGATCGCCATATAGCGTGCCACTGGCGCCTTGTCACCCCCCAATTGGGAAGGCGGGGCTTCGAGGCGCCTCAACTGTTGCTTTTGCGCGCCGCCAGCGCCATGCCGATCAGGGTCGCGCCGCCGAACAGCAGGTTGATGCCGACCAGCACCCCAATGGCCCATTCCGCCGTGCTCGGCAGTCCCGTGATCACCATGAACGCGATCGCAATGTCGACGAAACCCGAGATCAGCAGCCACGACCAGCGGCCGCTCAGCTCGCGGCGATGCTCCAGCGCGTACATGATGGTGGTGACGCCCTCAGCGAGGAAGTAGGCGCCGAGCACGATGGTCAACGTCAGCACGGCCTGCATCGGGCGGGCCAGCAGCAGCATGCCGGCAAGTACGGCCAGCGCCGCCGAGATCAACGACCACCAGAAGCCCGGCGTGGCGCGCGCCCAATAGGTCGCGATCAATCCGCCGACCCCGCTGACCATGAACATCCAGCCGAGGAAGATCGTGATGGCCAGGCTTGCGAGCGGCGGCAGGATCAGCGCGGCAATGCCGAGGATGGTGAGCAAGATGCCTTCGAACAGAAACGCTTTCCAATGCGCCTTCACCGCCCGGCTCATCGCGGATTGCAGCCGTGAAAAATCCTCAGGCGATGTCATCGGCAAGCTCCGGATCGATAGATGTGCACACAATCTAATACGCACACACCACGCTTGCCATCCCGCGGGTCAACCGCCGCCGTGCGCTGACGAAAAACCCTCGCCGCTGGTGCGGATGCGATTGCGGCCGAGAATGTAGATCGCGGTCGTGACGATCAGGAGCGCAAGGCCGAGCAGGATCGAGACGAAGCCGATGGGGATCAATGCCAGCGTCAGATTGCGCTCGGGGTTGACGAGCCAATGGTGGATCGAGGTCAGCACGAAGGCGAGACCAAGGAAGCCGACACCGCCTCCGGCGAGCAGCAGCGCCCACATCCGCCGCAACTGGCTCAGCCGTTCCCGCGCGATGTCGGTGCGGGGCACGTGATGGCGCGCGACGCGGCGGACCAGGCGAATGGCGAAGGCGATCGAGCTGAAGCCGATCAGCAGGCTCGCGCCGCCCAGCCACATTCGCAAGTTGGGATCGAGGTCCGGCATGCGCTGGAGCGTGAGCAGCGGAAAGTCGAAGGCCGAATGCAGCGCCAGCGGGCCGGCGAAGATCAGCAGGCGGCTGGAGAGGCGGGCCCAGTCGCGATGATGGCGGTTCGCGCCGAGCGCCGTACCGGCACGCGCGAGCGTCAAATAGGCGCCGGCGATGATGCCGAGCGCGCCGTGGAATGGCACGGTCAGGACGCTGCGAAGGGCCGCCAGCGACCGCCACATCTCGGCATGCTGAACCAGATAAGCGAGGTTTTCGTAGGCCGCGAAGCCGAGGCCAACGGCCGCGCCATAGACCACGGTGTCCATCGGGTTGGCGAAGGTTCGCCGCTTGGTCGAGGACACCAGCACGATCGCGATCACCTTCACAGCCTCCTCGGGCAGCGCGACGCCGAAGACCGAATGCATGACGAGCGCCGCCCAGGGATTGTCGGGCGCCGCAACCATTTTGGCGAACGGGGCCCGGGCGAGACCCAGCAGCGAGATACTGGCCGCTCCTAACAGGAAGGCGGTCCAGACCTGGGCCGGCGGTCCGGGGCGTTCTTCGGCGGCAATGACAAGCCAGAGCATCAGCAGCGCCGGGGCGATGGCGGCCGTTCCGATGACGGTGGGGAGCGATTCAATCAGGTACATCGGCGCGAAAATAGGTTCCCTCGGTCCGCTTATCCACGTCTCCCGATGCGACCATCTGTCATTCGTTTGCTGTCGCGTTGCTTAACAGGCGCGACAGATGGCGTTCATCAGGACCGCAAGGTGTAGAACATGAGCGCAATCAATTGCATGACAGAACCACCCCGTCATCGGCGACGGTAACGGGTTCGCGGGCGTCACCGGATTGCGATTGATAAGTCGGATCAAGGCAATGTGCAGGTTTCTTCGATTCACGATGCACGTACGCCCGCGGCGAGTCCAGAGGCAGGATGAACCTCGTTTGGACGACGCGCGGCCAGCTGCTTGGCCTAGTCAGGCTTGGTTTGGCGCCCGCGGGCGCGTGACGCAATCCGGCGGCCTCGCATCTGCTCGAGCTCCCAAAGCGCGCGTATGAGGCACGTGCCAAGGCAGGAGACGATGAGCAGCAACAGGAAGGCCTGGTCGGCAGGAGGAATCTGGGTCATGCGTTGAATAAGCAACGCCCATGCCATGTGTTCCTGAATGGGCTTGGCTGGCGCGCCGTGACGTTGCCCCGCCGGGCCATGAGCGTTCCCGCTTGCCGTCCTCAGTGAGTGGTGAAAGGCGGCGGGGTGTTGGGAGCGATGTCGAAAGCGCCGAGACTGAATTCTTCGCCGATGGTCTCGTCGGGCTCGGAATGGTGCGCGAGCAGCGTGAATGCGGCCTGCGGATATTGCTTCCAGATATCGAGGTCGCCGGCCGTGATGGTGAGCCAGCCGAACGTATACATGTAGCGTCCGGGCTCACTGACCCGGCCGACCCTGTCCCAGGTAATCTTGTTGACTGCCATCCGGTCCCCCGATCGCAAGTCCGCCATTGACGTCCGGCCCAAGGCTTCGACCTGCCAGAAGCTGATCCCGCAATGGGGCCGTGATAGGGCAGCGATGCGGATTGATCTGGCCGGCTTCAGACAGGCTGCGGCACCGATTGGCGTACGATCAGGCGGACGAGGTCGTCCTGCTGCTGCTTCTCGGCGAACTGCACCGCAAAGCCGTTCTGGAACTTGCGAATGACGCGCCCGACACAGGCGCCGATTGCGAGCGGAGTTCCGACCGGCGGATCGTACTCGCAGGAGATCGCGACGCCGGCCGTGGAGACGTCGATGATGAAGCAGGAATGAGTGCTGCCGTCGGCAAGCGTCAGGGCCGTGTGCGAGGACTGCGGAACGAAGCGCGCGTCGCGCCGCAGCTCCAGGATGCTGTCGTCCTTCTGCTTCTTTTCGAGCCAGGTCAGCTTTTCCGACATCCAGGCGCGACGTGCCCGCGTCATGTCGAGCTCCATCAGAAAGCCCGACTTCAGCGTCGCGCTGATCGTGCATTGGAATTCGCCGAAATCCTGGAAGTAAGAGGTCACGCGCTCGCCGATCTTGCCGACGACCGGCACGTCCACGATCATGCGGAACGGCGAGACGCGCTTGGTACGGCAGGCGAAGTTTCGCAGTTTACCCTCGCAATCGTACCAGCGATGCAGCGAATAGTTGCCGCTCACGCTCACTTCCACTGCTCGCTGCCTGAGGAATTCTGCGACGGACATGGGTGCCAGATTGTGTTTCGGATTGTTTCCGTAATTCCACGGTAGCGATCAAATTCTAAGCAAATGATACCGCGGCTCAGGAGCAGGGGTAAATTTCCGGTAAATGGCCGGCGCGGAAATGTGCCGGGTATGGCGGCAAAACGACCCAGTCGTGGGGCGCGTAGGTTCACAACCACGTCATTGCGACTGGCCGCCAAGGATCGAAGGGCGGAGCGATGCGGAGTAATCGGGAGTCTCGCTGCGTCAGCCGCTCCGGCATTTACTGCCGTCGACCAGGCGCATGTCGTCGAGGGTCCAGTTGCCGAGGAGTGTGATGATCGCCTCGCGACGATATCGATGCCGTTCGTGCCGCGATGTCTGCCGATAGTCGATCCCGTCCCGACGTGCCAGCGCGCGCGATACGATCGCGATCTGTCGGAGCTTCTGCGGCTCCAAGGAGCTCATGTCTCACCGCGCGGCAACGCCATCTGCTGCTGGAGGTTGGGGGCCCGGAATCGGGCGCTGTCAAATTAGCTGTATGGGCTTACGGAGACCTGACGCGGGGCTTTTGGTCCACCCGGAGCGGTCGCGTTCAGAGAGCCCTGAGCAGTACCAGCAGAGCCAGTGCGCCAATGGCCAGGGCGAGCTTGCCGATCTTCCAGGTCAGGTTGTCCCAACCGAACCACGGCAATCCGCGTCGCATCGCGCGTGTCGCGAGCGTTTCGAGGATAACGAACGCGAGGGCAATTCCGGCGATAAAAGACCAGGATGGGTCGGTCGGAGGCATCCACGTTGCGAGCCAGGAGGGGGCGGAGCTCCGCAATGACGCGAGCAGCGCGAACCATCCGAACAGGGAGATGAAACCCTTGACGATGTCGGGCCCGATCGCTTCGGGCTCGAACCGGATGCCGACCATGCCGAGCGCGCTTTCGATACGCTCGCCGTCTGTCAGGAACATGAACGCGCCGAGATAAAAGGGCACGCGTGATTGGAAAATGAACGCGATGATCGCTGACAGGACGGCGCAGACGTAGGCGTCGCGGAGAATGTCCCAGCCGCTCATGCGCGACGGCTCTGTTACTTCCGCGACTTGGGCCCTAGCAACTTGGGCCTTGGCGAGTCTGGCCTGAGCGACTTGGGCCGGCGGCACCGATCTCGCGCGCGCCATGTGTTCCAGCATCTTGGCGCGTCGGTCCGGCGAGTAGGACGCCGTGCGCTGCATCCATGCCGGCAGCGGCGCGCCGGACTGGCCTTCCGGGATCGACTTGCGCTGCTCCATGGCCCATCCAGATCCTTCCATTCGTGAGGCGTTCCGGCGAGCGAGACGGTTCCTCCGGACATTGGTCGGACGTAAGGGCCGGGGAGGTTCATCCCGGCATTGCGGATTTTCACGGGATCGATGCCGGATCCATCGCGTAATCGTTCATCGACCATCTTTCTGTTGATCTCGCGCCCTAGTTGCGCTTGTGTACGGACAGGTCTGGGGGGACCATGTTGATGGCTATTTTCATGGCTGCGTTTTGCGCAGCCGCGTTTGATTTTGCAGTTCGTTTCAGTTCGGGCAGGCTCATCGAGACCTGTGTCCTCCGATGGACATGACTGTGACGTCCGGCTGCCTGGCGCCGCGGAAAGCAGGTATTCTCGATCATGCTGACCGTATCGCCGCGGATCGTTTGGCGTGGCGCGAAAGGAACGGCTTTTTCCACGACGAGGATGAACGGTATCTCCGGTTTCTGATCCCGCCGGGAAGTCGCGTCCTCGACATCGGCTGCGGCATTGGCGATACGCTCGCAAGCCTCGCACCATCACATGGCGTTGGAGTCGATTTCTGTCACAAGCAAATCGCAATCGCGCGGCAGCGCCACCCTGACCTGACTTTCGTCGAAGGCGATGCCGAAGACCCGGCGACGCTCGAAGCGTTGCAAGGTCCGTTCGACTTCATTCTCGTCCTCGATACGATCGGCTCGCTGGAGGATTGCCAGAAGTTCATCGCCCAGCTGCATCCCTTCTGCACGCGGGATACGCGGCTGGTGATCGGTTACTTCTCGCACCTCTGGTACCCCGTTCTGAAATTCGCCGAGTTCGTCGGCCTCAGAATGCCGCAGCCGGCGCAGAACGTGCTGTCGCCGTCCGACTTGCGCGGCCTTGCCAGGCTTGCGGATTTCGACCCAGTGAAGTCGGAGCAACGCGTGCTTTCGCCGGTGCGGATGTTCGGGCTTGGACGTTTTCTCAATCGTTTCGTCAGCGTTCTGCCGGGGATCCGCCAGCTGGCACTTCGGCACTATCTGGTGGCACGCTCGAACCGCAGGGCGAGGGAGACATTCGCCTCGGCTACTGTCGTCGTGCCTGCGCGCAACGAGTGCGGCAATATCGAGCCTGCGGTTCAGCGCATTCCAGACTTTTGCAGCGATATCGAAATCATCTTCATCGAAGGCCATAGTCAGGACGGGACCTTCGAGGAGATGGAGCGGGTCAGGCAGGCGTACCCGTCCAGGGACATCAAGGTGATGCGCCAGCCCGGCAAGGGCAAAGCCGATGCCGTGTTCACCGCATTCGACGTAGCCCGAGGTGATGTGCTGATCATTCTGGACGCCGACCTGACCATGCCGCCGGAGCAGATTCCGAAATTTGCCGAAGCGCTGTTGTCGGGCAAGGGCGAGTTCGTCAACGGATCGCGTCTGGTCTATCCCATGGACGACGGCGCGATGCGCTTTCTCAATCTGATCGCCAACAAGATCTTTTCCTACCTGTTCTCCTGGCTGCTCAATCAGCGCTACACGGATACGCTGTGCGGCACCAAGGTCCTGCGGCGCAGCGACTATCAACGCCTGAAGGCCGGCAAAGCCTATTTCGGTGATTTCGACCCGTTCGGCGATTTCGATCTGATCTTCGGCGCATCGAAGCTCAATCTGAAATCCGTGGATCTGCCGATCCGCTACGCCGCACGCACCTATGGCGAGACTCAGATCTCCAGGTTTCGCCATGGCTGGATGCTGCTGAAGATGGTGGCGTTCGCCTTCTTCAAGATCAAGGCGATCTAGGCCGCAATATATGTCAGACGATTGCTGCTTTCCGGACACGCACGTGAGCGGGAGGATCAGAACGCTGCTGATCTTTGTTGTCCCGTCGCTGTATCTGGCGGCGACGCTGCTCTATTCTGCCTGGCAGGCGGTGTGGGGCGTCCAGGTCGATCCGGAATCGGCCTACACCATGAATGGACTGGTGGCGGCGGCCGGATACGGCTCGCTGAAATTCGACCACCCGGGAACGACGACGACGCTGCTCGTCGAGCTGATCGTCAGGGGCTGGGCGCTGGTCTCCGGTGCCGAGGATATCGTTGCGTTCGGGCTCAAGCACTATGATGCGATCACATGGGCGGCGCGAACCGGCGAGGCGCTGGTGCTGACGGGCGCGTTGCTGGCGGGCGGCCTCATCATCGGGCGGACGACGCGGAGCGCGATCGCTGCGATGCTGTTTCAGGCCGGTGCGTTCGTGCACCCCGATGCATTTCACTATCAGATGGTGCTGGCGCCGGAAGGCCTGATGGCCGCGTTCGCGCTGTTCGGCATGGCGATGGTGGTCAAGGCTGCGCTCGACGAGCAAGCTCCGTCGACCAGCCTCGGTGTCGTGTCCGGGGTGATCTTCGCGCTCGGTTTCTCGACCAAATATCTCTATCTCCCGCAAGCGCTGTTTGCCGTGTGCCTGCTGCGAAACCGGCGGGCGTTGGTGGCCTCCATGATCACCGGCGCGGTCGGCTTCGTGGCGTTCAGTCTGATCTTCAATCCCGGAACGATCACGCGCGGGTTCGGATGGCTTGCGCAAATCGCCACTCACAAGGGACAGTACGGCGAGGGCGAGGCAGGGTTCATCGATTTCGGGACGTTCTGGTCCAACATGCGCGAGATCGTGGCATCAGCGCCGCTGGTGCCGGGCGTCTACGTCGCTGCTGCGAGCACGGCACTGGCGTGGTCCATCAAAAGTCGGAGCCGGCAGGATCCGGTCAGCCTGACGCTCGGTGCTGCCGTCTTGATCTACGGTACGCATCTGGTGGCGACGTCGAAGCATTTTGCGCTTCACTACATGCTGGTGCCGTGGGTCCAGACTGGGGGCGTGCTGGTGCTGGTCGTGGTGCTGCTCAGGCGTCTCGTGCCGGCGATTTGGCGGGCTGCGCCGAGCCTGCTCGCAGGCAGCCTGTGCGTCGTGACGGGTGCGGTGACGCTGATCGACGCCCGCGCTGCGGCGCTGCAATCGTCAGCCCTGAACGCGATCGGGGCGAGGCTCTCGAAGGCCGTGGTCGCGGCCGGCCCCGCCTGCGCCAACGTCTCCGGCATGTTCGTGCGCGCGCCGGAGAACGACATGAACCACGGCTGGGACATGACGCTGCAGCTGTGGGGCGACCGGGCGATGCGGGAGAGGTTTTCCGCGGCCTACGCCAGCGACTTCACGGTGCCGCTGCTGGATCACAACATCTACACGCACGTCCTCAAGTACGACTTTCGCCCCTATAGCTACGCCAAGCTTGCGACCGACTATCCCTGCATCGTCGTCCGCTCGTCGGTGGCGCTTGATTCCGAGAATGCGATCGGGCTGCTGGCGCTCAAGCTGGACCATTGCGAGATCGAGGGGGTCCACGTCTATACCGTCGGGCTCGCCTGCGCGAAGGTGCGCGACAGCTTCCTGGCCGAACGGTGAAGGGACCTGGATGAGGTGGCGCTGCATAGCGGAATTGAACCGCTCTCTCCACCGTGCCTGGGACGGAATACCCTGATCACCGACAGGTCGTAGCCCGCATCACCGAGCCGACGCCCTATATGGCGACGCTTGCATGCCAAGTGCTGGGCTGGACCGAGGAAAAGCCGCCCGCGCAGTTACCCTGCGGCATTCGAGCCGGCGGGTGATCGGAATTAGATGCCGAACGCAGATCGAGCGGCCCGCCGGTTCACGCTGGCGGTCCGCCCGCTTTAGCGACACCAAGAAGATAGAAAAAATGCTCATATGCTGTGCTCGAACATCCCATCAGTGCAGCTCGTCGGCCGACAACGGCTGGTGGTCTGGCCTTTCGCCGCGCGGGAGCGCATCGGCATAGAAGATGGTTCTGGCGAACCGCACAAATGGTCGTTCCAATAGAAAATACGAGACGGTAGCGATGGCGACCGAAACGACTATTGCGCCGAACGTCACCAGAACCTGAGGCATCGTCGCGATATCAGGCACTCCGTTGAGGATCAGGCCATGCATCATGCCGCTGATCGGCTGATGAACCAAATAGAGGCAATAGGAGATGGCCCCGAGCGCGCGCAGCCAACGTGCCCGTAGGAAGCCGAGCCGTGGCCAGCCGCGCGCCGCGAGTAGAATGTACGAGGCAAACAGGGGAGCGAGCAGCGCCAGGAACACATGGACTTGCGCCATCAAAATGATGGCATCGAAAACTACGATCGACGCCAGCGGAACGAGGCGTAGAACCAGCTGCGGAATCCTGACGTCGTGGTGCTGGATGTAGGCGGCGAGCACCCCGATCAAAAGGATGTGGCCATTGCTAACGAGCAGCAGCCGCGAGGGAAAGTCCGATCCGACTAGGTAGAGCGCGGTGCGCGTCAGCAGGCAGAGCCCGATGCCAGCCAGGATCGCCGGCAGCAGCGCGCGTGCTGAGATCAGCATCATCAAAAGGGGAACGGCTAGGTAGAATTGCTCTTCGACCGCGAGCGTCCATGTCGGCAGCAGCCAAAGGGAGCCGCGATCGCCGAGCCAAGCCATTGCAATGTTCTGCGTGAAGGTGGCGTAAGTTGCTGCGGGGAGAGTGTTAGCGATCCACGGCTCCGGCGCCTTCAGCTGAATGAACCCGAGCGTCGCGGTCAGGATCAGCGCGTAGACCGGCAGGATGCGCAAGCTGCGCTTGGCGTAGAACACGGCGAGGAAATTCGGACTATCCTTTCGCTCCATAATGATCGAGCCGATCAGAAACCCCGAGAGTACGAAGAACAGGTCAATGCCCATCCAGCCGAATTCGAAGCCATACAGAGCGTGATCGACCTCGCCGAAATAATGCGCAATGACGACGCTGAGAGCGGCAAGTCCGCGCGCACCGTCGAGTTCGGGGAGTCGCGCACCGCCGGAAATACGGCGCGCGGCTGGTGAGTCATGGGGCAAACCGGGCTCCACGCTTGCCGGCAAATCCGGCATGGCTGCGAATTGAATAGCGCTGTAGTTTGTCGTCAAGCCTGCCCCGCAAATCGTCGATCGGCTCCGAACGGACGCGACCCACTGCGCGGTGTGGAAAGCTCCAGAGAGCGGCGGGCTCCTACATCGAGGCGCTACTGAGGGATCCGCAAGGCTGGTGAGTTAGCACATGCTCGTGCAAATCTTGCAGCACGTGCCCATTCCAGCATTGATGGTGCTTTTGGGAGAAGGCAAGCAAGACCATAAAACCTACAGCGACCACAACGCTTCCGGTTACAAAGTTCTGCATCATGCACTCCAGAGCAAACTGTGAGTGGCTACCGGGGGGCATCTTACCGCACGCAACAGAAACACAAAACGCAACAGAAACACAAAATCCACCGCGCGACGTGAGGCAGCATCAGCAGGGCATCGACGATCTCGCGATCGCGTCCGCCGCGGCGCCGGAGCCGGCCGCCAGCGCGATCAGCCCGTCTCGCGCCAGGATCAGATCCGCATGATCTGCCCATTCCAGGCAAATGCGCTCCAACTCGCGCAGTCGCCGCTGCTCAAGTGTCCACGCGCGTTTATTGGCCATGTGTTGGACATGGTGGCAAAGCAGGACGCTAAGTAATTGATTTTGTTGGCGCTCCCTAGCGGAATCGAACCGCTCTCTCCACCGTGAAAGGGTGGCGTCCTAACCGATAGACGAAGGGAGCAAACGCAAGGCCTGATAGCACGTGGCGACAGGCCCGCTGGCCGTCCGAGTCGTGCCCGGTGGCTTGCAGCGGGCGAACGTATAGTGGCCTTTGCGTCCATGGGCAAGCCGTTCCGGAACGCTCTTTTGGGCCGGTGGATAGCCTCGTCCGGGATCGTTCGGACGGCCATTTCAACGGTTTTTTAGGGTTCCATGGGTTAGCGCTGGGGCTGGAGATTTTTTCGCCGATGCCGCAGCCCAAGAAGCGCGCAGCCCGCAAATTGCTGTCGCAGCATGCCTGGATCACGCTCGAGGGCGGATTCGCGGCGCGGCATTGCCTGGTTCAGGACATATCGGCCTCGGGCGCCAGGATCACTATGGACGATGATGCGAGCCAGCTCCCGGGCGTGATCCGGATGGCCTTTGCGCGGGACGCGCGGACCGGGCGGAGCTGCCAGGTGGTCTGGCGCCGGGGCAAGTCGGCCGGCGTCCGGTTCCTCTGAGGCCGCCGGATAGCGCCTGGCCCGGGTCCGGGTTACAAGACCGCATGCGCGCAACGGTCCTCTTCCTGATCTCTTTCGCACTGACCTCCGCGGCCGGGGCCGAGACCTTGCGCCTGCCGCCGACCGGGCAGCCGCAGTCCGGCAAGGCCCTGCCGCTGAGGGGCGCCACCGGAGCAGCCAAAGCCAACGGCTGCGCTTCCTATGGTCAGGGCTTCACCTTCGTCGAGGCGACCGGGACCTGCGTGAAGATCGGCGGCTCGATCGACGCCACGGTAAGGCGCTGAGGGCCTCCGATGTCGCCGGACCTGTTGCGGCTCGATTTGCTCGTTCCCGCGCTGATGTATTGCGCGCTGCTGTGGTGGGTCGGCCGCGGGCTCTCCATGACCGCAAAGCTCGCCACCGCGGTCGTCACGCTGGCGCTGATCGCCGTCGTCCTGCTGGTCGAGCGCGGCTGGCACTAGGCCGCCCAAGCAAAAACGCGAAAACAACCCCATGCACAGTAGCCGGCCGATCCGGGCCATTTGCGCGGCCGGCGCGATTCCGCGCGTTGTCACCACAGCTTAAGCCGCGTCAGCGGCTCACGACATCGGCGGCGCCACGTGCCGGGCAAATCCGGGCCGCCGGCCGAGCTCGGCGAGCCACCGCGTGAGGTTCGGTTGCGCCGGCCGGGTGATTCCCTCGACGCCGAGCCAGCGCCGCGCATAGGCGCCGACTGCGATATCGGCGAGCGTGAACGCGTCGCCCTCCAGGAACGGCCGCGTGGCGAGCAGGCGGTCGGCGATCGCCCAGACCTCGGCGGCCGTATCGGCATCCTTCTGCACCTTGACCATGTCGCGCTCGGCGGGCGCCGTGCGCACGATGCCCCAGAACACCGGGCGGTCGACCGGCTGCACGGTCGACAGCGTCCAGTCGAGCCAGCGGTCGACGCCGGCGCGGCTCTTCGGCGCTTCCGGATAGATCGGCGTGCCGCGCCCATGCGCCATGCAGAGATAGCGCATGATCGAATTGGACTCCCATAGCACGAAGTCACCCTCGACCAGCGTCGGGATCCGCGCATTGGGGTTCATCGCGAGATAATTCGGCTCGCGCGTCTTGCCGTATTGCATGCCGGCATCGATGCGCTGATAGGACAGGCTGAGCTCCGCGAGGCACCACAGCACCTTCTGCACGTTGACCGAATTGGCGCGGCCCCAGATCGTCAGCTGTGTGTCCGGCATCAAGCATCTCCCGCGGCGTTCATGTGCCGCAGGTGATAGCCGAATTCGCCCCGGCGAACGATGCGCATTGTCGCGAGCCCCTCATGCAAAAAGCTCCGCTCGAAGAGCGGAGCTTTCATTGCTGGAAGTCAGCCGGCGCGACAAACACGAGATGCGTTTGCGCTGATATCAGTGGCCGAAGAACAGCCACAGCAGAATGATCACCGGTATCGGCACGCCCAGCAGCCACAACAAAATTCCGCGTCCCATCGCGTTCTCCTCCAATCGCATTGTCCTGGAGTGAACGCGGGGGTACGGCGCTGGTTCCTGCCGAGTTCGCCTACCAATGGCCGGTATTCGGCATCGACGCCCACGGCTCGGCCGGCGCCTTCGGGTCGCCCTTCTGCAGGATCTCGATCGAGTGCAGGTCGGGCGAGCGGACGAAGGCCATGTTGCCGTCGCGCGGCGGCCGGTTGATGGTGACGCCCGCCTTCATCAGCTTCTCGCAGGTGGCGTAGATGTCGTCGACCTCATAGGCGAGATGGCCGAAGAAGCGATCCTCGCCATACTTCTCCTCGTCCCAATTCCAGGTGAGCTCGACCAGCGGCGCGCCGCGCGTCTGCGGTTGCTTTTTCAGCGCCTCGAGATCGTCAGCCGAGCACAGGAACACGAGCGTGAAGCGCCCCTTGTCGTTCTCGATCCGCCGCACCTCCTTCAGCCCCAGCGCATCCTGGTAAAACTTCAGCGCGACATCGAGATTGCGCACGCGCAGCATGGTGTGGAGATAACGCATGTTTCTTGCTCCCTTGGATGATCAGAGGGTTTTGTCTGGGCCGGAACGGCGGGGGAGAGATAGCAGGAAAGTGGCGGGAGGGGCAGGGGGCGGGGGGAAACGTGTGCGTGAGGGGTGTGTAGTGAAGTAAATCGGCACAGTGTCGACCGAAGCTGCAGGCGCGGCAGCGCCGGACGAATTTACTGTCACCGAAACTTCAGGCGGAAGTCGTTCGAAGACTCATCAGCCGCAGGCGGGACGTAGCCACAGCAGGCTTTCAGCCATCCCGGCGCCAACCGAAGCCTCAACAATTATCCCTAGGGCCCAGTAGACCCAATACGTCAGCGTGCTCATGGGCAGTACCCTTGTGGCCATCAGCGGTGATTTGCGAATCAGCATCAAGAGCGGGGAAAGGCACGTACGGGCCGGGAGGTCTGAAAAAAGTTATCCCATGTCAAGGTAGCAGGGCGGATACTTATCAACACCCTAAGGCTTTGACGGCTTTGCCGGATTCACAAATCAAGGGCGAGACTGTCAAAATCGACCGCTCAAATCACCACGGGATAAGTGATGCTCATATTCCGCAGTGGCCTTTCGGTCAACGCGAACCGCTGATATGCGGGAAGTAGGTAGTGCTTTGGCGAGCACTACCTACAGCCTGGTGGAGAGCAGATGACTTCTCCTCCGCAACGTTGAGCGTTGTCGCTTTCTCCAGGCTTTCTGTCAATCGCATAGCGCGCCGGAAAAACCGGAGTTGCGCAACAGAGAGCTGTGATCATGTCTGATAAGTTGCTGGTGAACCTGTGGGGCGTGAGTATCAGCGCCGAAGGCCTCTGGGCTATCGTCGCTGCAATCATCATTGTTGGTATTGTTGCTGCGGTAGTCGGACGGCGGCGGGCGTGATTTCTGCCGCTGCTTACGTGCGGGGTGATGGTCGATGTCGAAAAAGTCGAATTCGGCAGTCAGTGCTCTTGCCAAAGCATTGATGCCCCGTCCGGGCGATGATGAGAAGAAAGAACTCTACTCGGAGGCCGGCCGCGCCATCATCGAACTATCAAACGCGGAAAACCTTCTAGCGGCTATCTTCTGTATCGTGAGCAACCCCGTCCCTTATGAAACTGCGAAGGAGATGTTCGCTTCGCAATTCAGCTTTGAGCGTAAGCTGAAGCTGGTTGACTTCATGGTTACGCGTGCCAATCACCCAGAGGAAATAGCCGCATGGCAGGCCATTTACAAAGACCTGAAGGCGCACAAAGCCGTTCGCAACCTGATTGCTCGCCAAGGGTTGCGGATAGAAACCACGGGTGCAACGCCTGTCGTTGATGTGTTGCTTATGCCGTTGTTCTATCAGAGCCGCGGAAAACCTTTGAAGGTCTCCAACGTCAAAGATACAGCTGACAAACTCGGGGAAATCAACGTTCGCCTATGGGAGTTCGTAAAGGGCCTCGGAAGTCCGCGCTAATGAGTTCCGTTGCCGCGCTTTCCTTGCCGTGATCGCTCGTGAAGAATTACGAATTGCTGTGTTTCTGCAGCAAATTGATGCAATTCGCGGTTACGAGCATGTTGCGGCATGGCCCGTTTTGCTCCTGTCGTCGCCCCCGATCGTCCCCACCATGTCACTCAGAGCGGCAATGGCTTGGCGCGTACGTTCTTTGACGATCGCGACCATGCGCTCTATCGCGATGTGCTCGCGGCGAATTGTCGGGACCTG
Source organism: Bradyrhizobium manausense (assembly GCF_018131105.1). Classification (NCBI taxonomy): domain Bacteria; kingdom Pseudomonadati; phylum Pseudomonadota; class Alphaproteobacteria; order Hyphomicrobiales; family Nitrobacteraceae; genus Bradyrhizobium; species Bradyrhizobium manausense. The sequence continues at coordinate 2,291,347 of NZ_JAFCJI010000001.1, read as the reverse complement.
TTAGGTCACTTGGCGTAGCCTTGAGAGCGCAGCCACGCGATCTTGCGGTCACCGTTGATCCAGGCGTCGGCATCCACCTTGCTGGCGAATCCGGTGATTTCACGCTGCTCGGCGTCCGGATAGTCAGCGAGTATTTTCCAGTCGCCCTCGGCGACACGTACGGTTCTGAAAGTCACTCTTGCTTTAGCCATGTCGCATTGTGCAATGTTTGGCTCGAAATGAGAACCCGCCTTGTGGCCGAACTCCCATTTCGTAGCCCGTAGGATGGGTTGAGCTCTCGCGAAACCCATCGCTCCTGTTGCGTGGTCGAGACTCGGCATGACCGTGGACCGTCACAACTTCGTTCCGGGTAAAGGCTTCTTCAAGGTCAATCCGGCCGAGCGGAAGCTGACGTTGCTGATAGGTGGTGTCGGGCTTACGGAGCGGCGATCGAGAAGATATGGGTTTCGCAGGGGCTCAACACATCCTACGAACTCATGCCTCTAATCGACGACGAGCGGAGGAGCAGCGGAGCATGTTATCGTTTCTTGCATTCATCGGGACGTCGATCATCGTCATTGTCACGCCGGGGCCCGACACGGCCACGACAATCCGCAGCACCCTGTTGGCCGGGCGGACTGGCGGGATTTGCACAGCGGCTGGCATCGCAGTTGGACAGGTGGTCTGGGCGCTGGCGACCAGCGTCGGCCTTGCTGCTCTTCTGGTGGCTTCGGCGCCACTGTTTCTTGCGATCAAGTATCTGGGGGCTGCTTATCTGATCTATCTGGGCATCGTCGCGTTGTACGAAGCCCTTTGGCCGCGGGAGCAAGGTTCGTGGATCGCGATGGAGAACCACTCGCATGGCCGCGTCAGCCCCTGGATGGCTTTCAGGCAGGGGCTCATCAGCGATCTCGGCAATCCCAAGATGGCCGTTTTCTTCACAAGCCTGCTTCCCCAGTTCGCGCCGATCGGCGGTTCGACCTTTGCGACACTGCTCGCGCTTGGAATTGTCTTTGCGGGAATGACCTTCCTCTGGCTCGCATTTTATGCCGCAGCGATCCACAAGGTGCGGAATGCACTTCAACGGCCTACCGTGCGTCGCCTCGTGGAGGGCGTGACTGGAATGGTCCTGATTGCTCTGGGTTTACGCATTGCCACCGAGCAGCGGTAAAGGGTTTGTAAAATTCCTTCGGCAGGGCGCCGTCGCAATTGCGGTGAAGGTGAATCCATTTCACGATGACCGTTAGCAACCGCACGCGGTGATGTGTGGCGTTTCGTGCACTGTCACGGTATTCCCAACGGCATCAAGACTCTGCAGTGAATGGTGAAAGCCGTCTGAACCCTTGTCGAGCCAACGCGACTAAGCTGCATGGCTCAGACAAAGACGCTCTTCTTGCTGCTTCTCCTTTTCGCGATCCCCGCCGACGACTGCTCCGCGCAGACACCGCCGCCGCCATTCGACGAACATGCGCTCGAGCGCGTGCCGCCGACGGTCGCGAAGAGATTGGCGACCCGCTTTTCGCTGGGCGCATTCGCCGGCCGCTTGGAGGAGACGTCGCTCGGCGCGGTCCGCGAAGCCGTGGGCGAAGGGACCATCCAACACCAGGGCGACGCTGGAGGTAGCGTTTATTGGCTGTGTTACAGGCGCGCGCAGCATCGACTATGGGTCGTGTCCAGCGGAGAGATGGGCGGCCCGGACCATCGTGTCACAGAGATCGTTGAAGAGCTCACCGAAAAAGACACCGAGACCTCGACCGATTGCGCCATCATCCCGGAAAAGTCCGCGCCGCTCGTCTTCGACGGCAAGCTGCATTTAGGGATGTCGCGTTCGGAGGTCGTGACGGTGCTGGGACCGCCGTCGAAGTCGGAAGCTGCTCAGATGGTGTATTCCCACGCCGGAAAGCTCGCACACGGTTTCGATGAGACCGCATGGCTCATTCTCCGATTTCGTGAGGAAAAGCTCGTGTTCATGCGCGGCGGCAAGACCACGACGAATTGAAGAGGCTGCCAGCAGCGTTCATGCTTCACAGCGTGATGTGAGCGAGTCACGCTCGCTCCCGTACGATCTCATCACCATCACATGCCCCCAGATGGCAAGCGCATCACGATTCTTTTTTGAATGAATCAGAGCGAAAAGCACGGCGAAGCAGACGTATTCATTGCCGTGATAGACTGCGTGCTTGAGCAAACTTGCGCTGCCGTTGCGGTCATCGCGCGCACCGTTCAGCGACTGCGTGCGCGCGTTGAGAAGTGTCGTCGTGAATTCGTTGTGACTTGTGACGAAACGACAGACGTGTTGCTGCCGTGCACTAGGCTGCGGTTTTTCGGTCTGTACAACCGCTGCGTGAATGGCCATTGGCCGGAATTTTTGGAAGTCCGAGGAAAGTATGAAAACAAATCTCGCCGCCGCTGCACTGCTTCTTGCGTCAACAAGCCTGAGCTTCGCGGCTGACCTGGCCGTCAAGGCCCCGTACGCTCCCGCCGCCGTGTGGTCGTGGACCGGATTCTATCTCGGCGGCAATGTCGGCGCCGGTTGGGGCACCACGGAATCCACCCTGGCTTCGGTCAACGGCGCCATCGGCGCAATTCCCGTCGGTACGGCTCTGGCCCAGAACAGCCGCAGCGGTTTCCTGGGCGGTGGCCAGCTCGGTTACAACTGGCAGAGCGGCTGGGTCGTGTTCGGTGTCCAGGGTGACATCTCCGGACTGGACGTGAAGGGCAACGCGCCGTGCGTTGGCTTCGTGACCTGCACCACGAAGAGCGATTGGCTGGCGACCGTCACGGGCCGCATCGGTGGTGTCGTGGCTGATCGCACGCTGGTTTACGCGAAGGGCGGCGCGGCCTGGATGCACTCCAGCGATTCGATCGGTGTCCCGGGCGTGTTCGAGTCGCGCTCGAGCACGACGCCGCTTGGCTGGGTGCTCGGCCTCGGCGCCGAATATGCGTTCGACCACAATTGGAGCGCCTTCATCGAATACAACTACATCGAGTTCGACAAGAAGACCGTCGTCTGGGATTTGTCGCCGCTCGCTGGCGGTGTCACGACGATTGCGAACGTCGACATTAAGAACAAGCTGTCGATCGCCAAGATCGGCGTGAACTACAAGTTCGGCGGCCCGGTCGTCGCGCGTTACTGATCGTCTGAAGGATCTGTTCCAGTCAAAAACTCAGCCCGGCCGCGTCGAGCGGTCGGGCTTTTTTGTTGCGGACTCGCAGGCGCTCTCCAAACCATCGAATTTGACTCCGCTTCAGGAACTTCTGCGCTAAATTGACTTCGCAAGCGTTCATTGAGGACGGGACTTCATGCGTTACATGCTTATGCTCCACGCCAACGAAGCCGACGGACAAGCCGTGGCACCGCAGGACATGGCGCGTTTCATGGGTCAGATGTTTGCCTATCAACAGGCTCTGGAGAAGGCCGCGGTATTCATCTCGACGGATGCCCTCGTCGGTTCCTCGGAGGCGAGCATCGTACGCGTTAAGGGCGGTGAGGTCAGTGTTCTGGACGGCCCCTATGCCGATGCTCGCGAACAGTTGGGCGGCTATTTCATCATCGACGTTGCCAATATCGACGAAGCCAACAAATGGGCAGCACGCTGTCCTGCCGCGACATGGGGCTCGGTTGAAGTGCGCCGCATCAGGGATCGATCGGAATATGCGGGATGACGGTTTCGGAGTCCGCCGTGGCGCGATCCCTTGCGGAAAAAGTCGCGCGCGAGAGCTATGGTCGCCTGGTCGCTTATCTCAGCGGGCGCTCGGGTGATCTGGCGTCGGCAGAGGATGCACTCGCGGAAGCGTTTTTGGCGGCACTCGAGAAATGGCCTGATACCGGCGTGCCCGATAATCCCGATGCCTGGCTGCTGACCATTGCGCGAAGGCGCAGGCTCGATGATTGGCGCAAGGAGAAAGTCAGGGAAAAGGGCGCAGATCATCTCGATCTCGTTGCCGACGAGCTCTCGGCCGCAGCGGAGCTGGCTGACGGGATTCCGGACAGGCGACTGGCACTCATGTTTGCTTGTGCGCATCCCAGCATCGATGCGGCGGCCCGAACGCCACTCATGCTTCAGACCGTGCTGGGCCTGACCGCGATCGATATCAGCGCACGATTTCTCGTGTCCCCAAAGACCATGGGCCAGAGGCTCGTGAGAGCCAAGGCGAAGATCAGGGACGAGAATATTCCGTTCCTCGTGCCTGAAAGAGAGGAACTGCCGACACGTCTGCCGCCGGTGCTGGCCTCGATCTATGCCGCCTACACGAACGGGTGGATGGAGATTGATGGTGCGAAAGCGCTTGGACACGAGGCGATTTGGCTTGGGCATGTGGTCGTATCCCTGCTTCCGCAGGAGCCCGAGGCAAAAGGCCTGCTCGCGCTGATGCTTTATGCGGAAGCGCGACGGTCATCCCGCCAGGGCCGCGACGGGGAATTCGTGCCGCTGGACCAGCAGGACGTCAGGCTTTGGGATCGCGCGCAATTGCAGATGGCGGAGGGGCTCTTGCATGAGGCCAACGCCAACGGTCCCACCGGTCGTTATCAGATCGAGGCCGCGATCCAGTCCGCCCATGTCGCGCGCCGTCTGGGCGGCGCGTCGAACTGGCAGACTGTGGTGTCTCTCTACGATGTGCTGGGAAAGATCGCGCCTTCGCCGGTCGTGACACTCAACCGCGCCGTTGCTCTTGCGCGGATGGGGCACCGGGATGCGGCTCTTGCCGACATCGATGCACTTTCTGGCGATGCCAGGATGGCCGATTATTTGCCCTATTGGGCGGCCCGTGCGCAGATTTGTGCCGATCTCGGCAAGCGCACGGAGGCGGTGGAAGCTTTCACAGTCGCGATCGGCTTGTGCTGGTCGGAGGGGGAACGGCGCTACCTCGAAGAACAGCGCTCAAAAATTTTGAGCTGATCGCGAACTTTTTGTCGTCGCCTGTCGAAATCGGGACGTCCTGGACGACATCCGTTGGTCCAACCCAGGAGAACGATCATGACGACAAGGATGACTGTCCAAGGCATTTACGCTTGCGCCACCGTTTCCAACTTCGACGAGGCTCTCGTCTGGTATGAGAAGCTGATGGGGCGCCCGGCCGACGACCAACCGATTCCGGGCATGGCCCAATGGCGCAACATGGGCGCGGCCGGCCTGCAGCTCTGGAAGGATGACGAACGCGCCGGCAAGGGGATCATGACGATCGTCACGCCCGTGCTCGCAGTCGAGAACGCACGGCTGGCGAGCCTCGGCTTGCAACTCGTCAACAAGGTGGAAGGCAAGTTTGGGGCCGTGGCTCAGATATTCGACGCTGAGGGCAACCGCATCAACATGGTCGAGCCTCCCAAGGGCCATGTGAGCAGCTGAATTCGGATCCGGCCTCAGGCCCAGGGCAATAACTGCTCTGGGCCGTCCGTCGGTGCCATCCTGATCCTGTACGACTGCTTCGCGCGTGGCTTCATCGCTGCGGACAAATCCGTCATGGGGTTTGAAATTTTGGAGATTACGGTGACAGTGCTGCCACTGTAATTCGAGTTGGTACATCCAGCCCAATTTGGGAATGCTCAACCATGCTCACCGTCTATGGCGAAGGTCGCGGGTTCCGTGTTGTTTGGCTGCTCGAAGAACTCGGACTGGCTTATCGGCTGCGGCCGGTCGATCTGCTTGCGGACGAGAGTGATCGCGAATTTCTTGCGATCAACCCCGCCGGCTTCATTCCCGCGCTGCAGGACGGCGAGACGATCATGGTCGAGTCCATCGCGATCCTTCAGTACCTGCTCGCGCGCCATGGGGCAGGCTCGCTTGCCGTCGCCCCTGATGATCCCGCCTTCGCGTCCTTTCTGCAATTTCTCCATCTGGGCGAAGCGGGGCTCGCCGGGCCGATGAACGCCGTCCTTGTCGGTCGCGCACTTGCACCCGAAGCCGAGCGAAATGCCCGGGTGACCCGATGGGCATTCGAGACCTTTGAGAGCCGGCTGGGTTTGGTGATCCGCCGCCTGGCGGATTGCCCTTATCTCGCCGGCGACCGCTTCACCGCTGCCGACATCTCGGTGAGCTACGCGCTCCTGCTCGGCCTGCGAACCGGCAACTACGTTCCCGGTACCATCGAGCGGGACTATCTCGCGCGCACGACTTCACGCCCGGCCTACGCCCGCGCGATGGACAGCTGCCAGGCCACCAAGGCCTGGGCGGCGAGATCACCGGGATTGTAGCGCGTGAGCCGCGCGATGTGGCGGTGAACACCGCCAATTGCGCATCGAACGCGCGCCGGAACGCCGGCCGCGCTTCACCGCGCGCCACGCAGGCCGCGAGATCCGGATATTCGTCCAGCACATGTGTCATGTTGAAAGGGTGCCGCTTGCTGCGGCTTGAAATAGAGTACGGTCATTCAACGTCCGCGACAGGAGGGCAGGCTTATGGTGGACGCGAAGCGAAGGCTCCTCTGGCATGGCACAGTCTTGTTTCTGATCGGATTGCTGACCGGGCTGGTCGAGCAGCACTTCACCAATGTGAGGATGGCGTTGGCCGCTCATCTGGAGGGCGTGATGAACGGCACGTTCCTGCTGGCGGTCGGCGCCATCTGGAATGAGGTCAGGCTATCGGCACCAACGAAAGCCGCGGCCTTTTGGGCACTGCTCGTCGGGACATACGGCAATTGGATCGTCACGACATCGGCCGCCGTGCTTGGGACAGCCGCGCTCTCGCCGATCACGGCGGTGGGGCACGAAGCCGAGCCCTGGAAGGAGGCAATGATCACCGGCGGGTTCGTCTTCATCGGCCTGGCCATCATCCTGGCCGTCATCTTGCTCATGCTCGGGTTGCTGGGCACGGCAAAGCCGGAGTGAGGCTCAGGAGCCGTGAACCCGCGCCAATTTGGCTGCGACTAACCGGCCATGGAAAAGGTTGTCCACGATCTGCTGGCTCCCATGGTGAGGTCCTTCATTTCGGACTGGGGCAGCGCGCTATTCCTGAAGCTGGCAAACTGGCTTGATGCCAGGATTCCGAGCCGGGCGGGGCGGGTCGTCATCGGGCTGCTTCTCGGCGTGACGGCCATCGTCTCAATCGTGACCGTCACGGCGCTCGCGGGCTTCTAGTGCTCAGCGAATTGAGTGCACCGTCACCTTAATTCCCGGCGGGCTTTAGTGCCTGCTCGGATTTCCGGTGTCGAAATTTCCGTCCTTTCTTCCGACAGCTCTGGCCTTCTGGATCGAAATGCCGTCGCGGCAGGCGATGTAGGACTGAACCTGCGCGTTGGTCCCGGCATGTTTCGCCACCCACATCTCGTGCGTGAAGCCGTTCTTCGCCATGCAATCGAGCGCATGGGGCGTGTTGTTCGTGGCGGCATGGAGCGGGACCGCACAGCAAAGTATCGAAGCAATGATGACGACGCGTTTCATGAATCTTCCCTGGGTTGCGGCCGCGCTGGCCGGGCTTGCCGAACTTCATCGGTTGAGTATTGTACTATATTGCAACTTGGGGAAGAGTTATGAAATCAGCGTTTTTTGCGGTACTCGCGATTTGTGTTTTTGCATCGGACGCCTTTGCCGCAGGCTGCGGCGGGATGGTGTGCAACAACAATCCTACCTGCCAGAGCCTGCGCAATGCGGGCAATTGCGAAGCGGCCCGTGCGGCCGGCGGCACCAAGCCCAACACTGGCGCGAGCGGCAAGACAGCAAGCGAATGCCAGCAGCAAGCCGGGTTCACGTTCGCGCAATGGCAGGCCGGGCAGACGACCAAGGCTCAGCGCAGGGCTTGGGACAAGTGCATGGGTCGGTGAAGCAGGACCGGATGAGGGATGGGCCTCCGTGAAAGCCGCGGCCTTTTCTATTCATCGCAGGGAGCAGTTGCAGACTGCTCGCGCCGCACACCATCATGGTCGGAGATATCAATGCGCTTTCGGCAGTAACCGGCGGTCTCAGGAATTGTGGCTGACGCCGCCAGATGCAGCGGTACCGGCGTCCGGACCTGTGTCTTCACGCGGCGCGGTGTCGATCGACGGGACGATGTCAGGTGCGGTGACGGTGTCGCCGAAAAGTCTGACGTACTCCGAAAGCGGCATATAGCCGGCTTCAACCAATGCACGAGCAGCAGTGCGATCAATGGACATGCGTTCCTCCCAGCCTCAGCTTATGCTTGAATGCTAGGAGCGCTCCGGTAAAGGCGACGTTAGATTGATGCTTAACAACCGCACGGTTTTGCGGCAATTCGTGCTGTCGGCGGTCAATTGTTCTCCGAAAGCTAAGCCAGTCTCCGTGTTTTTACCGGCCTTGAATCCGCGTTTACCTCAGTAAATGGCGGTTCCGTCCAGGCCTGCGGCGATAGCAAAAGCGAAGTGAGATGGAAGCTAGCCAGACAGATCGCGCACACAGCGGCGTTGCAGCATCGATTTCCTTACGCATGTTAACCAATGTAAATGTCGGAACTCCGCGCCGCCGGAATGATGCGCCTTTCAGATCGAGGGGCATTCCATGTTCGATGCCGATACCAGAGCGCTGCTGCGCACCATTCTGGACGAAGTCTGCGGACAGATCGACCAGTATCAGACCGCCACGAGGGCTCATGTGGCCGCGCAGATGCTTGCGGCAGCCGGTCGCGAGGCGACGCTTGAAAGCATCAGGGAAGCCGGGATGAACGCGCTGAAGAGCGCTCCGACGATGTGGCGCTAAGCAGCGAGAACGGTCAGGAAATCTCTTTCGGCAAGTCCCATTCGGGCTTCGGCTCGAACGGCTCCGACTTGAGCCGGCTTCGATATTCCCGCGCCGCGTCGAGGAGGTTTTGCTTGACCTCCGCATCTGCGGTCTGTGCGGCGAGGGCTTCGGCCCGGTCGGCCTGATGCTCGAGGGATTCTCTGCTCATGCATGGCCAACTCTGCGGCGGGCGAGGCGTTCCAGACCGGCGTCGTGCACGCGCTCGGTTCGATCGCGCGACGGCAGCAAGCCGCAGATGCGGATCATGAATCAAGGAGGCCGCCAATCGAGGCGGCCTCCAGCTTTCGCGATGAGATCCGGAAGGATGGTTATTACAGCGGCGGCTGGCCCGGTCCCGAGCCGGGGCCGAACGGACCGCGGAGATTGCCGGGGCCCTGCAAGCCGCCAGTGATGAAGCCGCCGACCCATTCGACGGCGTGGACGATGGCGCTGCCGATGGCGCGGAACGCGTCGCCCAGCCAGTTGCCGCCGACGATCGTATCGAGTTCAGCATCGGTCAGCTCGGTCATTCCCGGTTTCGCATGATCACTGCTCTGCATGGTCTGCTCCTGTTGGGATCGAGCGGCGGACCATTCCGCCGTCGACGGGGAGTGATCCCCTTGCACCAGTGATTGCAGCAGTACGTCGAACGCTCGCGGGCCGCTGTGATCGTTGTCACAGAGCAGATGAACCCAACAGCGGCGAAGCCGGCGCGGTGAACCCGCGTGGCGCCTGAGGCGACGAATGCCTGTAAACAAGGGCATTTCGCCGTGAGCTGGTCCAAACGATATCTGATTGGCTGCCTGATCGCGGCGGTGTTCTTCGCCGGCCTCGATGCCTACAGGCGGCCGGGCGAAGACGCGAATCTGGCGACGATCCTGGTTGCGTCCGCAGGCTGGCCTGTGTTCGCCGCGCTGGTCGTCGGCGGCACCATCGGCGACGTGGTGCACGGCATGAAGTACGGCAAGGCAGGATGAGCGGCCATGCTCGATGCCCTGTTCGGCATGATCTTTGAGATCGTCCTCAGCACGGCCGGGGCTGTCATCGTTAAATTATTCGGTGGGGACAACGCTGCCGAAGTGGCTGCTGTCATCATCGGGCTCGGCTTCATCGCGATCGGCTTCGCAGTCACCGTGTGGGGACAGTGAGCCGGACATCGTGAAGGCGTCCGCACGTGGCGAAGGTGCATCTGCCGGGAACAGGTTAGTCGTCAGCGCGTACCGATGCGTTGATGTCGCGGGCAGAAACCGGAAAAATGCTCCGCGTCCGACATCTCTGTTGCGTCCGGTTGACACCCGGCAGTGCGTTGGACAACGCCGTTCTGCCCAGCCGGTTCAAATGGGCTGAGCGCAAATTCCGCCCGCACGAGGTTTGTCGATGACCCGTTTACGCCGCGATCCGCTGATCGACGGGCGCTGTCAGGTACTTCAGAACTTCGGCATGCTCGAGATCGGGAACCGCGATCGCCGTGTGGCTGTAGATCGAGCCGGACTTTGCGATTCCGTCCAGGATCGCCTTGCCCTTGATGACGTGCAGGCCCATGCCGTCCCCGGACGGGAATATCGCCAGCACGACGTCATAGGCGTCGATGACGGATCGGAGCGCCGCGGCCTTGTCTTCGGCGACATCGACAAACACGCGGACATCGGCTGCGAGTTCACGCAGCTCATCAAAATTCAGCACTGTGGGGTACTCCAACGCAACAAGACTGGATGGAGAGTGGCGGCGTTGGGTTACCAGAGTCTGAACAACATCGATCGAGATGAAACTTTCACGGTGAGGTGACACCGCGTGTGGAAAACTCCGCCTTGGAGAACAGGCGCAAGCTCCCCGCTGGCGCTAATTTACCTCGCGCCAGCGCATCGGCAGAACGCCGTCCTCTCTGAAGCTGCCGAGGAGGCGGAATCGATCCGCCTGCGGATTGGGACGGGCTTCGATCGAGGCGCCGAGGATCTGCACGATATCGGCCTCATCATAGGCGGGCCAGAACGGCAGGCCTGATGCGTTGGGATCCCCTGAGGTCGCGAAGTTGATCCAGTAGCTCATCATCGTCTGCGCCAGGGCGCGGTCGGCTTCAGCCGGCGGCGTCGTGCTGCCGATCACCCGCTGCGGCGTCAGCGTGCCGAACACGAAGGGGATCTCGGTGACGTGCGAGGCGATCGGCGTGTAGGGTGAGGTGTAGTTGAAGTGATAGCCGTAAACGGGCGCGCGCGTGCCGCGCCGATGCAGGCGCAGCGCCTGCCAGCACTGCTCGCCGATCACCAAGTCGCCGGCGAGCGCTGCGGCGGATGCCCTGGCCTGTGCGTCGGTGTCGGCGGGGTAAACCTTCAGGGCCTCCGCCATCCGGTGCTTGCCGAACATCGCCTCAGCGGCTGCGCGAAAGACCCGCGCCTGTTGATGCGGAAGCGACAGCGACATGAAGGGGAATTCCTCGGCGCTGTTCCACCCGGCGAGCAGGGGGATGTGCATCTGTTCGCCGCGCAGGAAGCGTCGCGCGGGCGCGTCCGGCACCACATGGTGATCGATGCTCGGCGAGAAGGCCTGCGTGACGTGATCCTGGGCAAAACTCCAGGGCGCGGCCGCATTCAGGTGCGCGGCCGGCATGGCGCGCAAGGCTGCGATCGAGACATCGCCTTGCCGGCGCGCGAAGGCGAGGCCGCGCGCGCGGGCTTCCCCGTAGCTTTGCAGCGGCCCGTGCCGGCCATCCCAGAAGGCGCCGCTCTCGGCGATGGCCTTGCGGAACAGTCCATGCGCGAGCGGCGACGCCATCAGAATGCCGACGGCCATCGCGCCGGCGGATTCACCGAAGAGGGTGACGTTATCGGCGTCGCCGCCGAACGCCGCGATATTGGCCTGGACCCAGCGCAGCGCGGCGAGCTGATCCAGGAGGCCGTAATTGCCTGAGGGGGCTTCCGCATCGAGCTCGGGATGGGCGAGAAAGCCCAGGAGACCCAGGCGATAGTTGAAGCTGACGACGACGACGCCCTTGGCTGCAAGCAGGGCGCCGTCGGTGGCGGGATTGGCCGAGGAGCCGAACTGAAAGCCGCCGCCGTGGATCCACACCATCACCGGCCGCTTCTCGTCCGCCTCTCGCGCGGCGGTCCAGATATTGAGCGTGAGGCAATCCTCAGCGTGCGGCCCCGGTCGCGGATCGTCTGCGAGCGACGAGAGGCTTGCCGCGCCGAAATCGAGCGCATCGCGCACGCCAGTCCACGGCGTCGGCGGCTGCGGTGCGCGCCAGCGCAACGGCCCGAGCGGAGCTGCAGCGTAGGGGATGCCCTTGAACGCGAGCACGCCGCTTGCGTCGCGTGGCTGGCCGCGCACCTGGCCGGCTTGGGTGTGGACCTGTCGGCTTAGCCGGGCAGCTCCAGAGGTCATCGAGCCATGCACGGTCGGATCTCCTTGTTGGGGCGACGTCAGAACTATCGACTTTGCGGCTGGGTGAATTTGCGTATAATTCCAATCGATAGCTAAAAACCGGCAATGATCAGGCAAAGGCTTCGATATCCCTGGCTCGACCTGGACGTGGACGACCGGTCCGCGCCGGTCATTGCCGTGCGCGTCGATGCCGACGGGACCAGGGGCGAGGTGCCCGACCACAGGCATCGCAAGGGACAGCTCGTCGTGTCGCTTGGCGGCGGCGTCACGTGCCGCGTGCCTGATGGTCTTTGGATGGTGCCGCCGCACTGCGCGGTCTGGATTCCCTCGGACATGGCGCACAGCAATCGCGCGACCGCCAATGCACGGCTGTTCTTCGTCTACATCGAGGCCGAGCTGGTCGATCTGCCGGAGCGCTGCTGCACGATTTCGATCTCGCCCTTGCTGCGTGAATTGATCGTCGAGCTGTCCGATGGCGCGCAGCATGACGAGGCGAGGCGGGAGCGTCTGATCGGCGTGCTGCTCGGCGAGTTGCCGCGCATGCCTTTGCAGCAATTGCATCTGCCGCTCTCGACCGAACCGCGATTGAAGCGCATCGCCAGCGCATTGGCGGACAATCCGGCGGACCGTCGCACGCTTGCGCAATGGGCCGATCGCGTCGCGCTCAGTGAGAGCAGTCTTGCGCGTCTCGTCGCGAAGGAGACGGGGCTGACGTTCGGACGCTGGCGTCAGCAGCTGCATCTGATCGTCGCGATCCGAGAACTTTCGGCGGGCGCGAGCGTGCAGCAGGTCTCGGCAGACCTTGGCTATGAATCGGTGACGGCCTTCATCACCATGTTCAGGAAGGCGCTGGGCAAGCCGCCGGCCAAATATCTCGCCAGTGTTGCTCGGGCGCAATTGCCTGAGGCAAACAATACGGAACTCAGGTAGAACTGCTGCTTGCGTTTTCGGCGTCGATAGGTTCTAAGCCCGGCTGCTTCGTGGCCGACAGGCATGAACAGACGCGCTGCCCGCGCAGTTTTACCGCTTCCCGGACCAAGCAACATCGCGGCTTGTGCGCACCCAATTCAGAGGAATTCAGACATGGCGAAGATGACCAAGACTCAGTTGATCGATGCGATTGCCGAGGGCACGCAGCTTGCGAAGAACGACGTGAAGTCGGTCATCGAGTACATGGCGACCGTCGGCTACAAGGAGCTCAACGAGTCCGGCGAGTTCGTTATTCCCGGTTTCGTGAAGATGTCGGTCGTCAACAAGCCCGCGACCGAAGCCCGCATGGGCGTCAATCCCTTCACCAAGGAGCCGATGCAGTTCGCGGCGAAGCCGGCGAGCAAGTCGGTCAAGGCCTCGCCACTGAAGGTTGCCAAGGACTCCGTCTGATCGAGCCGTTCGCGCGGCCCAAGCGCCGCGCAGGGGCTGACGATGCGATGTCGGCAAAAAGGGGAAAACCCCGCCTGGGGGAAGCGGGGTTTTCTGATGGGGTGAAGCCTGGGGGAAGCTTCATTGATTAGACGCGCCAGCACCGAAAAAGTTCATCGCGCGAAGTGATAGTGCTGCACGACCATGATCGCGAACACGGCGACCGTCATCACGATCACCCGCAGGATTCCAACAAGAAAAACCCCGTGCAGGGGCTACGGGGTTTTTCCAAGCTGGCGGTCGCGTCGCACAACCGACAGCACCACTGATTTCGGTCTGACAATGCGGAGGCCGCGCGTTCGTTCCTGCGCTTCCGTCGATCTCTCCAGCAACAGAACAGCCCAGAGAAAAACCCCGCGCTTGCGCACGGGGCTCTCTTGCCGACGGCGTTGGGATTTCAGCGCCTGGCCGCCAGCGGTGCCTCTAACTTAAGGTTGAAAATCTAAAAAGCAACAGCGCCGCGGTGACGGAATATGTTCGTCGATCGCGGCGCTGCCATATTGCCTGGGCGCTGAAATCCCCAGCCTTCATTGGTCCTCGGCGCGCCGAAAAGGTTCAACGCGACGCCCACAGGAAATCAGGGAGGCGGGCTGGACTTTTTGTTCTCAGTTTGTTCTATTGAGTCATCAGTCTGGGAGATGACTCATGACCGTCGAGAAACAGCGCGAAGTGATCCGGCTCTGGAACCAGCTCAGGAAGGTCGAGGGTCCGGCCGCGGAGGAACTCCGCATCCAGATCCTGGAATGCTTTTCGGAGAAGAACAGCGCCAAGCGCGCGGCCTGAGCGTTTTCGGCCCGAAGCCGCGGAGACGCGACGGCACGTCGCTTCATCGACCGTTAGGAATTGCGTCCCACTGGTTTTTGCCGGCCCGATTCGTTCTTCGGGAACGAAATGGAGTCGTTTGCAGAACAGGTCGCGCGCACTCGCGGTCATGCTCGCGGCTTGTATCAAAACGAGTCGGCGCGATGCTGCGCATCATCATGATATCGCTGCGGCCGCCTCGAACTCTGTCCGACGACACGGTACGATCGTTCGCTCGCGGCGTTTTGCCGCTTGTTTGCGTGCAAACGAATTTTTAAGAGACGCCTCGCATTGATTTCGTCGATTCCGATTCGTTCCCCAGGAACGAAAATGGCGGTGAAGCCGGAACAAAGCTGGTTACCGTCTCGACGCTTCCCATAGCCCGCGCTATCGTCCTGGAGGACGGCAGGCGCATCCCATGAAGAACGGGCTCTACTCGGTTCACATCCACATGCTCGACGGCGTGAAGGGCCGCGACAGCGGCGTGCTGATCCTGCGCGATGGCGTGCTGCTCGGTGGCGGACCTTACTTCTGGTCGCACGGCTCCTACACGGCAGACAACGGCACCTGGAAGGGCGAGCTTGCCACCAACCAGCATACGCCGTTCGCCGATCCCCTTGTGAGACCATTGTTCGCCGGCGCCGAGGCGACAAGCGGCTTCTCCGGCACGTTCAGCGAGGAGGGGGCCGAGGTGTACGGGACCGTGCTGGTTGCAGGCCATCGCAGTCTCGGCTTTCGCGCGTCGCTGAAGTGGCTCGCCGAAATCTGAAGCGCGGCGGCGCCCGCGCAACCTCCTAACGAAAACTTGCGCGGATCGCGATAACCCTATTCGGTTAGGTTAAAAGCCCAATCGCGTTGCACTTGGCGTGCGTTGGGATAGGTGTCTGGCAACGACAACAAGAATACCGCTCATTGCCAAGTACCCATTCATGACACCTTTTTTAGAGCCGTCATTTTATCAGGGCGACCGCCAGACCTATCGCCGCGTCGCCGTCGTCGGCACGCTGTTCTGTCTCGCTTTTGTGGTGATCAGCTTTTCGCTGCGGCCGCAATTCGAGGACACGCGCGTCGCGGTCAAGGCCGATCGTCTGGTGCGCACCGCGGGCCAGCCGCTGCACGCCAACTAGCGCTTGCCGCCGTAGACCTCGTCATCGGCGGATTCCCGCGGGCATGCGACGCCGCTGGTCGCCAGCGCGACGAAGCCGGCATAGCCGGACAAATTGAGCAAAACTTCGAGCCAGGCGGGCATGGCGGGCCTCCTCTTGAAGGAAGACTACCTCAACGTGTGTGCGCGGCAATAGGTTCCGGGCCGGCAAACGAAACGCTCAGAGCGGCGAGGTCGGATCGAGCCGCCGGCCCAGCGCTGCAACCGATTCCGGATTCGGCGAGTCCTTCAGGAACTCGGCAATGGCGCGGGCAAGTTCACTGTCGCTCATCGGTGTCGGCGGCGGACGTAGCGCGCCCACACCGAAATTGCGGACGATTTCGTCGTAGTGTCGCGGGTTGGATCTGGGAACAAGTCTGCGGATGCGGGCCAGCAAAGCGGATATCGGCAATCTCTCCTCCTCGATCTCCGCCCCGTTGGCAGCGCTTTATGGTTGCTGCCATTTATGTCGTTCGAAACTGAAAACCCCGCCAGCACCGCGGAGATGCTGACGGGGTCTTCGCGCTGGCGCCTCGACCCGGATGGCGGAGGCTCCTGCACTTGCAACTCCAATCCGCGTTTGCAGAGATTGTTCCGTTGGCGGCGAGATTTTTTTCCGCACCGCGCGGTTCCAAGAGACGCGAACCATCACGCCAGGTCCGCGTTGTCCCTGCGAGATGCGAAGGAGGAAATCATGAAGAAGACACTCGCAGTTCTGGCGACCGTCGCTGCCGTCGGCGTGGCCGCGGTCGCGACACCGGCCCCTGCGGAGGCACGCGGCATCGGCCCAGGCCTCGCGTTCGGTCTGGCCGCTGGTGCGCTCACCGCGGGCGCCGTCGCGGCGTCCCATCCGTACGGCTATGGCTATTACGGCCCAGGTTACGCCTATTATGGCGGCCCCGCATATTACGGCCCCGGCCCGTACGCCTATTACGGCCGACCCTACTATCGACACCATCGCTATTACCGTCATTGGTAACGGCGGATGAATCGAAAAGCCCGGAGCGATGCTCCGGGCTTTTTTCGTACGCGCGCAGTCCCGCGCGATCTGTCACGGCCAGAGCGAGGGCCGCTCCGCCTTGCGGGCGTTATCGAGTGTCGACACGAAATACTCTTCGCGTTCGCGCTTGAATTTTTCCTGCGTGGCACGGAATGCGGCGACGCGGGCGGCGATCTCTTCGCGTTCGCGGATCTTGCGTTGTTCGTCTTCGGTCATGTCAAATCCCCACTACACCGGAGTATGTGTGCACTTCTGAACTCAAGTACTGCCGCCGCAATCACTGAGTCGCGTCAACACATGCATTGGCGCTTTGGATTGGGGCGTCAATGGGGAGGAGGCATTGCAGGATTGTGATAAGCGAAGGTCGGAAAAAATTGCCGCCCACCGACAGAGCGCGACTTGCGCGGCGGCGGATAAGAGCGTCAACAATCTTGTCGCTTGCGCATGATGCACAGCACGAATTTGAATCGGGGGGCGGCGCGTGATTGCAAAGGACCTTCAGAGCGGCGTCGAACGGCTCGGCGAGATGATCGCTGATGCAGAAATCATCGTGCCGTTCACCGGCGCCGGCATCTCGACCGAATGCGGCATCCCTGACTTCCGCTCGCCGGGCGGAATTTGGACTCGCAACCGGCCGATTCAATTCGACGAGTTCGTCGCAAGCCAGGAAGCGCGCGATGAATCCTGGCGCCGGCGTTTTGCGATGGAGGAGGTGTTCGCCGCAGCCAAACCCGGACGCGGTCATCGCGCGCTCGCCTCGCTGCATCGGGCCGGCAAGATTCCCGCGGTGATCACCCAGAACATCGACAATCTGCACCAGGCCTCGGGCTTCGCGGCCGATCGCGTGATTGAACTTCACGGCAACACGACTTACGCGCGCTGCATCGGATGCGGGCTGGCCTATCCGCTCGACTGGGTGAAACAGCGGTTCGACCAGGACGGCGCCGCGCCCGACTGCACCGCTTGCGACGAGCCGGTGAAAACCGCAACGATCTCATTCGGTCAGGCGATGCCCGAGGATGAAATGCAACGCGCGACCGAACTGTCTCAGACCTGCGATCTCTTCATCGCGATCGGTTCCTCGCTCGTGGTGTGGCCGGCGGCGGGTTTTCCGATGATGGCCAAGAACGCCGGTGCACGTCTGGTGATCATCAACCGCGAGCCAACCGAGCAGGACGACATCGCCGACCTCGTCATCCGCCACGACATCGGCGAAGCACTCGGGCCCTTCGTCGCCAATTGAGGCGTTAGTTTGATTCGCGCCTGTGCAAGCTGTTCATAGGTTCCGGCGAATCTCTTTTTTGTCTATCCCTCTCAACCGGGAGTGTTATCTTTTGAGTCGAAAGATTCGCGTCGCGTCGAAGTGAGAACATTCTCTTAAGACGCGTGATTCGAGCGCCGCCAATGTGGCGGGTTGCATGGCATGTGTGGGGTCCGGGGTTATGGGGTCGTCGGACGGATTTGAGTCCAAGAAGCTGGGAGTTCCTGCGACGGGCGAGCACGGCGCCGGTCGCGATAGCGCGGCGCTCAGTCCCTTCACCGGGTTAGGTGAGGGGACCGGCAACCTTGTCGAGGTCCACGGCGTCATCAAATGGTTTGACGCTTCAAAGGGCTACGGCTTCATCGTTCCCGACAATGGGTGGCCTGACGTGCTGCTGCACGTTACCGTGCTCAGGCGCGACGGCTTTCAGACCGCGTATGAGGGCGCCCGAATCGTCGTCGAGTGCATCCAGCGGGCCAAGGGTTACCAGGCCTTCCGCGTGGTCTCGATGGACGAATCGACCGCGATCCATCCCGCGCAGATGCTGCCGCCGCGCACTCACGTCACGGTCACCGCGACCAGCGGGCTTGAGCGGGCCCAGGTCAAATGGTTCAACCGGCTGCGCGGCTTCGGCTTCCTGACCTGTGGGGAGGGCACTCCCGATATCTTCGTGCATATGGAGACGCTGCGTCGCTTTGGCATGACCGAGCTGCGGCCAGGCCAGTACGTGCTCGTCCGTTTTGGGCCTGGCTCCAAGGGCATGATGGCAGCCGAGATCCATCCGGAGACGGGCTCGCCTGGGCTCCAGTCGCACTAACAGCTTCAAATATCCGGATTGTGAGCAGAAGCGCGCGGCCGGGGTCGCGCGCTTCTGGCTTTTGGGACGGTGGCCGCGTAAGGATGTCGCAGTGCCACGCCGTCGGGCCCGATCCTTGTGGTCCCGTGCCATCCCGAGTTTCCTGCGAGTTTCCCGCCCATGAGCTTTGATCGAAAGACCGCCTGGTCCGTTGCCCGGGGCTGGCTTGCCGCCGCTCTCGTCATTGTCGGCCTGGGCAACGGCGGCGCGCCTGTTCGCGCCGCCAGCTTCCAGCCGCTCGAGATCGTCACCAAGAACGGCGTGCAGGTGTTCTCCGTGGAGATGGCGACCACGGAGGAGGAGAAGCAGACCGGGTTGATGTACCGCAAGGAGTTGGCGGACGGCAAAGGCATGCTGTTCGACTTCAACCCCGAGCAGGAAGTCTCGATGTGGATGAAGAACACCTATGTCTCGCTCGACATGATCTTCATTCGCGCCGACGGTCGCATCCTGCGCATCGCGGAAAATACCGAGCCACTCTCGACCAGGATCATTTCGTCAAAAGGTCCCGCCCGGGCCGTCCTGGAGGTCGTGGCGGGAACAGCGCAGAAGTACGGCATCCGCCCCGGCGATCGGGTCGGTCACCCCCTGTTTGGTAGCAAATAGGTTCTGGAGCGCGCCCTGACTGGCGGCCGGACGCTTGCTGGCCCCCCTGGAAGCGTGTATCGACGGGGCTCGCCGGACATTCGGGGTATAGCGCAGCCTGGTAGCGCGGCAGTTTTGGGTACTGCAGGTCGTTGGTTCGAATCCAGCTGCCCCGACCAGCATTTTCAAGCACTTGCAGCAGAAAAGAATCGTCCAGCCTCCGAGAAATCCGAGGTGGGCCTTGAGTCCCCCGGACATCTCGCGGCTCATTTGCCTGTTCTTCAATTCGAGAGATCCCCCAGCTCGGGGAAATTCGCTTGCGGGCGCTCCGTGGTTGCTGGAGCATCTGCTCGTTGGGTCAGGGCGAGGAGAAATGACATGGTGCAGACCATTCATTCAGGCACTCTCCGAAAGCTGGTTGTTGTCTCATTGGTTCTCGGCAGTTCGAGCGCTCAAGCGCAAAACTGCGCGCAAATTCCTCAAGGTCCCCTTCGCCGTCAGTGCGCGGCCGCGAACCATCCGGGGTTCGAAGGAAGACTGGAAAGGTGCAAGGGCGAGGCCCGATCGATGGGGCTCACCAAGAGCGCCGGGGATCCCGCCATCAAGGAGTACGTGCAAGCGTGCATGCACCGTCGATAGCGACCTGATTCAATTCAGTCCGGGCGAGGCCTCGCGGTGGCCCATCTCAAGCACGCGATTCATGCCGCGACGATGATCGGCGTGAACTGCCACTACTCATTTGTTCGGGAGCAGCTGGCCGGCGCGGCCGTCACGACAGTAGCCAATCGACGAGACGCCAAGCCGCCCAGCCCAACGCGCAGATCCAGCCGGTCATCGCGATCGCTGCGACCCCCAGCCAGCACATGGCAAACAACGATGTCCGGGGCGCCCCGGCCTCGGACAGTTTCTCGGTCGTATCAGCCTGGCTCACAGTATCCCCCTGGCCATCGGCCTGCCGTTTATAGGTCTCTGTTGGCTCACGAAAATTCACCGGCCGCGCTCCAACTCACACGGACGTGAGACGGGATGAAATGTCCACTCACGGCAAGCGGGAGCCGACAGCGAACTGCGCGCGAGCCCAGCGGACAGGTGGGAAGAACCTGCAACTCGCAACGCGATCATTGGTTGCAGGCCCGGAGCCGGGACGGCGATCGCAGCCGCACATTTTTAGCCTTTGCAGCGCCTGCTTCATGCATTCCCCGCGTTGAAGAGCAGAACAGGGCGGGATGTGCTCTCCTCGCGCAGAATTACCCGGGCTCCATCGAACCTTTCGACGTCGCCATAGACATATCAGTGTTGGGGATTTCAGCGCCCAATGTCTAAACGGACGCCGCCAAGCGATGATATTCCGCTTGAGCGGCGTTGCGCTTTTCGGGTTCAGCTCGAGGCGTGCCAGCCTGCCGGAAACGGAATTAGCGGCCAGACGGGATAGTTGTCGTTTGCGGCTTTCGGAGACCCGTCGTGGGTTGGCTTGCCGTGGGTTGACTTGTCATGGGTCGACTTGCCAACCGGTATAGCCGGCGATGAAAACATCGCCAGGCGCAAATATGCACTGTGCAAATTCATGATCGTCAACCTGCGCAATCAGTGTTTCAAAATTCGGTCTGAGTTCGAAATCAAAGGGCAGGCACTTCGCAAACGGCGTGCGCATTCTCAAATTGCGCAAGCATCTTAGGAAAGATGGGCGGGCGTTTCAACCGTCAAGGCGGCTTATCCGTCGTCAGGTAAGGTTGATCGGTTAGGTTAAGCACGAGCTGTCGTTGCGGCGGCTTCGACGACTGGTATCAAACCGGTCCCGGCACGCGACGACGCCCATCAGCGGCTCACACGAGATCACACATTCGTCGCGGCGTTTCGTTTCGCGCGAGTTGTCCGTCATGGCTTTCGATCTCACCTCGAAAACTCTTCCCCAACGGTCGAACTGGACCGAGATCTGGCATCTCTGGACCGTCCTTGTGCCGCGCCGCTCGATCAACGGGCAGCTCGTCTACGGCAAGGTCTGGCGCCGTCACGACGGGCGCGACTGGATCTACAAGAAATTCACCGAATACGACGGCGGGGCGGCGGCCTGAGCTGGCGCCGCCACGGGTCTCAGGCGGCCTTCTCGGCAGCCTTGGTGGCCGGGGAAGCTACGGGCTTCGCCGGCGGAGGCTTCAGCGGCTTGTCCTGCCGCTTCGACCAGGAGATGTAGTAGGCAACCGTCGTCATGATCGCGATGCCCGCGATGGAGACGAAAAGCTGGGCGAACAACGAGCCCGAACTCATCGACAGCTCGAAGTGACCGACGAAGGACAGGAAAACGCCGACGCAGAACACGGCGAGCGATTGCTGGCCGCACACGATCACCGGATCGAAGATCTTCCACTCCAGGCCCGGCCATTCCTTCGGCACGAAGCGGATCACCAGGATCACGATCACGACGAAGTGGAGGAAGCGGTAGGGCGCCAGATTGGTCTTGTCGTTCGGGTTGAACGCCGAGAACAGCCATTCCGGAAACATGCCGCCGAGGGTCGGGAAGCGACCGGCCATGGTCATGACGAGTGCGAACGCCAGATAGGCAAAGCAAAGCCATATCGTGATCGGTGAGTTGATCAGCTTGCCCGAGCGGCGCGCGCCGCCCATCGCACACCAGGCGCCGAACACGAACAGCACCTGCCAGCAATAGGGGTTGAAGTACCACTGGCCGGCCGGATAGGCGTTCAGGTTCAGGCTGAAGTGCCGCGCGGTCAGCCACAGGATGATCGACAGTATCATCGTCAGGTCAGGCTTGCGCAGCATGAACCACAGCACCGGCGGAAACAGGCCCATCAGCACGATGTAGAGCGGCAACACGTCGAGATTGAGCGGCTTGAAGCGCAGGAACAGGCCCTGGCGCAGCGTCTCGGTGGCGTTGTCGACGAGGCCGGCGACGTTGAATTCGTTGATCATCTCGGAATCGCCGAAGCGCAGCGCCAGATAGCTGATCGAGGCGATGTAGATCACGAACAGGATGATGTGGGCGACGTAAAGCTGCCAGACCCGCTTGGTCAGGCGCGTGGCGCCGACGATGAAGCCGCGCTCCAGCATCATCCGCGCATAGACGAAGGATGCGGTGTAGCCGGAGATGAAGACGAACAGGTCGGCCGCGTCGGAAAAGCCGTAGTTGCGCGTCGTGATCCAGTTGACGACGTTGTCGGGGATGTGATCGAGGAAGATCGCCCAGTTGGCGATGCCGCGAAACAGGTCGAGCCTGAGGTCACGGCCCTTTTCGGGGAGCGTGGCGTTGATGTTCAGGAAGGCCATGCGACGGAAGCTCTCGAAGGGGACGGATACGGCGAGGAGGAGCCGCCGGGCGGTATTCCCGGGCGGCAGGCGGGGACGCAATTGTCACAGTGCAGCATAATGACTATACCCATCGGCGAGAGACCCGGACGAGCCGGAATCACCGATCAGTTCCCGAAAGGTGTCTCTATACTATGCCCGCGGTTTCCACCAATCGCTACCGTGACGCATTAAAATCGAACGAATAGACCAAGAGGCCGGACCACCAATGACCGCACGCATTTTCAAGCCCGCCAAGAACGCGATGCAATCCGGCCGGTCCAAGACCAAGGAATGGCAGCTCGATTACGAGCCGGAGCAGCCGCGTGCGGTCGAGCCGCTGATGGGCTGGACCTCGTCCGGCGACATGAAGCAGCAGATCACGCTGCGCTTCCAAACCAAGGACGAGGCGGTCGCCTATTGCGAGCGCAAGGGTATCGCCTACCAGGTGATCGAGCCCCAGGAATCGCTGCACCGCCAGGTCGCCTACGCCGACAACTTCTCCTTCCGCCGCGGCGAGCCCTGGACGCACTGAGGGCCCACCCTTCGGCCGTCCCTCCGGAGAGCCCTTGGCACTCCGTCTACAGCGTGCTTCGCTGCCTCGCATGACACGACCATGACGAGGTGGGGGATGGCCGGGCGTGACCAGCTCGACGGCGTCGATCTGAAGATACTCTCCGAGCTCCAGCAGGATGGGCGCGTTCGCAACAACGAGCTGGCGCTACGCGTCGGCGTGTCCGCCCCGAACTGCCTGCGGCGGCTCAAATCGCTGTTCAGCCGCGGCGTGATCCGCGCCGTGCGCGCCGTCATCGACGAGCGGCTGCTCGGTTACGAGGTGGTGTCGTTCGTCTCGATCCAGCTCGGCAGCCAGGCCCAGCCGGTGCTCGAGGCGTTCGAGGGCTCGATATCAGCGATCCCGCGGATCCAGCAATGCTGGCGGATTTCGGGGGACACCGATTATCTGCTCAAATGCGTGGCGCCGAGCGTCGAGAGCATGCGCCAGCAGCTCCTGCATTTCGCCGCCATGCCCAACGTGAAGAACGTCCGCAGCTTTCCTGTGCTCGGTGTCGCCAAGGACGTGCCGCTGCCGGTGCAGGAGATCGTGGCTGCGGCACCGGCGGGATAAGCGCCGCATCGGCTCAGTGCGCCCTCAGCGATACCGGCAGCGAAACTCGCGCGGGCTGGCGCCGGTCCAGGTCCGGAAAGCGCGGGAAAAGCTCTTTTCGTTGCGGAAGCCTGCGATCTCCGCGATTCGCTTGATCGGGGTGCGGCCGCGCATCAGCTCCTGCTTGGCGAGCTCGAGCTTGGCTTCCTCCTTGAGGTCGCGCAGAGAGGTGGCTTCCTCGCGCAGCCGCCGGTGCATGGTGCGGGTGGAGAGGGCGAGTTCGCCGGCGACATCCTCCGCACCCAGAATGCGGCCGCGCGCCGCGCGCAGCACGCGCCTGACGCGCTCGACCAAAAGGCGGTCGCGGCGATAGGGCAGCACGGTCAGGCGTAGCGCGCCTTTTAGCATGCTGTCGAGATCGGCCGCGCTGCGGGTCAGCGGCAGCGAGAGATAATGCTTGTCGAAGACGATGCGGGCACCGTTCGCATCGAAGCGGACGTGCTTGCAGAAGATGGTCGGATAGACGGACACGTGCGCGGGCTCGGGATACGGGAATTCCGCCGCGCGTAGCGCAATTGCGGAGTCCACCGCCCAACACGAGAAGCCGAGCACATAGCGGAGCAGGGTGACGAGGCAGAATTCGCGCAAGGCTCCGAGATCGCGTTGCTCGCGCAGGGAGATGGTCGCGATCTCGCCGCTGACCACAAGTTCGAACAGCACGTCTTCCGTCAGCAGGCGATGATGCCGGCACCAGCGCTTCAAAGCGACCTCGAGCGTGGGGGCCGTGATGGAGGCGCGGCACAGCATGCCATAGGTGCCCCAGGGCAGCTTCCGCGAGAACCAGCCGAGGGCCTCGTCGTCGAGCTCGCGCATGGCATGGCCTGCCAGCGCCTCGAACTGCGCCGCCGTGACCCGGCCGTCGGCCGATCCGATCAGGTCGGGCAGGACCTGCCCCTTGCTCAGCGCCTCGGCCGGATCCCGCCCGTAGCGGCGATAGGCCGCGACCACGCCACGGACGAAGGCGGCAGGGGTCATGGCGCGGCGGGGTGTGGCGGTTGCGGCCTGGAAGGGCATCGGACGTCCTTTGGAAAATCCTCGCCAAACTTGGCGGAAAATGCAACCTTTTCGACCGCCACGGCGCCCGGGCGGGGGTAGGTTCGGGGCCGATAAGAAATCTGGAGGAATCGCCTTGAACATCCCGAGCATCGACTTCGATCTGGGCGAAGACATCGGCATGCTGCGCGACACCGTGCGCGCCTTCGTGGAAGCGGAGGTCGCCCCGCGCGCTGCCGAGGTCGAGAAGGCCAATTTGTTCCCGGCCGACCTCTGGAAGCGCTTTGGCGACCTCGGTCTGCTCGGCATGACCGCGCCGGAGCAATATGGCGGCTCCAACATGGGTTATCTCGCCCATATCGTCGCGATGGAGGAGATTTCGCGCGGCTCGGCCGCGGTCGGGCTCTCCTACGGCGCCCACTCCAACCTCTGCGTCAATCAGATCCGCCGCAACGGCAATGACGCGCAGCGGGCGCGCTATCTGCCCAAGTTGATTTCCGGCGAGTATGTCGGCGCGCTGGCGATGTCCGAGCCGGGCGCCGGCTCCGACGTGGTCTCGATGAAGCTGCGCGCCGACAAGCGTGGCGACCGCTATGTGCTCAACGGCTCCAAGATGTGGATCACGAATGGCGGCGATGCCGACGTGCTGGTGGTCTACGCCAAGACCGATCCCGAAGCCGGACCGCGCGGCATGACCGCCTTCCTGATCGAGAAAGGCTTCAAGGGCTTCACCCACGGGCAGCATCTCGACAAGCTCGGCATGCGCGGCTCCAACACCTATCCGCTGTTCTTCGACGATTGCGAGGTGCCGGAGGAGAATGTGCTGGGCAAGGTGGGCGAGGGCACCAAGGTCCTGATGTCCGGCCTCGACTACGAGCGCGCCGTGCTCTCCGGCGGCCCGCTCGGCATCATGGCTGCCTGCATGGATGCGGTGGTGCCGTACATGCACGAGCGCAAGCAGTTCGGCCAGCCGATCGGCGACTTCCAGCTGATGCAAGGCAAGCTCGCCGACATGTATTCGACCTGGCAGGCCACGCGCGCCTATGTCTATGCGGTGGGAAAGGCCTGCGACCGCGCCGATCACGCGCGCACACTGCGCAAGGATTCCGCCGCCGCGATCCTCTATTCCGCGGAGAAGGCGACATGGATGGCGGGCGAGGCGATCCAGGCGCTCGGCGGCGTCGGCTATACCTCCGAGTTTCCGGTCGGTCGTCTCTGGCGCGATGCCAAGCTCTACGAGATCGGCGCGGGCACCTCGGAGGTTCGCCGCATGCTGATTGGCCGCGAGCTGATGTCCGAAACCGCTTAAACCTTCAACCACGTCATCAGAAACGCGGGACCCCATGCCGCTCCATTCCAGCATCGATCCATCCTCCCAGGATTTTGCGCGCAACTCCGACTCCATGCGCGCGCTCGTCGCCGATCTGCGCGAGAAGCTCGCCCAAGTCGCCGGCGGCGGCGGGGAGGCCTCGCGCAACCGCCACACCTCTCGCGGCAAGATGCTGGCGCGCGAGCGCGTCGATCTCCTCGTTGATCCCGGCACCTCGTTCCTGGAGCTGTCGCCACTCGCAGCTCACGGGCTTTATGGCGGCGACGTCCATTCGGCGAGCGTCGTCACCGGCGTGGGACGCATCTCGGGCCGCGAATGCGTCATCGTTGCCAACGACGCCACGATCAAAGGCGGCACGTATTATCCGATGACCGTGAAGAAGCATCTGCGCGCGCAGGACATCGCGCGGCAGAACAATCTGCCCTGCGTCTACATGGTCGATTCCGGCGGCGCGTTCCTGCCGCTGCAGGACGAGATCTTCCCGGACGAACGGCATTTCGGGCGCATCTTCTACAACCAGGCGCAGATGTCCTCACAAGGCATTCCGCAGATCGCGGTCGTGATGGGCTCCTGCACCGCCGGCGGCGCCTATGTTCCGGCGATGTCGGACGAGAGCATCATCGTGCGCAACCAGGGCACCATCTTCCTCGGCGGCCCGCCGCTGGTGAAGGCCGCGACCGGCGAGGTCGTTAGCGCGGAGGAACTCGGCGGCGCCGATGTGCATTCGCGTCAATCGGGCGTGACCGATCATTACGCCCAGAACGATGCGCATGCGATCGGCATTGCCCGGCGCATCGTCGGCACGCTGAAGCCGTCGGCGCGGCCGAACCTCAACATGCATCCGCCGCGCGATCCTCTGTTCGCGGCGGAGGAGATTTACGGCGTGGTGCCGGTCGATGGCAGAAAGCCGTTCGACGTGCGCGATATCATCGCCCGCGTGGTTGATGGGTCCGAATTCGATGAGTTCAAGAAGCTCTATGGCACCACGCTGGTGTGCGGCTTCGCCCATATCTGGGGCTATCCGGTCGGCATCATCGCCAACAACGGCATTCTCTTCAGCGAGAGCTCGCTGAAGGGCGCGCATTTCATCGAACTGTGCTGCCAGCGCGGCATTCCCCTGGTATTTCTGCAGAACATCACCGGCTTCATGGTCGGCAAGAAATATGAGGCCGGCGGCATCGCGCGCGACGGCGCGAAGCTCGTGACGGCGGTTGCGACCGCCTCGGTGCCGAAATTCACTGTCGTGATCGGCGGCTCCTATGGTGCTGGCAATTACGGCATGTGCGGCCGCGCCTACTCACCGCGCTTCCTGTGGATGTGGCCGAACGCGCGCATCTCGGTGATGGGCGGCGAGCAGGCCTCGATGGTGCTGAGCCAGGTTCGCCGCGACAATATCGAGGCCAAGGGCGATAGCTGGTCGAAGGAAGCGGAAGATAAATTCCGCGAGCCCATCCGCGCGCAATATGAGAGCCAGGGGCATCCGTATTACGCGACGGCGCGTCTGTGGGACGACGGCGTGATTGACCCCGCGGACACGCGGCTCGTGCTCGGCCTTGGCCTTTCGGCGGCGTCGAATGCGCCGATCGAGCCGACGAAATTCGGCCTGTTCAGGATGTGATGCGATGGACCGCTCAAAGCTTTACCGCCGATTTCGTACGCTCCTGATCGCCAACCGCGGCGAGATCGCCTGCCGCGTCATCCGCACAGCCCGCACCATGGGACTGCGCACGGTCGCGGTCTATTCCGAGGCCGACCGCGACGCGATGCATGTCGCGCTCGCCGACGAGGCCGTGCTGCTCGGGCCCGCGCGCGCCCGCGACAGCTATCTCAATGTCGAGCGGCTGATCGAGGCTGCGAAGAAGACCGGCGCCGAGGCCGTGCATCCCGGCTACGGCTTCCTGTCGGAGAATGCCGAATTCGCGCAAGCCTGCTACGACGCCGGTCTCGTCTTCGTCGGCCCGACCGCCGGGATGATGACGGCGATGGGCTCGAAGTCCGGCTCCAAGGCGTTGATGGAGAAGGCCGGCGTGCCGCTGGTGCCCGGCTATCACGGCGAGGCCCAGGACGATGCGACGCTGGCGAAGGCCGCGGACAAGATCGGCTTTCCGATCCTGGTGAAGGCCTCGGCCGGTGGCGGCGGCCGCGGCATGCGCATCGTACGTTCGGCGGCCGAGCTTGCGCCCGCGATCGTCAGCGCCAAACGCGAGGCAAAAGCCGCGTTCGGCGACGACCGCATGCTGATCGAGAAATATGTCGACAATCCCCGGCATATCGAGGTGCAGATCATCGGCGACAGCCACGGCAATCTGCTGTCGCTGTTCGAGCGCGAATGCACCCTGCAGCGCCGGCACCAGAAGGTGATTGAGGAGGCGCCGTCGCCGACGCTCAACGCTGCTCAGCGCGACACGGTCTGTGCCGCCGCGCGAAAGGCGGCGGGCGCGGTCAACTATGTCGGTGCCGGCACCATCGAGTTCGTTTCCGACGGCAAGGACGTGTTCTTCATCGAGATGAACACACGCCTCCAGGTCGAGCATCCCGTGACCGAATTGATCACAGGAATCGATCTCGTCGAGTGGCAATTGCGAGTTGCCTTCGGCGAGGCGCTGCCGATGCAGCAGGACGAGATCAAGCTCAACGGCCACGCCGTCGAGGCGCGCGTCTATGCAGAAAATCCAACCAAGAATTTCATGCCGTCGGTCGGCAAGATTTCGACCTGGCGGCTGCCGGCCGAGGCCGGCGGCCTGCGCATCGACG
This sequence comes from Bradyrhizobium manausense, assembly GCF_018131105.1. NCBI lineage: Bacteria > Pseudomonadati > Pseudomonadota > Alphaproteobacteria > Hyphomicrobiales > Nitrobacteraceae > Bradyrhizobium > Bradyrhizobium manausense. The sequence goes on along the minus strand of NZ_JAFCJI010000001.1, from coordinate 2,262,714 downwards.
CCGGCTACCGCGAGGGCGATACGGTCTCGCCGTATTACGATGCGATGCTCGCCAAGATGATCGCCTGGGCGCCGACGCGCGACGTTGCGATTGACCGATTGAATCGCGGGCTGGAAGAGTCCGACGTCCGCGGCATCGTCACCAATATTCCGTTCCTGTCGGCGCTGATCACGCATCCGAAGGTACGAGCGAATGCAATCGACACGGGATTCATCGAACGCGAACTGACGGCGCTGACGTCGACCGCGGCAGCACCCGGCGAGCTCGAACTCTGCGCCGCAGTCGCCGCGATCGTCAGCGACGAGCGGCGAGCCGCGCAGGGCGGGGTGAGTTCACCCTGGCAGACCTTCGGCTGGCAGCCGGTCGGCCGCCGTCAGCGCAACTTTGCCTTCCGCGTCGGCCATGGTCCTGAGCACAAGATCGTGCTGAATTACGGCAGTGGACCGTCGACGCTGGTCATCGGCGAGCGCGAACTGGCGTTCACATTTGTGCCAAAGGAGGGTGGCTTCGATCTGACGCTGGACGGCGTCAAATCGTCGGTGGCCGCCGTGATCGACGGCCACGAGCTGTACCTGCGCACGCGCAACGGCCGCTTTGACCTGCACTGGGTCGATCCGTTCGGGGGCGAGACCGAGGAGCAGACCGGTGCGGACAAGATCGCAGCCCCCTTGCCGGGCACGGTCGTCGCCGTGCTGGCCGAGGAGGGCGCCCAGCTCGAGAAGGGCGCGCCGATCCTCACGCTCGAAGTGATGAAGATGGAGCAGACGCTGCGCGCGCCCTATGCCGGCGTGCTGAAGTCCATCAAGTGCAAGGTCGGTGACATCGTCCAGGAAGGCATCGAGCTCGCTGTGGTCGAGCCTTCGGGGGAGTGACATGAGCGATCCCGTCCGCATCATCGAAATGGGGCCGCGCGACGGCCTCCAGAACGAGAAGACTCCGGTCAGTGTCGAGGCCCGTATCGCCTTCATCGAGGCGCTGGTGGCGGCGGGGCTCGAGACGGTCGAGGTCGGCGCCTTCGTCTCGCCCAAGGCGATCCCGCAGATGGCGAGTTCAGACGCCGTGCTGCGCGGCGTGAGCCACGTCAAAGGTGCCGAATTCCACGTTCTCGTGCCGAACGAGAAAGGCTATGACGCCGCCCGTGCCGCCGGCGCGAAAGTCGTCTCCGTGTTTGCAGCCGCTTCCGAGGGCTTCTCGCGCGCCAACATCAACTGCACGGTTGCGGAGTCGATCGCGCGTTTCGAGCCGGTGCTGGCACGCGCCAAGGCCGATGGCGTGAAGGTGCGCGGCTATATCTCCTGCGTGCTCGGCTGTCCCTTCGATGGCGAGATCAAGCCGAAGGCGGTTGCCGATCTCGCCAGCACGCTGTGGCAGCTCGGCTGCTACGAGATCTCGCTTGGCGACACCATCGGTGTCGGCACGCCTGCCAAGGCCAAGGAGATGCTGCGCGCGGTGGCGGCGAATATTCCCACTGCAGGGTTGGCGATGCATTTCCACGACACCTATGGCCAGGCGCTGGCCAATCTCTATGCCGGGCTGGAGGAGGGCGTCCGCGTCATCGACGCGGCCGCTGGTGGGTTGGGCGGCTGCCCGTATGCACCCGGCGCGACAGGGAACGTCGCGACAGAGGATGTCGTCTACATGCTGGAGGGCATGGGCGAGAGGACAGGCGTCGACATGGAGAAGCTGCTGGCGGCGACGAACGCGATGAGCGGCGTGCTGGGCAAGCCGCCGGTGAGCCGCGTGGCGTCCGCGCTGAACGCGAAGAAGAAGCGGGCTAAGTCGTAGCGCTCAGCTCTCGTAGGGTGGGCAAAGCGCAGCGTGCCCACAAAATCTATCCGATCATCGACAGATGGTGGGCACGGCGCTATGCGCCTCAGCCCACCCTACGGCGCCTGTTTACGCCTCTACCTGCTCCCGTCCGGCCCCATGATCATATCCGGCAGCCAGGTCGAGATATCAGGCACCAAACACAGCAGCAGCACCGCACCCATCATCAAGAGCACGAAGGGCAGCGTGCCCCAGATGACCTCGCTCAGCGAAATGTCTGGCGCGACGTTGCGGATGACGAAGATGTTGAGGCCGACGGGTGGATGGATCAGGCCCATCTCCATCACGATGGTCATGACCACGCCGAACCAGATGATGTCGAAATTGGCGGCGCGGAGCGGCGGCAGGATGATCGGCGCGGTCATCAGAATGATCGAGACCGGCGGCAGGAAGAAGCCGAGCACGACGACCATGACGAGGACCGCAAACAGCAGCCCCCAGCGCGGCAGATGCATCGCGACGATGGATTCAGCCGCCGATTGCGAGATATGCAGATAGCTCATGACGTAGGAATAGAGCAGCGACATGCCGATGATCATCATCAGCATGGTCGATTCCCGGACGGTCGATTTCATGATGGGCGCAAGGTCGCTCGGCCGCCACACCCCGTAGATCGCCGCGATCAGCGCCAGAGCCAGCAGGCCGCCGAGCCCTGCCGTCTCCGACGGCGTGGCATAGCCGCCATAGAGCGCCGCCATCACGCCGGTGAGCAGCAGCACGAAGGGGATCACGCGCGGCAAGACGCTGAAACGTTCGGCCAGCGTATATTCGTCGCGCGCCAGGATCGCGGCTTCCGGTCCGCCGTTCTTGTAGGCTGCTTCGGCCGCGGCATATTCCTGGCGGAAACGGATCACGGCATAGCCGCCGAACAACGAGACCAGGAGCAGACCGGGACCAATGCCGGCGAGGAACAGCCGTCCCAGCGACTTTTCCGCAGCGACAGCAAACAGGATCATGGTGATCGAGGGCGGCAACAGGATGCCGAGCGTGCCGCCGGCAGCAATGATGCCGGCCGCGAAGCCGCCGGAATAGCCGCGCTTGCGCATTTCGGGGATGCCGGCCGAGCCGATCGCCGAACAGGTCGCGGGGCTCGAGCCCGCCATCGCCGCGAACAGTGCGCAGGCGAAAACGTTGGCAACGCCGAGGCCGCCGGGCACGCGGTGCAGCCAGGCATGCAGCGCCGAATAGAGATCCTGGCCGGCGCGCGACTTGCCGATCGCCGCACCCTTCAGGATGAAGAGCGGAATCGACAGCAGCGTGATCGAGGCCATCTCCTCGTAGACGTTCTGCGTCACCGTATCGAGCGAGGCCGAGGGCATGTAGATGCCCATGAATGCGACCGCGACCGCACCGAGCGCGAACGCAATCGGCATGCCCGAAAACATCACGACCAGCGTCGCGACTCCATAAGCGATACCGATACCGAACACGCTCATGGACGCTTGGCTCCTGCGAATGGCATCGCCAGCTGCACCAGGATCTGGACGCAGAGCAGGCTCATCCCGAGCGCCATCAGGGAATAGGGAATGGCGAGCGGCGGCGACCACATCGAGTTCGAGACCTGGCCGTCGACATAGGCTTCGTGCGCGAGCGTCCACGATTTCCAGGCGAAGAATACGCAGAACAGGAACGTCACGACGTCGACGATCCAGAGACGGACCTTGTTGGCCAGCGGCGACAAGAGGCCGACGAAAGCCTCGATGCCGATATGGCCGCGGTTCTGCTGCACGTAGGCGGCCGTCATGAAGGTGGCGCCGACCAGCAGGAACACGGCCGCCTCGTCCTGCCAGTAATTGGCCGCCTTGAATAGCGCGCGGCTCAGCACGCTGTAGCTCAGGATGGCGCAGGCTGCGACCAGTGCCACTGCCGCGAACACGACGATGATGCGGTTGAGGATGGCGAGGCCGCGATCGAGCACTGCCGCAAGGCCGGTCCTTGCGGCAGCGTTCGCCGTGTCGTCACGATCCGGAAGCGGACCGTGGCTCATGCAGCGACGTCGGAGGCGAGCTTGAGCAGGTTCGCGGCGGTTGCGGTCTTGGCGCCGTAATCCTTCCACGCGGTGTCGCGGGCGATGTCGCGCCACTTGCCGACGGTTGCGGCATCGAGCGCCGAAACCTTTGCGCCGGCCTTCTCGTAGACCTTGGCGACCTCGACATCGTCATCCTGCGCGCCCTTGCGGCCGAAGGCTTCGAGCTCCTGGCCGACAGCGACCAGGATGTCCTGCTGGTTCTTCGGCAGCTTGTCGAAGATCGCCTTCGACATCATCAGCGGCTCGAGCATGAACCAGTAGGAGGCGCCCGCACCCGAGGTCAGCGACTTCGCCACTTCTTCCAGACGGAACGAGATCAGGCTGGTGGAGGAGGTGATGCCGGCATCGCATGCGCCGGTCTGCATCGCCGCGTAGATTTCGTTCGAGGGGACCGACAGCACCGAGGCGCCGGCGGTCTGGAGCACCATGTCCATCTCGCGCGAGCCGCCGCGCACCTTCAGGCCCTTGGCATCCTCCGGCGACACGATCGGCTTGGAGCGGCTGGCGACGCCGCCGGCCTGCCACACCCAGCTCAACAGGATGATGCCCTTGTCGGCGAGGAAGTCGGTCAGCGCCTTGCCGACCGGCTCCTTCTTCCAGCGCATGCCCTGGTCGTAGGTGGTGACGAGGCCCGGCATCAGGCCGATATTGGTCTCGGGCAATTCGCCGCCAGCATAGGGCATCGGATACAGCGAGATGTCGAGCGCGCCCTTCCGCATCGCGGAGAATTGCGCGTTGGTCTTGATCAGCGAGGAGTTCGGATAGATCTCGGCGGCGATGTCGCCGTTGCTGCGCTTGGCAACTTCGGCTGCGAACATGCGGCAGAGGCGGTCGCGGAAATCGCCCTTGTCGATGGTGCCGCCGGGGAATTGATGCGAGATCTTCAGCGTGGTCGCGGCGTGCGCGGTGCCAATGCCGAAGCGGAGAATGGCGGGTGCGGCGACGGCGGTCGCGAGCAGGTGACGACGCGTGAACATGGAGTATCCCCTTGGTCGGTTTCTTTCGATGGTTCTTGTTTGACGTGATCTGGTCGGGTCATCAGACCGGCCCGGAGGCCCATCCTAGCCGGTCTTCGACCCCGAGTTCTCTCATCTGATAGTTCGAGACGGAATGCCGCGGCAAGTGTTGGTCTTGCTGCGCTGCACACGCCCGACGTCGCTGTCTCATCGTTAACGTCGCGCGCCAGGCGATGATCGCGCAGCCCGCACCCGACGACATCCGAAAAAATCTGCGACATCGCGTAACAAGATCGGGCATCGATCCGTCGAGACTGTGTAGCGGCACATGTCGCTGACAAACACCATCTCGAAGGGATTATTTCTCATGACCATTCGCACCCGCATCGTGCTCGGCGTCTCGGCTGCCGCTCTCTCGCTTGGCCTCGCGCTGTCGCCGGCCGCTTTCGCCCAGGACAAGATGGGCAAGGACGACGGCATGATGAAGAAGGACACGATGTCCAAGGACAGCATGAAGAAGGACACCATGTCCAAGGACGACGGCATGAAGAAGGACACGATGTCGAAGGACGGCATGAAGAAAGACGACGGGATGATGAAGAAGAACTGATCTTCCGTCGTCGTCGCAGCGTCCGCAAAAAGCCGATACGCACACAAAATTCGAGGCGGTCCATCGACCGCCCCGAACGTGACGTCTCAATCCAAATTCAACTGAACGTGACTGGCGAACGCTACTTGCGCTTGGCCTTGCGGGCGGCATAGCGCGCGTCGCGCCTGGCCTTCTGCTCGGCTTCGAGTTCAGCCTGCCTGGCAACCGCTTCCTCCGCTTCGCGGGCGATCCGCGCCGCTTCCGTGGCAGCAGCTTCTTCCGCGACACGCTTCTGCTCGGCCTTTTCGGCTTCGCGCGCGGCCTTGACCTCGATCCGCTTGGCGGCGAGCGCTTCACGTTCGGCGCGACGCGCCGCGACAGCCGGATCATCCTGTCCCGGCTGCGACTTGAATTTGTTCAAAAGATTTTTGCGGGCATCCTGTGCCGCCTTCTGCCGGTCCGCGAACCCGGGTTCCCTAAATCCACTCATCGACGAGCCTTGTCTTCCTCGCTTTCAATCCTACATCAGCGTCTGTTGGTACGTCGGCTGGGCACAAGCAGGCGCCGCGCGACGCAGAAGCGTGTACATCGCTATGCGCCGCGAAGCCACCCATAATCGCAGCCGATCAGGTCAACGAAATCGCTTACCCAGCCGATCCTTCGTAGCCCGGAAAAACTGCCGAATTGTGATGTCCCTCATAAGGACACCCAGCGGCGGCGCCTAGCGTCCGCCCCAACGAGACGGAGCACGGGCATGATCTCTTTCCGGCTGAGCCTGAAAGCCCTTGCAATCACGGTTGCCGCAGTGGCGGTCGCAGGCGCGGTGGTGTTGGCCGCGCGTCCGCAACCCATCGAGAGCACCGTTCTGGGGGCCGCCTGGGAGTGCACCCAGATTGCGTTCATCCTGACGAGCTGCTCTCCACGCACACAGCAGGCGGTCTCCGTGATCGAGAACTCGCGCAAGGTCGCCGTGAGGCCGACAAGGGTGCTGAGCAGCGACTGAGATGTGACGCGACGTCGCAGAGGTGATAAAGGGCCTCGCCGAGCGACAAGGTCCCCATGAACGAGCCTGCTTCCAACAAGCCTGACCCCGCCGAGAAGGCGAGCGCGCCGCCAAAGCCCCAATCCGGCGATAGCCGTCGCGGCGCAATAGCCGGGCTCATCATTGCCGCCGTCATCCTCGGAATTGGCTTGTGGCTCGCCCGCGATCTTACCGCGGCCAGCAAGATGCAGGACTGCGTGATGTCGGGGCGAAGCAATTGCAATGTGATCGAGCCGGCGCGCTAGACTCCATCTGGCGGACCGCAGAGCCGAAAAATTGCCGTGATCTTAAACATTTGTAACGGGACATGGCCGGCTTTGGCAGGTCAGTTATGACAGCCGGCATCAGCCAAGCGCGCCCGAATCGTCTATCGCGCATGAGCCACGGCAATTTTCTGGAAGTTGAGGGGTAGGCACGAATGAGTGCGTCCAGCCGCATGAAGATCATCATTCCCATGGTTTCGGCCATGTCCTTGCTGGCGTTATCAGCGCAAGCGCAGGACGCGGGTCCCCCAAGGCACGACGGTCATCCGCCGGGGCAGGGCGCCGGTGCGCCGCCCCAGAACATGCGCAAGGGCCCGCCGCCGCAGCAGGCAGGGCACCCCGCGCCACCGCCCGGTAGCCAGGCCCATATGGCTCCCGGTCCGCACGGTGCGGGAGGTCCGCCGCCCGGACGCAATTTCGCACGCGGCCCGGTGCCGACGCGCGACTGGGGCGGACACGCCTACCGCGGCAATCTCGCCTGGAACGGCGGACGCTGGCGCCACGAGGTTCACAACGGCCGCCCCGGCTGGTGGTGGGATGTTGGCGGCGTCTGGTATTATTATCCGCAGCGGATGGATGGTCCGCCCGCCTACATCTCCGAGGACTATATCGACGATGTGCCGGTGGCCTATGCTCCGCCCGGTCCGCCGGTCGCTTATGAACCGCCGCCGCCCCCACCGCCGCCCGCGGATCCCGGCGCCAGCGCGCTCGGCGGGGCTATCGTTGGCGGCGTGCTCGGCGGTCTGCTTTCCGGCAACGCCTCCGGTGCGGCCGCAGGTGCCGTGATCGGGGGCGCGACCGGCGCCATTGCCGGCGCCACGGCTGCGTCGCGCCCCGGCTACTATTTTGCCCAGGGCAATTGCTACTACCGCTATCCGAACGGCCAGTACGTGCAGGCCGATCCGCGCGCCTGCTACTGAAGCTCTCGAGCGAGAACCGACGCGAATAAGGCGGGCCCGGTGCCCGTCTCATTTGTGTCCACGCTTGTTCTGCGCGCTAGCTGACAAGCCAGGTCAGGAACGCCATCGCGGCCCAGACCAGGCCGCCGATCCAGGCTGTCATCACCAGGACGATGGCAGCGAGAAGGGCGAGACCGAACAGGTCGCTCTTGCGCGATGGTGTGTCGGCCTGTGCCGTGGCTTCTGCCTTGCGTGTCATGAGGAGACCAGCCATCCGTCCCGGGCCGCGTTCTTGTTGCGCGTGGAGTGATCTTTAGCGAATGCGTGGGAACTCGGCTGTGATGCAATTCACAGATCCGCCGGATTGAAGCGCTGCCCCCTTTGGGCTCGGCTCTTGCCGATTGAGGAAAATACGAAAAACCGGCGGGATGCCATTGGTATGCCGGTCGCGCGCTAATCCGTTGCGGTAATATCGTGAGGGAAACGTGCGCGCCTGTGCAACTTTGTCCACCGCAATCATACGGGCGAATTTGCCACGCATTTGTTCATATCAGCCGGCTAGAATTGGCCTCATGTGTACGACGTACGACCCACAGCATGAGGCTGAGGCAGCGATGAAGCGCGCAGCGGCGTCCGATGGCCCGGACCGGCAACGCCTCATCGAGCTGGCGCTGGCCTGGCATCAACTCGCCCGCGATCGTCGCGACGACGAGCGGAGAGACTGATCTCCTCCTGTGAGCAAGGCCCGCGCAATTCGGGCTTGTCGCCAGTCATGAGAAAGCCCCGTGCTTGGGGGAACAAGCAGGGGGCCCTTTAAAGCCGACCGGGCTGGCTGGTCGGCACCACTCTGTTTCGCCGCATCTAACGTGCCGGTCGTGACGTCCTTCCCATGTCGAGGCGCATCCTGTCGTGCGGCCGCGAACAATGTGCGCCGGATTGGACCAGGCTTGCATTGCCGAATGTGTGGACGGACTCGCTGGATGAAACGCCGCGTTGAGACGTGGGCCGCGTGGATTTTCCCGACTGCGATTCGCACGCCGCGAACGAAGTAGAGTCAGATCGTGAACAAGCGAAAATCCGGCCGAGTTGTAAGGATAGCAGGATGACTTGCTGACATACTTGAATCACTCAATCGCCAAGCAATGCTCCAAGACCGGTCCCTCTTGGTTGTGACGCGTCCAGGCCTGAACGGCGAAGGCGGGTTGGGGCTGAGCCATTACGACATCCACGATGGACGCGCGCGCCGTCTCGATGCGCTTCATGATCGCGGTTGCGTTGACGTCGACCACAGCATCGAGCGCCAGAAACGACATCGCAACGATCGCCACCACAAAGGCGATTCCCATTCTCATCAATTCGGCACGCGGCATTCAGATTCCTTCTGGGGCAAACCTCACCCGCCGCGCATAAATAGGACGCATCCCCTCTGTTCAAAGACCGGAGCAAGCCGACCCACGCGTTCGTGAAACACCATGGATTTGCGGGGGCGACGGTTGGCGTGCCAAGATGAACGCTGGCGTTCGCTCGATAAGACCGCGGCTTGGCGATCCCGGCAGGAATCGAACCTGCAACCCTCAGAGTAGAAATCTGATGCTCTATCCAGTTGAGCTACGGGACCGTCTGGGCCGCCCCGGGCTGGGGGCGGGCCGTTCGTATAGCATGCCAATATGAAAAATCTGGTCTTTCGCCAAGTCTGAACCGAACCGTTTTCCTCCGTGCCGCGACAAAGCGGAACGGTGGAGTGTCAGGGTGCCGGGTTGAGCGGCAGCGGACTGGACGACGGATCACGTCGCCGGCAACGCTGGCTAGCTTCCGGGACACGGTCGCCGGTCGACTGGTCCGGTATTGGCTGCGCCACAGGACGGCGTGCGCGGCGATAGCGCGATCGGTCTCCTCTGGGCGTGCCTTGCCATGGCGAATGCGACGTTTTGCACCTTTGGTTCCATCGCCTTGAGTCTGTCACCCTTTCCGCGCAGTTTAGCGCCGCCGCGGCGTTCGTCCGCGATTTCCGGGAGTCCCTTCATGATCGGGTTGGTCCGCGCCGTCACGTTCTGCGCCATGCTGGCGTTTGGCTTGAGTGCGGCGCACGCCGCCGACAAGGCGTTCAAGCGCGACGATCTTGCCGATTCCGCGATCAAGCTGGAGGCGCAGATCAAGAGCGAGGCGGGGCCCGTCGCCAAGACCAATGCGACGCTGAAGACGGACGCCGACGCCGCCTTCAGGCGCAACGACTACCGCACCGGGCTCTCGATCCTCGGCCAGATCGCCGCCACCACGCCGGAGGATGCCGGCAACTGGCTGCGTCTCGCCAAGGTCGTCTTCCAGATTACGCCGAAGAGCTCGAGCGAGCAGACCTTCCTGCTGGAACGCGCCTCGACCGCCGCCTACATCGCCTACATGCGCGCCGGCAATGCGGGCGAAGAGGCGGATGCGCTTGCCGTGCTCGGCAAGTCGCTATCGGAGCGCAAGCTGTGGCGGCCGGCACTGGATTCGCTGCGGCTGTCGCTCGACATGCGCGAGGTCGCCGACGTCCGCGGCGCCTACGAGAAGCTGCGTGACGAGCATGGTTTCCGGCTGCTCGATTATACCGTGGACTCGGATTCGGCGAGCCCGCGCGCCTGCTTCCAGTTCTCCGAGGAACTCGCCAAGCGGACCGATTTCGCGCCCTACCTGGCGCTGGCGGGCCAGGACAAGCCGGCGCTGTCGGCCGAGGGCAAGCAGCTCTGCGTCGACGGGCTGAAGCACGGCGAACGCTACAACGTCAATCTGCGCGCCGGCCTGCCGTCGACCGTGAAGGAAGGCCTGCCCAAATCGGCCGAGTTCAACATCTATGTGCGCGATCGCAAGCCGTTCGTGCGCTTCACCAGCCGCGCCTATGTGCTGCCGCGTACCGGGCAGCGTGGCATTCCCGTGGTCAGCGTCAATACGCCGGCGGTGAACATCAACGTTTACAGGATCGGCGATCGCAACCTGATCAATACGGTGGTCGACAGCGACTTCCAGAAGACGCTGTCGAAGTATCAACTCTCTGATCTCGGCGACGAGCGCGGCGTGAAGGTCTGGTCCGGCGAGCTCGCGACCGCAATGAACCTGAACCAGGACGTCATCACCGCTTTTCCGGTCGACCAGGCGCTGGGCGAGCTCCAGCCCGGCGTCTACGTGATGACGGCGGCGGCCAAAGGCCCCGGCAGCGACGATGATTACCAGCTCGCCACCCAATGGTTCATCGTCTCCGATCTCGGCGTCGCCGCCTATTCCGGCAATGACGGCATTCATGTCTTCGTCAATTCGCTGGCCTCCACCGATCCGGTCGGCAAAGCCGAGGTGCGGCTGGTCGCCCGCAACAACGAGATTTTGGCGACGCGCAAGACCGACGACGCCGGCCATGTGCTGTTCGAGGCGGGGCTCGCGCGCGGTGAGGGCGGCCTGTCGCCGGCCATGCTGACGGTCAACGGCGAGAAGGCCGACTACGCCTTCCTCAGCCTGAAGACGTCGGCCTTCGACCTCAGCGACCGTGGCGTCGCGGGCCGTGCAGTGCCTGCTGGCGCCGATGCCTTCGTCTACGCCGAGCGCGGCGTCTATCGCTCCAGCGAGACTGTCTACCTCACCGCGCTGCTCCGCGACGGGCAGGGCAACGCCGTCAACGGCGGGCCGCTGACGCTGGTGATCGAGCGCCCGGACGGCGTGGAATTCCGCCGCGCCGTATTGTCCGACCAGGGCGCCGGCGGCCGCACGCTCGCCGTGCCGCTCAACTCGGCCGTTCCGACAGGGACGTGGCGGGTACGCGCCTTCACCGATCCGAAGGGGACTTCCGTCGGTGAAACCACGTTCATGGTCGAGGATTACGTCCCTGACAGGATCGAATTCGATTTGTCCGCCAAGGACAAGGTGATCAAAGCTAACGCTCCTGTGGAGCTTAAGGCGGACGGTCATTTCCTCTACGGCGCGCCGGCCTCGGGCCTCAGCCTCGAAGGCGACATGCTGATTGCGCCGGCGAGCGAACGTCCGGGCTTTGCAGGCTACCAGTTCGGCGTCGACGACGAGCAGACCACCTCGAACGAACGCACGCCGCTCGAGAACCTGCCTGAAGCCGACGCGAACGGCGTGGCGACCTTCCCGGTGACGCTCGACAAGCAGCCGGCCTCGACGCGTCCGCAGGAAGCGCAGATCTTCGTCCGCATGGTCGAGACCGGCGGACGTGCCGTCGAGCGTAAGCTGGTCCTGCCGGTCGCGCCTGCGACCGCGTTGATTGGCATCAAGCCGCTGTTCGGCGACAAGAACGTCGCGGAAGGCGACAAGGCCGAGTTCGAAATCGTGTTCGTGTCGCCCGAGGGCAAGACCCTGGCCCGGGACGGCCTGCGCTACGAACTCCTGAAGATGGAGTCGCGCTACCAATGGTATCGCCAGAACAATTACTGGGAGTACGAGCCGGTCAAGTCGACCTCGCGTGTCGCCGACGGTGATGTCACCATCGCCGCCGACAAGCCGTCCCGCATCTCGCTGGCGCCGCGCCCCGGCCGTTACCGGCTGGATGTGAAGTCGAACGACGCAGACGGCCCGGTGACCTCGGTGCAGTTCGACGTCGGTTGGTATTCCGATGGCAGCGCCGACACCCCGGATCTCCTGGAAACCTCGATCGACAAGCCGCAATACTCCTCCAGCGACACCATGACTGTGTCGGTCAATGTCCGCACCGCCGGCAAGCTGACCGTCAACGTGGTCGGCGACCGCCTGCTGACGACGCAGACCATCGACGTCAAGGAAGGGACCGCGCAGGTGAAGCTCCCAGTCGGCAAGGACTGGGGCACCGGCGCGTATGTGGTGGCGACGCTCCGTCGCCCGCTCGATGCGGCCGCGCAGCGCATGCCGGGCCGCGCCATCGGCCTGAAGTGGTTCGGGATCGACAAGCAGGCCCGCACACTCCAGGTCAAGCTGACGCCGCCTGATCTGATCCGGCCGAACTCGATGCTGAAGATCCCGGTCAAGCTGGACGGGCTCAATCCCGGCGAGGACGCCAAAATCGTCGTCGCCGCGGTCGATGTCGGCATTCTCAATCTCACCAATTACAAGCCGCCGGCGCCGGATGATTATTATCTCGGCCAGCGCCAGTTGAGCGCAGAGATCCGCGATCTCTATGGGCAACTGATTGACGGCATGTCGGGCACGCGCGGCCAGATCAAATCCGGCGGCGACGCCGGCGCGGCCGAGTTACAGGGCTCGCCGCCCGCGCAGAAGCCGCTCGCGCTTTATTCCGGCATCGTCACGGTAGGGGCTGACGGCACGGCGGAAGTCAGCTTCGACATTCCGGAGTTCGCTGGAACGGCCCGCGTGATGGCAGTGGCGTGGACGGCCACCAAACTCGGCCGTGCCAATACCGACGTCGTGATCCGCGATCCCGTTGTGCTGACCACGACCCTGCCGCGCTTCCTGCTCAATGGCGACCATGGCACGGTCAATCTCGAACTCGACAATGTCGAGGGCCAGGCCGGCGACTACGTCATCAACGTGAAGACAAGCGGGCCGGTGAAGATGTCAGGCAATCCCGCCATCACGGTGAAGCTCGCCGCTAAGCAACGCAATTCGTTCGCGCTCGCGATCGACGCGACCGCGGCAGGACAAGCCACGCTCGACGTCGATATCAAGGGACCGAATGGTCTGACACTCGCGCGCCATTACGCGCTCGACGTCAAGGCGGCGACGCAGGTGCTGGCGCGCCGCTCGATCCGGACGCTGGCAAAGGGCGAAAGCCTGACGCTGACCTCGGACATGTTCTCCGATCTCGTGCCCGGTACCGGCAGCGTCTCGGTTTCGGCCAGCCTGTCCACCGCGCTCGATGCGGCGACCATCCTGAAGGCGCTCGACCGCTATCCCTATGGCTGCTCGGAACAGATCACGAGCCGCGCCATGCCGCTGCTCTATGTCAACGATCTCGCGGCCGGGGCGCATCTCGCCATGGACACCGGGGTTGACCAGCGCATCCGCGATGCCATCGAGCGACTTCTGGCCCGTCAGGGCTCCAACGGCTCGTTCGGCCTGTGGTCGGCCGGCGGCGACGATGCCTGGCTCGATGCTTACGTGACGGACTTCCTCACCCGTGCCCGCGAAAAGGGCTTTGTGGTGCCGGACATTCTGTTCAAGAACGCGCTCGACCGTATCAGAAACTCCGTCGTCAACGGCAATGAGCCGGAGAAGGACGGCGGTCGCGATCTCGCCTACGGCCTCTACGTCCTCGCCCGCAACGGCGCCGCGCCGATCGGTGATCTCCGCTATCTCGCCGATACCAAACTGAACAACCTGGCGACGCCGATCGCCAAGTCTCAGCTCGCGGCGGCGCTCGCTCTGGTGGGGGACCGCAACCGCGCGGAACGGGTCTATGGCGCAGCGCTCGACAGCCTCGCGCCAAAGCCGGTGCTGGAGTTCGGCCGCACTGACTACGGCTCGCAGCTTCGCGACGCCGCAGCACTCGTCTCGCTCGCGAGCGAAGGCAACGCGCCCAAGGCGACGCTGACGCAAGCCGTGGCACGGGTCGAGACCGCGCGCGGGCTCACGCCGCACACCTCCACGCAGGAGAATGCGTGGTTGGTGCTGGCGGCGCGGGCGCTCGCCAAGGAGAACCTCTCGATCGAGGTCGACGGCCAGGCGATCAAGACTGCGGTCTATCGCAGCTACAAGGCGGATACGCTCAGCGGCAAGCCGCTGAAGATCACCAACACCGGCGATGCGCCGGTGCAGGCGGTGGTCTCGGTGTCCGGCTCGCCGGTCACGCCGGAGCCGGCTGCGTCGAACGGCTTCAAGATCGAGCGGAATTATTTCACGCTCGACGGCAAGCCGGCCGATATCAGCAAGGTCAAGCAGAACGATCGCTACGCCGTGGTGTTGAAGATCACCGAGGCGAAGCCGGAATTCGGCCACATCATGGTGTCCGATTATCTGCCGGCGGGTCTGGAGATCGACAACCCGAAGCTGGTGTCGTCGGGCGACAGCGGCACGCTGGACTGGATCGAGGACGGCGCGGAGCCCAAGGATACCGAGTTCCGCGATGACCGCTTCACGGCGGCCGTGGACCGGGCCTCGGACTCCAAGGCGATCTTCACCGTCGCCTATGTCGTGCGCGTCGTCTCGCCCGGCAAATACGTGCTGCCGCAGGCCTATGTCGAGGACATGTACAATCCCTCGCGCTATGGTCGCACTGGCACGGGCAATGTCGAGGTGCGGGCAGCGAAGTGAGTGATTGGATGACTGGCGTCCCGAACGAGCCGCAATCTCCGTCGCCATGCCCGGGCAAAAGCGCGAAGCGCGTCTTCGCGCAGATGTCCCGGGCATCCACGGACTTTGGTGCTGGGGGCAAGAACGTGGATGGCCGGGACAGGCCCGGCCATGACGGAGCGAGGGGCGGGGGGCATCGCCTTCTCTCAATCTTCGCGCTCGCGGTCATCCTCGTCGTCATCGGCTTCGTCGGATGGGTCTATTCACTCGGCCCGCTGCCGCTCGACCAGGCGCGCCGGGTCTCGACCTCGGTGGTCGACCGCAATGGAAAACTGCTGCGCGCCTACGCCATGGCGGACGGGCGCTGGCGGCTGCCGGTCGACGCCAAGGCAAATGTCGATCCAACCTACCTGAAGCTGCTGTTCGCCTACGAGGACCAGCGCTTCTACGCCCATGACGGCATCGATCCGCTGGCGCTGGGCCGCGCAGCGCTGCAGCTCTCGACACGCGGCCACATCGTGTCGGGCGGTTCGACCATCTCCATGCAGCTCGCACGGCTGATGGAGCCGCGGCGGCAGCGCTCGCTCTACGCCAAACTGCATCAAATCGTCCGCGCGATCGAGCTCGAGCGGGCGCTGAGCAAGGACGAGATCCTCAACCTCTATCTTGCGCTCGCGCCCTACGGCGGCAATCTCGAAGGCATCCGCGCCGCCTCCATCGCCTATCTCGGCAAGGAGCCGAAGCGGCTGTCGCTTGCGGAAGCAGCGCTGCTGGTCGCGCTGCCGCAATCGCCGGAGACACGCAGGCTCGACCGCTATCCTGATGCCGCCCGCAAGGCGCGCGATCGCGTGCTCGACCGGATGGTCGAGGAGCATGTGGTCGGCGTCGACGATGCAGCGCAGGCGAAAGCCGTGCCGGTGCCCAAGCTGCGCAAGCCGATGCCTATCCTGGCGCCGCACGCCTCCGACAGCGCGCTGGCCACGGTCAAGGACGCGCCTGTCATCAAGCTGACGCTGGATTCCAATCTCCAGAAGGTGCTGGAGCCCTTGGCGCGCGACCGCGCCACAGCGCTGGGGCCGAACATCTCGGTCGGCATCATCGTGATCGACAATGAGAGCGGCGACGTACTCGCCCGCGTCGGCTCGGCCGATTATTTCGACGACAGCCGGGCAGGTCAGGTCGACATGACCCGCGCCCTCCGCTCGCCGGGCTCGACGCTGAAACCGTTCATCTATGGCCTCGCCTTCGAGGACGGCTTTGTTCACCCTGACAGTCTGATCGACGACCGCCCGGTCCGCTTCGGCTCCTACGCGCCGGAAAATTTTGACATGACGTTCCAGGGCACGGTGCCGGTGAAGAAGGCGCTGCAACTCTCGCTGAACGTGCCGGCCATCGTGCTGCTCGACCGCGTCGGCTCGAGCCGGCTGGCCTCGCGGCTGCGGCAGGCCGGCGGCAATCTCGTGCTGCCCAAGGATGAGGCACCGGGGCTTGCGATGGGCCTTGGCGGCGTCGGGGTGACACTGCAGGACCTTGCGCAGCTCTATACGGGCTTCGCCCGGCTCGGCACCACCAGGCCGTTACGCGAGGTCATGGCCGACAAGGATGATCGCGAGCCGCTCCGGCTGCTGGATCCTGTCGCAGCCTGGCAGGTCGGCAACGTGCTCCTGGGAACTCCGCCGCCGGAGAACGCGGCCCGTAACCGCATCGCCTTCAAGACCGGTACCTCCTACGGCTATCGCGACGCCTGGTCGGTCGGGTTCGACGGCCGGATGACGATCGGCGTCTGGGTCGGCCGGCCCGATGGCGCGCCGGTTCCCGGTCTGATCGGTCGCATCGCCGCGGCGCCCATCCTGTTCGACGCGTTTGCACGGACCGGGAAGACGCTGGTCCCGTTGCCGAAGCCGCCCAAGGGAACCCTGGTGGCCAACAACGCGAAGTTGCCGTTGCCGCTGAGGCGGTTCCGTCCCCTCGGGGAACTCGTCCGGACTGGCGGCGAGCAGGCGCTCCACATACAGTTCCCGCTTAACGGCTCCCGGATCGATGTCGATCGTTCGGGCGGAGCCGAGGTGGCCGCGATGCCCGTCAAGGTCGCCGGTGGGGTGTTGCCGATGACCGTCATGGTCAACGGGACGGCACTCGGCGAGATCGACGGACGGCGCCAGCGCCTGATCGATCCACCCGGGCCGGGCTTTGCACGGCTGACCGTGGTCGACGCTACGGGCGCCGCGGACACAGTTGTCATTCGAATTCAATGAGCGTGCCTTAAGCGGTTGTGGCGATGGCGGTTTCAGCGTAAGCGGAACCAATGGCCGAGACCTACCCAACTCCCCGTTTTGGAGCGCCCCGAGAGCCGAAAACGCCCGTGAATCC
The DNA here is from genome assembly GCF_018131105.1 of Bradyrhizobium manausense. Taxonomy (NCBI): domain Bacteria; kingdom Pseudomonadati; phylum Pseudomonadota; class Alphaproteobacteria; order Hyphomicrobiales; family Nitrobacteraceae; genus Bradyrhizobium; species Bradyrhizobium manausense. The sequence goes on along the minus strand of NZ_JAFCJI010000001.1, from coordinate 2,245,533 downwards.
GGGTAGCCGGCTCGTGCTGATGCTCGACTTCGTCACTGCCAGCCACGCGCGTGCCGTGAGCTTCCTGGTGCTGTGCGCGCTGCTGCTGTTCCTGCCCGGCTTCTTCACCATCCCGCCGGTCGACCGTGACGAAGCGCGCTTTGCGCAGGCCACCAAGCAGATGGTCGAGAGCGGCGACTATGTCGACATTCGCTTCCAGGAGGACGTGCGCTACAAGAAGCCGGTCGGCATCTACTGGTTGCAATCCGCGGCTGTTGAAGTCGCGACGGCGCTGAAACTGCCGAAGGCCGAGTTGCGGATCTGGGTCTATCGGCTTCCCTCCCTGTTCGGCGCGATCGGCGCAGTGCTGATGACCTATTGGGCGGCGCTCGGCTTCGTCACCCGGCGCGCGGCGGCCCTTGCCGCGCTGCTGATGTCCGCCTCGGTGCTGCTCGGTGTCGAGGCGCGTCTGGCCAAGACCGACGCCGTGCTGTTGTTCTGCGTGGTCGCCGCAATGGGAGCGATGGCGCGGGCCTATTTGTCGTGGCAGCGCGCCGAGCACGAGACGCGTCCGCCGTGGAGCTGGCCCGCAATCTTCTGGACCGCGCTCGCGGTGGGCATCCTGATCAAGGGCCCGCTGATCCTGATGTTTGCAGGACTGACCATCATCGCGCTCGCGATCCAGGACCGCGATTCCTCATGGCTGTGGCGCTTGCGTCCCGTCTGGGGCCTGATGTGGATGCTGGTGCTGGTGCTGCCATGGTTCGTCGCGATCTTCTGGCGCGCGGGCGATGCCTTCTTCGCCGACTCCGTCGGTGGCGACATGCTGAGCAAACTCAGCGCACAGGAATCCCATGGTGCACCGCCCGGACTGTACCTGGCGCTGTTCTGGATCACCTTCTGGCCGGGCGCGCCGCTGGCAGCGATGGCGGCGCCTGCGGTGTGGCGGGCGCGGCGCGAACCCGGCGCGCAATTTCTGCTGGCCTGGCTGATCCCGTCCTGGATCGTGTTCGAGGCGGTGCTGACAAAACTGCCGCATTACGTGCTGCCGCTCTATCCGGCGATCGCGATCCTCACCGCCGGCGCGCTGGAGCGGAACGTGCTGTCGCGCTCCTGGCTGGCACGCGGCTCGGCCTGGTGGTTCGCAATCCCAGCGGCGGCCTCGATCATCGCCGTGGTCGGCGCCGTGATACTGACGCGGCAACCGGCGTTCGTCGCCTGGCCCTTCATCGCGGCCTCGCTGATCTTCGGCCTGTTCGCCTGGTGGCTGTTCGACACCAACCGCGCCGAGCGTTCGGTGCTCAACGCGCTGGTTGCGGCGTTGATGCTGGCAGTGGTGGTCTACGGCATCGTGCTGCCGTCGCTGACGCCGTTGTTTCCGAGCATCGAGGTGGCGCGCGCGCTGCGCAACGTGACCTGCGTCGGGCCCAAAGCGGCCTCGGCCGGCTATGCCGAGCCGAGCCTCGTGTTCCTGACGGGCACCCAGACGTTGCTGACTGACGGGTCCGGCGCCGCCGATTTCCTCAGGCAGGGCAGCTGCCGGTTCGCGCTGATCGAGCAGCGCTCGGAACGAAGCTTCGTGCAGCGCGCCGAGGCGATCGGGCTGCGCTACAAGGTCGGCGCGCGCATCGACGGCTATAATTTCTCGCAAGGACGCGCGATCTCGATCTCGATTTTCCGCTCCGAGGGCACCGAGTAGGATGGCTGGCTCGACCAGCATCGCGCGGCGTGCGAGCTACCCCGCGCAGCTGGTTGCGGTCGCGGGTCATGCACTGGCGCAGCTCGTGCGCGCGCCCTCGCATTCGCGTCGCGCCGCGGCCGCGCGAAAACTGGCGCGGCATTCGCTCTGGCTGAGTGCAGTCGGCGCGGCCTTGATTATCGTGCTGATGCTCGCGTTTGATCGAACCGAGATCCAGCTGATGCCGGCGCGCGGCACGCCGGCGCTCTGGCCGATCCGCATCTTCACCGATTTCGGCAAGGACGAGAATGTGCTCTCGGTACTGGGCTTGGCGCTGCTGATCGTGGCAATCGTTGCTGCCGGAATGCACGGCACCCGCCGTGCGCTGCTGCTCGGCTTCGGGACGAGACTGCAATATCTGTTTCTGTCTGTTGCGTTGTCGGTGTTCGTCACCGAGATCCTGAAATATCTCATCGGCCGCGGGCGTCCGTTCGTCGGCGGCAAGGCCGATCCGTTCAACTTCATACCGCTCGAAGGCACGGGGGCCTATTCCAGCCTGCCGTCCGGGCATGCGGTGACGGCGTTCGCTCTGGCCTTTGCGGTCTCGGCGCTCTGGCCACGCTTGCGCGTATTCATGTTCACTTACGCAATCGTGATCCTGCTGACGCGCCTGGTGCTGCTCGCGCACCACCCGAGTGACGTCACGGCGGGCGCCCTGGTCGGCATGGTCGGCGCCATGGCGGTCCGCTACTGGTTTGCGGCGCGCCGGCTCGGCTTTGCCATCCAGGCCGACGGCACCATCGTGCCGCTTCCCGGACGCCTCAAAAGGGTTGCCCGCGGGGCATCTGCCCCATAAAAGCGGCTGCTTCCCGGGGGAGCGGTTCCCCAGGGTCGCGGGCCAATTCCAACCACGAGCTTTCGATTTGTCGTCGTCCCAGCCTTCGGTTTCCATCGTCGTTCCCGTGCGCAACGAAGCCGACAACATCGCACCGCTGATCGCGGAGATCACGGCCGCGCTCGACGGCCGCTGGGCCTATGAGATCATCTACGTCAACGACGGCTCGACCGATGCGACCGGCGAGCGGCTCGCAGGCCTCATGGCGCAGCGGGACAATCTGCGGCAGTTGCGTCATGCCAAATCCGGAGGCCAGTCGGCGGCGGTGCGCAGCGGCGTGCGCGCCGCCCGCGGTACGATCGTGGCAACGCTCGACGGCGACGGCCAGAACAATCCGGCCTTCCTGCCGGACCTGATCGCGGCGGTCGAGAAGGGCGCCAATGTCGGGCTCGCCGCGGGACAGCGCGTCGGGCGCAAGGACACCGGCTTCAAGAAATTCCAGTCGCGGGTCGCCAACAAGGTCCGCAATGCGATCCTCCAGGATGGCACACGCGATACCGGCTGCGGGCTGAAGGCGTTCCGGCGCGAAGTGTTCCTGACGATGCCTTATTTCGACGGGCTGCACCGCTTCCTGCCGGCGCTCGTCCGTCGCGAAGGTTACGACATCGCCTATGTCGACGTGATCGACCGGCCGCGCCATTCCGGTGTGTCCAATTACGGCTTCTTCGACCGGCTGTGGATCGGGATCATGGATCTCGCCGGCGTGTGGTGGCTGATCCGCCGCAAGAAGCCCACTCCAGACGTGACCGAGGTAAAGGCATGATCATCCAGTTCGGTCAGGCATTGCACAATTACTTCTATGACGTCTTCGTCGCCAAGTTCGATTTCTGGCTCGCCTTCGGCCTGGTCGCGCAGCTGTTCTTCACCGCGCGCTTCCTGGTGCAGTGGATCGCGAGCGAGCGGGCCGGCAACAGCGTGGTGCCGATGGCGTTCTGGTTCTGCTCGATGGGCGGGGGCCTGATGACGCTGGTCTACGGTGTCGTGAAGCGCGAGCCCATCATCATCCTCGGACAGGCGCTGGCGACGATCATCTACATCCGCAACATCATGCTGATCATCAAGAACCGCGGCCGCGCCTCGAAGACGCTGGACCGCTGATTCCTGCCGCTAGCGCGGTAGCGCTGTGGCGCCTGAGGCGGGCAGGGCGGCTGCCTCCGCCTCGGTCCTGCGATAAGGCTCGCCTGCCGCATCCAGCACGGGATAAGCGACCGAGCAGATATGCGAGTGGATACGGCGCAGATCGCGCAGCACGTCCAGATGCAGCGACGTGGTCTCGATGGTTTCGGGGCGGCCCTCGCGCAGGCGGTCGAGATGGCGCTCGACGGCGGCAAGCTCGGTGTTCTTCAGCGCGGTCTTTTCCACCAGCAGCTTGCGGGCCTCGTTGGCATCGCCCGACATGAACACACCGAAGGCGATCCGGAGCGAGTCCATCGTGCGCTTGTGAAAGGCCGCGAGCTCGTCGGCGCCCTCGGGCGAGAACTGGAAGCGCCGCTTGATCTTCTTGGTGGCGAGCTCGCTCAGATTCTTGTCGATGATGTCGCCGATATGCTCGAGATTGATGGCGAAGGAAATGATCTCCATCGCGCGCCGGCCCTCGCTCTCGTCAAGACTGCCGCGGGTCAGCTTCGTGACGTAGAGCTTGATGGCCTCGTCGAGACTGTCGACGACATTGTCGGTCTTCGAGACCTGATCGACCAGCGACCGGTCGCCGGTCATCATCGCGGCCATGACCTTGCGCAGCATGGTTTCGACCAGATCGCCCATGCGGAGCGTCTCGCGGGCGGCATCGGCGAGCGCGAGCGAGGGCGTCTCCAGCGCGGTCTCGTCGAGGTAGCGCGGCCGGGCCGGGTCGGTTTCCTGCACGCGATCCGGCAGGACGCGGGTCAGCAGGCGCGACATGGTGTCGAGCAGGCCGATGAAGAGGACGGCTGTGCCGACATTGAAAGCGATGTGGAACGCCGCGATCATCTTGGCAAGGTCAGGCTGCCAGGCATGCATATGAGTTGCGATCGTACCCAGGAATGGCGAGACGAGCGCAATGCCGATGATACGGTTCACCAGATTGCCGACCGGCAAGCGATAGCTCGCGGGATCGTCGCGCCTGGCGCCTTCAAACACGGGATTGACGGCGCTGCCGAGATTGGCCCCGAGCACCAGAGCCAGCGCCGCATCTGATGTGATGAACTGCGAATAGGCGAGCGACATGATCAGCAGCACGCTGGCGACGCTCGAATGCACGGCCCAGGTCAGGAGCGCGGCGATGATGATGCACAGGATGGGGTCGCCGGTGATGGCCGACATCACGATGCGCACACCAGGTGCGTTCTCCGCCGGCGCCAGCGTATCGAGCAGGATATGCAGCGACAGCAGCATCAAGCCGAGGCCGATCAAGATGCGGCCGATATCCTTGATCCGCGAGCGCGGGCCGGAGCGGAAGGCGACGAGGCCGAGCACGAACAGCACGGGCGCGACGGCTGCGATGTTGAACGAGAGCGCCTGCACGATCAGGGTCGTGCCGACATTGGCCCCCAGCATGATGGCGAGCGCGGCGACGAGGCTGAGCAGGCCCTCGGCGGCGAAGGAGCTGGTGAGGAGCGCTGTCGCCGTGCTGCTCTGAAGCAGTGCGGTGAGGCCGAGGCCCGCGGCGAACGCGCTGAAGCGGTTGCCGAGAGCCTTGCCGAGCAGGCGTCGCAGATCCGGGCCAAAGGCGCGCAGGATGCCGCTCTGGACCATGTGCAGGCCCCACAGCAGCAGCGCAACGCCGCCCATCAGGTCGAGCAGAACCAACGTTCCCATGCTCCGTGTCCAGATTGAGAGTCGATTGGTGAGGCTAGCGCCAAATGCTTGAGGTTCAAACCATTTGTTGGCGCGTCGGCGTTAACGTCTGCGCGCCATGCCCGTTCCCGCGGCCCGCCTTGGCGCGGCCGCGGGCCCGTTGTCTTTTGTGAGCAGGCTCACATGGCCGCTTTGAGGGCAGCGAAGCCGCGATCGAGATCGGCCTTGAGGTCGTCGACGCTCTCGAGCCCGATGTGGAGTCGCAGCGTCGGGCCACCCGGCGCCCATTTGGTCGCGGTCCGATAGCCGTCGCAGTCGAAGGGAATCGCAAGGCTCTCGAAGCCGCCCCAGGAGAAGCCCATGCCAAACAGCTTGAGCGTGTTGAGCATGGTGTCGACGGCGCTCTGCGGTGCCGGCTTCAGCACGATGCTGAACAGGCCCGAGGCGCCGGTGAAGTCGCGCTTCCAGATCGCATGGCCCGGATCGGTCTCGAGCCCCGGATGCAGCACGCGCGCGACCTCGGGGCGGCCAGCCAGCCAACGCGCCATGTCGAGGCCGGAGCGATGATGCTGCGCGAGCCGCACCGACAGCGTGCGCAGGCCGCGCAGTGCGAGGAAGACGTCGTCGGGACCGGCGCAGACGCCGAGCAGGCGGATGCCTTCCGAGACTTGCGGCCAGGACTTGGCGTTGGCCGAGATCGTGCCGAACATGATATCCGAATGGCCGCCGATATATTTGGTGGCGGCCTGCATGCTGATGTCGACGCCCTGTTCGAGCGAGCGGTGATAGAGCGGCGTCGCCCAGGTGTTGTCGTCGATGACGAGCGCGTCACGCGCATGCGCGACCTCGGCGATGGCACGGATGTCGGGCATCTCGAAGGATTGCGAGCCGGGCGCCTCGACCAGCACCGCGCGGGTATTCGGCTTGAACAGTTTTTCGACGCCGGCGCCGATCAGCGGGTCGAAATAGGTGGTCTCGACGCCGTAACGGGCGAGCATGCCGTTGCAGAAATTGCGCGAGGGCCGGTAGATGTTGTCGGCGACCAGCAGATGGTCGCCGGTCTTCAACACCGAGAGCAGGGTGGTCGAGATCGCCGACAGGCCCGACGGCACGATGCCGACGCCGGCGCATTGCGGTCCCTCCAGCGCCATCAGCGTGTCCTGGAACGCCCTGGTCGTCGGAGTGCCGTGACGGCCATAGGTGAACTCGCCGCGATGGGCGTGCAGATCCTCGGCGGTCGGATAGAGCACGGTCGAGCCATGGAACACCGGTGGATTGACGAACCCCTTCTGCGCCTTGGTGTCGCGGCCGGAGGTGACCAGCCGGGTTTCGGCATGCTGCTGTGCGGGGTGCGAGGAATCCATGCGTCTGCTTTCAAAAAGCGTCTCCGCCGGGCGCGGATCGCACGGCCGGGGCGGCCATCAGGCCGCGAACGTTAATAACAGAACACAGAAGAGTCCCGTCAACCCCTTGACCCGGCTCGCCAGTCGTTCTGTGATGCGCAGGTGCTATTCAGTCGCCGCATGTTGAGGGGCAGCCGCGACCTTCGATCCATCGTCTGACCGGACTTTGCGCCACAGCCACAACGGCGGGCGCCTGCGGCAGGGATTAGGGTATGGCGTATGGCCTCTCGGGATGGGCGAGTGTTCGGCAAGGTTTTCCAGCATGACTCTTGCAGGGCAGGCCCTAAGTAGGATTGCCCTGGCAGAGACGATCCTGAGACAACATTCCTGATCTTGAGACGACCTTGAAAGGCCTTTTGCCCATGAAACGCGTAACTCTGGCTCTTACTTTCGCTCTCGCCGCCGGCCTGACTGCTCAAGCCGCCGATGCGCAAACGCTCAAGACCGTCAAGGACCGGGGCACATTGTCCTGCGGCGTCAGCGAGGGTCTGCCGGGCTTCTCGAACCCCGACGACAAGGGGAACTGGAGCGGGATCGACGTCGACGTCTGCCGCGCCATTGCGGCCGCCATCTTCAACGATCCGACCAAGGTCAAGTTCGTGCCGACCTCGGCCAAGAACCGCTTCACCGCGCTGCAGTCCGGCGAGATCGACGTGCTGTCGCGCAACAGCACCTGGACCCTCTCGCGCGATACCTCGCTCGGCGCCAACTTCACCGGCGTGACCTATTATGACGGACAGGGCTTCATGGTGAAAAAGTCCCTCAAGGTGAATTCGGCCCTTGAGCTCAACAGCGCCTCTGTCTGCGTCCAGACCGGCACCACCACCGAGCAGAATCTCGCGGACTACTTCAAGGCCAACAATATGAAGTACGAAGTGATCGCGTTCGGCGGCCTCGATGAAACGATCAAGGCCTATGAAGCCGGCCGCTGCGACGTCTACACCACCGACCAGTCGGGACTTTACGCCAGTCGTCTGAAGTTCGCCAATCCCAACGACCACATGGTTCTGCCGGAGATCATCTCGAAGGAGCCGCTCGGACCGATGGTGCGCCATGGCGATGACCAGTGGTTCGACCTCGTGAAATGGACGCTGTTCGCCATGGTGACCGCCGAAGAGCTCGGGATCACCTCGAAGAACGTCGACGAGAAAGCCAAGATGGAGAATCCGGAGCTGAAACGCGTTCTCGGCACCGACGGCAATTTCGGCGAACAGCTCGGTGTGACCAAGGACTGGGTCGTCCGGATCGTGAAGTCCGTCGGCAATTACGGCGAGGTGTTCGATCGCAATGTCGGTGCGGGCTCGCCGCTCGCCATCAGCCGTGGTCTGAACAATCTCTGGAACAAGGGTGGTCTCCAGTACGCGCCGCCGATCCGCTGATCGCGCTCGATCAGCGGGCGCACGGCAATGAGCACCGAGGCTCGTAAACCGCCGCTCCAGATCGCCCTGAAGATCAGGCGCATTCTGGGCGGCAAGGCAGGCTGGAACGGCGTCGCCGTCCAGTTTGCCTTCGCGGCGGTTCTCGGCTGGATCGCCTACGAGATCATCTCCAACGCCCGCGCCAATCTCGAAAACCAGCACATTGCCGCGGGCTTCGGCTTCCTCAGCAACAACGCCGGCTTCGACGTCAACCAGACCCTGATCTCCTACACCGGCTCGGACACGTTCCTGCGGGTGTTCGTGGTCGGGTTGTTGAATACGCTCGCGGTCTCTGCGGTGGGCATCGTGTTCGCCACGGTGATCGGCTTCATCGTCGCGCTGTGCCGGCTGTCGCCGAACTGGCTGGTCTCGCGGATCGGCGAGATCTATGTCGAGCTCATCCGCAACCTGCCGCTGCTGTTCCAGATCCTCTTCTGGTACTTGGCGGTCCTCGCGGCGCTGCCCAATCCCAGGCAAAGCATCTCGCTGTTCGGCGTCGCCTTCATCAGCAATCGCGGCCTCGTCATTCCAGAGCCGATCGGCCAGGCCGGATTAGGGCCGTTCCTGGCAGTGTTGGGAGTGGGCATCGTCGTGGCGCTGGCGTTGCGCATCCATGCGCGGCGGGCCTTGTTTTTGCGCGGGCAGATGATCCGCATCTGGCCCTATGTGCTGGGCCTCGTGATCGGGTTGCCGCTCATCACCATGCTGGTGTTCGGTCAGCCCTTCACCGTCGAGCTGCCGCAGCTCAAGGGTTTCAACTTCGCCGGCGGTGCCCGCATCATTCCGGAATTCGTCGCGCTGACCTTGGCGCTGTCGACCTACACGGCGGCCTTCATCGCCGAGATCGTGCGCGCCGGCATCCTGTCGGTCCACAAGGGCCAGATGGAGGCGGGGTCCTCGCTGGGCCTGAGCCGAGGTACCACGCTGCGGCTGATCGTGGTGCCGCAGGCGATGCGCGTGATCGTGCCGCCGCTGACCAACCAGTATCTCAACCTCACCAAAAACTCCTCGCTGGCGGTCGCGATCGGCTATCCCGATCTCGTGTCGGTCTGGGCCGGCACGTCGCTGAGCCAGACAGGCCAGGCGATCGAGATCATCGCCATGACGATGGGCGTCTACCTGCTGATCTCGCTGTTCACCAGCTTCGTGATGAGCATCTATGGCTGGCGCCTCAATCGGAGTCTTGGCGCATGACGGATATCACGGCGTCATCCTTTGTCCGCCAGGATCTGGTCGTCGAGCGTCCGGCACCGGTCAAGACGTCAGGTTTTGTCGGGACTCTGCGCACGCGCCTGTTCAACTCGCCGTCCAATATCCTGCTCACGATCATCGGCGCGCTGCTGCTCTGGTTCACCATCATTCCGTCGGTCAAGTTCCTGATCGTCAATGCGGTCTGGAGCGGTCACGACCGCAGCGCCTGTCTGGCCGAGTACGGTGCCTGCTGGCCCTACATTCATGCCAAGCTGCCCCAGCTGATCTACGGCTTTTATCCCGAGGCCGAGCGCTGGCGGGTCAATTTCGCGCTGATCCTGGCGGCAGTCCTGCTGGTGCCGTTGCTGATTCCGCGCCTGCCGGCCAAGGGGCTGAACGCCAGCCTGTTCTTCTTCGCCTTTCCAGTCGTTGCGTTTTTCCTGCTGCATGGCGGCGGCATCACCGGTTTCGGCGTCAGCTGGACCGCCGGCCTGCTGGAATTGTTCGACGACAGCATCATCAGCGCGGGGCAGGTGTTGCTCAGCCTGAGCGAGACGTCGGTGATCGCGCCGCTGCTATGGGGGGTCGGCACTCTGATCGTTCTGGTCGGCAACGCCATCCATTGGCTGATCTTCCCGCTGACCTGGCTGCGGGATCAGCTTGAGAGTTCGGGTCAGTCGCTCTGGACCGACTTTGTGATCACGACCGCCGTCGTGTCCTTGATTGCCTTCGTCATTGGCGGCGGCGCGCGCGCGGGATGGCGGCCCTTGGCGGCCAGCATCGCGGCGTTCATTGGGATCGCTGCCGTCATCAAGCTGATGGGGCTCGATCACGGCGGACTTCCCGTCGTGCAGACGAGACTGTGGGGCGGTCTCCTGGTGACCCTCGTGGTTTCGGTCGCCGGCATTGTCACCTCGCTACCGATCGGCATTGCGCTGGCACTTGCCCGTCGGTCCACCATTCCGTTGATACGGATCTTCGCGATCACCTTCATCGAGTTCTGGCGCGGCGTGCCGCTGATCACAGTGCTGTTCTTCGCCACCTACATGCTGCCTCTGTTCCTGCCCGGCAATTTCACGGTCGACGGCCTCGTCCGCGCGCTGATCGGCATCGCGCTGTTCACGGGCGCCTACCAGGCCGAGAACGTCCGCGGCGGGCTCGCAGCGATCCCGCGCGGGCAGAGCGAGGCCGCGGCGGCCCTCGGCTTGTCCTGGTGGAAGACGACGTCGCTGATCGTGCTGCCGCAGGCGCTTCGTCATGTGATCCCGAATCTCGTCAACAGCTTCATCTCGCTGTTCAAGGACACCTCGCTGGTGTCGATCGTCGCGCTGTTCGATCTGCTGGGCTCGCTGCGCGCCTCGTTCGCGGATCCCAAATGGTCGGCGCCGTCGACGCTGTTTACCGGCTTTGCCTTCGCCGGCATCATCTACTTCATCTTCTGCTTTGGAATGTCGCGCTACTCGCTCTTCGTCGAGCGCCGCCTCAACGCCCACCGTCGCAACTGATCGAGCTCACCATGTCAGAACCCATCGTCAGTATTTCCGGCCTCAACAAATGGTACGGCGAATTTCACGTGCTCCGCGACATCGACCTCGAGGTCAATAAGGGCGAGCGCATCGTGATCTGCGGTCCCTCGGGCTCGGGCAAGTCGACCTTGATCCGCTGCATCAACGCGCTCGAGGAGTTCCAGGAGGGCGAGATCGTCGTCGACGGCATCGAACTCGGACCGAACCTCAAGCATGTCGATGCAGTGCGCCGCGAGGTCGGCATGGTGTTCCAGAGCTTCAATCTGTTCCCCCATCTGACGGTGCTGGACAATTGCACGCTGGCGCCGATCTGGGTGCGCAACATGCCCAAGAAGGACGCCGAGGCGGCCGCCATGAAATTCCTGGAGCGGGTCAAGATCCCGCACCAGGCCAACAAATTCCCGGGCCAGATGTCCGGCGGTCAGCAGCAGCGTGTCGCCATCGCCCGTGCCCTCACCATGAACCCGAAGGTGATGCTGTTCGACGAGCCGACCTCGGCGCTCGACCCCGAAATGGTCAAGGAGGTCCTCGACACCATGGTCGATCTGGCCGGGGAGGGCATGACCATGCTGGTCGTCACCCACGAGATGGGCTTTGCCAAGGAAGTCGCCAACCGCGTCGTGTTCATGGACGCGGGCCAGATCATCGAAGCCAACACGCCGAACGAATTCTTCGCCACGCCCCAGCACGCCCGTACGAAACTGTTCCTGAGCCAGATCCTGCGCTGATGTCGGGGATATCCCGGGGGCGCCGCTGAGCGGCCGGCGCGGCAGGCGAATCAGCTAGACTCGTCGTGGGCCATCCCTCGGAGAGCGACCTTGCAGAGCAGCGCCGGTGCGCGCGCGTTCCAGAACGCGCGATTGCAGAAGAAATCCAGGAAGCAGGCAGAGGCCATCCTCTCCACGGCGAATGCGGCCTATGGCCAGGGCCGGTACGCTGAGACCGAAGCGCTCTGTCGCCAGATCCTGAGTGAGCTCCCGGAGCATTTCGGCGCCCTGCATCTGCTGGGATTGTGCGCGTTTGCAGCTCAGCATTTCGAAGCGGCCAAACAGGCTCTCAAGCAGGCCGTAACCGTCGACCCGCGCTCGGCCCAGGCCTTTTCCGATTTGGGAGCGACGCACTTCGCGCTGGGGCAATTTGAGGAAGCGCGCACGTACCTGGAAAAGGCGATCGCGTTGAAGCCGGGCTTCCCGATGGCCCTGGCCAATCTCGGCAACGCCCTGCTGCACTTGAACCAGGTCGAGCAGGCCATTGAGCTCTACGATCGGGCCATCAAGCTGAAGCCCGACTATGTCGACGCGCTGTGCAATCGCGGCCTGGCCGCGCTGGCCGTGCAACAGTTTGACCGCGCCCGGCAAAGCTTCGAGCGGACCTTGCTGTTTCAGCCGCGACACGTGGAGGCACTCGTCGGCAAGGGTTTGGTCAATATCGAGCTCAAGAACTACGACGAGGCGAAGAGCGCGCTTGAAGCGGCGCTCGCGCTCAGGCCGGGTTCGGCGAAGATCCTGGCGAACCGTGGACGGGTCAATCTCGAGCTGTCGCTGATGGAACAGGCGGCGGCCGATTTTGACGCCGCACTTGCGATTTCCCCCAAGCTCGAAGTGGCCTTGCAGGGCAAGGCACAGGTCTCGCTCAACATGGGGAATACGGCGCAGGCCATGTTGGCCTGTACGACGTTGCTCGAGGAAAATCCGCGCTCCGCGGTCGCGATGGCGCTGCTCAGCGCCTGCTTTGCAAACCAGGGCGAGATCGCATCCGCGATCGAGCTTCTCGACGCGGCGGTGGCCATTGCGCCTGATCCGGGCTTGATCGGGCGAAAGATCTTCTTTCTCGACTTTCTCGCCGACGCCGATTTCGCGGTCCAGCAGGCCGCGCGAAAGCATTGGTGGGACGCGATCGGCACGAGGTTGCCGCAGAGGACGCTTTCGCCGAGGTCGCTGGATCCCAACAGACGGATCGTCATCGGTTATGTCTCGGCCGAATTCTGGTACCACTCGGCGGCGTTCGCGCTGTTGCCGGTGCTGCGCCATCACGATCGCGCCAAGTTCGAGATCGTCTGCTACGCGTGCTCCTCGACGCAGGACGAGGTGACCGCCAGGTTCAAGCAATTGGCCGATGTCTGGGTCGACGCCTGGCAGCTGTCGGATGACGAACTGGCCGATCGCATTCAGGCCGACAACGTCGATATCCTGATCGACGTATCGGGGCATACCACCGGCAACAGGCTTCCTGTGTTTGCGCGCAAGCCGGCCCCTATCCAGGTCACGGCCTTCGGACATGCGTCCGGCACTGGCCTTAAGACCATGGACTACGTGCTTGCAGACTCCGTTTTCATTCCGCAATCGGCGCGGCATCTGCTGGCCGAGAAGGTCTATGACCTGCCGTGCCTGAACACGCTGGATCCCATCTTGGATGTGCCGCCTTCGGAGCTTCCGATGCTCCGCAATGGTTACGTGACCTTCGGCGTGTTCAACCGCATCAACAAGATCTCGGACGACGCCATCCGCGTGTGGTCGAAGTTGATGCGCGAGGTGACGGGATCGAGGATCATCCTGAAGCACACGCTGCTCGACGATCCCCTGGTGCGCGAGCGCCTGCTCGCCCGATTTGTGGCGCACGGTATTGCCGAGGCTGACATCACCTGTCTGGGCATGACCCCGCGCCACGAACATCTGCGGGCTTTTGCCGAGGTCGATATTTCGCTCGATCCATTCCCGCAGAATGGCGGCATCAGCACGTGGGAATCGCTCTATGCCGGCGTGCCCGTCATTGCCAGGCTCGGCAATGCGTCCTCGTCGCGTGCCGGCGCCTCGATCGTCGCGGCCGTCGGACTTAACGACTGGGTCGCCGAGGACGATGATGGCTATGCCGCGATTGCTTGCAAGTTCGCGAGACAGCCGGATCACCTGGCGAAGCTGCGCGCGGGCTTGCCGGCACAGATCGCGGCTTCGCCCGCGGGCAATGTCGAGATTTACGCGGGCAGGGTCGACGCGGCCTATCGCCAGTTCTGGCGGGATTATTGTGCGGCAGCATCCCCTGAACCGTAAAATTCTACGCAATTCGATCGCGGGCCAAAAACCATGCCGCCAGCGATATCTCGCCGTTTCACGCGTCCGAAAGTTCCTTCTGCGCATAAGGCGCAAAAGGGGTGTGTCAGATGCTCGGTTTCGTGTTCGGCCTCAATGCCCGCCTTGGGCGGCTGCATTTCTTCTTCGCCACGGTCGCGCTGGCGATCGTGATGACCGCGATCTGTTTTGCGATCGCGATGGCCGCGCTGCGCACGACCTCGCCGAGCATGGTTCGCGCCGAGGACCTTACTCATCACTGGGCCATCGTCGGTGCGATGGTCTTCTTCGGGCTTGCGACCTTCATGCTGCAATCGATGCGCATCCGCGACATCGGTTGGGATCCGGTCTGCGTCATCCCGGCCTGGATCGCCCTGATGGTCGTCGATCATGTCGTGGCGGGCCGGTTTCCGGCCTGGGCGATCGGCGGGGAACACCAGGGCACGACGGTCGGCGCGCTGGTCAATCTTGCGCTGATGCTTGCGCTTACGTTCTGGCCGGGAGCCGAGAGCGAGGGCGCTTACAGCAATCCCTTCGAGCCGCCTGCGCGTGCTGTCACCAAGCCGTCGACGTCGGACCAGCGCCTTGCGCGCGTGTCGCAAGGCGGAGCGCGTCCGACCTGGGGCTAAGGGCTTGGGGCCAGGGGCCCGCGGCTGACTGCCTGGAGCTAGACGAACGGCAGCTTGATGTTGCTGCGCTTCTCCAGCCACTCCGGCACAGGCAGGTTCTTGGCGCGCATGAAGTCGGCGTTGAACAGCTTTGACTGATAGCGGCTGCCGGAATCGCAGAGAATGGTGACGATGGTCTTGCCGGGCCCAAGCTGCTTGGCGAGACGCATCGCGCCGACAATGTTGATGCCGGTGGATCCGCCGAGGCACAGGCCTTCGTGCTGGAGCAGCTCGTAGATGACAGTCACAGCTTCGGCATCGGGAATGAGATAGGCGTCATCGACCTTCGCGCTCTCGACGATCGCGGTCGCACGGCCGAGCCCGATGCCTTCCGTGATGGAGTCGCCTGATGTCGCCTTGGCGGTGCCGGTCCGGAAATACTCAAACATGCCGGCGCCATGCGGATCGGCGCAGGCGATCCGGATGTCCTTGTTCTTCTCTTTCAGAAAACGGCTGGTGCCGGCGAGCGTGCCGCCGCTGCCGACCGAGCAGACGAAGCCGTCGACCTTGCCGCCGGTCTGCGCCCAGATCTCGGGGCCGGTCGAGTCGTAATGCGCCTTGGCGTTGTCGAGGTTATTCCACTGGTCGGCGAACAGCACGCCGTTCGGCTCGGTCTTGCGCAGCTCATCGGCAAGGCGACGGCCGACATGCTGGTAGTTGTTTGGATTGGAGTAGGGCAGTGCCGGCGATTCCAGCAGCTGCGCGCCGCACAGCTTCAGAAAATCCTTCTTCTCCTGGCTTTGCGTCTCCGGGATCACGATCAGCGTGCGATAGCCGCGTGCGCTTGCGACCACCGCAAGGCCGATGCCGGTGTTGCCGGCGGTCGCTTCGACCACGAGGCCGCCCGGCTTGAGCTCGCCGCGCTTCTCGGCTTCCTGGATCATCCACTTGCCGGCGCGGTCCTTGACCGACTGGCCGGGATTCATGAACTCGGCCTTGCCGAGAATGGTGCAGCCGGTCAGTTCAGACGCGCGCTTGAGTTTGATGAGCGGGGTGTTGCCGATGGCGTCGACAACGTCGTTTTTGATGGTCATGTCAGGCAATTACCGGCTGGTTTCGCGATTGGAGGGCGACCCTAAAGTAGGGTCGCCGGCCACACAAGGCGAGGGGGCAAACTCTTATTGCTGCTTTGCGAAGATGACCTGCCGGACATCGATATTGCCGGACAGGAATCCGGCCTCGCAATAGGCGAGATAGTACTCCCACAGCCGCCGGAACCGGTCGTCGAAGCCGAGCGGTACCAGGCCCGGCCAGGCCGCGCGAAAGTTATTTCGCCAGGTGGCGAGCGTCTTGGCATAATCTTGCCCGAAAATGTGCTCGCGGATGACGGGGACGTTGAAGCGATCTCCGAGCGACTTCAGGACGGCCGGTGAGGGCAGCATGCCGCCGGGAAAGACGTAGCGCTGGATGAAGTCGACCTCGCGCCGGTAGCTCTGGAAAAGCTTGTCCTGAATAGTGATCGCCTGGATGCCGGCAAGGCCCCCCGGCAGCAGCCGGTCGCGCAACTGGGCGAAATAGCGCGGCCAGAACTGCTCGCCGACCGCCTCGATCATCTCGATGGAGGCAATCCGATCGTAGCGGTCGCGCTCGTCGCGATAGTCCTGAAGCCGGATTTCGACCTTCTCGGCGAGGCCCGCCTCGTGGATGCGCCGCTGTGCAAAGTCGCGCTGCTGGGTCGAGATCGTGAGACCCACGACGCGCGCGCCAAACGTCTTGGCAGCGAATTCGGCAAAGCCGCCCCAGCCGCAACCGATCTCGAGAAGCTTCTGGCCCGGCTTCAGGTCGAGCGCCTCGGCGAGGCGGCGGTATTTGTTGGTCTGCGCCGCCGTGAGGTCCGTGGTCGAACCTTCGAACAGCGCCGATGAATAGGTCATGCTCGGATCGAGCCAGGCCGAATAGAACGCGTTGCCGATATCGTAATGGGCGTGGATGTTGCGCCTCGCCTGGCGGCGCGTGTTGCGGTTGAACCAATGCTGCACCATCTGCACGAACCGCATCAACGGCTTGTCGCGCAGCATGGCCTGGATCAGATCGTGGTTGACGCAGAACAGGTAGAGAAACTGCGTCAGATCAGGCGTGTCCCATTCGCCGGCGAGATAGGCTTCGGCAATGCCGATGTCGCCGCCGTTGATGAGACGCGAGGCGACGCCGTAATTGTGCAGACGCATGGTGGCATTCGGACCCGGCTCGTGTCCGCCGAGCCGGATCACGCGGCCATCAGGAAGCGTGACATCGAGCGTCCCGCGCCGCAGCCGCGCCCCGAAGGTCAGCGCAAGACGAGCGATCCGCGGCAGGTCGGCGAGCACTGTTTCGACATCGTCAGGCGCAACCGAAATGGTATTCGACATCGTCAGATCCATGACCTCAACGGATGCTGTCCGACCGCCAGCCGCGCGCGCCCATCCCGCGTCGATTGCCAGACCGAGCGCGCCCCGCAAACGGTCAGCGACCGATAATATAAGGGCGCGATTTGCCGCGCGCCAAGGTGTTTTCACCGCTGCGCTGCTCTGCGGCATCATGTCGTGGCACCAGCCGCGCACCCTTCAGCCAAAGCCGCAGTGCTTCCCAATGGATCGCGGCCACCACCTTGAAGCTCATCAACGGCAGGGCGAAGAGGGATCGCAACAGCGCAGGCGAGGTCAGGGCACGGCGGCGGCCGCAGAAGGTCGCGGCAAGCAGCGGACCGTCGCAGTCAGTCTCCAGGATGCGCAGCCTGACCATGTCGGAGGGTGGCAGCACCCGAAAATGGTAACGCATTGCCATCGGTATGAACGGCGAGACGTAGAACAGTTTTTCCTGCTGTTGCCGCAGCCCCGCGTCGCTCCACTCGTCTGCGTGCACCGGCAGGATGTACGGGTGAATGTCACCAAAGGTGTTGCGCACCTCGTAGATCACCAGCGCCAGCTCGCCGTTGGCACGATAGCAGAAATAGACCGAGAGCGGATTGAATCCGTAGCCGAGCAGGCGGGGATAGCAGAGCAGATCGACCCGGCCGCCGCCAAGGTCGATGCCCTGTGCGGCGGCGCAGCACTCCGCATATGCGCGCAGCGAGGAGCCGTCGCGCGGGCCGTGATCCCTTTCGTGGAAACTGTAGAGCGCGGCGCGGTTGACCCCGAACAATGCTGATTGACGGTCAGCCTCATCCAGCCTGTCGAGATCGATCAGGAGACTCATCACCCGGTAGCTGAAGCGATGGCCCATCGGCTTCAGCCGCGCATGCATGACGTCGCCGAAATAGAGCGAGGCGGCATCTGTCGCGGGAAGGGCTGTCGTCACCATCGCGCTACTCCGCGGCTACCGCCATTTCGATCGGTGCTTCACGCCACGGCGCGGTTGCCCCGAGCGCCTCGGCCACGCCAAGACCCGAGCGCAAGCCATCCTCGTGAAAGCCGTAGCCGGTCCAGGCGCCGCAGAACCAGGTGTGCCGCTGCCCCTGGATCTCACCCAGCCGCTTCTGCGCGGCAAAGGCCGCCGCATCGTACTGCGGATGCTCGCAAAGATATTGGCCGAATGTGAGCTCCGGCGCAGGCTCGAACGGCGGGTTGAGGCTGACGAACAGCGGCTTGCCGGCATCGATGCCCTGGAGCCGGTTCATCCAATAGGTCACGGCGACATCGTTCACCGCATCTCCCTGGCGCTGCCAGCGCAGGAAATTCCACGAGGCCCAGGCTTGCCGCCGCTTTGGCATCAGCCTGACGTCGCGATGCAGATAGACCTTGTTTTTGGAATATCCGATGGCGCCGAGGATGTCGCGCTCGCGCTGGTCTACGTCGGACAGCATCGCGAGCGCCTGGTTGCTATGCGCTGCGATCACCACATGGTCGAACATCTCGTGCTGACCGTGGCTATCATGGACGACGACGCCGTGCGTCGTGCGCTCGACCGACGTGACGGCGCAGCCGAGCCTGATACGATCCCTCAACGCAGCCTGGAGCTTCTCGACATAGCGCCGGCTGCCGCCCTTGACGGTGCGCCAGACCGGCCGGTCGTAATGCAGCAGGCGGTGGTTGTCGAAGAAGGCGACGAAATTCTCGGCCGGAAAATCGAGCATCTCGCTCGCCGGCGCCGACCAGATCGCGGCCCCCATCGGCGCGAGATAATCCGTCAGCAGGCGCTTGGAGAACTGCCGCAGGCGGAAATAGTCGCCGAGCGTCAATCCGCTCAGGCGGCCGTTGCGGAGGTCGTCGACGCATTGGCGGCCGAATTTCGGGATGTCAGTGAGCATCCGCAGATAGGATGGCGAGAGCAGGTTGCTCGGCTGGGCGAATAAGCCGGTCCCGGTCGCCCACCAATCATTGCCGCCGCCGCGCCATTCGAAACGGCCGGTATCGGCGGACACGGCAAAGCTCATGCAACTCGCCACGGTCTCGATGCCGAGATGGGCGAACATTGCCGTCAGGTCGGGATAGTTGAGCTCGTTGTAGACGATGAAGCCGATATCGACGGCAACAGGCGTGCCCTGATAATCGATGGTGACGGTGTGGCTGTGGCCACCGGGGCGCAGCTCACGCTCATAGACCGTTACCGGATAGCGCTGTGAGAGCGTCCAGGCCGCCGCGTTGCCGGCGATGCCCGTTCCGATAACCGCGATGCGCATGCGTCAATGTCCCTGCCTCGTGTGGACAAGCTACGGTGCGTTGCGGCGCGGGTTTCAGTGGAGTGCGGGCCCAAGTCTGCGGCTTCAGTGCAACTGTGGCTGCAATATCACATGAAATCTTGGTAAGCTTGGTTCAGTTTCCGAACGTTTCGGAAGTGAAAAAACCTCTGCAAGACAGGCACATCTTGCATTTCGATGATCTCGGTGCCGTCGCGTTCGGATGTGCGCTTCGCAGGTGCGGGACTGTCCCGCAGTTCCGCGTCCGGCTAGTATCGATTTCAGGTTCCGCAGAAAGCATCACGCTGTGAACGAGTTAGATCAATACGTCCGGTCGTCCGCCCGCGAATCGGCTAAGCCGACCGCGCGGTGGCGGCATGATCTGCCCGGCAGGGGGTGGATGTGACACAGCGGGTTTCGGCCGTCGCCAGGAGGCCACTTCTGGGTTCTGCGTCCCGCACGCTGCGTGCGGTCGCCGTGCTGTGCCTGGCCTCGAGTTCGGGCGCCTGCGTACTGACGCAGGATCTTCCCGATCCTGCGCTCGACGTTCCCGCGCAATACAAATACGCCGGGAAGGCCGATGCGCCGCCGACGCTGGATTGGTGGCGTGGCTTCCGCTCGAGAGAGCTGACGCAATTGATGGAAGAGGCGCAGACGGTCAATCTCGACATCGCGGCGGCGGTTGCGCGCATCGTCGAAGCCGACGCACAGGCCCGCCAGGCCGGTGCGGCGCTGCTGCCGAGCCTGTCGGGAACCGGACAAGAGGCTTATTCGCGCACGTCCGGCTCTTCGGCTTCGGGGCTCACCAATGGTGGCCGTGAGGTCGTCAACTACCAGGCATCGCTGAGCGCCAGCTACCAGCTCGATTTCTGGGGCCAGAACCGCGACGCGCTGCAAACGGCGGAGGAGACTGCCAAGGCCAACCGCTTCGACCGCGACACCGTCGCCCTGACGACGCTCGCAGCCGTCGCCAACGCCTATTTCCAGGTGTTGTCCTCGCAAGACCGCCTGCGCACCGCCCAGCGCAATATCGCCAGCGCCCAGCGCATCCTCGATGCCGTCAGTGAGCGCCGCAAGGCCGGCACGGGCACCGATCTCGACGTCGCCCAGCAGGAGAGCGTGCTCGCCAACCAGAAGGCGCTGGTGCCGCCGCTGCGGCAGACGCTCGACCAGAACACCAATGCGCTCGCGGTGCTGGTCTCGCGCCCGCCGGAGAGCGTGCGGCTTGCAGGCGGCTCACTCGACCGGATTGCGATCCCGCGCGTCACGCCCGGCCTGCCGTCGGAGCTGCTGACGCAGCGGCCTGACATTCGCCGGCAGGAGGCACAGCTCGCCTCCGCCACCGCCAACATCGGCAACGCCCGCGCGCAGTTCTTCCCGACTATCCAGCTCACCGGCAATGGCGGCTATCAGAGCTCGGCGCTGGTCTCGCTGTTCCAGCCGCACGCGGCGTTCTTCCAGCTGGTCGGCAGCGCGACCCAGCCGATCTTCGACGGTGGCAAGATCCTCGGCAATTTCGAGTACGCCAAGGCGCGGCAGGATGAGTTGCTGCAGACCTACCGCAAGACCATCGTTCAGGCCTTCACTGACGTCGACAACGCACTATTTTCAATCAAGCAGACCACGATCAAGCTGCAGTTGCAGCGCGATGTGGTCACTGCTTCGCGGCGCGCCTTCGATCTTGCCGAGCAGCAGTTGCGCGCCGGCACGGCCGATATCGTGACCGTGCTCAACACGCAGCTGACGCTGTTCCAGGCTGAAGATGCGCTGTCACAGGCGCAGCTCGCGCGCCTTCTTGCCATCGTCAGCCTCTATCAGGCGCTCGGCGGCGGCTGGGAGCCGCGCATGGAGAAACCGGTCAATGCTCTTTAAGCCGGATACGAAGGACGGCGCCAGAGAAGGGACGGCGAGAAAGTCGCGCGGCCGCGGCTTCGTCATGACCCTGATCACGCTCGCGATCCTCGGCGGCCTTGGCTATCTCGGCTGGACCCTGTGGCATCAGCAGCCGCAACAGCAGACGAACGGCCGCGGCCAGCAGCGCCCGGATCTGCCGGTCCCGGTGCTGGCGGCGACGCCGAAGGTTCAGGACGTACCTGTCTATCTCGACGGCGTCGGCGCGGTCCGCGCGCTCAACACCGTCACCGTGCGCTCCCAGGTCGACGGGAAGCTGATCGCCGTGAAGTTCACGGAGGGCCAGGACGTCAAGAAGGGCGACGTGCTCGGCGAAATTGACCCGGCGCTCTATCAGGCAACCTATGACCAGGCCGTCGCCAAGAAGGCCCAGGACGAAGCCCAACTCGCCAACCAGCGCATCGACCTGACGCGCTACGAGCAGCTCGCAGCCTCCAATGCCGGCTCCAAGCAGCAGGCCGACACCCAGCGCGCGGCGGTCGCCCAGACCGAGGCGCTGGTCAAGGCTGACCAGGCCTCCATCGACAATGCGGCGGCGACGCTGAGCTACACCAAGATCGTGGCGCCGCTCTCGGGCCGCGTCGGCCTCCGCCAGGTCGACCAGGGCAACATCATCCACGCCTCCGACACCACCGGTCTCGTCGTCATCACGCAATTGCAGCCGATCGCGGTGTGGTTCAGCCTGCCGCAGCAGCAGATCATGCGCGTCAATGCCGCCGCGGCGAAGGGCGCGCTGTCGGTCGACGTGTTCGGCAACGACGGCGTCACCGTGATCGACACCGGCAAGCTCACCGGCATCGACAACCAGGTCGACCAGACCACCGGGACGCTCAAGCTCAAGGCGGAATTCCCCAACGCCAATTACCAGCTCTGGCCCGGCCAGTTCGTCAATGTCCGCCTCAAGGTCGAGACCCTGCCGCAGGCGCTGGTGGTGCCGACATCGGCCGTGCAGCGCGGCCCGATCGGCACGTTCAGCTACGTCATCGGCGCGGACAACGTCGTGACGGCCAAGCCCGTGACGGTGACGCAGCAGAACGAGCATGATGCGGTCATTGCGAGCGGCCTGACGGCAGACGACAAGGTGGTCACCACGGGCTTTGCGAACCTGTCCGACGGATCCAAGGTCATCATCGGTCGCGATGAGCAGACGCCGTCGGCCGACCTCGCCCCGCGCAAGCGCACGCGCACGCCGCAGGGCGACGGGAAGGGTGGTCAGGCCAAGGACGGCCAGAAGGATGGCCAAGGCAAGGATGGCGAGTTCCGCGCCAAGCGGAAGACCAGCGAAGGTGACCAGAAGGGGCAGACCGGACCGGCGCCGGGGCCGGGGGCTCAACAATCGGGACCTGGAGCCAAACAGCCATGATCCCGGCAACGGCCGCCTGAGCGGCAGGCGCATCTCATGGGTGTCTCAGAACCCTTCATCCGCCGGCCGATCGCGACTTCGCTGCTCGGCATTGCGCTGCTGATTGGCGGCGCGCTCGGCTATTTCGCGCTGCCGGTGTCCGCGCTGCCGCAGGTCGACTTCCCGACCGTGCAGGTGTCGACGCAGCTGCCGGGCGCGAGCCCCGACGTGATCGCCTCGCTGATCACCGCGCCCCTGGAGCGGCAGCTGGGCCAGATCCCGTCGCTGACGTCCATGAACTCGACGAGCTCGTTCGGCGTCAGCCAGATATCGCTCCAGTTCGACCTCAACCGCGACATCGATGGCGCGACGCAGGACGTGCAGGCCGCGATCAACGCCGCCGCCGGCGTGCTGCCCAAGACGCTGCCTTATCCGCCGACCTACGCCAAGGTGAACCCGGCCGATGCGCCGGTCATGACGCTGGCGCTTCGCTCGGACACGATCTCGTTGCGCGCGATGAGCGACATCGCCGACACGCTGCTGGCGCAGCGGCTCAGCCAGATTTCCGGCGTCGGCCGCGTCTCCGTGCTCGGCGGGCTGAAGCCGGCCGTGCGCATCCAGGCCGATCTGGCGCGGCTCGCCGCCTACGGTATCGCGATGGAGGATTTGCGCGCCGCAATCGCCAACGCCAACGTCTCCGGTCCGAAGGGCTCGCTCGACGGCGCCCAGCAAGCCTACATCATCGCCGCCAACGACCAGATCGCGGCTGCCGACGCCTATCGGCCGATCATCATCGCCTACCGCAACGGCTCGCCCGTGACGATCGGCGACGTCGCGCAGATCGTCGACGGGCTCGAGAACGACCGCACCGGCGGCTGGTACCAGGGCACGCCGGCCGTCATCATCGACATCCAGCGCCAGCCCGGCGCCAACGTCATCGACGTCGTCAAGCAGATCCGCGCCGAGATCCCCAAGGTCCAGCGCGCAATTCCGGCGGGCGTGAAACTCACCATCGTCTCCGACCGCACCGTCACCATCAGGGCCTCCGTCCACGACGTGCAGTTCACGCTGGTCCTCGCCGTCGTGCTGGTGACGCTGGTCGTGCTGCTGTTCCTGCGCTCGCTGCGCGCAACGATCATCGCCGGCGTGGCGCTGCCGCTGTCGCTGATCACGAGCTTCGGCATCATGTATTTTGCCGGCTTCAGCCTCGACAATCTGTCACTGATGGCGCTCACGATCGGCACCGGCTTCGTCGTCGACGACGCCATCGTCATGATCGAGAACATCGTCCGCCACATGGAGAACGGCGACAACGCGATGACCGCCTCGCTCAAGGGCGCGAGCGAGATCGGCTTCACCGTGATCTCGCTGACCGTCTCGCTGATTGCGGTGTTCATCCCGCTTTTGTTCATGTCGGGCCTCGTGGGACGCATGTTCCGCGAATTCGCGCTGACGCTAACCATCGCCGTCGTGACCTCCGCGGTGGTGTCGCTGACGCTGACGCCGATGATGTGCTCGCGGCTGCTCAAGCACGCCCATGAGGAGATGACGGTGCCGGGGCTCGCCGCCGTCAGCCGCTTCATCGACCGCACTGTCGAATTCTACCACCGCACGCTTCTCGTGGTGTTGCGGCACCAGCGCACCACGCTGGTCGTCACCTTCGCGACGCTGGTCGCAACCCTGGTCCTCTACGTCGTCGCGCCGAAGGGTTTCCTGCCGCTTCAGGACACGGCATCGATCACGGCGGTCACCGAAGCCGGGCCCGACGTGTCGTTCGCGGAGATGCAGAAGCGGCAGGCCGATGCCGCCGACGCCATCAAGGCCGATCCTGACGTGACTGGTGTGGTCTCGGTGATCGGCGCCGGCTCGGTCAACCCGACCACGAATGTCGGACGCCTCGTCATGACCCTGAAGCCGCGCGGCGAGCGGCGCGACGATGTCAGCGTGGTCATTGCCCGCCTCAAGGACAAGGTCTCCGGCATCCCCGGCATGACCGTCTACTTCCAGCCGGTGCAGGACGTGCAGATCTCGACCCAGTCGAGCCGCTCGCAATACCAGTACACGCTGACCGGCACCGATGCGGCGCTGGTGTCGGAATGGGCGCGAAAGCTCGTCGACGAGATGCGGCGCGATCCGTTGTTCCGCGACGTCTCCTCGGAGGCGCAGGAAGGCGGCCTGCGCGCGCAGCTCGACGTCGACCGCACCCGCGCCGGCCAGCTCGGCGTCAGCCTCCAGGCGATCACCGACACGCTGAACGATGCGTTCGCGCAGCGCCAGATCTCGACCATCTACGGCCAGGCCAACCAGTACCGCGTAGTGCTGGAGGCGCTGCCGATGTACCAGCGCGATCCCTCGATCCTGTCAAAGCTCTATCTGCCGGGCGGTGCCAGCGCGACCGCCGGCGCACCCAACGCCCAGGTGCCGCTCGACGCGGTGGCGACGCTGAAGCGAACCACGGCACCGCTCGCGATCTCGCATCAGGCGCAATTCCCGGCGATCTCGCTCTCCTTCAACCTCGCGCCGGGTGCAGCGCTCGGCGATGCCGTCGAGGCGGTCAAGGCGATCGAGACCCGGATCGAGATGCCCAACAGCATCGTCGGCGTCTATGCCGGCGACGCCGCAGAATTCGCCAAGGCGCTGGCCGGTCAGCCCTGGCTGCTGCTCGCCGCCGTCATCACCATCTACATCGTGCTGGGTGTGCTCTATGAGAGCTACATCCATCCGATCACCATTCTCTCGACGCTGCCCTCGGCCGGCGTCGGCGCCATCCTGGCGCTGATCCTGTGCGGGCAGGACCTCTCGGTCATCGGCCTGATCGGCATCATCCTGCTGATGGGCATCGTCAAGAAGAACGCGATCATGATGATCGACTTCGCGCTGGAGGCCGAGCGCGGGCAGGGCATGCCGCCGGACGAGGCCATCGTGCAGGCCTGCCTGTTGCGCTTCCGCCCGATCATGATGACGACGCTGGCCGCGCTGTTCGGCGCGCTGCCGCTGGCGATCGAGAGCGGCACCGGCGCCGAGCTGCGCTTCCCGCTCGGCATTTCCATCATCGGCGGCCTGCTGCTGAGCCAGTTGCTGACGCTCTACACCACGCCCGTGATCTACCTCGCGCTCGACCGCATCAACCGCCGCCTGGAGCAGGCGCTGCCGCCGCCGGAACCCGACGCGCCGCCCACGGCTGGCGCGACCGAGGGGATGCAGTGATGGCATCGATCTCGGAGCCCTTCATCCGCCGCCCGGTCGCGACCACGCTGCTGTCGATCGGACTGTTCCTGCTGGGAGGCGTTGCTTACGAGTTCTTGCCGGTCGCGTCCGTCCCGAATGTCGACTTCCCCGCCATTTTCGTCTCGGCCAGTCGTCCCGGCGCCGATCCCTCGGTCATGGCCGCAACCGTGGCCGCACCGCTGGAGCGGCGGCTCGGCGAAATCGCAGGCATCAACCAGATCACCTCGACGTCGTCGCTCGGCACCGCAAACATCCAGCTCCAGTTCGACATCGGCCGCAACATCGACAAGGCGGCGCGCGACGTGCAGGCCGCCATCAATGCCGCGCTGGTCGATCTGCCGAGCGACCTGCCGGCGCTGCCGCGCTTTCGCAAGGCCAACACGGCCGGCGCGCCGGTGTTCGTGCTGGCGCTGACCTCGAAGACGCTATCCGCCAGCGCCATCTACGACGTCGCCGATACCGTGCTGGCCCAGCGCATCTCGCAGGTTCCGGGCGTGGGCGATGTCACCGTGTCCGGCGCCGATCAGCCGGCGGTGCGGATCCAGCTCAATCCTGTGGCGCTGTCGAATGCGGGGATCGCGACCGACGACGTGCGCACCGCCATCATCAATGCCAACCCGCTGGGTCCCGTCGGCATCTTCAACGGCGAGCGCCAGAGCGAGACGTTGGCGCTCAACAAGCAGATGCGTACCGCGAAGGAATTCCGCGACATCGTCATCAAGAGCTCGAACGGCAATTTCGTTCGGCTCGGCGACGTCGCCGACATCGAGGATTCCGTCCGCAACGCGCGCTCGATCGCCTGGTTCAACAAGCAGCCGGCAGTGCTGATCCAGATCACCAAGCAGGGCGACGCCAACGTCATCGACACCGTCGACCGGGTGAAGGCGCTGATCCCCGCGCTGAAGCAGTGGATTCCGGCCGGCGTCGAGGTCTCCACCCTGGTCGACCGCACCTCGACGATCCGCGCGAGCGTGATGGACATGCAGTGGACGCTGCTGGCGACCGCTATTCTCGTCATGGTCGTGGTGTTCGTGTTCCTGCGCCGCATGACGCCGACCATCGCCGCCGGCATCTCGGTGCCGCTGGCGCTGGCCGGAACCTGCGCGGGGATGTGGGTCGCCGGCTTCTCGATCGACAATCTGTCGCTGATGGCGCTGGCGATCTCGGTCGGCTTCGTGGTCGATGACGCCATTGTCATGATCGAGAACATGTTCCGCAATCTCGAGCACGGCATGCGGCCGATGCAGGCGGCGCTGGAGGGCGCCAAGCAGATCGGCTTCACGGTGGTCTCGATCAGCCTGTCGCTGATCGCGGCGTTCACGCCGCTGATCTTCATGGACGGCATCGTCGGGCGCCTGTTGCGCGAATTCTCGCTGACCCTGACCTTCGCGATCGTGGTCTCGACGCTGGTGTCACTGACCGTCACGCCGATGATCTGCGCCCATTACGTCAAGCAGACCACGTCGGATTCCGCCACGTTGTTCGACCGCCTGATCGAAGGTTCGCTGTCGCGCATCGTCGCGTTCTACACCCGGACCTTGCGCGCTGTGCTCGAGTTTCCGCTGCTGACGCTGCTGGTGTTCTTCGCCACCATCGGCCTGACCGTGATGCTCTACATCAAGGTGCCCAAGGGCTATTTCCCGACGGACGATTCCGGCTTCGTGATCGGCGCGACGCGGGCCTCGGCCGACATCTCGTTCCAGTCGATGCTGACGCTCCAGCAGCGCCTCGCCGACATCGTGATGCAGGATCCGGCTGTGGCCGGCATCGGGTCGACCGTCGGCGGTGGAGGCGGGCCGGGGGGCGCGACCTCGAACCGCGGCGTCATGTATATCAGTCTGAAGCCGCCTGAGGAGCGCGACCACATCTCGACCCAGGTCGTGATCGACCGGTTGCGGAAGGCACTTTTCCCTGTGCCCGGCATCCGCCTCTTCATGTTTGCCGCCCAGGACGTGCGCGCCGGCGGCCGCCAGAGCGATTCCAACTACCAGTACACGCTCTCGAGCACCGACCTCGGCCTGCTCCAGAAATGGGCGCCGATCGTGGCCAAGCGCATGGAGACGGTCGAGGGCATCACCGACATTTCCAGCGACCGCGATCCCGGTGGACTTCAGCTGACATTGAACATCGATCGCCAGAAGGCGGCGGCACTCGGCGTCAGGGTTCAGGACATCGACAATGCCCTGAACAACGCCTTCTCGCAGCGCCAGATCTCGATCATCTACACTCAGCGCAACCAGTACATGACCGTGCTGGAGATCGATCCGAAATTCCAGGTCGACCCGTCCAATCTCGAGCGCATCTACGTCGCAGGCTCCGGCGACGTGCAGGTGCCGCTCTCCGCCGTGGTGCACGCGACGCGCGGGCTCGCCGCGCTCGCTGTCTATCATTCGCAGTCGGTGCCTTCGACCACGGTGTCGTTCAACACCTTGCCCGGCGTCGAGCTCCAGGCCGCCACGCAGAACATCCAGCGCGCGGTCGACGAGTTGCACATGCCCGAAGGCATCCGCGGCAGTTTTGACGGCAATGCCGGCGATTTCGCCAGGACCAGCGGCCGGCAGCCACTGCTGATCCTCGGCGCGCTGGTGGCAATGTATATCGTGCTCGGCGTGCTCTATGAGAGCCTTGCCCATCCGCTCACGATCATCTCGACGCTGCCCTCGGCCGGTCTCGGCGCGCTGCTGGCGCTTCAGATCACCAACACGCCGCTGACGGTGATCGCCTTCGTCGGCATCATCCTCCTGATCGGTATCGTCAAGAAGAACGGCATCATGATGGTCGACTTCGCGCTCGATGCCGAGCGCCAGCGCGGCCTGTCGTCGGCCGAGGCGATCTTCGAGGCCTGCCAGGCACGCTTCCGCCCGATCCTGATGACCACCATGGCGGCGCTGTTCGCCGGCATTCCGCTGGTCGTGGCGACCGGTCCGGGCACGGAGTTGCGCCGCCCGCTCGGCATCACCATCATCGGCGGCCTTTTCGTTTCGCAGGTGTTGACGCTCTATACGACGCCCGTGATCTACCTCTTGATCGACCGCCTGCGCCGGCGGTCGGAGCCGCGCGCGCTGGCCGCACCGGCGGAATAGGTTGTTGAACCGCCGCGCGAAGCGTATAGCGGCGATCATGTCGACCCCAGCCGAAACCGCGGCCGCAGCGCCCGAGCCGATTCCCGAATGTCCGCACTGCCAGAAGCCGATGCCGCTCTGCATCTGCGACAGTGTCACGCCGATCGAGAACAAGCTGTCGCTCCTGATCCTCCAGCATCCGCAGGAGCAGGACAGGACGCTCGGCACCGCACGGCTGCTGGCCAGGCATTTCGCCGATGCGACCGTGAAAGTCGGCCTGTCCTGGCCGAGCCTGTCCAAGGCGCTCGGCCATCCAATCGAGAACGCCTCGCATTGGGCCGTGCTCTATCTTGGCTCCGCGCGTGCGGCCGACCTCGACGTGGACGGCGAGATCGTCGCGCTCAATCGCAAGGGCGAGGTCGCCGAGAACCAGCGCGCCATTTTCAACAAGCTCGAAGGCGTGGTGCTGCTCGATGGCACCTGGAGCCAGGCCAAGGCGCTATGGTGGCGCAATCCTTGGATGCTCAAATGCCAGCGCGTGATCCTCAATCCGGCGCGTCCGTCGCGCTATGGCCACCTGCGCAAGGAGCCGCGGAAAGACGGGCTCTCCACCATCGAAGCGGCCGCGACGCTGCTGGCTGGCCTCGAGCGGCGTCCCGACATCGCCGAGACGCTGAACGCCAGTTTTGAACGGCTGTTGACACGCTATCGCGAGGTTCAGGCCGAGATGCCGGAGCTGGCGCCGAAGCCGGCCCCAAAAGGTCGCCGTCGCGATTTTCGCCGCGGTAAGCGGTCTGCCTAGTTCCTCACTCCGGCTGATGGCCCTGCCAAGGGCGCAGATGCAGAACTGACAGCTGCGGAACAAAGAACGGGCAGCCGAATCCAGAGCGCGAAAGAGACTCGGCTCGGTCTGCCGTTAATTCTTGACGCTCTCCTCGTCGTCCTGCGTCCCCTGGTCGGGGGCAGAAGGCGGGAAGATGCTGTCATAGATCGCGCGCGCCTCACGTATGAGGCGAGCCCGCTCCTGCTCGGACTTCGAAACAAATCGGACGATATCGCCCACGTGCACTCCAGCGCTCGTTTGCATCACTCAGTTGATGCGAAGGTTATGCCGGACGATCTGAATCGGGAGTTTCCAGGCACTCCCGGGCAACCCCGGTGAGGGCGACTCGCACGAGCAACGCCCACAGGTGAGGTGGAACCGGCGCCGGTTCATTTTATGTTGGAATATCAGGGAGTTGTGATGGAGGCCACGACCAGAATTGAACTGGTGTACACGGTTTTGCAGACCGTTGCGTAACCACTCCGCCACGTGGCCTCAACGAGGGCGGAGCAATATAGGGGATCAGCGGATTAGGCAACCCCGCGAGCCGCCGCGTTACGTCAGCCTGAGCCAAGAGATCTCAGCAGGCGGCGTACCAGCCCTCCGGAAAGGGCACCAAGGGCCACGCGCCCTCATTGTCGTTTGCGGCTTTGGGAGACGCATCGAAGCTCCACGAGCGGGGCACGAAATCCTCCTCCGGAGCGGGCGCGAAATTGTCATGAATCATGGCGTCGTGGACGGCATCCAGCATCAAGTTGAATTCGGCTTCGCTCATCGCACCCTCCGGAACGCGGATGGCGCACTGTCGCAAAGCCGGTTTGTTTCCCGATTGATCCGATTGTTCGCATTTTAACGATCGGGCGATCGCAAGCGATTTGGTTAGCGATGTCTTAAGTCCCCATCGGAGCCTAGGTTCCTATGCGAGGGTGCCAGTGTGAAAGAGATCACATCCCCCGTGATTTATTCCTTCTACCTCTTTGCCCACACCGGCCGACGGCGGCCGGGCAAGCAGGACAGACAGGAGACCGGTCATGAAGGCGAGGTTCTTGCGGTTTGCGGGTGTGAGGAGCCGGGCGCGTCGCGCCGCCTCGACGGTCGGGCTGTTCCTGACGCTGTTTGCCACCGCCGCCCAGGCCCAGCCGGGAACACCGGAGCAGCGGAAGGCCTGCAGCCCCGACGTCTATCGGCTCTGTGCCGGCGAGATCCCGAACGTCAAGGCCATCACGGCCTGCCTGCGGCGTAACCGCTCAAGCCTGAGCGAGGCTTGCCGCACCGTGTTCGACCAGGCCGGCGGCTGAACCGGCGTCTTGTGGATTTCTGCGCAGCAAGTGCTTTGCCCTGCAGGCGCAAATCCGTCTGACGCGGGTGGGGATATGCTGCGGACAAGCTGTTGAGGGAACGAAATCCGGCATAGATCCTGAAAGCCGTCGGATCATACCTGATGGATTCATGACCAACTGATCTGCTTCCAGAATGTTCTGATCAGATTCCGGACTTCGTAGACGGATCGGCGTAGCGTCACCCACAATCGCTTGCGTTGCCCGACGGGCAAAACACCCAATCAGCGGGTCAATCCGGCCAGACAGAAACATTCCGCTTTACCGAAATTCTGATTTGCCGTAGACATCCGCCACCTCATCCCGGTCAGAGGGACGTATCGCGATCGTCACGAACGTGGGGTGAGCCGTGGTGGACGCCGACGGCATCGGCGCGACTGATATCGCAGGGCGGGCAACCGTGAGCGAGAGCGTCGCGCAAACGACCGGTGCGGTCAGCGTACGGTAAAACCGTGTCGTCCTGACGCCCGGAGTCTGTGCGTCAAGTCCTGCGGTGATGCGTGCGACCCAACCGGGTTCGCGCATCAGCCATCTGCAAGGCGACGGGGGCAATAGTGCATCGCTCCCCGGGGAGAGCTCGGCATAAGCCGTAAACCCACTGCGCAGGGAAGGCCGGATGTTTGGCTTCACCTGTATGCCGCTGTGCAGCCTCTTGTAGCGCAACCTTCGCACAGTGGATCGCGGGTGCCAGCCGGCACCCGGTCTTCCCTGCGCCCTCTGACATCGGAGGGTGGCGTGAAGGTGTAAGGCTCGGGCGAAACACGTCGCGAGAATGCGAAGATGCGTCTACTTGATCCGTCATTGCGAGCGCAGCGAAGCAATCCAGACGGTCGCGACGGACGGATTCCTGAGTGTTTCGTCGCGAGGGCTCTCGCAACGACGTTTGGAGAGGGCCGGGCGGCAAACGTCGATCCCGCGTTCCAGGTCGCAAAGGACCTTCCGTAAAATTGCAACCCGCGCGTGCAAGAAGTCTTGATCTGCGGGGCTCTAGGGAAGTGATGCCCCGCCTTGAACGCGGCTCCAGGCGACAGCGACTAACCCATAGAATGCATCAGGATCAGTGGAACGTGATCGAGCTTCCCTCTTGTAAAGCACCAAAATGGTGCTTTAGTGCTTTCCATGAGCCCGTCGCCCCGACATGCGCCATCGGCGCTGCGTTACAGGCTAGCCCCTGACCCGGCCGCCAAGGCCGCCATGGAGGCGACGTTCCAGGCCTATGACCGCATGATGGAGATCCTGGATGATGTCGCGCGGACCCATAATGTGGGCTCCAATGTCGTCCTGCTGCATGCCCATGCCTATGAGCCGATCCGCAAAGAGACCGCGCTCCCGTCGCGGCTGGTGACGCTGGGTCTGCGCGACCGCGCCGACTATCGCGCCGCGCAAGGCCGCCGCCTGCCGCTCGACGACAAGCTCGCCAAGATCAAGGGGCCGGCCACGATTTCAATTTCCACCGTGCAAGGGCGCTTCAGCGTGCCCTTCGACTATGCCGGCTATGCGGAGGGCTGGGGGCAGAGCGTGCCCGCGCACCTGATCCGCACCGACGACGGTTTCGAGGTTCACTACGGCGTCACGCCGAACAGTCTGCCAGAGGAGGAGAACGCTATGGATACCATCGCAGCCGCTCCCGAGAATTTCCTGTCCCGGGTCGGACGTCTGATCGCCGGCATCGCCTATGACGCGATCGAGCAGGCGGAAGGCAACAACAAGCTGAAAGTGGTTGGCCAGGCGATCCGCGAGATCGAGCGCGCAGAGAGCGAGGCGCGCGAAGCGCTTGCGGCCGCGCGTGCCGAGGAATACCGGCTCAACGCGCGCCGGACCGAGATCGAACGCGAAATGACAGATCTCGCCGCCAAGATCGAGGGCGCGATCGCCGACAGCCGCGACGATCTCGCCCGCGCCGGTATCGCGCGGCAAATGGATCTGGAGGCACAGTTCGAGGTGCTCTCCCGCGCCATCGACGAGAACAACGAGAAGATCGAGCAATGCGTCACGTCGCTGCGCGCGGTGCTGTCAGCGCTCCAGGACGCGGAACAGCGCCGCATCGATCTCGAAAAGAGCGAGGCGGCCGCGAGCCACCAGGCTTCGACTTCACCGCGCAAGCGGGGCGGCGGCGCCGCTGCGGCGAAGGCGTTGCGTGCGGGCAGGGCGGTGGCGCGCGTCACCGGCGTGCCGCCGGGCATTCCGTATTCGAGCGATATCGATGAACTCAGCGCGTTGCATCGCGACAAGGAAATTGCGGCGAGGCTGGCGCGGCTGAAGTCGCGCTCCTGAGAGTATCGTGTCATGAGCACATTGCTCGAACACGTCATGTCGCCGGAGGTCCGGCCGTTCGCGATCGCGGCCGCCATGATCCTCATCGTCGGCACGCTCGAAGTGGTCACGATGCTGGTCGGAGCCTCGCTCAGCGAGATGCTCGGCACCAGCATCGATTTCAGCCATCCTAGCGACAATGGCGTCATCAACGCGATCTCCTGGATCAACGTCGGCGGCGTGCCGCTGCTGATCTTCCTGCTGCTGGTGCTGGGTGCCTTTTCCATCACCGGCTTCCTGATCCAGGACGTGGCGCGGATGGTGGTCGGGCCCTTGCCGGCCGGCATCGCCTCGCTTGCGGCGGTCGTCGTCTCGGTGCCGCTGGTCCGTGCCGCGAGCCGTGGCATCGCACGCGCCATCCCCAAGG
The DNA here is from genome assembly GCF_018131105.1 of Bradyrhizobium manausense. NCBI lineage: Bacteria > Pseudomonadati > Pseudomonadota > Alphaproteobacteria > Hyphomicrobiales > Nitrobacteraceae > Bradyrhizobium > Bradyrhizobium manausense. The sequence continues at coordinate 2,211,958 of NZ_JAFCJI010000001.1, read as the reverse complement.
ACGAGAGCTACGTTGTTGGCCTCGGCGATCTCGTCGGTCGCATCGGTGAGGTCGTCATCGGTCCGCTCGACCAGGGGCCGCCCGGCCGCGTCAGCGTCGCGGACGTCCACGGTAACAGGCACTTCGTCTCGGCCGTCGCAGCGCCCGACTCCGCGCCATTGCCCCAGGGGACTCTCGTCCTCCTGGTCGATCGCGTCGACACCCGTTTCGTTGCGGTGAAGGCCGACGATGAACTCAGACCGTCCAAAGCCACTCTAAGCCAGCACATCATTTAGCGGAGAAAATCATGTTCGATATCGCAGTCCCGGCCATGATCGGCGTCGCGCTGATCGTTGTCCTGGGGATCATCTTCACCATCCTCTATAAACGCGCCACGCGCGACGAGGCCTTCGTGCGCACCGGCCTCGGCGGCAAGAAGGTCGTGCTCGACGGCGGCGCCATGATCCTGCCGATCTTCCACTCCTATGCCAGCGTCAATTTGAAGACGCTGCGGCTCACCGTCGAGCGCAAGGAGCGGGAATCCCTGATCACCAAGGATCGCCTGCGCGTCGATATCGTCGCCGAATTCTACGTGCGTGTCCGCCCCGACGATGAGAGCATTGCGCTTGCGAGCCAGACGCTGGGTGCACTGACCAATGATGCCGAAGCCCTGCGTAACCAGGTCGAGGCCAAATTCGTCGACGGCCTGCGCTCGGTCGCGGCCACCATGTCGATTCTGGAGCTGCAGGAAAAACGCAGCGATTTCGTCAAGCACGTGCAAGCGACCGTCGAGTCCGACGTGAAATCCAACGGGCTCGAGCTCGAATCCGTGTCGCTCACAAAGCTCGACCAGACCGATGTCAAATTCTTCAATCCCGAGAACTTCTTCGACGCCGAAGGTCTGACCCAGCTGAAGACCGTCACTGAGACGCGCCGGCGCGATCGTAACTCGATCGTCCGCGACAACGAGGTGGCGATTGCGCAGAAGGATCTCGAGGCGCGGCAGCAGACCCTGACGATCGAGCGGACCAAGAAGGAGGCCGAGCTGTCGCAGGAGCGCGACATCGCCAACAAGACGGCAAGCACCCGCGCCGAAGTCGCAACCGCGACGCAGACCGCGCGCCTGACCGAGGAGAACGCCCGCATCGACACCGACCGGGCGGTCGCCGAGAAGGAGGCCGGCGCCAAGCAGGTCAAGGAAACCGCGGTGATCGAGTCGGATCTGGCGATCAACAAGCGCAAGACCGACGCGCAGCGCGAAATCCAGATTGCGACGCAGGAGAACGAGATCCAGATCGCAGCCAAGAGCAAGACGACGTCAGAAGCCGTCGCCGAGGCGAAGACGGCGGAAGCACTGGCCGTCTCCGCGGAAGAAAAGGTCGTGACCGCGCGCGCCGTCGAGGTCGCGGACCGTGCCCGTCTCACCCAGGTGCTCGCCGCGCGTACCGAGGCCGAGCGCAAATCGACCGAGCTGATCGTCGCGGCCGAAGCCGAGAAGAAGGCATCGCTCGACCGCGCCGAGGCCGTCAAGACCTTGGCCACGGCGGAAGCCGAGTCCAACAAGATCAAGGCGGTCGGCGTGCGCAACATCGGTGAGGCCGAAGCTGCCGTCATCACCTTGAAGAACGAGGCGCAGAACAAGCTCGGCGCCAACGTCATCGATTTCGAGATCGCCAAGAAGCGGATCGAGACGATGCCGTCGGCGCTCGCCGAGATGGTCAAGCCGATCGCCAACCTCAAGGACGTTCGCATCTTGCACACCGGGGGCGCGTTTGGCGGCAACGGGAGCGGACCCGCAGGTGGCGGCGTCGGCTTCGGCGAGGGGCTCGCCGGCGAGCTGCTCAAGGTCCACGCCCTGCGTCCGATGATCGACGAGATCCTGCGCCAGAGCGGTTTTGCTCCGGGCGACGATCCCGTGAAGGCGCTGGTCGGTGCCGTGACCGGCAAGCCCAACGGTGCCGCGGTGGCGCCGGTGGCAGTGTCCGCGCCGGAGAAAACAAACTCCGCGGATCTATGAATGCGGGTTCATTGCTACGGAGAATTCGAAACGATAGTAACTGGCTGTTGCGCGTCTCGCGTCGCGCAACAGCCGGAGCGCGTGTCGAGAGGCCGTCGAAACTCTCGACCACGCTCCGGACGAACACTTCAAGGCAACGCCATTGGTTGCCGCGGCGCCTGCGCCGATCGACGTCAGGCGCCGGAGTCTGTTTCGATCCGGAGAATTTCCCATGAAGTTTTTTCTGTCTGGACTGATCGCGATCGGTCTTGCGATTGCCGCAGCGCCATCATTCGCGGCCGACGCCCGCAACGTCACCGTCGTCAACGAGACCGGCTACGCCATCAAATTCCTGGGCTTCAACGCCCCCGACGATGGCCTGGACGAATGGGACAACGAGCTCGACAAGGTCTTGCAGAACCAGGCCAGCACTTATGTCGAGTTCGACGATGACGACGAGGGTTGCGTCTGGAACATCCGCGTCGACTGGGAGAACTACAACGAGTCCGTGCTCTGGAAGAACGTCAACCTCTGCAAGTTCACCGCGCTTCGGCTGCGCTACGATTCCGGTACCAAGACCACCTCGTTCGTCGCCGAGTAACGCGGCTTGACCCGAGCCCGGGGAGGGGCCCGATCAGCCCTTCCTCGATGCTGTGCGAATGATGGCGAATTCGTCCTTTGCAAGCGCAACCGGCTTTGTTATACGCAGCCGCGCGCGGACGAACAGTTCGCCCTTTTCCTCGGTAGCTCAGCGGTAGAGCATCCGACTGTTAATCGGATGGTCGCTGGTTCGAATCCAGCCCGGGGAGCCAAATTCCGCTTCATATTCAACGGCTTGTAAGCGCATATTGATGTGGCGCACGATGCTGCTTGTTTGATCTCTCAATTCGGCCGCTGTCGAATTCAGAGCAGAATCGCGTTCAAGCGGATGTGTCCCGCGCGGCACCAAATCGACTCAATTCAAATCGAGCTTTGCGGCGCCGGACTCTTACGGAGCTGATTCCCATGCCCGACCTCCAGATCGACCGCGCCCATCAGGCCCCTTCGATTCTGCCCGCGGACATTCCTGAGTTGAGCGACGATGAGGGCCTCGCCCGTCTCGCCCGCGCGGTTGAGACCCCCGATTCGGTACGGCTGGACGAAGTCGCGGCCCTGATCGGTCGCCTCGCAGTCGCGATCGAATAGGCCATCTTACGTCCCATGCTTGCGTCGCCGTGGCTGACCGGCCGACGGACGTGTTGCGTTTTCGCAGAGCCTGCTCCAAAGATGCCGCCAACTCATTCCAGCGGCATCGTCCGCCTTGCAGGGTCCGCAAATGTCCGGTTTTTCGACCGCGCGCCTAAAAATGGTCGATGGCCAGGTGCGCACCAGTGACGTCACCGATCGCCGCGTTATCGATGCCATGCTCTCGGTTCCGCGCGAGCTGTTCGCGCCGGCGAGCCGGCAGGCGCTGGCCTATCTCGATCTCGATCTCGACGTGAGCGAAGGCGGCGCCAAGCGCTACCTGATCAAGCCGCAGCTCACCGGCAAGCTGCTCCAGGCCGCCGAGATCGGCGAGGGCGACAACGTGCTGGTCGTCGGCTGCGCCACCGGCTACCTCGCCGCGCTGACCGCGAAGCTTGCCCGCCAGGTTACGGCAACCGAAACCGATTCGGCTCTGGCTGCGAAAGCCGGGCATGCCTTCGCCGCGCTCGGGCTCACCAACGTCACCTGCAAGGCCGCCGCCTGCGCCGAGGGCGACGCGTCCGCCGGACCCTATGACGTGATCGTCCTCAACGGCGCCACCGAAGTGACGCCGGACGGGTTGTTTGGCCAGCTCAGGGAAGGCGGCCGCCTGGTGGGCGTTTCCGCCGAATCGCGGCCGTCGCGGGCCATGATCGTGACCCATTCCCACGGCGAATTCGGCTATCGGCCGTTGTTCGACGCGGCAGCTCCGGTGCTGCCCGGCTTGGAACAAGCGGCCGCCTTCGTCTTTTGACAGCTGAATCCCCGTTAAAATCCCGTTCTGAATCAGAAGTGTGGCCGGGATGCTGCACGTAAAGAGTTTCCGCTGAGAACTACCCGGGGGTAGTTCCGTCGCGCTCAACCGCGTCCTATGTTGCTGCGGGGCAACGACTCCACTCGGATACGGTAACCAGGTTCGCGGGCACGAGCCTGACGTGAGAATGAACGGATTTTCAGGGATGCATGGGGTGAAGCTCTTCACCGGAGCAGCGGTTTCGGTCCTCCTGACGGCGCTTGCCGGACCGGCGCCTGCCTTGGCGGATACGATCGAGGCTGCGCTGGTGCGCGCCTATCAGAACAATCCGCAGCTCAACGCGCAGCGCGCCCAAGTGCGCTCGACCGACGAAAACGTGCCGCAGGCCCTCTCGGGCTATCGTCCCAAGGTCAATTTGAGCCTGAGCACCGGCTATCAATATCAGGATATCCAGGCGGTGCAGAAGGGCCTGCCGATCCATAGCGATCCGCCCCTTCAGCCCAACGCCGCCAGCCTGACCGTCAACCAGACGCTCTATAACGGCAACCAGACCGCCAACAGGACACGCGCGGCAGAAAGCCAGGTCTCGGGATCGCGCGAGGCGTTGCGCGTGCTTGAGCAGACGGTCCTTCTGCAAGCTGCAACGACCTACATGGACTACCTGCGTGATTCGGCAACGCTCGAGGTTCAACGCAGCAACGTGCGCGTGCTCGAGCAGACGCTCAAGCAGACGCGTGATCGCTTCAACGTCGGCGAAGTCACGCGCACGGACGTCGCGCAGTCCGAAGCGCAGCTGGCTGCGGGCAAGACTCAAGCCCTGACCGCCGAATCGAATCTCACGACGACGCGTTCGAACTTCCGCCGCATCATCGGGAACGAGCCGTCGAACCTCGCCCCGGGCTCGCCGGTCGATCGCTTCCTGCCCCCTTCGATCGCTTCCGCCGTCAGTCTCAGCCTGGTGGAGAACCCCAACGTCACGGCCTCGATGTATGGCATCGACGTCAACTATCTCCAGGTCAAGATCAACGAAGGCGCGTTGCTGCCGACGGTGACGGTCCAAGCCGGCATCACCCAGTCGTACCAGCAGACCTTGACCGTCTTCCGAACGACGTCCGCCTCCGCCATCGCGACAGCTTCGGTGCCGATCTTTCAGGGCGGCGCTGAATACGCACTGATCCGGCAATCGAAAGAGAACCTGGCGCAGCAGCGGCTGAACCTCGAAACCACCCGTGATCAGACTCGCGCCAACGTCGTGCAGGCCTGGGGCCAGCTGGAAGCGGGCAAGGCGCAGGTGCAGTCCGCCCAGGCGCAGGTGACGGCCTCCGAGATCGCATTGAACGGCGTGCGCGAAGAGGCCAAGGCCGGCCAGCGCACGACGCTCGACGTGCTCAACGCGCAGCAGGCGCTGGTCAACGCGCGCGTGGCGCTCGTCACCGCGCAGCATGACCGCGTGGTCGCGTCCTACTCCGTGCTCAACGCGGTGGGCCGCCTCGCACCGGCTGTGCTCGGTCTCAACACCACGATCTACGATCCCAGCGTGCACTACCATCAGGTCCGCGACAGCTGGGCCGGCGTGCGCATACCCGACGGACGCTGATTGCCGTAGTTCTCCGGTCGGCCTCGCAAACAGACGACGCCGACCGGTGCTTTGCTTGCAATCATCAAAATCCCTGACATAGCCTTGCGAAGAATCTGCGGGTCGATTCGCTCCGCATCCAATGTTGCATGCGTGATGCTTGAGTGACGGGGCAGGGGCGCGCCGCCTCACGTTGAGCGGTGATCTGGGGACAAGTCTGGCTGTCGCGACGAAAATGTCGGGGCGCACATCCGGAACCGGCCAATCTTGTCGTGCTTGGTGTAAAACAACGCATGCGAGGGCGTTGATGATGTGGAGTCGGAGATGACGCAGCCTGCAAAGGTCACAGAACCCTCCATGGAGGAGATTCTGGCCTCGATCCGGCGCATCATTGCCGATGATGAGGCCAAGCCGCCCCCGGCTGAGACTGCCAAGGCCGCGCCAGCGCCTGCGGCGCCCGCACCCAAGCCGCAGGCGATGGCCGACATTCCACCGTCCAAGGTCGCCGCTGCAAAGCCTGTGGTTGAGAAACCAGCACCGCCGCCGGCTGCGAAGGCCGCGCCACCGCCGCCGCCACCTGCACCCGCAGCGGATGCCGGCTCGAACAACCAGGACGATATCGATGCGTTGTTGGCCGGGCTGGACGAGGCCACTCCCGCGCCCGAGATCCGTGCTCCGGAACCTGAGCCGGAGCCCGAGCCTGAGCCGGACGTGCTCGAATTGACTGACGATATGGCGATGGACCCGGAGCCGACACCGGCACCACCGCCGCCGAGCTTTCGCAGGGTCGAGCCGCGCGACGATCTCGAATTCGCCGAAGCGCCGCAACCGCGCCCGACGCCGGCGCCGTCCTATGCGCCGGTGGACTTCGACGCTCCGCCGTTGCCGCCGCAGCAGCCGATGCTCGCCCAATCGACCGTCTCGGCGGTCGAATCCGCCTTCAATTCCCTGGCCCATACGGTGCTCAGCAGCAATGCGCGGACACTGGAGGATCTGGTCAAGGAGATGCTGCGTCCGATGCTGAAATCCTGGCTCGACGATAATCTGCCGGGTCTGGTCGAACGCATCGTGAAGGCCGAAATCGAGCGAGTCTCGCGCGGCGGCCGCTGAAGCAGGCCGCCCGGCCCCGATAAAGCCCTGCTCCTGTGACATACTTGACCTGCCGGTCGGGCCGGAAAGCCCTTTTGCCGCTGAGCTTTCCGTTGACTTGAACCCCGCACGCGGCTTTCTAGCAGCCCCATGATCGAGAAAAACTACCAGCCCGCCGATATCGAAGCCCGCATGTCCGTGGTGTGGGAGGACAGCCTTGCGTTCAAGGCCGGCCGCCCCGACCGCCGCGACGCCGTACCCTTCACCATCGTGATCCCGCCGCCGAACGTGACGGGCTCGCTGCACATGGGGCACGCCCTCAACAACACGCTCCAGGACATCCTGTGCCGGTTCGAGCGCATGCGCGGCCGCGACGTGCTGTGGCAGCCCGGCACCGACCATGCCGGCATCGCCACCCAGATGGTGGTCGAGCGCCAGTTGATGGAGCGTCAGCAGCCCAGCCGTCGCGAGATGGGCCGCGAGAAGTTTCTCGAGCGGGTCTGGCAGTGGAAGGCCGAGAGCGGCGACACCATCATCAACCAGCTCAAGCGGCTCGGTGCGTCCTGTGACTGGTCGCGCGAGCGCTTCACCATGGATGAGGGCCTGTCGAAGGCCGTGGTCAAGGTGTTCGTCGAACTGCACCGCGACGGCCTGATCTACAAGGACAAGCGCCTGGTGAACTGGGACACCAAGCTCTTGACGGCGATTTCCGATCTCGAGGTGCAACAGACCGAGGTGAAAGGCCACCTCTGGTATCTGCGCTATCCGATCGAGGGCAAGAATTTCAACCCCGAGGATGCCTCGACCTTCATCGTCGTCGCCACGACTCGCCCCGAGACCATGCTCGGTGACACCGGCGTTGCCGTGCATCCCGAGGACGAGCGCTATCAGAAGCTGGTCGGCAAGAACGTCATCCTGCCGCTGGTCGGGCGCAAGATTAAGATCGTCACCGACGACTACTCCGATCCGGAAAAGGGCTCGGGCGCGGTCAAGGTGACGCCGGCGCACGACTTCAACGATTTCGAGGTCGGCAATCGCCACGGACTGGCTCGGATCAGCGTCATCGACAGGGAGGGTTGCCTCGATCTCGTCGACAACGAGGATTATCTGCGCAACCTGCCGGAAGGCGCCTCGCAATTCGCCGAGGAGTTTCACAAGGTCGACCGCTTCGCGGCGCGCAAGCGCATCGTCGAGCGGCTGGAATCGTTCGGCTTCGTCGAGCGGATCGAGCCGCACACCCACATGGTGCCGCACGGTGACCGCTCCAACAGCGTGATCGAGCCATATCTGACCGACCAATGGTACGTCGACGCGAAGACGCTGGCGAAGCCGGCGATCGCGGCGGTGCGTTCGGGTGAGACGTCGTTCGTTCCGAAAAACTGGGAAAAGACCTATTTCGAGTGGATGGAGAACATCCAGCCCTGGTGCATCTCGCGCCAGCTGTGGTGGGGCCATCAGATCCCGGCCTGGTACGGTCCCGACGGCAAGGTGTTCGTCGCCGAGACCGAGGAGGAGGCCGTCAGCCACGCGCTCGGCTATTACGTCGAGCAGGAAGTGATCACGGCCGAGCAGGGCCGCGAGATGGCGCTCGACCGCAACAAGCGCGAAGGCTTCATCACCCGTGACGAGGACGTGCTCGACACCTGGTTCTCCTCGGCGCTGTGGCCGTTCTCGACGCTCGGCTGGCCCGAAGACGCGCCCGAAGTGAAGCGCTACTATCCGACCAACGCGCTCGTCACCGGCTTCGACATCATTTTCTTCTGGGTCGCCCGGATGATGATGATGGGCCTGCACTTCATGAAGGAGGTGCCGTTCTCGACGATCTACATCCACGCCCTCGTCCGCGACGAGAAGGGCGCCAAGATGTCGAAGTCGAAGGGCAACGTCATCGATCCGCTCAATCTGATCGACGAATTCGGTGCGGACGCGCTGCGCTTCACGCTGGCCGCGATGGCGGCACAGGGACGCGACATCAAGCTCGCCACCAGCCGCGTCGAGGGCTACCGCAATTTCGCGACCAAGTTGTGGAATGCGTCGCGCTTCGCGGAGATGAACCATTGCGCGGTGCCCGAAGGTTTCGAGCCGGCCAAGGCGAAGGAAACGCTGAACCGCTGGATCGCGCATGAGAGCGCGCACACCACGCGCGAAGTGACCGAGGCCATCGAAGCCTATCGCTTCAACGACGCCGCCGGGGCGATCTATCGTTTCGTCTGGAACGTCTATTGCGATTGGTATGTTGAGCTTGCCAAGCCCGTGCTGCTCGGCCCCGACAGTCCCGCCAAGGACGAGACCCGTGCCATGGTCGCCTGGGCGCGCGACGAGATCCTGAAGCTGCTGCATCCCTTCATGCCCTTCATCACCGAGGAGCTGTGGGAGGTGACGGCCAAGCGCGACGGCCTGCTCGCATTGGCGCAATGGCCGCTGAAGCCGGCCGGGCCGACGCCGGAGCAGCTTGCGATGCTCGCTGCCGCGGCCGGACCAACCGATCCGCTGGTCTCGCCGGCATTTGTGATGCCGATCTTCGACCATGCTGACTTCACCGATCCCAAGGCGGAAGCCGAGATCGGCTGGGTCATCGACCTGGTCACGCAGATCCGCTCGGTGCGCGCGGAAATGAACATCCCGCCCGCGACACTGACGGCACTGGTGCTCGCCGGGGCCTCGGCTGAAACGAAAGAGCGCGCGCCGCGCTGGACCGACGTCATCAAGCGCATGGCGCGGCTCTCGGACATCTCCTTCGCGGACCGTGCTCCCGACGGGGCCGTCCAATTGCTCGTCCGCGGCGAGGTGGCTGCGCTGCCGCTCAAGGGCGTGATCGACGTTGCCGCCGAACGCACGCGCCTCGACAAGGAGATCGGCAAGGCCGACGCCGACATCAAGCGCGCCGAGTCGAAGCTCGCGAACGAAAAGTTCGTCGCCAACGCGGCCGAAGAGGTCGTCGAGGAGGAGCGCGAAAAGCGCGAAGCGGCGCTGGCTCGCAAGGCCAAGCTGCTCGAGGCGCTGGAGCGGTTGAAGCAGGCGTCGTAGGGTTATTTCGGAAACGGCTTGCTGAGGAATTTCGAGCCCCTGACGCCATAGCGCCAGGGCAGCTCGACGGCCTTGGTGATGCCGATCCGGATGCCTGCCACGACATCCACATCCTCCGTCCGCGCATGCAGCGCGAACGGACGCCCGTCCAGCGGCAAGGTATTGTGCGCGATGGTGATGCCAAGCGCCTCGGTCAGCTTGCCCGGGCCAGAGCACAGCGCGTGCACCTCCTGGAGATGACGCCGGCGACGCATCGCAGCCAAGCCATGGGTCGGCTCCAGCGCGCGGATCAGCACGGCGCTGGCCGAGCCTTCCTCCTCGCAGACGAAATTGACGCACCAATGGATGCCGTAGGAGCGGTAGACATAGGCAAAGCCGGGCGGGCCGAACATGATCTGGTTCCGAGGCGTAGGGCCATTGTAGGAGTGCGCCGCCGGCTCGGTATGATGATAGGCCTCGACCTCGACGATGATCCCGCCGACGCCGTCGACCAGCATGGTCGCTCCGATCAAGTCGCGCGCGACCTCGCGGACGTCGCGCTTGAAAAAGCTGCGCTTCAGGGCTTTGCCCAGCCGCGGCGTTGAAGTCTTCGAGACTGGAGCCATTCGAGGTGAGAATCGCTTGAGAACAGAGCAGGATATTCCCCATATCTGCCATGTTCCCTGAACCGGCGCGAGCCGGGTTGCGGCAGGCAACCAGACCGACTAGGTAGGACCTGAACAGACCGGACAGAGCATGGTCGTTATTGTCGATACCATCACGAACCCGTTGCGGCCGCGTCACCCCGAAAAGGTGAACCGCCCGGATTCCGCTTCGCCGCCGAAGCCGGACTGGATTCGCGTGCGCGCGCCCAACACCCGCGGCTACGCCGACACCCGCAACATCGTCCGTGCCAACGGCCTGCACACGGTGTGCGAGGAGGCGGGCTGCCCGAACATCGGCGAGTGCTGGGACAAGAAGCACGCGACCTTCATGATCATGGGTGACACCTGCACCCGGGCCTGCGCCTTCTGCAACGTCAAGACCGGCATGCCCAATGCACTCGATGCAGCCGAGCCGCAAAATGTCGCTGAGGCTGTCGCCAAGCTGGGCCTCGCGCACGTGGTCATCACCTCGGTCGACCGCGACGATCTCGCGGACGGCGGCGCCGAGCATTTTGCCCAGACCATCCGCGCAATCCGGGCCGCATGCCCGTCGACCACGATCGAGATCCTGACGCCGGACTTTTTGCGCAAGGACGGCGCGCTCGAGCTCGTCGTGGCCGCGCGTCCCGACGTCTTCAACCACAATCTCGAGACCGTGCCGTCGCGCTATCTCACCGTGCGGCCGGGTGCACGCTACTTCCACTCGATCCGGCTGCTCCAGCGGGTCAAGGAGCTCGATCCCTCCATCTTCACCAAGTCCGGCATCATGGTCGGCCTCGGCGAGCAGCGCCACGAGGTGCAGCAGGTGATGGACGATCTGCGCTCGGCCGACGTCGACTTCCTGACCATCGGCCAGTATCTCCAGCCGACCCGCAAGCATCACGCGGTCATGCGCTACGTTCCGCCGGACGAATTTTCGTCGTTCGAAAAGGTCGCCTACACCAAGGGCTTCCTGATGGTGTCGGCGAGCCCGCTCACCCGGTCGTCCCATCACGCCGGCGAGGATTTCGCGAGACTGAAGGCCGCGCGGGCAGCTAACGCCCGCTGAACCGATATGCCCAAATTTTCGAGCAAGCGCCGGGTCAATCACAGCGCAACCGAGATGTTTGATCTGGTCGCCGATGTCGAGCGCTATCCGGAATTCGTGCCGCTGTGCAGCGCGCTGAAGATCCGCCAGCGCGTGGCCAAGCCTGATGGCACAGAGGTGCTGGTCGCCGACATGACGGTGTCGTTCAAGCTGGTCAAGGAATCCTTCACCAGCCGCGTGACTCTCGATCGCGCCAATCTGAAAATCCTGGTCGAATATCTGCAAGGGCCGTTCAGTAATCTGGAAAACCGCTGGACGTTCGAACCTAGAGGTGACGACGTCTGCGATGTCGGTTTCTTCCTCGCCTATGAATTCAAGAGCCGCATCCTGGCGATGCTGATGGGCTCGATGTTCGACGCAGCGTTCGCGCGGTTTTCAACCGCGTTCGAAAAGCGCGCCGATGCGATTTATGGCCGACCTAAGCTGGCGTCGTCGTAGTCTTTACGTTCGCACACTCTCTCCTCGTCATTGCGAGGAGCGCTTACGACGAAGCAATCCAGAATCCCGTCGTGGCAAGACTCTGGATTTGCTTCGCTTCGCTGCCGGGCTCAGTCCACCGCCTTCACCACATCCGGCGGCTGCGAGGCGTAATACGCCGCGGCGGCCTCGATCTCCTGCGGGGTCATGGCGCGGGCGATGTTGCGCATCTGCTGGCTGATGTCGTTGCGGCGTTCGCCTGAGGCAAACGCCTGAAGCTGTGCCTTCAAATAGGCCTCGGATTGTCCCTCCAGCCATGGGCTGCCGGTTTTGTTGTCGAGACTGCCATGGCAGGCGCCGCAAGGCGCAATGCCGCGCATCGGCGCGCCGTAGATGACGATGTTCGGCTTCGGCAGTTGCGGCGTCGGGTGATAGGCCGGAAGCCTCGGCAAATAGGCATAATAGTTTGAGAGATCAGCGATTTCTTCGTCCGTCAGGTTGACGGCGAAGGGCGACATCACGGCGTTGGTGCGCGCGCTGGTGCGGAAATCGTGCAACTCCTTGTAGATCACGGCTGCGTACTGGCCGGCGAGGTTGGGCGAATCCGCGCGGCTGATGCCGGTCGGGCCGTGGCAGATCGCACAGCGCTGTGCCAGCGTGGCGCCGCGGCCGATCGCCTCCTGGCTCGGACGCGACAACGTGTGCGACGTCAGCACAACCTCCGACAGGCGCTTGGTCTGTTCGGGCGCCGTCACGCTTGCTGCCCGCTGCGGCACGCCGGCGGCGCTGCAGATCGCATCCCAGACGTTAGCGAATTGAACCCAGGGCTGCGCGAAGGGGAGCAGGATAAAGCCCGCGATCGCTGTCACGACCAGGATCGCGGCGGTGATGCCGACACCGATCGAGAAGTGGCGATTGCTGAACGTGAAGAGGTCGCGCGTGCTCATCACTGCGCTCCCACATAAACGGCGGGCACCGAGGTGCCTCCGCCCAGTGCCAGATTCAGGACCGGATACCCGTAATTGGTGATGGTGAGCGCGATCATCAACGCCACCCACAATGCATGTGTGTTGAGCGCGACCGGCACGGTCTTGGGCTGGTGTACGGCGAGCGCAAAGCGATAGGGGCCGGCGTCAAGCTGAGGCGCCCGCATGCCCCGCGCCAGGATGACGATGAACATGATGCCCGAGGTCAGCAGGATGAAGCCGCCGATGGCGGAGAAGGTTACCGACAGCGCCTGCGGCGCGATCGCGGGATCGCCGAAGTCGAAATAGGCCATGCGGCGCGGCATCCCCAAAATGCCGACCCAGTGCCACGGGAAGGTCGTGACGATCATGCCGATGAACCACAGCCAGAGCTGGGTGCGGATGAGGCGGACATCGATCAGCTCGCGTCCGGTCAGATGCGGCCAAAGGTCATAGGCGATCGCAAAATACATGATCACGATGGCGCCGCCGAAGATCAGGTGGAAATGGCCGGTGATCCATTGCGTGTTGTGGATCGAGGCATCGAGCTGGTAGCTCATGTTGATGAGGCCGCCGGCGCCGCCGAAGCCGAGCATGACGAACGAGAAGGCGAGCGCCAGCAGCATCGGATTGTCCCAGGGCAACGCCCTGATCCAGCCGAACATGCCGCGGCCGCCGCGCAGGCGCGCCGCGATCTCGATCGAGGCGCAGATCGTGAACACGGTCAGCAGCGTCGGCAGCGCGACCAGCGCGGTGAAGGCCGAATGGATGAACTTGAAGCCGGCACCGACCTGCGGGTCGGCAAACGTGTGGTGCATGCCGATCGGCATCGCCACCACCAGGAACAGGATGAAGGAAATCCGGGCCATGGTGTCGGAATAGACCCGGCCGCCGATCGCGCGCGGCACGATGGTGTAATAAGCGATGTAGGTCGGCATCAGCCAGAAATAGACGATGGCGTGCAGCGTCCAGGAGAAGAAGATGCGGGCGAGGCCGGCATCGATCGTGTTCTTCAGGCCGGCTGCGACGGGAATGATCTGGAGCAGCAGCTCGAGCGCCGCACCGACCGCGGTCCAGGCCCACAGATAGGAGCCCGCGACATTGGCGAACATCGCCAGCGGCACCGGCGCGCCTGGATGCGCCTTGCGCCAGACGCGCAGATTGATCGACATCAGGGCGACCCAGATCCATGAGCCGACTACGACCAGCACGACGCCGAGATAGTAGAAAAGACTGCCGATCAGCGGCGGATAGAACGTGTAGAGCACCGACGCGCGCCCCAATGCGATCGGGATCACCGCCATGACGCTTCCGACCACGATCAGCCAGAAGCCAGTCCAGGCCCAGCGCACGCCGACCAGGCGCTGCTGCAGCGCGGACTCGCTGATGGCATAGCCAAAGCCCATCGCGACCAGTGTCGGAAACACATAGCCCATCACCGTGCCGTGCGCGGTCAGCGAGCGATAGTAGAGCTCGGGGTTGGAGAGCCAGGTACCGATCGGACTGCGGATGAACATCTGCCAGGCGCCAAGCGTCAGTGCGACCCCGAACACCACGAAGGCCAGCCAGAAATGGGCGAGAATGAGCTTCCTATTGACCAACACAGCTCAGCCTCCCCCCGGCCTTCGCGCGGGTTGCGAAGTCGGTCTTGTCGATCACCTTGACCTTGCCCCACATGCCCTCATGGCCGAAGGAGCAGAACTCCTGGCAGGGCATCAGATAGTCGCCGGTCTTCGTAAAGCGCATCAGCTGCTCGGAGATGTAGCCCGGCACCAGCATCGTGTTGACATTGGTGCCCTGGATCAGGATGCCGTGCACGACGTCGGCGCTGGTCGCACGAAGCGTGATCGGCGTGTCCACGGGGACCACGATGCAGGCCGGCGTGAAGGAATATTGCTGGCCGATCGCACGCACGGTCACATTGCCGTTGGCTTCCAGCGCGCTGCCGAGATTGCTTTCGACGAACTCACCAGCGAGATGGATGCGTGACGGATCGGTGGTCTCGACACGTGGCTGCGGCATGGTCGCCTGGTGGATGCCGGCGAAGGCCGCGAGCAGTGCCATGCCGACGATGATGACGACGGCAATGGTGGCCCAGCGCCGCTCGACGCGGGCCGCGACCTCGGCGCTGCTGCCATGGGTGCCCTCTGCACTCATTGCAGCGACCCGCGCGGCAGGAAGACGAACAGATAGAACGCGAGCCACATCGCGACGACGCAGGCCGTCGCGATGCCGGCCAGAACGATGGCGCCTGATGGTCCCCGGGCAACGACTTCCTCGACGGCCTGGTCGGCGGCGGCTGGGCTGGTCGGCGGATCGGAATTGAACATGACAGATCTCTGGCGCTTCTCAGTTCAGCGGTGCGGAGCGCAGCTCGTTGGCCTCGCGTGCCGAGACCGGCGTGCCGCGATTGCCCCAGGCGGTGCGGATGTAGGAGACGACGGCGGCGACCTCGTTGTCGGAGAGCAGGCCCGCGAACGGCGGCATGCCATAGGGCATCGGGTTGCCCTTGGTGCCCGGCGGATAGCCCCCATTGAGCACCATGCGGATCGGGTTGACCGCCGACTGCATCTCGATCGACTGGTTGTTGGCGAGCGGCGGCCAGTGCGGCGGCTTGCCTTCGCCCTGCGTGCCATGGCAGCTGGCGCAGTTCTTGTCGTAGACGGTCTTGCCGAGGCTGATCAGCAGGCTGCTCTCGGTGTTCGGCAGCACCGAGCTGGACGGGGGCGGCGACGAGCCTTCCGCGATACCCTTGAGGTACACCGCCATCGCCTTGGTGTCGGCATCGTCGAGGTATTGCAGGCTGTTGTGCACGACCTCCGCCATCGGCCCGTAGACCACGCCGCGCGCGGAGACACCGGTCTGGAGCAGATCGGTGATGTCCTTGATACTCCAGTCGCCGAGGCCCGCCTCGCGGTTGGAAGTGAGCGAGGGCGCGTACCAGTTCTGCATCGGGATCAGGCCACCCTTGAAGGCGTCGGACTGCGAGGTGCCGCCGAGTGCGTTGATCGGCGAATGGCACATGCCGCAATGGCCGAGGCCTTCGACCAGATAGGCGCCGCGATTCCATTCGGCCGATTTGCTCGGATCGGGCTTGAACTCGCCCTCGCTGAAGAACAGCGTGCGCCAGCCGAGGATGAGCTGCCTGTTGTCATAGGGGAAACGCAGCTCGTGCTGCCGGTTCTTCTGGTTCACAGGCGGAATCGATCGCAAGTAGGCGAAAATCGCATCGCTGTCGGCGCGCGTCACCTTGGTGTAGGAGGCGAACGGCATCGCCGGATAGATCAGCCCGCCATCCGGGTAGCGGCCGCTGTGCATGGTCTTGTAGAAATCGTTCGCGCTCCACTTGCCGATCCCGGTATCAGGGTCGGGTGTGATATTGGAGGTGTAGAGCGTCCCGAAGGGTGTCGGCATGGCGCGGCCGCCGGCAAACAGATGGCCCTCCGGCGCGGTGTGGCAGGCTGTGCAGTCGCCGGCACGGGCGAGATATTCGCCGCGCGCAATGATGTCGCTGTTCTTATCCTGCGCATGCGCGCTCGTGGTGAGCGCGGCGAATGCAAGCAGTGCGATCGACAGTTTCGAGCCCATCATCCGCCTCGTCAGTTGGGCTGGCTGCCGCAGCCGAAGGGCAGCGCGTAGGTGCCTTTCGCCACGGGAGCAGGATTGGCAGGGGCAGGGCGCGTCGCAAGCCAGGCCGCGACAGCAGTGACGTCGGCCTCGGTCAGATGGCCGGCGACGATCTGCATGCAGTCGGGTGATTTCGCCGTGCGCGTGCCGTAGCGCCAGGCGCCGAGTTGGGCACTGATGTAGGGCGCACGCAGGCCGAGCAGGCCGGGAATGCCGGGCTGCATGCCCGTAAGTCCCGGGCCATGGCAGCTCACGCACGCCGGTATGTTGCGACCGGCATCGCCGCTGGTCGCGAGCAACTCACCATGAGCAAGGACCTCCTTGCTGACCTCGCTCGGCACGGGCTGCGGCAATGCCGGGTGCTCGCCCGCAAAATACTCCGCCATCGCTTCCAGATATGGATCGGGCAGAAACTCCAGCAGATAGTTCATCGGCGGATATTTGCGCCTGCCACTGCGGAAGGCGAGCAATTGATTGTAGAGATAACCTGACGGCTTGCCGGCAAGCCGCGGGAAATAGACGTCGCTGGTGCCTTCGCCCTTGTTGCCGTGACAGGGCGTGCACGCTTCCACCCGCGCCGCCATCGTGTCGGGGGGCTGGTTGGCCGCTTGTGCAGCCGCACCATCAAAGGCGGCGAAGGTCATCAGTGCAGCGGCCAAAACCGCTTCGCGAGCGAACACGATGTCGCCCTCCAGAGTGCTGGACCGGTTGATTCCGGCTCACAACGTAGAGCGGCATTATTGCGCCAATATTTTTCAACGCAAGATCACTTAGTGACAAGACGTTCGGTCGCGCCGCTGCGTCGCACATCGCGATCGATTTGGGCAAAATTTGCGTGCAATTTGAAAAGCAAACATGTCGCTGCAGCCCCGCGACGCACTGCGCCCGAGCTCTGCTTGGTGTTGCCACCCTCCGATGTCAGAGGGCGCAGGGAAGACCGGGTGCCGGCTGGCACCCGCGGTCCACTGTGCGAAGGTTGCGCTACAAGAGGCTGCACAGCGGCATACAGGTGAAGCCAAACATCCGGCCTTCCCTGCGCAGTGGGTTGACGGCTTATGCCGAGCTCTCCCCGGGGAGCGATGCACTATTGCCCCCGTCGCCTTGCAGATGGCTGATGCACGGGCCCGGTTGAGCCGCATCCATCACCGCAAGACTTGACGCACAGACTCCGGGCGCCAGGACGACACGGTTTTACCGTACGCTGACCGCACCGGTCGTTTGCGCGACGCGCTCGCTCACGGTTGCCCGCCCTGCGATGTCAGTCGCGCCGATGCAGTCGGCGTCCACCACGGCTCACCCCACGTTCGTGACGATCGCGATACGTCCCTCTGACCGGGATGAGGCGGCTGACGTCTACGGCAAATCAGAATTTCGGTAAAGCGGAATGTTTTTGCCTGGCCGGATTGACCCGCTGATTGGGTGTTTTGCCCGTCGGACAACGCAAGGGATTGCGTGTTCCCTTCGGGATCATTTCACGCCGGTCCGCGTTTCCTCCGGATTGTGCGGGTGGGAGACCTCATGACCATCAATTTCGACACGCTGAAAGCCTCGCTCGTCCTGTATGGGCTGAACGCCATCTACGCGATCCTGCTGCTGGCGGTTGGTTGGTATCTGTCCGGCGCCATGCAGCGCGTCGTCACGCGTGTGCTCAACGTCGGGCACCGGGTCGATCCGCTCGTCACGTTCTTCGTCTCCAGTGTCACGCGCTACGGCGTGCTGGCTATCGTCGGCATCGCCGTGCTGCAGCTCTTCGGCATCCAGACCGCGAGCCTCGTCGCGGTGCTGGGCGCAACGTCACTCGCCATTGGCCTCGCCCTGCAAGGCACGCTGTCCAATCTCGCCGCCGGCGTGATGCTGCTGCTGTTTCGACCGTTCCACATCGGCGATGATGTCGAGGTCGGCGGCAAGGCCGGCAAGGTGCAATCGCTGTCGCTGTTCATGACCGAGTTGGTCGCGGGCGACAACACGCAGATCCTGTTGCCGAACGGGCAGGTCTGGGGCGCGGCGATCATCAATCACAGCGCCTATCCGGGCACGGGCGAGGTCAAGGTGACGTTTCCGGTCAGGGCCGGCGCGGCCAATGCGCTCGCCGACCGGATCCTGAAGGAGTTGCGCGATGACCCGCGCGTCGACGATCACGCCGCGCCGTCAGTCAACGTGTCGAAAGTGATCGCCGCCGATCCGGCGGCACCTCTCGTGGAATTGACCGTAAGCGCGAAGGTGAAGCCGGCTGATGCCGATGCGGTCAAGCAGCGCGTGCTCGATCATGCGAGCGCGTTGCTGGCGGCGGCGTAGCGTGTCTCAGCCGCGCGGCGACCGCGGAGTCCTGCGCTTCGCGGCGTGACGGCGCGGCGAGCGGGTCACGCGCGGTCGAAGTCGCGTTGCAGCCGCCGCGCGGCGCGGCTTGGCTGCGGCTTGCGGGCCGCGGGCAAGCTCCATCAGCATGCGCAATGCCTCGACCACGGAGCGCTGACGCACGGCCGTGCGGCCGATCGCGCCGAAACGCTGCTCGCGATGGATGATGCGGCCGTCGCGGGCGGCGGCGGCGAAATGCACGAGGCCGACCGGCTTGCCGGGGGTGGCGCCCCCGGGGCCGGCGATGCCGGTGATGGCGACCGCGAGATCGACATCGGCCCGCTCGAGCGCGCCAACCGCCATCGCGGTCGCGGTCTCCTTGCTGACGGCGCCGAAATTCGTGAGCGTGCCGGCCTCGACGCCGAGCATCGCGCGTTTGGCGTCATTGGAATAGGTGACGAAGCCGCGGTCGATCACGTCAGAGGAGCCGGGAATGTCGGTCAGTGCGCCGGCCACGAGACCGCCGGTACAGGACTCGGCGGTCGCGATCGTCAGCTTGCGCATCCGGCACAGATCGAGCAGCGAGCGGGAGAGGGCGCGTGCGTCGCTGCCGCCCATGGTCTTACGCGCTCCAGGGAAGACGGATGGTGGCGCTCGCGGTGGCCGCGATGCCTTCCTCGCGCCCCGTGAAGCCGAGCCGCTCGCTGGTCGTCGCCTTCACCGCGACGCGGGAAATGTCGACGCCGGAGATCTCGGCGATGCGGGCGCGCATGACGTCGCGCAGCGGGCCGATCTTCGGCCGCTCGCAGATCATGGTGACCTCGAGATTGGCGACGCGGCCGCCGCGGGCCGTGACGCGCTCGATGGCGTATTTCAGGAACTGATCGGAGGAGGCGCCCTTCCATTTCGCATCACTCGGCGGGAAGTGCGAGCCGATGTCGCCGTCGGCGAGCGCGCCGAGAATGGCATCGACCAGTGCATGCAGCCCGACATCGCCGTCGGAGTGAGCCAGGAAGCCCCTGGTGTGGGGCACGCGCACGCCGCAGAGCATGAGGTGGTCGCCTTCACCGAAGGCGTGCACGTCATAGCCCGTGCCGGTCCTGATGTCGCCGAGCAGGTTGGCCAGGCGCGCTTCCTCGCGCACGAAATCCTCGGGGGTGGTGAGCTTCATATTGGCAACATCGCCTTCAAAGGTCGCAACCGTCAATCCCGCCCATTCGGCGATCGCGGCATCATCGGTGAAATCAGAGCGTCCGTCCTTGGCCGCGCGACGATGTGCTTCGAGGATGACATCGAAACGAAAGGATTGCGGCGTCTGCGCAATTCGCAAGGAAGCTCGATCCGGCGTGTCCTCGACATCGCCGCCCGCACTGGTGACCTTGATGGTGTCGGTGACGGGGACGACGGGGATCGCCGCGCCCGTGCGGCCGGCCGCCTCGATCGCGCGCGAGATCACGCCCGAAGAGACGAAGGGGCGAGCGGCATCGTGGATCAGGACAATGTCGGGCTCGTGCCGGGCCAGCGCTTCGAGGCCTGACAGCACCGAGGCCTGACGCGTCGCGCCGCCATTGGCCGGCGCCTCGTGCTTGAGCCCTTGAACCGCGGCCGTGAACATCGCGCTGTCGTCGGGGTTCACCACCGGCTGCACGGCGAAGATTTCGGGGTGGGTGCTGAAGGCTTCCATGGCGCGGTAGATCACGGGCACGCCGCCGATCTCGCGATATTGCTTGGGGCCACCGGCGCCGGCGCGCAGGCCACGTCCGGCCGCAACAAGAACGACTGCGGTGCGCTGTGATTTCGCCATAGGACTCAAATATTCGACTGTTAAGGGATGCGTCGGGTGGGGTGATTGCCGGCATGCCTCTAGCACGGCAGGCCCGCAAAAAAAGGGGGTTTCCCTGGATTGTCGGATTCAACAATTTGCTGCACTGCACTTGAAAGATCTGCAGAACTGTCTAAACTGTAGGCAAGGCGCTTGACTGCACAAGAATTGTGCGCAAGATAATCCCTGGCAGACGCGATGAGGCCCTGCCCACTCAACGGAACCACTGTGACCGGCTCGGCAGGATCAGGCTCTAAGCCGTTGAAGATAGGCGATATTGAAATCGCTACCCCGGTCTTCCTGGCTCCGATGTCGGGAGTGACCGACTCGCCCGTCCGGAAGCTCGCCGCCGAGCTCGGGGCGGGCCTTGTCGTCTCCGAAATGACCGCCAGTGATGAGCTCGCCAACGGCCACCGCATGTCGCGGTTGCGCTGCGAAGCGACCGGGGTCGGGCCCCATGTGGTCCAGCTTGCCGGCTGCGAGGCGCATTGGATGGCGGAGGGCGCCCGGATCGCCGAGGCCGAAGGCGCCGACATCATCGATATCAATATGGGCTGTCCCGCCCGTCACGTCACCGGCGGCCAGTCGGGCTCGGCCCTGATGCGCGATCTCGATCACGCCGCCAGCCTGATCGAGGCGACGATTGCCGCCGTGAAAGTTCCGGTGACACTGAAGATGCGGCTCGGCTGGGACGACCGCACGCGCAACGCACCGGAATTGGCGCGCCGCGCGGAGGCTGCCGGCATCAAGCTCGTGACCGTTCATGGTCGCACCCGCTGCCAGTTCTACAAGGGCGAGGCCGATTGGGATGCGATCCGCGCGGTGCGCGAGGCCATCTCGATTCCGCTCGTCGTCAATGGCGACATCACCACCTACGAGAAGGCGCTCTCAGCGCTCGACGCCTCCGGCGCCGATGCCGTCATGATCGGCCGCGGCGCGAACGGCCAGCCATGGCTGCCCGGCGAAATCGGCCGCCGCCTGAACGGCGGGGCGGCTGAAACCGCGCCGTCGCTCGCGACCCAGCTCCATTACGTTCGCACGCTCTATGAAGGCGTTTGCGCACTCTATGGGATGCGCGTGGGCCTCAAGCACGCACGCAAGCATCTCGGCTGGGCGCTCGATGTCGCGGCCGAAGCGAGCGGCGCGCCGGTCGCGACGCTGAAGGCCTGGCGCCAGAAGATCCTGACCTCCGAAGAGCCCGGACTCGTCCATCAGTTGCTGCAAGATGCGTTCGACGACTTCGCATGGAGCGCCGCTGCATGACCTCAGCCGCCGACCATCGCAAGCCGGACGACAGCGACGCGATCCTGGATGCCTTGCCCAATCCGGTGCTCATGATCGGGCCGGACGGCAAGATCGTGGCCGCCAATATCGCGACCGAAGCCTTCTTCGATATCTCGACTCAGTTCCTGAAGCGGCAGTCGCTGAAAGAGCTGGTGCCGTTCGGCAGTCCCTTGCTGGCGCTGATCGACCAGGTGCGCTCGTCGAACGCGCCGGTCAACGAATACAAGGTCGATCTCGGCACGCCACGCATGGGCGGCGACCGGCAGGTCGATCTCCACGTTGCCCCGCTCACGGAGCGGCCCGGCCATATCGTGGTGATGCTCCAGGAGCGCTCCATCGCCGACAAGATGGACCGCCAGCTCACCCATCGCAGCGCCGCGCGTTCGGTGATCGCGCTGGCGGCCATGCTCGCGCACGAGATCAAGAATCCGCTCTCCGGCATCCGTGGCGCCGCGCAATTGCTCGAGCAGCAGGCCTCGACCGAGGACCGCATGCTGACGCGGCTGATCTGCGACGAGGCCGACCGTATCGTCACGCTGGTCGACCGCATGGAGGTGTTCGGCGACGAACGGCCCGTGGTGCGCGGCCCAGTCAACATCCATTCGGTGCTCGATCACGTGAAGCGGCTGGCGCAGTCGGGCTTCGCCCGAAACATCCGCTTCGTCGAGGACTACGATCCCTCGCTGCCGCCGGTGCTGGCGAACCAGGACCAGCTGATCCAGGTGTTCCTCAATCTGGTGAAGAATGCCGCCGAAGCGCTGATCGACGTGCCTGACGCCGAGATCCAGCTCACCACCGCGTTCCGCCCCGGCGTGCGCCTGTCAGTCCCCGGTCAAAAAACCCGGGTATCCCTGCCGCTTGAATTCTGCGTGAGGGACAATGGACCGGGCGTGCCGGACGATCTTCTGCCCAACCTGTTCGATCCCTTCGTGACCACCAAGCAGACCGGCTCGGGCCTTGGTCTGGCGCTGGTCGCCAAGATCGTCGGCGATCACGGGGGCATCATCGAATGCGAGTCTCAGCCGCGCAAGACCACCTTCCGCGTGCTGATGCCGATGTACTCGACATCGGTCAAGATCACCGATCACAGCAGTCACGACGGCTCTGCCGGGAAGTCGTCGTCTGCATCACAGGGGGCAAAATGAGGATTAGCGATGCCCGCAGGTAGCATTCTCGTAGCTGATGACGACACCGCCATCCGCACGGTTCTCAACCAGGCACTTTCCCGGGCTGGTTATGAAGTCAGGCTGACCGGCAACGCCGCGACGTTATGGCGCTGGGTCAGTCAGGGGGAGGGCGATCTCGTCATCACCGACGTGGTGATGCCGGACGAAAACGCCTTCGACCTGTTGCCGCGGATCAAGAAGATGCGGCCGAATTTGCCCGTCATCGTCATGAGCGCGCAAAACACCTTCATGACGGCGATCCGCGCCTCCGAGCGCGGCGCCTATGAATATCTGCCGAAGCCCTTCGACCTGAAGGAGCTGATCGCCATCGTCGGCCGCGCGCTGGCCGAGCCGAAGGAGCGCGTTGCGGCGCCGGACGACGACGGCGAGATGGAGGCGATCCCGCTGGTCGGCCGTTCGCCGGCGATGCAGGAAATCTACCGCGTGCTCGCACGCCTGATGCAGACCGACCTCACCGTGATGATCACGGGCGAGTCCGGCACCGGCAAGGAGCTGGTCGCCCGCGCGCTGCACGATTACGGCAAACGCCGCAACGGCCCGTTCGTCGCGGTCAACATGGCGGCGATCCCGCGTGACCTGATCGAGTCCGAGCTGTTCGGCCATGAGCGGGGCGCGTTCACCGGTGCCAATACGCGTGCGTCCGGCCGGTTCGAGCAGGCCGAGGGCGGCACGCTGTTCCTCGACGAAATCGGCGACATGCCGATGGAGGCGCAGACCCGCCTGCTGCGCGTGCTGCAACAGGGCGAATACACCACCGTCGGTGGCCGCACCCCGATCAAGACCGACGTGCGCATCGTCGCGGCCTCCAACAAGGATCTGCGCGTGCTGATCCAGCAGGGGCTGTTCCGCGAAGACCTGTTCTTCCGTCTCAACGTCGTGCCGCTGCGGCTGCCGCCCTTGCGCGAGCGCATCGAGGATCTGCCGGATCTGGTGCGGCACTTCTTCTCGCTCGCCGAGAAGGACGGCTTGCCGCCGAAGAAGCTCGACACGCTGGCGCTGGAGCGGATGAAGCAGCATCGCTGGCCCGGCAACGTGCGCGAGCTGGAAAACCTCGCTCGCCGCCTTGCGGCGCTGTACCCGCAGGACGTGATTACGGCCACCGTCATCGACGGCGAACTCGCGCCGCCCTCGGTCAGTCCGGGTGCCGCGGTCCAGCAGGGCGTCGATAATCTCGGCGGTGCGGTAGAGGCTTATCTGTCATCGCACTTCCAGGGCTTCCCGAACGGCGTGCCGCCGCCGGGCCTCTATCACCGCATCCTCAAGGAGATCGAGGTGCCGCTGCTGACGGCGGCGCTCGCCGCAACCCGCGGAAACCAGATCCGCGCCGCTGATCTGCTCGGCCTCAACCGCAACACGTTGCGGAAGAAGATCCGGGATCTCGATATCCAGGTGTACAGGAGCGGGGGCTAGTCTCTCGCGTGACAGACGCGGAACGCGATTGCACGGGAGTGGCTCAGCTCCCCTATTAAAGCGGAGCTGAGCCTGTCCGAATCGCGCTGGCCGTTGTGGTCCGCGCGGAGAGCAGAAGTCCGGATAGAGCTGAATAGTTCCTGGGGCAGGTGCTATTTTCGCAGGGCATTGCGTCGCGTCTACCGGATCAGGCGCGCCATGACCGGTTGCATGTTGGCCATTTCGGCCGTCTGCTCCTGCCTGCCAGGGCCGTTGACCAAGAGGTCGGAGGCCACGATCAGGAGCAGTACAGCCGACACCATGATTGCGAGAAAGATCCTGTCCATGCGGGGTCAAGCCGGTACAGGCCGATTCCGTTCCGGCGAAACGCTGAAGTCGGCGGCATCCCCTGTGGATGCGCCCGTCCGTCGCGGAGGAGACGCCGCGGAATTGTCGCAATTCGGCAACAATGTGGTACGAATACATCAGTATCCGCGCGTCGCGGACCCGTTTTCAGCACCCCATTGCCGGAATGACCAGCGCAGATACCTCGGCCGCATCCTTTGACACGGCCCCAGCGGAAGAGCCCCGGCGCTGGTCGGTGCGACGCTGGCTGGCACCGTTTGCCGTGGCGCTGGCGCTGCTCTCGGCGTTCCTGACCTTCTTGGTCCTGACCGGGCTGACCAAGATCGAGCCGACGCCGGAAGTCGTGCGCTCGTTCTATTTGATCAATGCCGGCACGATCCTGCTGCTGGTCGGCATCATCGTCCGGGAACTCTGGCAACTGATCCTGGCCCGGCGGCGGGGGCGGGCGGCCGCGCGCCTCCATGTCCAGATCGTCAGCCTGTTCTCGATCGTTGCCGTGCTGCCGGCGGTGCTGGTCGCCGTCGTCGCCAACGTCACCATCGAGCGCGGCCTCGACCGGCTGTTCTCGGGGCCCACCAAGGAAGTGATCCAGAATTCGCTGACGATCGCCCGGGCCTATATGCAGGATCACGCCCAGCTGATCCGCGGCGACATCCTCGGCATGGCCAACGACATCGCCCATGCCCGACCGCTCTACGACCAGGATCGCCGCTCGTTCCGCGAATTGCTGACCTCGAGCGCCGGCTCGCGCAATCTGCCGGGCGCGATGATCATCGACAAGAACACCAACATCCTGGAATCCGCGGACACCGGCATGCGGCTCGCCTATTCGCCGCCGGCGCCGGACTTTCTCAGCAACGTCAACGAGAATGAGCCCGAGATCGCGGTGCTGCCGGACGCGAGCTACGTCGCCGCGGTGATCCGCCTGCGCGCCTTCAACGACACCTTCCTCTATGTCGCGCGGCCGCTCGATCCGAACGTGGTCAATCAGCTCAAGCAGACCGAGGTCAGCGTCGCCGAATACGCCCAGATCGAGTCGCGCCGGCTCGGCATCCAGGTCGCGTTCGCGCTGATGTTCGCGGTGATCGCGCTGACCATCCTGATGGCCTCGGTGCTGATCGGGCTGAACTTCGCCAATTCGCTGGTGGCGCCGATCCGGCGACTGATGAACGCGGCCCACACCGTCTCGACCGGCGATCTCCATGTGAAGGTGCCCGTGCATCAGTCCGAAGGCGATCTCGCCCAGCTTGGCGAGACCTTCAACAAGATGACGCAGGAATTGCGCAGCCAGCGCGACGAACTCGTCAACGCCAGCGATCTCATCGACAGCCGTCGCCGCTTCATTGAGGCCGTGTTGTCCTCCGCGAGCGCAGGCATCATCGGCGTGGACAGCTCGGGCAGCGTCGGCATTCTCAACCGCTCGGCCGAGAAGCTGATCGGGCATTCCGAGGCCGAGACGCTCGGCCATCCGTTGTCCGATGTGCTGCCCGAACTCGACGAGATGATGCAGACGGCACGGGAAGGGACCCAACGCCTGGTCCAGGGCCAGATCACGATCACGCGCGACGGCTCCGAGCGCAATCTGTCGGTCCGGGTCAGCGCCGAGAAGAACCAGCCGCACGACAGCTACATCATCACGCTCGACGACATCACCGAGCTTGTCTCGGCGCAGCGCACGTCTGCCTGGGGCGATGTCGCGCGCCGGATCGCCCACGAGATCAAGAACCCGCTGACGCCGATCCAGCTTTCCGCCGAGCGCATCCGCCGCAAGTTCGGCAAGGACATCACCGAGACCAAGGATAAGCAGATCTTCGAGCAGTGCACCGACACCATCGTGCGCCAGGTCGACGACATCAGGCGAATGGTCGACGAGTTCTCGCGCTTTGCGCGGATGCCCAAGCCCGTGATGGAAGGCGAGGACGTCGCCGATACCGTGCGGCAGGCGGTGTTCCTGATGAAGGTCGCCCATCCCGAGCTCGATATCGAAGCCGAGTTCAAGGACGATCCGCTGCGCGCCCAGTTCGACCGACGGCTGATCTCTCAGGCCGTCACCAACATCGTCAAGAACGCCACCGAGGCGATCGAGCAGGTACCGCCGGAGGAGCTCGGCAAGGACGGCGGCAAGGGCCGCATCGACGTCGTGGTGTCGCGCGACGGCGAGGACGTGCTGATCGACGTCATCGACAACGGCATCGGCCTGCCCAAGGTCGCGCGCTCGCGGCTGCTCGAACCCTATGTGACGACACGCGCCAAGGGCACCGGGCTTGGCCTTGCCATCGTCGGCCGTGTGCTGGAAGACCATGGCGGCCGCATCGAATTGAAGGACGCCTCCGATTTCCGCCCAGGCCAGCGTGGCGCCTGGATGCGGATGCGCTTTGCGGTCTCCGGCGAGGCCAAGAAGGCCGAGGGCGAGCAGGCGGTCGCAGTCAAAGAACCGGTGAAGGACACAGCTTCTCCCGAGATCAAGGAAGCGGCTGCGGAGTCCATCACGACGCAGGAAACAAAAGAGCCGGCGGCTGAAACCAAAGAGCCGGCTGAAAAGACCAATGATTCAACGAAAATCGAAGCCTCAACAGGCAGCTGACAAGACAGGCGCGACCCATGGCAAGTGAAATTCTGATTGTCGATGATGAGGCCGATATTCGGGATCTCGTGGCGGGCATCCTCGAAGACGAGGGTTTTGTCACGCGGACGGCGCGCGACAGCGACTCGGCTTTGGCCGAAATCGGCAATCGCAGGCCGCACCTCGTATTCCTCGACATTTGGCTGCAGGGCTCCAAGCTTGACGGCTTGCAGCTGCTGGAGCAGGTCAAGAAGGACAATGCCGATCTGCCGGTCGTGATGATCTCCGGCCACGGCAACATCGAGACCGCGGTCGCCGCGATCAAGCGCGGCGCCTACGACTTCATCGAGAAGCCGTTCAAGGCCGATCGTCTCATCCTGGTCGCCAACCGCGCTCTGGAAAACTCGCGGCTGAAACGCGAGGTCAAGGAGCTGAAGCAGCTTGCGCCGAGCGCCAGCCAGCTCGTCGGCCGCTCGCCGAGCATGAACCAGCTGCGCCAGACCATCGAGCGTGCGGCCAAGGCCAACAGCCGCATCCTGATCGTCGGCCCCGCCGGAGCCGGCAAGGAATTGACCGCGCGCACGCTGCACACGGCCTCGGGCCGCGCCGATGGTCCCTTCGTCGTCATCAACGCGGCCGCGATCACGCCGGAACGGATGGAGCACGAGCTATTCGGCATCGAGCAGTTGAACGGCGAGCAGCCGCGCAAGCCCGGCGCGCTCGAGGAAGCCCATGGCGGCACGCTGTTTATCGACGAAATCGCGGACATGCCGCGCGAGACCCAGAACAAGATTTTGCGCGTGCTGGTCGAGCAGTCGTTCCAGCGCGTCGGAGGCACCGCCAAGGTGCAGGTCGACGTCCGCATCATCTCGTCCACCGCGCGTAATCTCGAAGAGGAGATCGCGGCCGGCCATTTCCGCGAGGATCTCTATCACCGCCTCTCGGTGGTGCCGATCCGCGTGCCCGCGCTCTCGGAGCGGCGCGAGGACATTCCGGAATTGATCGACTATTTCATGGAGCAGATCTCGGCCGGCAGTGGCCTGCCGAAGCGGCAGATCGGCCAGGACGCGATGGCGGTTCTGCAATCGCATGTCTGGCCGGGCAACGTACGCCAGCTCCGCAACAACGTTGAAAGAGTCATGATTCTGGCCGCCGGTGGGCCGGAGGTGATCATCACCGCCGACATGCTGCCGCAGGACGTCGGCTCGATGGTGCCGGCGATGCCGACCAGCAACAATGGCGAGCACATCATGGGCCTGCCGCTGCGCGAGGCACGTGAAGTGTTCGAACGCGACTATTTGATTGCCCAGATCAGCCGTTTTTCAGGAAATATTTCTCGAACGGCCGAGTTTGTTGGCATGGAACGTTCGGCGCTGCACCGGAAGTTGAAGGCGCTCGGGGTCGGCTGAGGCGCGACGTCGCGGCGCGACCTCAGGGATATCTGAGAAAAATCATCTATTTCCGTAAATTTTCGGAGAAATAGGGCGCGTCCTGCCGCCTGAAGCAGCTTGCCTAAAATGTCCACCTGCCTTCTAATCATCAGGCTGTTCCCTAGAGGGGGATCTCATGAGGGACGGCAACCGGACGAAGGCCCAAAAAACAGGGCCGCAACCGGCGCTATAAAAAGAAACTCAAAGCGAGAAAAAAACAATGGCGGCAGACCGCGCACAAAACCTACAGGACACCTTCCTTAATCACGTTCGCAAAACCAAGACGCCACTGACGATCTTTCTGGTCAACGGAGTGAAGCTCCAGGGCATCGTGACCTGGTTCGATAATTTCTGTTTGCTGCTTCGGCGCGACGGTCACTCGCAGCTTGTCTACAAGCACGCGATCTCGACCATCATGCCGGGCGCTCCGATCCAGCTGTTCGAAGGCGGCGAGGATCAGCCGGCTTGAGAGTGATCTGATTGGAACCCCGGAATTTCGACGGGGATGCCGACCGTCCGCGGCCGGCAGGGGCTAAGCAGACGGGGCGGGTGCTTGTCATCGGTCCCTATTTGCGAGCGCGCGCGGGGAGTGCCGACGCGCAATCGGAAGGTCATGCCTCGGCAGTGTTGCGCGACGCCGAGGCCCGGATCGATGAAGCCGCGGGACTTGCGCGCGCCATCGATCTCGTCATTGCCGATGCGATCATCGCACCCATCAGCCAGATCCGGCCCGCGACCTATATCGGCAAGGGCAAGGTCGAGGAGATTGCCGCGCTCGCCAAGAGTCTCGACGTCGAGCTCGTGGTGATGGATTGCGCGCTGGCACCGATCCAGCAGCGCAATCTCGAGAAGGAATTGCATGCCAAGGTGCTCGATCGTACCGGGCTCATTCTCGAAATCTTCGGCCGCCGCGCCAAGACCAAGGAAGGCTCGCTCCAGGTCGAGCTTGCGCATCTCAACTACCAGCGCTCGCGCCTGGTGCGATCGTGGACCCATCTCGAGCGCCAGCGCGGCGGCTTCGGATTCATGGGAGGTCCCGGCGAGACGCAGATCGAGGCCGACCGCCGCCTGATCCAGGAGCGCATCTCCAAGCTGGAAGGCGAGTTGAAGAAGGTACAGGCGACGCGACGCCTGCATCGCGCCGGCCGGCAGCGCGTGCCGTATCGCGTGGTCGCGCTGGTCGGCTACACCAACGCCGGCAAGTCGACGCTGTTCAACCGCCTGACGCGGGCCGACGTGCAGGCCGCCGACATGCTGTTCGCGACGCTCGACCCGACCCTGCGCGCGCTGACCTTGCCGCATGGCGGCAAGGCGATGCTGTCTGATACCGTCGGCTTCATCTCCAATCTGCCGACGCAGCTCGTCGCTGCCTTCCGCGCCACGCTGGAGGAGGTGCTGGAGGCCGACGTCATCCTGCATGTGCGCGACATCTCGCACGAGGATGCCGAAGCCCAGCAGAGCGACGTCGACGCCGTGCTGCGCCAGCTCGGCATCAACCCCGATGACTCCGGCCGCATCATCGAGGTCTGGAACAAGATCGATCGTTACGAGCCTGACAAGCGCGAAGAGCTTTTGAATATCGCAGCGCGCCGGCCGGAAGATCACCCGGCGATGCTGGTCTCGGCCGTGTCAGGCGAGGGGATCGACGCACTGCTTGCTGCAATCGAGGAACGGCTCGCCGCCAAGCGCACCACGCTCGACCTTTCGATCGACGCCGCCGATGGCGCTGGCATTTCCTGGCTGCACCGCAATTCGGAGGTGCTGGCGAAGGAGCTGCACGACGGCCGCTTCGACATGACCGTGCGAGTGGACGAGACCAAGCGGGATATCGTGGTGAACAGGTTCGACGCCGTCCCGCGCATGACGGTCCCGTAGTCGTCCTGGCGAAAGCCGGGACAACCGCGGACGATGCAGCGCGCTTGAAGCAAATTATCAGGACAAGTCGAGGCTCAAGAACTGGTTGTGTGGGCTCGCCTCATAGTCGGCAAACGGCTCGCAAGATACGAAGCCGACGCTGCGATAGAGCGCAACGGCCGGAACATGCAGCGGCGCCGTCCCGGTCTCCAGGCTGAGACGCGCATATCCGCGCTTACGGCCTTCCGCAACGATGTGATTGAGAATGGCGCGCCCGGCGCCGGTCCGTCGCGCAGCGGGCGCGGCACGCATCGACTTCACTTCGCCATGCGTTGCATCCAGCTGCTTCAGTGCGCCGAAGCCAGTCAGCATGTCGTCGTGCCAGGCGGTCCAGAACGTCACCGACGGGGCGGACAAACCACTCGCATCGAGTGCTTGCGCGTGCTCCCCCATGACGCTGCGAAGCTCTTCGAGGTGATGCACCAACAAATCGGCGACATGGGGCGCCTTCGGGTCGTCCTGCCTGATGTCCACTGCGGGTCCTCGTGTCAGGTAGCCGTCTTCGCCGCGTTCCACAGTGCATCCATTTCGGCCAGCGACGCCTGCTCCAGCGTGCGTCCCTGCGCCTCCAGCGCCCGCTCGATATAGGCAAAGCGCCGCTCGAATTTTGCATTGGTTGCCCGCAGGGCGGCTTCCGGATCGGCATCGACATGGCGGGCGAGGTTGACGAGCGCGAACATGAGGTCGCCCGTCTCCTCCGCAATCTCCCGCTTGTCGTTGCGGTCGAGGGCGGCCTCGATCTCGTCGGCCTCCTCGCGAATTTTTTGCAGGACCGCGCGCGGGTCGTTCCAGTCGAAGCCGACGGTCGAGGCCTTGCGCTGCAGCTCCATCGCGCGCGTCAGCGCGGGCTGGCCTGCCTTGACGCCCGACAGCAGCGATTTGTGCGGCGGCGTCGCCTCCGGCGGCCGGCGCGCGGCGCGCTCGGCCTTCTCCTCGGCCTTGATGCGGTCCCAGACTTCCTTGACGTGGGAGGAGGCGAGGTTGCCGTCCTTGTCGGCAAAGACATGCGGGTGGCGCCGGATCATTTTTCGCGTGACGGCCTCGACGACGTCGCCGAAGGCAAAGGCGTTCTGCTCCGAGGCCATCTGGGCGTGGAATACCACCTGCAGCAGGAGGTCCCCGAGTTCTTCGCGCAGATCGTCGAGATCGCCGCGGTCGATGGCGTCGACCACCTCATAGGCTTCCTCGATCGTGTAGGGCGCGATCGTCGCAAAATTTTGCTCGAGATCCCAGGGGCAGCCAGTCACCGGCGTGCGCAGCGCCGCCATGATCTCGATCAGGCGGGAAATGTCGCGGGAAGGGGTCATTGCGGGGCAGTCTCCTGGGTCCAAAGCCTTATGCCAAAAGCGGACCGCCGTTCCCAGCGGTGCACGGCGGAACAGGCCGATTTCCACCGATTGGCTGATACGTTCCCCGGTGCTAAAGCGCTGGCCATGGGTGACGCATTTCCATCACAAACCGCGCTGGTGCTGTTCTCCGGCGGCCAGGATTCCACCACCTGTCTCGCCTGGGCGCTAAGCCGGTTTGCCCGCGTGGAAACGCTAGGCTTCGAATACGGCCAGCGACATGCCGTCGAGCTCGATTGTCGCGACCGGCTGTTCGACGGCATCAAGGGGCTTCGCGAAGGCTGGGCTGAAAAGCTTGGCGAGAGCCATACACTGTCGATCCCGACGCTCGCTGCGGTATCCGAGACCGCGCTGACGCGCGACGTCGCCATCGAGATGGGAGCCGATGGCCTGCCGAATACGTTCGTGCCCGGTCGAAACCTGGTGTTTTTGACGTTTGCCGCAGCGCTGGCCTACCGGCGCGGCATCACCCACATCGTCGGTGGGATGTGCGAGACCGACTATTCCGGCTATCCTGACTGCCGCAACGACACAATCCGCGCGATGCAGGCCGCGCTTTCACTCGGCATGGCTCGCAAATTCGAACTGCATACGCCGCTGATGTGGATCGACAAGGCCGCGACCTGGAAGCTCGCGCACGACCTCGGCGGCGATGCGCTGGTCGACCTCATCCGCGAGCAGTCGCACACCTGCTATCTCGGCGAGCGCGGCGCGCAGCATGACTGGGGTTACGGGTGCGGCGAGTGTCCGGCGTGCAGCCTGCGGGCGAAGGGGTGGCGGGCGTTTGTGGCGAGGCAGTAGGGCCTCCACCACCGCCGTCATTGCGAGGAGCGAAGCGACGAAGCAATCTGGACTGTCGCGGCGGAGGGATTCTGGATTGGTTCACTGCGCTCGCAATGACGGGTGAGGCGAGAGCGCCGGCCTACCTGAAATCCTCAGGCCGCAGCTCGATCGGCTTGCCGTGGGGCGTGCGATCGGCGGCATGGTCCCAAGCGTTGCGATAGCGATGCAGGGTGTCTATCGAGGCGACGCCCTTGCGCGCCACGAGTCCTTCGAGCGTGGCGAGCCAGTGCAAATAATAGGTCTCGCCCGTGTCGGGATCGCCGGCCGCCTGCGCGCGCTTGATTTCGTCGGCCAGGGCCGCAGCCCATTCGAGCCACGAGAATACGCCGCGGTCATGCAGCGTCAGCGCCATGGCGAAGGCATGTGCTTCCCAGGGCGCGCGGAACACCGGGCCGTCGTCGTCGCGGGGAATGCTCGGAATGGCCGCCGTCGCGGCGGCCGCCGCAGCGCTGCTCATCACGCCGGGTCCAGATAGGGCTCGAACGCGTCGATCGACACCTTTAGGGTCGGATCGCCGTCCGCGCCCCAGAGATCGCGGCCTTCGAACACCACCGTGTAGAGCCATTGCGGATTCTCGCCGAGCTCCATCGCGGCCGAATCCGGAAACACGTGGCAGCCGTGGTTGAGCTCGACCACGCCGACATGGCCGCGCACATAGCGCGGCAGTCGCGTGTGCGTCGTGGGATGAATGTTCCTGGCGCGAACGCGGTCACCGATGTTGAATTTGGCGGACGCCGGGGCAGGGCGAGCAAACTTGCCGCGCACCATCACGCGCTCGACATTGGCGAGGTCGAACTTGCCATGCTTGAGCGCCTTGCCGGGCTTCATCGCATGGCCGTCCGCGACTTCCTCGCGGGTGAGGTAGCCCTTCTCGATCAGCATTTCCTCGAGACCGAGGAACCACTTCTTGTAGTAGGAGCTGGAGAGGTAGACATGCGGCGGCAGCGTCTCGCGATAGAAGCGCGAGGTGTCGATATTGAAGGCGCCGGCTGCACCCATCGCGCGCACCATGGCGAGCACACGAGATTCCCACTCCTCATGAAACATCGGCTCGTTCGGTTCGGGATCGACCTTGCCGAACCCGTCCATGCCGCCCATGTCGTGGACACCGTTCACGACGGCGCTCCGGGTGTTTTGGGAAACCCCGTGCCGATCATGGAATCGCGGGTGACGAGCTCCGCCAGCTGCTCCTCGCTCCAGCCTTCCGTGCCTGTGGGTCGCATCGGCAGCACCAGGAAGCGCGTTTCGGCGGTGGAATCCCACACCCTGATCTCGATGTCTTTCGGCACGCTTACGTCGAAATCGGCGAGCACGCCGCGCGGGTCCTTCACCGCGCGCGAGCGGTAGGGCGCGGCCTTGTACCAGACCGGCGGCAGCCCCAGCATTTCCCAGGGGTAGCAGGAACACAGCGTACACACGACCATGTTGTGGCGCTCAGGCGTGTTCTCGACAACGACGAGATGGTCGCCGACACGGCTGACATGGCCGAGCGTGCCGATCGCCTTGCTGCCGTCTTCCAGCAACGCTTTCTTGAACGCCGGATCGGTCCAGGCCTTCGCGACGACGCGCGCGCCGTTATGCGGACCGATCCTGGTTTCATAGGCCTGGATGATGGCGTCGAGCGCCGCCGGCTCGACATAGCCCTTTTCCGTCAGAATCGTCTCGAGCGCGCGCACGCGCAGCTCGGTCTCGGACAATTCCGAATGATCGTGATCGTGGTGATGATGGTCGTGATCGTGGCTCATGGTGCGAAAGATTAAGCGCATGGTGCTGTCCTGTCGAGCATTCGTTGCAACGCAATCGGTCCATATTCGTGACGCCTGATGTGCGCTACGATCAGGTGAAAATCAGCTTGGGAGGCGCCCATGAAGGAATTCGTCAAGATCGAGAAAGGCCTCGGGCCCGAGGGACGGATCGCGGTGGTGCGGTTCGATCGTCATGACGGAATCAACGCATTGTCGCCGGAGGCGCTGCGCCAGCTCACGGCGGCGGCACGCAGCTTCGAGGATGACGCGGCGACGTCCGTCGTGGTGCTGACGGGCAGTTCGGGCGCGTTCAGCGCAGGGTTCGATCTGAAGGACGCCGAAGGGCGCTCGCGCAAAGAGATGGACCTCGGCGCGCTCAGGCGGCATCTCAAGCTCGGACCGCGCCTGACCCATGCCTGGCAGGAGATGGAGCAGATCACGATCGCGGCGATCGAAGGCTTTTGCGTCGGCGGCGGCGTGGCGCTCGCGGTCGCGCTCGACTTTCGCATCATGGGGAGCGATGCCCATCTCCGTGTGCCCGAGATCGGGCTCGGCATGAACATGAGCTGGCAGAGCATCCCGCGCATGCTGCATCTGATGGGACCGGCCCGCACCAAGCAGGCGGTGATCCTGGCCGACCAGCGCATCTCCGCCGACGAGGCCTATGAATGGGGCCTGGTCGAGCAGGTGGTCGACCCCGGCCATGCCCTTGATGCAGCGATGGAGCTGGCCCGCAAGGTGGCTGCGCAACCGCCGCTCTCGGTCGCGATGACCAAGCTGACCGTCAACCGGCTCGCCCATGCGCTGGATGATCTCGCCAGCCACATGGACGTCGACCAGTTCGCGCTCGCAAGCCTGAGCGAGGACCACAAGGAGGGTGTCGAGGCGTTCCTGGGCCGGCGCAAGCCGCGCTTCAGGGGGCTGTAGAGTCCTGCCCATTGATCGCGGTACGGACAATCCGTATACGCCGCGCGGGACAAAACGGCCCGGCAAACGGGCTATTCGCAGTCGATTGAGGGAGGGCGCATGTCCGCCAGTACGCAGGCATCTGGGGCGAAAGGCTTTCGCTGGAAACTGATCGCGCCGCTCGTGGTGTGGCTGGCGATCTATCTGTGGCCGGTGCCGGCGGGGCTCAACGTCAATCAGTGGCACTATTTTGCCGTGTTCGCGGCCGTCATCACCGGGCTGATCCTGGAATCGATGCCGGTCGGTG
Source organism: Bradyrhizobium manausense (assembly GCF_018131105.1). Taxonomy (NCBI): domain Bacteria; kingdom Pseudomonadati; phylum Pseudomonadota; class Alphaproteobacteria; order Hyphomicrobiales; family Nitrobacteraceae; genus Bradyrhizobium; species Bradyrhizobium manausense. Next base: position 2,176,176 of record NZ_JAFCJI010000001.1, on the reverse strand, counting down.
CGGTCGGCCTGATCGGACTCACGGTTGCCGGCGTCGGCGGTTACATCGATCCCGATCCCGGCAAATCGCTGCGCTGGATGCTGGCGGGCTTTGCCGAGAGCACGGTCTGGCTGATCGTCGGTGCCTTCGTGTTCTCGATCGGCTATCGCAAGAGCCAGCTCGGCCGGCGCATCGCACTGGTGCTGGTGCAGCGCCTCGGCACCAATACGCTCGGCCTTGGCTATGCGGTCGCGATGTCGGACTTCCTGCTCGCGCCGGCGACGCCGTCCAACACCGCGCGGAGCGGCGGTATCGTCTATCCCATCATCAGCAACATCCCGCGCATCTACGGCTCCGAGCCCGGACCGACCGCCGGCAAGATCGGCACCTATGTGATGTGGACGGCGTTCGCGGCGACCGCGATCACGAGCTCGCTGTTCTTTACCGCACTGGCGCCGAACGCGGCCGCGCTCGCGATCGCCAAGAAGACTGTGGGCGTCGATGTGAGCTGGGGCCAGTGGTTCATCGGCTTTGCGCCGCTCGGCCTTCTCCTGATGATCCTCGTGCCGCTGCTCGGCTACGTCATCTGCCGGCCGGAGGTGAAGCGCAGCCCCGAGATTTCCGAATGGGCCGCGAAAGAACTTGCCGAGATGGGACCGATGTCGCGCAACGAGTGGATCATGCTGGCGCTGATCGTGCTCGCGATGTTCCTGTGGATCGCGGGCTCGAGCCCGGACATCCATGTGCCGGTCCTGGGTACGAATTTCGTCAACGCCACGACCGTGGTCTTTATCGTGATCTCCTTGATGCTGGTCACCGGCGTGATCGAGTTTGCGGACATCGTCAGCGAGAAGAGCGCCTGGGAGGTGTTTTTCTACTTTACCTCGCTGCTGACCCTGGCCTCCGGCCTGAACGAGATCGGCTTCATCAAATGGTTTGCCAATGAGTTTGCCAAGCCGCTGGCTGGGCTCACGCCATCGACTGCAATGATCCTGCTGGTCGCGCTGTTCTTCTGGATTCACTATTTCTTTTCGAGCATCACCTCGCACGCGGCAGCCGTGCTGCCGGTGGTGCTCGCGGTCGGCTCCGGCATTCCCGATCTGCCCGTGGCAACGCTGGCGATGCTCTGCATGTATTCGCTCGGCCTGATGGGCGTGATCTCGCCTTACGCAACGGGGCCGGCGCCGATGTATTACGGCAGCGGCTATATCGGGAAGGGCCAGTTCTGGGGCTTGGGCCTGATCTTCGGGGTGCTTTATTTCGCCGGCCTCCTGCTGATCGTGCTGCCCTGGCTTTCAATGGCCCGGTGAGCCCGGCCGCAGGCTGATACCTCTGCAGACGATTTTTCTTTCGCGGCAAGGGATTGGGAAAACTTCACCCAATCCTCTGCAAATATCTGAAATTGCAAGAAAGACCGGAAAAGCCGATGGTGCGCTGCAGTGCAGTGTCGCCATTGGGCCTCCTGTCTGTGTTCCATCCTTCGTCGCCTGAATAGCGGCCTGGTCTCGTGCGCCTTCCGGGCGGGCGGGCTAAGTATCGTGCATGAAAGCCGTTTCGATGAATGCGCACCCGTCACGTGTGATCGGAGAGCCGATCGAGATCCAGGACGCTCCGGCTGGGCCGGACGCCATGGTCCGGTTCGAAAGCCTGTCGAAGACCTATCCGGCCTATCGCGGCAAGCCCGGCATCAACGCGCTGGAAGGTATCGACTTCGCGATCGCGCGTGGCTCCATCACCGGTGTGATCGGCCGCTCCGGTGCCGGCAAGTCGAGCCTGGTGCGGCTGATCAACGGGCTGGAGAAGCCGAGCACGGGCCGCGTCGTGGTGGACAACAGGGACATCTCCGCGCTCACAGGCCGAGACCTGCGACTGGCGCAGCGCTCGATCGGCATGATCTTCCAGCATTTCAACCTGCTGTCCTCGCGCACGGCCGCCGACAACGTCGCGCTGCCGCTGGAGATCGCCGGCTGGTCGAAGGCCGACATTCGCGCGCGCGTGACCGAACTGCTTGCGTTGGTCGGTATCGCCGACAAGCACGACCGTTATCCCTCTGAACTCTCCGGCGGCCAGAAGCAGCGCATCGGCATTGCCCGCGCGCTGGCGACGCGGCCAAGCGTGCTGCTGTCTGACGAGGCGACCTCCGCGCTCGATCCGCAGACGACCCGCGCGATCCTCGATCTGCTTGCGAACATCAACCGCGAGCTGGGGGTGACCATCGTGCTGATCACGCATGAAATGTCGGTGGTGCGTCAGCTCGCCAAGCAGGTCGTCGTGCTCGATGCCGGACACGTCGTCGAGAGCGGCCATGTCGCCGATATCTTCACCCATCCCAAACATCCGATCACGCAGTCCTTCCTGGCCGAAGTGACCGGCGACAGCCTGCCGGTGTCGCTGGCAAGCCGGATCGTACAGGAGCCGGGCAGCCACGCCGTGATCCGCGTCCAGGTGCGCGGGGCAGGGGCCGGCGATACGCTGATCGCGCGGCTCGCCCGCGAGCTCGGCCTCGACATCTCGCTGCTCTCGGCGCGTATCGACGAGATCGGCGGCCAGCATGTCGGCTCGCTCGTGCTCGGCATTCCCGGCGGCGAGAGCGCGGCAACGCGCACGTTGGCCTGGCTCTCTCAATCTCAATTCCCGGCGGAGCGTCTTGGCTATGTCGCCTGAACTCATCAATTTGATCATCCAGGCCACCGGCGAAACCCTGTTCATGGTTGGGGTCGCGGCATTGCTCGGCACCGTCTTCGGCCTGCCGCTCGGCGTGTTCCTGGCAACGAGTCGCAAGGGCGAGCTGTTCGCGGCGCCGGCCGTCAATGCCGTGCTCGGCATGGTCGTCAATGCGACGCGCTCCACGCCTTTCATCATTCTCGTCGTCGCCATCATCCCGTTCACGCGGCTCATCGCCGGGACCTCGATCGGATCGACGGCGGCGATCGTGCCGTTGACCATTGCATCGGCGCCATTCATCGCACGCCTGGTCGAGGCCGCGATCCGCGAGGTCGATGGCGGCCTGATCGAGACCGCGTCCTCGTTCGGTGCATCGCCGCTCCAGATCGTGTTCAAGGTGCTGATCCCCGAGGCGCTGCCCGGCCTGCTGCTGGCGCTCACGCTCGCAGTCGTCAGCCTGCTCGGCTACTCCGCCATGGTCGGCGCGGTTGGCGGCGGCGGGCTCGGCGATCTCGGCATCCGCTACGGCTACCAGCGCTTCATGCCGGAGATGATGCTGGCGGTCGTCGTCGTGCTGATCGCGCTGGTGCAACTCGTGCAGAGTGCGGGCGATTATCTGGCGCGCAGGGTGAACCGCCGGCTGCGACACCGCTGACCCGGTCAGGCCGCCAGTCTGGCGCGCCGCAGCGTCTCCGAGGGCAGCTCGGAGAAGTGGCGCTTGTAATCGAGCGAGAACTGGCTGAAGTGCCAGAAGCCATGTTGCACGGCGATGTCGTAGACTGACGTCTCGACGCTGCGTTTGAGATCCCGCCGCACGCGGTTGAGCCGCATTGCGCGCCAATAATGCATCGGGCTCGTGCCCAACACCTCCTGGAAGCAATAGCCGAGCTTGCGCGGACTGGCGCCGACCGCCTTGCAGACCTCCAGCAACGAAAGTGAGCGGTCGCCGCTGCCATGCATCAGCGCGCGAGCGCGGTCGACGGTGCGCTTGCGTGTCACGGCGCTGCGACCGAGATCGGCAGAGCGCGCGGTTGGAAGCATGTCCATGATCTCGACGAGGAGGGCGTCTTCCAGCGCCTGCCGCGCCGTCGGATCGTCAAACTGTTCGGGCGCGGTTGCGATAGCGTCATGGATCGCCGCGAGATGCGCGCGCAGCCGAGCGACCGGCGCTTCGGCCATCTCGATCACCCGCAGCTGATGCCAAGCGGTGCGCGGCAGGTCGATTTCAAGCCGAGTGGCCAATTCCGCGATCAACGCCGCACTGGCGACGACGCCACGCAGTTCGAACGCCTTCGGCGTGCACATGTCGACCTCGGCATCGATGCAGGCGATGACCTGCGTGCCCGCGACGCTGGCACCGTTGCAACTGACCTCGCCATCGCCATGCCAGGGCAGGCCGATGCCAAAGCTGTCGATGCCGAGTTGGCCGTATTGGCGGACCTGCTGGCCGGTGATCTCGCGGAACACGTCGACGCGGGGCAGGGACAGCTGGGTAAAACTGCCGGTGAATGCGCCCGCGCTGATCTGGTCGTAGCTCAGCCGCCAGCGGCCGAGCGCGGCGCAATGTTCATCCACATCCGTGCTGCTCGCCTGAAACAGGTTTGCAGGCGAGTCTTGAATCGGAAGAGTTGCGCTTAAGGCCATGACAGCACGTTGAAATTCGAAAGCCGAGAAGCCAGCAGGAACCACGCCAGACTGGCACGGCTACGGGCGCTGTCCAGCAAAATATTGCGGGATTTCGATAACGCTCCGTGCTGCCAGCGTGCAGTCTTCCTCAATGCCATTCCCGGCATAGGAGCCGGGCTTGCGGAGGGATCGAGATGAGACCGACCGAGATCATGCGCGGCAGCCCGCCCGCACCCGAGGCCCAGGTGACCCGCGCCAACTGGCGCAGTTTTCCAGCCATACGCTGGGGTTTCACCCACGCGCGTGAAGTGCTGCCGACCGCGGAGATCCGCCGCTCGGCACGACCGACACCGATGCCAAGCGCCCCGCGCGAGCTGGCAAAGCTCGGTTTTACCGCGCCCGACGGCAAGGCTACCACGATCGAGGCAACGCTGCGCGAGACCTTTGCCGATGCGCTTTTGGTGATGCATCGGGGCACGCTGGTCCACGAATGGTATGGCGACGGCATGAACGTGACCAGGCCGCACCTGATCTGCTCGATCAGCAAGGCGATCGCCGGCACGCTCGGCGGCGTGCTGGTCGCGCGCGGGCTGGTCGATCCCGAGGCGAGGGTGGTGCGCTATGTGCCCGAGCTCGAGACCTCGGTCTACGGCGGCTGCACGGTCCGCAACCTCCTCGACATGGCCGTCGCCATTCAATTCGAGGAGGACTATGAGGACCCCGCCGGCGACGTCGCGCGTTACCGCTACTCCTCAGGCTGGGACGTGCCGCCTGATGGCGTCGAGCCCGGCCATCAGCGGGCCTATCTCGCCACGCTGCGCGGCACGGGCAAGCCGCACGGCAAGGTGTTTCACTACGTCTCGACCAACACCGAGGTGCTCGGCTGGGTCTATGAGCGCGCCTGCGGCATGCCCTACCACCGTGTCCTCTCGGAATATCTCTGGCAGCCCTTGGGCGCCGAGGAGGACGGCTCGCTGACGCTGGACAGCCACGGCATGGGCCGCCTCGCCGGCGGTATCTCCGTCACCGCGCGGGATTTGCTGCGTTTCGGCGAGATGATGCGCAATCGCGGCGTGGTGGAGGGGCGGCAGGTCGTACCGGGCTGGTGGATCGACGATATCAGAGAGAACGGCGATCCCAAGGCCTGGGCCGACGGCGACCTCGCCGAATTCTTCCCGGGGGCGCGCTATCGCAGCAAATGGTTCACGATCGATCCGTCGCGCGACGCGCTGACCGGGATCGGCATCCACGGCCAGCACCTTTATGTCGATCTCGATTCGGACACCGTCATCGTCAAGCTCGCGACCCAGCCCAAGGCGATGGACATCCCGATCGACCAACGCTGGTTCGCGGCCTTCCGCGCCATCACGACTCATCTCGCTCCGCGCTGACGTCTGGATATCCCATGCTCGATACCGTCAAAGCCAAATCGGAGGCGCGGACCGCGGCGCCTCATCCGCTTGATCCGCTGACTGCCGAGGAGATCACCGCCGCCTGCACGCTGGTGCGCGCAGCCGCGGCCTCGCCCGAAAATTGCCGCTTCCCGACAGTGCGGCTGGAAGAGCCGACCAAGCAGGAATTGGCGGCCGGCGGAACACAACGCCGCGCCTTCGCGCTGACGCTCGACGTGGTGACGGGCGAGGCGATCGAGCACATCGTCGATCTCGCCCGCAATGAGATCGTCGCCCGAAAAATCATTCCGAACCGCGAGGCGCCCTATGGACAGCCTTCGGTGATGCTGGAGGAGTTCTTCAAGTGCGAGGCCGTGGTGAAGGCCGATCCCGGCTGGCGCGCGGCGATGGTCCGGCGCGGCCTGACGGACAAGGACATCGAGCTGGTCCAGGTCGACCCGTTCTCGTCGGGCTTCCTCGATTTCGAGTATGAGCGCGGCGCACGCATCGTCCGCGCCGTCAGTTTCTTCCGCGAGCATCTCCAGGACAACGGTTATGCCCATCCGATCGAGGGCGTGGTCGCGGTCGTCGACCTCATTGGCGGCAAGGTCATCGACCTCACCGACGAGGATCCCATCGTGCCGATCCCGCGCAAGAAGCGGAATTACGGCGCCCACGAAGTCACCAATCCGCGCACCGACATCAAGCCGCTGCATATCGAACAGCCGGAGGGCGCAAGCTTCAAGGTCGATGGCTGGAAGGTCGACTGGCAGAAATGGAGTTTTCGCGTCGGCTTCACGCCGCGCGAAGGGCTGGTGTTGCATCAGCTCGCCTACCAGGACGGGACGCGCAAGCGTTCGCTGATCCACCGCGCCAGCGTCACCGAGATGGTCGTTCCTTACGCCGACCCGACTGCGAACCATTTCTGGAAGTCGGCGTTCGACGCCGGCGAATACGGGCTCGGGATGCTGGCCAACGCGCTCGAACTCGGCTGCGACTGCCTCGGCAACATCAGATATTTCGACGTCCCGGCCGCCGACAACAAGGGCGAGCCGTTCGTCATGCAGAACGCCATCTGCATGCATGAGGAAGATTACGGAATTGCCTGGAAGCATTACGAATTCCGCAACGGCCTGTTCGAGGTGCGGCGCTCGCGGCGGCTCGTGATCTCCTTCTTCGCCACTGTCGGCAATTACGATTACGGCTTCTACTGGTACCTCTACCAGGACGGCACGATCCAGCTCGAAACAAAATTGACCGGCATCATCCAGACCGCTGCCGTACAGCCTGGCGAAAAGTACAAATGGGGTGGCATGGTCGACGACGGCCTCGGCGGCCCGACGCACCAGCACTTCTTCAACGTGCGCATGCACATGGATCTCGACGGCGGCGGCAACACTGTCAGCGAACACGATTTCGTGCCGCGGCCCTGGGGACGCGACAATCCGCACGGCAACGTGTTCGACACCACCACGCGTGTGCTCTCACGCGAGCGCGATGCCGCGGCTGTTGCCAATGGCGAGACCGGCCGGTTCTGGAAGATCAGCAACCCGAACGAGACCAATTCGGTCGGCAACGCGCCTGCCTACAAGCTCGTGGTCAATCCGAGCCCGCTGATGCTGGCGCAGGAGGGCAGCTATGTGCGCAAGCGCGGCGGCTTTGCGACCAGGCATGTCTGGGTCACGGCCTTCGACGCGGCGGAAAAGTACGCCAGCGGCGATTATCCCAATAACCACGCCGGCGGCGATGGCCTGCCACGCTATGCCGCGCAGAACCGTAACATCGAGAATACCGACATCGTGCTGTGGCACTCGTTCGGCCACACCCATATCTGCAAGCCCGAGGATTTTCCGATCATGCCGGTTGAATATGCCGGCTTCACGCTGAAGCCGACCGGCTTCTTCGCGGCCAATGCCGCCGGCGACATCCCGCCGGACCGCAACAGCCGCAGCGTGCTCGCAGGCAACGCGAAGGACGCTGGAGGGGAGTGCTGCCACAAGGTCTAGCGGAGCAGGGCCTCTGCGGACTCGTGCGCGGGCGGCTCGGCCGGCGGCAAGGCGCGGAGCAAACACCCCGTCGGGAATGAACCTTCCAGCCTGGCAGCGCCACCAAGACTGGAGATCGACCCCAGCCTTCCGGTTAATCGCAATGAGATCGCTCGCCTTGCTCTGCCTGCTCGCCTTCGCCACGGCCGCCCACGCAGCCGCGCCAGAGCAGCACTATCTCGACCTGCGTGACCGCTACATCGCCAAGTTCTCGAAGGCCAAGGAGAACGACGAGACGTACAAGCAGCACGATGCGGCGCTCAGCGAGCTGACCGGGGTGCTGCGCGGTTTGGTCGGGCCGATCGCAATCAAAGGGCTGCCGGGCGAGGGCCAATCGAACGTCGACACGCTGTTTAGGGGAGACAGCGGCTTCGGCCATCTCGACGGGCTCGGCTTTGCCACGGAAGGCGACAAGCAGCAGGCCGTGGTGACCACGACCGCGCTGCTGAAGCATTGGCTGCGCGAACACGTCAAGGACGGCATGCCGCAAGCGATCGATGCGGCGTTCCGATCGGATCGCTTCTACTATCAGGCGATCCAGGACTCAGCCTTTGCCAAATATGCCGAATTGCCGATCACCAAGCCCGCATCAATGAGTGCCGCCGTTGCCGTGCTTGGTGTCCGTGGCAATGGCGACTTGAAGGGGCCGCCGCACGAGATCGACGTGGCCGCGATCCAGGGCGACAAGGTCTATTTCCTTGCCGCAAGCGAGGCCGTGAAGACGGCCGAGATCCCGGCCTGTGAAAAAGTCTGGAAGCAGATGATGGCCAAAAAGGTCCCGGAGGATTCCATGGCCAAGGAGGACCTGGCGATGGACGCCTATACAAAATGCTTCGCCAGGGAGGCGCCGAACCAGAGCTGGTTCGCGGGGGCTGTGAAGAAGGCGCAGAGCCAGCTGGAGCAACTGCCACTGCGCTAGCCGAAGCGGTGTTCCTGAAGGCCCTGCGCAACGCCGTTGATAGCCAGGAGATGACCGGCCTGAGGCTCTTGATCGAGCTGCTGTTGATCCAGAAATTTCCTCGCCGTCGTCACAAACAGCGTCTTGAGATCGCTGCCGCCGAAGCAGAGGCAGGTCGGATTGGTCACCGGCAACGGAATGACCGTGTCGATCGTCCCGTCCGGCCGGTAGCGCGCCACCCGAGCGCCCGAGAAGAACGCCGTCCATAATCCGCCGTCGACGTCGACGCAGGCGCCGTCGGGTCGTTCTCCCGAGGAGCTGTAATCTGCAAACAGCCGCCTGTTGCGGATCACGCCGTCATCGAGGTCGAAGTCGAACGCCCAGGTGCGGTGACGCCGCGTGTCCGTGAAATAGAGCGTGCGATTGTCCGGCGAGAACGCAATCCCGTTGGTCACGATGACGTCGTCGAAGATGCGCACCACCTGACCGTCCCCAGTCACGCGATAGAGCGAGCCGTTCGGACGATGCAGCTGGTTGTCCATGGTGCCGATCCATAGCCGGCCACGGGCATCCACCCGGCCGTCGTTGAGGCGATTGTCGAACCCGCTCTCGACTTCGATGACGGCCTGGCGACGGTGGAGCGTCAGGTCGTGCGCGAGCAGATGGGAGCCGTCCGCCGTCAGGGCCTGGCTGCCGAGGAATTGGCAATCGCAGGAGGTGACCCGATGGGTGCCGGTCGCAGGGTCGAAGGATTGATGCAGCCTGCCGTCGATGTCGACCCACCAGAGCTTGCGGGAGTTATCGCACCACAGCGGCGTCTCGCCCAGAATATCCTTGCTGGCGACGGCGGTCTCGACCTTGTGTGCGGAGATCGGGTTCACGGTCATTCCGGAATCCTGTTCCAACCGCGCGCGCCGTCGCCAAAGGCCTGATAACCGTCCGGGGTCACCGCGATGGTATCTTCGAGCTTGATGAAGCCGCGAAGCGGGTGCGGCAACGTGGTTTCAATCGAGATGACCATGCCTGCTTCCAGCGGCACGTTGGCGTCGTCCGCAGGGTAGGGAATGGGGCCGTTCGCCGTCAGGCGCGGTGCCTCGTGGCTGACGATGCCCATGCCGTGGGCGACGAAATGCATCTGCTTGCCATGAGGGGAGCGGGCCAACGCTTCATTTGCCGCAGCGTAGATCGCGCTGCCGGTGAGACCTGCGCGGATCGGCGCCCGGGCTGCCTGCTGGATCAGGTCGATCTCATCGAGCAGATCAACAAGCTCGCCGTCCGGCATCCCCTGCACGGCCATCCGGCAGAGATCGCCGATATAGCCCTTGTAGTTTCCCCCTGAATCCACCGAGACGATATCGCCTTGTTCCAGGCACTGGTCGGAAGGCGCCCGGTTGAGACTCGTTCCCATCGTCACCAGCGCATATTCGAAGATCATGCCGCGCGACAGTTCGGCCTGGCGCAGATGCTCGATGATCTCGCGTTTGGTTTGTCCGGGGCGACTGCGGCCCATCGCGTCCTTCATCGACGCGACCACGCGCTCGGACGCCTCGCGGAGGATGTCCAGTTCGGCCGCGGTCTTGATTGACCGCAGTTTCTCCAGCGGCCGCATCGCCTCGATGAGCCGGCAACCGGGAAGCTCCCTGCGCAGCACGTCCGCTGCGTCCACCGGCAGGAACGACAACTCGGCGCCGATACGTAGCGCAGGCGTCGCGACGGACTTGACGTGCTCGAGCGCGAGTGTCATCGCCTCGACCGAGGTTGATGACCCGAACACGACCGGCGGCATCCAATGTCCGGCGCTGGTTCTGTTCTGGACGCTGTCGCGCTCGTTGCGGTTGGCGATATAGGCGGACTTGGCGAGATCGCCCTTCACATAGACGAAAATGGGCAGATACCGGCTGATGCCGATCGCTTCCATGTAATCGAACTGGAAATGATAGTACCCGCCGAGAAGATGCTGGATGTTGTGCTTCGAGGTCACGAGCAGGATGTCGATGCCTGAAGCATCGAGCAGGCCGTCAAGCCTGGCCGTAGAGAATGGGATCTGCATTGATCGTTCTTTTGCGTCGACGATTTGAACTTGCTGACACGAGAAAGTGGTCAGGCGTCTTTCCAGGAGGACAGCGCATGCGCGACGCAGCCATTGATGTGGTCGCTCAGGACGGCCCGGGCGTTCTTGATGTCCCGCTTCAGCGCGCAATCCAGCAGCGCCTTGTGCTGGTTGATGGTCTCCGTGCCGCGATAGCGCAGCGCATAGCGGAAATATTTATCGAACACGATCGCGTGCGTGTGCATCAGCTCGCGTGAGCCGCAGCTTGAAATCAGCGCCTGGTGGAATTCGCCGTCATAGCGCTTGCGCAGCTCGGGATCATCGCCTTCCTTGAGGACGGTGCGTTCGGTCGCCGCCAGCTTGTGGTGGGCAGAGACCACGCGGCCTTCCCATTCGACATCGCCGGCGCGGAACGACTCGGCCATCGCGTGATGCTCCAGCAGAATGCGCAGATCGGCGAGCTCGCGCAGGTTCTGGATCGAGATCGGCGCCACCTCGAAGCCGCGCTGGCCCTCGGCAACGACAAAGCCCTCTGACGTCAAACGATTGAGGATCTCACGCAGCGTCGAGATGCTGACGCCATAGTCCTCCTTCATGGCATCGAGCCTGAGACGTCCCGAGGGCGTCAGCACACCGAAAATGATGTCGGAGCGGATGCGCTGATAGCCGCTGTCGCCCGCCGACATCGGCCGTTCCTCAAGTACCGTCATGCCCTTTGATCCCGCTTGTCCTTGGCGCAAGCCGCCGCACGGGCGGCCGAACCATCAATATTGCCCGGCACGATAGAAAATTCAAGAAATCTGACATCTATATAAATCTCATATGAAACTAATAATCTCGTTTGACTCTCAAATAGGGGTATGATGTGTAAATAAACAGAGGGTATGGGAAATGAGCGCTTAAGCCGCCGTTCGCGCCCTCAGGAACAGGGAGGAAACGATGAGCTTGTGGGTACGGGCGCTGTCTGCGACGGCGATCTGCATGGCGCTGACGGTCAGCGCGTCCGCCGCCGATGACATTCAGGAGCGGACGATCAGGTGGGGGCACCTGAACAACACCGATCATCCCGTCAGCCTTGGCGTGCAGAAGTTTGCCGAGATCCTGCTGGCAAAGAGCGGGGGCAAGATGAAGGTCCGCGAATTCGCGGCCTCACAACTCGGCAACGAGTTGCAACAGCAATCGGCGCTGCGCGGCGGTACCCAGGAGATGCTGTCGGCCTCGACGACTTCGCTCGCAACAGTCATTCCGGAGTTCGGCCTTGTCGACTTCCCGTTCCTGTTCAACACGACCGAGCAGGCCGACGCGCTCGCGACCGGCAAATTCGGCAAGGCGATGCTCGATACGTTGCCGTCGAAGGGGCTGATCGGTCTTGGCTACTGGGGATTGGGCTTCCGCAACGTCACCAACAGCACCCGGCCGATCACCAGGCTCGAGGATTTCAGCGGGCTCAAGCTCCGCGTGATTCCGAACCCGGTCTATCTCGAGACTTTCGGGGCATTCAAAGCCAATCCGGTCCCGATGGCGTTCGGCGAGCTCTATTCGGCGCTGGAAACCCGCACCGTCGACGGCGAGGAGAATCCCTACACGGTCATTCTCTCGAACAAGTTCTACGAAGTGCAGAAATACGTCTCGGCCACCAATCACACCTTCACGCTGAACATCATCCTGGTGAGCAAGGCTTTCTGGGACAAGCTGTCGCCGACCGAGCAGCGCCTGATGCACGAAGCCTATGAGGAAAGCCGCGGCTATCAGAAGGAGCAGACGCGCCTTCAGACCGAAAAGGCGCTCGCGGAATTGCAGGCCAAGGGCATGCAGTACAACGCGATCCCGCCTGAGGAGACCGAGCGCATGCGCAAGACGTCGCAGCCGGTCGCGGACAAGATTGCAGCCAACCTTCGCCCCGAGACGGTGAAGCTCTTCAACGACGAAGTCGAGCGCATCCGCAAGGACGTGAAGTAGGCGACCTCTCCATCACGCAGGCGGCGTGAGTCGGCCCATGGCCGGCTCACGCTCCTCATTGCCCGGACGTCACGCATGGCGCGAGCTCTCGACCTCTATTGCACCTTTCTGAAGGCCATCATTGCCGCCTGTCTCGCGGTCATGGTGGTGCTGGTCTTCGGCAACGTCGTGCTGCGATACGGCTTCAACTCCGGAATCACGATTTCCGAGGAACTGTCGCGCTGGCTTCTGGTGTGGCTGACCTTCCTCGGCGCCATCGTCGCGTTGCGCGAGCATGCGCATCTTGGCGTCGATAGTCTGGTCCGGATGTTGCCGGCCTCCGGCAAGCGCATCTGCTTCGTCATCAACTATTGCCTGATGCTGTTCGGCGACTGGCTGCTGCTCTCCGGCAGCTGGCGTCAGACCATCATCAACATCGATGATCGCGCTCCAGCGACGGGCCTTTCGATGGGCATCTTCTACGCGGTCGGCGTGATCTTCGGCGTTTCGGCCGCGATTATCCTTCTCTACGACCTTTACCGCGTGATCAGCGGGCAGGCGAGCGAGGAGGACATGGTGGCCGTCAGGGAATCGGAGGAGCAATGACATGACGATCGCCGTCTTCACGTTCTCGCTGCTCGGCGCCATGGCGCTGGGCATGCCGATTGCGTTTGCGCTTCTCATCTGCGGCGTCGCCCTGATGAGCACGATCGACATGTTCGACGCCCAGATCGTGGCGCAGAACGTCATTAACGGCGCCGACAGCTTTCCGCTCATGGCCATTCCGTTCTTCATGCTCGCCGGCGAGGTCATGAACAAGGGGGGCTTGGCCAAGCGGATCGTCAATGTCGCGCTCGTTGCGGTCGGCCATTTCCGCGGGGGCCTGGGCTACGTCACCATCATGGCGGCCTGCATCCTGTCATCCCTGTCAGGATCCGCAGCCGCGGACGCGGCCGCGCTCGCCGCGCTGCTGGTGCCGATGATGGTGGCCGCCGGCCACAAGAAGACCTACGCGGCCGGTCTCGTCGCCGCGGGCGGCGTCATCGGCCCCGTCATTCCGCCCAGCATCGGCTTCGTCATCTTCGGCGTGGCCGCCAACGTGTCGATCTCAAAGCTGTTTCTGGCCGGAATCGTGCCCGGCCTGCTGCTTGGATTGGGCCTCTGCGGCGCCTGGTACTGGGTCGTGCGCAAGGAGAATTTGTCGCCGCCGCCGCGGGCCTCGCTACGTGAGATCGCGCACGCCGTCATCGACGGGTTCTGGGCGCTGATGCTGCCCGGCATCATCATCGTGGGCTTGCGCTTCGGCATCTTCACGCCGACCGAGGCGGGCGTCGTTGTCGCCGTCTATTCGCTGTTCGTCGCGACCTGCATCTATCGCGAGCTGAAATGGTCGGAGGTTTACGCGGTAATGGTGTCGTCGGCTGTGACGACGAGCGTCGTCATGTTCCTCGTCGCCGCCGCGCTGGTGTCGTCCTGGCTGATCACGGTGTCCGAAATCTCCGCCCAGGTCGTGGATCTCCTGAAGCCGTTCATGGGGAACAATACCATCCTGATGCTCGCGATCATGGTCGTGGTGGTGATCGTGGGCACCGCGCTCGACATGACGCCGACCATCCTGATCCTGACGCCGATCCTGATGCCAATCGTCAAGGCGGCCCATATCGACCCCGTTTATTTCGGCGTACTCTTCATCATCAACAACTCCATCGGCCTGATCACGCCGCCGGTCGGCATCGTGCTCAATGTCGTCTGTGGCGTCTCCAGGATCAGCATGGAGGACATCATCAAGGGCGTCTGGCCCTTCATGATTGCGCAACTCATCGTCCTGTTCGCGATGGTATTGTTTCCGGGACTGGTGACGATCCCGGCAAAATGGTTCGGCGGCTAAGTGGCGCCGGACACAACGCAACGGAGCAGGGCAATGGCCGCGAAAATCATGATCCTCAACGGGCCAAACCTCAATTTTCTGGGCATAAGGGAGCCGCACATTTACGGCCGGACGACGCTGACGGAGATCGAGGCGAGCTGTCAGGCGCTGGCCGCCCAGCTCGGCGTCTCGATTTCGTTCCATCAGTCCAACATGGAGGGCGAACTCGTCAGCCTGATCCAGTCCGCCCATGGCAAGGCGGATGCGATCATCATCAACCCGGCCGCCTATTCCTTCACGTCGATCGCGCTGATCGATGCGCTGAAGATCTTCGACGGCGTGAAGATCGAGTTGCATATCTCGAACATTCACGCGCGCGACGAGCTGCATCGCCACTCGATCACATCGAGCGCCTGCACGGCCGTCATTTGCGGCCTCGGCCCGTACGGGTATCTCGCCGCGATGCTGGCGGCCGTTCAGCGGCTTGGACAATTGCCCGAGACGGTCCCGCCGGCTCTTCACGGGCTTGCGGCGGCAGGCAAGGCCTAATCAGGGAGAGCGGGATGCGCGGATCGGGATTTCTCGCCATCTGGAGCGACGTGGCGGCGCAGGATCTGACCGATTACCGGCACTGGCTGACGCGCGAGCACACCACCGAACGCGTCACGACCCCCGGGTTTTTGGCATCGCGCGTGTTCTGCGCGACGCGTGACGACGTCAATCGCTTCTTCATCCTGTACGAGCTGGAAGCACCCGCGGTCCTCGATGGCCAAGCCTATCTGGCGCGCCTCAACGCGCCGACGCCATGGTCACAGCGCATCATGCCAAGGCTCGGCAATTTCATCCGGGGCGGCGGCACCATGGTCACGCGGGCAGGGCGCGGCGAGGGGGCCACGATCATGGCCCTGCGGGTGGAGACCCTGCCCGAGCGTCCCGAAGAACTGGCCGAGGCGCTCGTGGCCCGCGACGGCATCGCCGCCGTGCAGATCGGAGCAACCGACGAGGCCCGGACATCGGTGCCGACGACGGAAAAAGGCATGCGCAAGGATGAGGGTTTCTTCTCGGGCCTTCTGCTGATCGAGGCGCTGGACCGAGCCGCATTGCGGACCGCCTTGGAGCAAGCCCGCACGATCGCGCCTGACGTCCTCGGCCGTGCGAGCGCGCCTGAAATCTATCAAAGCATGTTCGCACTCGACGCCCGCATCGCGGATTTCGGCTGACGCCTTTGCCTCAATCGGCTTGGCCGAAACCGTCCCGGCGACTGTTTTGTTCTCGAGTGATTCCGGTACGGCGTGGAGTGCTCCAGGCCGCACTGATCCGATGAGGGGCAGCAAGCGGATATGAGCCGGGAGCGGGGTTGTATGTAGGACTCGGTCCAGCCTGGCTTGTCCGCACGCCCATATCCGTAATTCGCATAAGGTATATTATGGAATATATTTATACCCAATTAGATCAGTTATTTAGGCCAAGCTCTTGCCATCACAGCTTCACTGATGCGGCTTTCTCGCCGTCCTGACCTGAGCATCGATCCACCGACCCACGCACCGGCGGCCTCGTCTGAAAGCCGATATTGCCGCGACCTTGTTCGGCTGCAATAAGCGAGCTTCGCGAGATCGCAGATGACTGCTGACCAGACGTCCGTATAGGTTTGCATCTCACAACAAGAACAAACTTCCGAGGAAGCAGACCCCATGAGTTTTTCCCGCCGCACGCTTCTCAAGGCCTCCGCCGCGACCGCCGTCTTTGGCGGCGTCAGCGCGCCCTATGTGGCCCGGGCCCAGGCCGCCGAGTTCTCCTACAAATACGCCAACAACCTGCCTGACTCGCACCCGATGAATGCCCGCGCCAAGGAGATGGCCGCGGCGATCAAGAGCGAGACCAACGGCAAGTTCGACCTTCAGATCTTCCCGAACAACCAGCTCGGTTCCGACACCGACATGCTCAGCCAGATCCGGTCCGGCGGCGTCGAGTTCTTCACGCTGTCCGGCCTGATCCTGTCGACCCTGGTGCCGGCGGCGTCCATCAACGGCATCGGCTTCGCATTCCCGGACTATGACACGGTCTGGAAGGCCATGGATGGCGACCTCGGAGCCTACGTCCGTGGCGAGATCAAGAAGTCCGGTCTCGAGGTCATGGACAAGATCTGGGACAACGGCTTCCGCCAGACCACGTCGTCAACCAAGCCCATCACCGGTCCCGACGACCTCAAGGGCTTCAAGATCCGAGTGCCGGTGTCGCCGCTGTGGACCTCGATGTTCAAGGCGTTCGACGCAGCCCCCGCCTCGATCAATTTCGCCGAGGTTTATTCCGCGCTCCAGACCAAGATCGTCGAAGGCCAGGAGAACCCGCTGGCGATCATCTCGACGGCAAAGCTCTACGAGGTACAAAAATACTGCTCGCTGACCAACCACATGTGGGACGGCTTCTGGTTCCTGGCCAACCGGAGAGCCTGGGAAAAGCTTCCGCAAGACGTGCGCGCCGTCGTCGCCAAGAACATCAACGCCGCCGCCATCAAGGAACGTGAGGATACCGCCAAGCTGAACGCCAACCTCCAGCAGGAGCTCGCTGGCAAGGGCCTGACCTTCAACCAGCCCACGGTCGCGCCATTCCGCGACAAGCTGCGGGCTGCCGGCTTCTATGCCGAATGGAAGGGCAAATATGGCGAGCAGGCCTGGGACCTCCTGGAAAAGGCCGTCGGCAAGCTGTCGTAACGCGTTGGAGCCGTCATGGCTCATGTCGAGGTTCAGGTGACCGAAATGGTGGGCGAGGTGGCTGTTCAGTCCCCTCGCCGACCTTCATGGCTGGCCTCGCTGGAGCGCATTCTAGGGCTCGCCGTCGAAATTCCTGCGGCGATCCTGGTCGTCGCCGAGATCGCGATCCTGTTTGCCGGTGTGGTCGCGCGCTACGGCCTGCACCGGCCGTTGATCTGGTCCGACGAGCTCGCCTCGATCCTGTTCCTGTGGCTGGCAATGCTCGGCGCCGCGGTGGCGTTCCGCCGCTCCGAGCACATGCGCATGACCGCGATCGTTGCGAGCACAGGACCCGCGACGCGAGCCTGGCTCGATCTCGTGTCGGTCTCTGCCGCGCTGGTTTTCCTCGCGCTGATCGTCTGGCCGGCCTACGACTACGCCTACGAAGAGAGCTTCATCACCACGCCGGCGCTCCAGATCTCGAACATGTGGCGCGCCGTCGCGCTGCCGGTCGGCATCTGCCTGATGGCGGCCTTTGCCTTGCTGCGTCTCATGCGCGCGGCCGACTACCGGATGGTGCTGACGGCCGCGCTGACGGTCGCTGTCGTCGCCGGGCTGTTCTGGCTGGCACAGCCCTACCTGCGGCCGCTCGGCAATCTCAACCTCCTCATCTTCTTCGTCGGCGTCGCCGGCTTTTGCGTCTTCGCCGGGGTTCCCATTGCGTTCGGCTTTGGCCTTGCGATCTTCGGCTATCTGGCGCTGACCACGCATACGCCGGTCATGGTCCTGGTCGGACGGATGGACGAGGGCATGAGCCACCTCATCCTGCTGTCGGTGCCGCTCTTCGTGTTCCTGGGCCTGCTGATCGAGATGACCGGCATGGCGCGGGCCATGGTGGCGTTCCTGGCTAGCCTGCTCGGCCATGTCCGCGGCGGTCTGCATTACGTGCTGGTCGGCGCCATGTATCTGGTCTCCGGCATTTCCGGCGCCAAGGCTGCCGACATGGCTGCGGTCGCGCCCGTGCTGTTCCCGGAGATGAAACAGCGTGGCGCCAAGCCCGGCGATCTCGTCGCGCTGCTTGCGGCGACCGGCGCCCAGACTGAAACCATCCCGCCGAGCCTGGTGCTGATCACGATCGGTTCGGTCACTGGCGTCTCGATTGCCGCCCTGTTCACCGGCGGCCTGCTGCCTGGCGTCGTGCTTGCGCTCACGCTCTGCACGCTGGTGTGGTGGCGCTATCGCCACGAGGACATGAGCCATGTTCGACGCGCCACCGCGTCCGAGATCGGCAAGACCTTCGTCATCGCCCTGCCCGCGCTCGCGCTGCCCTTCGTGATCCGCTACGCCGTCGTCGAGGGCATTGCGACCGCCACCGAAGTCTCCACCATCGGCATCGTCTACGGCGCCCTCGTCGGCCTGATCATCTACCGCCGCTTTGACTGGCGGCGGCTGTTTCCGATGCTGGTCGAGACGGCCGCGCTGTCGGGTGCGATCCTGCTGATCATCGGCACGGCCACCGGCATGGCCTGGGGCCTGACGCAATCGGGCTTCTCACACTCGCTGGCCTCCGCCATGACCGGCCTGCCGGGCGGCGCTGCGACCTTTATCGCCGTGTCCATCCTGGCCTTCACCATCCTCGGCAGCGTGCTGGAAGGCATTCCTGCGATCGTGCTGTTCGGGCCGCTGCTGTTTCCGATCGCCCGCGCCGTCGGCGTGCATGAAGTGCACTACGCCATGATCATCATTCTGGCGATGGGTATCGGGTTATTCGCGCCGCCGTTCGGCGTCGGCTATTATGCCGCCTGTGCCATTGGACGCGTCGAGCCGGCCGAGGGCATCAGGCCGATCTGGGGTTACCTGCTGGCGCTGCTGGTCGGATTGATCGTCGTTGCGGTCTTCCCCTGGATCTCGATCGGATTCCTGTAAACCGCGTTGCGTCAAGGAGGGTGTCGATGAGCGATCAGCAGAACCAGTACAATATCGGCCTCGACAAGACCCCCGCCAATTACGTGCCGCTGTCACCCCTGAGCTTTCTCGCGCGCAGCGCCGCGGTGTATCCGGATCACATCAGCACGGTCTATGAGGGCCGCAGCTTCAGCTGGGCCGAAACGCACGAGCGCTGCAGGCGCTTCGCCTCCTATCTTGCCGGCAAGGGCATCGGCATCGGCGATACCGTCGCGGCGATGCTGCCGAACATTCCGGCGATGAACGAGGCGCATTTCGCGGTCCCCATGACCGGTGCCGTGCTCAACGCGCTCAACATCCGCCTCGATGCGCCCTCGATCGCGTTTCAGCTCGATCATGGCGGCGCAAAAATCATTCTGGTCGATCCCGAATTTTCCGGCGTGATCACCGATGCGCTGGCGCAGATGAGCGGGCCAAGGCCGCTCGTGATCGACGTCGACGATGCCGCCTTCAAGGGCGGCAAGCGCATCGGCGAGATCGAGTACGAAGCGGCAGTCGTCCAAGGCGATCCGAACTTCGCGGCGATCCCACCGCAGGACGAATGGAACGCGATCGCGCTCAGCTACACCTCGGGCACCACAGGCAATCCCAAGGGCGTCGTCACCCATCATCGCGGCGCCTATCTCAACGCCGTCAGCAACATCCTCGCCGGCAATCTCGGTCAGCATCCGGTTTATCTCTGGACGCTGCCGATGTTTCACTGCAACGGCTGGTGCTTTCCCTGGACGCTCGCAGCCGCCGCCGGCATCAATGTCTGCTTGCGCAAGGTCGAGCCGACCAGGATCTTCGAGCTCATCAAGCAGCACGGCGTCACCCACATGTGCGGCGCGCCGATCGTCTACAACACGCTGATCAATGCGCCCGATGCGCCCAAGGGCAAGGCGGCCCGCCGCGTCGTCGGCCTGATCGCGGGCGCCGCGCCGCCCGTTGCGGTGCTCGAAGGCGCCGAAAGCATCGGCATCAAGCTCACGCATGTCTACGGCCTGACCGAGGTCTACGGCCCCGCCTCCGTCTGCGCCGAGCAGCCCGGCTGGGACGAGCTTCCCGCTGCCGAGCGCGCGACGATGAAACGCCGGCAGGGCGTGCCCTACCCGCTCGAGGAAGGCGTCACCGTCATCGATCCCCAGACCATGCAGGAGGTGCCGCGCGACGGCGAGACCATCGGCGAGGTCATGTTCCGCGGCAACATCGTGATGAAGGGCTATCTCAAGAACGAGAAAGCGACCAGGGAGGCGTTCGAAGGTGGCTGGTTTCACACCGGCGATCTCGGTGTGCTCGACGCGCACGGTTACGTCACGATCAAGGACCGCTCCAAGGACATCATCATCTCCGGCGGCGAGAACATTTCATCGGTGGAGGTCGAGGACATCCTCTACAAGCACCCGGCCGTGCTGTTCGCCGCCGTGGTCGCAAAACCCGATCCGAAATGGGGCGAAGTGCCCTGCGCCTTCGTCGAACTCAAGGACGGCGCGAGCGCGACCGAGGCTGACATCATCGCCTTCTGCCGCACGCATATGAGCGGCTTCAAGACGCCGAAGGCTGTTCTGTTCGGACCAATCCCGAAGACGTCGACGGGCAAGATCCAGAAATTCCTGCTGCGCAATGAGGTTGGCTCGGCCAAGGCCATCACGGCGTGATGCACGTTCAGGCTTCAGACACATTTGGAAACACGATCGTCCGCTACGCCTGGTAGGTTAGTGCGTCTCCAGCCGCAGGCCGTCATAGGCCGGCACCACCCCCGCAGGCAGCGTCTGCCTGATAACCTCGTAATCGACGTCGGCCGTCATGTTGGTAATGACGGCGCGCTTCGGCTTGAAGCGTTCGATCCAGGACAGCGCGTCGTTGATGCTGAAGTGGCTGACATGCGGGGTGTAGCGCAGGCCATCGACGATCCAGAGATCGAGGTTTTCCAGCGCGCCCCAGCTCTCACGCGGGATGTCGTTGAGATCAGGCGTGTAGGCGGCGTTGCCGATGCGATAGCCGAGCGCGGGAATGTTGCCGTGCTGGACCAGGAACGCGGTCATGGTCACGTCCCCGCCCTTGCCGCTGATGATCTGGCTCCCACCGGCCTCGATCGAATGCCGGTCGAGGATCGGCGGATAGTCGCTTCCCTCGGGCGAGATGTAGCAATAGGAAAACCGCGCCATGATGTCCTTGGCGGTCGACTGATTGAAGTAGACCGGAATGCGCTTGCGCATGTGGATCACGACGGAGCGTAAGTCGTCCATGCCGTGGGTCTGGTCGGCATGCTCATGCGTCAGGAACACCGCATCGATGTGATCGACATCGGTCGAGATCAATTGCTCGCGCAGGTCAGGCGACGTGTCGATCACGATGCGCGTGGTGCCGTGGTGTGACGTTTGCTCGACCAGCAGCGAGCAGCGGCGGCGGCGGTTCTTGGGATTGTTGGGGTCGCAGGCACCCCAGCCAAGTGCCGGGCGCGGCACGCCGGCGGAGGAGCCGCAGCCCAGGATCGTCAGCGTCAGCGTCATGCGGCTCAGGACCTCAAGCTTTCACCTTGGAGAACAGGCGGAAGAAGTTTTCGCTAGTCTGCCGTGAGATATCTTCAAGCGACACGCCGCGCGTCTCGGCGAGTACCTTGGCAACCTCAACCACATAGGCCGGCTCGTTGCGCTTGCCCCGGAATTTGCCCGGCGCAAGATAGGGCGAGTCTGTTTCAACCAGAATGCGGTCAGCAGGCAGTTCGGCCGCGAGCGCACGCAAGGCATCCGACTTCTTGAAGGTCAGGATGCCCGTGAAACCAATATAGAGTCCGAGCGACACCGCCTTCAGCGCCAGTTCGCGCCCGCCGGTGTAACAATGCAGCACGGCGTGAAACGATCCTTTCGCCGCCTCCTCTTCCAGTATGCGGGCGCAGTCTTCGTCCGCCTCGCGGGTGTGGATCACCAGCGGAAGGCCGGTGGCGCGGGCGGCCGCGATGTGAGCACGAAAGCCCCTCGCCTGCGCCTCGGGCGAGCCGTCGTCGTAGAAATAGTCGAGCCCGGCTTCGCCGAGCGCGACCACCTTCGGATGCTGCGTCAGCGCGATCAGTTCGTCCGGCGAAATGCCGTCTTCCTCATCCGCGTTGTGCGGATGGGTGCCGACCGTGCAATAGACGTCGTCATAGCGGCCGGCGATGGCGAGCAGGTGATCGAGCTTTCGCACCCGCGTCGAGATCGTGACCATGCGGCCAATCCCGGCCGCGCGCGCACGTGACACGATCCCGTCGAGATCTTCCGCAAAGTCGGGAAAATCCAGATGGCAGTGACTGTCGACCAGCATCGTCTGTCCGCCTTAGGCCGCCGGCTCGACGTAGCGTGGGAACGCCGGCGTCGGCGCGGGTAGCGTCGAGCCGGGTGCGATCCGCCTGCCGCCGCCGAGCATCGCGAAATTGCGCTCGTTTGCAGGGACCCCGAGGCTGTCGAGCAGCAAGCTGGATGCAGTCGGCATTGCCGGCTGGGCCAGGATCGCAATCTGGCGCACGACCTCGGCGGTGACGTAGAGCACCGTCTTCTGCCTGGCAGGATCGGTCTTGGCCAGCGCCCACGGCGCCTCGCCCGCGAAATAGCGGTTGGCCTCCGCAACTACGGCCCACACGGCATTGAGCCAGTGATGGATCTGCTGCGTCGACATCGCCTCGCGCGACGCGGCGACCATGCCATCGGCCATCGCCAGGATCGCCTTGTCGTTGTCGCTGAACTCGCCGGGCTCGGGCAGCACGCCGCCGAGTTGCTTGGCGATCATCGACAGCGAGCGCTGCGCGAGATTGCCGAGATCGTTGGCAAGATCGGCATTGATGCGGGCGACGATGGCCTCGTGGTTGTAATTGCCGTCCTGGCCGAACGGCACCTCGCGCAGGAAGAAATAGCGCATCTGGTCGACGCCGTACTGGTCGGCGAGATTGAAGGGATCGACGACGTTGCCGACCGACTTCGACATCTTCTCACCCCTGTTGAACAGGAAACCGTGAGCATAGACCCGCTTCTGCACGGGAATGCCTGCCGACATCAGGAACGCCGGCCAGTACACAGCATGGAAACGGATGATGTCCTTGCCGATGATGTGCACATCGGCCGGCCAGTAGCGCCAGTTCTCGTCGCTCTCGTCGGGAAAGCCGACGCCGGTGATATAGTTGGTCAGCGCGTCGACCCAGACATACATCACGTGCTCTTCGTCGCCGGGCACCTTGACGCCCCAGTCGAAGGTCGTGCGCGAGATCGAGAGATCGCGCAGGCCGCCCTTGACGAAGCTCACCACCTCGTTCTTGCGCGAGTCAGGTCCGATGAAATCAGGGTGATCCGAATAGAGCCCGAGCAGCTTATCCTGATAGGCCGAGAGGCGGAAGAAATAGCTCTTCTCCTCGACCCACTCGACCGGCGTCCCCTGCGGGCCCAACCGCACGCCATCGTCGTTCAGGCGCGTCTCGTCCTCGGCGTAATAGGCCTCATCACGCACCGAGTACCAGCCGGAATAGGTGTCGGCGTAAATGTCGCCGTTCGCTTCCATGCGCCGCCAGATCTCCTGGCTTGATCGATGGTGCTGCTCTTCGGTGGTGCGAATGAAGCGATCGAACGACACATTCAACCGCTCGTCCATCTCCTTGAAGCGGCCGGCATTGCGGGTTGCGAGCGCGGCCGGCGTCAGGCCCTCGTTCTGCGCGGTCTGGACCATCTTCAGACCGTGCTCGTCGGTACCGGTCAGAAAGAAGACGTCCTTGCCGTCAAGCCGCGCAAAGCGCGCCAACACGTCGGTCGCGATCGCCTCATAGGCATGGCCGATATGCGGAACACCGTTGGGATAGGCGATGGCTGTGGTGATGTAGAACACGTTGTCGCGCGCGGGGGCTGCTACGGGCGCGGTGGCCTTCGGTGCAGCCGCGGGCTTGGGCGCAAGCGACGCCGTGGGCTTTGACGCTTTGGACTTCACAGCCTTTGGCGACGTAGCGACGGGAGCCGGCGTGGCGACCACGGCCGGCGCGGTCACCTTCGCCTTCCTGGCCACCTTTTTCGCCGAAGCCTTGGCGGGCTTTTTGGCAATCACTTTTTTGGAAGCGTTCTTGGAGGCCTTCCTGGCGACGACCTGCTTCTTCGCGACCTTCTTGCCGGCTTTCTTTGCAGCCTTCGCAGCGCCCTTCTTGGCGGCAGCCTTCTTGGTCTTCGTGACCTTCTTGCCAGCTTTGCGTGCGAGCGCCTTTGCCGATTTTTTCGCAGCTTTCTTGGCGGCCTTCTTCGCAGGCTTCTTGCCCTTGGCGGTTTTCTTAGCTCGCGGTGCCACGACGAATTCCTTTGCCGGCTTCTCAAAAATTGGAAACGAATCTGCGCCTAGCGCGTTGCGTCCGCCAGCCAGCCGAACACCGAGAAAACCAAGGGCTTTCGCTCCAGATTGTAGGTTTCAGTGTCGCGCGCGGCGCGGACGATCTTTTCCCATACCTCAGCTAGTCGCGCAAGGCGCGGCAGGTTCTGGTTGGCATTGGCCTCGTCCGCGTGCAGGCTGTCCGCGATCCAGCGATCGATGCCGTCGATGAAGGCCGCAAGCGCGACGCGGTCGCTAATGCCAAGGGATTCGCCGAGCGTGTGCAATTCGCGCGGATCGACCTGCGGCAGGCGTGCGAGCATCGCCGCCGTGCGCTGCTGGAGTTTGAGCGCATCGCCGCCAAGCAGCGTCAGTGCCCGTGCGACGCTGCCTTCGGAGGCCTCCGCGGCCTCGCGTAGCGCCAGATCGGTCGGAGCGAGGTCGGCGGCCGCGGCGGCCGCGCCGATCACCTCGTCGGTCGCGAGCGCACGCAGGCGCAGCTTGCGACAACGCGACTGGATCGTGGCGAGTACGCGCGCCGGCGCGTGGCTCACCAGCAGGAACAGCGATCGCTGCGGCGGTTCCTCGAGGATCTTCAGCAGCGCGTTCGCCGCATTGGGATTGAGCTCGTCGACGGTGTCGACGATGCAGACGCGCCAGCCTTCGGCGGCCGCCGTCGA
This sequence comes from Bradyrhizobium manausense, assembly GCF_018131105.1. Classification (NCBI taxonomy): domain Bacteria; kingdom Pseudomonadati; phylum Pseudomonadota; class Alphaproteobacteria; order Hyphomicrobiales; family Nitrobacteraceae; genus Bradyrhizobium; species Bradyrhizobium manausense. Next base: position 2,151,091 of record NZ_JAFCJI010000001.1, on the reverse strand, counting down.
GCCGAAGAACGAAATCGTCTCGCGCGTCTCGTCCACGGTGATGACGGTCCGCATCACACCGCGGTCGTTGGCAGTGCGTTCCAGCGTCAGCAAGCCGCCATGCGAACTCGCCGCGACCTGCCGCGCCACGGCGTCGTCAGGATCAAGCGCGAGATCTTCGGCCGCCTGCACTGACGGCGCCAGCGGCTGGCCGTGAGCGAGCACGAAGCGCGCCATGCGGTAGGCCAGCGTCGCCTTGCCGATGCCCTGCGGCCCGCCGATCAGCCACGCATGCGGGATGCGCCCACTGCGATAGGCCGTCAGCAGCGCGGTCTCGGCCTCGCGATGGCCAAATAGAAAGCTCGTCTCGCGCGGATGCGGAATGGCGCTCTCGCGCTCGACCTGACGCGGGCTCATGCGGAGACCACCGAGGCTGGCGTCGGCAGGAGTCGGTCACGCAGCGCGGTCCAGACACGCCCTGCAATCGTGTCAGGATCGGAATTGGCGTCGACCAGCACGCAACGCGAAGGCTCGTCCGCTGCGATCTTGCGATAGGCCTCGCGCAGGCCCTGGTGGAAGGCGAGCTTCTCGCCCTCAAACCTGTCAGGCGTGCCATTGCCACGCCGCGCCGCCGCGCGCGCCAGGCCGATCTCGACCGGAAGGTCGAGGATGATGGTGAGGTCAGGCTTGAGATCGCCGATCGTGACCCGCTGCATCGCGTTGATCAGCGCGGTGGGTACGCTGCCGAGGCTGCCCTGATAGGCCCGCGTCGAGTCGGCGAAGCGGTCGCATAGGACCCAGATGCCCTGGTTGAGCGCAGGCTGTATCACCGTACGGACATGGTCATCGCGGGCGGCCGCAAACAGCAGCGTCTCCGCATCCGCACCGAGCAGCTTGCCCATACCTGACAGCACCAAATGCCGCATGATCTCGGCGCCTGGTGAGCCGCCCGGCTCGCGCGTCACGAGAATGCGCATCCTTGCCGCCTTGAGGCGGTCGGCGAGCTTCTTGATCTGAGTCGACTTGCCCGTCCCCTCGCCGCCTTCAAAAGTGATGAAGCGTCCGCGTCCGGACGGCCATTTTACCGCGCTCTCGCTCATGGTCAGAGTTTCTCGGCGCCTGCGCGGAACATACCGATCACGAGCTCGCTGGCGCCGTCGAGCGCGCGCCGCACGGTCGAGCCGGTGCCGATCGCTTCGGCCGCATAGACCGGCGTCTCGACCGCGATGTTGCCGCTACGCCAGACCTTGACCACGCCGACCTGCTGCCCCTCCCGAACCGGCGCGCGCACGGGACCGCTGTAGACCACACGCGCGATCAGCTTGTCGCCGCCGCTCTTGTGGACCATCACCTTCACTGGCTCTTTCGCGACGAGCTTCACCGAGCGGCTTTCGCCGCCAAACACCTTAGCGTAGCCGACCGGCTGGCCGGCCGCGATCAGCGTGCGGGTCTCGAAATTGCGAAACCCCCATTCCAGCATCTTCTTGGCTTCGGTGGCGCGGTCCTCGGAATCTTCCAGGCCATTGACGACGACGATCAACCGCGTGCCGTTCTGCACGGTCGAGCCGACCATCCCGTAGCCGCCTTCCTTGGTGTAGCCGGTCTTCAGGCCGTCGGCGCCTTCCATCGAATTCAGGAGCGGATTGCGATTGGGCTGGCGAATCTTGTTCCAGGTGAACTCCTTCTCGCCGAACAGTTTGTAGAATTCGGGGAAGTCCAGAATGATGTGCCGGGCGAGCATGCCGAGCTCGCGAACCGTCATCTTGTTGCCGGGGTCGGGCAAGCCATTGGAATTGGCGAAGGTCGATTTGGTCAGGCCGAGCTCACGAGCGCGCTTGGTCATGAAGTCGGATGCGAATATCCGCTCGTTGCCGGCGATGCCTTCGGCGAGCGCGATGCAGGCGTCGTTGCCGCTCTGGATGATCGCGCCATGCAGGAGATCGTCGACCGAAACCTTGCTGTTGATTGCCGCGAACATGGTCGATGTGCCGGAGGGGGCGCCACCCTTGCGCCAGGCATTCTCGCTGATCCGGTATTCGTCGGTCAGCTTGACATCGCCCTTCTTGATCGCGTTGAACACGACCTCCGCAGTCACGAGCTTCATCATGCTGGAGGGCGCGCGCAGCTCGTCGGCGTTCTTCTCGAACAGCACGCTGCCGCTGGAGGCCTCGATCAGGATCGCCGTGGGGGCATCACCGTCGAAGCCGGCATCTTCGGTTTTCTTGGCGCCCTGGACGCTCTGGTTTGCGGCGTAGAGCACGCCGCCCCAGCCGACGCTCATCGCGAGCGCCGCTGCGATCAGCCCGCGCCCCAGCGCCCCGGCTGTAACCCCGGTGTGACGCAACGAGATGAGACGAAATGCCATGGCGAAGCCCTGAGAGCGGCGTTCTAACAAATGGAACAGGGGCGAACAACACGCGGATCGGCGCCCGCCCCAGAGATTGCACGATTCTCGTCGCATCCCTATCGTGGCACCTGATGTTTTTCGACCAAACCCCTGAAACAAGGCTGAAAAGCGATGTCCACGACCCGCGTGATCAAGGCCAATGGGATCGACCTCTTCGTCCGTGAGGCCGGCCAGGGCCCGCTGGTGGTGCTGTGCCACGGCTGGCCAGAACTGTCGTACTCCTGGCGCCATCAGATCCCGGCGCTGGCGGCCGCCGGATTTCATGTCGTCGCCCCTGACATGCGCGGCTACGGCCAGAGCGCGGCTCCCCCGGAGGTATCAGCCTATTCGATCCTCGACCTCGTCGGCGACGTGGTCGGCCTGGTGCAGGCGCTCGGCGAGACCAAGGCCATCGTGGTCGGCCACGACTGGGGCGCGCCGGTTGCCTGGCATGCGGCGCTGTTTCGCCCCGATATCTTCAGCGCCGTCGCGGGCCTCAGCGTGCCGCCGCCGTTCCGCGGACGCGGCAGACCGCTCGAATTGCTGCGCCAGGGCGGCATTAGCAATTTCTACTGGCAGTACTTCCAGGCGCCCGGGGTCGCCGAGGCCGAGTTCGAGCATGACGTCGCCCGCACCATGCGCATCGTGCTCGGCGGGCGCGGATTGGCCGATCCGAACGCTGCAATGTTCGTGCGGGAAGGCAAGGGATTTCTAGGCCATGCGACAGCTGAGGAGCCGCTGCCGGCGTGGCTAAGCGCGGACGATCTCGCTCATTTCACCGAGAGCTTCCGCAAGTCCGGCTTCCGCGGCGGACTGAACTGGTATCGCAACCTCGACCGCAATTGGGAGCTGACCGCGCCCTGGCAGGATGCGCAGATTCAGCAGCCTTCACTCTTCATTGCCGGCTCGCGGGACGCCGTCATTACCGGCCTGATCGGCGCCAAGCGCGTCAACGAACTGGAGCGCGTGCTGCCCAATCTCACACGAAAACTGATCATCGATGGCGCCGGCCATTGGGTGCAGCAGGAACGGCCGGATGAGGTGAATGCCGCGCTTGTCAGGTTCCTGCGCGAAGCGGCGTCACGCTAGGTCGCGGCACGCAATTCGGGATCAGTACAGGCCGCGGCCGGTGAGGATGCTGCGGGCTTCGGCTGCGCCGTCGGACGCGCCGGGAGTGCTCTCGGTCGCATAGCGACCATCCGGATCATAGGAAACCTGCCTGGCATTCTGGAGCGCCCGGCCCCGGCTGCGGCTCGAGGCCGACATCTCCGAAGTCGCGTTGATCGAGGCGACATCGGCGGAGGTGTTGCCGAGGCTGTAGGGACGCCCCTCCGGCATCGGGACTTCGCCGCGGATGGCGCCACGGGTTGACGACGGCAGCTCTGGCACAAACGGTCGCGCCGAGGCGACGCGGACCATCGAGGGCGACGGCGCGGGAACGCCGGTACGCAAGGTAGCGATCAACTGGCGGTCGTCAGAGCCTTCGAGCGGCGCCCGGCCGACATATTCGACCCGAACCTTGGCGACGCCATTGCCTTTGAATTCAAGCAGTTCGGCGGCCTTGTTCGAGACGTCGATGAGGCGGTTGCCGTGATAGGGTCCGCGGTCATTGACGCGGACGATCAGCGACTTGCCGTTCGACAGGTTGGTCACGCGCGCATAGGACGGCATCGGCAGGGTCGGATGGGCCGCCGTCAGCGAGCCCATGTCGAACACTTCGCCATTGGCGGTCAGGCGGCCGTGGAAATCATCGCCATACCAGGACGCCATGCCCTCAGCGCGATAATTGACGTCCTCCTCCGGCACGTAGGTCCGCCCCCCAACCACATAGGGCTTGCCGACGCGATAGGTGCCGCCGCCCTTGGGGACGGGTTCGCCCCAGGCCACGACTCGCGGGCTCGAGGACACGCCGTATTTGGGATCGACCCGGCTGGCGAACTTGTTGGACGAGGCGCAATTGGCGAGCGCCAGGCAGGTGCTCACCACCGCAACACATCGCGCGGCCCGCACCACCGAATCTGACCGTCGGATCCCCATTCGCCCCAAATACCATTTCGCCGGAGACTGACCCAACCCGCTTGCCTACGGGGTGCCTTCCGGACCTCAAAGCTCCGAGGCGCCCACCACCGTCTCAGAGGCGGTAACGATAACGCAACCCGAACACGGCGGAAATGGGGAGCCCACAGCGTTCGCACCGGGATGGTAAACAGGACGTTCGCAATTCTCCGTTGATCTACGGAGCGCGAGGGCGCCGGCACCGCTTCCGATGTACCAGACCCGCACAAGCTGTTGCGCCAAAAGCTCACTCCACCCCCGATATCGCCGGCTTCACTGGAATTCTTTTGACTGTGCAAGGCCGCCCGCGTTTTCTCGCGTGCAGGGGCGGGATTGGAATTTAACGATGATCGAGACGGTTTCGGCACTGATGGGTCTGGTAAGCGCGGGGATCTTTCTGGCCCATGCGTTTGAAGGCTACCGCACGAGGGCCTGAGGGCGCTCGCGCGGGCGACATTGCATCACCTCTTCAAGACGGCACGTTCGGACAATTTTAATGAATCCGATCGAGCATCGAGGACGAGAGCAGCAGGTGTCCCATGCGCAAACATGACCTCGTATCCGACGGCTTTCTGGCTTTGACCGCAGGCGGTCTGGTCCTGCTCTGCTCGAGCCTCGCCGCCCTTGTCTTCGGCTAATCGCCGGCGCTTTTTTTCGTATTTTCAGATCGCTGCACCACAGCGGCGCAGCATGCGGGATGATCCCGCTCCCGTTTAGTTGATTGAATTTCCGCGTTCGGCGCCTCGACCTAAATTTCAAGAGGCCACACCAATCAAGGTGACGCACATGCTAGCCGAGAAGTTCTTCCTGGTTCTGGAGTCCCTGATCCGCGGCGGCCGCACCCATGCCGACGGAAGTCCCCGGGTCATCAGCACCTCCCCGCATGTCCCGGTGACGCTGCCGAACCAGAAATAGACGGGGCCTGCGCGCCGCTCAGCGCAAACCCAATGGCGAGCTGCGATAGAGACTGTCACGCGCTTCGCTCAGGCAGACGAAGCTGCCATCGAATCCCTGCCCATAGAGCTTCTGGCCTTTGCGGTAGTAGACGCCCTTCCTGAAATCCAGCCACACCACCTTGTCGCCGGGGCAATGGCGCTGGGCCTGCGCCTCATAGCGGAATGGCGTCAGGGGTGTCGCCAAGGCCTCCGTGACGCCCACGCCGAGAATGATCACACTCAAAAGCGCGATCCGGTCGACGCCCTTGTGCAGCACTGTCCGCATCTCCCCGCTCCCCACCTGTACGCCACGATAGCATGAGACGACGCGATCGACAGGCCGCGAACCGGCGTTGCCGTCTTCCACCTGCCATCGTGGCGGGGTACATGAGGACGGGATTCATCCAGATGCGTGGACGTTGAATGTCGGTAGAGCCAGAAACCACCACGAGACCTCGCCCGCCCTCGCCGCGGCTCGGCCTGTTGCCGATGATCATCTTCGGTTCGCGCTGGCTGCAGCTGCCGCTCTATCTCGGACTCATCATCGCTCAGTGCGTCTACATCGTGCTCTTCATGAAGGAGCTCTGGCACGTCTCCACCCACGCGCTCGATCTCACCGAGCAGGAGATCATGATGAGCGTGCTGGCGCTGATCGACGTCGTGATGATCTCCAACCTGCTGGTGATGGTGATCGTCGGCGGCTACGAGACATTCGTGTCCCGGCTCGACCTCCAGGGCCATCCCGACGAGCCCGAATGGCTCGGCCACGTCAACGCCAGCGTGCTGAAGATCAAGCTCGCGATGGCCATCATCGGCATCTCCTCGATCGCACTGCTGCGCACCTTCATCGAGGCCGGCAATCTCGGCTCGAGCCGCGCCAGCTTCACCGAGAACGGCGTGATGTGGCAGGTGCTGATCCACATCACCTTCGTGGTCTCGGCGATCGGCATCGCCTTCGTCGACAGGTTCAGCGACGCGACCACGCGCAAGCAGACGGAGTGAAGTGATCAGTCGGCAGCTTTGCGCGATGCGGCCTCGAGTTGCGCCAGTGCCTGGTGCAGGCACTCCTGAAGTTTTTGCGCGACCTGCTCCCGCGAAATCCCCTGGGCGGCGAGATCGCCCGACACCTTGTTCAGGGTCTCGTCCATCGTCTGGTTCGCCACGTTGTCCGTGACCAGCGCCGTCGCATAAGCGGCTGCGGCATCGCCGCTCAGTCCGAGCTGGCCTGCCGCCCAGAGCCCGATCAGCTTGTTCGACCGGGCCGCGGCCTTGAACATGAGCTCCTCGTCGTGGGCGAATTTGGCTTCAAAGCCCTGCTCGCGCTTGTCGAACGTGGTCATGGTCGGCTCCATTTGCATTGCGCTGATGGGAATCTGGAGGGGACGCGAAAATCTCCGTGGTTCTCGTCAATTGAGGATCATTTGAATCTTCCGACCGAAGGCCGGCGCCGTCAAGCCGCCGCTCCGGCCGGGCGCGACGGCGTCAGGCCCGGACCAGCCCGACCGGCCAAGCGATCATTTACGATTTGTTAAGCAGACTCACGGCCGCATGACTTTGGGGGAAATCGAGAGCCGATGCATGAACAGAGAGCTTCGGGAATTTCGACGGCTTGAGCGCGTGTGCCTGGAGCAGGCCGCGCAATCGACCATGGACCTCGCGCGATCAGGCCTGCTCAAGGTCGCCGATGATTGCCGTCTCGCAGCCGAAGCCATCGAGGCGCAGCCGGTGCCTCGCGGCGCGATCGCAGTCGCCGTCCAAGCCCTCAGGCTCGCGCTGACGTCAGGACGCACGCCCAGCCGGCACTGACAGGCAGCATCCTGGCACACAGGCGGGGAACGCCTGACCGCTCGGCTCTCGTCAGGCTTTTGCTGCGGCCGCCTCGCGCGCCAGCCGCTCGGCCTTCAGCCGTTCGCGATTGGCATAGAACGCCTTCTGCGCTTCCTCATGGTCGCGCATGGCCTTCTCGGCCTCGACGCGGCGTGTCGCATCGCGCGCCTGGCGTTGTTCAGGGGTCAGGGGTTTGCGTCGGAAGGAAAGGTCATCAGTCATGACGAAGTAACGCGGCGGTGAGGCAAAGGTTCCACAGGCGGCCAGACCGGGCCCATCGAAGCAAACGGAAGTGCACGTCGATTCAGGTGCTTGGCGGAACAGCACCATCGGTTTTGGAGACCGTGCCCGCTCCTATCGGCTGGTCCCGCCAAAACCATCAAAACAACCCCATGCACAGTACCCATGCGTGCCAGATCAATACTTTACGTGTCCACGCTCCCTGGGCCTCGCAAAGCCGGTTGACGCGTCGGGCAAAACACCGGCATAATGCGACTATTCCGAAATTGATCAGTGGGCCTCTCAGCGCTGGCGCGACCCGGGATCAGCCCGCGACAGCGTGGCTGTGATTTGACGTGCCGCGGCCGCTCGGGTGAGCTATGGCCTCCGCAGGAACCAGGGCCCCGAACCTGCCATTGGCTCCGGCCCTTCTCTTATTGGGGGCGTCATACCTGGAGACTCGCCATGCGCACCACCGTCCTGGCCTTGCTGATCCTTCTGGGATCCCTTCCCGCTGCGCACGCGGATCGCGACTATCCCTGGTGCGTCGTCGGCGACGATCTCGGCTGGCCCGGCGAGTGCATGTACGAGACCCGGGCGCAATGCATGGCCTCGGCTTACGGTCGCTGGAACACCACCTGCGACATCAATCCGCGAGTCAGGTTCAAGCTGCAGACGCAGCCAGGGACAAAGAGGTTGCAGCAACCACGCTGACAGGCGCGCGACTCGGTCAGCAACCGTCGTTGCCGGTTCGATCCGACTTGCCGGACTGTTCCGCAACCGTGGGCTTACCCTGCATCTGGCGCTGTGCATCCTGCGATGACGTGGCGGTGTTGTCGGTCGCCTTGTTCATCGCCGAGGTCGGCGGATGCTCCTTGGCATTCGACGAAGCCGATCCCGTCGTCTCACTTGCCTTCCCTGTCGTCGCCGGGCCGGAGCCGGCGTCTCGGTTGGCCGTATTGCAAGGGCCTGCGACCGCGAAGGTCGACGTGAGCAGGAACAATGTACCCGCCAAAATTGACTTCTGAAGCATGATCGTCTCCTTCCGTGTTTTCGCCGATTATTCCTCGGTATTGACGGCTGGATGCGCTGTCCGCGGATGTCGATCGTGCAGCAGGCGCGCAAGCGCTTCCCGGTCAGCGGCGCGGTCTTTCATGGCGGTTTCGAACAGGGCCTCCTGAACGTCTCGCGGCATATCGGCCCAAACGTCGATGGCGGCCTTCCCCAGCAAGCAGGCAAAGCGTTCGTCGGCCATGTCGATCCTCATCCTTGCGTCAGCTTCAACGGCCCGGGAAGAGGAACGGCAGGCGATCATTCGCGTTCCAAAGCGGCATTTCGACACGGAAGCTTGGCAGAGGGGATTTCTCACCAAGCCGCTCGGTTAGACCTCGAACGCGTCAACGCCATTTGAGTCAGGCTTCAAGGCCCCAGCCGGTCTTGGTCCAGGAAGGTCCAATACGCGCTGGGGCCGATAAGTCTGCCGAGTATCAGATCGGGCCTCGGCAACGATTTCATCGTGCGAACATATTTGGATGCCTGCATTAGCGCAGGTGAATCAGGCAATACCGTCCTCAACCGGAGGCAAGGAGGAGACGAATTTGGAAGGCGATAACATTTGATAATGCGGGAACTTTCGGCAATCGTGGATATTTGAATCTCGCAACCGACCGGGCGGTCGCTGCATCGGAAATCAGGGGGCATACCTTGAACCGCGAACTACGGGAATTCCGCAGATTGGAGCGCGCCTGCCGCGAGTCCGCGGCGGCCACGTCGCTGGAACTCGAACGCGAAGGCCTTCTCAAGGTGGCAGAGGACTATCGAAAGGCCATCGAAGCCCTGCGAACCCGGGCGGGCGGCGGAGAGACACCAACGAAGTTCGAGCGTTGATGGATTGATGCGTGAGGTGCCCCTCGTAGGCAGCGGACCGGGCGGGAACTCGCATCGGCCTGCCGGCTTATCTGACGAATGCCAGCATATTGGACGTTCGTCTCATGTTTCGACCTTTGATGATGTTAGCTTTCGCCCTGTGCGTTCTACCGCGGAACGCAACTGCTTCCGATATCTCGTCGCGCCCTCGCTGCGTGTGTAGCGCCTCTTGGCATCGACACACCGCAATCGTGCGATACAGGCACTACAGGGTCAGAACGGCTTATTTGATCGGCTATGATCCGCTTCCATACCGTTACGGCTCGACATACGTTTTCGAACGCCCGTATCGCTATGTTCGGCGCTGAGGGATTGTTGACAGCGACGAGCGTCCAAGCAAGCGTGGACGGTATCGCGGCTACGGGTGATCCCGTGTGCGCGCAGGCGGCCACGTAACATAAGTTAGCGCCGCGACCGCATCGCGAAGCATAGAATACAACCAGTGCACGATTCGCGTCGATGCGCTCGCGGCCCCCCTGCCTCCTCTTCCTCACGGTCCAGCCCCGGAAGGGGGCCGGGGCCGTTCGCGTTCATGGACGAGGATCCTGGGAGATTCTGCGGGCCGCTGCACCACCCGCGAAATGGAACCGTGCGTTTGGGGGACACGGCGTCCCCAAACCCGCGGTGGATGACACGGCGCTACGGACCGTCATCCTGCTTGCGCAAAACGCTTTTACGCAAAGGCGCATCATCTGAAACGACATCGACTTGGCTTACGCGCTCGAGCCACTCGACGACGCGAATGACGTCCGGGTAGAGAGCGAAGTCTTGATCGCCATTCGCCACTCCAAAGAACAGACGGCCTCGGTCATCTCGAATTGTTCTCTTCAGCCGACGCGCAAACAATGCGAGTTGTTCGTTTGACGGCGCGTTTGCCCTCGACTCGGTGCTTGATCGCCGCTCTCCGGTAAGCCGCTTCTCTTCTTCAGATCGCGTGTCGATTCCTGAACGTCTATCACCGACCATCATTTTCCATCCCCAATCAAACATCGCCCCTATCCTGAAGGGCGTTGGCCAAGCCAACGCGAAAGCGCGGTGCACGACGAGTGTCCACCATGGAGCAAGTGCTAAATCGATCCGTATTCATCAGGGCCCTGATTGATCCAGAGCAATGCTTCGCGGCTGTTCAACCAGAAAAGCTGGTCGTTCTCTGACTCGCCGGGAGTCATGTGCAGCAAAAAGGAATTCTCGCCGTATCGGAAAAGCCTGTCGCACGCACGACGTTCGGTGAACGTCTGCACGTCGAGAAATGAGTATTCGTGCGTTGCGACGAGCCTCATGCAGGTGTCCTCAGCGTCTTTAGACAGGCACGAAAAATTCAATGAAACTCAAACGAGTTGCAACGAGGTTCGTTGGAATGACCGAGACGGCAGTCCGGCAATGGGCTCTTCAGGCCCACCTGGTCCAGTTCGCGGACCATTTGGCGCGCCCTCTCAATCGCAGCGGTCAGGTCCTCCGCGCGATTGGCCAATTCGCTGATGCAGGGGTCCTTGCTGAAGTCAGAGAGAATGATCTGGATGCACCTGTTGGTCAGATCGAGAAGCCAAAGAGCCCGGCGCAAGTCGTCTTTGCTTTGCAGGTCTATCGTATCAAGGTCAGATAATACCGCCGCCAATCCATGGAGCCTGGTAACGGCAGGATGCAGATGCTTCGGGCGCTGCGGGAAATTGATAATGCGAGACATCGTTGTCCCTCGATAATGCTTATATTATGCGCGGCAGTATTACGGGAATCACTTAACCCTTTCTCAAGAAGCCTGCCGGATTTTGGCAAACAGCCTTCTTTCCAGCCATTCGGATAAGCGTAACAAGTGACGGCGCAGCCCGAAGGCCGCCGACGACCCTCCCCCCCTTTTTAAGGCGCGCGCATTTTCTATGCGGCCGTCACCGTCTCGACGATCGGATGCCACTGGCGGGGCTGACGGAAGGGGCGTCTTGTCGACCTGTCCGAACCAACTCGGTTTTTCGTGCCCTTCGGACAAATTGCCGCGGTGTTTGCAACGATCGCCTCAACACCGTCTCCGCCGTAGTTTGGCCCGTGGGTGCTGCTCACCATCAGCTCAAGGCAACAGGTTCGGCGCCGGCATCAAGCACGCGATCGAGCAAGGATGGCTCGAAATGCACGCCATGTTCGGTTCTTGACGGGCTGACCAACCAATGTCTGGGGCTTAAGATCGGGCGCCAGTTCAAGGACGGGCCAGCTTCTCTTCGCGATCGGCCAGGCCGTCGTACGAGTCTGCAATTTTCTTGTACTGATCACGGGTGATCTCGTCTTGCATCAGATCTGACTTAGCCCGGAACTCTTCTGCCTGGTGCCGGCAGCGCCTGGCGATTGCTTCGTGGTCCATGTGTTGTCTCCGCCCGGGACCAAGGGCCAGGATCCATAATGGTTCCTCGCGCGTTGGCGAGCATTGGCCGGCGACCACAAAGCGCTGCGGGAAGGCCTGGCGTAGCCATCCGTGCACAACGATTTTGGGCCGGGGTATGACGTCCACCATCTGCGATGACACCCCCAATGTTGAATTGTCGGGCCGTCTTATTTTGCTTCGCAAAGCCGTCGCGGACGACACCTGGCCTAACGTGTGCAATGTCCGAAAAGACTCTCGACCGGGCCCACGCACCTCGGTGGCGCACGACGCGGCACAAACAGCACCATCGCCGCGCAGACCAAAGTGACACCGACCAAGAAAAATATATCTCGCCTCGTCATCAAGACGGCCTCAACTCGGAGCCGATACCCAGTTGAAGCCTCTTATGCGTCGGGATCGCAGATCGGAAACGGCTCGTGCGTTTTGCGGCCCAGGAAAGTGTCCGGGACGGGCTGACTCAGAACCTTCAGGCTCTCCCGATAAGCGGCTAAATAGCGGGCGTGAAGCAACGTGAACCGGGTGTGATCTTCGCGATCAGGCCGGTAGACTTCTCTGACTCGCTCGTAAGGCACAGCTTCAAGCAGGTTATTGCGCTTCATGAAGGAAGCCTATGCCTTGAGGCTTACATGCAACTTACTTCGGCGATTGAAGGCTTGCGACCTCAGCCACTCGCGCGCAACTCGCGCTGCCGCTTCGAGGTCAATGCGCGAGCCGCAGCCCCCCTGTTGCGGCCTTTCGCCTTCGGAAGCATCACGACCACGTGCACGAAATCGTTTGCCAGGCTCACGAAGCACTCCGGAAATGATCGCGGTTCAGCGTACCCTCAATAGTTTAGGAGGAATTCTAATGATTACGTTCAAAGTAATCGCGATTGCCATCGGCGCAGGAGCCGTGTTTTGGATCTATTCCGGTGACCTGGGAGGCGACTTGATCCTTGCGATCGTGTCTTGCCTCACCTGATATCGGGGGCCTGCGGAATCGCCGCAGCGCGATGCGCCACTTGAGTTAATGGCTGAACACGAGCACGGCGACGGCGGCGATGATGAAAACGCCCGCCGAAACAGCAGCCAAAATTACCAGTAATTCCTTGCCCATTGCATCGAAACTTAGCCCCCGGGACGACGGCCAGACTATGCAGTTTGGGACACCTCAATTCCTGAACGCTATCGTTAATCGGCAGTCAGGAGCCCAGGAAGCGGCCAAGCAGGAACCTTGGATATATTGCCGAATTATCCCGCGCCGACCCGCCGCCGGGCCGGCAAGCGGCCCCGGCCTACACCCCCACCCCTGCAACAGCCGGGGCCGCATTTCCTGCTTCGCCGTCGGTTCACTGCGCAGGAAATTGCCGTGCCGCAGGACCGGCATGTCGATCCCCAAGGCGCATGGCGCGCCAAATGGCCTGATCCTCAAGAGATAGCGAGCTCCCACCAAATGAGCTCGCGGACTTCAGCCGATCCGCAAATTGTCGGCAGACGTTTTGCCATTCCGACCCGTGACCAGTTCGTAACTGATCTTGGCTCCTTCAACGAGCCCGGTATAACCCGCCTTTTCGACCGCCGAGATGTGGACGAACACATCGGGCCCGCCGCTCTCAGGCTGGATAAATCCGTATCCCTTGGTCGCGTTGAACCACTTAACCGTACCCAAAGCCACCTTAGAACTCTCCAATTGAATAGATCGACGAACCACAAATCGAGGTTGAAACGGCCCCGCTCCCTCCGGGCAGAGAAAGCGAGGCCGTGCATTCCAAGACTGCGGCCAATAGGGGTGTGGAATGAACATCGACCGCATGGAAAAGCATACCTGATTCCTGACGGCCTGTTGCCACTTTTTCCCTGATTGATATGCTCACCAGGGAGCGCTCGGCTTCGGGCGCTCTTCACATAGACGGGCACTGCTCCCGCTCTCCGCAGCGCGTACGAACCAACGGAGGGCGGGTTCAAACCTGTTGCCGTTCGCCGCCCCTGGGCGACGTCGCGCAGACTTCATCCAGATTTAGACCGACGGCTGACACGACAGGCGGCGCCCGTCGCCAGCGGGGCGCGAGCCGCAATACACCAAGACAGCTCGCGTCCCCTCCCCAACCAACCCAAGCGATCAATAGGGATGATGCGGCTTTTCCACCTTTGCGTGAACAACCTAAATTAGGGGCCTGTTTCTCCTGCAAGACGCAGCGGCTGCTCGCTAGCAATAGCGCACCGCATATCACTAACGGCATATTGCCGCTTTTTCCCGGTATATCTAAGTTCCGTTTGGGCGTCTTTCGGGGGGCCCACGCATGGGAAAATCTCTGATGGCCCGTCCCCTGTTGACCATGCAGGGGGCGGGATTTCAGTTCGTCCGGATCAGTGGATCATCCCCGCGCATCAAGTCGGCCAACCCGAGGTGTCGCCCGAGGGCACTGCCTGAGTGAACGCGGATGCGCCAAGTTTGCAGTGAGCATATTACCGGCGACGCCAGTCGAGCCGACAAGGCCGGACCCGCATATCACAAACGGGATCATCGCGTTGCCGGATGCGCAGATGGCGGAAGGGGTGGGATTCGAACCCACGGTACCCTTGCGGGCACGCCGGTTTTCAAGACCGGTGCCTTAAACCACTCGGCCACCCTTCCAAGTCCGGAACGGCTGTCGCTTAACCCAGTCGGCTGCGCAAGGCAACGCGAAGTTGGCCTGCTTCCTGCGCCCCACCCTGCCTTTTCGCGGGAACGGGTCTGTCAGGCGAGCGTCAGTTTGGTCCTCTAGCCTCGGTCGGGACTCGCGATGCCACCCAGGGCGTCGCTGGTCGCGAGGCCCGGCTGGATTCGCCTCCATTTCCGGGCCTCGCTTACGTTGCCGCAAACGAAAACGCGGCGCCCCGATGACGCCGCGCGAAGTCCTGATGTTGGGTTCGTCTGCTGTTGGGTGCGCTCAGTAGCCGCAATGGCTGCAAGCAGGCTGCACCGGGGCGTAATAGGAATAGCCCGGCGACACCATCTCGACGCGCTGGCGCGTGGCGTATTGCGGCGGAATGCGCTCGTACTGAACGCTCGGCGGCGCCACCATCACGGTCTGCGGAACCATTACCGTGCGGTACTGCGCCGGCGTGCGATGCGCGACGGTTGATCCCGGCGAGACCATCACGGTCTCGTCGACGGTGCGGTATTGCGGCGCGACGTATTGCTGCTGATAGCAGGTCGTGCACGGCTGCGGCGGCGCGTAGCAATTGTAGCAGCCGGCGGAGGCCGCGCCCGTCATCGAAATCGCGGCGATGGCAGTCGAGAAAACGATAGCAAGAGTACGAGACATTATGGTGGTGCCCCAGTTGCCCGAAATGGATTTGCGAAGGTCGCAGGCAGTATACGCCGCAAAATCCTGATCTGCCGAAGTTCGTCCGGGCATCCTTAATGCGAACGGCCGGCTTTCGCCGGCCGTTCAGGACTTGTTGACCATGCACGCCCGGCGTGACCGCGGGCTTCGCGACCACGCCTGCGCCAAGTCATTTCTACTTCGTGCGACGCTTCACCTCGCGCACCGCACCACGCGCGGCGCTGGTGGTGAGCGCAGCGTAGGCCTGCAGCGCAGTCGAGACATTGCGCGTGCGCGCAGCCGGCTGCCAGGCGGCATCGCCCTTCGCCTCCTCCGCCGCACGGCGGCTCGCGAGCTCCTCGTCGGAGATCTCGAGGTTGATGCTGCGGTTCGGAATGTCGATCGCGATGCGATCACCGGTGCGCACGAGACCGATGTTGCCGCCTTCCGCCGCTTCCGGCGAGAGATGGCCGATCGACAGGCCCGAGGAGCCACCCGAGAAACGGCCGTCGGTGACGAGCGCGCAGGCTTTGCCGAGGCCCATCGATTTCAGATAGCTGGTCGGATACAGCATCTCCTGCATGCCGGGGCCGCCGCGCGGGCCTTCATAGATGATGACCACGATCTCGCCGGCAACGACCTTGCCGCCGAGAATGCCTTCGACCGCCGCGTCCTGGCTCTCGAACACGCGCGCGGGGCCGGAGAATTTCAGGATTGAGGAATCGACGCCCGCGGTCTTCACGATGCAGCCGTCCTGCGCGAGGTTGCCGTAGAGCACCGCAAGACCGCCGTCCTTGCTGAAGGCGTGCTCGAGGTTGCGGACGACGCCCTTCTCGCGGTCGGCATCGAGCTCGTCGTAGCGGCGTTCCTGGCTGAAGGCGACCTGCGTCGGGATACCGCCGGGCGAGGCACGATAGAACGTGCGGACCGACTCGCTCCTGGAGCGCTTGATGTCCCAGCGCTCCAGCGCATCATTCATGGTCGGCGCGTGCACGGTCGTAACAGAGGTGTCGATCAGGCCGGCGCGATCGAGCTCGCCGAGAATGCCCATGATGCCGCCGGCACGATGCACGTCCTCGACATGCACGTCGGCGACCGACGGCGCGACCTTGCACAGCACGGGCACGCGGCGCGACAGCCGGTCGATGTCCTGCATGGTGAATGCGACCTGCCCCTCATGGGCGGCCGCCAGCAGATGCAGCACGGTGTTGGTCGAGCCGCCCATCGCGATGTCGAGCGTCATCGCGTTCTCGAACGCCTTGAAGTTCGCGACGTTGCGCGGCAGCACCGAAGCATCGTCCTGCTCGTAATAGCGGCGAACCAGATCGACGATGGTGTGGCCGGCCTCGACGAACAGGCGCTTGCGGTCGGCATGGGTGGCGACCACGGTGCCGTTGCCGGGCAGCGCGAGGCCGAGCGCCTCGGTCAGGCAGTTCATGGAGTTGGCGGTGAACATGCCCGAGCACGAGCCGCAGGTCGGGCACGCCGAGCGCTCGATCACCTTGACGTCCTCGTCGCTGACCTTGGAGTCGGCGGCGGCCACCATGGCGTCGATGAGGTCGACGGCCTTGGTCTTGCCGGCCAGCTTGACCTTGCCGGCCTCCATCGGCCCGCCCGAGACGAACACGGCGGGGATGTTGAGCCGCAGCGCGGCCATCAGCATGCCGGGCGTGATCTTGTCGCAGTTGGAGATGCAGACGAGGCCGTCGGCGCAGTGCGCGTTGGCCATGTATTCGACGCTGTCGGCGATCAGCTCGCGCGACGGCAGGCTGTAGAGCATGCCGTCATGGCCCATGGCGATGCCGTCGTCGACCGCGATGGTGTTGAATTCTTTTGCCACGCCGCCGGCCTGCTCGATCTCGCGGGCGACGAGCTGGCCGAGGTCCTTGAGATGAACGTGGCCGGGCACGAACTGCGTGAAGGAGTTGACGACCGCGATGATCGGCTTGCCGAAATCGCCGTCCTTCATGCCCGTCGCGCGCCAGAGGCCGCGGGCACCCGCCATGTTGCGGCCGTGAGTGGTGGTGCGGGAGCGATAGGCTGGCATGGCGTTTCCGTCCTCGGGTTTGACCGGCCGGGCGGGAAAAATGGAAGCCGCCTCAGGCCTTTCCGGCCGGATAGCGCACGGACTGGGCGCGCGCAACGGGAACTTGCCGCGAAAGGGCCCAGATCGGCCGATCGCAGGCCTCCCCTGCTCCCGGCGCGGGCTTTTCGGAGCCCTGATGGAGCGAAGCGCAATCCGGCTCGGTGCGTGCCGGACGAGACCTGCCCCGCATTTCGCTGTGCTCCATCCGGGCTACAGGGAATCCTAGTCGCTCTCGCAAGCTCGTCCGCGCCGAGCAAGTGAGCGACATGCGAACCGCGATTGCCTCGGCAAGCGCAGCGTGCGCAGGCGCATGCGTCCTCGCACAAAATCAAGCACGATTGCGTCCGTAGTGATCCGGAATGGAGTCCTAAGCTGATCTCGCGTACATCGCGTTCATCGATCGGCGGCCTTCCAAGGGCATCACCTTCTGATCGCGCACCACGGGGTTGGGGGACCACTTGGGGCGGGGGGATCTAAAGGCTGGGGCAAGGTTACGAGGTCCGGACTCCTAGGCACTCCGGACCTCGTGCTTTCCAGATTGAACGTGATTTCGCGCCGCCGGCTTGATCAGCCGCGCGGCGCGAAGTCGTTTCGGGGCCAGCGTGGCTCGCCCTGCCCGTTCACTTCGGCACGTTGCGCTCGAGATCCTCAAGCCAGGCCGCAGCGCTCGAATCCGAGGGCGCGCGCCAGTCGCCGCGCGGCGACAGCGAGCCGCCGGCCGAGACCTTCGGTCCGTTGGGCATTGCCGAGCGCTTAAACTGGCTGAACGCGAAGAAGCGGCGCAGGAAGACTTCGAGCCAGCGGCGGATCTCCGGGAGATCATAGGCGCGGCGCTTATCTGCCGGGAATGCCGGTGGCCATTCACCCTCGGCGACATTCTTCCAGGCCTGCCAAGCCATGAAGGCGATCTTCGACGGCCGCATCCCGAAGCGCAGCGTGTAGAACAGGTTGAAATCCTGCAGCTCGTACGGCCCGACCGAGGCTTCGGTACTTTGCGGCTTCTCGCCCGGCTTGACCGGAACCAGCTCCGGCGAGATCTCGGCCGACAGGATCGAAGCGAGCGTCCCGTTCACATCGCCGCTGAACTGCTTCGAGGCGATCACCCAGCGGATCAGATGCTGGATCAGCGTCTTCGGCACGCCGGCGTTGACATTGTAGTGCGCCATCTGGTCGCCGACGCCGTAGGTGCACCAGCCGAGCGCGAGCTCGGAGAGGTCTCCGGTGCCGATGACGATGCCGCCATGGTGATTGGCGAGGCGGAACAGATAGTCGGTGCGCAGGCCCGCCTGAACATTCTCGAAGGTGACGTCATAGACCTTCTCGCCCTGGCCGAAGGGATGGCCGATATCCTTCAGCATCTGCGTGGCGGTGGTGCGGATGTCGAGCTCCTGCCAGGTCGTCTTGAGCGCTTTCATCAGCGCCAGCGCGTTGGTCTTGCTCTCGCTGCCGGTGGCAAAGCCCGGCATGGTGTAGGCCAAAATGTTCTCGCGCGGCAGGCCGAGCAGGTCGACGGCCTTGGCCGCGACGATCAGCGCATGGGTGGAATCGAGGCCGCCTGACACGCCGATCACGACTCGCCTGGTGCCGGTGGCGCGCATGCGCTGCACGAGGCCGGCGACCTGGATGTTGTAGGCCTCGTAGCAATCCTGCTCGAGCAGGTTCTCGTCGCTCGGCACGAACGGAAAGCGTTCGACCTTGCGCAGGAAGCCGATGTCGGCGACCGATGGCTTCGCGGCGAAGCTGATCTTGCGAAAGCGACCCTCGCGCTGCCTGCGGTTGTCGTCGAACGTGCCCATCAAAGCGCGTTCCTGCCGGAGCAGGTCGAGATCGACGTCAGCGAGCGTGATCTGGCCGTCCTGCCGGAAGCGCTCGCCCTCGGCGAGCAGCACGCCGTTCTCGTAGATCGAGGTCTGGCCATCCCAAGCGAGGTCAGTGGTGGATTCCCCAGCGCCTGCGGCGGAATAGACATAGGCTGCGAGGCAGCGCGCCGAGGTCGACTGGCACAGCAGCGCGCGCGAGCGCGCCCGGCCGATCGTGATCGGGCTGCCCGAGAGGTTGATCAGCACGCTCGCGCCGGCCAGTGCGAGCTCGGAGGCCGGCGTCACCGGGATCCACATGTCCTCGCAGATCTCGACGCCGATGGTCAGGCCGGGGACATCCTCGGCTGCGAACAGCAAGTCGGTGCCGAAGGGTGCGTGGAGCTTGCCGAGGGTGATCGACTCGCCGGCGATGCCGGCGCCGGAGGCGAAATGGCGACCCTCGTAGAATTCGCGATAGGTCGGCAGATAGCTCTTGGGCACTACGCCCAGAATGCTGCCGCGATGAATGACGACGGCGCAATTGTAGATGCGATGGCCGAACCGCAGCGGCGCGCCGACGATCAGAACGGTCATCAACGCCGATGAGACCTCGACGATCGAGCCAAGCCCGCGCTCGACCGCATCGAGCAGCGGATCCTGCTTGACGAGGTCCTCGATCGCATAGCCTGAGAGGCACAGCTCGGGAAACACTGATACCGCGACCGACTGCGCGTCGCAGGTTTTTGCCGCCGCGATCACCGCCTTCGCATTGGCCGCGGGATCGGCCACATGGGATGTGGTGACGCAGGCGGCAACCCGCGCAAACCCATGGGCGTAGATCGAGTGGAAGCTCATCGCGCAAAAGACCCTTAAATCTTGTCGGACCGGCCGCGGCCGGCTCCAGACTCTATGTAGCCCATCGACCGGGGCCCGTGCAGGCCATCCGCCATCATGCATAACGGATGTGCAAGCCGCGCCTGATGTCAGGCGCTGCGCGCCAGTACGCTGGAGAGGTCGTCGCGCAGCCACTCGGCGATCCTGGGCCAGGCATGGGCGTGGGTCTTCGCACCCATGAACAGGCCGAGATGGTTGCTCGGTTCGGAGGCCGCTGCAACGAATGCCGGTGGCGTGCCGATGAGGCTGGCGGTCGCGAGGGCCTGCGTGGCCGGCACGACGTCATCATCGAGCCCGGCCAGCAGGAAGACCGGCGATTTGACGTCCTTCAGATCAATCGTGCGGCCAAGCGCCGTGAAATGGCCTGAGGCGATACGGTTCTCGCGAAAGATCCAGTTCACGATCTCCAGATAATAGGTACCCGGCAGATTGAGCGTCTCGCTGTTCCAGCGGTCGAAGCGCGCGAGCAGGGCCATCCCCTCCTCGTCCGAAAGGTCCCTCTGCAACGCCGCCGCGATGTCGTCGCGGTCGGGCGCCTTCGACCAGACATGCAGCATCTCCTCGCCGCTGACATTGCCGCCGCCGCGCGCGACGAGCTGATCGTAAACGATCTCGGGCGCATTGCGGGCAAGCTGCGCCAGCCTGGACTCGATTGAAAGATCGACCGGCGCACCTGCCAGCACCAATCGCCGGACCTTGGCTGGAAATCGCGCCGCATAGAGCAGCGACAGCCAGCCGCCCTGGCACAGGCCGACCAGATCGACCGGCGCGCCGATCTCGTCGACGGCAACGTTGAGATCGGACAGATAACTGTCGATCGAGAGATAGCGCATGTCGGGCGCGGCTGAGCGCCAATCTGTGAGATAAACCCGATCGATACCGCCCCGTTGCAGCGATTGCACCACGCTATGGCCGGGGGCGAAATCGGCGATCAGCGCCCGATGCAGCGCATAGGGCGCGCAGACCAGTACCGGCTGGCCGGATTGCGTCCGCGAGCCATCGCGCAGCCGCATGGTGGCGAGCTCCAACGCGACGGTGCCCGGCGTGGTCCAGGGGAGTTCGCCCTCACCCCGCTCCGCCACAGGGCTGCGCTCCAGCCACCAGAAGCAGGCATCCATCGCGAGCCGCGCGGCCGCGAACGGCCACAGCATTGGGGCATCGGGACCGCGCCCCGCTTCGCCGGGCTGCGGGCCATTCTTCTCCGCCATCATGGCTGCGTCATCCTCACAGGAACGCCTCTAGGCTGACGACGGAAATCCCGAGCTCCCTGAAGCTGCAATGGGTCGCCACGACCGAGCCGTCGAGGTCGATGCCACGGCAGGCGTCTTCGATCACGGCAACCTCGAAGCCTGCCTTGCGCGCATCTTCCGCAGAAAAGCGGACACAAAAATCGAGCGCGAGACCGGCAAGGAAGACATTCTTCAACTCGCGCTCGCGCAAATAGCCGAGCAGGCCGGTCGGCGTCTTCTTGTCGTTTTCGAACAGCGCCGAATAGGAATCGATGCCGCGGCGAAAGCCCTTGCGCACCACCAGGCTTGCTCGCGTGACGTCCAGATCCCGGTGGAATTCGGCGCCGCTCGTGCCCTGAACGCAATGGGTCGGCCACAGCACCTGGGTGCCGTAGTCGAGCTCGATGGTCTGGAACGGCTGCTTGCCCTGATGGTTCGGTGCGAACGAGACGTGGTCGGCGGGATGCCAGTCCTGCGTCAGCACCACATTGGTGAATTTCCGGGCGATCCGGTTGACGGCGGGAACGACCTTCTCGCCGCCGGGAACGGCGAGCGCCCCGCCCGTGCAAAAATCGTTCTGCACGTCGATCACCAGCAGCACGTCGCGGTCGGATATTTTCATCTCGGGTCCCAAATTGATCCGCCCGGCGCAGCGGGCGCGCCGGGCGCTCTCGTCAATGTCGATCTTCCCGGGCTGCTTCGCAACCGCTGCTACCTGCAACGATGCCGTGCGCAGCCGGCCGCTCTTCCCCTGGATGCAA
Source organism: Bradyrhizobium manausense (assembly GCF_018131105.1). NCBI lineage: Bacteria > Pseudomonadati > Pseudomonadota > Alphaproteobacteria > Hyphomicrobiales > Nitrobacteraceae > Bradyrhizobium > Bradyrhizobium manausense. The sequence continues at coordinate 2,129,341 of NZ_JAFCJI010000001.1, read as the reverse complement.
CGCTTTGGCGCCGTCCGTGTTACTAGCTGTACCCGAGCGCGGATTTTCTGATATCCGCGACGTGCGGATGGGTCGAAGGACTGGAGGATGGGTTCCCGCGGCTTGCAAGGCCATGGGAGCCACATGGTCATGAGTATCGGCAAGACAGGAAACATTCTTCTCGCCGATATCGGCGGCACCAACGCGCGCTTCGCGCTGACCAACGGCGAGCAGGTCGGACCGATCGACTATGTGAAGGTCGCCGACCATCCCACGGTCCGCGAGGCCATCGCCGATGTGCTGCGGCGGGCGGACGGCGAGAAGCCGCTCCGGGCGGTCCTCGCCGTCGCCGGCCCCGTCACCAACAACCGCTGCGTCATGACCAACAGTCCGTGGGTGATCGATGGCAACGAGCTCCAGCCGTCACTCGGCTTCAACAGCGTCCATGTGCTCAACGATTTCGAGGTGGTGGCCTGGTCCCTGCCGGCCCTCCAGCCGGCCGACCTCATTCCACTTGGCGGTCAGGACGGCATGTCCGGGGAGCCGCTGCTGGTGGTCGGGCCAGGGACCGGTTTTGGCGTCTCCTGCCTGGTCGAGCGCCACAGCTCCCGGCTCGCCGTCGTCACGGAGGCCGGTCACGCCACGCTGCCGGCGGAGAATGAGCGCGAGGAACGGGTGATCGCCTCGATGCGCCGGCGCTTCGGGCATGTCTCGATCGAGCGCGGCGCCCTCTCCGGCTCCGGCCTGCAATCCCTCTATGAGGCGATGGCCGAAGTCGATGAAGCCCAGGTGCCGCAACGCGATGCAGCAGGGATCACCAGGGCGGCACTGGACGGGACTTGCGAGCTCAGCCGCGCGACGCTGGAGATGTTTTGCGCCATCCTCGGCTCCGTCGCCGGCAATCTCGCGGTGACCTTCGGCGCCAGAGGCGGCGTCTACGTTGCCGGCGGAATCGTGCCGCGCTTTCCGGAATTCCTCGCCGCCTCCGCCTTCCGCGCCCGGTTCGAGGCCAAGGGACGTTTCCAGGACTACTTGCGCAATATCCCGACGCGCCTCGTCATGAAGACCGATGCGAGCTTTATCGGCCTGAAGATGTTCGCAGACCATAATCTGGACTAAGCCGGCTCCGCCGACGCGCTGCCAGATCATTAACTATGCACAACTGATTGCAGTGCACGCGCGGTTCCACGCGGGATCGTGCTTGCGCCCTCAATTCCGATGGGAAAGAATTCGGGCGTGTGTGGCGTAAGTACGGGGGCGTGACATGCGTAAGCAGGATGTGGGCTTCGACTATCACCGTTACCACCAGCTGCTGACCGAGGCAGACGACGACGGCAAGCGCATGGCGCTGATCGAGCTGTTGATCGAGGAGAAGGCCCGGGACCGGTTGGCAGCACAGCGCGCCTCTGACCGCGCCGCCATGACGGCCCACACCATCGCGACAGTGCTGAGGGGCGGCCGCAACTAGCACTTGCAAGGACTGCTGCCTCGCGGTGACGAGTCCGGGATCGATTGCGATTCCGTTTAGGATCTCTGGCAACCCCGTATAAAACCTTTTGCTCTAGGGTTCCCTCACCTGATGCAATTCAGGATCAACAGGGGGAATGAACATGAGCATGATTTCGCTCGCCGAAATGCCGGCTGTCGTCCAGACCCGGTCCAACGATTATTCTTTTAAAGCCATTGTCATCTTCTGCTGCCTGGGCCTCATTGCCTCGTTCAGCCTGATGGCGCACGGCATCGACCTCAGTGCCGGCCTGATGTGAAATACTGACGGATCTTCCGTCGCCAAATGGCCGCCCCTCTCGGGCGGCCATTTTCGTTGGCGACGTCCCGATCGCTGAGAATGTCAGTGCGGCGCCGTGGATCAGTGCGGCGCCTTGGCCCGCACATCCGGAAACAGCGAGTCGATCATGGTCTTGAGCTGCTCCATCGCAATCGGCTTGCGCAGGATCGGCCGGCGCCGGAGCAAGGATGGCAGCAATTCCGGGCCATAGCCCGTCGCGAACAGGAACGGCTTGCCGCGGCGCTCGATCAGATCGGCGACGGGATCGACGTAGACGCCCATCAAATTGATGTCGAGGATCGCGAAGTCGTACTGCGCCGTCATCGCAAAGGCGCTCGCATCGCGCACGTTGTCCGCTTCCGCAACGACGTGGTGGCCAAGCTCTTCCACCATGTCGGCGATCATCATCCGGATCAACGCCTCGTCTTCGACCAGGAAAACGGAGAGTCCGTCCGCCATATCAACCCCGCAAGCCTCATTGCGAAGCTAACCATATCCCATTTGCGAGAAGGATTCACGAATTCGTGGCCATCAAATTCCGCGAATGCATGCAATCCGATTCAAGCCCGATCAATCCAGTCCGCGCTCGTGGCTGAGGCGCACCATCTCCTGGATGAACACCTCCTTCTGCTTGTCGTCGAGGCTCGAATACAGGGGTTCGGCGGCATCGGCAACGCTGCGCTGGTCGGCGGCGCGGTCGATCAGGAATTGCGCCTCGTTGCGCATCTGCTCGATGATGTCATCAGGCGGATCCCGCTTGGCCCGTGCGACGCGCAGGTTCAGCCGCTCGGCCCCATTGTGCCCGAGATAGTGCATGGCGCTTGAGAAGCCAAACCAGTGCTTCTCCTGATCGGGGGTGAGGTTCAGTTCGGTCTTGATCCGCTCGATATAGGAATCGCTGTTGGAGACGATCTGGTCGGCGGTCAGTTGCGGCGCGCTGGGCTGGGTCAGGACCGTGACATCCTTGTCCTTGGTCTCCGTCGGAGGTGCGTTCTTGGCCTCCTTGCTCGCCTTGGCCCCCTTGGCGCCTTTCGCCGTCTTGCCGTCCTTGTCCTTGGCCGCCCCGGACTGCTTGGCATCCTTCGCGTCCTTGCTCGCGTCCTTGGCGGCAGGTTGCTGGCCATTGTTGTTATTGCCGACACCGAGCACACCGGTGAAGACGCCGACCACGCCGCCGATGGCGCCACCGAGGACGCCTCCGACCGGACCGGCGGCCTTGTTACCGGCTGCGGCCCCGTCCTGGACGCCCTTGACCAAACCTTGTGCATTCGCAACCGCGGCCGCGCCAATCAGCACTGTCAGCACGGAGCCGAGCGCGAGGCAGCGCCGCAGGCCAAGCCGCGGTGCCGGGGTGATCATCTGGCTCTTCATCTTGATCTGCTTGCCCTCTTGCGGAAGCGGCAGGCCTCCTGCCGGTTGCAACTCTATCGTTTTCGCCGCGCCAAGGTCCAGACGCGGACCATCACTGTCCCCGTTTGAAAGGTCTTGGGCGCGAAGCGGTGACGCAGGCTCATTCGGAACTGCGGCGTAATTGCGCACGCCCTTGCCCAGCCGCAGTGCTGCGCTGTGTGCGTCGCAATAAGAACAGCATCACCGACAGAGGCAGCGGTCATTCCCTACACAACGTTAGTTCTAGAGGACGAGGCATTCGGCTTTCTCGACAGACGCAATCAATCATGATCTGATCGCGCTACCAATTTGTCCTGTCCCTTGCTGGGGACGACGGCGCCAACAAGAAACGTCCAACAAAAAAATCAAAAACAAACTTGGGAATTCAGAGGAAACGACAGAACAATAAAACAACACCAAGGCGAGGAAACGAGATGTCACGCAAGACACTGACGCGACGTCAATTTGTGGCTGCTACTGCATTGTCCTCCACGGCGCTGATCGCAGCGCCTTATGTCCGAGGCGCTTACGCCGCCGGCAAACTCTCGATCGGCTTCTGGGACCATTGGGTGCCGGGCGCCAACGACGCCTCCACCGCGCTCGTCAAGGAATGGGCGGACAAGGAGAAGGTCGAAGTTTCGATCGACTACATCACCAGCAACAACAAGAAGATCGAGCTGACCGCGGCGGCCGAAGCGCAGGCCAAGTCGGGCCACGACATCCTCCAGATGCCGAGCTGGTGGCCGCACGCTTATTCGGAGAATCTCGAGCCGCTCAACGACGTGATGGAGCCGCTCATCAAGCAGAACGGCGAGGTGAACGGCACCGTCAAATATCTGGGACAGTCGGGCGGCAAATGGCTCGCCGTGCCTGCGACGCCGGGAAGCCAGATCAAGGGCCCCTGCTCCCGCATCGATCTCATGAAGAAGCATGCAGGCATCGACGTTCAGGAAATGTATCCGGCCGGCGGCCCGCCAAAAGCCGACAACTGGAACATGGAAACCTTCCTGAAGGCGGCCGAAGCTTGCCAGAAGGCCGGCTTCCCGTTCGGCATCGGTCTCGGCGAGACCACCGACAGCGTCGACACGGCGGGTGCGATCTTCCAGTCGTTCGGCGCCGAGCTCGTCAATGCCAAGGGCGACGTCACGGTCAAGACCGACCAGGTTCGGCAGGCACTCGAATTCTACAAGAAGCTGATCGCCGTACTGCCCGCGGATGCTCCGTCCTGGGACGACGCCTCCAACAACAAATGGCTGATCTCGGGCCGCGGCGCGCTGATCCTGAATCCGCCGAGCGCCTGGGCAGTCGCCAAGCGCGACGCGCCGCAGGTTGCCGAGCAGTGCTGGACGCACGGCATGCCCTCGGGCCCGAAGGGCCGCTTCGCGCCGTTCCTCCCCTATTTCTGGGGCGTCTGGAGCTTCGGGAAGAACAAGGAGGCGGCCAAGAGCCTGCTCACCCATCTGTCCTCGCCCGCGGCGATCGAAAAATTCGTCGTGGCGAGCGGTGGCTACGATCTCCCGGCCTACGCCAACATGACGAAGTTCAAGACGTGGGCCGAGGAAGGGCCGCCGAAGGGCACGCTCTTCCACTATCCGGATCCCTACAAGCAGCAGACGCTGTCGATCGCCGCGTCGCCGGCACCGCCGAAGATCGCCCAGCAGATCTACTTCCAGGCGACGCTGACCAAGATGGCGCTGCGCTTCGCGCGCGGCGAGAAGCTCGAAACGGCACTCGCCTGGGCCGAGGACGAGTGCGAGGGCTTCATGCGGACCTGAGCGGCCTGAATGCCATGGCGGCTCATGCTTTCGAGCATGGGCCGCCATGATGCGCTTTCAGTCCGCCCGCGTGACAACGAAGCCGACCGGTCGCCGGCTTCGCCGTTGAACCTTCCGTCTGAAGGCTTGTCCTAGAAAGTTTGCCCCATGGCCGATGTCGTCGTTGAGCAAGGTCGCCACATCAGTTCCGCACGCAAGCGAAAGGGGACGAGCCTGCGCAACGTCATGGGTCGGAAATCGACCGTGGCGTTCCTGCTGACGCTGCCGCTGATCCTCCTGATCGCGTTGCTCGTGCTCTATCCCGCCTTCTATTCGCTCTACCTGGCGACCCTGAACAAGGCGATGACGAAATTCGTCGGGCTGGGCAATTTCACCTTCCTGTTCAAGCGCGAGACGTTCTGGATGGTGGTGAAGCAGTCCTGCATCTTCGCGATCACCGCCGTGATCTTCAAGGCGCTGATCGGCTTCATCGTCGCGCATTTCGTCCACAACATTCCCGGCAAGAAGCAACGCAAATGGCGCGGCATGCTGCTGGTGCCCTGGGTGATCCCGCCTGCGATGAGCACGCTGGCCTGGCTCTGGCTGTTCGATCCCTCTTACAGCGCCTTCAACTACACGCTCTCCTTCTTCGGTGTCGGTCCGATCCCCTGGCTCGGTGAGACCTTTTGGGCGCGATTTTCCGTCATCCTCGTCAACGTCTGGTACGGCGCACCGTTCTTCCTGATCATGTACCTGGCCGCGCTCAAATCGGTTCCCGACCAGCTCTATGAGGCGGCCGCGATCGACGGGGCCAATTGGTGGCAGAAGATCTGGTTCGTCACACTGCCGATGATGCGCAACATCATCGCCATCACGACGCTGTTCTCCCTGATCGTGACCTTCGCCAATTTCGACATCGTGCGCATCCTGACCTCGGGCGGCCCGCTGGATACGACGCATCTGTTTGCCACCTGGGCGTTCCAGGTCGGTATCCAGAGCAGCGACATCCCGCTCGGCGCCTGTGTCTCGTTGTTCATGGTCCCGATCCTCGCCGTCGCGGCGATCTTCATCCTGCGCGACGTCACCAAACGTGGGAACGAAGCCTGATGAGCACGATGACAATCGACAAGGCCGGACCAACCCGCAAACTCGGCAGCATGAGCCGGGATCGCGCCTGGGCGCTGCGCTGGTCCTACTTCTTCCTGGTGCTGTTTGCGATCTTCTTCCTGGTGCCGCCGGTCTACATGCTGATCACCTCGCTCAAGAGCAGCGCGGAGATATCGGCGGCGACCAATCCCTGGTGGGTGTTCCACCCGACGCTCTCGAACTATGTCGAGCTTCTGACCTCGAACCAGTTCCTGCGCTTCTTCTGGAATTCGTCGATCGTGGCGATCGTGGTGGTCATCATCACCATGTTGATCAGCATTCCCGCCGCCTTCGCGCTGGCCCGGATGAAGTTCTGGGGCTCGGCGACGCTCGCCACCGGCGTCTTCCTCACCTATTTGATCCCGGACAGCCTGCTGTTCATTCCGCTGTTCAAGACGCTCGGGGTCATCCAGGACCTCACCGGCATCACGCTGCTCAACCGATGGTACGTGCTGCTGTTCGTCTATCCGACGCTGACGGTGCCGTTCTGCACCTGGATCATGATCGGCTATTTCGCCTCGATCCCGAAGGAGCTGGATGAGGCTGCGCTGATCGACGGTGCCTCCTGGCTCCAGACGCTGACGCGCATCTTCATCCCGGTGGCGCTGCCCGGGTTGATCGCAGCGACGATCTTCGCGTTCACGGTGTCCTGGGCCCAGTTCCTTTATCCGCTGGTGTTCACCACGTCGGTGGACCAGCTGGTGCTGCCCGTCGGCATCACCACCACGCTGATCAAGGGCGACGTCTTCAACTGGGGGCAGATCATGACCGGGGCGCTGCTCGGGGCCGCACCTCCGCTGATCATCTATGCCTTCCTGATGGACTACTACATTGCCGGTCTGACCGCCGGCGCGACGAAGGGTTGAGAGCGAGAGGTTGAAGTGCAATGGCCGACGTTTCCCTGCGTAAGGTGATCAAGCGTTATGACGATGTCGAAGCCGTGCGCGGCATCGACCTGGATATCGCCGACCATGAATTCATCGTGCTGGTCGGCCCCTCCGGCTGCGGAAAGTCGACGACGCTGCGCATGATTGCAGGGCTCGAGGATATCAGCGACGGAGACATCATGATCGGGGGTGACGTCGTCAACGACGTGCCGCCGAAGGATCGTGACATCGCCATGGTGTTCCAGAACTACGCGCTCTACCCGCACATGACGGTCGCCGAGAACATGTCGTTCGGACTGCGGCTGAAGCACTATCCCAAAGCCGAGATCAACGCGCGGGTGACGGAGGCCGCCCGCCTGCTCGACATCACCGATTTGATCAATCGCAAGCCGAAGCAGCTCTCCGGCGGCCAGCGCCAGCGCGTCGCGATGGGGCGCGCCATCGTGCGCAATCCGAAGGTCTTCCTGTTCGACGAGCCGCTATCCAATCTCGACGCCAAGCTGCGCGTGCAGATGCGGATCGAGATCAAGAAGGTGCACCAGAAGGTGCGCACCACCACCGTCTACGTCACCCACGACCAGGTCGAGGCGATGACGCTGGCCGATCGCGTGGTGGTGATGAACAAGGGCCGCATCGAACAGATCGGCACGCCGAACGAACTCTACCACAAGCCGGCGACGCGCTTTGTCGCGGGCTTCATCGGCTCGCCGGCGATGAACTTCATGCCGTGCCGGCTCGAGGATGCCGGCGGCACGCTCCAGATCCGCCTCACCGACCGCATCGCGTTCGCGCTGCCGCCGGCCCGCGCCGCCCGCTACAACGCGCTGCCGCGCACCGACAAGTTGCTGCTCGGCATTCGCCCCGAGCATCTCACCGAGGCGCACGCGCATCTCGGACCGGGGGTCGAGACCTTCGACACCGTGCTCGATGTCACCGAACCGATGGGGATGGAGACCCTGGTCTATTTCGGACTTGAGGGCACGCCCGTCTGCGGCCGCGTCGATCCCAATGCCGGCGCTACGGACGGGGCTCCCATGCGTTTGGCGATGGACCTCAACAATATGCACCTGCTAAACGAGGAGTCCGGCGCCGTGCTGTGACGCCGGCTCGGGAAACGCTAGCAGGCAGGGAGCGATGGCGACCAACAAGAAGAAGATTTTCGTTACACAAACTTTGTCGCAAGGGGCACGCGCCCTCCTCACCCAGCGGGACGATATCGAGCTCGTCGAGTTTCCGAACCTGATCTCCGCCAGGGACTTCGAGGCCCTGCTCAAGAGCCATGCTCCGGTCCACGGTGTGGCGCTCGGCGCCACCGCTTTCGGCGAGACCGAGCTCGAAGCGTCCCAGGACATGAAGGTGGTGACCCGCATCGGCGTCGGCTACGACGCCGTCGACGTGCCCGCCCTCTCCCGCCGCAAGGTGCCGCTGATGGTCGCAGGCAGCGCGAACTCGCCCTCGGTCGCCGAGCAGGCGCTGTTCATGATGCTGACGCTGGCCAAGCGCGCCAATGAGATGCACGCCTGCGTCAAGGACGGCAAATGGGCCGAGCGGCTCGGCATGCTGCCGTTCGACCTCTACGGCAAGACCGTGCTGATCATCGGCTTCGGCCGCATCGGCAGCCGTACCGCCAAGCGCTGCCTGGCGATGGAAATGAACGTTCAGGTCTACGACCCCTACAAGCCTGCAGCCGACATCAAGGCCGCCGGCTGCGAGCCCGTCGCCGATCTCGACGCTGCGCTACCCAACGCCGACTTCGTCACCATCCACTGCCCGAAGACGCCCGAGACCGTCGGCCTGTTCGACGCTGACAGGATCGGTCGCATGAAGCCGAGATCCTATCTCATCAACACCGCGCGCGGCGGCATCGTGAAGGAAGCGGCGCTGTACGAGGCACTGACCTCCGGCAGGATCGCCGGTGCCGGCATCGACGTGTTCGAGGTCGAGCCCCCGCCAGTCAGCAATGCGCTGTTCGCGCTGCCCAACGTCATCATGGCCCCGCATGTCGCCGGCGTGACGGTCGAGGCCGTGAGCCGCATGAGCGAGCAGACTGCGCGCAACATCCTGAGTGTGCTGGACGGCGATCCTATCCGTCAGAACATCATCAATCAGGATGTGCTGGGCTGATGTAAATCCGAAGGCGGTCGTTCTGACCGCCTTCGGATGGCCAGAATGCGTCCCATTTTGGTGCAGATCGGGCCCCAACTCAGCCTTAATCAAACCCGCGTAATGTATCCGGCCGCGGCGGCAGTGGGACAGACTTTGCCGGCCGCGTCGAGCTGGAGGATGGACCCTTGTCAGACATCGACCCGACCGACCACGCGCTGGCGACCATCGCCAGCATCCTGGAGCACCCCGAGCCCGCTCACGTCGTCCGCGACACCGAGATGGAAACGGCGGCTGCCGATGATGATGTGGTCGCAGACGAGCATCAGGCCTCCGATGAGCATGTGGTCGACGAGCATCCTGTGGTCGAGGAGCAGCCGCTGGTGCCTGAACACACCGACGCCGACGGCTACAGCAAGGTCGGCCCAGGCCCCATGGTGGCGATCCGCCTGAAATGGACAGTCCACCGCGGCGATGACGGCCAGTACTACGTGCACGAGACCATCGGTGAGCAGTCCGCCCCCGTGGTCAGCGGCCCCATGACGAGCGAGGCCGCCGTGCATTTCGTCGACGAGCACGAGGGCGAGGCGCACAGGCGCTTCGAGCTGCTGCGCAGCGAAATCGCCGGCCGCAGCTCGCTCGCCGATTACGAGCGCAAGGGCGAAGCGTAAGCTTACTTCCTCCCAAGGAAGTCCTTCTTCACGAGTTCGACGCCCGCGTGCCGCAACAGGTCGTAGGCGGTCGTGACGTGAAAGAAGAATTGCGGGACGCTGTTGGTCAGCAGCAGCGTCCGCCCGGTGAAGGGCAGCTCGGTGCCATTCTTGAGCTTGAAGAACACCTTCAGCTCCGCCGCCGCATCGATTTCGGCACGCGGCAGGCTTTCAATGAACTCGATTGAGGTTGCGATCCGCGCCTGAAGCCCGGCCATGTCGTGCTCCAGTGGCGGCAGCGCGACCGGTTCGCACTGCGCCAGCAACGCCGGCGCGACGGTGGCATGACGACAGGCTTCGCCGATCTGCTGCGCCAGATCGTACATGTTGGGCGCCATGCGCATGCCGAGCAGGACCGCCGGATTGAACTTGCGGGTCTCGGCATAGGCAACACCCTTGTCGAGCAGGACGGACAGGTTGCGCAGGTAAGGCACGAAGAGGCCCACCGAGGCCTCGTACATCGAGATCGTCACGTCAAGATTCCCTTCAATTCCGTCTCGCCAGAAACTGGCATCTGGTCTAAATCCACGTCTCAAGAGCTGCACAATGACAGCTCGGACATGGGTGGAAAAGAGATGATCGTTCGAATGTCTGTTCGAGTCCTGGCGGCTTTGGCCGTGATGTTGCTGGCAAACCTTTCGGCTTACGCGCAGCAGCCGGTACCATCGCGCCTCGACGAGATCATCAAGCGCGGCACCTTGCGCGTCGGCATGACCGGCGACTACAAGCCCTTCACCTATCTGGACAAGGCCACGCAGCAATTCTCCGGATTCGACGTCGACATGGCCGAGGCGCTCGGCAAGGCCCTCGGCGTCAAGGTCGAATTCGTGCCCACGGCCTGGCCGAAGCTGATGAAGGACTTCGAGGCCGACCAGTTCGACATCGCCATGGGCGGCATCTCGGTGACGCTCGATCGCCAGAAGAAGGGCTATTTCACGATGCCGATCATGCGCGAAGGCAAGACGCCGATCGCGCGCTGCGCCGACACGGCCAAGTACCAGAGCCTCGCCGACATCGACAAGAAGGGCACTCGCGTCATCGTCAATCCCGGCGGCACCAACGAGCGCTTCGCGCGCGCCAACGTCAAGGATGCCGACATCACCGTCTTCCCCGACAACACCAAGATCTTCGACGAGATCGCCAAGGGCAACGCCGACCTGATGATGACGGATGCCTCCGAGACCCGCTACCAGCAGAAGCAGCACTCAGGCGTGCTCTGCGCGGTGCATCCCGAAAAGCCGTTCGACTTCTCGGAGAAGGCCTACTGGCTCCAGCGCGACATGGCGCTGAAAGCTTTCGTCGACCAGTGGCTGCACATCTCCATGGAGGACGGCAGCTACAAGAAGATCTACGCTGCCTGGTTCGACTAGAGCGCTTTCCAACGACGTGGTGACCGGTTCCGCGTCAAGCGCTTCGACATTGAGTCCCGTTCCGGTTTCATGGCAACGGGACTCGCCCCCGCGTCCTCCTGTCGCTTGCCCTTCGCCAAACTTTGGACCGGCTCCCCGTGCATTGAACCCGGGACCGCTGGAGGGCGACTCATACGGTGACAGTGATCTAGATCACTTTTCGCGATCGGACCGGGGCGTAAGCGTCGGTACGGGGACCACCTGTTCGGGAGATGGAAATGAGGAAGCTGTTGTTGGCGACGGCTGCGTTCCTTTTGGCGAGCACCGCGGCGCAGGCGCAGTACACTTTCGAGTACGGCGGCCGTACCATCCGGATCGATCCCGATCGCGGCACGGTGCAGATTCCCGGCGTGTACGACAACACCGGTAAAGCCAAGAGGGCCAAGAAGAACGAGACGCCTCCGGCCCAGCAGACCCCGCAGCAAGCCAAGGTCGATCCGCAACCACCGACCGCACCGGCGCCAGCGGTGCCGCCCGCTTCAGGACAAGCGCCTGCCGCTGCAGCACCGCCAGCGGCCCCGCCGCCCCCGTCCGCACCACCTCCAGCAGCGACGGCCAGCACCGCTCCGACTGAAGATCTGATGGTGCCGCCGCCTCAACCGGCTGCAAGCCCTGCCCCGACGGTGGCGACGGCACCGCCGGCTCCACCTCCGCCATCGGCGCCACTTCCGCCGCCGGCTCCGACCGTGGCCGCCGCGCCGCCGGCTCCGCCTCCACCACCCGCTCCGGCTGCGGCGCCTGCCCCCGCTCCCGTTCAATCCGCGGCCGTCGCCCCGGCGGCTCCCGTCGTCTCGCCCGCACGCGATCCCAATTCGCCGCTCGGCATCTGGCTGACCGAGGAGAAGGAAGGCAAAGTCCGGATCGAGCAGTGCGGCAATAACCTCTGCGGCTATTCGGTCGACGGCAAATCGAACCAGAATGGCGAGCAGGTCCTGATCAACATGAGGCCCGGCAAGGATCAGAAATGGTCCGGCCGCATCCTCGATCCCAACACCGGCTCGACTTACGACTCCACGATCTCGCTGAAGGGCACCGACCGCTTGCACGTGCAGGGCTGCGCTTTCGGCGGCATGTTCTGCGGCGGCCAGACCTGGACGCGCGTGAACTAGATCAGCGCGACGCTTGCGAGAGAGACAAGGGGCCCGTCATCCGGGCCCCTTCGCCTTGGTGCGTCACCTCACAGAGAGACCACCGCGCGTGACAGTCCTCACATCGGCGGTTCCGCGCCCGTGACATGTTCCCCGCGAGGTCAACACAGGGGCGTGTCATGAACGGCTTTCGCAAGGGTCTTTTCGCTACGATGATCGCTATCGCTCTCCCGCTCGCGCATGCGGATGCTGCGGGCTCGACGTTCGACGGCACCTGGAATGTCCGCATATCGTCGTCGAGCCAGACCTGCGGCAACGGCACGACGGTCGCGATCGGAATCAACAACGGTCAGATTGCCTCGGGCAGCGCCGCGATGATGGCGTCAGGCCGCGTCGCCGATGCCGGCAACATCAACGTGACCCTGAGCACTGGCATCAAAAGCGCGGTCGGCTCCGGCCGGCTCAGCGGCGCCTCCGGCTCCGGCACATGGCGAGGCGCCATGTGCTCGGGCACGTGGACCGCTGAGCGGATGTGAGCGCCTGACCTCAGCCGAGGGCCGCGCCGTACTCTGCGTCGGTGACCGGCCCGAGCCAGGTCGAATAGACACCGTCGAGCGCTTCCTGCATGGCGATGTGGCACATGCTGTTATCAGGCGAGGCGCCGTGCCAATGCACTTCACCCGGCGGAATCCAGACGGTGTCGCCGGGACGGATTTCCTTGACCGGTCCGCCCTTGGTCTGGACGCGGCCGACACCCGAAATCACGTAGAGCGTCTGCCCGAGCGGATGGTGGTGCCAGTTGGTGCGGGCGCCGGGCTCGAACGCGACGCGCGAGACGTTCAACCGCGCCGGCGCAGGCGCCATGTTGATGGGGTCCTGCAGCACAGTGCCGGTGAAGTTTTCCTTGGGCGCGCGGCGGGTCGGCCGCGTGCCTGCGAGCGTGATGTCCATGGGGGTACCTCGTTTCCTGTTACTTCTTGCTGGCGGCGTAGCGCGCCTTGGTTTCTGCGTTCATGGGATAGAGGCCCGGCAGCGCGGCGCCATTGTTCACCTCATTGACGATCCAGGCTTCCATCCGCTCCTGCTCGACGCCTTCGTTGAGCACATGCTCGAGCATGGCCTGCGGGATCAGCACGCAGCCGTCCTGGTCGGCGACGACGATGTCGTTCGGGAACACAGCGACGCCGCCGCAGCCGATCGGCTCGCCCCAGCCAACGAAGGTCAGGCCGGCCACGGAGGGCGGCGCGGCGTAGCCATCGCACCACACCGGGAGATTGGTGCCGAGCACGCCCTCGACGTCGCGCACGACGCCGTCGGTGACGAGCGCAGTGACGCCGCGCTTCATCATGCGCGCACAAAGGATGTCGCCGAAAATACCGGCGTCGGTGATGCCCATGGCGTCGACCACGGCGATACAGCCCTCCGGCATCGCCTCGATCGCGGTGCGGGTCGAAATCGGCGACGACCAGGATTCCGGAGTGGCCAGATCCTCGCGCGCCGGCACGAAGCGCAGCGTGAAGGCCGGTCCCACCAGGCGCGGCAGGCCCGGGCGCAGCGGACGCGCGCCGCGCATCCACACATTGCGCAGGCCCTTCTTCAGCAGGACCGTGGTGATGGTGGCAGTGGTAATGCCGGCGAGGGTCTTGCGGGCTTCGGGGGACAGCGACATGGACGAGAACGAGCTCCGGATGGGCGGGAAAGAACGCGCGCATCTTGCGAGCCGGGCGCTTGCCGTCAAGGCCCAAAGCCCCGTCAATAATGCGGCCCTGCCGGTCTGTTATGCGCCGCGATAACAAGGCTTTATCGCCACCCCCGGCATTAATTTATTGGACTTGCGGGCGCATTTACGCGAAGCAAAGGCATTGCGGAACTCAAGGCTGAGCCCGCGCTTTTCTCAAGACCGATTTCGAGAGGTCATGGCCGCGACACTTCCCCCGCCCCGCCTCCTGCCCAGCGGCGACAGTGCCGTCACGGTCGAGTTCAGCCGAACCATCGACGACGCCGCCAATGAGCGCGTGCTCGCGCTCGACAAGGCGCTGGCCACAACGCCGATCGACGGCATCACCGAATCCATTCCAACCTATCGCTCGCTGCTGGTGCATTACGATCCCGGCAAGATCGGGTTCGATGCGCTCTGCGAAAAGCTGCTGCCGATCGCCTGCCAGCCATTGCCGCCGTCGACCAAGGCGCGGCGCTGGCGCATTCCCGTCGCCTATGGCGGCGAGCACGGCATCGACCTCGAGGATGTCGCGAAGGCGTTGAACACCACGCCAGACGACATCGTCGCCCGGCACGTCGGCGGTGACTATCGCGTCGCCATGATCGGCTTCACGCCGGGCTGGTCCTATCTCAGCGGTCTCGACAAATCGCTGCACATGTCACGGCGGCAGAGCCCGCGGCTGTTCACGCCGGCTGGCACGATCTCGATCGGCGGCATCCAGGCCGGGATCCAGTGTCTGGCGGCGCCCAGCGGCTGGCACCTGCTCGGCCGCACGCCGGTCAGAACCTATCAGCTCCACCGGAATCCCACCTTCCTCACCGAACCCGGTGATCGCGTGACGTTTTTCGCCATCGACCACAAGACGTTCGAAGAGCAGGACCGCGCCGCCGAGGCCGGCGAGATCATCGCCGAGCAGGTGACCGCATGAGCCGGCTCATCGTCGCCACCATCGGTCCCGCAAGCTCCGTCCAGGACGGCGGACGCCACGGCGCGCAGCGCTATGGCCTGACGGTCAGCGGTGCGATGGACCGGCTGGCGCTGGCTGCGGCAAACACGCTTGTCGGCAACGAGCCGCTCGCAGCCGCCGTCGAGATCGGCCCGTTCGGCGCCACGTTCGCGGCCAAGGACGGCGCCGTGCGCGTGGCGATATCAGGCGCGCCGCGCAATGCCGACGTCGCCGGCAAACCGGTGGCTATGGACACCTCTGTCACGCTGAAGGATGGCGAGACGCTGACGCTGGGTTTTGCCCGCGGCGGCGCATTCACTTACCTCGCGATCGAAGGCGCCATCAAAGGCGAGCTGGTGTTCGGCAGCCTCGCGGTGAATGCCCGCGCCGGGCTCGGCAGCCCCTACCCGCGCCCGCTTCAGGCCGGCGACGAATTCACGGTCGATGCCGCGAGCGGCGCGCCGGAGTTGCAGATCGAATTGCCGAAGCCTGTGAGCGGCCCGATCCGAGTCGTCTTGGGTCCGCAGGACGACGAGTTCGATGACGCCAACAAGGCGCTGTTCCTGGACAGCGAGTGGAAAATTTCGGCGACGTCCGACCGCATGGGCTACCGGCTCGAAGGGCCCGCCATCAAGCATCTGCACGGTCACAACATCGTCTCCGACGGTACCGTCAACGGCAGCATCCAGGTGCCCGGCAACGGTTCGCCGATCGCGCTGATGATGGACCGCGGCACCTCAGGCGGTTACCCCAAGATCGCAACCGTGATCACGGCCGACGTCGGCCGCCTCGCGCAGACCTCGGCAGGAACGGCGTTCCGCTTCAAGGCTGTCACCATGGCCGAGGCGCAGGACGAGGCGCGCAAGTTCCAACAGCTGATCCGCAACCTGCCCGATCGCCTGCGCTCGTCCGACACGGTCGAACTCAACGTCGAGGCACTGGCCGATGCCAACGTTGCGGGCTATGCCGTGAGCGCCATGGATGCCGGGACCTGGCAGGTCACGGCGGAGCCGTAAACAACAAGACCAAAAGGCGGAGAGCAACCATGAAGACGATCGATCTCAATTGCGACCTCGGCGAAGGTTTTGGCGCGTGGGAGATGGGCAACGACGCCGCGATGATCGAGCTCGCGAGCTCGGTCAACGTCGCCTGCGGCTTCCATGCCGGCGACCCCGACATCATGCGCCGCACGGTGGAGCTGGCGAAAGCACGCGGCGTCTCGGTCGGCGCGCATCCTGGATATCGCGACCTGCACGGCTTTGGCCGGCATCCGATCGCCGGGCTGAAGTCGTCCGAGATCGAGAACCTCGTCGCCTACCAGATCGGCGCGCTACAGGCGATCACGACGGCAGCCGGCCACAAGGTCACGCATGTGAAGGCGCATGGCGCGCTCTCCAACGTCGCCTGCGAGGACGACATGACCGCGAAGGCAATCGCCGCCGGCATCCGGGCGGTCGATCCCAGCCTGATCTTCGTCGTGCTCGCCAATTCAAAGCTGGTGAAAGCAGGCGAGGACGCAAACCTGCCGATGGTGCACGAAGTGTTCGCCGACCGCGCTTACGAGGACGACGGCAACCTCGTTTCGCGCAAGAAGCCCGGCGCGGTGCTGCATGACGCCAAGGCGATTGCCGAGCGCGTGGTGCGGATGGTGCAGGACGGTGCGGTGGTCTCGGTCACAGGCAAGGTCATCAAGATGCGCACGGACACGGTGTGCATCCACGGCGATACACATGGCGCGGTCGACATCGCGCGCGGCCTGCGTCAGGCGTTGAAAGACGCGGGGATCGACGTCGCGCCGTTCAAGCGCGGGGCGTGATCAGAACGGGTGCACTGATAACGTGCCGAAGAGGAGCGCGGCGATAAGCGCACAGGTGCCGTAGATCCCGACATGACGCGCACTCGCCGCGGTCCTGCGCGAGAGCGACCGCGCATAAAGGTGAAGCCTGGCTTCCGCCGACAATTCCCGGATGGTCGATTTCCAACGCACCATCCGGCGAGTATGAATGATCCAGCGCGACGGCTGTAAGACCATCGCGCAAATAGCGATGGAAGCGCCTTTCGGAGCCGCTTTGCAGGCAAAAATTCTCTGGACCGGCCGGTTCCGGGAATCCTATTCGTTAAACTTCAAGCCAGATGGAACCCGGTCGATAACGCTGAGATGACTGGCTCCCGTGGGGTAGGCAAAGGCACGCCCTCGCGCGCCATGCCCATCGACGAGGCGGGCCCGCTTTGCTCTGCCCGCCCCACGACATTGAACCGAGTGGCGACGGGCCGCCGCGACTTAGTACACGTCAGCCTGGAAGCGGCCCTTCTTCTTGAGATCGGCGACAAAACTGACGGCCTCGTCGGTCGATCGCGCGCCGAACTGGGCAACGATGTCGACCAACGCACGCTCGACGTCCTTGGCCATGCGCTTGGCATCGCCGCAGATGTAGAGGTGCGCGCCCTCGGCCAGCCACGTCCAGACCTCGCGGCCGAGCTCGCGCATGCGGTCCTGCACGTAGAACTTCTTCTCGCCGTCGCGCGACCAGGCCAGCGACAGGCGCGTCAGCAGGCCCGACGTCTTCATCGCGTTGAGCTCGTCGCGATAGAAGAAGTCGCAATCGCTGCGCTGATGGCCGAAGAAAAGCCAGTTCTTGCCCTGCGCGCCGGTCGCCTTGCGGTCGAGCAGGAAAGCGCGGAACGGCGCGACGCCGGTGCCGGGACCGATCATGATGACTGGAATCTTCGGATCCTGCGGCAGGGCGAAACCGTGCGCCTTCTGCACATAGACCTTGAGCTTGTCGCCCTCGTTGATGCGCTCGCCGAGGAAGGTCGAGGCGACGCCGAGACGCTTGCGCTTGCCGATGACGTAGCGCACGGAATCGACCGTCAGCGACAGCTTGCCGGGCGTCGCATTGTGGGACGAGGAGATCGAATAGAGCCGCGGCTGGAGCGGCTCGAGCGCCTCGACGAACGCTTCCGGATGCGGCCGCGTGCCCGAGAATTTTTGCAGCGCGGCCATCACGTCGAGCGTTGCGGCATCGCCATCGGGATCTTCGCCCTGCGCCAGCGCCCTCGCCTTCTCGCGCTGCGCGCCGCCTGTAATGAAGGAGAGCAGCTCGAACAGCTTGTCGGGCGCGGGTGAAAGAGAAACGTCCTCGACCAGCGCCTCGCGCAGCGTCTTGTTGTTGATCTTGGTGGTGTGGGATGCCCCGAGCAGCGCGATGATCTGATCGACGAGGCCGAGATCGTTGCGCGCGAACACCCCAAAGCTGTCGCCGACGACGTAGTCAAGCTTGCTCTCGGAGAGATCGAACTCGACGTGATAGGTTTCCTTCTCCGAACCGCTCTTGTTGAGCAGGCGCTTCGACAGGAAGGTCGCGTCAGCCGGATTCTCGCGGGCACGGCCGAGCTCGGCTTTCAGGTCCGGTGCGGCCGGCGTGCTCGCGGCCGGGGCCGCTCCTGCCGCAGGCTTTGCGGCCGGCGCCCTGTCGATCTCCTCGGCGAGCTGCTTGAGCATCCGCGCCGTTTCCTTGCCGCCGGGGGCGCAGAGGTTGAGGCGGGCTTCGCTCTTGTTGGCAATCGAGTCCGAATAATCGGCGCAATTGTAGCCGCACTGGCCGCAATCCTGCTGCGCCATCGCCGCCATCATGCGGCGGCGGAGCGGACGTCCCTCCGCAAGCTTCATCCGATCGGCGATCGCCATCGCCGGATCATGCCATGGCGCCTCACCGTCATCGCCGTCGCCTTGCGGCGCCAGGACCGCCCCGTTCTCCGCCGGCGACAGCGGTGTCGAACCGTCGAGACCGAACATGCCGACCAGGAATCCGTTCAGCCACAGCCGCTGGCCTTCACTGAACGGTGCACTGGCCGGAATGATCTCGATCTTGGGAGGCACGGACATCTGGGTCATGCTGCTACTTCCGCTTCGGCGAGTTTGCGCAGGGCTTCCCCGTCATGGCGACGGGAGAAGGTCAGGAACGTCTCTTCGGGCGAGGTGCGATTGGCCAGATAGGCTTTCAGGAGAGCCTCGACAGTCTTCGGCACGTCCTCGGACTTCACGTCGTGAAAAACCTCCTGCCCGATATCGGCATCGGGACCGAAGCCACCGCCGGTGAAGAGGTGATAGCCCTCGACCTGGTCATCCTCGCTCGCGCCCGGCACCTTGGCCGCGATCAGACCGATGTCCGAGATGTAGTGCTGCGCACAGGAGTGATGGCACCCGGTCAGATGGATGTTGAGCGGCGTGTCGAGATTGATACGCTCATCGCACCAGTCGCCGATCGCGGCGGCATGGCGCTTGGTGTCGGAGGCCGCGAACTTGCAGCCGGCATTGCCGGTGCAGGCAATCAGGCCGGCGCGCACGTTCGAGACTTGCGTGGCCAGGCCGATCTTCTCGACAGCCGCGGAGACGAGCGCGATGCTCTCATCGCGTACGCCCGAGATCAGCAGGTTCTGCCAGACCGTCAGGCGGATATCGCCGTCACCGAGATCCTGCGCGATTTTCGCCAGCCCACGCATCTGTTCGCAGGTCAGCTTGCCGACCGGCAGCGCCACGCCGACCCAATTGAGCCCGGCCTGCTTCTGCTTGTGCACGCCGACATGGGCCATGCGGTCGGACAGCGGACGCGACGCCAAAGCCTCGGCCGGCACGCGCGCGAACGGCTTCTTCAGCCGCTCCTCGACCAGCTTGAGGAAGCCGTCGTGCCCCATGATGTCGAGCACGTATTTCAGCCGCGCCTTGTTGCGGTTGGTGCGGTCGCCGTGTTCCACGAAGACGCGCACGATGGCATCGGCAACAGCAGTCGCGTCTTCAGGACGAACGACGATGCCGGAATATTTCGCAAAATCCTTGTGGCCGGTGATGCCGCCGAGGCCGAGCCTGAACCAAATCCCGCCTTCGACACCAAAGCCGTCCTTCACCTCGACCGCGGTGAAAGCGATGTCGTTGGTCTCCTCCAGCGCGGCTATCTTGCCGGCGCCGTCGAAGGCGACGTTGAACTTGCGCGGCAGGCCGAACAACGAGCGGTCGTTGAGGATGTGGTAGTGCCATTCGCGCGCATACGGGCGCGTGTCGAGCAGCTCCTGCGGATCGATGCCGGCCGTCGGCGTGCCCGTGACGTTGCGGATGTTGTCGGCGCCGGCGCCGCGCGAGCACAGTCCGATGTCCTGGATGCCCTCGATCAGCGTCACCGCGTTCTTCGGCTCGATTTCGCGGATCTGGAAGTTGGCGCGCGTGGTGACATGAGTGTAGCCGCCGCCACAGCTTTCTGCGATGTCGGCGAGACCCGCCATCTGCCAGTGCTTGAGGATGCCGTTGGGAATACGCAGGCGCGCCATGTAGGAGGTCTGTGCCGGTGCCACCCAGAAGATGCCGTAATAGCGCCAGCGGAAATTATCCGCCGGCGTCGGGTTGGCGTTGTTGCGCGCCTGGTCCTTCAGGCGCTCATAGGCATCGAAGGGATGCATCTCACGCTTGAACTTCTCCTGGTCGACGAGCTTCTTGCCCGCCGCCGTGAGCTTGTCCTGCGCCTTGATCGCCGCAGCGTCCGGGCCGGTTGGCTCGGCGGGAGCACCAGCCGCAGGCGCGCCGCCGGCTGCAAAAGCGCGCCCGACACGTCCGACCTGCATGCCGGACATGAAACCTTCGAGGTAGCGCTTCTGCTCGTCGGAGAAATCGGTCGTGGGTGCTGCTTCGAGTTTCATGAGCTGAATGGACCTACTCTGCTGGCTGGGCCACGACCTGCGCCATCTCGGTCGCCGGCTTTGCGGGCTTGTATGTCGCGTAGAGCGCAAGGCCGGTGAAGACGAAGCCACCGACGATGTTGCCTAAGGTCACGGGGATCTGATTCCACAGCCACCAATCCGAAAGGCTGACCTTGGCGCCAAGAAGCATGCCGGTCGGGATGACGAACATGTTGACGACGGCGTGCTCGAAGCCGAGCGCGAAGAACAGGAAGATCGGCAGCCAGGTCGCAGCGATCTTGCCGACGGTCGAGGTCGAGGTCATCGCCATGACGACGCCAAGGCAGACCAGCCAGTTGCAGAGGATCGCCTTGACGAAGACCGAGACCATGCCGGCGGTGCCGATCGCGGCATTGGCGATGGTCTTGGCTTCGGCGACCGCGACGATGCGCGCGGCGACGCCGCTGACCTCGACCTTGCCCATGTTGGTCAGCGAGATCGCGATCAGCACGCCAAAGGCGAGGCTGCCCAGCAAATTGGCAACGAAGACCCAGGACCAGTTGGCGATCACCGCATTCCAGGTGGCTTTACCCTCGAGGCGGGCGAGCGGGACGATGGCGAAGCTGCCGGTAACGAGTTCGAGGCCGAGCAGCACGATCATCACGAGGCTGACCGGGAAGATCAGCGCGCCGACGATGGGCTGGCCGGTCGTGAGAGCGGCGCCGAAGGCGAGCGTGGTGGCGGCCCCGAGTAGGGCTCCCGAGATCGCGCCGCGGATCAGAATGTCGCGCGGGGCGAGCGCCAGCTTCTTCACGCTGGCATCGACCATCGAGGCCACGACATCAGAAGGTTTCGCGTAATCCATATCGAAGCTCCAGCTCGCCGCGCGATAGGCGGCCTCAACGGGGTTGAACGGACGATGATCGCTGGGAGCCGGTCGGGCACGCGCCTCTCGGAACCCTGGCGATCCGGACAGCCTCGTTGCTGCGGAAATCCACCATGGACTCGGAGCCGCCGGCGACCTTGCCGGGCAGCTCGGGCGTACCTATTCAAGGAGTGTGCCAGTGCAGCACAAGCTACAAAATCAGTTGAAAATCAGCGCTTTAGGCTTATATGCAGCGCATGAAATGGATCATGGTTCATGCCACTTCGGGCAGCAACAGCCCAAAGATTAAGCTTCGAATCGGAATGATTAAGTTTTGAGCAGACCCTACGAAGCCCGCCGCCCGATCTCAAACGAGGCGAGATAGCCGCCCAAATCCCGAGGGTCGAACGCCGGCCCGGCAAAGGCGGTAAAGGAGGTGTCGGGCTGGCCATCTCCGCTGCGGCCGAGCGCGGCGTCGTAGAGGTCCGGCCGGAACACGGCCATAGCGGTCCTGAGTGCTTCATTGCTCAGCGCCGTTTGCCCCCAGCGCAGCATCTGGGCGTAGAGCCAGGCGGCCTGGACCGGGTCCGGGCGCCCTGCCCCTTCGCGTCCGACCAGGAGATAGCGCCCGCTCTCGCGCAGCGCGCCCTCGGGCGAGATTTTCAGGCGTCCGGCGAGCGAGCGCTGGATCACCTCGGCATCGACGCCGACGCGCTCGGGCTGCGCCAGGATTCGGGTCGCCTCGGCCAGGTTCTCCCGGTTCTCGATGAATTGGGCCGCCTTCACCGCCGCGCGTACCAGCGCCGCGACGACATCCGGATGCTTGTCGGCCCAAACCTGACGCACGGCCAGCACCTTCTCCGCCGCCCGCACCAGGATGTCGGAGACGAAATGCAGGATGTGGCCGATGCCGAGATCGACCGCGACCGAATTCCAGGGCGCGCCGACGCAGAAGGCATCGACATGGCCGTTCTTGAGGCTGTCCACCATGTAGGGCGGCGGCAACACCACGAGACGTACGTCCTCGTCGGGGTCGACGCCGGCGGCCGCCATCCAGAACCGGAGCTGATAATTGTGGGTCGAGAACGGAAACGTCATGCCGAAGGTCAGCGGATCGGCGCCCGCCTTGCGCCTGATGGCCACGACCTTCGCCAGCGCCCTGGCCGTCGCGAGCGGATCGAAACGGTCGCCGTCGATCACCTCCATCAGCGCGGCATGGAGCGTCGGCGAGACCGTGATCGCATTGCCGTTGATGCCGAGATTGAGGGGCGCCACGATGGGCACCTTGACGTGGCCGAGCCCGAGCGAGGATGCGATCGCGACCGGTGCCAGCAGATGCGCGGCGTCGAACAGGCCGATATTGAGCTTGTCGCGGACGTTGGACCAGGACACTTCGCGCACCAGCTCGACCTCGAGCCCTTCGGCCGCGGTAAATCCCTTGTCGACGGCGATGATGAGCGCGGCAGCATCGACCAGCGGAATGAATCCGATGCGAAGCGGAGCGGTCATTTGAGCATCTCCGACGCGGTGATGATCGACTGCGCGATCTCGCCGATTTTCTTCTTCTCGCGCATGGCGGTCGAACGCAGCAGCACGTAGGCCTCGTCCTCGGTGAGGCTCTTGACCTTCATCAGGATGCCCTTGGCCTTCTCGATGATCTTACGGTCCTCGAGTTGCGACTTGGTGCGCTCCAGCTCCTCCTGGAGCTTTGCGAAGGCGTTGAAGCGTGACACGCAGAGATCGAGGATCGGCTTGATGCGCTCCTTCTTCAAGCCGTCGACGATGTAGGCCGACACGCCGGCCTCGACCGAGGCCTGGATCGAGGCGGAGTCGCTCTGGTCGACGAACATCGCGATCGGTCGTTTCACGGCGCGGCTCACCTGGAACATCGCCTCCAGCACGTCGCGGCTGGGGTTTTCCAGATCGATCAGGATGATGTCGGGATCTACCGCATAAATACGGGCCAGCAGGCTCTGCATCTCGCGGATATGGACGACTTGCGTGAATCCGGCCTCGCGCAACCCCTCCTCGAGGATCGCGGCCCGGACGGGGCTTTCGTCGACGATCACGATTTTGGGTGACTGTTCGGCGCTCATAGCTCACTCATCGCGGCGATTCATCCATAGCATGCCGGAAGGCGATGCAAAGGGTGGTAATTGTGAGCAATTGGGACTAGCCGAGGATCATCCATCAGGCAGATGAGATCCGGGC
The DNA here is from genome assembly GCF_018131105.1 of Bradyrhizobium manausense. Lineage (NCBI taxonomy): Bacteria > Pseudomonadati > Pseudomonadota > Alphaproteobacteria > Hyphomicrobiales > Nitrobacteraceae > Bradyrhizobium > Bradyrhizobium manausense. The sequence continues at coordinate 2,105,681 of NZ_JAFCJI010000001.1, read as the reverse complement.
CAGACGGCTGCGCTCAAGCTCGGCTGCGACCAGCCGCGGCGCTCCTGACCGCCGGGACGCGCTTTGCACGGGAGCGAACGCCGCGTTTCGCCGTGGCCGGCTCCGTCGGGCGCGTGATCGGAAACGTCTCGCGCATATGCGCGGCGAGCATTGCACAATAATCAGTCGCGAAGCGCGGCAACGGGCGCCGCTTGTCCCATGAGATGGTCAGGGCCTCCTGCAAGACGCGTCGTCGATGCGTGAGACCGACGATCCTCAATCGGTAACGCCAGCACTGCAGTTGGGAAGGAACGATCGCTACGCCGTGGCCTGCCTCGGCGAGCGCCAGCAAGGTATGCGGATTACGACTCTCGAACGCGATCGTCGGTTTGAGCCCCGCCACCCGGCTTGCCGCGTCGAAGGCACGGCGAAACCCGAACCCGCCGTCCATCAGCAGCAACGGAAGCCCAGCGAGATCGGCGATTTCGATGGTACGGTTCGGGCCGAGGGGCGTCGAAGGGTGACACACAGCCAGCAACTGCACGGATCCAAGCGGCAGACTGCCGAAGTGCCGTTCGTCCAGCCTGACCGCGTGCAGCAGGTTCTGGCCGAGATGGATTTCGCCACGTTCGAGCATGGTCAATATTTCGCTGCCCGTACCCTCCCTGATCCTGATCTCGACCTTGGGATATTGCTTCGCGTACAGGTGAAGAAATTGCGATAGCACGCTCTCGATGTGCTGCGGCGACCCGGCGATCTTGAGAACCCCCGTGTCGCCTTGACGGAGCGACTGAGCCTGCTCCTGCAGCGAACTGACACTGTTGAGCAGCAGGCGGCACCCTGCAATCAACTGCTCGCCCTCGCCGGTCAGCAGAAGACGGCGCCCGACCCGATCGAACAGCCGCAAGCCGAGCTCCTGCTCGAGCGCGATGATTTGCCTGGACAAGGCCGGCTGGGCGACACGCAGCCGCAGAGCAGCCTTCGAGACGGTGCCGAGCTCGGCCACGGTCAGAAACGTGAGGGCCTGTCGAAGGTTCATGCCCGCTTATACCACTCAGGCATAAGTCGTGAGAGAATATATGTATTGGACGCACCTTGAATTCCCGCGGAGAGTCCGGCGCAGCTTACGGCTTGCGGCAGCGGCAAAGCATGAGTGGGAGGCTCACATGAATTCGCGATGCAGAATCGGTCTCGTGGTGTTGGCGTGTACCGCATTGGGCGCCCTCGGCAGCCGGGCGCTGCATGGTGAAACGTCCCGGCCCGCTTATCTGATCGGTCAAATCGACGTCTCCGATCCCGATGGCTATGCCAGGGAATATCTCCCCAAGGCGAGGGAGATCATCAAGGCCCATGGCGGGAAACTGGTTGCTGCAGCAGGCGCGGCGGCAACCGGTGCACAGGTCATTGCCGTTGATGGAAACCCGCCCAAACGCGTGGTGATCTACATGTATCCGAGCATGGAGGCGCTTCGGGCCTGGCGAAACGACCCGGCCTACGTAAAAGTTCGAGCCGTCGGCGAGAAATATGCCACGTATCATACATTTGCCGTCGAGGGCGCCGCCAACCAGCCTTGATCGTCAACAGCAGCCGCGCGCCGGGCACAAAGCCTGACGCGGCTGCCGCCAGCCATGTCTCATTTTACCGGCGCCAGGCCGGCCGTAGCGGTTGAATTTTGTCATCGGATCAATTACTTCGAACGCAATTCCGAACAATTCAGCAGCAGGTTCCAGGCGATACATGGAAAGAGCGCCGCGTATTTCATTCACGTCACTCGGCTGCCCCAAGGCATTGGTGGATTCCGAGCGCATCATCACGCGCCTGCGCGCCGAGGGCTATGAGCTCGCCCGCAGGCATGACGGTGCCGACATCGTCATCGTCAACACCTGTGGCTTCCTCGACAGCGCCAAGCAGGAATCGCTCTCGGCGATCGGCGAGGCCATGGCCGAGAACGGCAAGGTGATCGTGACCGGCTGCATGGGCGCCGAGCCCGAGCAGATCGAGGAGGCCTATCCCGGTGTCCTCTCGATCACCGGTCCGCAGCAATATGAGAGTGTGCTCGATGCCGTGCATCGCGCTTTGCCGCCCGCGCACAACCCGCATCTCGACCTGGTGCCGCCGCAGGGCATCAAGCTGACGCCGCGTCACTACGCGTATCTCAAGATTTCCGAAGGCTGCAACAACCGCTGCACCTTCTGCATCATCCCGAAACTGCGCGGCGACCTGGTCTCGCGTCCGGCCGATGACGTGCTGCGCGAGGCCGAGCGCCTGGTCGGCGCCGGCGTCAAGGAATTGCTCGTCATCTCGCAGGACACCTCGGCCTATGGTGTCGATCTCAAATATGCCGAGAGCCCGTGGAAGGATCGTCAGGTCCGCGCCAAATTCCTCGACCTCGCGCGCGAGCTTGGCGAACTCGGCGCCTGGGTGCGGCTGCAATATGTCTACCCCTACCCGCATGTCGACGAGGTCATCGCGCTGATGAACGAGGGCAAGGTGCTGCCCTATCTCGACATCCCGTTCCAGCATGCGAGCCCCGAGGTGCTGAAGGCGATGAAGCGCCCGGCCGCGCAGGACAAGACGCTGGCGCGCATCAAGCGCTGGCGCGAGGAATGTCCTGACCTCGCCTTGCGCTCGACCTTCATCGTCGGCTTCCCCGGCGAGACGGATGCCGACTTCGCCTATCTGCTGGACTGGCTCGATGAAGCCGAAATCGATCGCCTCGGCTGCTTCAAATACGAGCCCGTCGCGGGCGCGACGTCGAATGCGATCGCCAATCCCGTGCCCGAAGAAATCAAGCAGGAGCGCTACAACGCACTGATGGCGCGCCAGCAGAAGATTTCGGCGCGCCGGCTGAAGCGCAAGGTCGGCACGCGCCAGCAGATCATCATCGATGAAGTCGGACCTACCGTTGCAAAGGGCCGCTCAAAGGCCGATGCGCCGGAGATCGACGGCGCGGTGTATCTGTCGAGCCGCCGCCCCCTGCGCGTCGGCGAGATCGTCACCGCGAAGATCGAACGGGCCGATCAATACGATCTGCACGGCAGCGTCGCGGGATTTTGAGGCTGCTCCGTCATTGCGGGCGTAGCGAAGCAACCCATAGTGTCGCCGCCGAGGGATTCTGGATTGCTTCGCTACGCTCGCAATGACGCCGTGGATGCAATCAGGCCAGCCATTTCGGGACCCAGCGCTCCGGGCGCGGGGCGCGAGCGAGATCGGCCTTGGCTTCGGCGAGCAATGCCGGCTCGCCATCGATGATCGGGCGCACGTCGTACTCAAAATTCGGCATGACGCGGCCGTCGGCATAAAGGCCGAATTTCATCGCGTACCACAGCCCGAGCTCGGGCTGGGCGCGGCGCATCTCCTCGCGCAGATCGCGCAAGAGGGATTCGATCGAGCCGGCTTCCTCGAACGGTTGCGGTCCGCGCGACAGGACGCGCGCCTCGTATTGCTTGCCTGATATCGCGACCTCGAAAAGCGTCTTGTCCCAGGACTTCTTGCCCTTCGGCAGATGCGCGGCGAGCCGCCAGCCGAGTTCGGCCATCAGACGATGATTGGCCCAATAATCCTCACGGTCCCGGCTCCACTTCTCGACGAAGCCGCGGAAATCGGGCAGTTCGCCGTCCTCGCAGGCAACGGGTTCGCCGGTCGGCCTTCGGGCGAGCCACTGCGCAAGCTCGACCGTCTGGGGCTCGACTTCGTCGTGCGGGCGCAGGTCGTGCCAGGCGTTGTCGAATTGCTGCGAGGTCAGCTTCGACAGCAGCGCGTCGAGAGACGGCGCGAGCAGCTCATAGTCGCCCTCAGAGCCTAACCCCACCATCGGGGGATCGTCCCGGTCGAGACCGGCACCGTACCAGCCGCCGACGGCTGAACCGTCAGGCAGGCGCATGAACAGTGCGAAGCGGTCGCGCAAGGGGCTGCCGTCGAAGATCGGGGCCTGGTCGGAGAACTGGCCCTGCAGCGAGAAGCAGCCGACGCTGCCCCAGGGGCGCCCGTTCAGCCAGCCGGCAAAATCGAGCAGCAAAGGCGGCGCCTCGATGCCCGGCGGAAACGCGCCGCGAATGCTGTCGAGGTCGATCGGATAAGGCGTGTCGGACAAGGCTGAAAACTGTCTGGTTGGTCCCGTCCCTCTTGGTCTGTCCCGAACGAGGTCCGGTTCGAACCAATTCGCGTCCCGAGATCACAAACGCGCTAGAGGCTTGTTGGTTTCTGCGCAGCAAACACATGACATGCAATCACAGGATCGATATCCGGCCAGGGCTGCGCGCGCTGGCCACTGCGTTGACCCTGCTCACGTTTCCAGCCGCCGCGCAATCCCCGTCGGCGGCGCAGGCGCGACAATGGTGCTTCGGTTCCGACGAGGTCAGCGACGAGCAGCGGCTCGCAGGCTGCTCGGCCCTGCTGAAGGCCAATCCGTCGAACGCGGTCGCACTCGCCAACCGCGGCGAGATCTATCGGCGCAAGGGCGAGACCGAGCGCGCCTTGGCCGATCTCAACCGTGCGATCGACCTCGACGCCAGCGATGCCGTCGCGTGGTACAATCGCGGCATCGTCCATGACGATCTCGGCGACCGCGACCACGCCATCCTGGACTATACGCGGGCCATCCGGCTCGTTCCGGATGAGGCGCAGTACTACAACAACCGCGGCAATTCCTACATCGGCAAGAACGAGTATGGGCGGGCGCTCGCCGACTACGATCGCGCGATCAAACTCGATCCGAAGTTCGCGCTCGCCTTCTACAACCGCGGCAGCGCCTATCGCGAACATGGCGAGGCCGATCGTGCGCTGGCCGATCTCGACACCTCGATCAGGCTCAATCCGGCCTATGGCCCCGCCTATGGCAATCGCGCACGCATCTTTCGCGATCGCGGCGACCGCGCCCGGGCGCTCGCCGATTTCGGCAAGTCGGTTGAGCTCTCGCCGGACAACGACCGCGATTTCTATGCGCGCGCCAACATGTATTTTGAGACGCACGATTATGCGCTGGCGCTTGCGGATTACGATCGTGCGCTCAAGGCCAATGCGAGCTATTCCGGCGTGTTCAATTCGCGCTGCATGACGCGTGCAATCCTCGGGCGTCTGCAGGAGGCCCTGGCCGATTGCGAGCAGTCGCTGCGGATGGCCCCGAACGATCCTGATACGCTGGACAGCCGCGCCCTCGCCTATCTCAAGCTCGGCAATCTCGACGCGGCGATCACCGACTACGACGCCGCGCTGCGAGCGAAGCCGGAGCTCGGCAGCTCGCTCTATGGACGTGGGCTTGCGAAGCGGAAGAAGGGCGACACTGCAGGTGCCGAGCGCGACATCGCCGCCGCGAAAGCGATCGACGCCGGGGTCGCCGACGTGTTTTCGCATTACAACGTTCAGTAACCCGCTTGACAACTCCTGCCCTTCGGCTGTACGGACCCGCCCCATGATCAAGACTCGGACCCATCTGCGCCAGGCCATGCGTCGTCGCTCCCGCGACGATGATGGGTTGCGCCATGTCCGACGACGCCGCTGAACCAGTAAATTCAGCACAGTTTTCGAGAAGGCCGCACCCGCAAAGTGCGGCCTTCTTGCTTTTCGCGTCCCTTTTTCACCCGCCCCCAGATCTTCGCTGCCTTGAGAGGAGTTCGACATGACCACCGCCACCCATCCGTATGACGCGCTCATGGACATCACGGCGCGGCCCAAGGCCGTGTTCGTCCGCGGCGCCGGCTCATACCTCTGGGACGACAGCCGCAAGCGCTATCTCGATTTCGTGCAGGGCTGGGCCGTGAACTGCCTCGGTCACTCCCCGCCGGCGGTCGCGGACGCGCTCGCTTCGCAGGCCAAACGACTGCTGACGCCGAGCCCGGCCTTCTACAACGAGCCGAGCCTCAAGCTCGCGCAGACGCTGGTCGAGAACAGCGCCTTCGACCAGGTGTTCTTCGCCAATTCGGGCGCAGAGGCCAACGAGGGCGCGATCAAGCTCGCGCGCAAATATGGCAGCCTGCACAAGGGCGGCGCGTTCGAAATCATCACCTTCGAAGGCGGCTTCCACGGCAGAACGCTGGCGACGATGTCGGCCTCGGGCAAGAAGGCCTTCGAGCCGCTGTTCGAGCCGAAGGTTGCCGGCTTCAAGAAGGCGAAGCTGAACGACATCGCCTCGGTCGCGGCGCTGATCAACGACAACACCGTCGCTGTCATGCTCGAGCCGATCCAGGGCGAGTCAGGCGTGTGGCCGGCGACCGATCCGTTCCTGCAGGAGCTGCGCGCGCTCACCGAGGCGCACGGCCTGTTGCTGATTTTCGACGAGATCCAGACCGGCATGGGCCGGACCGGAAAACTCTTCCACTATGAGCACACAGGAATCGCGCCCGACATCATGACGCTCGGCAAGGGCATCGGCGGCGGCGTGCCGCTCGCAGCGCTGCTTGCGACCGAACGCGCCTCCTGCTTCGAGCACGGCGACCAGGGCGGCACGTTCAACGGCAACCCGTTGATGTGCGCGGCCGGGCTGGCTGTGCTCGAAGACGTCGGCAAGCCGGAGTTCCTGAAGCAGGTCACCGAGACGGGCCTGCTGCTTGAAAGCGAACTGCAGAAAGTCTCGGCGCGGCACGGCCTCGGCGCCGTGCGCGGCCGCGGCCTGTTGCTCGCGCTCGATCTCAAGCTGCCGATCGCGCCCGGCATCGTCGCGCAGGCGTTCGAAGCCGGCGTGCTGCTGAATGCGCCGCAGCTCGACACGCTGCGCTTCATGCCTGCGCTGAATGTCACCAAGGCAGAGATCGCCGAGATGACCTGTTGTCTCGACGGGATTTTGACCAAGGCGGGGGCGGCAAGACGCGTGGCGTAAGGCTCGTCATTGCGAGGAGCGAAGCGACGAAGCAATCCGGACGATTTCCGCGGAAGCAGTTCTGGATTGCTTCGCTTCGCTCGCAATGACGGTGACCTACGGCTTCAGGATCGACGCGCCGGTCGTCTTGCGGCTTTCGAGATCAATATGGGCCTTCGCGGCGTCCTTCAGCGCATAGGCGTGATTGATCGGCACATGCAGCTTGCCGTTGATGACGGCGGAAAACAGCGTGTCGGCGCCTTCCAGCAGTTCCTTGCGGGTGCCGATATAGTCGTTGAGCTTCGGCCGGGTCGCGAACAGCGAGCCGTGATTATTGAGTTCAGCGATCGAGAACGGCGGCACGGGACCTGAGGCATTGCCGAACGAGACGAACATGCCGCGCGGTTTCAGGCAGGACAGCGAGCCTGGAAAGGTCGACTTGCCGACGCCGTCATAGACGACGTCGCAGCCTTCGTTGCGGCTGATCTGCTTCACGCGGGCGACGAAGTCTTCCTCGTTGTAGAGGATCACGTGGTCGCAGCCATTGGCTTCCGCGAGTTCGGCCTTCTCGCGCGAACCGACTGTGCCGATGACATGCGCACCGAGCGCCCTCGCCCATTGGCAGGCGAGCAGGCCAATGCCCCCGGCTGCGGCGTGGATCAGCACGCGATGATGCGGTTCGACCTTGAAGGTCTTGTGCAGCAGATACCAGACGGTCAGCCCCTTGAGCATTAGCACCGCACCCTGCTCGTGGGTGATGTGGTCGGGCAGCTTGACCAGCTTCTCCCAGGGGATGTTGCGCTCGCTCGCATACGCGCCGAGATTGTGGTAGTAGGCAACGCGATCGCCGGGGTGGAAATTGGTCACGCCCGGCCCGACCGCGACCACCTCGCCGGAGGCCTCGTTGCCCGCGATGAAGGGCAGCCCCGGCGCCTTGTAGAGGCCGGTGCGGTAATAGACGTCGATGAAGTTCAGGCCGACTGCGTGCTGGCGGATGCGCACCTCGCCAGGTCCGGGCGCCGGGATATCGACGCTCTCATAGACCAGGGCCTCAGGGCCCCCGACCTTGTGCACCCGGACGGCTTTGGTCATCACCTGACCTCCTCTTCTCGCCCTTCAAGCGAAAGACATCACGCCTGCCTTGTCAACTCGACGCCAGCCGAAGCGGCTAGCCGGGCTTCTTCCTGCGATTGCGCTTGGCCAGCACGTTGAAGAACTCCACCGCCGCCGAGAACGCAATTGCGAAATAGATGTAGCCGCGCGGAATGTGAAACTTGAATCCATCAGCGACCAGAGCGACTCCGATCAGCACCAGGAATGCCAGCGCCAGCATCTTGGTGGTCGGATGTTCCGCGACGAATCGCGCCACAGGTCCCGACGAAATGTACATGATCACGCAGGCGATCACGACAGCGGCGACCATGATCTCGATGTCCTGTGCCATGCCGATCGCGGTGATGATCGAGTCCAGCGAGAACACGATGTCGATGACGATGATCTGAGCTATCACCCAGAAGAAGGCGCGGCCGCCGGATTGCTGTTTCCCCTCACCTTCACCGGACTCGACCTCGGCATGGATCTCGTGCGTCGCCTTCGCGATCAGGAACAGGCCACCGCCGATCAGGATAAGGTCGCGCCACGAGAAGTCGTAGCCCGCGAGCGAGAATACCGGCGCGGTCAGCCCGATCAGCCAGACCAGCACGCTGAGCAGGATGATGCGGAAGATCAACGCCAACGCGAGCCCGATCTGACGGGCGCGACTGGCCTGCGGCTCGGGGATGCGCGAGACGATCACCGACAGGAAGATGACGTTGTCGATGCCCAGCACGATCTCGAGCGAAGTCAGGGTCAACAGTGCGGCCCAGGCCTCAGGGCTGGTCAACAAATGCATCATGCGAAGGACCTTGCAAAGCGGATCAATGCGTCGCTGAACGCGATCCAGAGCGCGATCGCACAGAGCGCAATCGTCACGCCGGTGCCGACGTGAAAATCCATCTCCAGCGCATACAGCCCGAGCACGGCCCACAGCGCGATCAGCGACATCGTCAGCCATCGCAGCCGCACGACGCGGACCGGATGCAGCACGTGGAACGGCACGAAGGTCAGCACCACCAGGGCCGTGACCAGCAGGGTCGACGACAGCGGCGGCCAGTGCAGCAGGAACAGATAGAACGCGGCCGCATTCCATAGCGCCGGAAATCCACGGAAATGATTGTCGTCCGCCTTCATGCGCAGATCGGCGAAGTAGAGCGCGCTGGTGACGATGATGGCGATGCCGAGCAAAGGCGCCGCCACCGGCAGCAGCATGCCGCTCGCCACGATCGCATAGGCCGGCACAAAGACATAGGTGACGAAGTCGACCACGAGATCAAGCACGTCGCCCGACCAGTTCGGCTGCACGTTCTTGACGTCGAGCCGGCGCGCGATCGGCCCGTCGACCGCATCGATGACGAGTGCAACACCCAGCCATCCGAACATCGCCGCCCAGTGCTCGCGCACGGCCTCCAGCATCGCCAGCAGTGCAATCGCCGCGCCGAAAGCGGTGAAGACGTGCACCGAAAACGCCGCGGCACGGATCACGGGCGTCGGCTTGAGGGAATCCCCTTGGCTGTCCATTTGAGTTTCCATGGCTTCTGCTACCAGAACGGGACGGGTTTGCACATCCGCCGGCGCGGCATTGCGCCGCGCAATTCGTCATAAAATCAGGCAAAACAGGTGGGCTTGAATTTGCCGCAGGGCGTGTCAAATGTCGCTGCATGACAGATGCTTCGACACACTTTGACGTAAGCGTTATCGGCGGCGGACCGGCAGGCCTTGCGGCCGGAATTGCCTTGGCGCAGGCTGGCGCGCGGACGGCGCTGGTGGCGCGGCACCTGCCCTATGCCGACAACAGGACCACCGCGCTGCTGGGCGCCTCCGTCGATCTTCTGGAAAGCCTCGACGTCTGGTCGCGCTGCAAGGACAAGGCGGCGGCCCTCGAGGTGATGCGCCTCGTCGACGATACCGGCCGGCTGTTCCGGGCGCCGGAGGTCAGGTTCTCCTGCCACGAGATCGGGCGCGAGGCCTTTGGCTACAACATCGACAACCGCTCGCTGATGCTGGCGCTGGAAGCGCGCGCGGCCGAGCTCCCCGATCTCGTCCGCTTCGACGACGAGGCCGACAGCGTCGTCACCGAGACCGACGATGTCGCGATCCGTACGACCTCCGCGCAATTCCTCTCGGCCCGGCTCGTGGTCGGCGCCGACGGCCGGCACTCGCTGTGCCGGGAGGCCGCCGGCATCGCGGTGACACGGCGTGACCTGACGCAGACGGCGCTGACCTTCAATGTCAGGCATATCAGACCGCACCGGAATATCTCGACCGAGTTCCACACGCCGCACGGTCCCTGCGTGTTCGTGCCCCTGCCCGGCGAACGCTCCAGTGTCGTCTGGGTCTCGGCGCCGGCCGAGGCCGAACGGCTTCGTGGCTTGAGCGACGAAGAGCTCTCCGTCGCGATCGAGAAGCAGTCGCATTCCATCCTCGGCCGGATGACGGTCGAACCAGGCCGCAATTTATTCCCGCTGGCGATCGAACGGCCGCAGTCCTTTGCGCGTGACCGGATCGCGCTGGTCGGTGAAGCCGCCCATGTGGTTCCGCCGATCGGCGCCCAAGGCCTCAACCTCGGTCTGCGCGATGCCGCCGACATCGGCAGGCTCGCCGGCGACGCCATCGCATCGGGGCAGGATCCCGGCGCCGACGACGTACTCAAGCGCTACGACCGTGCGCGGCGCCCGGACATTTTGAGCCGAACCTTTGTGATCGACGTGGCCAATCGCTCGCTGCTCAACGACTTCCTGCCGCTCCAGCCGGTCCGCGCCGTCGGCATGCATCTGCTCGGCGCCATCGGCCCACTTCGGCGCCTTGCCATGCGCGAGGGGCTGACGCCGACGTGGCGGCGATAAGCGTCTACGGAAACACGAGCCGACCAGTCTGGAGCAACCACATCACGGTGGTCAGCGTGACCACGGACGCAAACGTGCCGAGCAGCACGGCGACAGAGGCGGATTCGATCCAGGCATCGTTCTGACGCGCGATCACGAACACATTGAGTGCCGGCGGCAGCGAGGCCATCAGGATCGCCGTGGCGGCCCAGGGCTGAGCGAACGGCCCGAACGCAAGCATCAGGCCGAACGCTGCGAGCGGGTGGACCAGAAGCTTGACCGCGATCACACCAGGCACCTCCCAGGGCACACGATCGAACGGCCGTAACGCCACGGTCACGCCGAGCACGAACAGCGCGGTCGGCGCGGCCGCGTTCTGGAGGAAGGTGATGGTGCGGTCGAGCGCGACCGGCAGCTCGATATGGAGCGCGGCCACGGCTGCGCCAAAGCAGGCCGACATGATCAGCGGGTTGAGCACGATCTGTTTCAGCACGACGCCGAAGGCATGCACGATCGAGGGATGATCGCGATCCGACAGTTCGATCAGCAGCGGCACGATGGTGAACAGGAAAATACTGTCGCAGCAGAAGATCAGCGCGGTCGGCGCCGCCGCCTTCGCCCCGAGCACCGCGAGCGCCAGCCCCGGCCCCATGTACCCGATATTGCCGTAGCCGCCGGACAGGCCCGCGAGCGTCGCTTCACGCAGCGTCAGTCCGCCCAGCACCTTGCCAACCACCAGCGCGATGGTGAACGCCGCTACCGTCGACAGCGTCGTCGCGATCAGGAACGGCGGGTTGTTCAATTCCGAAAACGGCGTCTTCGACATGATCGCGAACAGCAGCGCCGGGAGCGACACGTAGAGGAGGAAGAAGTTCATCCAGGCGAGGCCTGATTCCGGCAGCGACCTGGCCTTGCCGCAGGCGAAACCGACGAAGATCAAGCCGAAATAAGGTAGCGCCAGATTGAGGATATCGATCATTGATGAAGTGTTTTCTGAGGATCTGGGAGCTATCTGTCCCGCAGCGGCGGGTTAATTCCGGATCAGGGCACTAGCATCGGCCACAATCCTGGTCTATCGACGGAGGATGATTAAAGCGCGGACAGCCAAATTCCAGATCGGACAGGTCGTGCGCCACCGGATTTTCTCGTTCCGGGGGGTGATCTTCGACATCGATCCGGAATTCAACAACACCGAGGAGTGGTGGCTGTCGATCCCCGAGGAGGTGCGGCCCCACAAGGACCAGCCGTTCTACCACCTGCTCGCGGAGAATGCGGAATCCGAGTACGTCGCCTATGTGTCCGAGCAGAACCTGCTGCCCGACGAGTCCGGCGAGCCGATCCGCCATTCGCAGGTCACTGAGATCTTCATCAAGAACAAGGATGGCGGCTACCGTCCGCGCAATCCGTCGCTGAACTAGGTCATGCTTCCGTTGACCTGAGTTCACCACCATCAACCGGCCAGCAAAAAAGGCGCCCGATCGGGGCGCCTTTTTCATATCAGGGATTTGAACCCGATTACTTCTGAGCGGCCGGAGGCGCGCCAGGCGCAGCGCCGCTCTGCTCGAGCTTCTTGCGCTGCTCTTCGGCCTTCTTCTGAAGCTCTTCCTGGAGCTTCTTCTGGGTTTCCTCGAACACCTTGGGATCGGTCGGCGGACCGTCATAGGCCTTCTGGAATTCGCCAGTGAGCGGCAGCGGCAGGGTCAGCGGCTGACCATTGGCGTTGATCGCCTGGACAACGAGATTCTGGCCCTTCTTCAAGTTTGCGATGAGCTCGGGCGTTGCCTCGTAGTCCGACATGCAGCCGTTCTGGAAGCAGATCACGTACGGGCTCTGCAGCGGCGGGTTGTTGTCGACGATGATGCGGGTCCCGTGCACGAGCTGCATGCCGAGCGGCAGCGTCACGCGCAGGATCTTCTTGGGCTCGCCTTCCGGCTCGATGATCACGGCCGCGATGACCGGCTGGCCCGATTCGATACGCCCGTCCTTGCCGGTGAAGCAGACCTGCTTGGCGTTGGCGTCCTGGCCCTTGAGGCAGAACTTGGTCCAGGGCGCGTAGATCAGCTGGATCTGCTGATCCGCGGGCTGGGCGCCCGCCGCCGGAGCACCCGGCTGGGCCGGAGCCTGCTGGGCCTGGGGAGCCGGCGCGGGGGCCGGAGCCTTGGGGGCGGCCTTCGGAGCGGCTTTGGGGGCAACCTTCGGCGCGCCCGGGGCCGGCGCCTGGGCCTCGGCGGCAAACGGGATAACCAATGCCGTCGCCGTCAACAGGGCGAGAAGTCGCCCGCGCGGCCGCACGGACGCGGCCAAATAACGGAAATTCATTGCAGAAAACCCTTTCTGAACGGGAAGTGCCCGAACCGCTCCGAAGCACCGAACCAAGCCGCCTTGGGCGCGGCTCTCTCCCCGTCAATTGAGGCAGATCAGTGACGGGCTCGGCGCTCTTGCGATTGCGTGCCTTCTTAACGTGGTCGACGGAAAGATCAATGCCGACAAGCGTCTTTGGCCGCCACCGGACGGGCACCCAGTGAAATCCCTGTGATAAGATTCGGGTCTGCCGCCGCCCTCGAATCAACGTGTCCGAATGTTCATGTTCCAGCGCCTGCTCGAGGGCCCACGCGTCCGCAGCTTTACCCGCCTTTGCAGTCTCGCCTTAACCCTTGCACTCTCGGCCCTCGGCGCGGGAATGTCGGTCTGCGGTTCGCACGCCGAGGAAGCCCATGCGATCGCCATGCATGGCAAGCCGGCGCTGCCGGCCGATTTCACCCACATGCCCTATGCCAACCCGGATGCCCCCAAGGGCGGCCGGCTGACCTGGGGGATTCTCGGCACGTTCGACAGCCTCAATCCGTTCATCGTGAAGGGATTGGCCGTGCAGCCGATCCGCGCCTACGTGGTCGAGAGTCTGCTGGCGCGCGGCCAGAACGAGCCGTTCACGCTCTACGGCCTGCTCGCCAAGACCGTCGAGACGAATGATGAACGGAGCTACGTCACCTTCCATCTCGACCCCCGCGCGCGCTTCTCCGACGGCAAGCCGGTCGCTGCCGAGGACGTGCTGTTCTCCTGGCAGTTGCTGCGCGACCATGGCCGTCCCAACCTCCGGCAATATTACGCCAAGGTCGCCAAGGCCGAGGCACCCGATCCCCTCACTGTCCGCTTCGATCTCGCAGGCGCCGACGACCGCGAGTTGCCGCTGATCCTCGGCCTGATGCCGATCCTGCCGAAGCACGCCGTCGATGTCGCAACCTTCGAGGAGACAACGCTATCGGGACCGATCGCCTCGGGCCCCTACCGCGTCACGGCCGTGAAGCCCGGCGCCAGCGTGACGCTGACGCGCAATCCCGATTATTGGGGCCGCGACCTGCCGGTCAATCGCGGGCTGTTCAATTTCGACGAGATCCGGCTCGACTATTATCGCGAGGCCAACGGCCAGTTCGAAGCCTTCAAGCGCGGCCTCTATGATTTCCGCGTTGAGAACGAGCCGCTGCGCTGGCACGAGGGTTACGATTTTCCCGCCGCCAAGAGCGGCGAGGTGATCCGCGACACGTTCAAGCCCGGCACGCCGCAGCCCTCGGAATTCCTGGTGTTCAACACAAGGCGTCCTGTATTCGCCGACATCCGCGTGCGCCGGGCGCTGACGCTGCTGTTCGATTTCGAGCTGGTCAACCGCAACTATTTCTTCTCGCTCTATTCGCGGGTGGCCGGCTATTTCGCGGGTTCAGACCTGTCGGCCTATGCGCGCCCTGCGGATGCGCGCGAGCGCGAGCTGTTGAAACCCTTTGCCGCGCAGATCCCGGAAGACATCATGGATGGCAGCTATCGTCTGCCCGTGACCGACGGCTCGGGCCGCGACCGGACCACGTTGCGCGCGGCGCTCAAGCTGCTGTCGGATGCCGGCTACAGTCTTGACGGCACTGTGCTGCGCAACCGCGCGACGAAAGCGCCCTTCGCCTTCGAGATGCTCGTGACCACCCGCGACCAGGAACGCGTCGCGCTCGCGTTCCAGCGCGACGTCAAGCGCGCCGGCATCGATGCGAGCGTGCGCGCGGTCGATCCCGTGCAGTTCGACCAACGCCGGCTTGCCTACGAGTTCGACATGATTCAGAACCGCTGGGATCAGTCGCTTTCGCCCGGCAACGAGCAGTATTTCTATTGGGGCAGCGCGGCGGCGGACAATCCGGGCACGCGCAACTACATGGGCGCCAGGGATCCCGCGATCGATGCCATGATCAAGGCCCTGCTGGAGGCCCGTGATCATACGGATTTTGTCGACGCCGTGCGGGCGCTCGACCGCGCCTTGATCGCGGGCTTCTACACAATCCCACTGTTTAACGTATCCGAGCAATGGATCGCGCGCTGGAATCGGATAGAACGACCATCGACCACCGCACTCTCGGGCTACCTGCCGGAGACGTGGTGGGCGAAGGGTGTGCCTCAAGCCAGTCCAGCGAAGTGACGCCGTGAACCAGCCAGCCGTATCGCCGACGCTCGACACGCTGTTCCAGCGGACGCTGATGCGGCAGCCGCACGCGCGCGCTCTGCTCGATCCCCTCAACAAATCCCGCATCACCGGGCACCAGCCGCGGCGGCTGACCTATGCCGAAGCCGACACCGCCATCGAGGCGCTCTCCGCGCATTTCGTCGAATCGGGCCTGCCGGCCAATTCGGTGATCGCGATCCAGTTGCCCGCAACAGTCGAGTTCGTGCTGACGGTGCTGGCCGCCCATCGCGCCGGCCTCGTGGTCGCGGTGCTGCCGCTGTTGTGGCGGCAGGCGGAACTCGCGGCTGCGCTCAACCGCACCGCGGCGCGCGCCATCGTTTCCATGAGCAAGGTCGATGGCGTCAGCTATGCCGACCTCACGATGCACGCTGCCGCCGAGGCCTTTTCGATTCGCCACGTCTTCGGCTTCGGTGCTGATTTGCCCGAAGGCATGGCCTCGCTCGACGATGTGCTGGCGCGCCCGCCCGGCGCCACGCGCGCCGTGATCCAGGACGGCCGCAAGGCGGCGATGATCTCCTTCGATGTCACCGCGGAAGGCTTTCGTCCGGTGCCGAGGCCGCATTTCAGCCTGATCGCGGGCGGGCTTGCGATGTCGCTGGAGGCTGACATCCAGCAGGGCTCGACCGTGATGGCGGCGTTCGCGCCGATGTCGTTCGCGGGGCTCGCCTCCTCGCTTGCGGTGTGGCTGCTCTGCGGCGGCACGCTGGCGCTGCATCACCCGTTCGAGAGCGAGGTGCTGGAGCAGCAGATCAACGAGCACGAATGCGACGTCCTGATTGCGCCGGCCCAGCTCGCGCTACGGCTCGGCGATACAGGTCTGGCGGCACGGATGCCGACGTTGCGCAACGTCGTCGGGCTCTGGCGCGCGCCGGAGCAGGTCGCCGCGAGCGAAGCCTGGATCGCACCGCATGCGCCGCTCACCGACGTCTACCTGTTCGGCGAGGCTGGCCTGTTCGGCGCCAGGCGCGGCGAGGACGGCGCGCCTGTGGCGGTGATGCCGGGACCGCACGGCGCCCCGCGCGAGCAGTCCGGCTCTTCGATCGCCGGCGAGATCATGCTGACGCAGAAGGGTACGCTCGGCCTGCGCGGCCCGATGGTGCCGATCGCAGCCTATGCGCCGCCGCAGCCGGTCGGCGAGACGCTGATGGCGCAGCCTCCACGTGACTATGTCGATACCGGCTACGCCGCGCGGATCGACCGGGCCAACGGCGCGATCTGCATCACCGCGCCGCCCTCCGGCATCATGGCCGTCGGCGGCTATCGCTTCCTCTCCAACGACCTACAGGAATGGGCGCGCCGGCTCGGCCAGGGCGCGCTGCTCACGGCACTACCCGACCGGCTCTCCGGCCACCGCCTGGCGGGGCGGGCCCAGGACAATGCCCGCGCCCGTGAGGCGCTGAGCGAACTAGGCCTTAACCCCTTGATGGTCGAGGCTTTTCGCGACCGCTCGGGCCCGGTCTAGGCGCAGTTTCACCTGAAGCATTGACGCTGCATTAAGGCAACCGGACTAGATTGCGCAGCATCGATTGCGTGATCAGAGTTTCCTGATGTCCCAGGCGGGCCCGATTCTGTTTGTGTCCAACACCGAGCGCCCCGCCTTCATCGCGGCGCTGGACGAGGCCCGTCTGTTTCCAGTCGTCGACAGCGATTGGGCGAGTGCTGCGCGCGCCGTCGAGCAGGTGCAGCCGGCGGCCGTGCTCGCCGCGATGTCCGGCGGTCATGAGCCGTATATCCCTCTGCTGGCAAAGAGAGTCGCCGATCAACCGCTCTACCTGCCGCTGGTCGCGCTCGATGCGCAGGGTTCGCTGCCTCATAATGCCCTACCCTTCGCCACGCGCGGCAACCCCGCCGAACGCCTGATCGCGCGCCTGCGCGCCGCTATCCGTGTCCGTACCCTGCATGCCACCGTGTTGCGCCGGCTGCCGGAGACGAAGGTCGCCCTCCCGGAGACCGATCCGGTACGCGATGCCATCGTGCTCCTGATTGGCCGCGGCGCGGCTTATCCTGCCCTCTCCGTCGCGCTCGGCGAGCGCGCCGGCGTCGTCGGCGCGCTCTCGATCGAGGCCGCGGCAAAACATCTCAACACCCGCGACATCGACGGCGTCGTGCTCTCCGACGGTTTCACCCCGCGCGTTACCGATGCCTTTCTCACGGTACTCGCGGAGGATACGCGCTTCCGCAATTTGCCAGTGGTCGTCACCGCGCATCAGCTCACCCAGAGCTATGATCTGCCCAATCTCGAACTGATCGCGGGCGAGCCCGCCAAGGTCGCAGCCAATGCGCTGCCGCTCATTCGTCAGCACGCGATGGAAGCGCAACTGAGCCGCACGCTGCGCTCGATCGATGCCGGTGGCTGGCTCGATCCGCGTAGCGGTCTCCTGACGGTCGACGCCTTCGCGCGCGATTTTTCCAAGGCGGTCGAGCAGACACTCGCCCGCGGCGGCGGTCTCTCGGTGGCGCGCTTCGCCTTCGACCCTGGTAATCCCCGCGCACAGCTCGATGCCGCCCGCATCCTCAGCCGCCTGATGCGGCAGATGGACTTTGGCGCCGCGCAGAAGGACGGCTCGGTAATCGTGGTGTTCGCCGAGACGGACTTCCGCACGGCCCACATGATCGCCCGCCGGCTCTCGGCGGTGATGAAGCACACATCGAACGGCAAGCACGAGATGCGTAGCGATCCCGTGGTCAGCGTGGACTCGCTGTCGCCGTCGGATACGGCGCGGTCGTTGCTCGGGCGATTGTCGGCGGACGCGTCAAGGGCGGCGTCGTAAAGGCTCTCATAGGGTGGGCAAAGCGAAGCGTGCCCACGACCTGCATTATCATTGAAGGATGGTGGGTACGGCGCAACCGCGCCTTTGCCCACCCTACGACACCTTCTAAGCCGCCTTCTTTTTCTGCGCGAGTTGCGCCAGCTGGCGCATGATCTCGGTGGTACCGGCGAGACGGTCTTCCGGCGTTTCCCAGTCCTGAAGGAACACCACCTTCATGTCGGGACGCACCTTGGCGGCCTGGCCGTGGCTCTTGATGAACGACACCAGCCGATCGGGATAGGCGAAGGAATTGTCGCGGAAGGTGATGACCGCGCCCTTCGGGCCGGCATCAATCTTGCCGACATTGGCCTGGCGGCAGAACGCCTTGATCGCGGCGACCTTGAAGAGATAGCGCACCTCATCGGGCAGCACGCCGAAGCGGTCGCGCATCTCGGCGCCGAAGTTCTCGATCTCCTCCTCGCTGTCGAGGTCGGCGAGGCGCCGGTACAGTGACAGCCGCACCGAAAGGTCGTCGACATAATCCTCCGGAATCAGCACGGGCATGCCGATGGTGATCGTCGGCGACCAGCGGTCGGCGGCGGGCTCGGAGACGCCGGCCTTGAGGTTGACGATCGCCTCCTCCAGCATCGATTGGTAGAGCTCGAAGCCGACCTCCTTGATGTGGCCGGACTGTTCCTCGCCGAGCAGATTGCCGGCGCCGCGGATGTCGAGATCGTGCGAGGCGAGCTGGAAGCCTGCCCCCAGCGTCTCCAGCGATTGCAGCACGGTGAGCCGGCGCTCGGCCTGGGCCGTGATCTTCTGCTGCGACGGCAGCGTGAACAGCGCATAGGCCCGCAGCTTGGACCGGCCGACGCGGCCGCGGAGCTGATAGAGCTGGGCCAGGCCGAACATGTCGGCGCGGTGCACGATCAGCGTGTTGGCGTTGGGAATGTCGAGGCCGGACTCCACGATTGTGGTCGACAGCAGGATGTCGAATTTGCCGTCGTAGAACGCCGTCATGATGTCCTCGATCACCGCGGGCGGCATCTGGCCGTGCGCGACCGCGACCTTCATCTCCGGCACGTTCTTGTCGAGGAAGTCCTTGACCTCGGCGAGGTCATCGATGCGCGGTACCACGTAGAACGCCTGGCCGCCGCGATAGCGCTCGCGCAGCAGCGCTTCGCGGATCATCAGCGGGTCGTGCGGGGCCACGAAGGTACGCACCGCCAGGCGGTCGACCGGGGGCGAGGCAATGATCGAGAGCTCGCGAACGCCGGTCAGCGCCAGTTGCAGCGTGCGCGGGATCGGTGTTGCCGACAGGGTCAGGACATGCACCTCGGAACGCAACGCCTTGAGCCGCTCCTTGTGGGTGACGCCAAAGTGCTGCTCCTCGTCGACAATGACGAGGCCGAGATCGCGGAACTTGATCGCCTTGCCGAGCAGCGCGTGAGTCCCGACGACGATGTCGACCGAGCCGTCGGCAATGCCCTTCTTGACCAGGTTCAGTTCCTTGGTCGGCACCAGGCGCGAGGCCTGCGCCACGTTCACTGGAAAGCCTTTGAAGCGCTCGGTGAAGGTCCTGTAGTGCTGGCGCGCCAACAGCGTGGTCGGTACCACGACGGCGACCTGCTTGCCTTCGAGCGCAACGGCGAACGCCGCGCGGAGCGCAACCTCGGTCTTGCCGAAGCCAACGTCGCCGCAGATCAGCCGGTCCATGGGACGGCCGAGCTCGAGATCCTTCAGCGTGGATTCGATGGCCCCTAACTGGTCCTCGGTCTCGTCATAGGGGAAGCGTGCACAGAACTCGTCGTAGAGGCCCTGCTGCACCGGCAGCTTGGGCGCTTCGTGCAGATGCCGCGCGGCCGCGATTTTGATCAGTTCGCCCGCGATCTCGCGGATACGGTTCTTGAGCTTCGCCTTGCGGGTCTGCCAGCCGGAGCCGCCGAGACGATCCAGCTCCACTGTGGTCTGGTCGGAGCCGTAGCGCGACAACAGCTCGATGTTCTCGACCGGCAGAAACAGCTTCGTCTCGGCGGCATAATGCAGCTCGAGACAATCATGCGGCGCGCCGGCGACGTCCAGCGTTTGGAGACCGATGAAACGGCCGATGCCGTGGTCGACGTGGACGACGATGTCGCCCGCGGTGAGGCTCGTCACCTCCGAAATGAAATTGTCGAGCTTGCGGCTCGCCTTGCGCGGCCGCACCAGCCGGTCACCGAGAATATCCTGTTCGCTGATGACAGCGATCTCGTCGGTCTCGAAACCGCTCTCCAGGCCGAGCACGGCGAGCATGGTCTCGTTGCGCGGGGTCGCCTGCACTGTCCGCCAGGTATTCACGCTGGTGGTGTGGGTCAGCTTGTGGTCGCGCAGCATCGAGGTCATGCGGTCACGCGAGCCTTCGCTCCAGAGCGCGATCACGACTTTCTTGCGCTGGGCCTGCAAGCCCATCACATGCGCGACGACGGATTCGAACACGTTGACGGTGGTGTCGTTACGTTCAGGCGCGAAGTCGCGGCCCTTGCGGGCGCCGGCGTCGAGCACGCTGGTGCCGTCGGTCGGCACCGAGAACGCGGTCAACCGGATCAACGCGGTGTCGCGTTCGCGCCCGGTCCATTCCTCATCGGTCAGGTACAGCCGGTCCGGCGGCAATGGCTTGTAGATGGCGCCGCCGCCCGGATGCTCCATGGCATCGCGGCGGGCCTCGTAATAGTCCTGGATCTGCTTGAAGCGCTCGCGGACAGCGTCCTCGGCCTGCGGCTCGATCGCGATCGTTGCGCCCTGCAGATAGTCGAACAGCGTGTCCATCCGGTCCTGGAACAGCGGCAGCCAGTGCTCCATGCCGGGATGGCGACGACCTTCGCTGACGGCCTCGTACAGTGCATCGTCGCGCTCCGGCGCGCCGAACTCGGCGACATAGCCCATACGAAAGCGGCGGATCGTGTCGGTGACGAGCTGGAATTCCGAGATGGGGACGAGATTGAGTGCGCGCATATCAAGCAGCGTGCGCTGGGTCTCGGCGTCGAAGGTGCGGATCGATTCCAGGCTATCGCCGAAGAAGTCGAAACGAACAGGCTGTTCAAGGCCCGCCGGAAACAGATCGAGGATACCGCCGCGGACGGCATATTCGCCGGGCTCGCGCACGGTCGAGGAACGATTGTAGCCGTTATGCTCCAGCCAGGCGATGATCGTGTCCATCGGCACGACATTGCCGGGCGCGACCGACAGCGCCTGCGCCGCGACCAGCTCGCGCGCGGGCACGCGCTGCACGACGGCATTCACCGTGGTCAGCACGATCAGCGGCTTGTCGCTGCCGGTGAGCGCGGCGAGCCGGGCCAGCGTCGTCAGGCGTTGTGCCAGAATGCCGCCATGTGGCGAGACGCGATCATAGGGCTGGCAGTCCCAGGCAGGAAAGGTCAGCACCGGCAGATCGGGCGCAAAGAATTGCAGCGCCCGCTCAAGCTGCTGCATCCGCGCACCGTCGCGGCAGACCACGGCAAGGCTGACCGCGGGCTTCTTCGGCCGCGCCGCAATGGCCCGCGCGAGATCGGAGACGACGAGGCCCTCGGCGCCCTCGGCAACGTTGGCAAGCGTCACCGCGCGGCCGGGCGTCAGCAGCTCGGCCGGAGATTTCATCCCCTGCTTCATACGTTGCCGTCCGCGATCGGATAGGCCTTGATGCGGGCGAACAGCGCGCCGGTGACATCGGCTGGCAGCACCTTGTCACCAGTGATGGCGGCATAGAGATCGGGATCGGACTCTTCGAGCAGGGTCTCGAGTTCGGTCAGCTCCGCGTCCGACAGGTTGCCGATCTCGGCATCCGCGAAGCGGCCGAGGATCAGGTCCATCTCGCGCGTGCCGCGGTGCCAGCAGCGGAACAGCAGCCGCTTGCGGCGATCGTCCAGCCCGTCGCTCGATCGTGTCGTTCCCGTCATGTCTCAAATCCAGTCAAACGCCGAAAGCCCGGACGTGCCGGGCCGGGGTGATATAGCTATTCGAACCTGCCGTGTCAGCCCTCGATTTGGCATGGCCCGATGCCGGCTCTCGGAGACGAAAAAAGCCGTGGATGCCCGGCATAAAGCCGGGCATGACGGGCTGAAACGATCCTAGATTCGCATCCATGCGCCCCAGCCTGCTCAACCCGCTGTTTGCTCCCGTGACCAGCCTGCCCGGTGTCGGTCCGAAGCAGGACAAGCTGCTGCAATATCTGCTCAGCCGCAACGAGACGCCGCGGCTGGTGGATCTGCTGCTGCATCTGCCGAGCCAGGTGATCGACCGCCGGGCGCGGCCGAAAATCCGCGACGCGGTCCAGGGAACCATGGTGACCTTGGAGGTCACCGTCGATCGCCACCGCCCGCCTCCGCCGCGTAACACGCGCGCGCCATATCTCGTCTATGCCAACGACGACACCGGCGACGTCGTGCTGACCTTCTTCCGCGCCAAGCCGGGCTATGTCGAGAAGCTGCTGCCGATGGGCGAGAAGCGCTACGTCTCAGGCACGCTGCAGATGTATGACGGCATCCCGCAGATCGTGCACCCCGACCGCGTGCTGGACGAAGAGGCGATCTCAAAGCTTACGGGCATCGACCCGGTCTACCCGCTCACCACGGGCCTGGCGATCGGCTCGCTCCGCCGCGCGGTCGCTCAGGCGCTGCAGAAACTGCCCGCGCTGCCGGAATGGATCAGCCCGGACGTGCTGCGCCGCTGCAATTTCCCGCCGGTTACGGAAGCGTTCAATCGCGTGCATCAGCCGGTCGAGCTGACGGACATCCTGCCCGAGCAGCGCTACTGGTCGCGCCTTGCCTTCGACGAGTTGCTCGCTGGCCAGCTCGCGCTCGCGCTGATCCGCGCACAGCTGCGCCGCCCGGCCGGCGTACGCAATGCCGGCGACGGTCATCTGCGCAACAAGGTGATCGACGCCCTGCCCTATGCATTGACCACCTCCCAGCGCGAGGCGACGGCGGCGATCGCCAACGACCTGTTGCAGCCGGTGCGGATGCTTCGCCTGCTCCAGGGCGACGTCGGCTCTGGCAAGACCGTGGTGGCGCTGATGGCCGCGGCCGCGGTTGCCGAGGTCGGCAAGCAAGCGGCACTGATGGCCCCGACCGAAATCCTGGCACGCCAGCACATCAAGACCATCGCCCCCCTCGCCGAGCACGCCGGCATGCGGGTTGCGATCCTGACCGGCCGCGAAAAAGGCAAGGAGCGGCGCGAGATTATCGCTCGGCTTGCCGAGGGCGAGATTGATTTGCTAGTCGGCACCCACGCGCTGATCCAGGACGACGTCGTCTTCAGGGATCTCGCGCTCGCTGTTGTCGACGAGCAGCACCGCTTTGGCGTGCGCGAGCGCCTCGCGCTGACCTCGAAGGGTGAAGCCGTCGACGTTCTCGTGCTCAGCGCCACACCGATCCCGCGCACACTGGTGCTGACTTATTTCGGCGATATGGACATCTCGGAGCTGCGCGAAAAGCCGGCCGGCCGCCAGCCGATCGATACCCGTGCCGTCGCCATGAGCCGGCTCGGTGAGGTCATGGACGGTGTCGGCCGTGCGCTGGAGTCCGGCAAGCTGGTCTACTGGATCTGTCCGCTGGTCGAGGAGTCTGAGGCTGAGGGCACCGAGCATCTCACCAACGCGACCAAACGTTTCGAGAGTCTGCAAAAGCGCTTCGGCGACCGCGTTGGCCTCGTCCACGGGCAGATGAAGGGCACGGAGAAGGACAGCGTCATGGGCCAGTTCGCAGCCCACGAGATCGGCCTTCTGGTCGCGACCACTGTAGTCGAGGTCGGCGTCGACGTGCCGGCCGCCACCATCATGGTGATCGAGAATGCCGAGCGCTTCGGCCTCGCCCAGTTGCACCAGCTGCGCGGCCGCATCGGCCGCGGCTCGGAGGCGTCGACCTGCATTCTGCTCTACAGCGAGCCGCTCGGCGAAATGTCGAAGGCGCGGCTCAAGGTGATCCGCGAAACCACCGACGGTTTTCGCATCGCAGAGGAGGACCTGAAGTTGCGCGGCGAAGGCGACGTGCTCGGTGTGCGCCAGAGCGGCCTGCCCGGCTACCGCATCGCGCGCTCGGAGGTTCATGGCCAGCTCATCACGCAGGCCCGTGACGAGGCGCTGCGAATCATGAAGGACGATCCGAAGCTGAAGGGCGAGCGCGGCGAGGCGCTGCGCTGCCTGCTGTATCTCTACGAACGCGACGAGGCGATCCCGCTGATCGGCGCCGGCTGATCTCACGCCGTTGGAACAATGGTTCCATCAACTCCTTCGACCAAGTCCCATGTTGCTAGCGCCGGCCGAGCCGCTACCCTTGGGGAATCAGCTTGCGAGAAAGACCTCGTCGAGGGGTGAGTGACAGGTGGGTGCTTTGCCGCGTCGATGGGGGGTTTGGTTCCGGCGGTCGCTTCGCACCTGGCCGGTCTCAGCCTATCTATTGCTGCTCGCCCTCACGACCGCGGTCCCGGTCACGGCATGTGCGGCATTTCTCGCCTACCATTTCGTGGCTGAATCCTCCCAATTGACCAAGGCTGAGTATGAAGACAGGTTGCGTCTCATGCGCAACGCTGCCGACCTGCGGGTCGCAAACATCATCGACGATCTGCGCGTCCTTGCACTCTCGCCATCGCTGTCGCAGGAACGATTTGCGGAATTCAGAGATCATGCCGTGCAGGCGGTGAAGCTGATCGGCGGCGTCGCGATCGTCCTCTACGCCCCAGACGGCCAGCAGATCGTGAACACACGCCTCGATCTCGATCGTCCCTTGCCCAAACGCACTGCGTTCGACGTCGAGCGGCGCGCGATCGAAACCGGCCGGCCTCAGGTCTCCGGGCTTCAACGCGCCGTCGTCGACGGTCAACCGATCGTCACGATTGCCGTTCCCGTCTCGATCCACGGTCAAATCCGCTACGCGCTCAACATCGGACTGTCGACGAGCTATCTTTCGTCGATGATGGACGAATATGTCTCGGCCGGAATGGTGGGCAGCATCGTCGATGCGAACGGACTGCTTCTGGCAAGGCGGCCATTGCTCGATGGCGACGATCTGGTAGGCCACCCGACCATTCCTGAGATCATGGCCCATCTCGGGCAGCCATTCGCCTGGTGGATCGAAGCAATCTCGCGGAAAGGCGTTCCCACCTACGCGTCGCTGTTGCGATCCAATCAGAGCACCTGGTCGATCAACCTTGCTGTTCCCCGCGACGTCATTGACGGTCCGCTGCACCGGACGGCCGAATGGATCGTTGCGCTGACGGCTTTCACGCTTGTTCTGGGATTGGCGCTCGCCCGCATGATCTCCCAGCGGTTCCTCGCCGAATTCTCCGATCTCGAACAATACGTCGCCGGATTGCGCTCCGTCGCGATCGAGCCGAAGCGGGGAACGATCAGCGAAGTCAACCGGATGAAGAAGGTGCTGCATCAGGTCGGAAGCGAACTCGCCGACGCCCTGAAGCAGCAGAAGGCACTCCTGGATGAGATCAATCACCGGGTGAAGAATACGCTCGGCACCGTGCAGTCGATCGCGCGCCTGTCGCGCGCCAGTTCAAACGACCTCAACGAATTCGCTGCCGCCTTCGAGGGCCGCCTCCTGGCTCTCTCGCAGGCCTACAATCTCCTCACCGAAAACAACTGGGTCGGCGTCAGCCTGGTATCCATCGTCAAACAGACCTTGGCCCCCTACGCCGGTCCTGAACGTCTTGAAATTGACGGCCGCGATATCCTGTTGCCGCCCAAACTCACCCTGGCGATTTCGGCTGCGCTCCAGGAGCTCAGCACGAACGCGGCCAAATACGGCGCGTTCTCGGTGGCATCCGGCAAGTTACAAGTATCCTGGAGCATCGACGAGACCGGCTTGGTGCGCTTGTCCTGGGCCGAGCGAGATGGCCCGCTGGTTCACAGGCCCACGCGTCGCGGCTTTGGAACGAAGATGATCACCGGCATGTTCGCCGGCGAGGCCGGCTGGTCGGTGAGCCTGGACTTCAATCCGGGCGGACTTCGCTGCCTCATGCAGTTCTGGTCCCGCGATCAGACCAGCGAAGATGCGACGTTGATGGAAGCGAGCTAGCTCTCGCCTGACAAGGCTGACCCCGGCGCGTCTCACTGATCAAGCCAGGTTGCGTCCACCTTATTGCGCAGACGAACCTCGTCGCCGCCCGACCTCGTATACGGCCAGGTGCGCCCGGGCAAGATCCAGCAGCGGTGTGTCGATATTCAGCCTGCGGGCCCGATTGGCCATGTCGCCAAGGATGTGCTCGGCCTCGGTGATCGAGCCGCGCTCGACGTCGCGCAGCATCGAGGCCTTGAGCGGCGAGCCAGCTGTCGTGAACAGCTTCCGGTCGAACTCGATGAACGCCGCGCGCGGCGCGAATCCCGAGGCCGTTGCAATGGCACAGCATTCCGCGAACAGACGGAAGATCGATGCCTCGCCGTTCGGCACTGCCAGGATGTCTCCGACACTTGCGCGCATCAGGCAGGTGATGCCGGCCAGCGTGCTGAGCTGGACGAACTTCTCCCACATGTCCTGCATGATCGCTTCGCTGGCTCGCACGTCGATACCGGGGACATGGAGCAGTGTCTCCAGGGCAAGCGCACGTTCGCTGAGCAAGCCCGTGATCTCGCCGAAGACGATGGTCTGATTGGCCATGAACTGAACGACACGGCCATCCGCATCGAGCCCGGCACTGACGTTCGCCAACCCACCGAGGATGCAACCGGCGCCGAACCGCGCCGTCAGGGCGTCGATATGCTTCAACCCGTTGAGTACCGGCAGAACCATCGTGCTCGCACCAACGGCTGGGGCAAACTGGGCCATCGCGTCGTCAAGCGAATAGGCCTTCACACCAACGAGCACGACGTCAAAGGACTCCCTGAGCTCGTTGGCCAGGAGCACCTTCGGCTGCACGGCGAAGTCGCCGTTCGGGCTTACGACCTGCAATCCATTCCGACGCAATTGCTCCGCGCGCCCGGCCCGCACCAGAAAGGTCACATCGACACCGGCCCGGACCAGGCGAGCTCCGTAGTAGCCTCCGAGCGCGCCTGCGCCGATCACCAGCACTCTCATTCCAACTCCTGCGTCATGTTGGCGATATCAAGCCATCGCCGCTGATCCCGAAATGCCTGACATCAGGCCTCTTTCTTCACGCTGGCAGCGAACGCCTTCAGCAGCGACGCATCGACCGCCTCGCCCTTGGCGTCTGTGGCCAGATGCTCGAACCATTTGGCAAAACCTTCGTAGATCTGGCTTGCCGGATGGTCTGGTCCGAGGAAGCCGGAAATCTCCCGCATCTCCGCGACCCAGCGATAGGCCTTCGGGAGCATGTCCGGCAGCGCGACCTCGAGCCGTGCCAGCGTCGCGGGCTGGCTGAGCGCGAGTTCGTCGCGAAGCGCATCCGCAGCCCCCGCCTTTGTCGCGGCCACCACCATGGCCGAACCGATCCCGGCGAGACCCTTGACGATGCCAGCATAGGACATCTTGAGCGCGGAGGCCGCGCCGACCGGGCCTTCGACGATACGCATGTCGAGCCCGAGCTCCTTCAGCACCGCGACGTCCCTCGCGTGCTCGCCGGACATGTAGAAGGCCGGACTCTTGCCGCCGGGCTGCGGTGGAAATCCGATGATCCCGCCGTCGACGAAGGGCGCTTGCGCCGACCCGATGATCTCCTCGATCCGCTTCACCGTATCGACATTGACGGCGTTGCAGTCGACCACGACCGGCTTCTTGTTACGCTTGACGATCAAGGCGGCAAGTCGCTCGGCCAGCGCCACCGCCTCGCCCGGCGGCACGATCGAAAGGATGATGTCGCTGTCCGCGATCGCATCGTCCTCAGCGCCGATCATGCCGGCATCCGCCGCCCGCTTCAGCGTCGCCTCGCTGCGTCCCTTCAACGACGTCAGCACGCGCGCGCCGTTCTCGCTCAGACGACGGGCCACCGCGCTGCCCATGGCGCCGGGTGCGAGGATCGCGATGGTTTTGGACATCAGGGCACTCCAGTTCGACGAGCGCTACGCTCGGTTCGACCGGAACTCTAGCAGAGGACGCGAACGTCCGCGTGACCTCAGGCTATCCCGCAGGGGAATAGCCCTACTCCACCTTCGCAGGTTCGGGCTGGAGCGCGGAGGCGTTGGCAA
The DNA here is from genome assembly GCF_018131105.1 of Bradyrhizobium manausense. Lineage (NCBI taxonomy): Bacteria > Pseudomonadati > Pseudomonadota > Alphaproteobacteria > Hyphomicrobiales > Nitrobacteraceae > Bradyrhizobium > Bradyrhizobium manausense. The sequence continues at coordinate 2,077,624 of NZ_JAFCJI010000001.1, read as the reverse complement.
TGCGCGCGGCATTGGCCATGCCGGCGAGCGCGGCCGCTTTCTTCGGGTCGGGTGCCGAGCCGGGCTGCACCACACCGGCCGACATGATCAGCGTTGCGGCATCCTCCGCGCTGAGGTCGACCTCGATGATCTTGCTCTTCGGGACATAGAAGAAGAACCCGGTGGTCGGGTTCGGCGAGCACGGCAGGAACACCGAGACATGTTCCTCCTGACCCGGCAGGCTTCGCGCGACGTCCTCGCTCGGCGATTGCGAGATAAGCACGATCGACCACATGCCCGGCGATGGAAACTCGACGAGGCCGACCTTGCGGAAGCTCGAGCCCTTGCCCGAGAACAGCGTCTCGAACACCTGCTTCAGGCCGCGATAGATTGCGCGCACGGCCGGGATCCGGCCGAGGAAAGTCTCGCCGACATCCACCAGGGTGCGGCCGATCAGGTTCGCCGCGAGGAAGCCGACCAGCGTCAGCGTGAAGAATGCGACAATCAGTCCCCAGCCGGGAACACCGTAAGGCAAATAGGTTTCCGGCCGGTAGGCCAGCGGCACAAATGGCCGCACCACGCCGTCGACCCAGGTGACGAACCACCAGACCAGATACAACGTGATCGCGATCGGACCGGTGACGATCAGTCCGGTCAGGAAATAATTGCGGAAACGGCCCATCAGGCCGGTATGAGGTTCCGGGGCAGGATCAAGAGGCGCAGGCGCGTCGTCGCGGGCGGTCATTCGGGTTCCAGGTCGGTCGCTTCGGTCAAGCTAGGGTCTTCTAGCAGGTTTTGGAAGACCACGAAGCGGTCCGACCGGATTCCCTTTGCCTATTCCACCGTCACCGATTTTGCGAGATTGCGCGGCTGGTCAACGTCCGTGCCCATCACGACAGCCGTATGATAGGCGAGCAGCTGCACGGGGACGGCATAGACCATCGGCGTGAAGGCCGCGGCCATGTCAGGCATGACGATGGTGACGAGCGAATCCACCGTCGCCTCTGCCGCACCCCTGGCGTCTGTCATCAGGATGATGTTGCCGCCGCGCGCGGCGACCTCCTGCATGTTGGAGACGGTCTTCTCGAACACGCGGTCGTGGGGCGCGATGACGACAACAGGCATGGTCTCGTCGATCAGCGCGATCGGGCCGTGCTTGAGTTCTCCGGCGGCATAGCCCTCGGCATGGATATAGGAGATTTCCTTCAGCTTCAGTGCGCCTTCGAGCGCCAGCGGGAAGCTGGTGCCGCGGCCGAGATAGAGCACGTCGCGGGATTTTGCGATCCGGTGCGCGAGCTTCTCGATCTGAAGTTCGTTGGTGAGCGCAGCCGACATCAGACGCGGGATTTCGACGAGGCCGTGGACGAGTTTGGTCTCATCCTCCCCGGACAATTCGCCTCTGGCCTTGCCGGCCGCAATCGCGAGGTTCGCCAGCACCATGAGCTGGCAGGTGAAGGCCTTGGTCGAGGCGACGCCGATCTCGGGGCCAGCCAGCGTCTGCAGCACGGTCTCGCTCTCGCGCGCGATGGTCGAGGTCGGCACATTGACGACGGCAATGGTATGCGCGCCCTCGGCCTTGGCATAGCGCAATGCGGCCAGCGTATCGGCTGTCTCGCCGGACTGCGAGATGAAGATGGCGAGGTCGCCCTTGCGCAGCGGCGCTTCGCGATAGCGGAATTCGGAGGCGACATCGACCTCGACCGGCAAGCGCGCAAAGCGCTCGAACCAGTATTTCGCGACGATGCCGGCATAGCTCGCGGTGCCGCACGCCGTGATGTTGATGCGCTGGATGTCGTTGAAGTCGAAGGGCAGCTTGACCGGCAGCGAGACGCGCTCGGTCGCCATGTCGACATAGCGCGCGAGCGTATGGCCGACCACTTCCGGCTGCTCGTGGATTTCCTTCGCCATGAAGTGGCGGTAATTGGCCTTGTCGACCAGCGAGGTCGAGGCGGCGTGCTTGACCTTATCGCGCGTGACGGCGTGGCCGTCCTTGTCGAAGATCGTTGCGCTCTTGCGGGTCAGCACGACCCAATCGCCGTCTTCGAGATAGCTGATCGTGTCGGTGAACGGGCCGAGCGCGATCGCGTCCGAGCCGAGATACATCTCGCCGTCGCCGTAGCCGATCGCCAGCGGCGGGCCGTTGCGCGCGCCGATCAAGAGATCGTCATCGCCGGCGAAGATGAAGCCGAGCGCGAAGGCGCCGCGCAGGCGCGCCAGCGTCAGCTTGACTGCTTCCACCGGCTTGTTGCCGCGCGTCAGGAGATCGTCGACGAGATGCAGCACGACCTCGGTGTCGGTCTCGGTGTGAAACACCGTGCCCTTCTTTTCGAGCTCCTCGCGCAGCTCGCGGAAATTCTCGATGATGCCGTTGTGGACCACAGCAACGCGCTCGGTCGCATGCGGATGCGCGTTATTGACGGTCGGCTTGCCATGGGTGGCCCAGCGGGTGTGACCGATGCCGGTGGTGCCTTTCAGCGGCTCGGCCTCAAGCCGCTTCTCCAGATTCTTCAGCTTGCCCTCGGCGCGACGGCGCTCGAGATGCTTGCCTTCGAGCGTGGCGACGCCCGCGGAATCGTAGCCGCGATATTCGAGACGTTTGAGCGAATCCACCAATTGCTCTGCAACCGGCTCGCGCCCGAGAATGCCGACAATCCCGCACATGCGGATCAATATCCCCCAAATCGTCGAAAAATCGCCTAAACGACGCGCCCGGTTTTTAGCGAAGTTCCTAAGGAACCAGATACTCAATAATTATGACCGATTGCGACAGCGACCGCCGACGGCGATCCCAGATGCTGCGTCGATGTGGCCGGCCTTTAACCGCGCGCATTAACTCGTTGTCAACAAATTTGGCCAACGATTCGAGCCCGGGAGATCAAGGCCATGAAAGCCACGTCCGACCGCAAAGGTCTGTCTTCGATGTATCTGCGCGCCAGCGAAACCTCCGGCACGCACCTTGCGCATTGGCCGCCGCCCCAGCGCGGCAGGGAAAGCAAGCCCGTCTTCATCAAGCATCCGCAAGGTGAGCCCGCGAAGCGCGCCAAGCCGCGGGGCTGGCGCCTGACGCGGGCGATCTTCTCCGAATTCGCCGACGACGAATAGCGGCGCTTATTTTTCAGTCTGCTTTTCCGTTTTCTTGCCGCTTGTCTTCATCTCGCGATAGCGCGCTGCTCCGCCCTCGCGGATGGTCTGCTGATTGCGCTCCAGCGCCATCGCATCGTCAGGCACATCGCGCGTGATCACCGAGCCGGAACCGATGTAGGCGCCGTTGCCGATCTTGACGGGTGCGACCAGCGAGGAGTTGGTGCCGACGAACGCGCCCTGCCCGATCAACGTCTTGTGCTTCTTGAAGCCGTCGTAGTTGCAGGTGATGGTGCCGGCGCCGATGTTGGAATTGGCGCCAACGGTGGCATCGCCAATGTAGGAGAGATGGTTGACCTTGACGCCGGCCTCCAGCGTCGCGGCCTTGGTCTCCACGAAATTGCCGATCCGCGCGCCGTCGCCGAGCGAAGTGCCGGGACGGAGGCGCGCATAGGGGCCGATCGACACCTTCTTGCCGAGTGTGGTCTCGACGATGTGCGAGAAGGAATGGATCACCGCGCCATCGGCAATCGACACGCCGGGGCCGATCACCACGAACGGCTCGATGGTGACGTCCTTGCCAAAGATAGTGTCGGCGGCGAGAAAGACCGTCTCAGGGGCGATCAGCGTGACGCCAGCCTCCATTGCGGCCTTGCGCAGCCGCGTTTGCATCACGGCTTCTGCTTCCGCAAGCTGCGCCTTGGTGTTGATGCCGCGCACTTCGTCCTCGCTGGTCTCGATCACGACGGACTCCCATCCATTGTCGCCGGCAATGCCGACCGCATCGGTCAGATAGTACTCGCCCTTGGAATTCGCGTTGCCGATCTTGTCCAGGATTGCGAGCGCGCGGCGCCCGTCGAGCGCCATCACGCCGGCATTGCACAAATCGATCTTGCGTTCGTCTGCGCTGGCATCGGCGTGCTCGCGGATCGCGACGAGGCGGTCGCCCTCGACGATGAAGCGGCCATAGCCGGTCGGGTCCGCCGCACGGAAGCCGAGCGCGGCAATCGCGGCGCCGTTCGCAAGCGGCGTACGGAGCCGCGATAAAGTCTCAGCCGAGATCAGCGGCGTATCGCCGAACGCGATCAGGACATCGTCGACGCCGCGCGCGATCGCCTCCCGCGCCGCCAGCACCGCATGTGCCGTGCCGAGCCGCTCGGCCTGCACGAAGATGAGCGCATCGGAGCGGATACGCTTCGCCTCGTCGGCGACGGCCTGGTGATCGGGACCGATCACCACCGCGAGCGCGGTGCCGGTTCCCTGCGGTGCGGCGCCGAGCACATGGGCCAGCAACGTCTGGGAAGCCACGGGATGCAGCACCTTCGGCAGGCTCGATCGCATGCGCGTGCCTTCGCCTGCGGCGAGCACGATCGTGAGGCTTGAGCGGGCGGTCATCGCAATCCTGTCAAATACGGCCGAATCGTTCGTTGCACCAACGCTCGGCGAGCGGGTGTCGCCTTGCTACCCCCGCAAACGCCCGGAATTCAAGTGCGCGTGGGTTTTCCTGTTAATGTTCCTTGATTGATTCGGGGAAGCCAGACAGGGCTGGGCAGTCGACGTTCATGGCAAAGGATTCCGACCCACTGGCGGATGCGTTCGGCGACAAGGAGACCGGGGGGCTGTTCTCCGGACTTTTGGCCGAGGAAAGCGCGTTCGATCGCCGCATGCTTTGGCGCCTGGGCACCTGGGGCGTGACCGCCGTCGGCGCCGTCGTGGTTGCCGTGATGGCCAACCAGGCCCAGCTCGGCTGGCGGCGCGACCAGGTCGCCTCCGCCGATCTCGCCCGCCAATCCGACCAGCTCCAGGTACTGACCAAGGAAAGCCAGCTCGAATCCCGTCGCCTCGCCTCCGCCATCGACACGCTGAACACCGATCGCGACAGGCTCTATTCGCGCGTCACGGTGCTCGAACAGGGGCTCGATTCCGTCACCGGCGCCATCGCCAAGCAGAACGCGACATCGCAGCAAACGCCGGCCTCGAAGCCGCAGGACGTGCCCGTCGCTGCCGCACAGCCCTCGACGCCGGCACCGGAGGTCGCACCGGTCGCATCGACTGCCGCTTCGCTGGTCGACAAGCCGCGCGGAAATGCCGGCAAGGACACCAAGGACAGCTCGAAAGAGTCCGCGAAAGATCAATCGAGCGCGCCGCAAATGGCCTCTGCCGCCTCGCTCGTTCCACAGTCGCCAGCGACGACCTCGGCGATCCCGATCCTTCCGCTGGTGCCACCGAAATCCATCATGGCGCCGCCGGATCCGGCCGCGTCGAAACTGATCCAGCCGGAATCGACTGAGAAGGCTGCCGAGACGAAGCCCGACGCGACGCCTGCGCTCACCGAAGTCGCCGCAGCACCAGCCAAGCCGCCCGAGGCGACCGAACCCGAGTCTCCCGCAATCGCAGTCCAGCAGACGCGCTTTGCCATCGATCTCGGCAGTGCGAACTCGGTCGACGGCCTGCGTGCGCTCTGGCGCGGCCTGAGCAAGTCCCATCCGGAGGTCGGCGCGCTACGGCCGATCATCATGATCAAGGAAGGCAATAACGGCCTCGGCATGCAGCTCCGCCTGGGGGCCGGCCCCCTGATCAATGCCGCGGCCGCTGCAAAGCTCTGCGCAGGCCTTGCCGAGAACGACCGCCATTGCGAGACAACGGTGTTCGACGGCCAGCGCCTGTCGATGCGTGGCGGCTCGGAGAAGGCCCAGGACAAGCATTCGGACAAGAACCAGGACAAGCACCAGGACACGAACCCGGAAAAGACCCAGGACGCGGTACCGCAAGCTGAAGCCACCCCTGCGCCCGCGCCCGTCGCCAAGCCCGAGAAGCATCGCCGCAGCTACTCCAGGCGCTCGTCAAGGCGCGAGGAGCCGGCACCTGCACCCCCGCCTCAACCGGCTGCTCAGGCCAAGCCTGAGACGGCGTCGGCAAGTTCGACGATATCGTCGTTCTTCAGACGATAGGGCAATCAGAGGGTTTGCTGGAAAAGTCGGGCGTCTCGCCTGAAGCGCGCTCCTCAAGAAGCTGTAGGCAACTGGCTGAGCTGGATGGCAGTGCAGACGGTTCCGGAGCACACGGCCTGCGGTCAAGGAGTGCAACGAGTCACGCGGGGGCTCCCGTGTAAAAATGCTCCGCCCCTGTTGCTCCCTTCCGCCATCCCGACCATATTGCCGGCATGACAAAGAAGCCGTTTCGTCTCACGCCCTATCAGGTTCAGTTCCTCATCGTCGTTGGTTTTGTGACCGTCGGCTGGGCGCTTTATGTGCGCTATTTCGCGGTCGAGTTCTCGCAGGTGGCGCTCGCATGCGATGCCGGCTTGCAGACCATGATCTGCAAAGCGCGCTCGGTGTCGACGTCGCTGTTCAAGAACTCGGTGTTCGGCATCGTCGCACTGGTGATCGCAGCGCTGAACCTGATGCGGCCTTCGATCGTCCTGCTCACGCTCGGCGTGGTCGCAGCCGGCCTCGGCATCGTCCTCTACAACATCGCGCTGGCGGGCCTTGCGATCGGCCTGCTCATCCTTGGCTTTGCTCGGCCCGCGCCCGCCACAGCGTGAGCGCAAACAACAGATAGATTGCGCAAGTCCACATCGCCTGCCAGTTGACGCGGCCTTCGTTCAGAAGGATGTAGGCCGCCGACAGCGCCAACAATCCTCCGAACACGGCCTCCGCGATCGGACGCACGCCGATCTGCGGCCGGTTCAGCATCAACAGCGCGAACGGCACCACCGCCATCGTCAGCGAGGCATAGGGAAAGTCGCGATAGCGCGGATCGAACACGAAGCCGAGCGCGGTCTCGGCGGCGATCACCGCCGTCACGGCGAGGGTCAGGCAAAGCACGGCGGAGAGCTTTGACCATTTCCGGCCTTCGCGCGGACCGAGCAGGTCGAGGAAGGTCGGCAGACTGCGGCCGATGACGAGCGCCTGCGCGCAGAAGATCGGCGACAAGATGCCGGCGAGCAGCAGCAGGCCCCATTGCAGCCAACCACCCCAGCCATAGCTTTCGTAATACATCTTGTCGGCGGCGATCCCGAGCAGGATGCCCGCCGATGTCGCGGAGATGCCGACGCCGAGCCAGGCCGAGACGCGCGGCGTCCAGGGCCGGCGGCGCAGGGTGATGCCGGCGACCGCGAACACCAGCACGCTGAGGACCATGCCGGCGCCCATGTACCATTTCCAGAACGGGAAATTGCTGATCGGCTCGCCCGGCGGATATTTCAGCTGACGCCGCACGGAATCGATCAGGCCCCAATAGCCACCGACGGTGCCTTCGAGCCGCCGCTTCCACGGTTGGTCATAGGCCTCGATCAGATTGACGCGAAACTTCTGCGACTTCGCCAGTGCCAGGATTTCCGAGACGACGCGGGCCTGGTTGGCCCGTGACGGCAGCGCGCCTTCGCGCATACGACCCTCGCTCGGCCAGCCGGTCTCGCCGATCAGTATCTCCTTGCCGGGGAATGCCACCGCCATCCGCTCGCGGATCGCCTCGACATGGGCAGAGGCGAATTTCGCCTTCACCGGCATATCCTCCCAATACGGCAAGATGTGAATCGTGACAAAGTCGACGGCGTCATAGACCTCGCGGTTCTTCAGCCAGTATTCCCAGACGTCGGCATAGGTCACGGGCACGCTGACCTGCGCCTTCACCGAACGGATGATCGCGGTGAGATCCTGCGTCGTCATCTCTCCGCGCAGAAGCACCTCGTTGCCGACGACGAGAGCGGAGATGGTGTCGGGAAATTCCTTGGTCAGGCGGACAGCGGTCGACACTTGCTCAAAGTTCTTGGCGCGATTGCTGCCGAGCCAGATACCCTGGATCACCTTCAGCCCGCCGACCTTGGCCGCGACCGAAGGCACCTGATCGAGCCCGTTCTCGATCGAATAAGTGCGGACACAGTCGGTGATCTGCTTGAGCTGGCGCAGGTCCTGCTCGATCTGGTCCGCTTCGATATGGGTCCAGGCGTTCAACGGCGTCTGCTCACCGCGGAACGGGGCGTAGGAGACGCATTGGACCTTGTCATTGGGATCGATGGGAGCGCGCGCGAGCACGATCGGCGTGGCAAGCCACCACCACACGGCAGCAATCGCACCCAGGGAAACGAGCAGGAGCGCCAGTGGCGTACGAAGAGAAATTGGTTCCGTCCTCCGCGAAGGGTCCGTCGATTACCTGCTAGCACGCCATCTGCCAAGGGGGTGACGCGCCTTGGCCGCACCTCTCCCCGACGAATTGGGCTGCGGCCGTTCGACCGGGCCCTAGGATCGTGACTTTGCTGGACAAAAATCCAAATACAGGTCAATGGATTTTGCGGGACTTTTCCGCCGCATTGGAGACCCATTTGGACGCCATCACGGCGGCGTTCGCGAGGTCCTCCCCCGCGGACGGACGGCTGAGATATTGGGGAATTCATGCGGCGACGGGTGTTCGAGTTAAGAAATGCGGTCCTGCGGCAGTTCGCCGCCAGTTTGGCCGTCTCCTCCCTTGTCCTCCTGGTCAGCCTTGGGGGCGCCTCCGCCCAGAGCGGCTCACCAGCACCTGAACAGGGCAAGGCCGCCGCCCAGCCCGCCGATGCCGCCAAGGAAGCCAATCAGAACCAGAACCAAAAGCGGATCGACGAGTTCGCCGAAGCTGCCCGCGCCGTTAATGGTCCGGCCGGCAACCCTGAATGCGTCTGGCTCGGCCGTCGCGCGGTTCAGCTGATGTATAGGGACGACCTCGATACCGCCTTCCGCCACATCGATCTTTACGACCGCTTCGGCTGCCCCGGCGGTCACATCCAGGCCGCGTTCCGATGCCTGACCCGCTTCCTCACCCAGATCGACGACAAGGTTCCGAACAGCCTGAATAATCTGACCCAGGCCTGCTGGATCAACCCTGCTGCGCAGCCGCAGCAGACAACCGCCGCTGCCCCGTCGCCCGCACCGGCCGCCGGCGCCGCACAGCCGCAGCCGGCGGCGAGCCCCTCGCCCGCAGCCAGTCCGACGCCGGCCCCGTCCAAATAGCCGCAGGCCGGCTTCAGCCTCCGTTCAGGAACGGTCGGCGATAGAGGCGGTTGGCACTGCCACGCTTCCAAAAATTGCCATGCCCTCATAAGGACATGAGGTCATGACAGTTGTGAAACCGCGCGGCAGAGGTATGCTCCAGTTGCCGCGGACTTGGTCGGATCTCGGGGTCGGGTCCGCTTCCCTGCTCCCTCAGCCCCTTTTGGTTTAGCCGCGATGCGCGTTGTCGCCGCCGTTCTGTTGCTTGTGTCCGTGCTCCACGCCGGCCTTTGGGGAGTCCTGCGCGACAAGGAACCGGCGCCCGATTTCAAGGGCCTGTTGCCGAGTGTTTCCTACGCGCCTTTCGAAGGCTCGGCCCACCCTGACATCGACAACATCCCGACCGTCGAGAAAATCCGCGCCGACCTGAAGACGCTGTCGACCATGACGCGCGCGATCCGCCTCTATTCGTCGACCGGTGGCGTGGAACTGGTGCCCCCGATCGCAGCCGAGTTCGGCCTGAAGGTCACGGTCGGCGCCTGGATCGACAAGGACCCCGACCGTAACGAGCGCGAGATCAAGGCCGCGATCGAGCTCGCCCGCAAGAACAGCAACGTCAACGGTGTCGTCGTCGGCAACGAGGTGATCTACCGCGGCGAGCAGAAGGTCGAAGACCTTATCGAGATGATCAAGCGGGTGAAGAGCGCGGTGCGCGTGCCCGTCACCACCGGCGAGATCTGGAACATCTGGCGCGACAATCCCGACCTCGGCTCCAACGTCGATTTCATCGCCGCGCACGTCCTGCCCTACTGGGAAAATTTCCGCTCGGACCAGGCGGTCGACCAGGCCGTCGACCGCTACAACCTTTTGCGCAATCAGTTCCCGGGCAAGCGGATCGTCATCGCCGAGTTCGGCTGGCCGAGCGCCGGATATAATCTGCGCAACGCAGACCCCGGCCCGTTCCAGCAGGCCCTCACCTTACGCAACTTCGTCACGCGCGCCGAAGCGCTTGGCATGGACTACAACATCGTCGAAGCGATCGATCAGCCCTGGAAGTATTTTGAGGGCGGCGTCGGTCCCTACTGGGGCATCCTCAACGCCAACCGCGAGCCGAAATTCGCCTGGACCGGCCCGGTCGAAAATCCCGATTATTGGAAGCTGATGACGATCGCGCTGCTGGTCGGCATCCTCTTGTCACTGCCGATCCTCCGACTGGAGCAACCGACTGCAAAACAGGTGTTCTTGCTGTCGGCTGCCGCTAACGGTGTCGGCGCCTGGGCCGCGACCGTGTTCGCGTTCTGGAACGGACACTATTTCATCTTCGGCTCGGCCTTCGCGCTGACGCTCGGCATGATTCTGCTTGTGCCTCTTGTCCTCATCGCGATGGCGCGCATCGACGAGATCGCGGCCGTGGCCTTCGGCCGGCCGCCGCAGCGATTGCTCGCCAAGGGCAAGCCGATCGAGAACGCGGCCGAGAACTACTACCCGAAGGTCTCGATCCACATCCCCGCGTATTTCGAGCCGGTCGACATGCTGAAGCAGACGCTCGATGCGCTGTCGCGGCTCGATTATCCGAACTACGAATGCGTCGTCATCATCAACAACACGCCCGACCCCGCGTTCTGGCAGCCGATCCAGGATCACTGCCGTGCGCTCGGTGAACGCTTCAAGTTCATCAACGCCGAGAAGGTGCAGGGTTTCAAGGCAGGCGCGCTGCGCATCGCGATGGACCGCACCGCCGCCGATGCTGAGATCATCGGCATCCTCGATGCCGACTATGTCGTCGAACCCGACTGGCTGAAGGACCTCGTGCCGGCTTTCGCTGATCCCGGCGTCGGTCTCGTCCAGGCGCCGCAGGAGCACCGCGACGGCGACCTCTCGATCATGCACTACATCATGAACGGCGAATATGCCGGCTTCTTCGACATCGGCATGGTTCAGCGCAACGAGCTCAATGCAGTCATCGTGCACGGCACGATGTGCCTGATCCGCCGCGCCGCGATGGACATGGCCGGCGGCTGGTCATCCGACACGATCTGCGAGGACTCGGATCTCGGCCTTGCGATCCAGGAGCTCGGCTGGACCACCCACTACACGCGCTACCGCTACGGCAAGGGACTGCTTCCCGACACCTACGAGGCCTTCAAGAAGCAGCGTCACCGTTGGGCCTATGGCGGCCTTCAGATCGTCAAGAAGCACTGGCGGCATTTCCTCCCGGGGCGGAGCCGGCTGACACCCGACCAGAAGCGCGAATATGGCCTCGGCTGGCTGAACTGGCTCGGGGCCGAAAGCCTCGGCGTCGTCGTGGCCCTGCTCAACCTCGTCTGGGTGCCGATCGTTGCGTTCGCCGACATTGCCATCCCGGACAAGATTTTGACGCTGCCGATCATCGGCGCCTTCATCGTCTCGCTCGCCCACTTCCTGTCGATGTACCGCGCGCGCGTGGCGATCAAACCCGGCCAGATGCTGGGTGCCATGATCGCGGCGATGAGCGTGCAATGGACGGTGTCGCGCGCGGTCGCCCAAGGCCTGATCACCGAGCACATCGCGTTCGCGCGCACCTCGAAGGGTGGCCTGTCCAGGATGTCGATCGAGTTCCAGGCGTTCTGGGAGGCCGTGATCGGCACGCTGCTCCTGGTTGGTGCCGGCGTGCTGGTGGCCTCCAACAGCTTTCGACAGATCACCGAGATCTACATCTTCGCCGGCGTCCTGGTGCTGCAAAGCTTGCCGTTCCTGGCGGCGGTTGCGATTGCGATCCTCGAGCTCAGCCGCATCAACTCGTTCCAGTTCTGGCGCGACAGCGCGATCCGCACTGCCGAGCTGATCGGCTTGCGCCCCGTCTCCCTGCCGACACCAGGCAATGCCCAGCCGGTGCCGAGTGAGGTGCGGCGGGAGGCGAACTGACGGGGCTGATTTGGACACTCGGACCCCGTGATTAAAAGGTCGTGGGGTCTTGGAGGTGGATGACACTTCGCCAATCAGGATGAAAACCTTGGCCTAAGCGCTGGAATCGGCAAGAAAATCCTCGCTGCCGCCGCTTGATTTGGCAGCTATTCCCGCTATTGACCTCCGCGCCCCATCCACCTACACAGCGCGGGCCGAAAGCATGATCCGGAAGCAGCCGGTTTTCCCCACGACGCAGGCCTAAGCGTCGCGGCAAGACATGCTTCTCGAATGTCCGAAGACGATGGCGAGCGAGTTCAAGCCATCAGCGGCCATGGGAGCGCGTAGCTCAGCCGGTAGAGCACGTGACTTTTAATCACGGGGTCCTGGGTTCGAGCCCCAGCGCGCTCACCAAATCTCCCTTAACTGCGCATGCTTTCAGCTTTCCGGCGCCGCGACCGTAGCCGGCGCAGTCAGCGGAGCGCCCCCAACAGACACGGGTCCGATCGATACGGGCACGATAGATTTCGACTCGCGCAGCATCCGCTTGCGCACCGCTGCGGGCAATCCGTAGCGAGCATGCGCCCTTCGAATGGACGAAGTGACCTCAGAGGTCATCGTGTTTTGCAGCGAGTCGATCTTCGCGATCAGCGTTGAAAGCTGTGGCGATATCTTCTTCACGTCGCCCCTCTCGTCCGTGATGCTCTGTCGGAGAGACACGAGGACCGTCGAGTCCTGCTGCCGCAGAGCGGTGTTTTGCTGCAAGGAGGAATTGATCTCCTGCAGCGCGGCAGCCTGCTGCTGCTGGGCCGACTGGATTTCCTTCAACGCAGCGACAACCGGATCCGGCTTTGGCGCGACGGCTTCCCGGCTCGGAAGCAGTGCGGCCAGGCTGCTGATATCAGGCGACGGAAGATCGAACGGCAAAGTATAGATGGCCGCTGCGCCATTGATCGCCAAGGCACACACTGCAAACGCCACAACCGACTTCCGGCTGGAGCGCTTGCCGGGCGCCGGCGTTTCCAAGGCTTCGAGCTCGTCATGGGGTTCGGATGCTGCGGCTGCAAGTGCGGCAGCGTCGAGGTGCTCGGCGAAGCCCAGCGTTTCGGATGTCGTGGTCATGCGGACCTCATGAGCGAGCAAAAGGAGGCCGTCGCCGGAACGTCCTCGCGACGCCTCCCTTACGCAGCACTCACTTACACAACTGCCTAAAATTGTGGGCTTTTCGGATTAATTCCACGTTAGCGACGTGGGCCTCGGCCATGATTAGAGGCCCCGGCCGATTACGGGGCATCCCGCTACTTCAACGAGATCACGATGGTGCTGAGATTGGCTGCCAATTCCAGTCCCGCCTTCGGGCCCTGGAGCACGATCGTGACGCCCTTCTCGTTGCGGAGGTGGACGCCGTTGACGCCGCCGACCAGCGCAAAACCGCCGCCGACGGAGCTGTAGGTGCCGGCGAAGTCACCGACGTCGCGGATATCAGAGGCCCAGCCGTCGAGACGGCCGATCGTGGCGCCGGCCGTAATGCCGAAGCTCAGACCGGTGACCTTGATCGGATAGGTCTTGCCGCGATAGACCAGCGTTCCGCTGCCAGCGCCGCCGCCGACCAGAAGGCCGGCCTTGATGATCTTGATCCTGACATGACCTGCCGCCTGCGCGAAGGATGGTGTCGCAGGTGCCGCAAGCCCAAGCGCCAGCAGCAGCGTTGCGATCAGACGGAGCAGGCGCACCCGCCTATCAGGGTTTTGCGGCATCGACCTTCTTCCAGGTCTCATCAGGGTCGAACAGCGTGGTGCGCTCGGCGATGAACTCGGTGCGCTTGCCGAGGTCCTTCTGGTAGACGGTGCCGGCATGATTGACCATGAAGGTCATGATGCCGGAATTGCCGTACTCCGCCGGCCAGGCGATCATGGCGAAGCCGCCGATCATCTTGCCTTTCACGATATAGTTGAGCGCGCCACCCGGCGCGTCGCGGCCCTGCCCCTTGAGGATGTGGAAGTAGTAGCCGTGATAGGGCGCGGGCCCGACATCGCCGGCGCGGTAGCCTTCCCTCGACGCCTCGGCCGCGAGTTCGCCGAGCGGGCTCGGATCCTTGTCGTCGCGCCAGAACAGGCCATCCTTCTTGCCGGCTGACGAGACGATGCGCTGGGCATAGACGCCGGCGCCCTCGCCGCGGTCCTTGTCGGCATATTCGTTCTGGGCATCGACATAAGCGAGCGCGGTCTGGATCGCATCGAGCTCGTTGCGGCCGATGCGGCGGCGAAGCACCTCGATCCGTCCCTCAGCGGTGTCGAACTCCCAGCCAGTCTTGGTGTTGAGCAGCGGAATCGGGAACGGGAAATCCTCCGGTCCCAGCATCAAGATCGCGGTCTTGTTGCCCTCTGCCTTGATGCCGTGCTTGGCTTCGTACATCGACGTGAAGCGTGCGCGGATGTCGTTGTCGGCGACCTCGTCGCCCGAGGAGACGATGTCCTCGGCGGCCCTGCCGAGCACTTTCAGGATGTCTTTCGGGCCGCTCTTGACCGCGGCAGCGAGCGCGGCGGCCGCGTCCTCCGGCGATTTGTAGGACTCCTGCGCGAGCGACGGCAAGCCGGACAGCGCGAGCGTCATGATGCCGGGCAGGATCGCCCGATGGAACGATTTCAGGCCGATCATGGCATCACCTCCGCAGGAATCTTCGCGCCGCCGGCGAGCCAGTCGCGGTAGGTGCGGAATGTCAGCCCGAGCTTTTCATAGTAGACGCGCAGGTAACCATCGCTGTCGCGGGTCACTGCGTCGGGCATCACCTGCTCGACCTCCTGCGCCATCACGCCGACATAGGCCTTGCTGCTGCCAATGTAGGCGAAGCGATAGTAGCCGAGACCGTTGGAGAGATGGCCGAGCAGGACGATGTCGTGCTTCAGCGTGATATCGGAGCGCCGGCCACCGCCGCCACCACCACCGCGACCTCCACCGCCCCCGAAGCCACCGCCGCCGCCGCGTGCTGCCATGCCGCCACCGCCGCCGCGCCCGGCCATGCTCGGTCCGCCGCCGCCGCCGCGCGGCATGCTCGCCATGCTCGACCGTCCGCGCGCCGACGCCGCGGCCGCTGACCTTCCGGAGGAGACGTTCATGGCGCCGCCGCGATTGCCGCCTCCCCCACGGTTGGCGGCAGCGCCGCCGCCGGCTCGGTTTGCGGCCTTGGCACGATCTCCGCCGCCCTTGGCCCGGTCACCACCGCCCTTGGCACGGTCGCCGGCTCCAGCACGATCACCGCCGCCGGGCCGGTCGCGCGTCCCTGCACTTGGACGATCACCCGCACCGCCGCGATCACCGGGGCCGCCACGATCGCCGGCGCGATCCCCTGCTCGATCTCCCGCTCGATCTCCTGGGCCACCCTGGCTCGGGCGCAGCACCTGGTTGCCGTCACGGCCGCGGAAATCCATCCGGTCGGACGCGCCGGCCCTGACGTTGTTGTTGCCGAAGCGGTTGTTCACGTTGACATTGTTGTAGCGCACGCCGCCACGATGCGCCGGATTGTGCTGCCAGCCGCCACTGATGTTGGTGGTGCGGTGATTGACGTAGACGTTGCGATTGCCCCAGTTGCAGCCGCCGCCCCAGTAGTTGCCCCAGCGCCCGATCGCCCAAGCCGTGCCGAAGGCGATGCCGGCCGCGACCATGCCCGCGCCGATGTAGGACGGATACCCCCAATAATACGGCGGATACTCCGCATAGGGCCAGCTGCCATAGACCGTCGCCGGATCGTAATACGGCACATACATCTCAGCGGGATCGGCCTGCTGGATCACGACGACCTGCTTGCCTTCCTGCGACTGCACGCTGACCTTTTGCTGCTTGGTGGTGGCCAGCTTCTTGTTGTCATAGGCCTTGTTGCGCAGGCGCTGGATCGCGTCCATCACGTCGGGCTGCTGCGCGAGAAAGGCATCACCGAGCTTTTGGGTCCATTCGAGCTGGTCGCTCATCATGGTCAAAACGGAGGCCGTGCTGGCCAGCGCCTTGATGCTGTCGTCCCAGGCCTGCTTGTCGACTTCGGTCTTCAGCGCATCGCCCTTGAGGCTCTTGCGCTCCTTCAGCCAACGGTCGGCCTGCACCACTTCGAGCGGATAGGTCGAAGCCGCCAGCACGTTCGCAAGGAGTTCGTCGGGATAGAGCGCGATCGGCGCGACCAGAGCCTCGAGCTGCTCCGGCTTCAAGAGTTCTGCGGCAGGGGCCGGTGGCGCTGCGGGCTGCGCCTGCGTCGTTGGGGCGGCCGGCGTCGCCGGAGCCGCCGGTGTGGTGGCCTGAGCCATCGCAGTGGCGGGGACCGTCACCACCAGCGCAAGCGCCATCAGGATCTTGCCGCAGCGAAACATCATGACCTCCACAAAGCTTTCCGTCCGCGACCATCGGGCTGGGCAACAGGGATTTGTTTGATCGAGATCAACGAAATCGCACCGCCGCGCTGTTGCGACGCGACGACCTGTTCGATCCGTTCGGCCTCCATCAGAAGCCGGCCGGGCACCGTGAGCCCGAGCGCACTGGCGCTGCGCGATCAGCGATATGAACTCGCGGCGTCTCATCGCACTCACCACACCCGACTGTCCGCGCGTCCGTCCCGGTCACGACGCAACTGCGAAGAGAAATGGCGACGCCGATTCCAAGCTTCGAGATCAAGCTTCCGGCTGCTAGCGGACGATCGGCAGCCTCACCGTGAACAGCGCCCCGCCCGCCGTCAGGTTCTCGGCCGCCATCGTGCCGTGATGGGCCTCGACAATCGTCTTGGCGATTGCGAGCCCCATCCCCATGCCCTCGGGCTTGGTCGTAAAGAAGGGATTGAAGACGTTTGCGATATCCCCGGCGGCGATGCCGGGGCCGGTATCCGAAATCCTGATCTCGGCCTGGTTGCCGACGCGGAACGTCGTCACACTCACCTCACGTTTCTTCATCTCCGCATCGGCGATTGCGTCCATCGCGTTGATGATGAGGTTGAGAATGACCTGCTGGAGCTGAACCGGATCGCCCTTGACGGGCAGGTCGGAGATGGCAGGCACATAGCTCAGCGCGATGCCGCGTCCCTCGGCAACTGCAGCCGCCAGCCCGATCGCTTCCAACACCGTGCCGTTGAGCTCGAGATTCCTGATTTCGAACGGGCTCTTCCTCAGGACGCTGCGCAGGCGGCGGATCACCTCGCTTGCGCGCTGGTCGTCGCGCCTGATGTCGGCGAGGATGTGCCTGACTTCGGCGAGATCGGGCGTGGCAGCATTGAGCATGAGCTCCGCCGTTTCGGTATTGGTCAGGATGGAGCCGAGCGGCTGGTTTAGTTCGTGGGCGATCGACGTCGTCAGTTCGCCCACGGCAGAATAGCGATTGGCGTGCGCGAGCTCGGCCAGGCGCTGGCGTGACTCGACCTCGGCAACCTGACGTCGATGACGCTCGCTGAGCAAGCCGCTGATCAGGCCGGCCTGCACCAGGATGATCGCGGCGATCAGCAGCATCTGCCAGCGATAACTCTCCCACACGGTCGGCTCGCGAAACACAATCTCGCTTCCGGCGGGCAGATTGCTTTCGCTGATGCCCCAGCGCTGCAGCTCCCGCCAATCGTATTTCGGCGCGGCGAACCCGATCGGCTCGTATTTGATACTGGATGGCTTCTCACCGCCGAGGAGGCGGATCGCAGCATCGACGGTCTTGCGGGTCGTCTCCTCGGTCGCATGCATCGGGCCGCCGACCGTGCTGCCGCCGAAGAACGCCTCCTGATAGGAAAAGATCGGCGCGTTCGCCACCGCATGCAGGCTGCGCAGTGCGATGTCGCCCTCATGGACGATCCCCGCGGCATCAACCGACATCAGGCCCCAGAACAATACGGTATGCGGCGGAAGCTTCGCCGCCCGCTTCAGGATCTCCTCGAACGACAGGTCCGAATACCAGACGATGGCGAGCCGATCGCCGAGCGGCTTCAGCTCGTGTGCCACTTCATCGATCCAGTACTTCTCCAATGGCGACGCGCCGATCACCACGGCGACCGTCCTGGTATCCGGCATCACTTGAACGATGTTTTTGAAGGCCGCCATGAAATCGTTGCGAACCGACACAACGACGTCGTCCTCGGTGAGGTCGAAACGGTTCACCAGCCGCTGCTCGACCACCGTCAGCACCGTCGGCGTGCCGGGAAACAGCTTGCTCCGGTATCGTTGCACGAACCGCGCCGCCGGAGCACCGATGCTGATGACGATATCGGGCAGCGTGCCCTGATAGAGTGAAGCGAGATATTCGATGAAGGGGGCTTCCGGGCCAGGGTTGTTGAAGCGCGCCGTCAGCAGCGTATGCTCCTGGATGTCGAGGGGCCAAGGCGATTGCCGCTCGAGCTCGGCCTTGATGCTGCGCGCATATTCACTCCAGGGTCGGAATTCCCGCCCGAAGGAATGCAGTATCAGCACGCGCTTGGCTTCCCGGCGCGGGGTGAAATCCGGCTCGTCGGCCCGGACAGACGCGGAAAAGACGCACGCGGCGAGCAGCAGGGCAAGCAGCAGGGCAAGCAGCAGGGCGTAACGACGCGGCGCAGCCGAGACCAGCCACGGTTTCACCGATCCAATGGTCAGGCGCCCACTCATTCACCTCCTGGGCGGCTTCAAACGGCCGCTCTCCGGGGCAATTCTAGCGGGAATTGCGAGGGTCCAATAGTCTGCAGCGAAGGCACTATTATCCCGGGTTTGCCGGGCAGCGGTGATAGCGGATCTCCATGTCTTCCATGCCCGGGAACAAGCGGACGAGACTGTCGGAATCCAACTCCCTCAGGCTGAACTGGACGCTGGAGAGCATCATGTCGGTGGCACAGGATGCGATCAGATTGACGTCAGGCCCGTTGTCCTTCCGCGCCTTGATCCGGCAGCGTGCGAATTTGCCGATGATCTGGTCGCCGTCAACGATGAAACCGCCGCCAAATACATCCGACATGTCGGTGAATCCGAGCTGGCTGCCCTTGCGCTCGAAGACTTTCGGACAGTTGTTTGCGTCGGTCGCCCACGGGCCGTTGAGATCGAGGGCATCGGCCCGATTACCGGTGACAAGAAGTGAAGCGAACATCAACCCGCCCACCGCAATCGTTCGTCTCAAATTCATTTCGTATCCCTTCGCGCGGTCAATGACCGCTCAGCACAAGAGTCTTGATGGGCAACAGCAAGGCCTGGATGCGCAGCAGCAGAGCGTGCACGAGGCCGACGCCGTCAACGACGTGGAGCGCAATCGCCCGGCCGGTGCTGGTATGTTCCGCGGAAATTTCCTCGTGATTGCTGGTGTAGGCGTTGACGATGCAGCTGCTTCCTGGCGTCACGCCCTCGAGACCGTTCTTGTAGAGTGGCTCGAGGAACACCAGAATGGAGCCGGGTTTGGGCGCATTCTCCGCCTCAATCAGTTGCTGGCCACCCTGAAACTGTCCGGCCGCGATGTAGTCCTGCACGGTCGTGATCACCATCGGGATGATCACCCAGGGTTTGGAGATGCAGGCGGCCTCCGCCACCATTCCAGGCTTCAAGACGCCTGCCTCAATCTGCCCATAGCCGGCTTGCAGCACATTGCGGCCGGCGCCCTCCGGAATGAGCACACCAGCGGGCCGCAACAATTGATTGACCACGTCACCGGGACGAAGCAGGAACTGTTCGACCCTGCCATCGACGCCGGCCCGGATGATCGTCTGGTCCAGCAGCACCTGCGCCTCCGCCACGGCGGCCTCGGCGCTGGCTTTCTGCGCCGGCAGCAGAGTTGAGACCTGCAGGCTCGCGGACTGTTTCGCGGCGGTCGCGGCATCGACGCCAGATTGACGCTGATCGACCAACACCTGCAGCTTCTCGATGTCGCGTTGCGGAACGATGCCCGGATTGCGGCGCTGTAGCTCGCTCTTGACGTCGAGTTCATCCTTGGCCTGCTGAAGATTGGCTTTCGCCTCGCCAATTTGCGCTTCCGCCTTGGCTACGTCGGCCTGCGCGGTCTGCAAGCTGGCGTCGATTTCGGCGACCTTGCGCTTGGCGGTTTCGAGCGCTGATTCCTGCTTCGCGCTGTCAAGCTTGAACAGCACGTCTCCCTTCTTCACTGCCGCGCTGAAGCCGACATTCACCTCGGCTACGCGGCCAGCCACGCCGACGGGCGCGATTGGTACCGTTCGATAATAGAGCGTCGCTGCGTTCGTCGCCGGATGGAAATAGAAGATCATGGTGATCAGCGAAATCGTCAGCATGAGGCAGCCGGTGATGCCCCAGCGCAGTTCATACCAGACCGAGAAGAAGGTGATCTCCTTGCCGAAGCGCTTACCCTGGGCATAACGCCGGTAGAGATAGTCCGGCAGGATCGTCACCAGGGAGCAGATCATGAGCTCAAGCATGAGTGCGCTCCTTCTTGGCGGCATCCGGAGCGTCCGCAGGAGCCGGCGCAGGACCGGTCTCTATCGACCCGTCATCCTGTCCGGGCGTTGAGTCCGCAATCTTCTCGACGGAATCGGCGATGCTGCGCAGCGGCGTTCCAAAATCGGGGATGTCGATCAGCGCAAGCAGAAGGCCGGCGACCCAGAAGATGTGCAGATGCGTGAACAACGAGATCAGACCGAGCACCGCCACGATCTCGAATTGCAGCTTCTGTGATTTATGCGCCATCCGCTCCGGGAGGCTGTGCAGCCGCCAATAGAGCGTGCCAACCCAGAGGATGGTCCCGATCAGGAAGATCCCCATCACCACCATCAGCGTATCGGTACCGTTTCCTGGCGCGAGATAGAACGGCAGATGGTGAGGCGCCATCGGATTTAGTTGATCGCTCAAAGGTCTCTCCCAGGCAAAGGGCTCGCACGCACTGTGTTCAGCCACCATCCCAATTTGCTTGATTTGAATCAAGGGAATGGGCCCAGACAGACCTAGCGTTTTATGAACGCTGCATGAAATATTCACAGGGAGCCGCTGCCATGTCCGGCCTCGATAATCTCATTCCCAACGCCACCCAGATCCGGAAGGAAGCTGCGCTCAAGGAGGCGGAGAAGGCCGAGGAATATGTTCGTCTCGCCGCGGCAGCCGAGGCCGAAAAACGCGCGCTGATCGAGCGGCTGAGCAAGCCTTCCGGCAAGAGCGAGGACGAGAAGATCAAGCTTGCAGCGACCATCATCCAGCGCGCCGTGCGAAACGGACTGACCGAAGTGATGGTCTATCGTTTCCCCAATTCGCTCTGCACCGACAAGGGGCGCGCCATCAACCAGATGGAAAAGGGCTGGGAGACCACACTGACCGGAATCCCCAAGGAGATCTTCCAGCTCTGGGCGGACTACCTCCAGCCGCGAGGATATCGCATCGCCTACCAGATCATCGATTTCCCCGGTGGCATGCCCGGCGACATCGGTGTGACCATTTCCTGGGACGAGTGAATTTAACACGAGTGACGAGCGCAACGGTGAAAGGACCGGCATGGCCAAGGACGAGCCCGCGGAGAAGATGAAGCGCAAGGACTACGAGAAGGAGCTTAGAAAGCTCCAGGTCGAGCTGTGCCACCTCCAGGAGTGGGTCAAGGCGCAGAAATTGAAGGTGATCATCATCTTCGAGGGGCGCGACGCCGCCGGCAAGGGTGGGACGATCAAGGCATTGACCGAGAAGGTCAGCCCGCGCGTCTTCCGTGTCTGCGCCCTGCCCGCCCCCTCCGACCGGCAAAAGTCCCAGCTATTCCTGCAGCGCTATATCGAGCAATACCCGGCCGGCGGTGAGATCGTGATCTTCGATCGCAGCTGGTACAACCGTGCCGGCGTGGAATATGTCATGGGCTTCTGCTCGCCGAACGAACACAAGCGCTTCCTCGAGCTCTGTCCGTTGGTCGAGAAATTCGCCGTCGACGCCGGTATCATCCTGATCAAGCTGTGGCTCGAGGTCGGGATGGAAGAGCAGGAGCTCCGCTTCAAGGCACGCATCGAGGATCCGCTGCGCCAGTGGAAGCTGAGCCCGATGGATACCGAGTCCTTTGGACGCTGGTACGATTACTCCCGTGCGCGCGACATGATGTTCGAAGCGACGGACACAAAGCATGCGCCGTGGCGGCTGATCCGTTCCGACGACAAGCGGCGTGCACGGCTGAACATCATCTCGCACATCCTGCAGAGAATCCCCTACAAGAAGGTCAAGCGGGAGAAGGTCCTGCTGCCGAAGCGGACGCACAAGGGACGCTACAACGACCAGGCAAGCCTGCGCGGACTGAAGTTTGTCGAAGAGCGATACTGAATCTCGGAATTTTCAAATGAAAAACGGGCTGCGGTGACGCAGCCCGTTTTTGTGAGTCTCGTTCCCTGTTCTATTTCAGCCGGATTGTGACGCCACCAACAGCAGCAGACACTTCCGCTCCGACCTTCGCTCCGCTGAGTTGAAGGATCACGCCATTGCCGTTCTGCAATTGAACGGCGCCGGCGCCCGCGGCAACCGCCGCACCTGCGCCACCTGCAGCGTAAGACCCTTCAAGCGATTGCGGTCCGTTGAGATTGAGTGCGCGGCCTGTCAGCTTGGTGGTCGAGGCACCGATCGTGAAGCCGACGCTCATCCCGGAAACGGTGAAGGGATATTTGTGGCCCCGGTAGAGCAGAACGCCCTCCCCACCGCCGACGCCGACGATGAAGCCGCCCTTGGTGAAGACGATGGCGACCTGGCCGGTGTCAGCACGCGACGGCGCACTGAAACCGGCGACAGTAGCAAGCAAGGCGACAGTTGCGGCGGCGATAGTCAATTTCCTCATAGCGTTCTTCCCCTTTGTTTACTGCGCCAGCAGCATTGCGAAGTAGCCGAAGATCGTCAACAGGATGCCCGAGACGGCGTAGCCGACCGGGAATCCGATCCAGGGCACCGAGCTCTGGATCTCGACCGCGGCCTCACGGCACGGGCCGGAGTGCGACCGCGCACCGGCGACGCCACCCATCAGCACGGCCGGGTTGATCTTGAAGACGTGGAAGCCGATCGCCCAGACGATGAACGGCGGGATCGTGCAGGCGATGAAGCCGACGATGAAGATCTTCAGCGCAATCGCACCCGTGAGCTGCGACAGCAGGCCCGCACCCGCATTGACGCCGACGATGGCAACGAACACGACAAGACCGAGATCCTCGAGCACGTTGCGGGCCGCGTTCGGCGTATTGCCGAAAAAGCGGAGCCGCGACACGATCGACGAGACGATCACGCCCGATAACAGCAGACCGCCGGCATTGCCGAGGCCAACCCTGGCGCCGAAGGCCGGGAAGTCGATCATGCCGATCAGGAAGCCGAGTATCATGCCGACCGCGAGCGTCAGAAGATCGGTCGAGGTATTGGTCCGCGCAATGCGGCCCCACATCTCGCCGAGTTCGTTGACCGCGCCCTTGAGGCCGACCACGGACACGATGTCCATCCGTTCCAGCTTGGTCTTGAGGCCGGCCGGAATCTGCACGCCGCCGCGCTCGACCTTGGTGACCTGCAACTGGCCGGCGATCGCGGTGTCGCGGAAGGACTCGAACGTCCTCCCCACCATTTCCTTGTTGGTGATGAGGATGTCCGCCTGGTCCATGGGAATGCCCAGCGTCTTGGCATCCGCGACCTCCGGGCCGATCAGGCCCATCTTGTCGGTCAGGCTCTCCGTCGAGCCGCCCAGCGCGACGACATCGCCCTTTTGCAGCACGAAATCCGGATCGGCTCCTTGCGGCTCACCATTGCGCCCAACATTGACGATCCGGTATTCCGGATTCATTGCGCGGAATTTCGCAATGCTGACACCGGCCATTGCCGGGTTTTCCAGCCGGTAGGCGCGAAGTCCAAACTGACGATAGCCGGTCAGGCCACCGCCCTCGAGATCCTTGACGCCGAATTCCTGCTCATACTGCTTCGCGGCCGCCTTGGCGTCGACACCCCACCAGCGCGGCAGATATTTGCAGATCAGGATGATGCCGACGGTACCCCAGATGTAGGTGATGCCGTAGGACAGCGCGATCATGCCGGAAGCCTGCTCGGGCTTCATCCCCTCCGGGAGCTTGACGACACCGGAGGTGATCGCCTGCTCGGCCGAACCGATCGCCGCCGACATGGTCTGCGAACCCGCGAGCATGCCGCCGGCAGCGCCGACGGGCAGATCGAAGATCTTGGCGCCAAGGACAACGAGAGCAAGGCCGATGATGCTCGACACCAACGCAAGCACGCAGAACTTGAGGCCGTCCCCCTTCAGGCTGTTGATGAAGGACGGCCCGACGCGCAGTCCGACACCGTACATGAAGAGATAGTAGAACAGGCTCTTGGCAAAATTGTTCAGCTCAAGCTTCACGCCGTAGGTCGATGACCAGACCGACAGGCCTGCGCCGACCACGATGGCGCCGGCAACCATGCCGAGGCCATAGCCCTTGATGCTGGCCCGGCCGATATAGACGGCGAGACCGACGACGAAGAACAGCAGCAGATACGGATTTTGCTGCAGAAATGTGAAAAACGCCTGCATGTTGGTCCCCCTTCAACCTATGACGCGGCCTTGAGCTTCGGCGACGCACCGGGCTTCGGCCGGCCGAGCTTCGCCAGGGCTTCGGTGCGCACGAGCTTCAGCCCTTCCTTCGCGTCGTAGCCATGGATTTCCTTCACATCGAGCTTGCGCATGAAGTCGATGGTTTCCTGGGTAATGACCTGGCCCGGCACCATGATCGGGAAGCCAGGCGGATACGGGATCACGAAGTTCGCCGAGACCAGCTCGGGCCCAGCCTTCAGCCGTCGGTCGATCTCGGGATCGTTGAGCCGGAGGTGCTCGCAGCCCGCCACGTCATAGGCGGCATAGAAGCCGGTGCGGATGTCGCCCTCGTTGGTCTTGTCACCGGAATCGCTGCGGAACGCCGGATGGAAATGCGAGAAGTTCGGCAGATCAGGCACGTCCGTCATCAGGCTCTTGACCCGTGCCGCGAACGTCTTGCGCGCATTTTCGCCGCCCTGGGTCAGCCCGCGATCGATTTCGCCCGCGATCTCGGCCAGGACGCGGAGAAGGTGCGCGACGTCGCTGCGGGTGTTGTTGATGTTGGACTGGACCAGGACCGAGTTACGCGAAGTCTTGTTGACCTGGATATTGTACTCGTTGGCCAGAATGCCCTTGAACTGCGTACCGTCGAAGCCGGCCATGCCGCACACCAGCGTCATGCGGGTCGGATCGAGGCAGAACTCGTCATCGTCGAGGCTCTTCAGCGTAGTCGCCCAGTTCACCCCATCGGCCAGATAGTCGGTGAATCCGCTCTGGCGATATTGGGCGGGCACCATCACGTCGGCACCCAGGACACGGAAATATTTCGACAGCAGCGGATTATTGTTGATCGCCTGACGTATCGCGAAGGCGATCTCGATCGCGTTGGCGACGAGGCCATAGCCCTCCAGCTCCATCTGCCGCCGCGAAATATCGAGGCTGGCGATGAGCTGCTGGTTCGGGCTGGTGGAGGCGTGGGTGAACACGGCCTCCTTGAACTGCTGCTCAACCGTGTGGAATTCGACATCCTTGACCGACAGCATCGAGCCCTGCCGGATCGCCGACATCGACTTGTGGGTCGAGTTCGTCTGGTAGACGCGCAGACGAATCTTGCGGGGATCGGGGATCAGCCTCGTGTTGAGCAATGTCTCGTTCGATGGCTCCTTGCCGAGCTGAGCCTGTTGCTTCTCATAGGCCTCGACCGACTTCGGGTCATGCATCCACGCTTCGATCTCGTTGGCAGCACCGAGGCCCGTACGGCGACGCAGGAACGGCGAGAAGCGCGCGAAGCCGAACCAGGCCTCATCCCACAGGAAGATCAGGTCCGGCTTGATGGCCAGGCATTCCTCCATCACCCGGCGGGTGTTGTAGATGTGGCCGTCGAAGGTGCAGTTGGTCAGGTCCAGCATCTTGACGCGATCGAGCCGGCCCTCGGCCTTGGCATTGAGCAGCGCCTGCTTGATCGTCTTCAGCGGCACCGCGCCGTACATCGAATATTCCGTCATCGGGAAGGCTTCGACGTAGAGCGGCTGCGCGCCGGCGAGCACCATGCCGTAATGGTGCGACTTGTGGCAGTTGCGATCGACGATCGCGATATCGCCAGGCGCAAGCAGCGCCTGCACCGCCATCTTGTTCGAGGTCGAGGTGCCGTTCGTGACGAAGAACACGCGATCCGCACCGAGCGCCCTCGCCGCCTTCTCCTGCGCCTTCTTGATGTTTCCGGTCGGCTCCAGCATGCTGTCGAGACCGCCGGTGGTGGCGCTGCTCTCGGCCAAGAACAGGTTCGGGCCGTAGAACTCGCCCATGTCGCGGATCCAGTCGGACTTGAAGATCGACTTGCCGCGGGCGATCGGCAGCGCGTGGAACGTCCCGATCGGACGCTGCGCGTATTTCTTCAGATTGTCGAAGAACGGCGTATCGTAGCGATCCTGAATGCCTTCGAGGATCGACAGATGCAGCTCCAGCAGCTCTTCCACCGAGTAGAAGATGCGGCGAACGACGTTGGCCTCGGGATTGCCGGCCAGGTCCTCGACGTCGCGGTTCGAGATCATGTAGAGATCGAGCTCAGGCCTGACGCGCTTGATGATCTGAGCAAGCCGCAGCGCGGAAGCGTCGGATTCGTCCTTGAGGCCGGCTGCTGCCGTCATCGAACGAAGAACCGGCGCATCGTGCCGCGAACGGAGGCCAAAGCCCTCGTTGATCACGACGGCCCCGAGGTTGGGATTGAGCATGGTCGCGCAGAACGCGTCCTCGAGACTGCCGACGATAACGGGCTCATAGATGAAGCCATCTTCGGGGCGTCGCAGCTTGCGCCATTCGGCCGCCAGCGCCGGCCACTGGCTGGATGACACGCCAGTGACGATCAGGGTCTCGAAATAGGGCCGACGTCCCTTTTGCCCGGTAAAGGTGGGCGACACCAGTTCGGGCGTGTCGCCATTGCCATCGTCCTTTGCACTCCAGTCGCCGGCATGCTGACGGAAGGATCGCGTCGCCAGCGCCTGGGTGATGCGAGTCGCAAGCGACAGCGAGGCGGCCGCATCGCCGCTTGAGGCTGCTTCACGCAGCGCCGCCATCAACTGCAGACCGGGATAACCGTGGAATTCTTCAGTGACCGATAGGCTGGCCAGCGCCGCGTCATAGGCCGCCCGATTGCCGCCGCGGGCCCACACCTTTCCGGCCTCGACCAGATCACGCCAGTCGTCGGCGCGCGCGCCTGGCCCGGAAAAGAACTGGTCGATGCGCTTCTGTGCGGTCTTGGTATCCTTGGCCATGCGTCTCTCCCGATCCTTGGGGCGAAAAGTGATGCGGGATGGTGCTTTCAGCGCCGATCGCTCCATTGATCCAAGTCAACGGTCGCGCGCATTCTGGAGCGCCGAGCGTCGCTATTCGCATCGCAACACATCAGGTCAGGCCGTTCGCTGAGCCGGATCGGCCTTGTCGTCACCGAGAACGCTGTCGAGCGAGCGCAGCCATTGGCCGCTGTCGGTCTTCTCCCCGAGCCCCTCGGCGCGCAGGAGGTCACGGAGTTGTGCATGTGCGCCAACGATGCAGAGGGTGACCCGGCGCGACGCCAGTTCGTCATGGAGGTCGTGCAGCATGCGCGCGCCCGCGAGATCGATATAAGGCGACGCCGAGAGGTCGCAGGCGACCAGATGGATACCCGGCGAGTTCCTGAGCACGGTCAGGACCGCATCCAGAATCGTCTCGGCATTGATGTAGAGCAGCGAGGCTTCGGGGCGGAACGCGATGATTCCGACCAGCGGCTCGACGTCCGCGTGCCGCGCGCTGTCGGAATAGCGGCCGCTGCCGGGCAAGCGGCCGAGGAACGCGACGTTCGGCCGCGACGCCCGCGCCAGCAGCAGGAAGATCGATGCGATCGATGCCAGCAGGACGCCCTGGAGGATGCCGAGCAGCAACACGGAGATCAGGGCGATCGAGGCTGCGTAGAAATCGATCCGGCTGACCTGCCACATCCGCACCAGCGCGCGGATATCGACCAGCTTGTAGACGGCGGCAAAGACGATCGCCGCCAGCACGGCCTTGGGCAGATTGGTGAGTAGCCCCGTGAAGAACAGAAGACAAAGCCCGAGCGTCACCGAACAGATCACCAGCGCCAGAGGTGTTCGCGCACCAGCGCTGTCATTGACGGCGGATTGCGACAGGCCGCCGGCGACGGGATAGCCGTGGCCGAAGGCTGCGGCGAGATTCGCGGCACCCAACCCCAAAAACTCCTGCCGGACGTCGAGAGGATAGCCGTGCTTGGCGGCAAAGCTCCGGGCCGCCGAGACGCCTTCGATATAAGCCAGCAGCACGCAGCCGGCGGCGAGCGGAAACAGGTCGTCGAACTCCAGCAGCCCGAAGGTCGGCATCCCAAGCGCCGGCAACCCCTCTGGTATCTTCCCGGTAACGGGCACACCGAGACCGGGGAAGCCGAAGACCGTCGCCACCACGATCGCCAGTGCCACGATGCTGATGCCGACCGGTTTGCCGGGCAGCCGCCGTTCGCCGAGCAGGAGCAGCAACAGCGCGACCGCGCCGATCGCCAGAACGAGCGGATCGAGATGGCCGAGTTGTCCGATCAGCCTGAAGGCGCGGTCAAAAAAATTGTGACCGCCGCCGGCGACGCCGAACAGGCTCGGCAACTGGCTCATGATGATGGTGAGTCCCGCGCCGGCCTTGAAGCCAACCAGAATGCTGTCGCTGACGAGGCGGACGAGCACGCTGAGCCTGAACAGCCAGGCGATGAAGCACAGCACGGCAACGCTGAAGGCCGCGAGACTGGCGATCTGTGCATACTTCACGGCATCGCCGCCGGCCAGCGCGCCGACGGTCGCGGCGATCATCAGCGAGATCGCCGAGGTCGGACCGATCGCCAGCTGCCGTGACGCACCAAGCAGGGCATAGCCAATGCCGCCGAGCATGTAGCCGTAGACACCGATCTGCGGCTGCAAGCCGGCAAGCGCCGCATAGGCCAGCGAGACTGGAATGGCATAGGCCGCAAGCGTGACGCCGGCGACGGCGTCGGATGGCAACCATTCGCGCCGATAGGTCGCGAGCCAGCCGGCCGGTGGAAAGAAACGCGTCCAGTTCGGTTCAGAAGGCGAGTTCATTTGGGCGCCTCGCGTGGTGCCGTTTCGCAGCGCAACAGGACGAAGAGCAGCGCTATCACGGGAATACCGAGCGCGAGATCGGGAATGGTCTTGGTAGCAAACGCGCCGACGGCGGCACCGCAACCAAACACCGCGCATAGCCCAAAATAGACGGCCGCTTTCCGCAGCGTGCCGGATCGCGCACTTCCATAGACGACAGCGAAGATGCTTTCGACAATCTGACGCATGTTACCCGTGATCATCACCGTGCTGCAAACCGTACCCTCAACCTTGACAAAAATTGCCGCCTGTATCGCTGCAACCATCGAAATGCCAAAGGTTCCGGCAAGCTCCGGCAGCCGGTTGTGGAGGATTCCGATCACGATCAGAAAAACAATCTCGAGCAGAACGCTGAGCGTGCTGGCGCGATCGCCGGCGATGTGGCGCAGCCAGGCCGCAATCACGATGCCGACTGTGAAGGCCAGAATCGGCGGCACGAAATGAAATGCCTGCGCCCAGTCTCCGGACATCGCATAAACCCAGAGAAAGACCACATTGGCGGTCTGAGCGTTGGCCAGCACCCCGTGGATGATCCAGGTATACGCATCGATAAAACCGCCGGCGAATGCCAGCAGCAAAACAACCTCGACGGTCTCATGGCGGCGGATCGCGCCGGCAGCGACGTCGAGGGTACTCATGTCGGCAATACCGGACACACGCTCTTCATGCCGCCATAGGCGTCGTCGCGTCACCGCCAGAGCTTGATCTGGATCAAGCAAACTTCCCACGCCACAAATCAAATCGCGCGAAAGCGCCCCCAGGGGAGTTCGACCATGGAAACCGTCAGGTGGATGATCTCCACCGCTCCGGAAATTTTCCTGTTGCTGGCAATTGCGATCGGCACCACTCTCGGCCGCATCAAGATCAGCGGCTTCTCGATCGGCACCACCGCCTGCATCCTGATCGTGGCCGTCCTGATCGGGCAGCTCGGCAGCTTTTCCTTCCCGCCGATCCTCCGCGCGATCCTGTTCAGCCTGTTCGTCTTCACGATCGGCTACCGGTCGGGGCCAGAGTTCTTCGCCTCCCTGAGCATCCGAACACTGGCGCAAGTTGTGCTGGCGCTGGTGATCGGCGGCACGGGCCTCGTGCTCGTGCTGATCTTCGCCCATCTGTTCAAGCTTGATACCGGCACGGCCGCAGGCCTCACCGCCGGTGCGCTGACCCAATCCTCCGTCATCGGCACCGCATCGGGCGCGATGGCGCAGCTCGGCCTCGCCGCCGACGTCCTGAAGCAACAGGAAGCCAATATCGCCGCCGGCTATGCCGTGACTTACGTGCTTGGCTACATCCTCACGCTGCTGTTCGTGCCCTTCGTCGCGCCGCGGCTGATGGGAATTAACCTCAAGTCAGAGGCGGCGAAACTGGAAGCGGAGCTTGCCGGCGGCTCACCCGCGAAGGCGGAGAACCTGTCCTATCGCAAATTCCAGGCGCGGGCCTATCGGGTCTCGACTGCCGCCGGTCGCACCGTCCTGGCCATCGAGGCCGAGGTTGGCAGCCGCACGGTCGTCGAGCGGATCGTCCGTGGTGGCGCCGACATCACTCCCCAGCCCGACGCCATTCTTGAAAATGGTGACGACATCGTCCTCACCGGCCCAACCGCGTCGATCGTCGCGGCAAAGCCGATCATCGGTGCCGAAATCGACGCCGACCAGCTGCTGCGCGGCCTCCCTGGCAACGTCATCGACGTGCTCGTGGAAAATCGCAAGCTGCATGGCCGGTCGATCCGCGAGGTTGCCGACATCGTCGGCGCCGATGCGCGTGGCGTCTTCCTGCGCGCGCTGACCCGGATGGGCCGCGAAGTGCCACTCAGCCCCGACACGCGCGTCTATGTCGGCGACGTCATGACGCTGGTCGGCAGCAGCAGCAATATCGCGCGCGCGACAGCGCAAGTCGGTCACGCCCTGAACACCAGCGATCGTACCGATATCGCGTTCGTCGCCGCCGGCATCGCTGTCGGCCTTCTGGCCGGTCTCGCCAGCTTCAAGGTCGGCGGCGTTGCGCTGACGCTCGGCGGCGGAGGCGGCGCGCTCGTTGCCGGCCTCGTCTGCGGCTGGATTCGCTCGCGCAATCCCACCTTCGGCGCAATGCCGCCGGCAGCGCAGCAGACCCTGAGCGATCTAGGCCTCGGCGGCTTCATCGCCGCGATCGGGCTCGGCAATGGCCTTGCAGCATGGTCCGCGATCCAGGCCCATGGCCTGCTGCTCGTCGGCATGGGCATCGTTGTCACACTGGTCCCGCTCACAGTCGGAACGCTGGTCGCATACTACGTCCTGCGGATGAACCCCGTGGTGACCTGCGGCGCGCTGGCGGGCGCCATGACAGTCGACGCCGCCGTGACCGGCGCCTGCGACATTGCCGAGAGCCAGACGCCGGTGCTCGGCGTCGCCGTGCCTTATGCGGTCGGAAACGTCGTGCTGACCGTGCTCGGCCCGATCGTGGTCGCGGCTACCTATTCGGGATGACGGAGATCGTAATGCGTCCCCTGTCCGTAGTCCTCCGCGCGCTCGTGGGAGCGATCCTTGTCTTCCTCGCCATCGCCGCTCCCGCGCGCGCCGAGGACGAGATCCGCATCCAGGAAGAACTCTGGGCGCTGACCTTGCCCTTGCCGATGTTCGCTTATCTCGTGCGTCCAGTCGGCGACGGCCCCTTCCCGCTCGTCATCATGAACCACGGCGTTTCTCTCAACATGGCTGACCGCAGCTTCTTCCCGATGGTGGAGTTTCGCGACGCCGCCAAGTGGTTTGCAAAGCGCGGCTATCTCGTGGTCGCGCCCGTTGGCACCGGTTATGGCGCGGCTGCGATCGATATTCCGGAACGCGGGCTGTACGGTCCGTTCTTCTCCAAGATTGGCAAGTGTGATCACCCCAATTTCCCCGATGCCGGCCTCGCGGTCGCGCAGGTCGATCGCTGGATCATCGACTATCTGACCGCCGAGAAACGCATCATTCCAAAGGACATCATCGTCGTCGGTCAATCCGCCGGTGGCTGGGCGTCCATAGCATTATCAAGCGTGAACCCGCCGGAAGTGAAAGCCATCATCACTTTCGCCGCCGGACGTGGCGGCCGTGTTGATGGCAAGCCGAACAACAATTGCGCGCCCGACAAGCTCGTCGAGGCGACGGGGATTTTCGGCCGTACCTCGCGGATACCGATGCTGTGGATCTACATCGAGAACGACACGTTCTTCGGCCCCGAGTTGTCGAAGCGCATGCACGCGGCCTTCACGGCCGCCGGCGGCAAGGCGGAGTACCATTTGATGCCGCCGTTCGGCAACGAGGGTCACTATTTTATCGGCTCACCGGACGCGATCCCGATCTGGTCGCCAATCGTGAGCAAATTTCTCGACGCGCAAAAATGAGCCTGAACTCAGGAGTCGCGACGATGCCTCACCCTCTTCATTATCTTTCCGGTTTCCTGGTCCTCGCTGTCGTCAGCCTCGCCGCGCAGAAGGTGATGGCGCAGGCCGACAAGCCTGCCGAGGTTGCAACGCGAGGCCAGCGCCAAGCCAAGGACGTCACATTTGGTGACTGGCAGAAGATCTGCTTCAAGGCGGGCGGCGCGCCCAAGCTCTGTCGAACATCGATCACCGGAAAATTTCCGACAGGGCAAACGGCACTTCGCGTAGACCTAATCGAGCGCGAAGACTCGCCGACGGTGCGCCTGCAACTGTTCATGCCTGTCGGCATGTATCTACAACAGCCGGCAAAGGTGACGGTCGATCAGGGCTCGGCTCGTCGGGTCCCCTATAATTGGTGCGCCACCAATACGTGCATCGCAGCTGACGTGGCCGACCCAGCCATGATCAAGGAGATGGAGTCCGGCAAAGTACTGGCGTTAGAAGTTGTCGATGCCAATCTGCTTGCGTTGACGACATCGATACCGCTTGCGCAGTTCGCGTCCGTCTACGAGGGCGCGCCGGCAAAGACGCTGGAGCAGTATGTCGACGAATGAACAACCCTCGACCGTGACCTGGAATCGCGTCGCGTTTTGCCCGATCAGCTACTGGCTGTTCGCATCGATCATTCCGAGTCGCTCCGCGAGCGACACGAGTTCGGCGAGCGATTGCACCTGCATCTTTTCCATCACCTGGTGACGGTGCGCCTTCACGGTGCGCTCGGTCGTTCCAAGTGCATGCGCGACCTGCTTGTTGATCCGGCCGCGCACGATGAGATCGAACACCTGCCGTTCGCGTTGGGTCAACGTCGCGAGGCGTGTACGGAACGTCTCGAGCCTGCCGCGCTGCGCATGCGCGGCGTTCTGCCGCGCCAGCGCGCGCTCGATCGCGTCAAGCAACTGCTCCGAGGACACCGGCTTGGTCAGAAAATCCTCTGCTCCGGCCTTGATGGCCCGCACCGTGGTCGGCGTGTCGGCATGCCCGGTTAGAAAGATGATCGGCAGCGTCGACCCCTGGGCGATCAGTCGCCCCTGCAGGTCCGGCCCGCTCAGCCCGGGAATCCGCACGTCGAGAAGGATGCATCCCGGTTGCGTGTCGTCGGGATCGGCACTGAGCAAATCCTCAGCCGTCGCGTAGGTCACGACCTCATAGCCCGCAAGCTTCAGCCGGCGCTCGATCGCCGTCCGGAATGAAGCGTCGTCGTCGACCACATGTACCAGACCGGGCACCTTTACCTCTCGCCAGATCCATCAAGATGCAATGAAGTCCTCTACGTTTTGAACGTCTTGTCAAACAGCTCGACAATGGTCGCATGTGCTTCGAAACGGGATGCGCTCACGGCGACTGCAACCGTCTTCTCATCCCGCGCAACAAACACAACCGATGTCCCTTGGTACCATGCACCTTAGGACAATGGATTGAAATACAGCCTTGGTCGTAAATCAACCTCAGCGGGAGTGGGATCAGCGCGGCGCATTCCCTGCAAAAGTCCAGTCTGACAGACCAATTCGGCGATGAGCTGAGGAGTTGGCCATGTTTGTTCGCACATCGACAGATTCCGCACTGCGCCCCAATTCCCTCCGTGACCTCGGAATGACCAGCGATTCAAATCCGCTCGTCAGTTTAAGCGAATTTTCCTACAAGAAGGGCACCGAAATCTACGGCGAGAAAGAACCCGCCGACTACGTCTATCAAGTCAAGTCGGGAGCGGTACGAAGCTACAAGCTGCTCTCGGACGGCCGCCGGCAGATCGGCGCGTTTCATCTGGCCGGCGACATCTTCGGCCTGGAGAACGGTGGCGAGCACCGCTTCACGGCGGAAGCGATCGTCGATACCCATGTACGCCTCGTCAAGCGGCAGAGCCTCGAAATCGTGGCCGAAAGCGACGCCATGGTCGCCAAGAATCTGCTCAGCATGACCACCAACAATCTCCAGCACGCCGAAGACCATATGCTGCTGCTCGGCCGCAAGACCTCACTGGAGCGGGTCGCAGCCTTCTTGCTCGAGATGGACAAGCGCCTGACGGCCGCCGGCGTCATGGCGCTACCGATGTCCCGGCGCGACATCGCCGATTATCTCGGCCTGACGCTGGAAACTGTCTCACGCGCGTTGTCGCGGCTGCACGAGCTCGGCATTCTCGGCTTCATCGGCAACACCCAGCGCCAGATCGTGCTGCTGGACCGGGACCAGCTCGCAAGTCTGGACCTCCAGTCCTGATCCGGCCGGAAACATCTACTGCACGGTGCGCGATAGGCCTTCAAGAATCGACCGCGCGACGTCCGATACCCCTGTGATGATAATCTGCACCCCGATGCAGAGCAGCAGGAATGCTGACAGTTTTGTGACGACGCTGGTGCCTTCCTCGCCGAACATGCGCGCCATCGCGCTCGATTTCCGGTAAGCGTGGTAAATCGCCGCAGTCACAGCGATCGCGACGACAAGGGACACAACCGACGATCCGAACATCGCGTCGAGGCTGTCCCTTCGGCTGATCCCGATTGCGATGGCTGTCGCGATCGTGCCCGGCCCGGTCGTCAACGGGATCGTAAGCGGAAAGAAAGCCATTCGCTTCATGGTCGCAAGATCGGAAGTTGAAGCCTCGTGAGGTCCAGCCGGCCCCAACGGGGCGTGCAGCATGGACCAGCCGGTCGCGGCGACCACGAGGCCGCCGGCGATCCGGAGCGCCGGCATGGTGACGCCGAAAAAGTTGAGGATCTGGCTGCCGAGAAACTGCGACACCAGCAGGACCACGAAGGCATATCCGGCAACGCGCAGCGCAAGGCTCGCGCGCTCCTCCTCGGACAGGCCCCTCGTCTTGTCCAGGAAAATGAAAGCAAGCCCGTAAGGATTGATGATCGCGAACAGCGCGCCGAAGCCAAACAGAAAATCGGCGAATAGCCCCGATGTTGCGATATCACCCATGCCACGCGCACCCTGCTGTTCGGACTACGACCACGAGAATCCGGGCGCCTTGACATCGGCGAGATGGTCGAGCGTCTTGCGCAAAACCTCGAACAGGACGGCGGCCGACCAGCCGAACAGCAGGACACCGTTCATGGCCGTCAGCGGACCGATGAGGCGCCATGCCTGCACAGGCACGATATCGCCATAGCCGAGCGTGGTGTAATTGACGAAGGCAAAATAGAGCAGATCGCTACCGGGATCGGCGGCCTGGACGATATGATACGTCCAGGCCCACACCACGATTTCGAGCATGTGCGCGACCTTCAGGGCTGCGGCCGCCGCAATCATCACACCCATCAGTTGCAATCTGGGTCGCTCGGTTTTGCGAAGGCCTATGCTTCGGGCGATCGCAATCGCAACGACGGTGACCAGCGCGTGGATTCCGATATTGATCGCGCTGACCAGCGCGCCGACCGTCAATTGCAGCAGCATAGGATCAACCAGACCTCAGTGGCACATGGCGGAGCAAGGTACGGAGCGCGCCCTCACGCTCGTCAATAGCCGGAGTAATAGGGATCTTGTTGTGGACAGATCCAATTGCCGTAGGTGTCGTAGTAGCAACCCTGGTTGTAGTAACCGCTGCCGTAATAGGCGCCAGCGGCAGCAGCTCCGGCCGCGGCACCGTAGGCGAGGCCACGACGTGGATAATAGGGATAGCGACCGCCATAGCCGGGATAACCCGGCCGGCCCGCGATCGGATACCCCGGCCGTCCTGGGCGACCTGCGATCGGATGGCTTGGACGTCCCGGACGACCGGCGATGGGATGGCTGGGCCGCGGCCGTCCTGCATAGTGACGTCCGCCGCCTCCATGATAGCGCCCAACGCCGCCCGAAACATGCGCGCGCCCGCCGCCGCCATGGAAGCCGCCGCCACCGCGGCCACCTCCGCCACCGCCCCTGCGGGCGAAAGCATCGTCAGGCATTAGCGTTGCGCCGAGCAGAACGAGGATGGCGAAAGCCGCCAGCAAATATCTGAACATGACGCGTCCTCCTTCTAAGAACGTGGTGTCCCGCCCACTGTACGACGGCAGTCAGGACTTCGGAATGAACATGCCGCCCGCCGATTTCATTGCGGCCTCGCCGGCTGTTCTGGCCTGATCGGTCAACGTTCGCATCTGGTCCTGGAAAAATTCGGCCTGAAGCTTCAGCGCATCCTGCATATCCTTGGCGTTGATCAGCCTGTCGCCGAGATCGAAGGTCGCCGTGACGTTGCGCTCCATGAAGCCGCAAAACTCCTTGGCCTGACTCGCAATCGGCAATGGCGACGAGCCCAGGCTCTTTTCCAGCAACTCGAAATAGCCGGCATTGGCCTTGCGCAGGCGGGCCAGCGCCTCGGTCAGCATCGCGCGAACGTTCTCGGTCGACGGATTGATATCTGCCATTGCGTTTTTCCTTGCGAAGTTGGCGGTTACGCGGGGAGTCCTCCAAACCAGGCACCGAAATAGCCTGCATAGAGCGCCGGCATTTCGAGATTCATCGAGTGTCCGATGCGGGGCACGATCACGAGCCGGCAGTCCGGCATCGCTTCCGCCATGGCGCGCAGATCGGCTGGCGGAATCCAGCCATCCCATTCGCCCCACAGCACCAGATGCGGATGCCGCAGCTCCTTCATGCGGTGCTCAAGCACGCGGCTTTCTCTTTCTCGCGTCAAGTTGACGGGCGTGCCGATCCAGATCCCCTCGGAGACGCCAAACGTCTGATCGATGATGCGTTCGAACAAGGACTGGATTTCTCCCAAGCCTTCGCGGAAGCGAGGAACCGCGTTCGGCGCCATGCTGTCGGGCACGAACAGCGACGAAGCCGCCGTCGCCATGATTGTTCGCGTCAGCTCCTTGCTCGCCATCATCGCGCGGAACAGGCCGATCTGGTCGGCATTGAAAGCCATGCCAAGTGGCGTCACCGGATCGAGCGCGAATACACGGCCGAACCGCTGCGGCTGCGCAAGCAGCATGCGAGCAGCGATGATGCCACCGGTCGAATGCGTGGCGAGGTGGCAGTAACCGATACCCAGAGTATCGAGCGCCGCCAGCATATCGTCGGCGTGCTGCTGCATGGAGTAGTTCGAATAGTCGGCAGTCGGCTTCGGCCGATCGCTGTCGCCGCAGCCGCGCCAATCGATGCCGATGACGCGGAGGCCCGACGGAAACAAGGGTGCCGCGAGTTCGATCCAGTCCTTGCTGGCGAGATTGCCGTGGATGAAGACGATGGTGACGTCGCCCTCTCCCCAACTGCGCCAGCCCAGCTGGACCTCACCCGCCTGCACCCTCGCCATGCGCGGTCCTATTTGTTGAGGCCAGCCGTGGGTGCGGCTCCCGGCGGTGTCGGCGCCACCGGCAGGGCGGAAACCACGGCCCCCTTGATCATGCGGTCGATGCCTTGCGGCGATGACGTGTCGACGGTCCCTCTCGTCACGAAATCCACGACATCGGTCGAATACTCGACCGGATTGTCGGTGTGGATGAAGTGGCCAGTCTCGGGATAGATCTTGAGCATCGGCCGGTTGCCGGCATTCGTCATCCGCGTCATGAACGGCGAGATCACGTCTCGACCGAGATCCGTCAGCCCATTGAACGCCGGCGTCGGGATGAACGGCTCCTTGTCGCCGAACGCCAGGAAGATCGGCGCCTTGATCTGCGTGAGCCGCTCATAGAGGTTCTTCGGATCGTCCTGCTGAAGCTCTGCTCCGATGGTGTAGATGTCGTAGATGAAGACGTTGCACCATTGATCGAGCTCCCTGGGGTTACCCTTGATGAGCCCAACGCGTTGGTCCGTATGGAAGCGGGCATATTCGCTATCACTGAAGAAGTAGCCGCTCTTCGATGCTGCCACCGCCCCCGTGTTCGGATCGCGCTTCTTGAAGTAGAAGAAGTCCCGGACGCTCTGCTCATCCCGCGCCTTCTCCGCGGCCAGAATGCCAGTCTGGTCCCAGGTCGCCTTCCACTTGTCGAAGTCGTGGTCGAAGGTCGGGTCGAACAGTTTTGCCTTCTTGTCCTTGGCGATGGTGATCTCGCGCGGATACTCCTCGAGACCCGACGGCGCCTCGAGTGCGAGCCCCTGCACCGCATCCGGCCAGGTCAGCGCATAACCCATCACGAACTGGCCGCCGAGCGAATGGCCGAGATAATAGGCTTTCTTCACACCGAGCTGGTTGACGACGAGATCGTAGATCACCTCGCGCATGTCCTGCATGGTGCGCGCGGGGCTCTTGTCGAGATTGCCGGGCCCGGACATGCCGTAATGCGGCAGGTCGGGTACGATCACGCGCAAGCCGCTGCGCAAGGCATACTGCATGATGTTGCCGTAATGCCCGCCGAACGCGCCCTTGCCGTGGATGATGACGAGCACCTTCGGATCCTTGTCGGTGCCGTTGTACTCATCCATGTAGCCGATCTGCCACGAGTTGCCGTCCTTCTCTTTGGCGTTGGCGTACTTGACCGGATACGGGTAGGTCACAGAGTCTTTCCAGAATGACTTCTTGGGATCGATGTCGTCGGCGACACCAGGCACGCGATAGTTCTTGTCGACGAATTTCTGCGCGCGATCGAGGCTGGCCACGTCGTCCATGAACGCGACGAACTTCGGATCGTTCTTGCGCTGGTTGATGATCGGAAACACGCCGTAATGGGCGACCGGGCTTTCCTGTGCGATCAGGTCCGCGCCCGGCACGCGTTCGACCGCCTGCTGTGCCAGCTTGAAGTTGAGCCAGAGGTCGTTGGTGATGTGCA
Source organism: Bradyrhizobium manausense (assembly GCF_018131105.1). NCBI lineage: Bacteria > Pseudomonadati > Pseudomonadota > Alphaproteobacteria > Hyphomicrobiales > Nitrobacteraceae > Bradyrhizobium > Bradyrhizobium manausense. The sequence continues at coordinate 2,038,539 of NZ_JAFCJI010000001.1, read as the reverse complement.
TCACCAGCGTGCGCGCCTGGATGCGGCCGAGATAAGGATTGATGTTGTGGGTTTCGCCGACACGGTTGCGCCAGACGAGGTCGACCGCGTCATAGAGCTTGGCGCGGTTGATGACGTTCAGGCCCGCCTTCTCGTTCGGCGGATCCCAATAGAAGATTTCGGGCTGCACTGCGCCCCAATTCTGGCTGGTGCGGAAAGTGAAGTCGTAGCCGGTCATACCCAGGATCGACCAGCCGAAGGCTACGCCAGGCACCGGATGCTGCTCCTTTGGCAGCTTGTAATAGTCGCCCTTGGTCGCTTGCCAGACCGGATCGCCCTGGATCGCGGCCGTCATCATCTGGAAGGTCCAATTGCCGACAGGATCGTCGCCATCCGACTGCGTCGTACCGCCGATCGGCATCAGCGCGTTGATATATTCCGGATGCATCACGCCCCAGACATAGGTCTGGGTACCGCCCATGGAGACGCCGGTGACCAGCGCGACGCGCGCAACCTTCAGCTCGTCACGCAGCAGGCGATAATTTGCCTGCACCATGTCGTAGTAGCTGTACTGCGGAAACTTGATGCCGAGACCGTCCGACGGCTTGCTGGCGCCCCAGGTGCCGAGCGGATCGACCATGATGACATAGTAGCGGTCGGTGTCGATCGGCCGGCCGGGTCCGATGATGGGAACGCCGCCCGACAGGGCTGCGCCTTTGACCCACTGCTCATACATGTCGGTGGAGTCGCCGGAATAATAGGAGTTGATCACGACCGCATTGGTGATCTCCCCAGCCGCATTGCGCCGGGCGTTGCCGATCGCGATGTAGGCGGTCCGCAGCTTGCCGGCGCCGAGCGATTCCAGCGTCACACCGCCCTCGCCGCCGTTCTCCCATTTCGACGGATCGGAAAGGTCGTACTTGCCGCCGAGGCGGAAGTTCGCGATCTCGTAGGATTTCTTGAGCCCGTCATGCTGCACCTGCGACGAGCGGCGCGTGAACGGCTGCGCCACCGCGAGTGCGGTGCCGACCAGCAACAAGATCAGGCTGACGAAGCAACGCTTGAGTGCGCTTCTCCCGGTCATGACGAAACCCTCCTGGCGATGTTTTGCGCGAAGGCTAGGCGGGGCTTCAAACCGAGGTTTGATTTAGCTCAATGGATCGTTCACGTCGGTGTTGAGGATCCCTGCCATCATCACGCCGGTCCCTCGCAATGCCTTTCCTCAGTCATGGCTCGTACCGAATCCGCTATGAGCTCGACGGCCCTGCGGGCGCGCCCGCCTATGTGCTCGTCAACGGTCTCACGCAATATTCGGAGCTATGGGGGGCCTATCGCGATGCGCTGATGGCGCGGCACTTCCGGGTGGCGACATTCGACCTGCTCGGCCAGGGCATTTCCGACAAACCTGCGCTGTTCATCAACCAGGATGACCACATCGCCGTGCTGCATCGCCTGATCGGCGAGCTCGGTGATGGACCAATCTTCCTCAGCGGCATCAGCTTTGGCGGCCTGATCGCACTGCGCTATGCGATCGAACACGGTGGCCGGCTGTCCGGGCTCGTGCCCATGAGCTGCTTTGCGGAGCTGTCGCCGCAACTGCTGCTGATCGGCAACGCCCTGCGCACCGGGCTTATCCTCGGAGGCACCGGATATCTCCAGGACCTTTTGCTGCCGATGAACCTGTCCGATCAGTGGCTGCAGCCGCTGCTGGACAAGCTCGACAGCGTCAAGCGGCAGGGCTGGCTGGTCAACGACGTCTACGCGCTGCAGAACCTGATGGAGTCCTTTCTCGACTTCAAGCCGCTGACGTCGCAGCTTTCATCCATCGCCATGCCGACCATGATCCTGAACGGTGAGTTCGACTTCCTCACACCGCGCGCCCTGCACGAGACCCTGCGCGTCGAAATTCCCGATAGCGCGCTCGTCATCGTCCCCCGGGCCTATCACGCCTTCACGCTGGAGAAGGCCGCGCTGACCGCCGACCTCCTGGCCCGCTTCGCCGAGGACGTGATGGCCGGCCGCTGGCAGGGCAACAAGCAGGTGCTGATCGCGCCGGAAACTCCCGGCGGAGCTTTTACGCCCTTCCCCGAGGGTTATGACCATCTGCGCGCGATCCCGGTGCAGAGGACGACGACATGAGTGCTTTTCTCGGACCGCTGGAAGCCGATGGTCGGGTACCGCCGCGCCAGCAGACGCGGGTCGCTGCGTTCCTCGTCTCGGCCCATGGCGCGCTGGCGCGGCAATTTGGGCTCGCCCTCCCTGCGAAATTCGATGCGGCCTGGCAGACTGAGTTGAACGCACAGTTCTATCGCGAGAGCGAGATGGTCTCGCTGCTCATGCGCGCAACCGCGTGGGCCCCGGACCTCGCTCTCGGCCCCATGGCCGCGTCCTGGGAGATGGCATGGCTGCCCGCTCCGATCGAAGGTATCACCGATCACGCCCGTGCGCAGGCGATCCACCTTGCGACGCTCGCCCATGCCGTGCACGCCGGCATCCGGCCGGCCGCGCTGCTGCCGACGGAGGCCGGCGCGAATGATCCATTCGTGTTCGCGCTGCGCCGGATCGAGTTCGAGAGCAGCCGGCTGCTCCAGGCGCAGATCCTGTTTCTGAAAGGACCCGACCTGATTCCCTTCCGGGACGCCGTCAGCGCAGCGCTCGAACGGCGGCATGGCGAGGTCCGCCGGCTTTGGCGCGAAGTTCTCGCAAGCATCGATGTCGTCGTGCGCGAATGAACCAGCGGCCTTGACGCAGATCAACGCTGCAAGACCGCCCACCTCCAACATCCATCCGTCTCTCAAGCCTGCCGACCGGAGTTCCGTCCATGAAGGCCGTTTCCGTCGAAGAAGCCGTTGCGATGATCCCGGCCGGCGCCAGCGTCATGGTCGGCGGATTCATGGGCGTCGGCACGCCCGAGCGTCTGCTCGACGAACTCGTCAGGCAGAACAAGACCGGCCTGTCCCTGATCTGCAATGACGCCGCCACGCCGGGCAAGGGTGTCGGCAAGCTGTTCGATGCCGGGCAGGTCTCGAAGCTGACCGCTACCCATATCGGGCTCAATCCGAAGGCGCAGCAGCAGATGCTGGGCAACCAGCTTGCGGTCGACCTGGTGCCTCAGGGCACTTTCGTCGAGCGCATCCGGGCCGGCGGCTGCGGCCTCGGCGGCGTGCTGACGCCGACCGGTGTCGGCACGCTCGTCGCCGAGGGCAAGCGCCAGATCGAGGTGGACGGCAAGCCATTCCTGCTGGAGACCGCGTTGCGAGCGCAGTACGCACTTGTCCATGCCTTCCTCGCCGACTACCTCGGCAACCTCGCCTACGCGCTGACCTCCCGCAATTTCAATCCGATCATGGCGATGGCGGCCGACACGGTCATCGTCACCGCGGAGAATATCGTTCCGGTCGGCGTCATCGGGCCCGACCACGTCGTGACGCCGGCGCCGCTCGTCGACTACCTCATTACGAACGGGTGAACCATGGATCCCCAGATCATCATCGCCCGGCGCGTCGCCAAGGAACTGAAGAGCGGCAACCTCGTCAATCTCGGCATCGGCATCCCGACGCTGGTCGCGAACTACGTGCCATCGGACCTCAAGGTCTTTTTCCAGTCCGAGAACGGGCTGATCGGCACAGGGCCGATTCCCGAGCAAGGCATGGCGCATCCGCTGCTGACCGATGCCGGCGGCCGGCCGATCAGCGCGCTTCCGGGGGCGGCGACCTTCGACAGCGCGATGTCGTTCGGGCTGATCCGCGGCGGCCATGTCGATGTCACCGTGCTCGGCGGCCTGCAGGTCGATGCGCAGGGCCATCTCGCCAACTGGATGATCCCCGGCAAGATGGTGCCGGGCATGGGCGGCGCGATGGACCTCGTCAGCGGCGCCAAGCGAGTCATCGTCGCCATGCAGCACGCCGCCAAGGGCAAGTCGAAGATTGTCGCGAAATGCAACCTGCCCCTGACCTCTGCGCGGCCGGTGAGCCTGGTGGTGACCGACATGGCCGTGATCGGCTTCCCCGATGGCAAGGCGACGCTGCTGGAGACCGCGCCCGGCATCAGCGTCGGCGAGGTCTTGGCCGTCACGGAGGCCGAACTCGCCGTGCCCGACCATGTCCCGGAAATGAAACTTTGATCGGGAAACGGTTATGCGGGTATTCAGCGACTTCAACGAGATCAAATCCGCCGTCGGCACCGAGATCGGCGTCAGCGACTGGGTCGAAGTAACGCAGGATCGCATCAACCAGTTTGCGGAGGCGACCTGCGACGAACAGTGGATCCATGTCGATCAGGCGCGCGCCGCCAGGGAGATGCCCGGCGGCAAGACCATCGCCCATGGCCTGCTGTCGCTCGCGCTCGCCCCGCTCTTCATCCGCTCGGTGATTGGCCTGAAGGGCCTGCGCAATACGCTCAACTACGGCGCCGACCGTATCAGGTACCTCGCGCCGGTGCCGGCGGGCTCGAAGCTGCGCGGCCGCGTCAGCGTTGCTGAGGCCGAGGACGTGCCGCCGGACGGCCTCCGCGTGAACTATCACCTCGTGATCGAGATCGAGGGCGGCAAGAAGCCGGCCTGCGTCGCCGAGCTCATCGCCCTGCACTATCGCTGAGCGAAAAACTCGAAAACAACCCCATGCACAGTAGGCGGCTGCGTGGAGTCGTTGCGCTTTTCCGTCCGCGACAATTTCCGCCGGAAAAACGGTTGCTCCGTCGGGCAACACACCGGCATAATGGCATGATCAGCCCTTTGCTTCCGAGCCTGCCGGCCGCGACAGCGGACGATTTCGCGCGTCAATCGATGATGTGATAACCGCCGTCGATATAGAGCACGCCGCCGGTGATCAGCTTGGCACCGTCGAGCGCGAGGAACGCGGTGGCATTGCCGACGTCGTCGATGCTGACCAGACTGCGCGACGGCGCCTTCGACTGCGCCTTGTCCATCAGCTCGTCGAACTCGGGAATGCCTGACGCCGCACGCGTTGCCAGCGGGCCCGGCGAGATCGCGTGCACGCGAATGCCCTTCGGGCCAAGCTCCGCGGCGATGTAGCGGACGGAGGCTTCGAGCGCGGCCTTGGCGACGCCCATCACGTTGTAGTTCTCCACCACCATCTGGCTGCCGTAATACGTCATCGTGAACAACGTACCGCCATTCTTCATCAGGGGCTCGGCCAGATGCGCCATGCGCATGAACGACCAGCACGACACGTCCATGGTCTTGAGGAAGCCGTCGCGGCCGACATCGACGACGCGACCATGCAAAGCTTCCTTCGGCGAGAAAGCGATCGAATGAAGCACGAAGTCGAGCTGCCCCCATTCCGATGCAATGCGTTCGAACACCGCCTCGGTCTGGCCTTCGACCATCACGTCCAGCGGCATGAAGATCGGCGCGGCCAGCGCCTGCGCCAGCGGCTCGACATGTTTCTTCGCCCGATCGTTCAAATAGGTCACGGCAAGATCGGCGCCGAGCGCGCGAAACGCCCGCGCACAGCCCCAGGCGATCGACTGGTCATTGGCGATGCCGACGACCAGGCCCTTCTTGCCCTTGAGGGCGACCTTGCTGTCAGGGAATACGGGGATCATGACACCCTCTCAGGTCTTGTGTTGGTCGATCGACCATTCATCAGCAGCGACAGCGTGTGCTGCGCGATCATCAGCTCTTCGTCCGTCGGCACGACATAGACGGGGATCCGGCTGTCGGCGCGCGAGATCAGCCGCGCATGACGGGCATTCGCGGCGGCGTCGAGCGTGACGCCGAGCCAACCGAGCTGCTCGGCGATGCGCGCGCGGATCGACGCCGAGTTCTCGCCTATGCCGGCCGTGAAGACGAAGGCGTCCAGGCCCTGCAAGGCCGCAGCCAGCATGCCGGCGTTGAGGCCGATGCGATAAACGAAATAGTCGATCGCGAGCCGCGCATGCGGATCGGCGCTCGCCTCCAGCTCGCGCATGTCGTTGCTGACGCCGGATAGCCCTTTCAGGCCGCAGTCGCGGTAGAGGAAGTCCTGCACTTTCGCCGCCGGCATGCCCTTCTCGGAGATGAGATAGAGCACCACGCCGGGATCGATCTGCCCCGGTCGCGTTCCCATCGGCAGCCCGTCGAGCGCCGTGAAGCCCATGGTGCTCTCGACGCTGCGCCCGTCCTTCATCGCGCACATCGAGGCGCCGCTGCCGAGATGGGCGACGATCACGCGGCCCTTTGCGAGATCGGGCGCCACGCTGGGGAGCGTCCGGGCGATGTATTCGTAGGAAAGACCATGAAAGCCGTAGCGCCTGACACCCTCGGCATAGAGCTGGTGCGGGATGGCATAGTGATCGGCAACCAAATCGTGGGTGCGGTGAAATGCCGTATCGAAACACGCCACCTGTGGCAGCGTCGGGAAATTCGCGAGCAGCGAACGGATCGGCGCAAGATTGTGCGGCTGATGCAGCGGCGCCAGGCTGACAAAGCGTTCGAGACGCGACACCACGCCGTGGTCAATCAGCACCGGTCTGGAAAAGTCCGGACCGCCATGGACGACCCGGTGGCCGACTGCGATCGGCGTGACCCGGATCTCATCCCGCAGCCAGTTGCCGGCGACCGCCATGGCGGCGGGAACATCGGGCACCGCTTCGATCGGATAGGCGCGATCGGCCAGCGTATCGCCGCCCGCGCCGCTGGCGCGCAAGCGCGGACGGCTGCCGATGCCGTCCATCTGTCCCTTGATCTGGCGGCGGAGCACGCCGTCGCCCTCGGCCGAATAGACCTGAAACTTGACGCTGGAGGAGCCGGCATTGACAACCAGGATCGTGTCCATGGCGATCACGCCGCCACTGTCGGCGCCTTCTGGCGCCTGGCGTGTGCATAGAGCGCGGCCACCGCACAGGACGCCATCCGCGCCCGCGCCGAGTCCGCTCGCGAGGTCAGGACCACGGGCACACGGGCGCCGAGCACGATGCCGGCTCCATCCGCCTTGGCGAAGTAAGCGAGGTTCTTGGCCAACATGTTGCCGGACTCCAGATCCGGAACCATCAGGATCTGTGCCCGTCCCGCGACTTCGGAAGCGATGCCCTTGATCCGCGCGGCCTCCGGATCAATGGCATTATCGAACGCGAGCGGACCGTCGAGCACGCCCCCGGTGATCTGGCCGCGATCGGCCATCTTGCAGAGGGCAGCCGCTTCAATCGTCGAAGGAATTTTTGAGGTCACCGTCTCGACTGCCGACAGGATCGCCACACGCGGCTTCGAGCCGAAGCCGGCCTGGTTGTAGAGATCGATTGCGTTCTGGATGATGTCGCGCTTGGCGTCGAGATCGGGAAAGATATTGATGGCGGCGTCCGTGACGAAGATGGTCTCGGCATAGGCAGGCACGTCCATGACGAAGACATGGCTGATGCGCCGGTCTGTGCGCAGGCCGCCGGTCTTGGCAGTGACGGCGCGCATCAACTCGTCGGTGTGCAGGCTGCCCTTCATCAGCAGTTCGCCACGCGCGGAATGGACCAGCTCGACGCCCTTGGCGGCGGCATCGTCGCTATGTGCAGCGTCGACGATCTCGAAGCCGGAGACATCGAGGTCGAATTTGGCGGCGGTATCCCTGATCTTGCGCTCGGGCCCGACCAGGATCGGCCGGATAATGCCGGCGCTGGCGCTGTCGACGGCACCGCGCAACGAAGTCTCGTCGCACGGGTGCACCACGACCGTCGGCGTCGGCGGTGCGGCCCTCGCCGCCGCGATCAGGCGGTCGTATTTGCTGCCAGACTGGGCTTGCGTCGTATCTGCCGACATCCTGTCACTCCCGCTTGTGCCAATCCGCGTTACGACGCTCTTGCCGCGGGATCGATCTTGGGATCGACCCGAGGGTCGAAAGGGGCGACGTTCGACGTCGACTCTCCTTCCCCATCCAGGCCGAAAAGCTCGGCGACACGCTTGAGGCGGTTGGCGCGTTCGCCGCTGATGTCTTCGCTCGCCGACAGCACCTCACGCATCGCCGTGAAGGCGGCGCGCCGCTGGCTCATGTCGTCAGGCAACAGTTTGGGGATCGCGGCCAGCGCCGCATCGCGATCGAGCAGCAGCATGAAGAATTGCTCGCGCACCAGCATCTTGAATTCATGGAGCGTCATTCGCGGGCCTGCATGGTCGCGCCGGACCTGCCGCAACGCCTCGACGCTGCGCTCGTCGACCATGCCGCGCGCCGAGCCGACATAGAGCAGCGCCCGGAGTGTCGCCTCGCGAAGACCGCCCTCGCCGATGTGGGATTTCAGCTCGGCAATGCGCTTCCCGAGCATCGCTTGATGCTCCGCCGACATCTCGCGCCGGCGCGACGGCGCTGAATTCGGGTCGATGCCGAGGGCGGACTGAAGCACGGGCGAACCGTAGAGGTTGAGGAAGATGGTCTCGCTCATCGCTTCCGTAGCGTCGCGCCAGCTATCGAGCGCGTGGACGATCTGCCTGGACATCTGCTCCTGGAAAGCCAGGAATGGATTGTCCTTCGAGACCGGCTTGCGATTGTCCTCCACCCGATCGGCCGCGGACTTGATCGTGGCCATCCAGGGATTCTTGCTGCTGAAGGCCTCATATTGCAACCGCAGCGGGTGCATGTTGCGCGCCCATTCGGCGAGTTGCGGCGTCACCATGCCCTTTACCCACGGTCGCATGAATTTCTGATAGGCCGCAAGATTGAGCTCGGAGACGCGCTTGGCAGCCGCAAAGCGCCGCTCGTCCTCAGGTGAATTGCCACCCATGGCGCGGATATCATCGAGCGTCCGGGCCTCGCAGCGCATCACCCATTGCCCGGCCGCAAGATCAGCGTTGAGCGTGTCGTCGCCGCGCGCCTCGAACGTGGCCTCATAGAGCCCGGGCGGCAGCACATCGATCAGGTCGATATTGCTGGAGAATTCGGCGTGCTCCTTCTTCGCCACGCCGCCGGACACGAAGATGCCGAGATGGCCGATGCTTTCGTGAACGGTGTAGACGATGGTCTGGCCATAGGCTCTGATCTCGTCGACATCGGCGTAGCATTCCCGGATCCAGTCCAGCGCCTGCTGCGGCGGGGTGACGTTATCGCCCTTGGAACAGAACACCACGATCGGCGAGCGAATGTTGCGAAGGTCGACCTTCTCCCCATCCGACATCTCGATGCGGCCAGCGGCGAGGTTGTTGCCGATGAACAGCTCGTCGACGATGAACTGGATCTCCTCGGCATTGAGGTTGACGTGCCCGCCCCACCAGCGCTCGAAATCGAGATAGCGCTCGGCTTCAGTGTCGACCTTGGAATAGACGTTGTATTGCTTGGTCCAGAGCGTGTTCGACGGGTTCTGGTTCTCGAAATTCTGCACCAGCCATGCGCCGTCGAACTTGCCGGCACCGAGGTCGCTGGTCAGCGCCGTCAGCCAGCTGCCACCCATCAGGCCGCCGGAATAGCGCATCGGAAACTGGCCGTGCACGCCTGCCCAATAAGCTAGCGGTGCGCCGGCGATGATCAGGGGACCGAACAGTTCCGGCCGCAGCGAGGCCAGGATCATGAGCGCCCAGCCGGCCTGGCAATTGCCGATCACGCAGGGCTTGCCGTCGGCATCGGGATGTCGGTCGATGACGGTCTCAATGAATTTCGCTTCCGCGCGCGCGATACGCTCGATGGTCTGGCCCGGCACCGGCTCGGGCAGGAAGCCGATGAAATAGCAGGGATGTCCCGCCTTCATCGCGACACCGATCTCGCTGTCGGCCTTGAAGCCGCCGATGCCAGGGCCATGCCCGGCGCGCGGATCGATCACGACGAACGGCCGCCTTGTCATGTCGATCTCGACATCCTTCGGCGGAATGATGCGCACCAGCGCGTAATTGACCGGCTCGTCCAGTTTGCGGCCGTCGGTGATCAATTCGGCAGCATATTGCAGCACATGCGGCGCCGTTTGCGCGACGTGGTCGCGATACTGATCGCCGCGCTGGCGCATGATGTCCAGGAACAGCACGCTGCGCTGTCCGGCATCGACCATGTATTCGACTGCGGATGAGACAAGGCCCGACATCGGGCCGCCGGGCAGTTTCATATTTTCTGTCGCCATGTTCGACCTCGTCGTCGCGCATGACCATTCAATGTGCACTGCATCAGCGGACGTTGATTTAGGTCAACGGTCGGCGACAACATCAGCCGCCGGCGCGGCGCGCTCGATGCGGATCCAGGCAGCGGCGAGTTCCCAGGCGACCGCCAGAATGATCGGCCCGATGAAGAGACCGATGATGCCGTGCGCGAGCGTTCCGCCGATCACCCCGATCAGGATGACGAGCGTGGGCGTGGTCAACCCGCGTCCCATCACCAGCGGCTTCAGAACGTTGTCGAGCAGACCGACGATGACGAAGAATATGGTCAGAGGCAGTGCCGTGGTTACGTCCTTGTCCATCCAGAGCCAGATGACGACGGGAAGCAGAACGATGGCCGCGCCGATCTGGACGATCGAAAGCAACAGAACGATGACAGCGAGCAGGCCCGCACTCGGAATGGCAGCGATCTTGAAGCCGATGCCGGCGAGCAAGGCCTGAATGATGGCAACGCCGATCACGCCTTGCGACACCGCGCGAATGGTCGCGCCGGAGAGCTCGAGAAAATGCTCGCTCTGTTCCGGCACGATCCGGAACAGAAAGCCGCGGATCGCCCCGGCAAGCTGCGGCCCGTAGGGAAACAGGAGGCCGGCCACCAGCACCGACAGCAGGAACTGAAGCGTGCCGACGCCGGCGCTGCCGACGAACGACAACATGAATCCGGCAAGCGGCTTCAGATAAGGCGTCACCTCCTTCAGCACGGCGCGGATATTGGTGTAGGCCAGATTCCAGAAATCGTAGAGCTGCGGGCCGATCAAGGGCCAGCTCTTGATCTGCTCCGGAGCCGCGTGAAGCGCGAGATCGCCAGCGCTGATCTGCCTTGCGATATCGCTGATCCCGTCGACGGCACTGAGGCCAAGCCACGCCGCCGGGCCGATGACGATGCAAAGCATGACCACCGTGAGGATGACAGCCGCGGTCCGCGGTCTGCCGCCAAGCAATTTGGCGAGCCAGCTGAAGGCCGGATAGAACGCCACCGCCAGTACCGCGCTCCAGGTCAGGATCGGAATGAAGGGCTTGATGATCAAAAACGTCCAGATGATCAGCATCGCGAGCAACGCCAGCCGGATCACGAGCTGGACGACGGCGTCGGCGGGCAGAAAGCTACGAAAGGTCTTCACGATGGAGCCTGTGTCTTCGCGGGAAGCGGCGCTCGCCAAGCGTATTGGCCCCGCTCGCGCGGCAGGCTTGATCCAGATCAAGCAGTTGAGCGCGGTCGGCGGCGTGATCGCCCCATGGGCGCTGCGAGAACCATCGTATGACTGAGGCCGCGAGCTACCTGCGACACGAGCGACTGCGCGACGGCACACCGATCGAGATCCGCGCGCTTCGCCCCGATGATGAAGTCGGAATGCTGGCTGCGCTCGACCAGACCAGCGCACAATCGCGTCAGCGCCGCTTCTTCATCCCGAAGAAGCATTTTTCAGAGCGGGAGCGCGACTTCTTCATGGAGATCGATTTCGTGCATCATGTGGCGCTGGTGGCCTGTGTCGACGATGCGGGCCGCAGCATCATCGTCGGCGGCGGGCGCTACGTCGTCGCGGATCCCGGCCGCGCCGAGATGGCCTTCATGGTGATCGACGCCTGGCAGGGTCGCGGCATCGGCACGAGGATCGCGCGTGACCTCATTGTCCTCGCGCGCGAGGCCGGGCTGACGGAACTGGTCGCGGAGGTCCTCGCCGAGAACAGTGCGATGCGCCAGGTGTTCAGCCGGCTCGGCTTCGTGACCGCGCCCAAGCGGGATCCCGACACGATCCATCTGGTGCTGAACCTCACCGGCTTACCGCAAAGTGATGCTGCACCGCGCTAAATCCTGCCCCCTGTTCCATCCGCCCAGCCCAAAAAAGCCAGAAGACAACCCGCTGGAAAGGTGTAGGATTCGACCAAACAGGAGGAGCGGCATGTTTGAAATCACCGGTTTCGACACGGCAGGCGTTGTGAACCTCAAGCGCGAGTCGCTCGCCGCCGCCCTGAAGAAGGCCAGGGAGTTGATCCAGGACGGGTGCCGCGACGTTCAGATCGTCGATCCCAATGGCCGGGTCTATACCTCGTTCGAGGAGCAGGCAGCCTAGCCTTCTCCCCATCGCATCAGCTCCGATCGTGCAAGCCCGCATTGTGTGGTGCGCCGGTCCGCGCGCCGGGAATCCAGGGCAGCGTCGCAAGCTGGATGGAAGCTCGCACGAAGCGCTATTGCGGCGCCGCACGACGCCCCTCAACTCCCCCTGCCACGTCGTTGCCAATCGTCTCTTCTGGGCGCACGCTCCGTTCAGGCGCGCAGACGCCACACAGGGAGTGACACATGAAGGAACCCGGCCTGGATAGTCGCCACCGGGACAAGGATGGCGCAATCAGCAAGAAACACGGCAACACGCTGCTCGGTACGTTGCGCAAGATCTATGGAAGGAGTTTTGCGGCCGGGTATCCGGATACGACAACACTCAGCGAGGTCCTGCATCAGTTGAACGAGACGTCGCTGAGCCAGTTGCGTCGTGATCACGACACCGGTCATTTGGTGCACAAGATCGACCACGTCCCGAAGTGAGGGACATCACTCCATAGTTGATGCCGCCGAGCCGGACGCGACCGGGTCGGACAGCCCACGCCATCGGCTGCGCCAATCACACAGACCGTTGAGCCGGCCGCACCCGGGCGCTAGGATGGGCCTTTTACGGAGGCTCATTTGAAACAGGTCATTTTCATCGCAGCCATTGCGCTGCTTGCCACGGCGCCTGCCCGATCCCAGGCCCTCGTCGATCCCAGCAAGGTTGCGCCCGAGTACCGCGAGGCTGCGGAGAAGCGTCGCGCCGAGCAGGTCCGCCAGCGCGAATGCGCCCAGAAGGCGGATCTGGCGAAAGTGCTGCCGCGCGACCGCACCGACTTCCTCAATCACTGCCTGGACGCGATGGCGGCGAAGCAGCAATAGTGACGGCTCGGGCGCGATTGCACGCGACGCGTGCAATCAGGTCGCAGTCGGCATTGAGGATTTGTTCAGATATTCGGCTCACCGTAGCCGCCGATTTCCAATGGTCATTGTTGTCGGCGCATGAGTTCTGTCCAGATCCAGTGCACGCGTTGCAAGACGATGTTTCGCGATCGCGCGGGACGGCTGCAGGACGGCTATTCCAGGCAATGTCCGTCTTGCGAGGTGGTGCTGTTCTTCGCGGAGGACTCGCCGCATCCCTTCATCAAGCGCGCCATGAAAAACGCGCGGAAAGCCCGGAAGGAACAGCGAGAGGCAGACGAGATCAGGATCGCTGCGCCGCCCGAGCAGCGCGCGGCTCCCCGGTCGCGATCCTCAATCACTCGAGCGCGGGTGCAGGGCCGATCGGAATAGCGTCGACTAGGTCGCCTCGATCCAGATCCCGGCATCCGACTGCGCGCGGATGTGGCCGACCAGAAAGTCCGAAAACACCCTGATCTTCGCCGGCAACCGGACGCGGTTCTGGTACGCCACGTTCATCGTGAGCAGCGGCAGTTCCCAGTCGGTCAAAACGGGCACGAGCTTGCCGGCCGCAATATCGCCCTGCACGATGTAAAGCGGCTGGATCAGGATGCCGAGCCCGGCGCGCGCGGCGCCGCAGATGATCTGGCCATCATTACTGTCGAGCGTCGGCGCGATGCGGACGGTCTGCGTCGTGCTACCCTGGCTCAGCCGCAACGAATAGGGATCGTTGGCCAGGTTGTAGACCAGCATGTCGTGGCGGGCGAGATCGGCGGGATGCTGCGGGATGCCGCGCGTCGCGAGATAGGACGGTGCGGCCGCCAGCACGCGGCGCATCTGTCCGATGCGGCGAATGATGATGTTGGAGTCAGGCTCCTGCTCCCGCGTGCGGATCGCGACGTCGATGCCGGCCTCGATGAAGTCAGGGTAACGGTTGGCGGCGATGATCTGGACGTCGAGCTTCGGATAGAGCTTGCGAAACGCCGGCAGCATCGGTGCCATGTAGATCATCGCAAACGACAGCGAGCTGGTGACGCGCAGCATGCCCTTGGGCGACAGCGCGCGATCACTGACGGCATCCTCGGCTTCGGCCAACTCGTTCAACAGCGTGCTGCACCGCTGCAAGAGCTCCTGCCCGGCCTCGGTCAGCCATTGCCGGCGGGTGTTGCGCTCGATCAGCCGGACCGCGAGCCGCTCCTCCAGCGCGCTGAGGTGCCGGCTCGCCGCCGCGTTCGACATCCGCAAGGTGTCCGCGGCCTTGGAGAGACTGCCGAGTTCGGCCGTCCTGGAAAACACCTCAAGCTGGAGAAGCCGGTCCATTCTTCCTCATAATGGAAAAGAGACTTACGAAATTTGACCTTTATTTCCGATTTCTGCAAGGCAAAATGGCCCCAACAAACAAGATCGCAGGCGGGGAATTTTGGGAAATGTCGGGTCCGATCAAGCACATCGTGATGTGGCGGCTGCGCGGGGAGACCCAGGCGGAGCGCTTGGCGGCCCGGACCAAGGTCAAAACCCTGTTCGAAGGCCTCAAGGGCCGGATCGACGGCCTCACCCATATCGAGATTGGCGTCGATGTCAGCGATGTCGACTATGCCTGCGACGTTGTCCTCGTCTCGGAGTTTACCGACAGCGCGGCGCTGAAGGCCTATGCCAGCCATCCTGAGCACCTGCGCGTGCGAGAAGAACTCGGTGACTTGCGGATCGGGCGTTTCCAGGTCGACTATCCCGTCAAAGAGACCGGCGCATGATCGGTTCGTTCACCTTTGAAAATCTGCCTTGCCGCGTCGTGTTCGGCAGCGGGACGCTGGCCGCGGCCAAGGCGGAGGTCGAGCGCTTCGGCGGTCAACGCGCGCTGGTGCTGACGACCCCACAGCAGGAAGCGCAAGGCAAGGCGCTCGGTCAGGCGCTCGGCCCGCTCTATGCCGGCCTCTTCGCCGGCGCGACGATGCACACGCCCGTCGAGGTCACCACGCACGCGATTGCGGCGATGAAAGCGTGCGACGCCGATTGCGTGGTCGCGCTCGGCGGCGGCTCGACGACGGGTCTCGGCAAGGCGCTGGCCTTGCGCACCGGAATCAACCAGCTCTGCATTCCCACCACCTACGCCGGCTCGGAAATGACGCCGATCCTCGGCCAGACCGAGAACGGGTTGAAGACCACGGTTCGCGATACCGCCGTGCTGCCTGAGACCGTCATCTACGACGTCGACCTGACGATGACGCTGCCGGTTGGCCTCACGGCCACCTCCGGCATCAACGCCATCGCGCATGCGGTCGAAGCGCTTTATGCGCGCGACACCAACCCGGTCACCTCGCTGATGGCCGAAGAAGGCATTCGCGCGCTGGCACGTGCCCTGCCCGCGATTGCGGCGAAGCCCGACGATCGCGCCGCGCGCAGCGATGCGCTCTACGGCGCCTGGCTGTGTGGCGTGTGTCTCGGCACCGTCGGCATGGCGCTGCATCACAAGCTCTGCCACACGCTCGGCGGCACGTTTGACCTGCCGCACGCCGAGACGCATACGATCGTGCTGCCGCATGCGCTGGCCTATAATGCGCCCGCGGTGCCTGACGCGATGGCGCGGATCGCGCGTGCGATCGGTGCGGCGGACGCATCGCAGGGGCTTTTCGATCTTGCCAGGCAGTTGGGCGCGAAGGTCGCGCTGCGCGATATGGGCATGCCCGAGAGCGGTATCGACAAGGCGGCTGACCTCGCGGTGACCAATGCCTACTGGAATCCGCGCCCGCTCGAGCGGGGCGCTATCCGCGACCTGATCGCGCGCGCCTGGACCGGCGAGCCGCCGGTCGCGACCAAAGCGGTGGCGTAATGACGCGTACGCTCATCCAATCGGCAACCATCATCAGCATGGACGATCGCATCGGCGATCTCAGTGCTGGCGATGTGCTGTTGGAGAACGGGCGGATCGCCGAGGTGCGTCCCGGCATCGACGCTGCAGATGCCGAGATCGTCGACGGACGCGGGCGCATCGTCATCCCCGGGCTGATCAACGCGCATATGCACACCTGGCAGACGGCGTTGCGCGGGTATGCTGCGAACTGGACGCTGCTGGAATATTTCCGCCGCATGCATGCGGGGCTCGCGACCCTGTTCACCCCCGACGACATCTACATCGCCACGCTCGTCGGCGCGCTGAACCAGATCAATTGCGGCGCCACCACGCTGGTCGACTGGTGCCACAACAATCCGACGCCCGATCATACCGACGCCGCCGTGCGCGGCCTGATCGAGAGCGGCATCCGCGCCGCGTTCTTCCACGGCTCGCCGAAGCCCGAGCCGAAGCCGGGCCAGCCGCATTTCTCGGAGGTGCCGCATCCCCGCCGCGAGGTCGAGCGGTTGCTGGCCGGTCCCCTCGCCGACAGCAATGGGCTGGTGACGCTCGGGCTCGCCATTCTCGGTCCGCATTATTCGACGCTCGACGTGTCCCTGCATGATTTTCGGCTGGCGCGGGAGCTCGGCCTGATCGCCTCGATGCATCAGGGCGGCGGTCCGGCAAAGACGCAAGGCGGCTGGGAGAAGCTGATCGAGGCCGGCATGGTCGGCCCCTTCGTCAACATTGTCCACGGCAACGATCTGCCCGACGCGCTTCTGCAAAAGCTGATCGATCTCGGCGTCACCTTCTCGGTGACTCCCGAGAATGAGATGATCCAGGGCCACGGCTTTCCAATCACCGGCCGGCTGCTCAAGCGCGGCGTGCGCCCGACCATCGGCATCGATCTGGAGTCCGTGCTGGCAGGCGATCTCTTCTCGGCAGCCCGCGTGGCGCTGTCGATTCAGCGCGCGCTCGACAACGCGGAGATGCGCAAGAGCGAGGGCACGATCCCCGCGACGACAACAATTCCCGCGCGCGAGGCGCTGGCCTGGGTCACGACCTCGGGTGCGCGCATGCTCGGCCGCGAGAGCCAGATCGGCTCGCTGACGCCGGGCAAACTCGCCGATCTCGTCATCATCAACGCCGACGATCTCAATCTCTTCCCGGTCCACGATCCCGTCGCCACCGTGGTGATGCAGACGAGCCTCGCCAATATCGAGGCGGTGATGATTGAAGGCCGCTGGAAGAAGCGGAACGGGAAACTGCTGGTGGACGGGCTCGCGGCGAAGAAGGAACTGCTCGCGCAATCCGGCCGGCGGCTGGTGCGGGATATCGAACGACAAGGGCACGCCGCACAATAGCGGCCAACGGACAACAACAATGACTGAACCAAGCAAACAGGTCGCCTTCATCGGTATCGGCAAGATGGGCCTGCCGATGTCGCAACTCGTCGCCAAGGCTGGCTTTGGCGTCTTCGCGTTCGACCAGAGCGCGGCGCGGCTCAGCGAGGCACGCGAGCACGGCATCGCTGTCGCGACGTCTCCCGCCGAGGCCGTCAATGGCCGGGCTGTGGTCATCACATCCCTTCCCGACGACGCCGCCTTGCGCGCGGTGATGCTCGGCCCGACCGGGCTGATCGGCGCGATGGCGCCGAAGGCGGTACTGATCGAGACCAGCACGGTCAGTGCGGAGGCCTCGGCCGAGGTCGATGCCGCAGCCCAGGCCCGCGGGATCGCCTATCTCAGGGCGCCGGTGTCCGGCAATGCCAGCATCGTCCACACCGGCGCGCTGAGCTGCTTCGTGTCGGGTCCCAGGGACGCGTTCGAAAGTGCAAAGCCGCTGTTTGCGAGTTTTACGCGCGCGCAGACCTATCTCGGTGCCAGCGAGGAAGCGCGCTACGCAAAGCTCGCGGTCAATCTCATGATCGCGGTCTCGGCTGCGATGATGGCCGAGAGCCTGGCGCTGGCGCGCAAGGGCGGCATCGGCTGGCAGGACATCCTGAAGGTGCTGGACGAGAGCGCCGTCGCCTCGCCGATGGTGAAATACAAGACCGCGCCGCTGCGCAGCCGCGATTTCGTCTCGAGCTTCTCCTGCAAGCAGATGGCCAAGGACCTCGACCTCATTCTCGGCGCCGGCCATGCCGTCGGCGTGCCGCTTCAGCTCGCAGCCCAGGTGCGCGAGACCTATGGCGCGCTGGTCGCGCAAGGCGACGGCGAGACCGACTTCATCGCGACCGTGAAGCATCTCGAACGGCTTTCCGGCCTTGCCGAGCCCAAACTCTGATCGACGGAGACGAACTTGCGTAATTTCAGCGAGACCAACATCACCAACGCCGTGCTCGAGCGCATCGCAGGCGCAACCGATCCGCGCATCAAGCAGGTCAGCGAGGCGCTGGTGCGCCACCTCCACGCCTTCCTGCGCGAAATCAGGCCGACCCAGAAGGAATGGGAATACGGCATCGACTTCCTGACCCGCACCGGCCACATGTGCGACGGCAACCGCCAGGAGTTCATCCTGCTGTCGGACACGCTCGGCGCCTCCATGCTGGTCGATGCGGTCAACCATCCGGTGCCGGACGGCGCGACCGAGACCACCGTGTTGGGTCCGTTTTTCGTCCAGGCCGCGCCCGAGAAGCAGAGCGGCGATGATATTTCCGGGACCATGGAAGGCGATCCCATGATCGTCACCGGTTCGGTCTCGACGGTCGACGGCAAGCCGCTCGCGGGCGCCGTGGTCGACGTCTGGCATTCCGACAATGACGGCTATTATGACGTGCAGCAGCTCGACGAGATCGGCAATCTCGCGATGCGCGCGCGCTTCCACACCGACCAGAACGGCCGCTTCCATTTCTGGTCGATCAAGCCCGCGGCGTATCCGATCCCGCATGACGGTCCGGTCGGCGAGATGCTGGAAGCCCAGGGCCGCCATCCCTGGCGTCCGGCGCACGTGCATTTCATGATCTCGGCGCCGGGCTTCGAGCAGCTGGTGACGCACGTGTTCGTCGCGGGCGACAAATATCTCGACAGCGACGTGGTGTTCGGCGTCAAGGACAGCCTGATCCATGACTTCGCGCACTGCCCCGCCGGCCGTGCGCCGGATGGTCGCACGGTGGCTGCGGCCTACTATCACCTCAACTATGATTTCGGCCTGAAGCAGGTCGCGAGCAAGGCGCAAGCGGCGTAAGCCGAATGTCGAATCGACGGACCGACAACGGTCCGCGACAAGGACGACGGGGAGAGACGATGGGACCGCGGATCGACACTGCCGCTTTGGCCGAGCGCCTCACGGGCGTGATCGGTCCGCGTGCGACCGTCGCGCGCAGTGTGCTCGATCAGCATGGTCAGAGCGAATCTTACTATCGCGCCCTGCCCCCCGACATCGTCGTCTTCCCCGAGACGACGGCGGAAGTCGTCGAGATCGTCAGGCTCTGCGCCGGCGCAGGCATGCCGATCGTGCCGTTCGGGGCCGGCACCTCGCTCGAAGGCAATGCGTCGGCGGTCGCAGGCGGCGTCTGCATCGACTTCGCGCGCATGAACAAGGTGCTTGATGTCCACGACAGCGACATGAATGTCGTGGTGCAGCCCGGCATCACCCGCAAGCAGCTCAATGCGGAGCTGCGCGGCACTGGCCTCTTCTTCCCGATCGACCCCGGCGCGGACGCCTCGATCGGCGGCATGACGTCGACGCGCGCCTCCGGCACCATGGCGGTGCGTTATGGCACCATGAAGGACAATGTCATGGCGCTGGAAGTGGTGCTTGCCGACGGCCGCGTGATCCGCACGGCCAAGCGTGCACGCAAATCCGCGGCCGGCTACGATCTGACCCGGTTGTTCGTGGGCGCCGAGGGCACGCTTGGCGTCATCACCGAAATCACGCTCAAACTGCATCCATTGCCGCAGGCCATCTCGGCGGCGGTGTGCAGCTTTGACACCCTCCACAACGCGGTCGATACCGCGATCGGCATCATCCAGGCGGCCATTCCGGTAGCGCGCGTGGAGCTGCTCGACGACGTCATGATGCGCGGCATCAATGCCTACGCAAAACTCGGCTATCGCGAGGCGCCGACGCTGTTCTTCGAATTCCACGGCTCGGAGAGCGCGGTTGCCGAGCAGGCCGAACTGGCGCAGGCGATCGCTGCCGAGCATGGCGGCCGCGGCTTCGAATGGGCCAAGGCGCCGGAAGACCGCAGCCGCCTCTGGCATGCCCGCGACAACACGCTCTATGCCGGTCTCGGCCTGCGGCCCGGCGCGCGCGCCGTCATCACCGATGTCTGCGTGCCGATCTCGCGACTCGCCGAATGCCTGACCGACACCCGCAGGGATGCCGACGAACACGGCTTTACCGCGCCCATCGTCGGCCATGTCGGCGACGGCAATTTTCACATGCTGATCCTGGTCGATCCCGCCAAGCCGGAGGAGATCGACGGCGCCAAGGCGCTGCAGGCCCGCATGGTCGCCCGCGCCATCGCGATGGACGGCACCTGCACCGGCGAGCACGGCATCGGGCTCGGCAAGATCGACTATCTCGCCGACGAGCTCGGTGAAGCCGTCGACGTGATGCGGTCGATCAAGACCGCGCTCGATCCTCTGGGATTGATGAACCCCGGCAAGATCTTTGCGGGAGCGCGGCCATGAACGCCCACGTGAACGATCCCGGCGAGACCGCGGCGGTACCGCTGCTGCAACTGCGCGGCATCAGCAAGACGTTTCCGGGCGTCAAGGCGCTGGATGATGTGTCCTTTGCACTCTACCCCGGCGAAGTGCACATGCTGCTCGGCGAGAACGGCGCCGGCAAGTCGAGCCTGATGAAGGTGCTGTGCGGCGCCTACAGCGCGGATGCCGGCGAGTTCTTCTACAAAGGCGAGAAGGTCACGATCGCCTCGACGGCGGACGCGCAGAAGCTCGGCATCGCCGTGATCTTCCAGGAGTTCTCGCTCGTCCCCTATCTCGACATCGCCCAGAAC
This sequence comes from Bradyrhizobium manausense, assembly GCF_018131105.1. NCBI lineage: Bacteria > Pseudomonadati > Pseudomonadota > Alphaproteobacteria > Hyphomicrobiales > Nitrobacteraceae > Bradyrhizobium > Bradyrhizobium manausense. The sequence continues at coordinate 2,017,772 of NZ_JAFCJI010000001.1, read as the reverse complement.
ATCTTCCTCGGCCGCGAGCCGAAAGGCCGGATCCCTGGAACCATCGATCGCCGCAAGATCCTGGCCGATGCCAGGCGCCTGCTCGACACGATCGGCTTCGACATCGACCCGTCCATCGTCGTCAACACACTTGGCGTCGCCCAGCAGCAGATGGTCGAGATCGCGAAAGCCATCAGCCAGAACGCGCGCATCCTGGTGATGGACGAACCGACCGCCGCGCTCTCCGACCGCGAGACCGAGCTGCTGTTCGCGCTGATCGCGCGGCTGAAGGCCGACGGCGTCTCCATCGTCTATATCTCACACCGCATGGCCGAAGTGTTCGCGCTCGGCGACCGCATCACAGTGCTGCGCGACGGCCGCCGCATCGACGGCGTCAAGCCGGCCGACGTCACGCCCGATCAGCTCGTCCGCATGATGGTCGGCCGCACCGTCGACATGACCTATCCGCGCAACTTCGCCGACAAGCCCGGCGAAGTGCTGCTTCAGGTCAAGGGCCTGACCTCACCGAGTGGCATCTCCGACATCAACATCGAGGTGCGCCGCGGCGAGATCGTCGGCCTCTGCGGGCTGGTCGGATCCGGCCGCACTGAAGTCGCGCGCGCGATCTTCGGCGCCGATCCGGTTGCGTCGGGCGAGATCGTGTTCGAGGGCAAGCCGATCTCGGGCGAACCTGACGTGGCCGCCCGCCGTGGCATCGCGCTGATTCCGGAAAGCCGCAAGAGCGAGGGGCTCGCGCTGCTGCGTTCGGTCGGCGACAATCTCGTCGTGTCGGCCCTGCGAAAACTGTTCCCGAGCGGGCTGTTCGATCCGCGCAGCGGCCAGCGCAGCGCAGATGGCCTGATCCGGCAGCTCCGCATCGCGACCCCGAGTGCACGCCAGACCGTCGGCCTGCTCTCAGGCGGCAACCAGCAGAAGGTGGTGATCGGCAAGTGGCTGGCAGCCGGCGCAAAGCTCTTCATCTTCGACGAGCCGACACGGGGCATCGATGTCGGCGCCAAATCGGAGATCTTTGCGTTGATCGACCGGCTGGTCGCCGAAGGCGCCGCGGCCCTGATGATCTCCTCCGAGCAGATCGAGATCTGCCATGTCTGCGACCGCGCCTATGTGATGCGCGAGGGCCGCGTCGCCGGGCATCTTGCGCGCAACGAGCTGACCGAGGAGAACATCGTGCGATTGGGGATGCATCATGCGTGAGGCCGCGGTCGTTTCCCATTCCAATCCGCTGCAGCGCATTCCCGGCGTCGCCATCGTGCTCGGCGCACTCATTGTTTTGTTCGGTGCCATTGCGCCCGGCTTCCTCACCCCGGCCAATCTCTCCAACGTGCTGGTGCAGTCGACCATCCTGACCATGCTGGCGCTGCCGATGACGTTGATCATCATGACCGAGGGACTCGATCTTTCGATGGGCGCGGTGCTGACGCTGACGTCGCTCTGCGTCGCCATCGTCTCGCTTGCGACCAAGTCGATGCTGCTCGGCCTTGGCGCCGGCGTGCTGGTCGGCGCGGCCTTCGGCACCGTCAACGGCTGGCTGGTTGCTATCCTGGGCATCCCGCCCTTCGTGGCGACGCTCGGCACGCTTGGCATGGCGCAGGGCCTGTCGCTGATCGTCTCCGACGGCCAGAGCGTGGTCGGCATTCCCCACAGCGTGCGCGACATCTATTCAGCGACGCTGGCAGGCATCCCCCTGCCGATCGTGCTGGCGCTCGTGAGCTACGGGGTCTTTCACGGCCTGCTCTATCACACCCGCTTCGGCAGTTACGTGTTCGCCCTCGGCGGCAATCGCGAGGCGCTGAGGTATGCCGGCCTGTCGCCGAACAAGCTCCTGATCGCTGTCTACGCGCTCGGCGGCACCATGGCCGGCATCGCGGGCCTCCTGATGACCGCGCGTATGAATTCGGGGCACCCGACCGCGGGCCTCGGGCTCGAATTCGATGCGATCGCGGCGGTCGCCGTCGGCGGCACCTCGTTCGAGCGTGGCAATGGCTGGTTGCTCGGAACGCTCCTTGGCGTCATCGCCGTCGGCGTGTTGCGCAACGGGCTGAACCTGATCTCGCTGCCCTCCTCGGTGCAGGTCGCAAGCGTCGGCGTCCTCGTCATCGTCGCGCTGTTCCTCGACGGCCTGCGGAGCCGGTCATGACCGACATCAGCAAGGAAGCGCTGTCGCCGCCACGTTCGTTCCTGTCACAGGACGCAATCCAGCTGTTCTATCGGCTGCTCGCCGTGTTCCTGATCTGCGCCGCGCTGGCGGTGCTGAACGATTCCTTCCTCAGCCTCGGCAACATCCTCAACGTCTTGCGCCAGGCGAGCCTGACTTTCTTCATCGCCTCGGGCCTGACTCTGGTGGTGCTCACCGCCGGCCTCGATCTCTCGGTTGGCGCCAATGTCGCGCTGTCCGCCTGCATCGCCGGGACCGTGATCCACTCGACCGGCTCGCCAGCGCTCGGCATCCTGACCGGGCTTGCCTGCGGCGGCATCGTCGGTCTCCTCAACGGCATCATGGTGACGGCGCTGCGCATCCCCTCCTTCATCGCCACTTACGGCATGCTCTGGGTGCTGAACGGCCTGACCTATTGGTACATGGCGGGCGAGACGCTGCACGGCTTCCCGGCCGGCTTCCGCCAGATCGGCAGCGGCTATCTGTTCGGCCTGCCGATCCCGGTCTATCTGCTGCTGGTGTTCCTCGGGATCGGAACGCTGTTTGCCCAGCGCACGATCTGGGGCCAGGAGATCTATGCGATCGGCGCCAATCCGGTTGCCGCCCGCCTCTCCGGCATTCCCGTCACGCGGCGGCTTCTGCTGGTCTATGCCGTCTCCGGCACCATGGCGGGGCTGGCCTCGATCATCTTCCTGTCCCGGCTGAATTCCGCCGAGGCCGACATCGGCGAAAGCCTGACCTTGCCGGCGATCGCTGCCGTGCTGATCGGTGGCACCTCGCTGTTCGGCGGCGTCGGCACCGTGTTCGGAACCTTCATCGGCGCGCTGATCCTGACGCTGGTGCTCAACGGCATGAACCTGTTGTCAGTCAGCGCCAATTGGCAGCCGCTCGTCACCGGCATCATCGTGATCGTCGCGGTCTGGCTCGACATGAAAACGCGCCGCCGCGCGCAATGAGTTCGCAAGCAATCCAACAAACCAAAATGGGGATGGAGACGACATGAAACAGAGACTGGGCTATCTCGCACTGCCGCTGGTGATGGCAGCCGCGTTCACGACGCAGGCGCGCGCCGACGGCGAGACCATCGCCGTGTTCACCAAGAACCAGACCAACCCGTTCTTCCAGACGGTGCGGGTCGGTGCCGACAACATGGCGAAGACGCTGAACGCCAAGACGCTTCAGTATATTCCGACCAAGCCGGACTCGATCCCCGAGCAGCTCAGTCAGATCGAGGACGTCGTGGTGAAGAAGCCGAGCGCGATCGTCTTCACGCCTGTCGACTACAAGGCGATGGTGCCCGGTGTCGAGAAGATCAACGACGCCAAGATTCCCGTCGTCAACATCACCGACCGCTCGGCCGGCGGGAAATTCCTCTCCTTCGTCGGCGCCGACGATTACAGCCTCGGGCTCGAGACAGCGCGCTTCCTGCTCAAGACGCTCGGCGGCAAGGGCAACATCGTCATCATCGAGGGCGTCAAGGGCTCGCTGACCAATGTCGACCGCGTCCGCGGCTTCAACGACGCGCTGAAGGAGAACCCGGGCGCCAAGCTGCTGGCCTCGCAGCCCGGCAACTATCAGCGGCTCCAGGCCCTCCAGGTCATGGAAAACCTGATGCAGTCGAATTCGCAGATCGACGGCGTGCTCGCCGCCAACGACGCCATGGCAGTCGGCGCGATCGAGGCGCTCGACGGCGCCAACCGCAAGGCCCAGGTGATCGGCATCAACGGCACCAAGGAGGCCATCGACGCCATCAAGACGGGAAAGCTGCTGGCGAGCGGCGACTACAACGGCTTTTACCAGGGCTGTCTCGGCACCATGATGGCGGTCCGCAGCTTGCGCGGGCAGCCTGTCATCAGCGAGATCGTGCTGAAGCCCACCGTCATCACCAAGGACAATTACCAGCCGTTCGACCAGCCGCTCGAGCAGCGCACCTGCCCGACCTTCGAAGAAGCCGGCAAGCTCAGCGCGAAGTAACCGCGCCTCGTTCCAATCAAGCCATGGGACGGCTGATGACGCAGCCGTCCCCAAGAAGACTGGAGTCATCATGCTGTTCGCCATTCATGCCGTCGACCGCACCGGCGCACTGCCGACGCGGATTGCCAATTACGACGCTCACAAGACTTTCCTCAGCGACACATCCCGCTTCGGCGTCAAGATCGTGATGTCAGGACCGCTGGTCGCCGACGACGGCGCCACCATGATTGGCAGCCTGTTCCTGATCGAGGCCCCCAGCCGTGCAGAGGTCGAGGCCTTCAATCGCGCCGATCCGTTCGCGGCCGCCGGCATCTGGGAGAAAGTCACGATCACGGGGTTCCTGCGGCGGCAGGGCTAAGCAGCGGCGCGTCCCTTGGACTCTGCTCGTGGCCGCAGATGGACCGCGAGCGGATAATGGCATCTTCAGAGTTTAGTCCACTCTAGCTTCGACGGCGGACCTCAAGGTGCGAAGCGGTAATTCCGGCTAGCCGTTCTGCGAACCGTCGGCATAGCCGCCGCCGATCTCTGTGTTGGGCGCGAGAAGTCCTTTGCCCGGGACATGATTGATCTCCAACCGTGTACCGTCTGGATCTTCAAACAGCACCGAGTAGTAGCCAGGAGCAAAACTGTCCTCCTGCGGCTCATGGACGATATGTGCGCCGATCTTTAAGAGAAATTCATAGACCTCGTCGACGTCGGCACGTTCTCGCGCACGAAAGCAATGGTGATGCAGCCCGACAGAGCCCTGGCGGAATCGTTGCCCGGCATACTCCTCTGCCGGAGCATGAATGCCGAAACCGGTACGACCACCGACGCAATAGAAGGTGTTCACAGTATCGGCAACGATCGTAAGGCCCAGAAATGGCAATAGCTGTCCATAGAAAGCGCGTGCAGACGAAAAATTTCCGGCTGTGATGAATGTGTGGGCAACACCGTTGATTTGCATGTTCTGTCCTCCCATCCAACAGCGGCTCGTGACAAGCCAATGGAATCCAATTGATGTAATGATGCTGGTGTACCGGCAACACACGGGCCACTGCGCTCATGCAAGCAGCGCGATGAGCAATCAAACAGACGGCCCATGTACCCATATCGGCAAGTCAGTTGTTGATCATCGCGCGACGATGCCAATTGTCTGCAATGTCCGCAACGGGTCACAACCGGGCTTCCCGGCGCAGCTTTCAGCCAGAGGGCTGACAGTCCGATGCTTGCGACAGCCATCAGCTACGGAAATATCTCCGCCCGCGGATGGCCAAGCTCATACGAAAAACCCCAGCGCTTGCGGGCGCTGGGGCGTTTCAAAAAAATCAATTGGTAAGGCAATAACGCCTCTATAGCAGTCCTTTCAGCGGCGGTTTGTGAACTGGTTCACACATGCCGTGCGGGATGGCCGGACTATTTGTCACATCCGGCGCGGCTAGCTCCGCCGTGGCTTCCTCGGAAACAGCCGATCGCGGATGTAGCGCGAGGTGGCGGTCAGCCGAATTCCCCGCGGCTTCTGCCAGGCGGCGCGGTCGAGCTCCTTCTTGTCGCCGATGGCGAGGCGCCCCTTGGCGCTCTTGGCGATGAAGATGGCATCGCTCATCTTGCGGCCCGAACGCTTGTTCTTGGCCGTCACTTCCTTCCAGAGACTGATCCGGCCGAGCTTCAGCTTGGGCAGCTCCTCCTTGATCTCACGCCGGAGGCAGGCCTTGTCGGTTTCGCGCGCACGCTTGCGGCCCCCCGGGAACATCCAGAGGCCGTCCACCCGTCGCCTGACCAACAAAACCTTGCCGCGTTTGGCGGCAACCAGCTTGGAAGACTTCGCCATACCTGTCGCAAACCGAGAAAAGAATCTGGATGCCATCGTAACTTGTCTATTTCATTAGACAAGTTCGATGGCCGGTCCGGTCGACGCCGCCCCCGGCAATTGTCCACATCTTGCTAGACAGTTGTAATCCGCGCGTGCCGCGCGATCAGGTCTCGTCGGCCATGGGCGGCTCTGCCGCCCGCTTCCCCGCCGAGCCGATCCATGCCGCCGCGATCTCCCACGCCACCGACAGGATGATCGGCCCGATGAACAGGCCGACAATGCCGTGGGCGAGCGTGCCGCCGATGACACCGACGAAGATCACGATGGTGGGCGTGTTGAGACCACGTCCCATCACCAGCGGCTTCAACATGGTGTCGATGAAGCCGACCACGACGAAGAACACGGTGAGCACCAGCGCCGTGGTGACGTCCTTGGCGGTCCAGATCCAGATGATGACGGGCAGCAGCACCAGGAACGCGCCGATCTGAACGATCGACAGCAGCAGCACGATGAAGGCGAGCAGGCCCGCGCTGGGCACGGCCGCGAGCTTGAAGCCGATTCCGGCCAGCAGCGCCTGCACGATGGCGACGCCGATGACGCCTTGCGCCACGGCGCGGATGGTGGCGCCGCCAAGCTCGAGGAAATGCTCGCTCTGCTCGGGCACGATGCGCGACAGGAAACCACGTCCGGCCGCAACCAGCCTTGGCCCGTGCGGAAACAGGAAGCCGGCCACGAACACCGAGACCAGGAACTGGAGCGTGCCGAGGCTGGCATCGCCCGCGAGCACCAACAGCGGTCCCGCCAGCGGCTGAAGATAGGGCGCAACCTCGCGCAACACGGCGCGGATGTTGTTATAGGCCTGGTCCCACAGCTCGTAGAGCGTCGGCCCGATCAGGGGCCACGACTTGATCTGCTCGGGCGCCGACTGCAGCGCGAGATCACCTGTGCCGAGCTCGTGCGCGAGCTCCCTCACCCCGTCCACGGCACTGAGGCCGAGCCAGGTGGCGGGGCCGAGCACGATGCCGAGCGTGATCAGGGTCAGGATCGCGGCGGCGGTCTTGGGCCGTCCGCCGAGTACCTTGGCGACCCAGCTGAACGCCGGATAGAACGCCACCGCGAGCACCGAGCTCCAGGCCAGGATCGGCACGAACGGCCGGATGATCAGGAAGGACCAGATGATCAGCAGCGCCAACAGGCCGAGCCGGATCACGAGCTGAATGACATCCTCGCCCGTCAGGAGCTGACGCAGACTTTTCACAGGCACGGCTTTCCTTGCGGCATCAACGCGGGTTCCGGCTCTTGCGCGGCCCAGCGTTATTGCGAGCCCCGGGCCGGGCGTCAAGACGAGCGGAATTGGGTGCGGCACCAGCCGATTAGGAACGCCTTGTCCCGCCGGGCATTCCCGAAGCATGGCGCGCCACCCCCGAGAGCCCGAAGTGCACGCAGGTATTCACCGCGGCATTCATTATGCGATCGAGCCGAATGCCGCACCCGGCTATTGGCGCTACGGCTACACGATCGGCGACAGGGTCCGCTCCGGACGGGTCCAGGGCCGGTTGCCCCTGCTGGCCATCCGGCGTGTGCAGATGCGCATCGACCGCGACATGCGGCCCGGGCGGGCCGACGCGGATCGCAAGCCCGAGGTCTCGGCCCCTGCACAGGCTAGAAGTGATAGTTGATGCCCACCGTGGCGGTCTGGATGTTCAGCTTCACATTGGCCGGCGATGAGACCAGATTGCCCGTCGTCACCGGCTGCTCGGTGATGGCGCCGAAGCCGAGGTAGTTGTACTCGGCCCGCATCGACCAGTTCGGCATGAACATCCATTCGACGCCACCGCCGGCGAGCCAGCCGGTGCGGTTGAAGCTGCCTGCGGCGGAGCCGGCGAGCGCGCCGGCCAGGCCGTTATTGGCACTGTACTTGTCGCGGGTGAACGCCGCACCGCCCTTGGCGTAAAGCAGCACGCGGTCGAAGGCGACGCCGAAGCGTCCGGCGACCGTCGCGATATAGTCGTTCTTCACCGACAGGTTGAAGCCGGCACCGCCGCCGAACGGGCCGCCGGCATTCAGCGTGACACTCGACCAGGCCCCGGTGCCCTCGAGGCCAACCACGAAATTGCTGATCTGATAGTTGCCCCCGATCTGGCCGCCGACCACGCCGCCGCTCGCCGAGACCGAACTCCAAGTCGACGTCGGATCGGTCGGGTCGATGCCGGTCCATTTGCTCCAGGCCCCGCCGCCATGGGCACCGATATAGAATCCGGTCCAGGTGAAGATCGGTGCCGGCGGTATCGGCGCCTTCACCGGCGCGCGCTCGATCATATCGGCCGCAAAGGCCGGCGTTGCCAGCGACAACAGCGCAGCCGTCAGAACCAGTTTCTTCCCCATGGCACGTCCCCCGTTTGTCCGCCTCTCAATCGAGGCTGCGGGGTAAAATCTAACTGTCCGCTCGAGGATGCGCTTGGACCGACCGGCGGCGCGATTTGGACTGACGGGCGCTGAAAAAACCGGGAAAAACCTGCAATATCAATTGCTACCGCGAGGTTTGCCTAACGACGATTAACCGGATTTCGGCCGACCGGTTTACGCCGATGCAAAGGCTCGCACCTAGGCTTCGTCGCAGGTCCCAAAACACTTGCGGTACAATGGCCAACAGCATCTGGACGATCGAGGAATTCACCTGCACCGGTTGCGGCATGAACTACACCGCGACCCGGGAGGAGCACGGCGAGCCGCATACCGGCAGCTTCAAATGCAGCATTTGCAGCAGCGTGGTGCATAGCTGGTCCGGCAAGCACCATTTCTTCGGCTGGCAGGCGGTGAAGACCAAGCCGGCCGTGTTCGGCCGCCGCTGGGCCGGGGTGCAGTATTAGCAATCGCAGGTCCCGAAGCCGGATCCTTCCGTGACCGGACTTCGCGACCCGCAAGCCGTCCGCCTAGCGGCGCACGCCGACGCGATTGACGCCGCCATTCAGATTGGTCCCGCTCGCGGTACCGGCACGAACCGCAGCACGCGCAACCGGACGCGGCCGCAGCACCACGCCGGCCCTCGCGACGCATGACGGCGGATAATCGACGTACTGGCAATAGACCACGGCATTCGCGGGTGTCGGGCTGAGCGTGATATTCGCAAATCCCAGCAGACCGGCAACCGCGATCGCTGCGGCAGATATTGACTTCATCGAAAGACGCATCGTGATCCTCCCTCGGTGCACGCAAAGTGGTGATGGGGACCGCCCCAACGCGGTCCAACCCAACGTGGCCGCCGGAGCCCGGGCTGCGTTGACTTAGATCAACCGTGGCTGCCGCATCGGAACATGCCGAATACGACGCGGGAAGGCGGCGTCATGCCTGCCATTCGACGCGGATGCGCGGCTTTTGCTGGCGTGCGACAGCGGCTAAGTTCGCCCTCCCCGCAACTGAAGCCGATACATGATGACCGCTCCTTTCGTTCCGCAGATCGCCCTCTACCGCAACTGGCTCGCCGCGCGGCGCGGCCTGACCTTCTCGAATTACGAGGAGATGCGGCAATGGTCGGTGCGCGATCTCGATGCGTTCTGGCGCAGCATCTGGGATTATTACGATCTGCAATCGCCGACGCCGTTTGCGGCCGCCATCACCGAGCGCAAGATGCCCGGCGCGGTCTGGTTTCCCGGCGCTAACGTGAACTATGCGCGGCAGGTGTTCCGGCATGTCGACGCGGCGCATGCCGCGGGCCTGCCCGCGATCGTCAGCAGCGGCGAGGATGGCCGGCTTCATGAGACCAGCTGGCCGGCGCTGCGGCGCAAGGCAGCCGCGCTCGCGCTGCATCTGAAGGACAAGGGGATCAAGCCCGGCGACCGCATTGCGGCCTATCTGCCCAACATCGCCGAGACCATCATCGCGTTTCTCGCCAGCGCCAGCATCGGCGCGGTCTGGAGCCTCTGCGCCCCCGATATGGCCGCGCCTGCCGTGATCGACCGCTTCAAGCAGATCGAACCGAAGGTGCTGATCGCCTGCGATGCCGTCACCTATGCCGGCCGCAAGCACGACCGCAAGGACGTCGTCGCCGAGTTGCGGCGATCGCTGCCGTCAGTCGAGCACGTCATCCTGCACAGCGAAGCCGCCGCGCCTGCGGCACCGGACGCCCTGCTCTCCGAGATCAACGCAAGGACGAGCGCTGCGATCGACGCCTTCGAGCCGATGTGGCTGCCGTTCGATCATCCGCTCTGGATCGTCTATTCCAGCGGCACCACCGGGCTGCCGAAGCCGATCGTGCATGGCCATGGCGGCATCGTCATCGTGGTGCTGGCGCTGCTCGGCCTGCACAACGACATCGGCTGCTCCTACCACGAGAATTCGTTCGGCGAGCGTTATCACTGGTACTCGTCGACCGGCTGGATCATGTGGAACAGCCAGGTCGGCGGGCTGCTGAGCGGCACCACCTGCTGCATTTTCGACGGCAGCCCCGGCGGCACCCGGGACAAGCCCGACTGGTCCACACTGTGGCGTTTCGTGGCGCAGTCGAAAGCGACCTTCTTCGGCGCCGGCGCGGCGTTCTTTGCCAACTGCACCAAGGCGGAGATCGATCTCACCGCCGCCGGCGATCTGTCGCGGCTGCGCTGCCTCGGCTCGACCGGCTCGCCGCTCAGCGCCGACACGCAGGCCTGGTTCAACGCGCGCTTCGCCGGCTTGTCGAAAATCAACGGCAGCGCGGCGCAGGCCGACATCTGGTGGGCGAACATTTCCGGCGGCACCGATTTCGCCGGCGCTTTCATCGGTGGCAACCGCGAATTGCCGCAGACGCCGGGCGCGATGCAGTGCCGCCTGCTCGGCGCCGCCGTCGAAGCCTTCAGCGAACAGGGCCGCGCCGTGATCGACGAGGTCGGCGAGCTCGTCTGCACCGAGCCGATGCCGTCGATGCCGCTCTATTTCTGGAACGACAAGGGCAACGCGCGCTATCTCGCCAGCTATTTCGAGACCTATCCCGATAATTTCGACGGCAGCGGTCGCGGCCCCGTCTGGCGGCACGGCGACTGGCTCAAGATCAATCCGGACGGCTCCTGCGTGATCTACGGCCGCAGCGATGCGACCATCAACCGGCACGGGCTGCGCATGGGCACCAGCGAGCTCTATTCCGCGATCGAGGCGCTGCCGGAGGTGCTCGACAGCCTCGTCGTCGACCTCGAATATCTCGGGCGCGACAGCTACATGCCGCTGTTCGTCGTGCTGCGCGAAGGCGTTGCCTTCGACAGCGCGATGTTGGCCAGGATCAACAAGGCGATCGAGGCCGGCCTGTCCCGCCGCTTCCTGCCGAACGAGATTTTTGCGGTCGCAGAGATCCCGCGCACGCTGTCCGGCAAGAAGCAGGAGCTGCCGATCAAGAAGCTGCTGCTCGGCCAGCCCGTCGAGAAAGTCATCAACAAGGAGGCGATGGCCAATCCCGCCTGCCTCGACTGGTACCTCGCCTTTGCGCGCGACTATCTGGCGCGAACCGCGGCCTGACGGGAGATGGTCTCAATTGCGCCGGTGCTGTTTGCACTCCGTTCACGGATCGCCGCTAGATCAGGCGGCATCGTCCGCAACGAAAATGTGCCATGGCCGACCTCAACGCCGTCATCACCAGGCTCAACGACCGTCTGCTCCGCCTCGAGGGCGAGCTGTTCGTGCTGCGCTCGCTGGCGCGCGCGACTCTGACGGCGGGCGACGACCACGGCGCGCGCATGCGCAAGCTGGTCGAGGCCGCCAAGATCGCACTCGATGACGAGGCGAAGCGCGAGCTCGACAAGCCCACGCGCAAATATGTCGATGCGGCAACCGCGCTGGTGGAGGAATTGCTCGAGGAGCCGACCGCAGCGCGGCCGCTGTTCACCGTGATCCAGGGCGGTCGGCACGATTGAGCGCGTCAGACCGGACGCGGCGTGCCCGTCTCGGCGGATTCAGCCTTGAGGCGGCTGAGACCCTGCTCGATGATCGCGATCTCCTCGTCGATCTTGCCGATCGGCAGGCTGAAATCATAGGCGCCTGACCTGCTCTTCAGATCGACGGCGAGCCGCTGCCTGTGCATCATCAGCTCGTCGAGGCCACGGCGGTTCTTCAGCCGCACATAGGCGTCCACGATCTGCGCAATTGCGTTCGACATGACATCGGCCCCGGCAAAAATGCCCGCGCGGCGCACTCGCACCGGCGGGACATTTTTGGTGTCGCGGTACGCAATACAAATCCGCGACGGATTCGTCGATACGACAGCGAGGTTGAGAACGCGTTACCGTTTGATGATTTTGGGGTGGCAGCAATAAAAAAGGCCGCTGGCGATCATGCCAGCGGCCTTTAGCCGGGTTTGAAAACGGATCCGGAATGAAATTTGGCCAGCCCCGGTGCGCGTAGTCTAGCGGCAAACGGCTAATTCCTTCTGTTAAAAACCAAACAGAGGAACCGGCACTGGGATGATTGCTGTCGACCGTGTCCGCGCGGCAACGGCTCAGTCCGTGACACAGACATATTTGCGCGGCCATTTGCGATAGGCGCTGTAGCGATAATACGGCCTGTAGGCATAGCCGCGATCAAGCGCCGGCGGCTCCTCGCCGTAATAGGCACCGTGGTAGAAATTGAAGATCGTCCCATCCGCGCAGCGATAGGCGTCCCAGGTCGGGCCGATGAACGGCGCGACGCCGGTTTCCGGCGGCACCACCGGATAGGGCCCGCCGGCATGAGCCGGAGCTGCCGCAATCAGGATGGCGGGAAGGATAAACCACGCGTTTCGCATGGGCTCGCTCCGGACAGGTCGCACCATGCGTATCGAAGCACCGGAACAGCCGGCAGCGCAATGGCGGAGTTCATTGCGCCAGCCCCCTTCGCATTGTTGATAACCGGCGCAAACGCCGCGCAGGTGGTGACAGGGCGGCCGGACGTGTTATCGGGGGATGACGCAGCCGCGGCACGGATCGGACAATCATGCGCATTACCCTCGTCGGCTCCCGCCATTTCGGCGTGACCACCCTGAACATGCTCCGCGAACACGGCGTTGGGGTCGTGCGGGTCGTGGTGGCCGACGCCGACGACCGCCTGGCCGCGACCGCCAAGGCTGCCGGCATCGAGGTGGTGGTGCAGGCCGATCCAAAGCTGGTGGTGGCCTCCGAGATCGCCCCCGACACCGACCTGATCATCACGGCCCATAGCCATGCCCGGATCGGCAAGGACGCGCTGGCGGCCGCCAAGCTCGGCGGGATCGGCTATCACCCCTCGCTGCTGCCGCGCCATCGCGGCAAGGCCGCGGTGGAATGGACGATCAAGGAAGGCGACCCGATCGCCGGCGGCACGATCTATCATCTTGCCGAGCGTATGGACGCCGGCGCCATCGCCGCCCAGGAATGGTGCTTCGTGAAGAAGGGCGAGACCGCCCGCGAGCTCTGGGAGCGTGCACTGGCTCCGCTCGGCCTCAAGCTGCTGGCCGATGTGATCGACTATGCCAAGGTCCACAAGGCCCTGCCGTCCAAGGCGCAGGACGAGCAGTTCGCGACCTCCGCCCCAAGCCTGTCCTAAGTCAGCCCGAGTAAGCCGCCTGTCCCGAGTCGCTCCCTCCGCCCCAATTAACGATTAACGTGAGGGGGCCTTGATTCCGCTTCGAAAATCGAAGCCGAAAACGCAAATAAACCATTGTTTCCACAGGAACAATTTTCAACTTTGCATCGCACCAAATTTCTGTCACATTTTGTCCGAATAACAGTCAGCATATCAGACAGATTCAAGGACGAAATTCATGCGTTTTGCTCGCATTGCGGCGTTCTGTGCCGCCTCGGTTTTCACCGCCGCTTTCGCCGCGCCCGCCTTCGCCCAGACCCCCTATGACGGCAACTGGCAGGTCACCATCGTGACCAAGACCGGCACCTGCGAACCGAGCGCAAGCTCCATGCTGACGGTTGCCGACGGCAAGATCACCGCGCCCGGCGCTAACGTTTCCGGCACCATCGGCAGTGGGGGTCTTGTGAAAGTTTCGATCAATGGTGCATATGCCAACGGTCAACTCAGCGGCAACGCCGGATCGGGGAAGTGGAATGGAGCATCTGCAGGCATACCGTGCAGCGGGCGGTGGGAAGCATCGCGCCAATAAGCTATTCGTGACTAACATCCTCAATCGGCGGCTGCTCGTGGCGGCCGCCGTTTTGTTTGTGACAGCTGTTGCCATGAGCACGGAGAGCAAGGCCCAGGTCGGCCCCTTCGCGCCGCTGGCGGGAAGCTGGAGCGGCTCCGGCACCGTCACCCTGGAAGATGGCTCGACCGAGCGGATCCGCTGCCGCGCCAAATACGCTCCGGTCGGCCCGACCATGGAGATGTCGCTGACCTGCGCCAGCGACGCCTACAAGTTCAACCTCGGCGCCAACGTCAAGGCCGAGGGCGGCGCCATCGTCGGCAACTGGAGCGAGACCAGCCGCAACATCAGCGGCTCGTTGCAAGGCAAGGGGAACGGCGGAAACTACGACCTGGTCGCCGCGACCGCCGGCTTCAACGCCAACATCTCGCTGCGGACCTCAGGCAACAAGCAGAACGTCACCATGCGCGCCGACAGCCAGTTCCGCGGCGCCAACATCTCGCTGTCGAAGTAAGCCGACAGCACCCGACACGATCATCGACCCGGCGACCTCGCCGGGTCTTTTTTATGGGTTCGGCACGAACGCCGTGACCTCGATCTCGACCTTGGCGCGGTCGTCGACGAGGCCGCCGATATAGAGCAGCGTCGACGGAGGGAAATTGCGTCCGAGCGTCTCCTTCCAGGCCGCACCGATGCCGGCGCCCGCGGCCTCGTATTCGCCGCGGCTGGTCAGGTACCAGGTCAGGCGCACGATATGCTCGGGGCCGGCGCCGGCCTCTGCGAGCAGCTTGATGATCCGCTTCAGCGCAGTCGCGACCTGGGCGGCCATGTCGGATTCGTAATTGCCGGCCTCATCGCCGCCAGTCTGCCCGGCCAGCACGATCCAGCGGCCCGGCCCCTCCGCCACCACGCCATGCGAGAAACCACGCGGCTTTTTCCATTCGGCTGGCTGCAAGATACGCATGAGCGGATATCTCCCGATTTTCTTGTTGGTCTGCGCTTGGCTTAGCACGCCATCCTGCATCGCTGCATCCGCAGATTTGGCCGTTGCAAACAGCGGCAATGTCGCCGATACCGGCCTCCCCCTCGAGTTCGGTCTCCCGCATCGATGAGCACAACACCGTCACGAACGATGGCCGCGCTGTGGATGGCCGGCTGGCTGTCCCTGATGCTGGTCATGGCGGTGGCCGGGCGCGAGACCACGCGCGACCTGAACGTTTTCCAGATCATGGAGGTTCGCTCGCTGATCGGCTTCACGCTGCTGCTGCCGATCATCTACAGGTCCGGCGGCTTCAAGGCCGTCGCGACCAAGCGTCTGCCCCAGCACCTCGCTCGCAACGGCGTGCATTATTTCGCGCAGCTCGGATGGTTCTACGCGTTGACGCTGATCGGAATCGGCCAGGTCGTCGCGATCGAATTCACGATGCCGATCTGGACCGCGCTGCTCGCCGCAACCTTCCTGGCCGAGCGCATGACCGTCTGGAAGATCGCGGCCGTCGCGCTTGGCGTCGTCGGCGTCGTCATGATCGTGCGGCCGGCCACCGGCGAGATCAATCCGGGCCAGTTGATCGCGCTCGGGGCCGCGATCGGCTTCAGCATCTCCATGGCTCTGGCGAAATCGCTGACCCGGACCGAAAGCGCATTATCGATCCTGTTCTGGATGATCATGGTCCAGATGGTCGTCGGCTTCGTGCCGACGCTCTACGTCTGGGCCTGGCCGTCGGCCACGCTCTGGGGCTGGCTCTTCGTCATCGGGGTCTGCGGCACTTTTTCGCACTACTGCCTGGCCAGCGCGCTGCGCTATGCGGACGCGACGATCGTGGTTCCCATGGACTTCCTGCGGGTTCCCCTCACCGCGACCGCGGGCTGGCTGCTGTATTCCGAGCGGCTCGACGCCTGGACTGTCCTCGGCGCGGCCCTGATCCTGTGCGGCAATCTGCTCAATTTGAAGCCGGCCACCAGCCCCGTTCCCGCCCGCGCGCAGTGAACCCGCGCGCTGCCTGGCGCGACCAATCAAAGTGGTCAAGCGTGATTTGGATCACGTTGGAGGGGCATTCCATCGTGCACATTCGATCACAAGGCAATGGGTTGAGTCAGTTGGGTGAACCGTCGTTTTGCTGGCGCGAGGTCCGGCGCTTTCGTATAGGTTCGACGCCAATTTGTTGCTGCCTATCATTCGATTCTGTTGGGGATTTCAGATGCGCACTCTCACCATCATCGTTTCGCTGATGTGCATGGCGCTGTCGGTCAGCGCCGCGAAGGCGGACCGCCGCGTCGCCTTCGTCGTCGGCAACGGTGCCTACAAGAACGTCGCACAATTGCCCAACCCGCCGATCGACGCAAAAGCCATGGCGGCCACCCTGCGCAATGTCGGCTTCGAGGTGATTGAAGGATCCAACCTCACCCGCGACCAGATGACGGAGAAGCTGCTCGATTTCGGCCGCAAGGCACAGGGCTCCGACGTCGCAGTGTTCTATTATGCCGGCCACGGCATCGCCGTCGGCGGCACCAACTATCTCCTGCCTGTCGATGCCGACATCAAGTCGGAGATGGACGTCAAGCTCGGCGCCGCCATCAACATCGACCTGACGCTCGACCAGACCATGGGCGATGCCAAGGTCAAGCTGGTGTTCCTCGACGCCTGCCGCGACAATCCGTTTGCCGCCAAGATCAAGTCGAACTCCGCCACCCGCAGCGTCAATGTCGGCAGCGGTCTCGCCGAGATGAAATCCGGCGAAGGTACGCTGATCGCATTCGCCACCGGCCCCGGCCAGACCGCGCTCGACGGCCAGGAGGGCAACAACAGCCCCTTTACCCGCGCGCTGATCGACAACATCACCAAGCCCGGCGTCGAGATCCAGCAGGCGATGACCTCGGTCCGCGCGCAGGTGAACGAGGAGACCCACAAGGGCCAGCTGCCCTGGGGCCACACCAATTTGATTGGCGCGGTTTACCTCAATCAGGCGCCGGCCACCCAGGTCGCCAATGCGGCACCGACGGCCTCGAGCGGCGCGCCGGCGGCCGCGGCCACCAGCAACTCCGACGGTGTCGAGCTCGAGTACTGGCGCTCGGTGAAGGAAACCAACAAGCCGGAAGAGCTCAACGCCTATCTCTCCACCTATCCAAACGGCCAGTTCAAGGCACTGGCGCTGGCGCGGCTCGCCGCGATTCAGAACGGGCCGTCGACCACGACCCGCAACCTCAATGCCGGCGTTGATCCCGCAACATTCACCGATCCCGCCAGCCAGCTCACCGAAGACCAGATCGGCCTCGACAAGGGGCAGCGCCGCGACGTGCAGCGCCGCCTCAACGGCCTCGGCTTCGACACCAAGGTCACTGGCGCGTTCAACGACGAGACCCGCACCGTGCTGAAGCGCTGGCAGGCCGCCCGCGGCTATCCGTCGACGGGCTTCCTGAACAAGCTCCAGCACAAGGCCTTGCTCTCCGAGATCGTGGCGGCCGCACCGGCCACTGCGAGCGAGGACAGCCCAAAGCCGGCCCGCCGTGCCCCTGCACAGGCCCAGAGCGCTCCCGCGCCGCGTCACAGCGGCGGCGGTGGTGGCGGTGACGCCGGCGCAGCCTTCGTGGGCGGCGTGGTTGGCGGCATGATGGGCGGCATGTTCCGCCGCTGAGGCACTTCTCTCCCAAACACAGAAAGCCCGGCTCACGCTGGGCTTTTTCGTTGGGCAATGCCGTCGCCACATACGCCGACATTGCGAGCGCAGCGAAGCAATCAGAGACTTTCCGCGGCAATAGTCTGGATTGCTTCGTCGCAAAGAGCGCCTCGCAATGACTGAGATGGAGATGCGTCTCATGCGGAGGTACTGACCCCGCAGGCGCTTACTTCCCCGCAGCCTTGCGCAGTGCCTCGTTGATGCGGTCCTGCCAACCGGGACCACCCTGCTGGAAGAACTCCAGCACATCCTGATCAATTCGCAGCGTGACCTGTTCCTTGATGCCAGGCGCCACGTTCTGCTTCGGGAGCGGCGCAGCGACCTTTGCCGTCACCTTCTTGAATGCGGCCTCTGCTTCGGTGCGCGCATCGCCCAATGTCCGCGGCCGCCTCGGTGGTTGATCCGCCATGCCTAGATTCCCTCAAACAACACTGTCGAAAGATAACGCTCGGAGAAGGACGGCACTATAGCCAGGATGGTTTTTCCCGCAGCTTCCGGCCGCCTGCCGATTTCGAGCGCTGCGGCGATCGCCGCCCCCGAGGAGATCCCGCCCGGGATGCCCTCATGCCGCGCCAGCGCCCGCGACATCTCGATTGCAGTGGTCGAGTTGATCTTGACGATCTCGTCGATCACCGAACGATCGAGAATGTCGGGCACGAAGCCCGCGCCGAGACCCTGGATCTTGTGCGGCGTATGCTGGCCGCCCGACAGCACCGGGCTCTCTTCGGGCTCCACCGCCACCACGCGTAAGGAGGCCTTGCGCGGCTTCAGCACCTGACCGACACCGGTGATGGTCCCGCCCGTGCCGACGCCGGCGACGAAGAAGTCGATGTTGCCTGATGTATCGTTCCAGATCTCCTCCGCCGTGGTGCGACGATGCACCTCGGGATTGGCGAGGTTCTTGAACTGCTGCGGCATCACCGAATTCGGCGTCGTCTTCAGGAGCTCTTCGGCCGCGGCGATCGCGCCTTTCATGCCCTGGGCGGCCGGCGTCAGCACCAGCTCGGCGCCGAGGAAGGCGAGCATCTTGCGCCGCTCGACCGACATCGATTCGGGCATCACCAGCTTCAAACGGTAACCACGCGACGCCGCAACGTAGGCGAGCGCGATGCCGGTGTTGCCGGAAGTCGGTTCGATCAGCACGGTGTCGGGCTTGATGATGCCCGCCTTCTCCATGGCGATGATCATGGCCGCGCCGATGCGATCCTTCACGCTCGCGGCCGGATTGAAATATTCAAGCTTGGCGAGAATGGTCGCATTGACGCCATGCATGCCCGGCAGCCGACGCAAGCGCACGACCGGCGTGTCGCCAAAAGCCTCCACGATCGAGTCATAGATGCGGCCGCGGCCGGGTTGGTGTCCTGCGCCCGTTTTGGACGATGCGTCCATGATCAACTCCCTTTACGACGATTCGCGACGTTCCTCGTGCGTCTGGATCGCACGACCGTCAACGTCGGCGCAATCACAATAGCAACACGCGCGAACGACTTCCATCAACCCACCTCAATTTCACATTCGCACGGATACTCAATCGCTTGCAGACGTTTTCAGGTGTCTCTCAACGACCCCGCAGGCAATATGCGCCGCACCTGCTGATGTCTTCTGCTTCGAGACAAGTCACGATGAATTCCTTCTCCAAAATGACTGCAATGAAGTTCCGACTGCTCGCAGCGCCGCGCTACGACCCGCTCTGGAATCTCACCCTGCTCTGGAAGCTCGACCAGATCGCGAAATGATCACCTGAGGAACAACCTATGTGGAAGACCCTCGCGGTCGCCCTGCCGCTGTCCGTCGTCGCATACGCGGGCGGCGCCAGGTTCGGCAGCCAACCCGTGCATATGGCATCGCAGATGATGATGTCCGAGCTGTGCGGCGATGAAGCGCCGTTCATGGCTGAGAACCAGACCGCGATGCATCGCATGATGAGCGACATGGACATCGCGCCATCGGGCGATGTCGATCGGGATTTCTCCGCCATGATGATCCCGCACCACCGCGCCGCCATCGCGATGGCGCAGTCCGAATTGCGTTACGGCCGGAACGAATCCCTGCGGCGCATCGCCCAGGAAATCATTGTCGATCAGCAGCAGGAGATCGCCGTCATGCGGCTTGCGCTTGATCAACCGCCGCCGACAACCACAGCGGCACTGGTTCGCAAACAACGGGAAAAATAGTCATGAAGCGAATTCTCGCGTTCACAACGTTGCTGTGCCTGTCGGGCTTTTCGTCGATGCCGGCCTGGAGCGGACAAGCGCCGGGGTCGTCGGCCGCAGCGGACATTCCCGTCAGCCACCACGATCGAGTCTATGCGGCCGAGCAGTTCTCCAACACGGTCTCGGTCACCGATCCCGTCGACAACAAGCTGCTCGGCGTCATCAGGCTGGGCGCGCCCTCGCCGGCGAATCTCAGTCCGCTCTACCGCGGACAGCTGCTCGTGCACGGCATGGGATTTTCACCCGATCACCGCACGCTGGCCGTGGTCTCGATCGGATCCAACTCCGTCACCTTCATCGACACCGCGACCAACATGGTCAAGCACACGACCTATGTCGGCCGCTCTCCGCATGAAGCCTTCTTCACGCCCGACGGCAGGGAAGTCTGGGTCACCGTGCGCGGCGAGAACTACGTCGCCGTGCTCGATCCCGTCAGCTACGCGGAGAAAGCGCGGATCGTGCTGGCGAACGGACCGGGGATGCAGATCTTCTCGCCCGACGGCAAATACGGCTATGTCTGCTCGTCGTTCAATCCGGAGGTCACCGTCATCTCGGTCGCCGATCATTCCATCGTCGGCAAGGTCGCGCAGGCAAGCCCGTTCTGTCCTGATCTCGCAGCCACGCCAGATGGCACGCAGGTCTGGTTCACGTTGAAGGATATCGGCAAGACGCAGGTCTTCGACGCCCGGCCTCCCTTCAACCTGATCAAGACGCTGGATACGGGCCCGATCACCAACCACGTCAACATCGTCCGTAACGCGAACGGACAGTTCGCCTACATCACCGTCGGCGGCCTGAACGAGATCCAGGTCTACCGCACCGACGACTTCACCAAGGTCGCGACCATCGAGGTCGGCAGGCTACCCCACGGCATCTGGCCGTCGGGCGATGGCTCGCGGGTCTATGTCGGGCTGGAGAATGATGACCAGCTCGCTGCGATCGACACGCTCACGAACCGCGTGATTGCTAACATCCCGATCGGCCAGGCACCTCAGGCCGTCGCCTATGTGCCCGATGCGGTGCCTGTTGCGCGCGAGTCCGGCAATGGCGCCATGAGCGTGATGGACGATACGACCCGTCCCGAAACGACGAATTTGCAGCAGCTCGGTATTGCCGGCCAGGTCGCGCACTTCACCATGGCCTCAGTCGGTCAAGCCTCCGAGCACCCGAAGGCGCTGACCAGCGTCAGCCTGTTCGACCAGGGCCTTTCGCAGGTGTTGCAGGCCGCAGCCACAGGTCTGGAGCCGAAACACGCTTACGTGTTGGCGCTCGCCACGCATGCCGACGGCAGCGGCGAGCTCGAACCTCTGGCAGGCTTCATGACCAACCCGGCGGGATCGGCGATCGTGAACGCGCTCGGTCCGATCCGTCAGATTGTGCAGAGCGACACGCCGGACTCGCGTCGCTATCTCGTGATCGCGCCCGGCTCCATGACCGAGGTTGGAAAACCGGTCCAGATCCAGGCGCCCTAAGCGGCCTGACACGACACCAACACCATGTCATCACCGCAACGTCATCTTCGCTATCGCAACGCACACATTGCGTTGCGATAGCATCGGAACCAATGGCAAGACGCCATCGAAGCGGAAGCAATTACGGAAAATCAACGCATTCGTGTTGCGACCTCGTCAACTGATTCTGCTTATGTTAGACTTAGGTCTCGAAGCAGGGAGGTCACCACGATGTCAGCAGTCGCTGAAGTGTTGTCGACCGTAGTGCCGAAGCGCGATCCGCGTTGCAGCGAATTGCCCACCTGTCCTGTGTGCGCCGACTCCATGGTCGCCGCTGAAGCCTCCGCCTACGTCTCGGATCACGTGATCAGCTATCTCTGGACCTGCGACACCTGCGGCTACGGCTTCGTCACCAAGCACGCCGTCAAGCAGCGGCTCGTCTGCAACTAGCGCGGGGCGATATCGCCCCTCGCCCAGTCCTCGCGCGTGCGCTGATAGAACTCGTCGAACGTTCCGTGTGCGATCGCGTCCCTGATGCCCTGCATCAGGAACTGGTAGTAAGCGATATTGATTTCGGACAGCAGCATCGCTCCCAGCGTCTCACCGGCCTTGACGAGATGGTGCAGATAGGCGCGCGCATAATTGCGCGCCGACGGCCATGAACTCTCCTCATCCAGCGGGCGCGGATCGTCGGCGTGGCGTGCGTTGCGCAAGTTGACCTGGCCTAAACGGGTGAAGGCGACGCCATGGCGACCATTGCGGGTCGGCATCACGCAGTCGAACATGTCGACGCCGCGCTTCACCGCCTCGAGAATGTCGTCGGGCGTGCCGACACCCATCAGATAACGCGGCCGATCAGCCGGCAGCGCCGGCGCGGTCTCGTCGATCATCGCCAGCATCACGGCCTGCGGCTCGCCGACGGCCAGACCGCCGATCGCATAGCCGTGGAAGCCGATCTCGACGAGGCCCTGCGCGCTCGCATGGCGCAGCTGCGGGATGTCGCCGCCCTGCACGATGCCGAACAGCATGTAGCCATCGGGCGCGCTCTCGAAGGCCCGCTTTGAGCGTTCAGCCCATCGCAGCGACAGGCGCATCGCGCGGTCGATGTCGTCGCGCTCGGCCGGCAGCCGCACGCATTCGTCCATCTGCATCGCGATGTCGGAACCGAGCAGCCGCTGCACCTCGATCGAGCGTTCCGGCGAAAGCTCGATTTTGGCGCCGTCGATATGCGAGCGGAAGGTGACGGCGTGCTCGCTGATCTTGCGCAGGTCCGATAGCGACATCACCTGGAAGCCGCCGGAATCCGTCAGCATCGGTCCATTCCAGCCGGTGAACCGCTGCAAGCCGCCCAAAGCGCTGATCCGCTCGGCGCCGGGCCGCAGCATCAGATGATAGGTGTTGCCGAGCACGATGTCGGCGCCGGCATCGCGCACCTCGCGCCAGTGCATGCCCTTCATGGCGCCGGCGGTGCCAACGGGCATGAAGGCAGGCGTCCGCACCAGGCCATGCGGCGTGGTCAGGCGACCGGTGCGCGCGGAGCCGTCGGTGGCGAGCAGTTCGAAATGATTGGGTAGAGTCATGGCGGTGCTTATTGCGTGTCGGGCGAGCCCGATCAACCCGCACGATGCCCCAGACCGGGATAGCGTTGACGGGGACGTGATGTCGCCGGCCGCTTGATGAACAAAACGATACAGTATAGTTTAGTAGCGGGGCTGGACGAGATGCCGCGGGCAAATTGCCGGCGGCAGTCAAAGCGTGATCGTCAGCCACCAACCAATGCCTCTCCCCACATCTTCGACCGACGCGTCCGCCCCCTCGGGTGGCTGGACAAAGCGGACAGTCGCCCGCCTGACCCGGTCGCTGGCACTTGCGTGCATCCTGGCGCTCGCCGCCTGCAGCTCGCTCCCCCGCACGCCCTACACGGCGGCCGATGCCAGTGCCTCTCGCGTGCTCGATATCGACGGCCTCAGGCGCTACGCCGACGACACCGTCACGAAGTTCAGCTTCGAGCAGGACAAGGCGACCGGGAGCCGGACCTACCTGGCACTCTCGGGCGGCGGTGCAGATGGCGCCTATGGCGTCGGCGTGCTGAACGGCTGGACCGCGGCGCGCAACCGCCCGACGTTCTCCGTCGTATCAGGCGTGAGCACCGGCGGCCTGATCGCGCCGTTTGCATTCCTCGGATCCCAATATGACGACACGCTGCGGGAGCTCTATACCAGCGGCATCGCCGAGAGCCTGCTGAACGACCCCAGCATCATGCGCGTGCTGTTCGGCTCCGGCCTGTTCGGCAATACGCGGCTGCGCGAGTTGGTGGCGCGTTATGTCGGGCCGGAGATCATGGCGCAGGTCGCGCGCGAGAACGCCAAAGGCCGCCGCCTGCTGGTAGTTACCACTGATCTCGACACCCAGCGCACTGCGATCTGGGACATGGGCAAGATTGCCGCGGTCGGCACACCCGAGGCGCTCAAACTGTTTCGCGACGTGATGGCGGCCTCCGCCAGCATCCCGCTGGTGTTTCCTCCGATCCTGATCGAGGCCGAAGGCCAGGGTCACAGGTTTCAGGAGATGCATGTCGACGGCGGCGTGACCGCGCCGGTACTGACGCTGCCCGAAGCGCTGCTGTTCCAGGGGCGCCTGCCCGGCAACGAGAAGATGGACATCTACATCCTCGTCAACAAGAAGATCGAGCGCAACTTCGAGCTCGTCGCCAACAGCACGATCGATGTCGCCTCACGCAGCCTGTCCTCGATCACGCAATCGCAGACACGCGCGATCATCTTCTCGACCTATGAATTCGCCCAGCGCAACCACCTCGGATTTCATCTCTCCTACATCGAGCGCGATTATCCGGCACCGCCATCCGAAGGCTTCGACACCGCCTATATGCGGGCGCTGTACCAATACGGATATGAGAAAGCGGCAGGCGGACGGGCCTGGACCTCGCGGATGCCGTGATCTCCGTGCGGCGGAACGGCCTCGGTCGCAGACCGTTGACGATACGGCCAGTTCGGCCAGATTCGCGATGACGCCCCCGTTGCTGCGCGTTATACAGCAATGCACACTGGCAGAACGCGCAGGAATCATTGGGCACATCGTTGGGCATGGCATTGGCTGCGACCAAGGCAAGAACGGCAGCACCTCGGCGCGAGGCGTCGAAATCGCGCGGCGGCCGGCCGACGAAGAGTGCTGCGATCGAGCGTGATCAGCGGCTGATCGAGGTCGCCACCCGCCTGTTCCTCGATCGCGGATTTGATGCCACCTCGCTTGACGCGGTCGCGGAAGCGGCCCGCGTCAGCAAGCCGACCGTCTACTCCCGTTACGGCGACAAGCGCGGCCTGTTCGCCGCCGTGCTGAGGCGCGAGATCTCGCGCTGGCTCGCGCCGCTGTCGGCCGCTGCCGAGACGCAGCTCGGCAGTTCGTCCGACATCTCGGTCGAACAGCGGCTGATCGAGATCGGACGCGAGATGCTCAATTTTACCTGTGGACCCGATGCGGTCGCCTTCAGCAGGATGATGACATCGCAGGCCATCAATTTCCCTGACGTCGCCAAGCTCGGCAAGGAGGAAGGCTGGCTAAAGGCCGTGGCGACCACCGCGCGCTTCTTTGACCATCTGGTGGCGCAAGGTGCGCTCGCCGTCGACGACACCACGATCGCAGCCGAAGTGTTTCTCGACGTCGTCGTCGGCCACACCCACCGCATGGCGACGTTCGGCACGCCGATGGAGCTGAAGGCCGCCGAAAAGCGGATGCGCGCAGCGATCAAGCTGTTCCTGGCCGGCGCGCTCGGACCCGCCGACCGCGTGAGGGAACCTTCAAGAGACACGGCCAAAGCCGCCCAACGGCGCCGCACTTCCCGCTGACAATTCCGTGAGACCGGCGATTTGTCCCCTGCGGGCGATGGCCTCTTCGTTGACCGAAATAAAACGATACGGTATGGTTTTGTTTATAGAGCGGTGCGGGCCACTTTTTTTCACGAGCCCCAAAAGAGGACCGGATCGCTTAAGATCGGAGCAACGGGTACAGCCCGTGGTGACGCTCCGCGGCCGGCCGATGCCCAAGGTCGGCCGCGATTTCTTTACGAACATCCGGCAGACTTGCTACCTAAGATCCGCCGGCCGAAGGTTTGGACCATGAGCGCGACAAGACCAGGGGTGTACGGGTTGCTTGCGATCGCCCTGTCGGGGCTGCTCATCGCAACACCGGCCCGTGCGACCGTCTCGGCAGGCGCGACACCCACCGCCCTTCACAATGAGACAGATGGTGACGCCGCGGCGGACCGCCAGGCCGTCAGCCGCGAGATCGAGCGCTTCCGCAGCTCGTCGATCTCGATCAGCCAGGCCATGGCGATTGCGGAGGCCCGGCATGCCGGCGCCACCACGGCGGATATCAGCTTCGACGGCGGCTCGGGCGTACCGGTGTACCGGGTCAAGACCCTGCACAACGACCGCATCTGGCGCTACACCATCAACGCCGCGACGGGCGAGGTCATGGGCGGTGAAGCCGCCCTGCCCCTCACCGAGCTCGACCACGACGATCGCAGCAATCTCGCCGTCCTCGGCAGCATCAGGCATCGCCTCGCCGACGCCGTGCGCGTCGCCGAGAAGGCTGCATCCGGCAAGGCCATCAGCGGCGGGCTGGTGCGCGACGGCGGCCGGCTCAATTTTGCGATTGTCGTCATCAGCGGCGACGACCTCAAGGAGGTCCTCCTCGAGCCGCCGGGCGTTCGGGGCAAGTAACGAGAGCCACGGTCCCTCCCAAAGACCATTGACGGGCGCAGGACTCTCCCGCATAAGTCGCCACCATGTTCACGACCACCAAACGCACGACCAAAACCACCACGGCCTTCGGGGCCCGGGGAGGCGTGCGCGCATAGTCGTCGACTAAACGCATCAAGCTCTACCGAAGCCCCGCCCAAGATGGTCCGGGGCTTTTTTGTTGTCTCAATCGATCTCAATGGAGGACATAGTGAGTAACGATCCCGTCGTCGCGATTGTCGGCGTCACCGGTGCGGTGGGCGCCGAATTCATCGCCACCATGGACAAGCGCGGCTTTCGCGTCGGCAAGCTCAAGGCGCTGGCCAGCGCCCGCTCCGCCGGCAAGACGGTGTCATTTCGCGGCCAGAATGTCGTCATCGAGGAATTGACCGAGCGCGCCTTCGAAGGCGTCGACATCGCGCTGTTCTCGGCCGGCAGCGGCATCTCCAAGAAGTTTGCCCCGATTGCGGTCAAGGCCGGCGCTGTCGTGGTCGACAATTCCTCCGCCTTCCGCATGGATCCGAACGTTCCGCTTGTGATCCCCGAGGTCAACGGCAACCGCATCCGCGATCACAAGGGCATCATCGCGAACCCGAACTGCGCCGCCATCACCGCGCTGGTGCCGCTCTGGCCGATCCATCAGAAGAACCGCATCAAGCGCGTCATCATCTCGACCTACCAGGCCGCAAGCGGCGCCGGCGCAGCCGCGATGGAGGAGCTCGTCGAGTCCACTCGCGCCAATCTCAATGGGCAGGTCTATACGCCCAAGGTGATGCCGCACCCCTACGCCTTCAACCTCTTCAACCACAACACCGCCGTCGACCCCGAGACCGGCTACAACGACGAAGAGACCAAGGTCATCAAGGAAACGCGCAAGATCTTCGAGGACGAGAAGATCGCCATCGGCGTCACCTGCGTCCGCGTGCCGGTGTTGCGCGCGCATTGCGAGGCCATCACCTTCGAATGCGAGAAGCCGATCACCGAAGACCAGGTCCGCGCCATCATGGCGCAGGCGCCCGGCGTGAAGGTCGTCGACGATCGCGTCAAGAACTACTTCCCGATGCCGATCGACGCTTCGGGTCAGGACGACGTCCTGGTCGGCCGCATCCGCAAGGACCTCAGCGACCCCTCCGGCCATTCGATCTCGATGTTCGTGGCAGCCGATCAGTTGCTCAAGGGCGCTGCGCTCAACGCGGTTCAGATCGCGGAGTTGTTGCCTCAGCGGGTGATGGCGTAGGGGAAATCGTAGGGTGGGTTAGCCAAGGCGTAACCCACCCTGCGGCTCTGCCCGAAACAACAGACACGCATCGCCATACGAATAAAACCGGTATTCATTCGCGATCGCGTGCGCGTAGGCCTGCTTCATCGTGTCCAGGCCGGCGAAGGCCGACACCAGCATGAACAATGTCGACTTCGGCAGGTGGAAGTTCGTCATCAGAATATCGACCGCACGGAAGCGATAGCCGGGGGTGATGAAGATCGAAGTCTCGGCTGTAAAAGGCTGGATCTTGCCGTCCTCGCCCGCTGCGCTCTCCAGCAGGCGCAACGACGTGGTCCCGACGGCGACGATGCGGCCGCCGTTTTTGCGTGCGGCGTTGAGCTGCTCCGCCGTCTCGGCCGAGATCGTGCCCCACTCGGCGTGCATCCTGTGGCCGTCGGTGTCGTCCACCTTGACCGGCAGGAAGGTCCCCGCCCCGACATGCAGCGTGATGCGGTTTATGCCGACGCCGCGGGCGCTCAGCGCCTGCTCCAGCGCCGGCGTGAAATGCAGGCCCGCGGTGGGCGCCGCCACCGCGCCTTCGTTCGCCGCGAACATGGTCTGGTAGTCGGCGAGATCCTGATCGTCAGGCGTGCGCTTGGAGGCGATGTAGGGCGGCAGCGGCGGGCTGCCGAGATCTTCGATGGCCTGGTCCAGCGTCGGGCCGTGGAACGAGAATGACAGCGTCACCTCGCCCTCCTCTCCCTTGGCCTCGACCTCGGCATCGAGGTGACCGAGCAGGCAGACCTTGCCTTCATTGCCGAAGCGGATGCGATCACCGGCGACAAGCTTCTTCGCGGGCCTCACCAGCGCCTGCCAGCGCGAGCCGTCGAGGCGCTTGATCAGCGTGGCCTCGATCTTCGGCTCGGTCTCGCGGCCGATGCGGCGGCCTTTCAATTGCGCCGCGATCACCTTGGTGTCGTTGACGACGAGTTGGTCGCCCGCCTTCAGCCAGTGGGGCAGATCGGCGATGGTCTGGTCGCGCAGCACGCCGTTCTCGACGACCAGCATCCTGGCGGCGTCGCGCGGGCTCGCCGGGCGCAATGCAATGCGCTCGGGCGGCAGATCGAAATCGAAGAGATCGGTGCGCATGCGTAGCTTACCACCAGGAGCGCGCCACGCGCGCCCCTGGAATGAGCAGCCTACTGCTTGTCGGCCGCCATCCGCGCCTTGACGATCTTGTCCGGGTTCTGCACCGGCTCGCCGCGCTTGATCTTGTCGACGTTCTCCATGCCCTCGGTGACCTTGCCCCACACCGTATACTGGTTGTCGAGGAAGCGGGCGTCGTCGAAGCAGATGAAGAACTGGCTGTCGCCGGAATCCGGGCTCGCGGCACGGGCCATCGAGGTGGTGCCGCGCACATGCGGCTCCTTGTTGAACTCGGCCTTCAGCTTCTGGCCCGAGCCGCCGGTGCCGGTGCCGTGCGGGCAGCCGGTCTGCGCCATGAAGCCGTCGATCACGCGATGGAACACGATGCCGTCGTAGAAGCCTTCGCGAACGAGCTCCTTGATGCGCGCGACGTGGCCGGGCGCGAGGTCCGGACGCATCTCGATGGTCACGGGGCCCTGCGTGGTCTCGAGGATCAATGTGTTTTCGGTGGCGCTCATGCTCGTCTCTCTTGCGTTGGAGGTGAAGTCTTGTCAGGTGACGTTTTGCGGTTACGGAACTGGATCGCGAATGGACGTCCCGCAGCGGCGCCGGCCATTGCATCGGTAAATGGCATCGGCGTGCAGCGTTGCAACGCCTCCATCACCGCGATCCGGTATTGCAGCCGGTCATTGTCGGAAGCCTCCGCGGATTCATAGGTAATCCTCGGGTGGCCCAGAATGTTTCCGGACCGGTTAAAGCTCACGACGACCGTGATGTCGAGCGGGCGAGCCTTGGCCGGCGGTGGCGGCTTCCAGCAGGATCGCAAGTGCTGGAAGACCTCCTGGATGGTGTTGACCTGCGCGCCCTCTGCGGCCGCGCTGGTGACGCTCAACAGCAACGCCGCGGCAGCGAACAGGAGCCTGTCGCCGCGGCGCGCCATCGTCCTGGCTACTTGATGTCGGAGGCGACCTGCACCTTCACCATCTTGTCGGGATCGGTGACGGTGCCGCCCGGCGAGCCGGCCGGGGCCTTCTTCAGCTTGTCGACGACGTCCATGCCCTGCACGACCTCGCCGACCACGGTGTACTGGCCATCGAGGCTGCCGCCGTCAGCGAACATGATGAAGAACTGCGAGTTGGCGGTATCAACGCTGTCCCCGCGACGGGCCATGCCGACGATGCCGCGGGCGAAGTGAACCTTGGAAAATTCCTGCTTGAGGTTCGGATATTTCGAGCCGCCGGTGCCGTTGCCGTTCTGGCCGTCGCCTGTCTGGGCCATGAAGCCGTCCATCACGCGGTGGAACGGCACGTTGTTGTAGAAGCCCTCGCGGGCGAGCTGCTTGAGGCGCTCGGCGTGCTGCGGCGCAAGGTCGGTCCTGAGCTTGATGATGATGCGGCCCTTGGTGGTGTCGATGACCAGAGCATTGGCCTTGTCGAGATTGGCCGGCAGCTGCTGCGCCATCGCCGGGACGGCGCCAATGAGCGCGACGAACATCGTGGCAAGAATTGCGAGACGACGGATCATGGAAACTCCGGATCAGGTGGGATGGAAAAGCGCGCCGTTTTCAGGCGAATTTTGCCTTGAGCTGGGATGCAACAAGCGGCGGCACGAAGGCCGAGATGTCGCCGCCCATGGCGGCGATCTGGCGCACCAATGTGCCGGTAATCGGGCGAACCAACGGAGAGGCCGGCAGGAAGACGGTTTGCACCTCGGGCGCCATGGTACCGTTCATGCCGGCGAGCTGCATCTCGTAGTCAAGATCAGTGCCGTCGCGCAGGCCACGAATCATGATGGTCGCGCCGTATTTTCGCGCCGCGGTGACCGCGAGATCGTCATAGGTGACGGCCTCAAGCGTACAGCCGCCTTGGGCCGCCACCGGCCCGCAAACGTCATGAAGCATCTTGAGCCGCTCCTCGGTCGAGAACAGAGGCTTCTTGCCCGGATGAATCCCGACCGCGACCACCAGCCGGTCACACAGCGGGACGCTGCTCCGGACCACGTCCAGATGGCCGTTGGTGATGGGGTCGAAGGAACCTGGGTAGAAGGCAATGCGCGGCATGTCCCCGTCCTACCGCGCCCAGCCCTGCCCGGCAAGCCGGACAGGTTCCCTGTCGGTTTCTCCGTCAGTTACTTGCCGGTTTTTCCGCCAATCCCTGTCGGAAGACCCCGGTTTGTTTCGTCCTCAGGGCGTCGACGAAACAAAACGAGACGCGAACGAAACCATTTCCGGCATCGGCGAAGACATCCGGAAACTGGCCATGGTTACTGATCCACCCAACGAACGACGGGCCGCAAACTGGGCGTGGCGGCCGCATCACAGGGGACTGTCAATGATCAAGGCTCTTTCAGCGATCGCTGTTGCTGCGTGTGTTGCTGCAGCCCTCACCCTCCTTCCCGGTTTTGCTCCAACCGTCGAAGCCAGCGTGCCGCAACCGCTCGCCAAGGGCGACCGGCTCGACATCAAGGCCATTGGCAGGGACTGTTCGCAGCAAGCCTGGCCGAACTTCGAGGCGTCTTGCATGCGCCGCGCCGGCACCAAGGCTGATATCCGCGTCGCGCGGCTCGTCACGGCGGACCGCACGCCGTAGGCGGTCCGTCAGCTCCGCGTCATAATCCTCGCGATAAACCCCATGGCAATTTGCGACGGCCCGTCGCAGACTGTGTGATGCTCGCGCCGATCGGAATGGCCCGTCCGGCGCGGTCCCAGCGAGGGGTCGCCGTTGTCCAGTACGCCCGCAGTCGCTTCCGGCCATCATCATCCTGATCCGCTGCCGATTGCCATGACCGTGGGCGCCCTCGGGGTGGTCTACGGCGATATCGGCACCAGCCCCCTCTATGCCTTGAAGGAAGCGGCCAAGGCGGCCGCGCATGGCGGAAGCGTGACTCCCGAGGCTGTCCTGGGCGTTGCCTCGCTGATCCTCTGGGCGTTGCTGCTCATCATCTCGTTGAAATACGCGCTGCTGATCCTGCGCGCGGATAACCGCGGCGAAGGCGGCATCGTCGCACTGCTGGCGTTGCTCCACGCCCGCCACGCGCGGTCCGGCACCTGGCGCGCGCATCTCCTTGTCGTTGGCCTCGTCGGCGCGGCGCTGCTTTATGGCGACGGCGCGATCACGCCAGCGATCTCCGTGCTCAGCGCGATCGAAGGGCTCAAGGTCGACGCGCCCTCGCTCACGCCGGCGGTGGTGCCCATCACCGTCGTCATCCTGATCGGCCTGTTCATGATGCAGAAGCAGGGCACCGGCTTCATCGGCCGCATCTTCGGACCGGTGATGCTGGCCTGGTTCTTCGTGTTGGCCGCGCTCGGCATCCACGGCATCATCAAGGCGCCGGCGGTGCTGGCCGCGCTGAGCCCACTCTATGCCTTCGACTTCCTCATTCACCAGGACTTCCACGTCTCATTCGCGATCCTCGGCGCCGCCTTCCTCGCGGTGACCGGCGGCGAGGCGATGTATGCCGACATGGGACATTTCGGGCGCCTGCCGATCCGGCTCGCGTGGTTCGCGATCTGCCTGCCGGCACTGGTGTTGAACTATTTCGGTCAGGCAGCGCTGCTGATCACTGATCCCGACATGATCGAGAATCCGTTCTTCCAGCTTTGCCCCGACAGCCTGCACTACGCGCTGGTCGCGTTCTCGGCCGTGGCGACCGTGATCGCCTCGCAGGCGATCATCTCCGGCGTGTTCTCACTGACCCAGCAATCGATCCAGCTCGGCTTCCTGCCGCGCATGCAGATCCGCCACACCACGAGCGATGCGATCGGCCAGATCTATGTGCCGCTGGTGAACTGGCTGCTCGCCGCCGCGACGCTCGGCGCGGTCTTGAGCTTCGGCACATCGGAGGCGCTCGCCGGCGCCTATGGCATCGCGGTGTCGCTGCTGATGGCGATCACCACGTTGCTCGCCGCCCTGGTCGCAATCCAGTGGGGCTATTCGCCATGGATCGTGATCGCCGTGAATGGCTTCTTCTTCGTGATTGACGTCATCTTCTTCTCGGCCAACTCGATCAAGCTGTTCGAGGGCGGCTGGTTTCCGCTGCTGCTTGCGGCCTTCGTCGCCTTCCTGATGCTAACCTGGCGCAGCGGTGTGAAGCTGGTCGAGGCCGCACGCGGCAAGCTGCGCCAGCCCGAAGAGGATCTGATCGAAACCGCCGTCAACAAGTGCAGCGCCCGTCTGCCGGGTACAGCCGTTTTCCTGGCGTCTGCGCCGAACGGCGTGCCACTGGCACTGACGCAGTTCGTCAAGCACAACCACGTCCTGCACGAGCGCGTCGTCCTCGTCACCGTGCTGATCGAGGAGCAGCCGCACGTCCCCGACCAGGATCGCGCCGAAATCATCGAAATCATCGACGGCATTACCCGCGTGATCCTGCATTACGGCTTTATGCAGAACCCGACGATCTATGAAGGACTGACGCTGGCCTGTCGCCAGGGCAAGCTGCCCGGCATCGACCTCTCCGACATCACCTATTATGTCGGCCGCGAGACCATCATCCCGAGCGAGGACATTCCGGGCATGTGGGTCTGGCGGGAAGGCCTGTTCGCTTTCCTCCAGCGCAACGCCGAACGCTCCGCCGCGTTCTTCGGCGTGCCGACCAAGCAGGTCGTGGAGTTCGGCACCGAGCTGGAGATCTAGGTGTCAGTGCGGTAGCCTGGATTTCGCTTCGCTTCATCCGGGCTGCGGGACTTCGCGTTACTCTTCGTTCGTCTCCGCATTCGCGCCGTTACCGCTTTCGGCCTCTTCGGTGATGTGCTCGACCGAGACGACGTGCTCGTCCTCGGCGGTGTCGAACACGATGACACCTTGCGTCGAGCGGCCTGCGATGCGGATGCCTTCGACCGGGCAGCGGATCAGCTGGCCCTTGTCGGTGACCAGCATGATCTGGTCGGCATCCTCCACGGGGAAGGACGCGACCAGATTTCCGTTGCGGTTGTTGACGCTCATGGCAACGATGCCTTTGCCGCCGCGGCCCGTGGTGCGGTACTCGTAGGAGGAGGTCCGCTTGCCGAAGCCGTTGACGGAGACGGTGAGCACGACCTGCTCGGCCGCCGACATCTCGGCGTAGCGCTCCTGCGGGAGTTGGAAGCTGCCGGAGGTCTCCTCGACCTCGGCGTCGGCCGGCGCCTCATCGGTCGCAGCTTCGCCAGCGACCGCACGGCGCATCTTCAGGTAGGCCGAACGCTCATCCGACGTGGTGTCGACATGACGCAGGATCGCCAGCGAAATCACCTTGTCGCCCTCGCCAAGCGCAATGCCGCGCACACCCATCGAAGTGCGCCCGGTGAACACGCGGACATCGGGGACCGGGAAACGGATGCACTGGCCGCCGGCGCCGGTGAGCAGCACGTCGTCACGCTCGGTGCAGATCTGGACGTCGACGATCGCTTCACCCTCGTCGAGCTTCATCGCGATGATGCCGGAGCGACGAACGTCGACGAAGTCGGACAGCTTGTTGCGCCGGACATTGCCGCCTGTCGTGGCGAACATGACGTCAAGGTTGCCCCAGGTCGTTTCGTCCTCGGGCAGCGGCATGATGGTGGTGATGCGCTCGCCCTGCTCCAACGGCAGGATATTGATCAGCGCCTTGCCGCGTGCGTTCGGCGCGGCCATCGGCAGCCGCCAGACCTTCTCCTTGTAGACCTGGCCGCGGGACGAGAAGAACAGCACCGGCGTGTGCGTGGAGGCCACGAACAGGCGGCTAACAAAATCCTCGTCGCGGGTCTGCATGCCGGCGCGGCCCTTGCCGCCGCGGCGCTGGGCACGATAGGCCGACAGCGGCACGCGCTTGACGTAGCCGGCGTGCGAAACGGTGACGACCATGTCCTCGCGCTGGATCAGGTCCTCGTCCTCGACTTCGCCCTCCTGCTCCATGATCAACGTCTTGCGCGGCGTGGCGAACTCGGCCTTCACCTCCGCAAGCTCGGTCTTGATGATGGTCAGCACGCGCTCGCGCGAGCGCAGGATGTCGAGATAGTCGGCGATCTCGCCGGCGAGCTTGTCGAGCTCCTCGCGAATTTCGTCGCGGCCCAGTGCAGTAAGGCGCTGCAGGCGCAGGTCGAGGATGGCCCTCGCCTGTTCCATCGACAGCCGGATCGTGCCGTTCTCGCTGATGCGATGGCGCGGGTCGTCGATCAGCGTCAGCATGTCCTCGACATCCCGGGCCGGCCAGTCGCGCGACATCAGGGTGTCACGCGCGGTGGTCGGGTCGGGCGAGGTCCGGATGACGCGGATCATCTCGTCGATATTGGCGACCGCGATCGCCAGACCGACCAGGATGTGGGCTCGATCGCGCGCCTTGGCGAGCAGGTACTTGGTGCGCCGCGTGACGACCCGCTCACGGAAGTCGACAAAGATCGCCAGCAGGTCCTTCAGATGCATGATCCGCGGACGGCCGCTGTCGAGCGCCACCATGTTGACGCCGAAGCTCGTCTGCAGCGGCGTGAACCTGTAGAGCTGGTTCAGCACCACATCCGGCACGGCGTCGCGTTTTAGTTCGATGACGACGCGGTAGCCGTCGCGATCGGATTCATCGCGCAGGTCGCCGATGCCCTCGATCTTCTTTTCCTTGACCAGCTCGGCGATGCGCTCGACCATCGTCGCCTTGTTCACCTGGTAAGGAATCTCCGTGACGATGATCGCCTCGCGATCCTTGCGGATGGTCTCGAACTCGACCTTGCCGCGCATGACGATCGAGCCGCGGCCGAGGTGATAGGCGGAGCGGATGCCCTGGCGCCCGAGAATGACGCCGCCGGTCGGAAAATCTGGTCCCGGCACGATGTTGATGAGCTCATCGATGGTCAGCGCGGGGTTGTCGATCAGCGCGACACAGGCATCGATGACCTCGCCGAGATTGTGCGGCGGGATGTTGGTCGCCATGCCGACCGCGATACCGCCGGCGCCGTTGACGAGAAGGTTCGGGAACTTCGCCGGAAGAACCGACGGCTCAGTCTCGTTGTTGTCGTAGTTCGGCTGGAAGTCGACGGTGTCCTTGTCGATATCAGCCAGCAGCGCGAGCGCCGCCTTCGTCAGGCGCGCTTCGGTGTAACGATAGGCGGCCGGGGGATCGCCGTCGACGGAACCGAAATTGCCCTGGCCGTCGATCAGCGGCACGCGCATCGAAAAGTCCTGCGCCATGCGGACCATGGCGTCGTAAATCGACTGGTCGCCGTGCGGGTGATACTTACCGATGACGTCACCGACCACGCGGGCGGATTTGACGTACTTCTTGTCGGGCGTGTGCCCCTGCTCGTTCATCGAGTACAGGATGCGGCGATGCACCGGCTTCAGGCCGTCGCGGGCATCGGGCAATGCGCGCGCCACGATCACGCTCATGGCGTAGTCGAGATACGACTTCTTCATCTCCTCGAAGATGGAGACGGGGCGAATGTCCGAGGGTTGCGCCGGCTGGTCGCCGGGCTTGTTGTCGTCGTCAGCCAAGGGGGAATCCGGTGAAATTTTATCTGGGAATCATATAGCGCATCGGGTCCCTGATAACCACCCTTGGAGGCTTCCAGGAAGCGCTTTTTCCGACTGTTTTTCCAGAGACTTACGCCCTGCGCGGCACCATTTTGAATCGAGGCCGAACAAGCCGGCCGGGACCGCCGTTCAACCACCGAAAATCACCCGGTGCATGATCCGTCCTGGCACCAGCGTGAACAGACACGCCACCACCCGCGCGCCCGCAAACATGAGGATCATGATGCGCCGGTGATCGGCAATCCGAAGGGTATGCGCCCGCCAGACTGCGAGCGGGAGCATCACCAGCGCGGTGCGGCAGGGTGCCTTTGGGGGCCGCGAACTGGACGAGGCCGAGCATAAACGCCGTCATCGCCGCAAAGGCGTGCAGCGGGATCGCCGGAGCCGCATCAAGCAGCGGCGCGAGACTCACATCGCGACCTCTGGCCAAAATTCACATCGCGCCCCCGTCAAAGGCTTGAGGCGATACATGAGGCAGCCCGGAAAACCCGAGGCCACCCGGTCGATTGGCAAGAAATCCTGCCGCATTACGCGAGCCAGGCAAAGTTCGGAGCGAAGCTCTCCTCCGCCTCAGAACGGGATGTCGTCGTCCATGTCGTTGCTGCGGCCACCGCCGCCGGCGGCAACGGGGCGGCGCGGTGCGCTGCTGACGGGACCGGACGAGCCGAAATCGCCGCCCGGCTCGTCGCCGAAGCTGCCGCCTCCTCCGCCACCGCCGCGGCCGTCGAGCATCGTCAGCGTCGAGTTGAAGCCCTGGAGCACGACTTCAGTGGAGTATTTCTCGGCACCCTGCTGATCGGTCCATTTGCGGGTCTGAAGCGCGCCCTCGATGTAAACCTTGGCGCCCTTCTTCAGATACTGCTCGGCGACCTTGCAGAGCCCTTCGTTGAAGATCACGACGCGATGCCACTCGGTCTTTTCCTTGCGCTCGCCGCTGTTCTTGTCGCGCCAGGTCTCCGACGTCGCGATGCTCAGATTGGCGATCGGCCGCCCGTCCTGGGTGCGGCGGATTTCCGGATCCTTGCCGAGATTTCCAACCAGAATGACCTTGTTGACGCTTCCCGCCATCGCCGCTCTCCACTCCAAATGCCACTGAATTTCGAAGGCGCGCCCGCGCTGCCGCCTGTTGGGCCGACCCTATACGCTTACAAGGGTCGATCGGCCCGCCGCACCCTCGGTTATCCCCACATATAGCATCAGCCGGACATTTGTTCCAGATTTGTTCCTTGATCAAAATCGATGCGACCCAAGCGTGTATGCAGGTATCCGGTGCCGCTGTGCACGTCGCCATGCATTGGAACCCAACGACATCGGAAAATGCTTTAACATTCATTAGGTTACGTGCATGTCAGTTGACCAGCGAGTGTTGCATTCCAGCGACGGACTCGCCCTCCCGCTTGGACTACGCTTGCCTCGGAATTGGTTCTTATGGGCGTCGCGCCTGATTGACCGCTTCGGGGGACTTCTGAAGCGGACGACACTGGGGAGACTGCAATGAAGAAAATTCTATTTGGTACAATTGGTATTGTTGCGCTCGGCTTGTCTGCACCGGCGAGTGCCGCGGATCTTGCGGCCCGTCCCTACACCAAGGCGCCGGCCCCGATGATCGCCACCATCTACGATTGGAGCGGCTTCTACATCGGCATCAACGGCGGCGGCGGTTCGAGCCACAAATGCTGGGACAACCTCGTTCTCGGCGGCGGTGTATTCCTCGGAGCCGAAGGCTGCCACAACGCCACCGGCGGCACGATCGGTGGCCAGGTCGGCTATCGCTGGCAATCGGGCAACTGGGTGTTCGGCCTCGAAGGTCAGGGCAACTGGGCCGACTTCTCCGGCGACAATGTCAGCAATTTCATCCTGACCCAGCGTAACCGATCGAGGATTGACGCATTCGGCCTGTTCACGGGCCAGATCGGCTATGCTTGGAACAACGTGCTGTTCTACGTGAAGGGCGGCGGCGCCGTGGTCGCGGACAAGTTCGACATCTACACCGCGCCCGGCTTCGTCGGCGCGGGCACCCTGCTCGCCTCCAGCAGCGACACCCGCTGGGGTGGCACGGTGGGCGCCGGGCTCGAGTTCGGCTTCGCGCCGAACTGGACCGTGGGCTTCGAATACGACCACATCTTCCTCGGCGATCGGACGCTCACGCTCAACGCACCTGTCGGCGGCGGCGCATTCCAGACCGACCGCATCAGCCAGAACGTCGACATGGGTCTCGTCCGCATCAACTATCGCTGGGGCGGCCCGGTCATCGCGAAGTACTGATCTCTCTGAAATTGCTCGCAGATCAAAGGCCGGCCTCGCGCCGGCCTTTTTGCTGCGTGTTCCCACTGGGGAACTATAGGTCAGCGAGTATTACATTTTGTATCTGTTGTGACTTTTCGGAGACACAACTTATGGCTTCAGTGGTGTAAGCACGACATCAGTTGGACCAAGACGTCCGCTGCCCTTCCGGCGCACGGAAGGCAACAACAGAAACTGGGACTGGGATTAGGTTGAAAATGAAAAAGATCTTGTTGGCTTCGGTCGCTCTGATCGCCCTCACTGGCGCCGCTTCGGCTGCCGACCTGGCGGCTCGCCACTACACCAAGGCTCCGGTCGCCGTGGCCTCGGTCTATAACTGGACCGGCTTCTACCTCGGTGTCGTCGGTGGCGGCGCTTGGGAAGATGCAAACTCCCCGCGCATGCAGGGCGGCTTCGTCGGCGGCACCGCCGGCTACAACTGGCAGACCGGCAACGTCGTGTTTGGCGTTGAGGCCGATGGCGCCTGGGCTGACGTCAACGCTTCTGCCGCTGGCGTCGTGATCGTTCCCGGCCTCGGCGCGATCCCGACCAGCGTGAGCTCAAAGACGGATGCGATGGGCACCGTGCGCGGCCGCATTGGCTGGGCTGTCAACAACGTGCTGCTGTACGGCACCGGCGGCTATGCCTGGATCGACAACAAGATCACCGCCACCCTCGGCGCTGCGTCGATCTCGGACAGCAAGTTCCACTCCGGTTGGACTGTCGGCGCGGGCGTCGAAGCCTTCTTCGCTCCGCAGTGGTCGGTCAAGGGCGAGTATCTCTATCGCAGCCTCGGCGGCGAGACCTACTTCGGCGCCGTTCCTACCGGTACGGTCAACTTCCACACCGTGCAGGTCGGCGTGAACTATCACTTCAACGGCCCGGTGGTTGCGAAGTACTGATCTCTGGAGTGCTGATCTGACGTACTGGGCGTCACGATCGACTTCGCATCGACACGAAAGGCCGGCCTCGCGCCGGCCTTTTGCCGTTCCATCGGGTCGCGATCGCCCACCGCTGCTGCCAAGTCCCGCCAGCGCAACAACAATCCGTTGACGATTCGCAAGTCCCTCTGGAAATCCGCCTCCGTTCTTCCTACGTTCGCTCATATACCCATTGGCGCCGATCCCGGTTCCGGGCGAAGCGTGCCTTTTACGTCGGCGCGATTGCGCACCTTTGGGATTCCTTGAGGGCAACTCGGATGGATGAAGTGATCAAGGCGAAGCGCCAACAGCAGACCGCAGGCTCGAGCCGGCACGCAATCACGATCCGTGGCGCGCGCGAGCACAACCTCAAGAACATCGACGTCGAGATTCCCCGCGACAAGCTCGTTGTGTTCACCGGCCTGTCGGGCTCGGGCAAATCGTCACTCGCTTTCGACACCATCTATGCGGAGGGCCAGCGTCGTTACGTCGAGTCCCTGTCGGCCTATGCGCGCCAATTCCTCGAGATGATGCAGAAGCCCGATGTCGACCAGATCGACGGCCTGTCGCCGGCGATCTCGATCGAGCAGAAGACGACGTCGAAGAATCCGCGCTCGACCGTCGGCACCGTCACCGAGATCTACGACTACATGCGCCTCTTATGGGCGCGCGTCGGCGTGCCCTATTCACCCGCCACGGGACTTCCGATCGAGAGCCAGACTGTCTCGCAGATGGTCGACCGCGTGCTGGCGCTGCCTGAAGGCACCCGCCTCTATCTGCTCGCGCCGGTCGTCCGCGGCCGCAAGGGCGAGTACCGCAAGGAGCTCGCCGAATGGCTCAAGAAGGGGTTTCAGCGCGTCAAGATCGACGGCACCTTCTACGAGCTCGCGGAAGCCCCTGTTCTCGACAAGAAATTCCCGCATGACATCGACGTCGTGGTCGACCGCATCGTGGTGCGCGCCGATATCGGCCAGCGCCTCGCTGAAAGCTTTGAGACCGCGCTGAAGCTCGCCGAAGGCCTCGCCGTGATCGAGTATGCCGATGCACCGGCCGCGGCTGCGCCCGCCGAAGAGAAAGAGAAAAAGAAGACCGCAAAGATCCACGACAAGAGCGGGCCCGAGCGCATCCTGTTCTCGGAAAAGTTCGCTTGCCCCGTCTCCGGCTTCACCATCCCCGAGATCGAGCCGCGCCTGTTCTCGTTCAACAATCCCTATGGAGCGTGCCCAGCCTGCGGCGGCCTCGGCGTCGAGCAGCATGTCGACGAGGACCTCGTCATCCCCGACAGGGAGCTCGCCATCGGCAAGGGCGCGATTGCGCCCTGGGCCAAGTCGTCGTCGCCTTACTACGTGCAGACGCTGACTGCGCTCGGCAAGCACTACAAGTTCACGCTGACCACCAAGTGGAAGGACCTGCCGAAGAAGACGCAGAACGCGATCCTCCACGGCTCCGGCGAGGACGAGATCAAGTTCTCCTACGAGGACGGCGTCCGCTCCTACGACACCAAGAAGCCGTTCGAGGGCGTGATCACCAACATCAACCGCCGCTACCGGGAAACCGAGAGCGAGTGGGCGCGTGAAGAACTCGCGAAGTATTTCCACGACGTGCCCTGCGGCGCCTGCAACGGTTTCCGGCTGAAGCCCGAAGCGCTCTGCGTCAAGGTGGGCGGCAAGCACATCGGCGAGATTTCGGAGATGTCTGTCAAGGGCGCCGGCGCGTGGTTCGAGACCGTGCCGGAGGCGCTCAACACGCAGCAGAACGAGATTGCCGGTCGCATCCTCAAGGAAATCCGCGAGCGCCTCACCTTCCTGCTCGACGTCGGCCTCAACTATCTCACCCTCTCCCGCTCCTCCGGCACGCTGTCCGGCGGCGAGAGCCAACGCATCCGCCTGGCCTCGCAGATCGGCTCGGGCCTGACGGGCGTGCTCTATGTGCTGGACGAGCCGTCGATCGGCCTGCATCAGCGCGACAATGCGCGCCTGCTCGACACGCTGAAGCGGCTGCGCGACCTTGGCAACACCGTGATCGTGGTCGAGCATGATGAGGACGCGATCCTGCTCGCCGACCACGTGCTCGACATCGGCCCGGGCGCCGGCATGCACGGCGGCAACATCATTGCCGAAGGCACGCCCGCCGAGATCATGCGCAACCCGAAATCGCTCACCGGAAAATATCTGACCGGCGAGCTCGAGGTCGAGGTGCCGGAGCGCCGTCCGCCGAACCATCGCCGTACCATCAAGGTGGTGAACGCGCGCGGCAATAACCTCAAGAACGTCACGGCCGAGATTCCACTCGGCCTGTTCACGGCGGTCACCGGCGTCTCCGGCGGCGGCAAGTCGACGCTGCTGATCGACACGCTCTACAAGGCGATTGCCCGCAAGCTGAACAATGCGAGCGAAGGCGCCGCCCCGCACGACCGCATCGAGGGTCTCGAGCATATCGACAAGATCATCGACATCGACCAGTCGCCGATCGGGCGCACGCCACGTTCAAACCCCGCGACCTACACCGGCGCCTTCACGCCGATCCGCGAATGGTTCGCCGGCTTGCCCGAAGCCAAGGCACGCGGCTACGAGCCCGGCCGCTTCTCCTTCAACGTCAAGGGCGGCCGCTGCGAGGCCTGCCAGGGCGACGGCGTCATCAAGATCGAGATGCACTTCCTGCCCGACGTCTACGTCACCTGCGACGTCTGCAAGGGCAAGCGCTACAATCGCGAGACGCTCGAAGTCCTGTTCAAGGGCAAGTCTATCGCCGACGTGCTCGACATGACCGTCGAGGAAGCCGCCGAGTTCTTCAAGGCGGTGCCGCGCGTGCGCGAAACCTTCCAGACGCTCCATCGCGTCGGCCTCGACTACATCCATGTCGGCCAGCAGGCCACGACCCTGTCGGGCGGCGAAGCCCAGCGCGTCAAGCTCGCCAAGGAACTCTCGAAGCGCGCCACCGGCCGCACGCTCTACATCCTGGACGAGCCCACCACCGGCCTGCACTTCCACGACGTCAAGAAGCTGCTGGAAGTGCTGCACGAGCTGGTCGCGCAAGGAAACACGGTCGTCGTCATCGAGCACAATCTCGAAGTCATCAAGACCGCCGACTGGGTCATCGACCTCGGCCCCGAAGGCGGCGATGGCGGCGGCGAGATCGTCGCCTGGGGCCCGCCGGAAGACATCGTGAAGGCGCAGCGGAGCTACACCGGCAAATTCCTGGAGCCGGTGTTGAAGAAGGCAAGGAAGCCGAAGCGGCGGAGCACGAGCGAGGCGGCGGAGTAACGGCGCTGCCTCGGATCGGCCATCACGCTGCTCTTGGGTGTCCGCGATGCCGAGCCAAAACTATACGCTGTTCCGAAACGCCATTCTCGCCGAACGGCAGGTGATCTGCGTCTACGAAGGCCGCTATCGCGAACTCCATCCGCACGTCATCGACATCAACATTCACGTGCGGAAGCCGCGATAAGCTAACGATCAAGTAGGGCAAACCAGTCGACGCTGTGATCGGACGATCGACTTGGCGACCAGGATTGCCAGTAGCTCCGACATCTGCCACCTCTGCGGACATCAATCCAGCATCACCGGCGCCACGCCCCTCCGCCTTCATGCCCTACTCCCTCGCCATCTTCGACCTCGACGGCACCCTCGTCGACAGCTTCCCGTGGTTCCTGCGCACCATCAATGACGTCGCCGACCGCTTCGGCTTTCGGCGCGTCGGGGATGAGGATGTCGAGGGGCTACGGCATGCCTCGACACGCGAGATCCTTGGCCAGCTCGAGGTGCCGTTGTGGAAGCTGCCGGCGATCGCGCGCCATGCGCGGCGGCTGAAAGGGGAAGCGGCGGCAGAGATTTCGTTGTTTGCGGGCACAGATGCGATGCTGCGGACACTGGCTAGGAACGGCGTGCAGCTGGCGCTGGTGACGTCGGACAGTGAGGTCAATGCGCGGGCGAAGCTTGGCGACGTTGCGTCACTGTTCCAGCATTTCGACTGCGCAGCTGCAGTGTTCGGCAAGCCCGCGAAATTCCGCCGCGTGATCCGGCGTGCCGGCGTGGTCCCGCAAAACGTCATCTCGATCGGCGACGAGGTCCGCGACATCGAGGCGGCACGCGCGGTGGGCGTTGCCTGCGGTGCGGTGAGTTGGGGTTATGCTGCACCGGCTGCGTTGCGGGCGCTTGCGCCGGATTACATGTTCGCGCAGATGGATGAGATTGCGGATACGGTCTGCCGGACACCGGCAAAAGCATGATCCACAATCGCTAAGGCTCAAGGAGACGGTGATGACACTCTCGGATGCAGCCCGCCTCAAACTGCTGGAGCCACCGTTCGGCAAGGTCCGTGTCGTGCTCGACACCGACACCTATAACGAGATCGACGACCAGTTCGCGCTGGTGCAGATGCTGCTGTCGCCTGAGCGCCTGGACGTCGAGGCGATCTACGCCGCGCCGTTCTTCAATGCGCGCGCGGACAATCCCGGTCACGGCATGGAGCTGAGCTATCAGGAAATCCTGCGCCTGCTGCAGCGCCTGAGCGTCGCGCCTGACGGCCTGGTTCACCGAGGCGTCACCGATTATGTCGGCCCCGGCAAGACGGCGCGGTCAGCACCCGCCGTCGACGATCTCGTGGCCCGGGCGCG
This sequence comes from Bradyrhizobium manausense, assembly GCF_018131105.1. Classification (NCBI taxonomy): domain Bacteria; kingdom Pseudomonadati; phylum Pseudomonadota; class Alphaproteobacteria; order Hyphomicrobiales; family Nitrobacteraceae; genus Bradyrhizobium; species Bradyrhizobium manausense. Next base: position 1,974,051 of record NZ_JAFCJI010000001.1, on the reverse strand, counting down.
CGCGGGCTCGCCTGACAATCCGCTCTATGTCATCGCCATCGGCGCCATCAGCAACGTCGCCTCGGCGCTGCTTACGGCCCCAGATGTCGTCGATCGCATCGTGGTGGTCTGGCTCGGCGGCCATGCGCTGGAATGGCCTGATACCGTCGAGTTCAATCTCAAGCAGGACGTCGGCGGCGCGCAGGTGCTGCTCGACAGTGGCGTGCCACTCGTGCTGGTGCCGTGCAGGGGCGTCACCTCCCGCCTGCACTCGACCGTGCCGGAGATCGAGCGCTATGTCGAACCGCACGGCAGCATCGGCGCGTTCCTCGCCATGCGCTTCAAGGAATATTCGGCGGACCATATGGGTTGGGCCAAGGAGATCTGGGACATGGCGCCGGTCGGCTGGCTGCTCAATCATACCTGGGCACCGAGCGTGATTATTCCCGCCCCTGTCCTCACCGACCAGATGACCTGGAGCGTCGATCGCCGCCGCCATCCGATCCGCTACGTGACCTACGTCGATCGCAATCCGATCCTGAAGGATTTTTTCGTGAAGCTGCGGGATTTCGCGGCATCGAAAGTGCCGTAGGCGTGGCCGCCGTGGCGAAGATGCGCGCCAACCCGTGGTGTTGGCTCGCAATGACGAACGGAGATACTGCGTCCCTCGCCTATTCCGCGAGCGTTGCCTCCACGAAACCGCGCGGGTCGGCGCAGAATTCCCGCATCACCCGGTAATGATCGGTCTGTTCCACGGTAACAGGCTCGAGGCCATATTTGCCGAGCCGCAACAGTTGCGCGTTGGGATAGGCCATCAGCAGCGGCGCATGGGTCGCCATGATGACCTGGCAATTGCCGGAGCGATCCATGCGATGCAGCAGCTTGAGGAAGTCCATCTGCCGCGCCGGTGACAGCGCCGATTCCGGCTCATCGAAAATGTAGATACCCTGCTTCTGGCAGCGCTCCTCGAAGAAGACCAGAAAGCCCTCGCCATGGGAAAAGGAGAGATAGTCCGGCGCGTCCTGAACGCTCGCGCCAAATACACCTTCCATCGCCGTCGCAGCATCCACGGCCGAGCGATCGAGATAGCGCGCGACCGAAAAGAATGTCTCTGCCCGAAAGAACCAGCCGTCGGTCACCTTCGGCACCCACCCAGCCTTCAACGCAGACGACAGTTCGTCGCCGGTGATCTCGATTCCACCGCCGTCGATCTCTCGAAATCCCTTGCGGCCGCCGGTGCTGGCAAAGCCGGCCAGGCCGGCTATGCCCTCGAGGATGGTCGACTTCCCGGCCCCGTTCTCGCCGACGATGATTGTGACGGCAGCGTCGAAGCTGTGGTCGAACTCGTCCCGGAACACAGGAAGGCAGAACGGATAGGCTTCCCAATCCTCGACCTGTGCGCGGTCGAGCCAGACGCGCCTGAGGTAGGGTGCACGCAGCGTGGTCTGACGGCGTCGTGTCCGGCTCATGTCCCTGCTGCTCCTCCCCGGCCAAGGTCCACTACAGAACATATCAGGAACGACGGCCGCATGGAAGTGGCATCTGGAGAACGCAGCAAGCCCCGGTGGCGACTAGTCCAAGACCTCCAGCACCAACTCCATTGTCATCAGCACGGGGTTGTCACCGCGGATCAGGCGGCCCCCGGCGATGCCGCCGGTGTAGTCGATCAGGGCGACGTCGAGCGCGGCTTCCAGCGCGCCGGATGCATCAGGCGCGATCGTCCCGGCTGACATCGCGAGCTCGGTGGCGAAGGGCTCCGTCACGCCGCCATCGGCGAAGCGTGCGCCAATGGTCGAGCCGACGCCGCCATGGATCTTTGCGCGCGCAATGCCATGCGCCTTGCAGAAGGCTTCGAGACAGCCGGCGAAATCCTGGTTGGGGCGCAGACGCAGCGCGAAGGCGCGGCTAGTCGTATGCGCGCCGCTGCTGGTGGCGGGGACAGGTCCGAACAGTTTGAAATTGGTCTCGGGGTCAGGCTCGGCGGCGAACATCGCGCCATCGATACCGAAGGCCTGGACCTCGAACGGCTCGGCAACAATGGTCTCGTCCGGCAGCATGTGACCGCCGCTCGCCTTGCCGTCCGCCTCGGTCCACAGCCCGTGGCAATGAAAGAACGGCGCACCATGGCGCGATCCCAGCGTCATGCTGCCGAGCTTCGTGCGCGTCACACCGGCGGGCCGATAGGTGTCGCTGTAGAACGCCGCGTTCTCGCCGGTCTTTGATAGCGCCGGCATCACATAGCCGAACGGCGCGAAGGCGCCGCGACCGAAGTTCAGGACGCCGCTCGCAAACCCTTCCGCCGCAAGGCCGCGGCTGGCGGCTTCGAGCAGCGGCAGACCTGCCTGAAGCGTGAACGCCAAGGCGCGCCCCCTCGCCTCCACCGATTGGATGCGCTCGGTGACCGGCGCGCCCGGCTGCTTGATGCTCCGCATGATGAGCGCTCAGTTCGTCTTGGTCTTGTCGAGATCGAGCAGCCCGCGCGCCTCGAGCTCGTCGCGCACCATGCGTTTCGGCACCTTGCCGTAGCCGGATTTCGGCAGCGCCTCCCAGAAGAAGAACCGCTTCGGCATCTTGTAGCGCGGCACCTTCGGCGACAGAAACGCTGCCATCTCGGCCTCACTCACGGCCTTCGCACCCTCGCGCGGAACGCAGACGGCGACGCCGACCTCGCCCCAGGTCGCATCGGGCACGCCGAGCACGGCGACCTCGCCAACCGCGGGATGCGTCAAAATCTTCTCCTCGATCTCGCGCGGATAGATGTTGGAGCCGCCGGAGATGTACATGTCGGAAGCGCGGCCGGTGATATAGAGGAACCCCTCCTCGTCCATGTGGCCGAGATCGCCGGTGCGGAACCAGCCGTTGCGGAATGCCTTCGCATTGGCTTCGGGATTGTCATAGTAGCCGGCGAGCACGGCCGGCCCGATCACGCAGATCTCGCCGCTCTGATTGGCCTGGAGTTCGCGGCCCTCGTCATCCTGGATCGAGACCTGCATGCCCGTGCGCTCGAATCCGCAGGTGCCGATCTTGGCGTGCGGCCCGTCCTCGGGATCGTGCAGCGCTGCCGGCAGCACGGTGATATTGCCGGTAACCTCGCCGAGGCCAAAATACTGCACGATGACCTTGCCGAGCTTGTTCAGCGCGGCCTTCTGATCCTCGCGATACATCGGCGCGCCGGCATAGATCACGTGACGCAGTGAGGAATGATCGTATTTGTCGGCGGCGGGATGCTCGACCATCATCTTGAGGATCGTCGGCACGGTGAAGAGATTGGCGACCCGATGCTTTTCGATCAGGCGGAACGCCTCATCGATATCGAATTTCTCACTCGGCAGCAGCACCGTGCACACGCCGCGCGCGGTCTGGACAAGCTGATGCACGCCGGCACCATGCGACAGCGGCGCCACCACCAGCGACGCGTCGGCGTCCGTCACGCCCGGCGTCAGATCGGCGAGATGGTTGGTGACGACAAAGCCCATCTGGCCATGGGTCAGCACCGCGGCCTTGGAGCGGCCAGTGGTGCCTGACGTGAAGAAGAACCAGCAGGGATCGTCATGCTCGACCGCGACGTTCTCGACCATGGTGCCGGCGTGCGAGGCGACGGCGTCGGCCACCGACGTCTCGCCGAACGAGGCCTTGCCGTCGACGCTCCAGGTGAATTCCAGCGCGCCACCCTTCACCGCCGCCGCGTGTTCGGGAAAATCGACGTGGCACAGAAACGCTTTCGCACCCGAGGCCTGCGCAAGATAGGCGACCTCGTCGGCCATCAGGCGGAAATTGGTCGGCACCCAGACCGCGCCGAGCCGGAATGCCGCGAACATCGAGACAAACATCTCGTCGCCATTCTTGGAATGGACGAGGATGCGGTCGCCCTTGGCGATGCCGCGCGCGGCAAGCGCCGCCGCGAGAGCCGAGACTTGCGCATCTATCTCGCGCCAGGTCCAGGATTTGTCCCCCCAGACGAAACCGGGCCGAGAACCATGCCGCCGCGCATTCTGCGTCAGCATATGAGCGAGATTCATGACACGGCGGGACATGCGGAGCGGCTGCATCGGGCTTCCTCTTGGACGGCGAATGGCACGCACGCCATCCGATTATTGCGGCCCATTTATCGCCATGGAGAACGACCTCGCAAGGCCGCCGACCGGGTGTCATCCATGCGCGCGTTGAGGGAATTTTAAACATGATCGGCGCAACCTGCATCAGTTCTTGCGTACAGAGTACCGCATCATGGTCAAAGCGCCCGTCGTTCTCCTGCTCACGTTAGCGCTCGCCGGATGTGCGGTGGCCCCGCAAGCCCAACTCGCCTCCGTTCCCGCATTCAAGCCCGCGCGCTATGCGTGGGATGGCGCCGGCCAGGACCCTAATCAGCCGCGTTCTACTCCCGGCCCCTCGCTCGTAACGCGCACGGCTGCCCAGCCCGAGCGCGACGAAATCGACGCCGACCAGGACGCCAGGGTCAATCGGTCCCTGGTCATCTGCCAAGGCTGCCTGCGCCCAAAACCTCAGCCGGAAGATGCGCGCCTCGCCAGGGCGGCGGATTGAACCAAGTCACGCCTGCGTCGGTCTACTGAGATACTGCGCTGACATGGCCATTTCGGCCTGTGGTCGCGCATCATCATCTCAGGGACGATCCATGCTCACCCGCCGCAGTTTCATTGCCGCCTCCCTCCTCGCCGCCATCAAGCCCGCCTTCGCTCAAGCGCCTGCCCCCGGCGATCCCGCAGCCATCCTGACCGCGATCTACACGCGCGCCGCCAAGGGCAAGGGCGATGGCGGCGCCGCCTTCGTCACCGAGAATAAGGCAGCAAAGGCCAGATACCTCTCCAGGGCGCTGGTTGCGCTGTGGGCCAAGGCGGACGCGCATACGCCGAAGGGCGACGTCGGGCCGATCGATTTCGATCCCGTCACCAATTCGCAGGAGCCGGACGTGAAATCGTTCAAGGTTGACGCGGAGAAGACGGAGGCAGACAAGGCGACGCTGACGGTGACCATCACCGGCCACCGCAACGACCGCAAGCCCGCCGACCAGATCGTGCGTTACGACTTCGTGCGCGAGGCTGGCGGCTGGAAGATCGACGACATCAAGGGCTCCTCCGACGGTGAAGCCTGGTCGATCCGCAAGATGCTGACGGAATCGCTAAAGAGCTGACTGGAGACGACATGAGTGACGTCATCAACAACAGGGCCCATCACCGCTTCGAGCTGGAACTGGAAGGCCACCTCGCGACCGAGCATTACAAGCTCGACGGCAATGTCATCACGTTCGAGCATACCGACGTGCCGAAAGAGCTCGGCGGCAGAGGCGTCGGTTCAATACTGGTGCAAGGCGCGCTCGACCAGGTCCGCGCCGCTGGCTTGAAGGTGATCCCGGAATGTCCGTTCGTGAAGGCGTGGATCGAGAAGCATCCGGACTATCAGGACCTGGTGAAGGCGTAGTCTAGTCCCGTCATTGCGAGCGAAGCGAAGCAATCCAGACTGCCCCTGCGGAAGCATCTCGCTCTTCGCGATGACGGCGAGTTTGAGGGTCACGCAATTTGCAGATATCTCCCCTGCGACAATCTCCTTGGTCGCGCCTTGGCAAACGCGGGATCAGGCGCCTAGATCAGAAGACAAGGATGGCTTCGGAAGGATCAGGCATGGCGGCATCGGTGCGCGACAACAAGGACATGAGCCGGTTTGAACTCGATGTCGGCCAAGGGACCGGTCATGAGCTCGCGTTCGCCAATTACCGGCTGACGCCGACGGCTGTCGTCATCACCCACACCGAGACGCCGCGTGCGCTGCGCGGCCGCGGCATCGCCTCCGAGTTGATCAAAGGCGCGCTCGATCTGATCCGCCGCGACGGCCGAAAGGTGATCGCGGGATGCGGCTTCGTCGTCGATTATCTCGACAGGCATCCGGAGGATGCGGATCTCGTGGCCTGAATGAAAAAGGGCCCGCAAAATCGCGAGCCCTTTTTTAGTTGCTTGGCGTCGGCCGATGCGCGTCGGTCAATGCTTGATTTCAGGCGGCAGCTTGCCGCCATTGGCGGCGAGCTTGGACATCACCTGCTTGTGCAGCCAGACGTTCATGCTGGCGGAGTCGTTCATGTCGCCGGTGTAGCCGAGCTCCTTGGCGAGATCTTTGCGCGCAGCCAGGCTCGAATCGACGTCGAGCGCTTTCATGAGGTCGACGATCGAGGTGCGCCATTCCAGCTTCTCGCCCTTATGAGCAGCGACGGCCGCGTCGACGATCGCAGCGACGTCCACCGTTGCCGCGGGCGCGGCAGCCGGCGCAGACGCTGGCGCGGATCCGCCCGGTGCGGCCCCGGCTGGCGCACTGCCCGAGGGTGCGCTGCCTGCGGGCGCAGCGGAAGCCGTATGGCTGCCGAAAATTGCGCCCATGATTTTCCCGAAAATGCTCATGTCTGCTCCCCGAAAAGGATCCCGTTGGAAGGCCCTGAGTGGGCCCTTATAGACGAACTTACGTCGGTGCGCCCGCGAAGTTCCGCGAACCACAAACAGCATGAGCTTATCTGCGGCGAAATGACGACAGGATGACGTCATCGAGGTTGCACTGCGGCAACGAATCTCACCCAAGCGTGAGGGACAGGACTCGGAAATGGGCGTACGCTTCTTCTTCAGCTCGCGATGCCATCCGGAATTCGCGTCTGGTTGGACTCGCGAAACTCAGAAGAGCGGCCGCTTGCGCCGTTGTCGGCGCCGAATTCGGCTGCGTGACAAGGGAGCAAGCCGACCATGGCCACACTCTATCAGGGCAATGTCCCCACGATGGGCCAGACCGCAGACGCGGCTGGACCGGTGATCCGAACCATCCAATTGTCCGACCTGCATGACGCGCTCAAGCGCGGCTGGGAAGATTTCAAGGCCGTTCCAAGCCACGCAATCATTCTGTGCGTGATCTATCCGGTGCTCGGCCTGGTGATCGCCCGCGTGGCAATGGGCTATTCGGTCATTCCACTGCTGTTTCCGCTCGCCGCGGGCTTCGCCCTGATCGGCCCGTTCGCAGCGCTCGGCCTCTACGAGCTCTCCAGCCGTCGCGAACGCTATGAAGAAGCCAGCGCCTGGGACGCCATGGAAGTGCTGCGCTCGCCGTCCTTCAGCGCCATGCTTGGCCTCGGTGTCCTTCTGCTCGCCTTGTTCGTGACTTGGGTCGCGACCGCGCAGGCAATCTACGTGGCGGCGTTCGGCTACGAGGGCGTGTCCGGAATCTCGGATTTCGCGACGCGCGTGCTGACGACATCGCAGGGCTGGTGGCTGATCGTGGTCGGCTGTGGCACGGGCTTCCTGTTCGCGCTCGCGGCGCTCTGCATCAGCGCCGTGTCATTCCCGCTGATGCTCGACCGCCACGCCGGCGCGTTCGAGGCGATGGTGACCTCGCTGCGCGTCGTCGCGAAGAACCCGGTGCCGATGGCGGCCTGGGGCTTGATCGTCGCGGTGCTGCTCGCACTCGGCACGATCCCCGCGTTCCTCGGGCTCGCCGTCGTGATCCCCCTGCTCGGCCACGCCACCTGGCATCTCTACCGCAAGGTCATCGTCTCCGAGCCCGGTGCCCGGCCGGTGCCGCCTCCGCCGCAACGTCCGCGCAAGCCGGCGGCCGACTTCCCGGCCAATCTCTTCCCGTGGCGGAATAAAGAATAGGTCAACGGACAAGCGATCTCATTACGGCCGATCCCCCTCATCTCTGGCGGGATCGGCTGCTCTCAGACGCCTTGCTTTGGCCGCGGTTACATCAGAGATTGCTGTCGTTGGTCATATCCCTTCACGGAATCAATTACCTCTGATGACCCTGACGATTTCTCGTCTCGCTCTCGCAGCCCTCGCCCTTTCAGCCTCCATCGTGTCCGTCGAGCCCGCTCTCGCCGCGGTCGCTTGCGGCTCGGGCAATTTTGACGCCTGGCTTACGGATTTCAAAACCGAGGCTGCCGCCAAGGGGATCTCGCAACAGGCCATCACCGCGGGCCTGGCCGGTGTTACGCTGGACCAGAGCGTGCTCAACCGTGACAAGTCGCAAAAGGTCTTCACCCAGACCTTTGAGGAGTTTTCCGGCCGCATGGTGCCGCCGCGGATGATGCGCGGCTCCAACATGATGAAGCAATACGGATCGGTGCTGTCGCGCATCGAGCAGAGCTATGGCGTGCCGGGCGAAGTCCTGGTCGCGATCTGGGGTCTCGAGACCGATTTCGGCGTCAACACCGGCAAGTTCGCCACCATCCGCTCGCTGGCGACGCTGGCTTATGACTGCCGGCGCGCCGAGCAGTTCCGCGGCGAGTTGATGGATGCGCTGCGCATCGTCCAGCGCGGCGATCTCGCGCCCGCCGACATGAAGGGAGCCTGGGCCGGCGAGCTCGGCCAGACCCAGTTCATGCCGTCATCCTGGATGAAGTACGCCGTCGATTTCGACGGCAATGGCAAGCGTGACCTCCTGCACAACGCACCCGACGTGCTGGCGTCCACGGCCAATTATCTCGCCGGCTATGGCTGGCAGAAGGGCAAGGATTGGCAGCCGGGCAGCCCGAACTTCGCGGTGCTCCAGCAGTGGAACAAGAGCGAAGTCTATTCCAGGACAGTGGCTTATTTCGCCACCCAGCTCGCGCACGCCCCGTAAGACGCGCTCAGAAAAACGCGTAGGGCCGATCGCCCGGCGACCGGCCCTCTCTTGGATTGCGTCGTCCTACCCGCTTACTTGCCCATGGTGGCGTGCATCGCCTTGTTCAGGTGCATGCCGCACGCACCCATTTTGCCGTTGAGCATGGCGTCCTGCGCGGAGGCAATTTCCTTCTGCGCGGCCAGCTTGCCGTCGCCGTCCTGCATTCCCTCGACCGCGGTCTCGGTCTTCTCAAGATTGCCCGAGCTGCAGCCGCCCATGCTGTGCTTGGCAGCCTGGGCCGGCGCGACGGCGAGTGCGACGGCGGCAATTGCAATAACCCCGAGTAACTTCGTCATGATGTTACTTTCCTTCTCTTGTTCTTGGGACAGATCCGGCGACATTGCCGGAATCTGCGACATTGACTTTGCTGCCGACGCGGCAACTTGTCGCAATAAAATCCCCGCGAGAATTGCGTGATGTTGCGCGCCACGCAGAGCCGCATGCGAAATTTCTGATTTTCATTACAACTCTGTAATCAAGATCGCACGTTCAGCGTGTGCGACGCACCATCAAGCTGAAATCCGCTGAGCGATCATAAGTCCCTGCGAACCCCATGCGGGGCGAAGCGACTTCCGAGGCATGAGGGAGCCGGGTCGCACCGCTAACAAATGAATAAGTATTTACATTCATGGGTCCCCCATCATGCGATTCGCGCATGCCGGAGCTAGATCTTCGGGCTAGGCCAAAGCCTTGCAGACCACGGAACTGCAACTTATTTCCTCAGCAATCGGAATAGTCAACCGGTCGGTAAAGCCGTGATTTCACGGGGAGTTATCGTCACGGACCGGTGATTTTGCCCACTTGCTGGGCGGGAGCGCCGAGAGGTTAAACGTCTCTTACCCACGCCATGCATTTCACGCTTAGCTGCATCGCAACATCGGAACTTTTGCACTGCACTTCTCTCACCTATATTCATTTCAACGATGAGGCCCGGGCAAGGGCTGAATCGAACTACAGGAGACTACCAATGCTGCTCTCACTCATCCGCATGATCCAGGCTTTCCGGGACTATCAGCGCAATGTTTCCGAGCTGTCCCAGCTCAGCGATCGCGAACTGGCCGACATCGGCCTCGATCGCTCGGACATCCCGCGCGTTGCCGCCGGTCAGTTCCAGGGCTGAACCTGTTCAGCCCTTCATCGGTCGAACCGATAGCGCCCGCCTCGTGCGGGCGTTGTCGCATCCGGTGGCAGAAAACTCGATCTCGGCGATTCCACTGACCGCCGAAAAGCGCTACCTGTCCGCCCCATGACAGGACCCCTATCCCAACCCGTGCACGTCATCGGCGCCGGCCTTGCTGGCTCCGAAGCTGCCTGGCAAGTGGCCAAGGCCGGCGTGCCCGTGGTGCTGCACGAGATGCGGCCAGACCGCATGACCGAGGCGCATCGCACCGACGGGCTTGCCGAGCTCGTTTGCTCCAATTCGTTCCGCTCGGACGACGCCGCCAACAATGCCGTCGGCCTGCTCCATGCCGAGATGCGCCGCCTCGACTCGCTGATCATGCGCGCGGCCGACGCCAACCAGGTGCCCGCCGGCGGCGCGCTGGCCGTGGACCGCGACGGCTTCTCCGCCGCAGTCACCAAGGCGTTGAACGACCATCCCCTGATCGAGATCGCCCGCGGCGAGATCAAAGGCCTGCCGCCGGCCGAGTGGGGCAACGTCATCGTCGCGACCGGGCCCCTCACCTCGGCCCCGCTGGCCGATGCCATCCGCGAACTCACGGACGAGAATGCCCTCGCCTTCTTCGACGCCATCGCGCCGATCGTGCATCGCGAATCCATCGATATGTCGGTGGCCTGGTTCCAGTCGCGCTATGACAAGGTCGGCCCCGGCGGCACCGGTGCCGACTACATCAACTGCCCCATGACCAAGGAGCAGTATGACGGCTTCGTCGCAGCGCTGATTGCCGGCGAGAAGACCGAGTTCAAGGAATGGGAAACCAACACGCCCTATTTCGACGGCTGCCTGCCGATCGAGGTGATGGCGGAGCGCGGCCCCGAGACGTTGCGCCACGGCCCGATGAAGCCGGTCGGTCTCACCAATCCGCACGATCCCACGACGAAGGCTTACGCGATCGTCCAGCTGCGGCAGGACAACAGGCTCGGCACGCTCTACAACATCGTCGGCTTCCAGACGAAGCTGAAATACGGCGAGCAGCAGCGCATCTTCCGCACCATCCCCGGGCTTGAGAAGGCCGAGTTCGCCCGCCTCGGCGGCCTGCATCGCAACACCTTCCTCAACTCGCCGAAGCTGCTCGACGGCCAGTTGCGCCTGCGCGCGCAGCCGCGGCTGCGCTTTGCCGGCCAGATGACGGGCTGCGAAGGCTATGTTGAATCCGCCAGCGTCGGCCTGATCGCCGGTCTCTATGCGGCGGCCGATGCACGGGGCGAGCGACTCGCGAGCCCGCCGATCACAACAGCCCTCGGATCCCTGCTCGGCCACATCACCGGCGGCCATATCGAGACCATCGAGCCGGGCACGCGCTCATTCCAGCCGATGAACATCAATTTCGGCCTGTTCCCGCCGCTCGCAAGCGCCCCCACCAAGAAGCCCGACGGTACGCGCCTGCGCGGCAACGAGAAGACGGTGGCCAAGAAGCAGGCGATGAGCGCATTGGCGCTGGCCGATCTCGATCGCTGGATCGCCGATCATTTGCGCATCGCCGCAGCCGCGTGAGTTTTTGATGAGTCTCCCGAAAGACGACGCCGCGATGCTCTCGGCGCGCTGGACCGAGGGCGTGCTGCTCAAGCGCGACGTGTTCTCGACCGTCGAGCGCGGCCGCTTCAAGCATGACACAGTTGAGGTCGATGCCGTGCTGCGCCGGCTCGACGAAGTGCCGTGGTGGTCGTTCCTGCTGGCGCGCCATCTGTTCGCACGCGAGAAGCACGCGCTGGCGCTCGCCAAAGGTCTCAACGTCGGCCCCGAGCTGCTGTGGGCCGGCCGCCGCGCGCTGGTGCGCGGTTTCGTCGATGGCGTCGCGCTACATCTGGCAAAGCCGCATGGCGACCTCGCCTATTTCCGTTCGGCCAAGGCGGCGCTGCGCCGGCTGCGTCGCGCCGGCATCTGCCACAACGATCTCGCCAAGGAGCAGAACTGGCTCGTTGGTCGTGATGGCCGCGCCTACGTCACCGACTTCCAGCTTGCGGCCTGCTTCAACCGACGCGGCCGGCTCTATCGAATCCTCGCCTATGAAGACCTCCGGCATCTGCTCAAGCACAAGCGGTCCTATGCGCCCGAAGCGCTGACGCCGCGCGAGCGAAAGATCCTGGCGAAGAAATCCTTCGCCGCGAGCCTGTGGCTGGTCACCGGCAAGAAGGTCTATCGCGCCATCACCCGCGGCCTGTTCAATTTCACCGACCGCGAGGGCGGCGGCCGCCGTCTCGTCAACGATGCACCGGTGCTGGCCGCGCTGATCCGGCAAAACCCCGCCGTGCGTGACACCGCCATCGTCGCGTTCGCCGATCGCCGTTCCGGCGTCGGGCTCTATGCCTTTGTCGAGGCCGATCAGGCTGCCCTCGAGAGCCAGCTCCGCAACGCGCTGACGGCTGCCAAGGGGCCAAAGCCGCCGGAACATATCCAGGTCGTTCACGCGCTACCGCGCGATCCCAGCGGCAAGCCGCGTACCGAAATCCTGCAGCTGGTCGCCATGAATCAGCTCGACCTGATCGAGCCGATGATGAAGAACGACCAGGACCGGGCGTTCCTGAAGGACATCCTGGAGCAGCGCAAGAATCTGCGCGACCGCTTCAACTTCGAGGCGGACCTGCCGACCGGTTAGAGAACAGGGTACGCGCGGCGCCTTGAAGCGTCCACAATGCCGGTAGAGAAGCCGGAGATTGCACTGACTTGGGGCACAATGACGAGCTGGGGGACCATGAGGCGCCGCGCGACGTTGCTGATTGCGGGCCTGATGCTGCTGGCGGCCGCGCCTGCGGGGGCTGCGGAGTCCGCCGCCGAACAAATCTCCGGCTTCCGCCTGAAGCATGGTGAGGGCCGCGTCGTGCGCGACACAACGCTTGACCGCATCGCGATGGACCAGGCCCGCGCGATGGCAGCCAAGGACGATCTCAGCCACGATGCGCTCGGCCCGTTCAACAAGCGCGTCGCGCCATCAGGCGCCGGCCGCGCCGCCGAGAACATCGCCTACGGCTACGACAACTTTGAAAAGACGCTCGGCCAGTGGATCGATTCCTCCGGGCACCGCAAGAACCTGCTGCTGCACAACGCCTCCCGCGTCGGGATCGCGAGCGCGAAGAATGCCAGCGGCAAGCGCACCTATTGGGCCATGGTGATTGCCGGCGACTACGAGCTGAAGCCGGGCAAAGGCAAAGGCAAGAAAGACAGCGAGCCGCTGGTGGCCGTGAAACGCGAGGTCACGCCCACCGGCAAGCCCAAAGCCACCAATTGCCACGTCAAGCTGCTCGGCCTCTGCATCTGAGGCGCAAGGATTCGGCCAAACGCGGCACCGGCCCCGCCTAGTGCGGTTCCGCCACGTCGCTGGCCTTCAGGTCGCGCGGAAGCACCGTCAGCAACAGCACTGCACAGAGCACGCACAAGCCGCCGATGACGTAGAGCGCCGGCGTGGTGCTGCCGGTCGCATCCTTGACCGAGCCGACCATGACCGGGCTGACGATGCCGCCGACCTGCCCCAGCGTGTTGATGAGCGCGATCCCGCTCGCCGCGCCCGCGCCGGCGAGGATCTTCGGCGGCAGCGTCCAGAACGTCGGAATGGCCGCGACCACGCCGCCACCGAGAATGGCGAGCGCCGCAACCAGGGTGACGACGTTCCTGTCGAAGGCTCCGGTGGCGAAGAATCCGACTGCGGCCGCGAGAATCAGCCCTGCGACGAATTTAGGACGCTCGCCTGAGGCATCGGACAAGCGCCCGACGACCAGCATGCTGATGGCCCCGCAGATGTAAGGCACCGCGGTCAGGAAGCCGACGGCGGCTGCACTGCCTCCTCCAGCCGCCTTGATCAGGTCCGGAGCCCAGAAGTTCAGTCCATAGGACGCGATCTGGATCAAGAAGTAGATGAAGCCAAGCAGCAGCACACCGGGCATGAGCAGAGATCGCCACGCCGAATGGCCGCCGATCCCGCTGTTCTGGCGGTCCAGCTGAAACGAGATCATGCGGCGCTCATCGTTGCTCAGCCACTTCGCCTGCTCGATCCCGTCATCGAGGCGAAGCAACACGACCAGACCCAGAGCAACACATGGCAGGCCGCCGGCGAGGAACAGCCATTGCCAGCCGGCAAGGCCGTACAGCCCATTCAGATAGTTGAGGATGAGACCCGCGATGGGAGCGCCGATGATGCCTGAGAAGGCAGTCGCGAGAAAGAACACCGATGTCATCCGTCCGCGGTGTGATTTGGGAAACCAGAGCGTCAGATAATAGAGAATGCCCGGAGCAAATCCGGCTTCCATGGCGCCGATCACGAAACGGAGCGCGTAGAACTGCCACTCGGTCCGGACGAAAATCATGGCCGCTGTCGCAAGGCCCCAGGAGATCATGATGCGCGCGATCCAGCGCCGCGCACCGAAGCGGTACAGCAACATGTTGCTAGGCACCTCCAGCAAAACATAGCCGACGACGAACAGGCTCGCGCCAAATCCGTAGGCCGTATTGCTGAGGCCGAGATCGGTCTGCAAGGCGGACTTGGCAAAGGCGATGTTGACGCGATCGAAGAACGCGAAGAAGTAGCAGATGATGATCAGCGGCATCAGCCGCCAGGCGATTTTCTTGATGACTTGCTGTTCCGTGATTCCAGTGTCGAGATCGGCGGTAGCCGCCGTAGCAATCGTCATGGTTTCCTCCAATTTGTTTTGAGTTTTGGTGGCAGTCGCTCAGCCGGAGTGCCGCAGACGTTCGGGTATGGGATGCAGATCGAGGGGACGGCCAGCCTTGGCGACCTGCCCCGGCACCTCATGCCCGACCAGCCCAGGCAACCGGAACGAGAGATCGATCAGGCGCTGCAGATCGAGACCGGTGCGCAAACCGATCTCGTGGCAGAGGTTGACGAGATCTTCGGTGCAGACATTGCCGGTGGCGCCCGGTGCAAACGGGCATCCGCCGAGACCGCCCAGCGCCGCATCGAAGCGGCGTGCGCCGGTGTCGTAGGCCGCGAGAACGTTGACGAGACCGAGCCCCCGCGTGTTGTGGAAGTGAAGCGTGAGCCGGTCCACAGGGACCAGCATCAGGACCTCGGCCACCAGTTGCGACACCTGATTGGGATTGGCCATGCCCGTGGTGTCGGCAAGTGTGATGCCGTCGACTCCGAGAGCGAGATAGCGTTTGACGATATCGAGCACCCGCTCGAAGGGCTGCGTCCCCTCGAAGGGACAGCCGAACGCGGTGGCGACGGTGGCATTGACCAGCGCGCCGCCCGCATGCGCCGGCTTGACGATTTCGGCGAGCGCGGCCATGGACTGCCCATGCGTCATGTTCATGTTGGCGCGATTGTGCGTCTCGCTCGCCGACATCACGAAATTGAGCTCGTCGGCGCGCGCCGCCAGCGCCAGCTCGGCACCCTTCGGGTTCGGGATAAGCGCCGTGTAGATCGTGCCCGGACGACGCTCGATGCCCGCGAACACTTCTGCTGCATCTCGGAGCGACGGCACAACTGCTGGCGACACGAACGAGGAGATCTCGATACGGCGAAATCCGATTGCCGAGAGCGAATTGACCAGCTGGATCTTCTTGCCGGTCTCGACCCATTTCGCTTCGATCTGCAGGCCGTCGCGCGGAGCGACTTCCTGGATGATGATATCGGGAGGCATCGCCATCACTGCACCGCTCCGCTCCGGCGCAGCTGCGCGATATCGCCCGCCTGCAAGCCGAGACCCGCGAGCACCTCGTCGGTGTGCTGTCCCAGCGAAGGGCCGGGCCACCTGACCGCACCCGGCGTCTCGGAGAGCTTTGGCGCAATGCCCGGCATCTTCACGGTGACATCGCCCGGCAGCTCGGTCGGCAGGATCATCTCGCGGGCGGCGTAGTGGGGATCGTCAACGATGTCAGCAACCGAATAGATCCGGCCCGCGGGAACATCGGCAGCATCAAGGCGCGCGAGGATCTCATCCATCGTCTGGCGCGTGGTCCAGGCGGTGATGGCGGCATCGAGCAAGGCGTTGTTGCGGACGCGCCCGTCGTTGCTGGCAAGCTGAGGATCGTCGGCGAGATCCGGCCGCCCGACGACCTGCATCAGACGCCTGAAGATCGCGTCGCTATTGCCCGCGATGACGACATGGCGCCCGTCAGAGCTCGGATAAGTGTTGGACGGGCTGATGCCGGGCAGAGCACCACCGGTGCGGGTCCGGACATGACCCATGAGGTCGTATTCCGGGACAAGGCTCTCCATCAGGTTGAACACGCTCTCGTACAGCGAAACGTCGACCACCTGCCCGCGCCCCTGCCCCGTCTTGACGCGCAGCAGCGACATCAGCGCGCCGATCACGCCATGGAGCGAGGCAAGGCTGTCGCCGACGCTGATGCCGACGCGCGCCGGCGGACTGTCCGGATCGCCCGTAGTGAAGCGCAAGCCGCCCATGGCCTCCCCAATGGCGCCAAAGCCGGAGCGGTCGCGATAAGGGCCGGTCTGCCCGTAACCGGAGATGCGCACGAGTGTCAGGTTTGGGTTGAGCTTCGACAGCACGTCCCAGCCGAGGCCGAGCTTCTCGAGGCTGCCCGGCTTGAAGTTTTCAATCACGACATCGGCTTGTGCTGCCAGGCGCAGCGCGACGTCGCGGCCCTCGGGCGATTTCAGATCGATGCCGATCGACTTCTTGTTGCGCGATTGCAAATACCACCAGAGCGACGTGCCCTGATGCAGCTTGCGCCATGTGCGCAAGGGATCGCCGCTGCCGGGCTGCTCGATCTTGATGACTTCGGCGCCGAACTCGGCGAACAGCCGCGCGGCGAACGGCGCGGCGATCAATGTTCCGAGCTCAACGACTCGTATTCCGGATAATGGTCCGTCCACGTCTGGCGCTCCTCGATCTCATTGATCGTGGTGTCGCCGAGCGCGAGGTCCCAAGTCCAATATCCTTTGATGAACACGCGTTCGCGGATGACGAACGGGCTGAAATCAGTGAGGTTTGCTACGCGGCAGGCGCAGATGCTCGAGCATCAACTGGCTCGTCGCCGACAATCCCGCGGGATCCCGGGCCACCAGCACCAGCTCGCGATCGGCCCAGTCGTCGCTCAGCTCGATAGCCGTCAGGTTCATGCCGTGACTGAGCACCTCGAATGCGCGGTCCGGAATCAGACCTATGCCCATGCCGGCCTGCACCATGCGGCACACCGCATCGAAGCCCGGCACGTGAACCCGCAGCCGGATCGATTTGCCGATCTGCTGCGCCGTGTATTGCGATCGAAGATAGATCGAGCTCGCCGCGAACAGGCCGACATGGTCGTAGTCGAGCGTATCGGCGAACGAGACGTCTCCTGCCGATGCGAGCGGATGATCCGACCGTACCACGATGACGAGCCGGTCCCGCCGATAGGAGAACCGCTCCAGTCCACGCGTCGACACGTCGGCCGAGCAGATGCCGATTTCGGCCACGCCCTCCTCGACTCCCCGAACGACATCGGCGCTCGGACGCTCCTGAAGATCGAGCCGCACCAGTTCGTGGGACCTGAAGAAGCCGGGCAGATCGTCCGGCAAAAACTCGACGATGGACGACAGATTGGCCAGCATCCGCACGTGCCCGCGCACGCCGCGAGCGTGTTCGGCCATGTCGACCGCGATCTTCTCGACATTGAGCAGTGTCACCCGCGCATGATGCAGCAGCGACTCTCCGGCCGGCGTCAGCGCCATGCCGTTCGGATGCCGCTCAAACAGTGCGACTTTCAGCACCTCCTCGAGATCGTGCATGCGTTTGCTGACGGCGGACGGCGCGATCGCCTCCCGCTGCGCGGCGCGCGTCAAATTGCCTTCCTCGCAGATGGCGATGAACAGCCGCAGCGTCGTAAGGTCGATCCGTCGGGTGATGTCGACCTTGGGCGCCCCACCCGCCGAGCGCGACGATTGTGATTTCTCTTGCATCATCGATTTTCCGATGCGGCAGGATACAGCCTTCGACCTTGTCGGATTTCTCAAATTCCAGGCCGATAGCCGGACGGATTGGAACGAGATCTCAAAATGAGGCTATAATCCGCGATTTTATTCCAAAGGCCGAGCCAGCTTGCTCGTGCGCGTCATCGCGCCTAATTCAGTGAAGTGGGATGGCAGAGGCGGAGACCAGCACTTGATCGATATCGACCGAATCCGGGCCGACACGCCGGCCACCTCCCGGCGCACATATCTCCACAATGCCGGCGCAGCCCTGATGCCCACGCCCGTCGTCGCGGCGATGAAATCGCATATCGATCTGGAGAGCGAGATCGGCGGTTATGCCGCGGCTGACCGCGAGTCCGACCGGCTTGACGCAGTCTACGGCTCGGTAGCGCGCCTGCTGAACGCCGCGCCGGACGAGATCGCGCTCATGGAGAACGCGACCGTCGCCTGGCAGATGGCGTTCTATGCGCTGCCATTTCGTGCCGGCGACCGGATCCTGACCGCCGAGGCGGAGTATGCCGCCAACTACGTCGCGTTCCTTCAGGTCGCCAAACGGACAGGCGCGGTCATCGAGATCGTGCCGAGCGATGCCAGTGGCGAGCTCGACATTCAGGCCCTGGAACGGATGATCGATCCGCGCGTGAAGCTGATTGCAATCACCTGGGTTCCAACCAATGGCGGCCTGGTCAACCCAGCCGCAGCCATCGGCAAGATCGCGCGCGTGCACGGCATTCCCTATTTGCTCGACGCCTGCCAGGCGGTCGGGCAGATGCCGGTCGACGTCGAAGCGATCGGCTGTGACATGCTGTCGGCCACAGGCCGCAAATTCCTGCGGGGCCCGCGCGGCACCGGCTTCCTTTACGTCCGCCGGCGGCTGCTGCAACAGCTTGAGCCGTCGATGATCGACCATTTTGCGGCGCCATGGGTCTCGCGAGACCACTATCAGCTCCGCGACGATGCGCGCCGGTTCGAGACCTGGGAGAACAATTACGCGGCGCGGCTCGGGCTTGGCGCGGCCGTCGACTATGCCCTGGCGATCGGCATCGGCCCGATCGAGCAGCGCTGCCGTCTGCTGGCCGACCGCCTCCGCAGCGGACTTGCCGCCATCCGTGGCATCAAAATTCGCGATCTCGGCCGCACGCCGGGCGCCATCGTCAGTTTCACAATGGATGGCCACGAGGCGGACGAGATCGTCAGCAGCGCCGCCGAGGCCGGCATCACCATCGGCGCGTCAGATCCGTCGAGCACCCGCATCGACGCGGAAGTCCGCGCGCTGCCGGTGGTTGTGCGGGCGTCCCCACATTACTACAACACGGAAGCAGAGATCGATCGACTGATCGCCCACGTGGCAGCTCTGGCACCGCGATAGTATGACATCGAACTCGCGGCGTGAACCTAAGCTCTTGTCGTCAGCGCCGACAATTGGTCGGTGTCGAAGCGGGCGCGCAACTCGCTGATGGCTTTCGCATCGGGTGGTCCGCTGGCGGTCAGCCTGGCCAATTCCTCGAAGTAATGCTCGTGCCCCGGCGGCGAAACGGTCATCAGCACGCGCGCGGGCTTGTCGCTGACATTGGTGATGTTGTGGGGAACACCCGGTGGAATGAAAAGGTAGGTCCCCGGCGTGGCCCGGACAACCTCTTCAGCGACGTGCCATTCGCACTCCCCTTCAAGCATGTAGAAGGTCTCTTCCTGCACACGATGAACGTGCCGGCCCGTGGCGAATCCGGCCGGAATCGTCCAGTCGAACATGCTGGTGTGACGGGTGTCCTCCCCTGTCACCAGAAAGGCCATCGGTTGGCCGCGCAGCATCACTCCCCTGGTTTCGCCGGGCCGGCGGACGATTGGCTTTGCATTCATGGGGTCCTCCCTGGCTTTTCGCATTGCGCAGTGACGGCAACATCATGGGCCGCCTGCTCCGGGAAGTGGCGAAGCAGTGCGGAAAACATTGCAAAAAACCTGCGAAATGTGCCCTTCTTGAGCGATGGCCGCGATCCTTGAATTTGGTCCCTTCCGCCTCGACGCCGATGCAGGGATTCTTTTCCGCGGGGCCGAGCCGACTCCGCTCGGCCAGCGCGCTGTTTTGCTCCTGGCACTGCTCGTTCGGCGGGCGGGCGCGCCGGTATCGAAGGATGACTTGATCGAGGCGGCTTGGCCCGCCCAGGCCATCGAGGAGAGCAATCTGACCGTCCAGATGGCCGCCGTCCGGCGCGCGCTGGCGGACGCCTCCGGAGAGGCGCAATGGATCGAAACACTGCCGCGACGCGGCTATCGCTATGTCGGTCCGGCGGCGACGTTGTCCGACCCGGAGAAGGTATCCGCACCATCGCTGACATTGCCCGACAGGCCATCAATTGCAGTACTGCCATTTACGAATCTGAGCGGCGATGCGGCGCAGGACTATTTTGCCGATGGAATGGTCGACGACATCATCACCGGCCTGTCTCGCATCAACTGGTTGTTCGTGATCGCGCGAAACTCCACATTCACGTATAAGGGCCGCGCGGTCGACGTGAAGCAGATCGGCCGCGAGCTCGGCGTTCGCTACGTGCTGGAAGGCAGCGTCCGGAAGACCGGCGGCAATGTGCGCATCACCGGTCAGCTGATCGATGCCTCGACCGGCATGCATGTGTGGGCCGAGCGCTACGATCGCCAATCCGACGATATTTTCGCTCTTCAGGACGACATCGCCATATCCGCCGTCGGCGCCATCGCGCCGAGCCTGCGCCGCGCCGAAATCAACCGGGTCAAGCGCAAGCGGCCTGACAGCCTTGATGCCTATGACCTCGTCCTGCGGGCCCAGCCGGATGTTGATTCCGGCATGCCCCAACAGGTGACGCAGGCGCTGGTGCTGCTGGACCGGGCGACAATGCTCGAGCCTTCCTATGCCTTGGCGCACGGCAATGCTGCGATGTGCCATCATTGCCTGTTCCTCCGCGCCGGTCTGCAGGAGACAAACCGCACAGCTTCGATCATGCATGCACGCTCGGCCATCGCTCACGGGCAGGACGACGCGGTTGCACTCACGCTGGCGGGATTTTCGATCGGAATGGATGGACACGACCGCTCCGCGGCATTCACCGCACTCGATGCGGCGCTTTCGATCAGCCCGTCGTCGGCGCTGACTTACATCCTCGGCAGCGTCATGCTGGGCTGGGGTGGCGATGCCGACCGCGCCATCGAATGGAGCGAGCGCGGCATGCGGCTCAGCCCGTTCGATTCCTGGGCCTTTGCCGCTTTCGACGCACAGGCGATGGGGCACTTCCACCGCGGCCGTTTTGAAGAGGCCTGTCGCGCCGCTTATCGCTCCGTTCATGCCAATCCGCGCCACAGCATCACGCATGTGCAACTGGCGGCGTCACTCGCAAAGCTCGGCCGATTGCACGAAGCAAGAGCAGCCGCAGCCCGGGTGCTGGAATTGCACCCCACCTTCCGCTACGGCCGTCAGTTCAAGGGCGTCAACTGCGCCCCGGCGCTAGCAGCGTCGCTTGGTGAGGCCCTCCGTGCCGCGGGGCTGCCGGAGTGACCTCCAGTTCGTCTCAAGTACAGCGCGCGCTCAATCCGGATGCGCCGAGCTTGGCCATGACCTCGTCGAGATGGGCGCTGTCGCGGGTCTCGATGACGAGCTGCAACAGTGTCGCCTTCGCCGGCAGGTCCGAGAAGGTCCGCTGATGCGAGACCTCGATGATGTTGGCGCCGGCTTCCGCGAGTAGCGCCGCGACCGCGGCCAATTGGCCGGGCCTGTCAGGAATATCGAGAGAGAGCTGCGTCAGCCGCCCCTCGCGCGCGAGCTCGCGCGTCAGCACCGAGGCGATCAGCCTGGTGTCGATGTTGCCGCCGCTCAGGACCAGACCGACCTTCTCGCCGGCAAAGCGCGTAGGATCGGACATGATCGCCGCAAGGCCGGCGGCGCCGGCGCCCTCTACGACCGTCTTCTCGATCGAGATCAGGGTAGCGACCGCACGCTCGAGCTCGGCCTCGTTGACGAGCGCGATGTCGTCGACAAGGCCGCGAACGATCTCGGTGGTGATCCTGCCTGGCGATTTGACTGCGATGCCTTCGGCGAGCGTATCGCCGCGCGCCGGCAGGTTGCCGTCATGGATGGCGTTGTACATCGAGGGATAAAGCCAGGCCTCGACGCCGACGATCCGCAGCGAGGGCTTCAGAGATTTGGCGGCGATAGCGATGCCGCTGATCAAGCCGCCGCCGCCGATGGGAACCACCAGCGTATCGAGCTCCGGCACCGCCTTGAGCATTTCCAGCCCGACCGTACCCTGCCCTGCAATGACCAGCGGATCATCGTAAGGATGGACGAAAATCATGCCGCGGGCTTCGCCATGGTTGCGCGCAAACGCAGCCGCCTCCTCCAGTGTCGTGCCGGTCACGACCACCTCTGCGCCGTGATGCCGGGTGTTCTCGACCTTCACCATCGGCGTGCCCACGGGCATCACGATGGTGGCGGGAATGCCGAGGCGCTTGGCATGATAGGCGACGCCTTGCGCGTGGTTGCCCGCCGACATGGCGACGACACCGCGCGCGCGCTCCTCCGGCGTCAATGCCGTGAGCCGGTTCAGCGCACCGCGTTCCTTGAACGAGGACGTGAACTGGAGGTTCTCGAATTTGAGCCAGAGGTCGCAGCCGCAAATGTTGCTCAGCGTCCGGCTGTAGCTACAGGGCGTCTCGACGACGGCGCCGTGAATGGTTTCGGCGGCAGAATGAATGTCAGCCGGCGTAACCGGAAAGCCGCTCAGATCGGGGATCGCGGTTTGGGACAATTCAGCCATGGGACAGCATAGAGCATTTGGCACGGACGCGCGATACGCTGACGGCTATTTGGTAAATTCCCGCGATCGTGATGCCCGCCACAACGTCCATAGCGTGCGCAGTCGCGATACGGGCTGCGGCGCAAAGGGATTGCGTCCCGGCCGCGCCAGGCGATCGAGCTCAGCCCGCGCCTGACTCAACGGCAGGAATGCAGTCCGCGCCGAAAGCGGCAGCTGCGCCAGCAGCGATGAGGCGGTCGCCAGATGTTGACGCGCCTCGCCGATGAGTTGGTCAAGCACGGCATGGAGACCGGGTGTCTCCTTGCCGGCGAACACATCCTCCATCGCGCAGCCATGGCTGGTCAGGAATTGCTGCGGCAGGAACAATTGCCGGTGGGCCGAATCCCGCGGCAGGTTCGCAACCACCTGAGCGATGCCCTGCGCCAGCCCGGCGTGGCGCGCGAGGTGCTCGGCCGCATCCGAAGCTGCGCCCATGATCCGCGCCGCGAGCGCGAACAAGGCCGAAGAGGTCGCCGCCAGATAGCCCTCGAGCGCCGTCATGGTCGGCATCGGATCGTTGTAGAGATCGAACTGATGCTCGTCGACGAGCAGGGACAGCGGCTCCACCGGCAGCTCAAAATCGCGGATCGCGCGCAAGAGTTCCGCCGCCACCGGGTTGCCCTCGGCGCTGCCGTGGACAAGGCCAGAGAACAGATCGGTCCACCATTGAAAGCGGATCTCGCCCGGCAAGGGCTGGCTCACCTGATCGCGGACGCGGACGATCTCGACATTGAAGGCGTAGAGCGCCAGCAGCGCGC
Organism: Bradyrhizobium manausense; assembly: GCF_018131105.1. NCBI lineage: Bacteria > Pseudomonadati > Pseudomonadota > Alphaproteobacteria > Hyphomicrobiales > Nitrobacteraceae > Bradyrhizobium > Bradyrhizobium manausense. The sequence goes on along the minus strand of NZ_JAFCJI010000001.1, from coordinate 1,950,795 downwards.
GGCGCTCGGCGGCGGGCGCGAACAGGGTCGCTGCATAGTGCGGAAAGTCGTGGCTGCGCACAAGGTCGGCGCAGAAGGTCATAGTATCGGCCGGCGTCGCTGCGCTGCTCATGGCACGGCAATCAGCGCAGCCGCGACGCGGCGCCGTTCGCCGATCATGATGTTGTAGGTGCGTACGGCAGGGCCTGTCTGCATGGTATCCAGCACCACCCTCACCGCCTTCAGGGCCTGGCGCAGTTCCGGGGGGGCCAGCCAGAGACCGGTTCCGGTGCCGACCAGAAGCGTGTCGATGCTGTTGGCAGCCGCAAAAACCCGATCCAGCGAATAGCGGTCGATCCTCGCGGGATCGGTCACGTCCCAGGCCCAGATCGCGTCGGGCAGGCAGAGCAGCGAGCCCCGGTGCGACATGCCGGCGAAGGCGAAGCCGCCCTTGCCATAGGCCTCGATCGGCGCCGAGCGCGGGAAATGGGGAGCGTTGGGATCGCCGGCCATGAGCTTCGTCCGAATGAGCTGACTACCCTCGCAAACTCATGCGAGGGCATGCAGTTCGGATCATGCCTTGTTTTTCTTCGCCGGCGGAGCCTCTTCTCTCGCATCCTCGCGATGCTCGCCGACGCCGAGATAGATCAGGATCGGCGCTGCGATGAAGATCGAGGTGTAGGTGCCGACCAGCACCACGCCGAACATCATGACGGCCGTGAAGCTGTGGATCGCATGGCCGCCGAACAACAACAGCGCGAGCAATGCCAGCGTCACGGTGAAGTGGGTGATGATCGAGCGCGACAGCGTCGAGTTGATGGACTCGTTCAGCAGCTGCGGCATCGGCATCTTCTTATAGCGCCGCAGCATTTCACGAATACGGTCATAGATGACGACGGTGTCGTTGAGCGAATAGCCCAGAATGGTCAGAAGCGCCGCGATGCTGGTCAGGTCGAAATCGACCTGGCTGATCGACATGAAGCCGATGGTCAGCACGATGTCGTGCACGTTGGCGATCATGGCGCCGAGCGCGAACTGCCATTCGAACCGGAACCAGAGATAGATCAGGATCGCGCCGATCGCGAGCATCAGACCGGCCATGCCCCAACCCAGCAACTCGCCGGAGACACGCGGCCCCACCACTTCGACGCGGCGATATTCCACGGAATCGCCGAGGGCACCGCGCACCTTGTCCACGGCTTCCTGCTGTGCCTTGTCGCCGCCCGGCTGCTCAGCAACGCGAAGCAGCACGTCGGCCGCGCTGCCGAATTGCTGCAGCTGGACTTCGCCAAGGCCAAGGCTGCCAAGGGTCGTGCGCATCTGCGCAAGGTCGGCTTCGCCGGATTTGGCCCGCACCTCCATCAAGGTGCCGCCCTTGAAGTCGATGCCGAAATTCAGGCCATGGGTAAAGAACAGCGTGATGGCGAGGATCGACAGCGCCGCCGAGATCGGGAAGCTGATGCGACGGAAGCGCGTGAAGTCGAAATGCGTATCGTCTGGCACGATGCGCAGCGACGGCAGGACGCCGAGCACGCTGACCACGGTCAGCACGGCAATCAGAACGCCAAGAGAGATGAGAACGAGATGAGTAGTGGTCACAGCCGGCCTCGAATGATCAAATCGGCACAGTCTTCGGCCGCTTCCATTGCACCCACCACGCCACGATCAGGCGGGTCATCGTGAAGGCGGTGAACACAGTGGTGATGATGCCGATACCGAGCGTTACAGCGAAGCCGCGCACCGGTCCGGTGCCGATCATGAACAGCACGGCAGCGGCAATGAAGGTCGTGATGTTGGAATCGAGAATGGTCGCAAGCGCTCGCTTGAAGCCGGCGTCGATGGCCGAGATCGGGCTTCTCCCGCCGCGCAGCTCCTCGCGGATGCGCTCATAGATCAGCACGTTGGAGTCGACCGCGATACCGACCGTGAGCACGATGCCGGCGATGCCGGGCAGCGTCAGTGTGGCGCTGAGCAGCGACAACAGGCCGAAGATCATCGCGACGTTGATGGTCACCGCGATGTTGGCGAACACGCCGAACAGCCGGTACGTCAACAGCATGAAGACGACGACCAGAATCGAGCCGACATAGGCGGCAAGCTCGCCCTTCTCGATCGAGTCCTGGCCGAGGCCCGGACCGACGGTGCGCTCCTCGACCACCGTGAGCGGCGCCGGAAGTGCGCCTGCGCGCATCAGGATCGCGAGATCGTTGGCGGACTGGACCGTGAAGCTGCCCGAGATCTGCCCCTGCCCGCCCGTGATCGGCTCGTTGATCCGGGGTGCAGAGATCACCTTGTTGTCGAGCACGATCGCGAAGGGCAGCCCGACGTTCTCTTGCGTGGCCTGCGCGAACTTGCGCGCTCCCGACGTATTGAACTTGAAGCTGACGACCGGCTCGCTCGTGCGCTGGTCGAAAGTCGCCTGAGCATCGATCAGATCGCCGCCGGCGACCAGGACCTGCTTCTTGACCACATAAGGGGTGGGCGGCGGCGACGCACTCATCAGCAGTTCGGATTCCGGCGGCAACTTGCCCTGCTGCGCCTGATCCGGCGACACGGACGTGTCGACCATGCGGAATTCCATCTTGGCGGTCTTGCCGAGAATTTCCTTCAGATGTGTCGGATCTTGCAAACCCGGCACCTGCACCAGGATACGGTCGTTACCCTGACGCTGGATCACCGGCTCGACGGTGCCGAGTTCGTTGACGCGCTTCTCGACGATCTGGATCGACTGCTCGATGGTCTTGCGCAAGCGCTCGATCATCGCGGCCTCCGGAATACTCAGGCGGATCAATCCGCCACCGGCATCGGCGACTTCAAGGTCGCGCTGGCCGCTGGATCCCATAAGGCCGCCAATCGGCTGCGGAAGCTCACGCAACTTGGCCAGCGCCGTCTGGGCGTCCGCATCCTTGAGGCGCACCTCGACGGCATCGCTTTTCGTTACGAGACCCGTGTAACCGATCTTGGCCTCGCGCAGGACGCGACGGACGTCGTCGCGAACCTGATCGAGCTTTTCCTTCTTCACATAGTTCGAATCGACCTCGAGCTGCAGAGAGGAGCCGCCCTGCAAGTCGAGACCCAACACCAGGCGCCGCTGCGCCCAGGTGGGCCACGATTTGACCTGCGCCTCGGGGAAGAAGTTCGGGACCGCACAGAGGCACACGATCAGCGCCAGCAGGATAATCCCGAGCGCCTTCCACCGCGTGAAATACAACATCGACTGGACCTGTCAGATCAGGAGATTTGAGATGCTCGCGGACGCGCTCACTTCGCCGCGGCGTCGTCCTTGGCGCTTTCCTTTGCGCTGTCCTTGGCCGGCTCGCCCTTGGCGCGCACGCCCGAGATCATCGACCGCATCTGGCGCACGCGCACGCCGTCGGAAATCTCGAACTCGATCTGGTCGTCATCGACGACCTTGGTGACCTTGCCGACGAGGCCGCCCGAGGTCACGACGGTGTCACCGCGACGGATGTTCTTCACCAGCTCGGCATGGTCCTTCACCTTCTTCTGCTGCGGGCGCAGAATCAGGAAGTACATGATCACGAAGATCAGGGCGAACGGCAGCAGCGACATCAACATGCTGTTGGTGTCACCGGCGCCCGCGGCCTGGGCATACGCAGGGGTAATCAGCATTCGGACGATCCTCGTGGAAACAGGGGAAGCCGGTCAGGCCTCGACGGCGACCGGTTCGGTCAAATTCGCGCGGACTATAGCGACCACCGCCCCAATTGCAACGCTGCCAGACGGCCCATTTGGCCACCTTGCGGCGCGCCGTCAGGCCCGATAAAGGCTGCATTCTCAGGAACTTCGGACATGCCCAAAAAACCAAGCAAAAGCCCGGCCGGCAAAGGCCCCCGTACCCCTGCCACGAAGCCTGCCCTGGTCGCGGCAAAACGCCCCAAGGCGGCCGCAAAGATGGCTCCCAAGGTTGCGCCCAAGTCCGCCCCGGACCTCGCCCAGGACCGCATCGTTCGCGCGCTGGAGACCATTGCCGCGCACCTCGCCGCCCAGGGCAAGCCGGCCGCCGACAGCGAGTCGTTCGAACGCGCGGATGCCTATGTCTGGCACCCCGACGGCCGCCTTGCCGCGGTGCCGCGGGTCAGCCGTGTCGAGCTGTTCCTGTTGAAGGGCGTCGACCGGATGCGCGACATCCTGATGGAGAACACCGAGCGCTTCGCCAACGGCCTGCCCGCCAACAACGCCCTGCTCTGGGGTGCACGCGGCATGGGCAAGTCGTCGCTGGTCAAGGCCGCGCACGCCAGCATCAACGCCGATCGCAAGGCCGCCGACAGGCTGAAACTGATCGAGATCCACCGCGAGGATATCGAAACGCTGCCGATGCTGATGGAGAAGCTTCGCGAAGCCGACTTCCACTTTATCGTATTCATCGACGACCTCTCCTTCGACGGCAACGACGCGTCCTACAAATCGCTCAAGGCCGTGCTCGAAGGTGGCATCGAGGGGCGGCCAGAGAACGTCATCCTCTACGCCACCTCCAATCGTCGTCATCTGCTGGCGCGCGACATGATCGAGAACGAGCGCTCGACCGCTATCAATCCCGGTGAAGCGGTCGAGGAAAAGGTCTCGCTGTCGGATCGTTTTGGCCTGTGGCTGGGCTTCCACCGCTGCAGTCAGGACGAATATCTCGCCATGGTGCGCGGCTATTGCAGCCATTTCGGCATCAGGGTTGATGACGAGGCGCTCGAGCGCGAGGCCCTGGAATGGTCGACCACCCGCGGCTCGCGTTCGGGCCGCGTCGCCTGGCAGTTCGTGCAGGAACTGGCGGGCCGGCTCGGCGTGAAGCTGACGGCGAAGTAGCCGAGGCTGCCGCTCCGAACTCAACTTTCATCGCCCGCCTTGTGCGCGCTTGCGCACTGGAGCGGGCGATCCAGTTCCAGAAACGATTGTAATCAATCGAGAGGCTTCGGCGTACTGGGGCGCCCGGTCAAGCCGGGCGACGACAGCGCTTAGGCGACTTCGGCCTCACGCGCCGTTCAGGAATTGAAGCGGGTCAACCGGGCTCGAGCCCTTACGGATCTCGAAGTGGAGCTGCGGCGACGCCACCTCCCCGGATTGACCCGACTTGGCAATGACCTGACCGCGCTTGATGGTATCGCCGCGCTTCACCAACAGCTCACTCGCATGGGCATATGCGGTGACGTAGCCGTTGGAGTGCCGAACCAGGACCAGATTGCCGTAACCCTTCAGCTCGTTGCCGGAATAGGCAACGACACCGTCTTCTGCCGCCTTGACCGGCGTACCCTCGGGCACCGCAACATTGATGCCGTCATTGGATTTGCCATTGGTCTTTGCGCCATAGCTCGTGATCACCTTGCCGCGCACCGGCCAGCGGAAGGTCGGCAACGAACTGGTGGTCTCCGCCGCCTTCGCCGGTGCCTCAGCAGCGGGCTTCTCGTCGATATTGGCGGTCGCCTGGGCCAGACGTGCGCTCTGCACCGGTTGAGCGACAGCGGCCATCTTCGTGGCGGGCGCGGGAGCGACCGGCTGCAACGCAGCCGCAACCGGCGCTGCGGCAACAGGTGCCGGTGCAAGCGGAGCCGCAACAGCTGCGGTCTTGGCGCCCGGCACGGTCAGCTTGGTGCCGAGTTTGAGCTTCGCAGACGGCTGGAGACCGTTGGCACGAGCGAGCTCTGCCACGGAGATATGGTTGTTGCGCGCGATGCTGGCGAGCGTATCGCCGTGATTGACGAAGTGGGAGCTGGATGGCGCGGCCATGGCAGCAACCGGCTTCGGCGCCATCGCGGGAGCCGCGGCGACCGGAGCCATTGCCGGCGCGGCAGCCGTCGCACCGGGATGCGGAATGACCAGCTGCTGGCCGGGCGAGAGCGCGCGTGGCCCCTTGTAGCCATTGGCGGCCATGATCGCTTGCGGCGTAACGTGGTAGCGCTTGGCGAGCACGTCGAGCGTGTCGCTGGTGCCGACGATAATCCTGGTCCCGCCGACCGGCTGGGCGGCCGCGACCGAGCGCGACGGCACCGTACCGGTAGCCTCAAGACGCGGCTGGGCCGGCGGCGTGTAGGAGCCAAGGCCACGCCCGCCTCCCGAGACGCCCCCACCCGAGGCAACCGGATAGGATTGCGGGGCGCCGACCGCCGGAGGCGGCGGTGGCAGAGCCTGGGACTGATAATAGCCGGGCTGGGTCTGCGGCCGCGCATATTGCGGCAGCTCACGCTGCGGAGGCGGAGCCTGCTGCACCGAACCGGTCGATTCAGCGAAGGGGTTGGAGAAGTTCGACTGGGACAGCCGCGACGACATGTCGGCACTGCACCCTGCGAAACTGAAGGAAATCAGCGCCAGCACCGCCACCTGCGGTACGCGGCGCGAGTAAAGCAACTCGGCGACAACGGACATGGTTACTCACTCGTACGCAACAGAACTCGTCTTTTAAGTAAACACGTGCCGAGTAAATAACGGCTTAACCCTCCCAATAAGATGTTGGATGCACAGCCGATCCGGAATTCTACAGCTCCCGCGCCACACCGGGGAGCGCCGGCACGAAGCGGACCTCGACGAGTTCCCTGCGTTCGATCCCGGCTTCGCCGCGGATCAGGCGCGTCAGCATCTGTACGCCCTGATGCGGGCCGACCGGTGCGATCAGGATGCCGCCGAGTTCGAGCCGGTCGACCAGATTCTGCGGAATCTGCTCCACCGCAGCAGTGACGATGATGCGATCGAACGAACCGATGTTCGCAGGCAGATTGAGGCCGTCGCCGAGCATCACCTCGACATTGTGACAGTCCAGCTTTTCGAGTCTTGCGCGCGCGGCGTCCGCCAGCTTGCGGTAGCGCTCGACCGTCAGTACTTCGCGCGTCAGCCGCGACAGCACGGCGGCCTGATAGCCCGAGCCGGCACCGATCTCGAGCACGCGGTGCTGCTTCTGGAGCTGAAGCTGCTCGGTCATGTAGGCAACGACGAAAGGCTGGCTGATGGTCTGCCCACAGGCGATCGGCAGCGCGCTGTCACGGTACGCGCCGTCGCGGTCGGACGCCTCGACGAACAGCTCGCGCGGCACCTCTTCCAGGGTTCGCAACACGGTCTGGTCGCTGATGCCGCGGCGCCTCAGCGTGAGCTGAAACATCATCTTTTCCGGCGGGGGCTGATTGGAGATCATCTCTGCTTTTGTCGTCTCGTCCGGGGGCGGGTTGATGGTTTTGGCGCCGAGGCCTGAAAGCCAGAATCTTGTTCCTGCTCAGGAACCCATGATAGCCTCCGGGCTTGGCATTTGACCACAAATCGGCTTGCAGCGGACGAGCGGCGACTGCCATTTTCAAGTGTCAGTTGGCCGAAACGCGCATTGCGTCGATTCGTGTTATCTGCGAACGTTTTCGGGAATGGGCAAGGACTCAACGACAATGACCGCGACAGGGCTTTCCGGCCGCTCTGTATTCCTCGTCGAAGACGAGGTGATGATCCGAATGATGGTGGCGGACATGCTGGAAGAGCTGGGCTACAAGGTCGCAGCCGAAGCCGGCGATATCACCGAGGCGATGCGGCTCGCCCAGGCTACCGAGTTCGACATCGCCATCCTCGACGTCAACGTCAACGGCAAGGTCATCTCGCCGGTCGCCGACGTCATCAAGGCCAAGGGCTGCCCCTTCATCTTCGCCACCGGCTACGGCTCATCGGGCCTGCCGGAGCAATATCGTGACCGGCCGGCGCTGCAGAAGCCGTTTCAGCTGGATGCGCTGGGCAAGACCATCGAAGCCGCGCTTCGCGGCGACTAGCCGCTATTTCAGCGTCGCGCTCAGCTCTTCCGAGAAGGCTTCATTGGTGCGATCGAGCCGGAGCGGCGTGACCGAGACGTAGCGCTCGCGCAGCGCCGCGAGGTCGGTGCCTTCGGCCGGCGTATCCATCATCGCCGCACGTTCGAAGCCAATCCAGAAATAGGGATTGTTGCGGCCGTCCCTGCGCTCGTCGATCCTGAGGAAGCCGAGATTGCGCTTGCCCTGTCGCGTGACGCGAATGCCGAGCACGTCCTCCGGCGCGCAGGCCGGAAAGTTGACGTTGATGACTGTGTCCTTCGGGATGCCGGCCTTGATCACCTTGCGCAGGATATCAGGACCGAATTTGCGCGCAGTGTCCCACGGCGGCCGCTCGCGCGTCTCGACGCTGAACTCCTGCGACAGCGCGAATGACGGAATGCCCAGAATGGTGCCTTCGAGCGCGCCGGCGATGGTGCCGGAATAAATCACGTCCTCGGCAACGTTGCGGCCCTTGTTGACACCTGAGAGCACGACATCGGGCAGCTTGGCGCCGAGGATGTGGCGCGCGCCCATGATGACGCAGTCGGTTGGCGTGCCGCGTACCGCAAAGTGCCGCGGCCCGACGTCGCGCAGCCGCAGGGGATCGTTCAGCGACAGCGAATGCGACACGCCGGACTGATCGAGCTCGGGCGCCACCACCCAGACGTCATCGGACAGCGCGCGCGCGATCTCCTCCACGACCTTGAGGCCGGGAGCATGGATGCCGTCGTCATTGGTGCAGAGAATGCGCATGCCGGTGGTCGATTCCTGAGCCTAGGTCAGGCCGTCTTATCCGGCTCCGGTTAATCAGGCAAACCGGGCAAAGGCGGGAATTCCGCTGGCGCAATCCGAGGCCCCGTCTGTGATCTAGCTCATTGCCGCACCGCAACGCCGCATCCTATTTTTCCGGCGCATTTTCAGGCGATTGGGCACGGAAATGACCCGCTTTTCAACCGCAATCCTCATCGGTCTTGCCCTCTGCATAGCAGGCGCCGGTCGGGCGCGAGATTTTGGACCTACGGACCGCTGCTTTCCCTGGCAGGAGTTCCGCAACGGCATCTGTGTCGCCAGGTCGGCCCCCGATACATCCGCCCAACTCACGGCAGCGCCGGAGCCGAACACGCCTCCCGTCCCGGCAGAGACAAGCGCGGCACCTCCACCACTGGCATGCCCGCCGAACTCACATGTCGAGGGCGGCACTTGCATTGTCGACGTCACGCCGCCCCCCACTCTGCCGCGGACGCCGATCACCGTCACTTGCAACGGCGGCAGTGCGAGCGGTGGACAATGCACCTGCCCGGCCGGCTTCCGGTTGATACCGGCGGGCGCCGATACGGGCGGCACCTGCGTGCGCAGCAATGCTGACAACTGCCTCGGCGGTCAGATGACGGTCGCCGGCGAGTGCCTCTGCATCGGCCAGGTCACGATGTCCGGGCAGGTCTACGATCTCGAATTCGCGCGCGGCAAATGCGTGCCCAAACGCTGTCCGCGCGATGCCTCGTGCGTCACGGCTGCAGCAAGTCCGGACGTCGATACTTCGTCGAAATTGCCGTCGGACGCGTGGCCACGTGACTGCGGACACGGCACGGTCGCGACGCGTCACGGTTGCGAGCCGACGCGACGGCGCTCACACGCGGACGACCTGAAAAGCTATTTCCGGATCTGGCCAAACGATCCAAGCCGGATGCGTTTCTGAAACGCTTAGCGGCGGACTCGCCATTGCGGCAGGAAGCGCGCCAGCCTGCCCTCCGCGCGCAACTGCATCGCTGGCACGACCGGACTCGTAATAGGCGATGTTTCGATCACGCCGAGCGCTTCGAGTTGCGCGATCAACGGCTCCGCCGCAGGCGTCTGCGGATAGCGTGCACGTGCCACCGTCACGGCCTCGTCAAAATCCGCGACGTTGACGCCGGCCTTCGCTCGGCGGCCTTGAATGAGTGCGTCGTCCCAGAGCCGCGCGATGTCGATATCAAGTACGCCACGCAAGCGTTGATCGACCGCCTGAATACCGGCGCCGGTTACCGCCCATTGTCGGCCGATCCAGAAGATATCGCGGTGCAAGGCCATGGACGGTGGTTTCGCGTTCGCGGACAGCCGTCAGGATAGCCGGCCGCCCGATCTTCGCAACCAAACGTTTCTGCCGCAACATCGGGCAACGCGCTTTAGTCGCGCGCGACCACCTTGAGCCCGCCCATGTAGGGCTGAAGCACGCTGGGAACCGCAATCGAGCCGTCTTCCTGCTGATAGGTCTCCATGACAGCGATCAGCGCGCGGCCAACCGCCGTGCCGGAGCCATTCAGCGTGTGCACGAAACGCGGCTTGCCGTCCGGACCGCGCGAGCGCGCGTCCATGCGCCGCGCCTGGAAGTCGCCGCAGACCGAGCAGCTCGAGATTTCGCGGAACATGCCGCCGTCGCCCTGCCCGGGCATCCACACTTCGATGTCATAGGTCTTCTGCGACGAAAAACCCATATCTCCTGCGCAGAGCGTCATCACGCGATAGTGCAGGTCAAGTTTCTGCAGCACCTGCTCGGCGCAGGACAGCATCCGCTCCAGCTCGTCCTTGCTGGTCTCGGGCGTGGTGATCGAGACCAGCTCGACCTTGGTGAATTGATGTTGGCGGATCATGCCGCGGGTGTCGCGCCCCGCAGCACCCGCCTCGGCGCGGAAGCACGGCGTGAGCGCGGTGAGACGCATCGGCAGCTGCTTCTCGTCGAGGATGGATTCGCGTGCGAGATTGGTGAGCGACACTTCCGCGGTCGGGATCAGGCCAAGGCGCTCGGTCTTCAGCCTCTCATGATCGGGCGCGGCAAGCAATTCGCCCTTGATGGCCCAGAACTGATCGTCCTCAAACTTAGGCAACTGCCCGGTGCCGAACATCACCTCGTTGCGCACCAGCAGCGGCGGGTTGATCTCGGTGTAGCCGTGCTCATTCGTATGCAGGTCGAGCATGAACTGGCCGATCGCGCGTTCGAGACGCGCGAGGCCCTTCTTCAGCACGACGAAGCGCGCACCCGAGAGCTTTGCGGCTGCCTCGAAATCCATATAGCCGAGCGCGGTGCCGAGATCGTCGTGCAGCTTCGGCGCGAAACCGTAGTTGCGCTTGGCGCCGAACACATGGTGCTGGACGTTGCCGTGCTCGTCGACACCATCGGGCACCTCGTCGAATGGAATGTTCGGGATCGCGGACAGCTCTTTTGTCAGCTCCTCGTCGGCCGCTTTCGCGGCGGCCTCGAGTTCCGGCATCGTGGTCTTGAGTTCGGCGACCTCGGCCATCAGCTTTGCCGCGCGCGCCTCGTCCTTGGCCTTCTTGGCGTCGCCGATTTCCTTGGACGCGGCGTTGCGCCGTGCCTGCGCCTGCTCCGAGGCCAGGATCGCCGCCCGCCGCCTCTCGTCGATCGCGAGCAGCGACGCCGACAATGGCTTCAGACCCCGCCGGGCGAGGCCGGCGTCGAAGGCTTGCGGATTGTCGCGGATCGATTTGATGTCGTGCATGGCTGTCTTCCCGTCATGGCCGGGTTTATCCCGGCCATCCACGTATCTGCCGCCTTAGATCAAGTCGTGGATGCCCGGGTCAAGCCCGGGCATGACGAATCATGGGCTGTGCAGCGAGATGATAGAACGAAAGCGCCCTACTCCGCCGGATTGGCGGGCGTCGACACGTCCGTGCCGGTGGCGGCCTTCGCGGCAGCCGCCTTCTTCTCCACCATCGACACCGAGATGATCGAGCCTTCGTAGAGCGCAAGCAAGGGGATTGCGAGCGAGCACTGGCTGAGGATGTCCGGCGGCGTCAGGACTGCTGCGATGATGAAAGCCAGAACGATGAAGTAGCGGCGCTTTTCGCGCAGCATCTTTGAGGTGATGATGCCGACGCGACCGAGCAGCGTCAGGATCACCGGAAGCTGGAAGGCGATGCCGAAAGCGAAGATCAGCGACATCATCAGCGACAGATATTCGCCGACCTTGGGCAGAAGCTGGATCTGCGCCGTCTCGTCGCCGCCCATCTGCTGCATGCCGAGAGAGAAGCGCACCAGCATCGGCAGCACGACGAAATAGACCAGCGCCGCGCCCAGCACGAAGAAGAACGGAGTCGCGACCAGATACGGCAGGAAGGCCTGCTTCTCGTGCTTGTAGAGGCCGGGTGCAACGAACTTGTAAATCTGCGTCGCAACGATCGGGAACGAGATGAAGCCGGCACCGAACAGCGCGAGCTTGAGCTGCGTGATGAAATATTCCAGCAGCGCCGTGTAGATGAATTTCGAATTCTCGGCGCCTGCGACCCACACGAACGGCCAGACCAGCACGTTGTAGATCTGCTTGGCGAAGAAGAAGCAGAGGATGAAGGCCACGCCGAATCCGAGCAGCGCCTTGATGAGCCGCGAGCGCAGCTCGATCAGATGGTCCATCAGCGGGGCTTTGCTGGCCTCGATTTCGGCGTCGCTCATGACGCTTTGGCGTCCTTGATCGCTTCGGATGGCGCCGTGTCTTGAGCAACAGTGTCCTGAGCAAGAGTGTCCTGCGCGACCGGCGTCTGCTCGACCTCACGGGTAATCGCGAGCGGTTCGTCGACGGCGGAATGTGCTTCCGCTTCCACGAAGGTTTCAGGCGTTGGGGCTTCCGGTGTCGTCGGACTTGCCGGCGGTTCGACCGCAGGCGTTGCGGACGTCTCGGCCGGCTTGTCGAGCGCATCGATGCGCAGCGCGTCGCTGACGTCCTTCTGGAGCGAGGTCATCAGGCCGCCGCCGGTGAAGCCGGAGGCGGCTTCCTTGACCTCGTCAAAGCTCTTCTTGAGGTCGGCCATCTCGGCCTCGCGCATCGCTTCCTGGAACTGCCCCTGGAATTCGGCGGCCATCTTGCGGGCCTTGCCCATCCACTGGCCGACCATGCGCAGCACGCCCGGCAACTCTTTCGGGCCAATGGCGACCAAGGCCACGACCCCGATCAGAACCAGCTCACTCCAGCCGATGTCGAACATGACGTCTTCCGTTCACGCGAAGCCACGATCGGCCCAATCCCTCACGCGCAGGATCGGGTCCGTTTCCCGCGTCTCGCGTGCTCCTGGCTCAGACGGCCTTGCTGCCGACGTCGGATCGGGCCGCGGTCGGCGCGGCATTGTGCTCGATGGACTTCGAGGGCTCCTGCTTCTCGGCGGGCTTGTCGTCGTCCTGCATGCCCTTCTTGAAGGCCTTGATGCCCTGAGCGACGTCGCCCATCAGATCCGAAATCTTGCCGCGGCCGAACAACAGCAGGACCACTGCGATCACCAAGATCCAGTGCCAAATGCTAAGTGAACCCATCCTGCAACCCTCCAAACGCGCGTGGCCGGGACCCGGCCGATCTTGACCGGAACGTAGGCTTCGCAGGCCTCAAAAACAAGGACCAAGGCAGCGCCAATTCGCTGTTGGCACTACGTAATCTTGCTAGTGTTAACTGGTCGCAGGGACCCGCAAAAGGGCGGGGATCACTCCTCGCCGCCGCCCTCACCGCCATCATTGCCACCTTCCGGCGGCGCCTCGGGCTCGACCGCAGGCGCCAGCGCCAGATCGAGGTCCTCGCCCGGTTCCAAGGGGTCTTCATCTTCGCGGAGCTGCGGGTCATCCGACGGTGTCGGCACGCTGAATCCGGTCGGCAGACGCGAATCCAGCAGGCCCGTACCCTTCAGCTCCTCGAGCCCCGGCAGATCGCCGAGCTGTTCCAAGGTAAACTGCGACAGGAAGTCCTCGGTGGTTCCGAAAGTCAGCGGACGGCCGGGCGTCTTGCGACGGCCACGCGGCTTGATCCAGCCGGTCTCCAGCAGAACGTCGAGCGTGCCCTTCGAGGTCACCACGCCCCGGATCTCTTCGATCTCGGCACGCGTCACCGGCTGGTGGTAGGCGATAATCGCAAGCACCTCGATGGCCGCACGCGACAGGCGGCGGGTCTCGGTGCTCTCGCGCGTCATCAGCCAGGCGAGATCGCCGGCGGTACGGAACGTCCATTTGTTGGCGACCCGCACGAGGTTGACGCCGCGCAAGGCATAATCGGCCTGAAGCTGCTCGAGCGCGGCCTTGACGTCGACGCCCTCGGGCATGCGCTTGGCGAGTGTCGCCGTATCCAGCGGTTCATTCGAAGCAAACAGCAGCGCTTCCAGCAGCCGCAATTCTTCGGGACGTGCCTGGGACTCGTTCTCCATCGGCTCGGCCTCTTCTACCCGCACTTCAGCCAGGCTTGCCATGGCAGCTTCTCCTTCTTGCACTTAAGCGACCGGCGCGTCGGGCGCAGGAGCTGCGTCCGGAACCGGTTTCGGGCGCCCCTTCCGGAAATAGATGGGCGCAAACGCCTCTTTCTGGTTCAGTTCGAGCTGGCCTTCACGCACGAGCTCAAGCGCGGCGGCAAAGCTCGAGGCGAACACCGTCGCGCGCTGCGTCGGGTCGGCAACGTGCCGGACCAGGAAATCGTCGAGCACGCCCCAATCGTCCTGCTCGGTGATGCTGCCGACCAGCCGCTCCAGCGTGGCGCGGGCCTCGGCGAGCGACCACACCGTGCGCTTGGCCAGATGCACGCTCGCGAGCACGCGCGACTGGCGCTGCGAGGCATAGGCCGTGAGCAGGTCGTAAAGGGTCGCGGTGTATTTCGGATGCCTGATCTCGGCGATCTGCTCGGGCTCGCCGCGCGGGAAAATGTCGCGCAGCAATTGCTGACGGTTCATCAGCCGGTTGGCCGCTTCACGAATGGCCTCGAGACGGCGAAGGCGATTGGCGAGCGCGGTCGCCATTTCCTCGGCGCTCGGACCGTCCGCACTCGGCGGCTCCGGCAGCAGCAGGCGCGACTTCAGGAAGGCGAGCCAGGCCGCCATGACCAGATAGTCGGCGGCAAGCTCGAGCCGGATCTTTCGCGCGGCTTCGATGAAGTGGAGATACTGGTCGGCCAGCGCCAGGATCGAGATCTTGGCGAGATCGACCTTCTGGTTACGCGCCAGCGCGAGCAACAGGTCGAGCGGGCCCTCGTAGCCCTCGACGTCGACGACCAGCGCCGGTTCGTCCTCGGCCAGCTCTGCGGGCCGCCCGGTTTCAAACGATAGAATTTCTGCGGTCATGCGGATGCCGTGTTTGCGGTCAATGCGTCCAGTTGCGCATTGTCATTGCTGTGACGCGGCGTACTGGCCGCGAACCTGGCGCGATTTTGCTCGCCAATGCTTCCCGCCAGCGCCTTCATCGGCACGTCATGACTCATTAACAAACCCTGGAACCCGATTGCGCCGCGAATCACCTGAGCAATCATTGTCGCAGAAGTCGTCACGGGATGGACCGGGTCGGCGGCGCCATCCACGGGAATGCTGAGACCGGCGAGATCGGCCTCAATCAGCCGCGCCGCCGTCAATTCCCCAACAGGAATCGTGACTTGGGTCGAAATCTCGAAGCTGAGCCTGAAGGGAATGAAGTCCCATGGGCGTTCGGCACGGTAAAACGCCCGCCCAGCGGCGGTCAGTTCCGTTCCGGATACGCCGGTAGTGAAGGCCCGCGTGCTCATAGGGCCGATTAACCCTGCCCCGGGAGGGGGTCAAGGAAACGGCCGCTAATTCCTCTGGACGAAGCAGGACGGCAGGCCAGCGGACTTCAGATTGTTGCAGGCCTGCACCGCCTCGTCGGCCGAGGCGTACGGCCCGGCGAAGGCGCGATAAACGATACCCTTGCCCTTGTCGGTCAGATCGACGCGCTTGATAACGGGCGAGCGGGAGCCGAGCACACTGCCATACTTGCTCTGGAGCACCCGGTACGAGGCATGCGCGCTATCCTCGCTCTGCTGCGAAGACACCTGCACGACGTAGCCGCCACCACTGCTCGCGGGAGCGATCTGAGTCGGGTTGGTCGCAGCCATCCGCTGCGGCGGTTCGGCCTGACCAGACTGCGGCGCCAGTGAGAGCGGCTGGTTCGCGCTGGCATTGGCCGAACTCGGCGGTGTGTGCGGCACGGCCGCGGCGGGCTTCGCGGGCGCGGCCGGCTTGGCCGGGGCCGGGGCAGCACCTTGCGGCACGGCGCTATCGGTCTGGTCACCCTTCACGGCCACGGTCTTGATCGCGCGCGGCGCGCTGTTCGGCATCGTCCCGTTGCTCGGGATCGGACCGGCATTCGATGGCGGAATGTTGGACGGCGACACGCTCGCAACCGGCGGCGGGTTCGCATTCGGATTCAGCGGCGGAAACACAACGCGCGGACCTGCCGCCTTGGCGTTGACGTCGACCGGCGCCTCTTCGCGCGGCACGATCTTCTCGCTGCCGTCGCCGCTCACCATGCGATCCGGCACCTTGGCCGAGGAGTCCGTCGGCGCCGGCACGATCTTGGTCGGCGTGTTGTCGGCCTTGATGATCGGCGGCTCACCGCTGCGGGGCGAGCCGATATAGGTCTTGTAGGCGAAGGCTGCGCCGGTTCCGACGACGGCGAGCGCGAGAATTGCCGCGACCGTCATCATGCCGCCGCGCGATTTCCGGGGCTCGTCGAGATCGGCTTCGGGATAGTCGCTCTGGAATGCGTACGGATCGTCCGGATAGGCCGGCTCACGCTGGAAATCCTGCTCGCCCGACTCGAGCCGCCCGTACAGCGCATCATCATAGCGCGCCGGATCGGGCTGCTCTTCGTAAGCTTGATGCTGGGCCTGCCCCTGATGGTAGGCTTGATCCTGATAAGCCTGATCCTGATAGGCCTGCTGCTGCGGCTGATGATGCTGCGGCTCGGGCGCGACCTGCTGGGCCGCATAACGATGCAGCGGATGAACCGGATTCACGGCAGCGGGATACTCAGGCTCGGGCGCCGGCTGCGGCTGCACGTTGGCACGGCGCATCCATGAGGGCGGTCCCGGCTGAGGCGCCGTGGGCTGCTGCTCTGCGTAGTCTTGCTGGTAGTCGTCCTGCGCGTAGCCGTCGTCATGATACGTCTGCGCGGGCGCTTGCGCGGCGGCCGGACGCCCCTGCGCTGCGAACGGATCGGTCTGCCCGATCAGGCGGGCGAGTTCGGCCAAGGGGTCGTTATCTGCCCTCCCATGCTGATCGGCGCCGCGACCATAGTCATCGGAAGGAAGAGCTCTGTCGTAATATCGATCGGCCATCGTGATGATGCGTCCCTTCGGGAAAGCCGCGCGCCCCTCGACCAAGGCACGGCTTTCGACCCACAAGGCTTTCAACCAAGTCTAAGCGATCCGGCTTCTGCCGGTACCCCCAATATTCCCCTTAAGTAGTTCGCCCCAAACTACCGCATCTCGTCCGGAGCATGGACGCCGAGGATGGCGAGGCCCGATGCCAGGACCGAGACGACGCCCTGGACCATGGCCAGCCGCGCCTTCGTTAGATCTGCATCATTATTGATAATGAAGCGTAAATAGGGCAAATCGCGCCCCTTCGTCCAAAGTGCGTGAAATTCGCTCGCTAAGTCATAGAGATAAAAGGCAATACGGTGCGGTTCGTGGGCCGCCGCAGCGGCTTCCAGCATCCGCGGAAAAATTGCGAGCCGCTTAAGAAGATCGAGTTCGACCGGGTCTGACAGCCGTTCCACGGCCGACTCACTGAGCCAGGCGATGCGCTTGTCGGCATCCTCAGGGAGTTCCGGGAACACCTCGGCTCGCGCGTTGCGGAAGATCGAGTGGCCGCGGGCGTGGCCGTACTGGACGTAGAAAACCGGGTTGTCGCGCGACTGTTGCATGACCTTGGCGAGGTCGAAGTCGAGCACCGCGTCGTTCTTGCGGTAGAGCATCATGAAGCGGACGGCGTCCTGACCGACTTCATCCACCACCTCACGCAAGGTGACGAAGTCCCCGCTCCGCTTGGACATTTTCACCGGCTCGCCGTTACGCAGCAACTTCACGAGCTGGACGATCTTGACGTCGAGTGCGCCCTTGCCTGACGTCGTCGCCTTCACCGCCGCCTGCATGCGCTTGATGTAGCCGCCATGGTCGGCGCCCCAGACGTCGATCATCTCCGCAAAACCACGGTCGAACTTGTTCTTGTGGTAGGCGATGTCGGAGGCGAAATAAGTGTAGGAATTGTCCGACTTGATCAGCGGACGATCGACGTCGTCGCCGTAAGCGGTCGCCTTGAACAGCAGCTGCTCGCGGTCTTCCCAATCCTCGACCGGCGCGCCCTTCGGCGGCGGCAGCCGCCCCTCGTAGATGTCGCCCTTGGCCTTGAGGAAGTCGATGGTCTCGGCAACCTTGTTGTTGCCGCTCTCGATCAGCGAGCGCTCGGAGAAGAACACGTCGTGGCGGATGTTGAGAGCGGCGAGATCGTCCTTGATCTCGTCCATCATCATCGCGATCGCCTTGGCGCGCACCGTCGGCAGCCACTGGGCCTCGCTCATCGCGAGGAGCTTGTCGCCATGCTCTTTCGCAAGCGCTGCGCCCACAGGCTTCAGGTAGTCGCCGGGATAGAGCCCTTCCGGGATCGCACCGATGTCCTCGCCGAGCGCCTCGCGATACCGCAGGAAGGCGGAGCGAGCGAGCACGTCGACCTGGGCACCGGCATCGTTGATGTAGTATTCGCGGGTGACGTCATGGCCGCCGAACTGCAACAGGCTCGCCAGCGCGTCGCCGAACACAGCGCCACGGCAATGGCCGACATGCATCGGCCCGGTCGGATTGGCGGAAACGTATTCGACATTGACCTTGGAGCCGCCGCGGACGCGGCCGTAATCGGCGCCCTCGCGCAGCACCGTGCGCAACGCCTCCGCCCAGGCGGCCGGCTTCAGCGTCAGATTGATGAAGCCGGGACCGGCCACGTCGACCTTGGTGATCAGCGCATCGGCGCGCAGCTGCTCGGCGATCTGCTCGGCGAGATCGCGGGGCTTTGCCTTTGCCTCTTTCGCCAGCACCATCGCGGCGTTGGTCGCCATGTCGCCATGAGAGGCATCGCGCGGCGGCTCGACCACCACGCGCGAGAAATCGATGCCCTCGGGCCAATTGGCTTCCACCGCGAGCGCGCGGCAGGCGGCATGCACGCGTGCAAGCACGTCGGCGAACAAATGCGGTGCTGGGGATGTGTCGGGCATGGGCGCCGCCTAACGCAAATCCGGGGTCGAGTCAAAGAGCCGCTGGTGCTCGGTCAGGGCGAAACGGTCGGTCATTCCGGCGATGAAATTGCCGATCCGGCGGGCCCGCTCGCCCTCATTGTCCGTCTCGGCCCCGACCAGCCATTCCGGCGGCAGGTCGGCCGGCGACGTCAGGTATTTCGCGAACAGGTCGAACACGATCTGTTCCGCCTCGGCCATCACCCGCATCACCCGCTTGTGGCGGTACATGTGCCCGTAGAGGAAGCGCTTGATGGCGGCCTCCTCCTCGGCGACGTCAGGCGGGAACGCGATCAGGGCCCGGTTCTGCTGGCGGACGTCATTGGCCGATTGCGGCCCGACGGCGGCAATGTTCGTCTGCGCTTCCGCGAACACCGCGCCGATCAGATGCGAGATCAGTTCGCGCACCAGCTCGGCCCCGCGCCTGACGTCTTCGAGGTCAGGGTAATGCGCCGAGGTCTCGGCGATGATCTCGGCCGTGAGCGGCATGACCTTGAGATCGTCGAGGTGGAACAGGCCGGCACGCAGGCCGTCGTCGATATCGTGGGCGTCATAGGCGATATCGTCGGCGATCGCCGCGACCTGTGCCTCCATCGAGGCGAAGCTCCAGAGTTCGAGGTCATAGGTCTTGATGTAGTCGGCGATCCCGACGGGTACGCCGTGCTCACGATAGCGTCCAACCGGCGCGCCGCTGCGGTCGGTCAGCGGTCCGTTGTGCTTGACGATGCCCTCGAGCGATTCCCAGGTCAGATTGAGCCCGTCGAATTCGGGATAGCGGTGCTCCAGCGAGCCGACGACGCGGAGCGCCTGGGCATTGTGGTCGAAGCCGCCGAAATCCTTGAGGCAGGCGTCCAGCGCCCGCTCGCCGGCATGGCCGAACGGCGGATGGCCGAGATCATGGGCGAGCGCCAGGGTTTCGGTAAGGTCCTCGTCGAGCCCAAGCTGCCGGGCCAGCGCGCGGGCGATCTGCGCCACCTCCAGCGAATGGGTCAGCCGGGTCCGGTAATGGTCGCCTTCGTGGAACACGAACACCTGGGTCTTGTACTTCAGGCGGCGGAACGCCGTGGAATGGATCACCCGGTCGCAATCACGACGGAACGGGCTCCGGGTCCGGCTCGGCGGCTCGGCGACCAGCCGGCCGCGGCTGCGATCGGGGTCGCAGGCATAGGGCGCGCGGGGGGCTGCCATTCCGACGGACACGACGAATTTAGTCCCTATCCATTTGATTCTGCGTATCCTTGCACTTAACTATGCCGGACGCGGGATACCAAATGAATTGGGCAAGTGACCTTGGTATGACCGCAGGCCTATCGGAGACGAGCCATGACGACTGACGTGACCATCAGTGACCGCGCCGCACGCCGGATTGGGGAGATCCTCAAGGGCGAAGGCTCAGGCGCGATGCTGCGCATTTCGGTCGAGGGCGGCGGCTGCTCCGGCTTCCAGTACAAGTTCGACATCGACCGCGACCGCACCGACGACGATCTCGTCATCGAGCAGGAGAATGCGGTGGTGCTGGTCGATTCCGCCTCGCAGCCGTTCCTGGCGGGCTCGCAGGTCGATTTCGTCGACGACCTGATCGGCGCCTCGTTCCGCGTCAACAATCCGAACGCGACGGCGTCCTGCGGCTGCGGGACCAGCTTCTCGATCTGACCCAACTCAAAATCTGAAAAACAACCCCATGCACAGTAGCCGGGAAGCCGGCATGGCGCACTTCGGTTTCTGCGAAAAATATTCGACGCGTCGGGCAACACAGGGGTAAGGTGTGATCATCGCGAGGTCCCCGAGCGGAGCCCTGCCAGCCCCGTAGCGTGGCCCAACACCCGCCCTTCAATCATTGCTGAAAGTTCGAATCTCGCGAGGACGCGCCGGACATGGCTCCGCGCGCGAGTTGCAGAAGCTGCAAGCCATCGCTGCCGGTCCGGACACCGCCGGCCGTGGTCCAGAACGGCACCAAATTCACGATGATGAGGTAATATTGGCCGAATGCGATCGAACCGAGGTAGTCGTGCCCCGGGCCGTCCACGAGTGTCGCGTGGAGCGCCGTCACGAGGCCGATCAACACGCCATTCCCCAGCACTCCACCGAGCAAAAAGAGCAATCTCGAAAGCCTGTTGACGACGGGCTGCGGATAGCACTGCACGAAGCCCGCACAGGGCACCGCGCGCAGCTCAAATCGGGTTTCGCCTAGCCGGCCGTGCCATAGCACCGGGCCGATGCCGATCGACACCTGTAGGACTGGTGCTGACAGCAGCACAGCGCACAGCATATGTCCAAGTTCATGACACACGATACCGGCGGCCAGCCCGACGGCCGCTGAGACGAGGAGAGCGGGAATCCGGTAGTCGCGAGTCAACACCCATATGCAGATCAGAACGATCGCAAGACAAAGCAAAGCGACGAACACGATCCATCGGGCCAACGGGTCCGTCGGCTCATGCATTGCGGCCATCCTAGCTTTCTGCATCGAACGTTTTCTCCTCACCGACTAAGCTCCCATACGAGAGGGTTGGCGCGAGTCGATCAGGTCAACATCCTGGTGGCCCGTGTCGGCTCCGTCGCCTTGTTCTTGAAAGCCTTGTCCTAGCGCCTTGGACGTTCTGATAGCCGAATGGGTTCAACATCGGCCGCGCGATGGGGACTTGCCCGGAAGGGCAACCCGGAGCACCATTCTGAAATCGTAGGCAGCGTCCGCGACCCGTTGCCCCGGCAATTGCAGTTTTACTGATTGCAGCGCGTTGCACGCTCCAGCATCATGGCAGCACGGCGAAAACAGAAATGCTCATGTTCGCCGGCCTCGGCGCCTATAGCGGTAGCAGATTATCAAATGCGCATGATCAATCATCTGCTCAGTTGCCTCGCCCTATTCCTCGCAATCGCAGCCACGCCGGCGCCTCCCGCGCACGCTGCTGAAACCTGCCCCTTCATCAGCGCCCAGGACCTCGCCGGCGCGATGCCGGCGCTCAAATGGTCGCTGGTTTCAAATCAGGACGGCCGCGGCTGCATCTACCAGGCCGGGCGCGGCGACACGATGATGCTGACCGTGTTTCGTAATCCCGACAACGACCGCGCCAGGGAATTGTACGCGACCTTCGTCAAGACGCTTGGCGAGCGCATGCCGCTGAGCGACATGTCCGGGATCGGCGATGAAGGCCATCGCGGGACGACCGCCGCCGACGCACAGCGCCAGGAAGCCTCGGTCGTCGCCTTGTCCGGCGACTACATTCTGCAAGTTAGCGTCTATCCGATCGGCCGGCGCGCCGACGACACGCTGCTCAGCCCCCTCACCCTGGTCGCGCGCACTGCGATTGGCAATGTGAGCAAGACCAGCGAGCGGTTCGGTGACTGCGAATGGCTCACCGCCGCGGACGCCGATGGCTTTCTCGACAAGAGCACGCTGCAGGTCCAGCGAACCGGCGCGGGCAGCTGCATGATGTTCGATCGCGAGGCCAACACCATGGCCGTCGCGGTCATCGCGACCTCGCGCACCACCGCAATCAGCATGATGAAACGCGCAGGTCCCTGCCAACATTTGGCGATCCCCGAGCTTGGCAGTGAAGCGTTCGGCGAACACTCCTGCACCAAGGGCAACGGCAGTGCCGTCAACATCTTTGTCTGGAAGAACGGCAGGCAGGCGTCGATCCTGTTCGCACCGGTCAAGCCGCATCCGGAATCCGGCTCGGTCGAGCGCCTGAAGGCGGTCGCTGCGCGAGTCTATGGAAAACTGTAACGGCGCCGCGAGGACACATCACGAGGAAAAAGTGGCCGTGAGCTGGGCGCGAACCAACAGCCATAACCCGATCGACCCGATCAGGCGCTATTTTGCTGGCAGGCGAAGGCTCGCGAGATCAGTGCCAACGATGATGTTTCCGGTGAAACCACTATAAGACACGGCGCGGCATAGCCATTGGAGGCACCGCTCAGCAGCCAGGTGACCGCCAGCAGCGCGACTGCGACGAAACATCGAACCATGTCCCCTCCGCATCTGTCAGTGTCGAGAATAGGACCATGCTAGTGGGCTCTTACGCGCCCGTCATCTGCCTTTCCTCATCCGTCCACTCCACCTCATCAGGCATCAGCGCCGGCTGAAGCGGCGCGTCTTCCGTCATCACCTGTCCGTCCAGCGCGCGCAGAAGTGCGGCAGCGAGCGCGGGCTTGCGCAGCGGTTTTGCCAGGAAGTCCGACATGCCGGCCTCGCGGCAGATCTTGACGTCTTCGGCGAAGGCGTTGGCGGTCAGCGCGATGATCGGCAAGGCGTCGAAGCGCCCGCCTTGCGCGCGGATCGCGCGGGTTGCGGCAAGGCCGTCCATCTCCGGCATGCGCACGTCCATCAGCACGATGTCGAAATCGCCTTCGGACACGGCCGCGATGGCCTGGACGCCGTCGGTCACGACGCGCAGTTCGACGTCGAAGGCGCCGAGCATCTTGCTCACGACCATGCGATTGACGGCATCGTCCTCCGCGACCAGCACCTTCAGCGGCCGATCGAGTTCGGCGATGCGCGCCTTGAGCTCGTCGATCTCGTCGCGGCCCGCGTCCTGATCAGACGTCTGTGCCTGGCTCCACGGCAGCACCAGCGTGAAGCGGAAGGTCGAGCCCTCGCCCGGCGTCGAGGTGACGTCGATGGTGCCGCCCATCTGCTCGATGATGCGCCTGCTGATCGCAAGCCCGAGCCCCGTGCCGCCGAAACGGCGGCTGATCGATGCATCGGCCTGGGCGAAGTCCGAGAACAACTGCCCGAGCTTCTCGGGCGCAATGCCGATGCCGCTGTCGATCACGGTCCATTCGACGGTCGCGAGCAGATCGCGGCGCGCCTGGCACACGGCCTTGATCGTCACCTCGCCCGCGTCGGTGAACTTCACCGCATTGGAGGCGAGATTGAGCAGCACCTGACGGATGCGCGCGACGTCGCCGCGCAGGGTCGGCGGCAGGTTCGGATCGAGCTCGACCTTGACGGCGAGCCCTTTGTTCTTCGCGCTCGCGCGCATGACGGTCGCGACGGTCTCGACCAGCGCCTGCGGCGCAAAGTCGATCGCCTCGAACTGGAAGCGTCCGGCCTCGAGCTTGGACAGGTCGAGGATGTCGTTGAGGATGCGCTGGAGGTTGTCGCCGGACTCGCGGATCGTGGTGACGGCCTCCCGTTGCTCCTGATCGAGTTTTGTTTCGAGCAGCATGCCGGCAAGCCCGAGCACGCCGTTCATGGGCGTGCGGATCTCGTGGCTCATCACCGCGAGAAAATCCGACTTGGCGCGGCTCTCCGCCTCGGCCTTTTCCGCGCGCCAGTGCTCGGTGACGTCGCGGCCGAAGCCGCGATAGCCCAGGAACTGGCCGTCGCGGTCATAGGCCGGCTTCGCGGTCAGCGACCACAGGCGCGCCTCGCCGCCGGCGACGACCTTGAGATTCATGTCGTGCAACGGCTCGGCATGTTCCATCAGGCCGACGACGTTGTAGGCGGCGGCCTTGTCTTCGGGACAGAGCATGTCGAGCACGTCGGCGAAGAGCGATCCTTTCAGCAACGGAAGCGGCAGTTGTGCGACATCGGCAAATCGTTGCGGAACGTCTGTGAGATGCCCTTCGGCATCGGTCTGCCACAGCCAATCGCTGGCGTTCTCCTGGAAGTCCTTCAGCAGCAGCGAGATGATCTCGGTCTGCCGCTCGAGCTCGATCCGGGCCTTGAGATTGCCGAGGAACAGATTGCCTTGCGCGACGATGTTGCGCGCCATGAAGAAGGCGAACAGCAGCAGGAACACCGCCGTCACCAGATACGGCCCGCTGCCGCACAGCAACAGCGCGCCGGTGCAGGCAATCGTCATGGTCGCGAGGTAAATGAGGCCCGCACGCGGGAAGGTCGACAGCGTGAAGGCGCCGCCGGACATCATGCCGACCATCAGGCAGGCCAGGATGAGCTGGCTGGTCGGCTCGATCCGGCTGAACAGCGCGAGCGGCAGCGTGCCCCAGATCGCGGCGAGGAAGAACGCTTGCCGCAGCATCTGCCGCGCGGCGTGTGCCGACGCTTCCTGTGGCGGATTCTGATGCGAGCGCCGCCAGGCGCGCACTGCCAGCGAGGCGGTGACGGCCAGGGTCATACCCCAGATCGCGAGGAAGTTGTTCCAGCCCCTGCCCCAGAACAGGATCAGCACGACAGCGGCGTTGAGCATGGTGACGGCCATCGCCACCGGGATGGTCCGCGTCACCGCGTCGATCTGCTTGGCGCGGAGGCGGCGAAGCTCGCGCTCGCTGAGATCAGCGGTCAGGCCATCGCGCGGCTCAGTCTGTTGCAAGGATTTGTCCCGCCATCCCATTCGAAAAACCTTTTCGGTATCAATGGCCCGGGGCCGGCTTAAGCCGGGTTAATTTTGTGGGAGATTTTGCGGCGTCCTTGACGGGCGCGTTGGCAGTTTGTTCTAACGATGGCCCTTGGTCCGGAGCCCGCCGACATGCCCATCAGAGTTGCCACCTGGAACGTCAATTCGGTCCGGCAGCGGATCGACCTCCTGTTGACCTGGCTGAAGGACTGCCAGCCGGACATCGTCTGCCTCCAGGAGATCAAATGCGTCGACGAGGCATTCCCGCGGCTGGAGATCGAGGCGCTCGGCTACAACGTCGTCACCCACGGGCAGAAGACGTTCAATGGCGTCGCCCTGCTCTCCAAGCTCAAATTCGACGAGACCAAGTCGGGGCTCGCCGGTGACGACGAAGACGCCCACGCCCGCTTCCTCGAAGGCGTGGTGACGCTCAAGCGCGGCGTGCTGCGCATCGCCTGCCTCTATCTGCCCAACGGCAATCCGGTCGGGACCGAGAAATACCCTTACAAGCTCAAATGGATGTCGCGGCTTCTTGAGTATTCGAAGGAGCGACTTAAGACCGAGGAGCCGCTCATCCTCGCAGGCGACTTCAACGTCATCCCGCATGCCCGCGACGTCCACAATCCCGCCGCCTGGACCGAAGACGCTCTGTTCAAGCCCGAGACGCGCGAGAGCTTTCAGGCCTTGCTCGGCCTCGGCCTGACCGATGCCCTGCGCGCCGTCACGGACGAGCCTGGGCTCTACACCTTCTGGGACTACCAGGCCGGGGCCTGGCAGAAGAACCAGGGCCTGCGCATCGACCATTTGCTGCTGTCGCCGCAGGCGAGCGACAAGCTCGCCAATGTCGGCATCGACAGCTATGTGCGAGCCTGGGAGAAGCCGTCGGACCACGTGCCGGTGTGGGCGGATCTGGATCTGGAGGCGGCGTAGAAGCGCGCGGCAGTCACAACTGCCACAGGGCGGGCAAAGGGAAGCGTGCCCACCACCTTAGGCCGAGATCGCGGAAAGATGGTGGGCACGGCGCAAGGGCGCCTTTGCCCACCCTACGGGACCTCGCTTACTCGCGGCGGCCCTGCACCCACTGTTCCAGCATCTGCAGGCACATGGCGCGGTCGTCGTCCGACGCCTTGGCCAAGGCGCGGTTGTAGTTTTCCTTGATCCAGGTCTCGTCCGTGCCGGCGCTGTCGCGTGCAAGCGTCAGCCACATCAGGCCACGCGCGGCCTGCCGCGGCAGGCGGTCACCGTTGAACAGCATCTGACCGAGCAGCGCCTGGGCCTGGTGCTGGCCCTTCTGGGCGGCCAGGCCGAGCCAGCGCGCGCCGTAGCGGAAGTCCTCGCGCGAGGCATCCGGGGTCTTCAGATAGAGCCGGGCGAGATCGTACTGCGCGTCCGCATTGCCGAAATAGGAGGCGGCATAGGAGAACATCTCCCGTGCCCGATCAGGATCCGCCTTGACCTTCGAGTTCGGGATGCCGTTCAGATAGTAGCGGCCGAGCGCGACGAAGGCGTTGGCCACGACCTGCGCCTGCGGCGCCGACGGGCTGTCCTCGGCATGCGCATTCGCGATCCGGGTGAAATAGTCGAAGGCGCGCACATCGTCCTGGGCGACGCCGTCGCCACTGGCGTACATGCGGCCGAGCTTCCACTGCGCAATGGGGTGACCGCCCTCGGCGGCATATTGCAAGGCGCTGAGCGAGGCTTCCTGGGTCGCGACCGGGGCGGACTTGCGCACCGCACCTGCAGAACCGGGCAAGGTGGTCACGACGGGGATGGCCGCATCCTTCGGATTGACCGGCGCACCGTCGAAGGCGAGCGCCGGCGCGGCCAGCGCGGTAGCCCCCAACACAAACGCAACTATCGCACGCCTAGATGTCCGCATAGCACTGTTTCTCGTGCGCGCCGCCCGGATGGGTCACTGCCCCCCCGACCGCTGGTCCAACCTGCTGAGCATATTTCCAGAGCGCGCCCGTCGTATGGTTAGTCGTGCGAGCGCTCCATTTGGTCTTGCGCTGGGCAAGCTCCTGGTCGCTCAATTTTACGTTAAGGGTACCGACGTCCGCGTCGATCTCGATGATGTCGCCGTCCTCAAGCAGCCCGATCGGGCCGCCGACCGCGGCCTCGGGCCCGACATGGCCGATGCAGAAGCCGCGGGTGGCGCCGGAGAAACGGCCATCGGTGATCAGCGCGATCTTGCCGCCCATGCCCTGGCCGGTCAGCGCCGCGGTGGTCTGAAGCATCTCCCGCATGCCGGGGCCGCCCCTGGGGCCCTCGTAGCGGATCACGATGACTTCGCCTTCCTTGTAGGTGCGGTTCTGGACAGCCTCGAACGCGTCCTCCTCCCGGTCGAAGCACCTGGCCGGACCGGTAAACTTGAGGTTGGACATTCCCGCGACTTTCACGATCGCACCTTCTGGCGCCAAATTGCCCTTCAGACCGACCACACCGCCCGTAACGGTGATGGGCTTGTCTGCCGGGTGCACCACGTCCTGGTGCGCATTCCATTTCACGCTTTTGAGGTTTTCGGCGATCGTTCGACCAGTGACCGTAATGCAGTCGCCGTGGAGAAATCCGTTGTCGAGCAGCGTCTTCATCAGAAGCGGTATGCCACCTACTTCAAACATGTCTTTGGCGACATAACGGCCACCCGGCTTCAAATCCGCGACATAAGGTGTCTTTTTGAAGATTTCGGCGACGTCGAATAAGTCAAACTTGATGCCGCACTCGTGCGCGATCGCCGGCAGGTGCAGCGCAGCATTAGTCGAGCCGCCTGACGCCGCGACGACGGCAGCGGCATTCTCGAGCGCCTTGCGGGTGACAATGTCGCGCGGCCGGAGGTTGGACGCGATCAGGTCCATCACCTTCTCGCCCGCGGTCATGCAGAACGCATCGCGGATTTCATACGGTGCCGGGGCACCGGCCGAGTAAGGCAGCGCCAGCCCAATGGCCTCCGAGACGGTCGCCATGGTGTTGGCGGTAAACTGCGCGCCGCAGGCGCCGGCCGAGGGGCACGCCACGCGCTCGATCTCGTCGAGGTCCTCGTCGGACATGGCGCCGACCGAGTGCTTGCCGACCGCCTCGAACATGTCCTGCACGGTGACCTGCTGGCCGCGGAAATTGCCGGGCAGGATCGAGCCGCCATAGATGAAGATCGAGGGCACGTTCAGGCGGACCATCGCCATCATCATGCCCGGCAGCGACTTGTCGCAGCCGGCGAGCCCGACCAGCGCGTCATAGGCGTGGCCGCGCACGGTCAGTTCGACGGAGTCGGCGATGCATTCGCGCGACGGCAGCGAGGAGCGCATGCCGTCATGGCCCATGGCGATGCCATCGGTGACGGTGATGGTGCAGAATTCGCGGGGGGTGCCGCCGGCGGATGCGACGCCCTTCTTCACCGCCTGCGCCTGGCGCATCAGCGAGATGTTGCAGGGAGCAGCCTCGTTCCAGCACGAGGCGACGCCGACGAAGGGCTGGTGGATCTGCTCGGTGGTCAGACCCATGGCGTAGAAGTAGGACCGGTGAGGCGCGCGCGCAGGGCCTTCCGTCACGTGACGGCTTGGCAGCCTCTGCTTGATATTGGTCTTGGCGTCCATCGCGACCAGTTTCCTTGGCTAACCCTTGTCAGTTCAGGAACATCAGACCCAAGATTTGAATCGACCTTGGTATTTCCCGCCTGCAAGGGACCAGCCGAACCCCCGAACATTAGAGTTATTTTATTCCTGTTCGGGTGTGGCCAAAAAGCGGCGCCGATGCGAACGACCGGTGACGAGGGTTAAATCCACCGTGAGTGTTGCTCTTGCAGCACAATCGTTACCGGGAAGACACGGACTTGCTTACTGCGATACCCTCGCGAAAATGACTGTCCACAATCTGCGATTTTAGGACACGAAGAGCGCGACCGGCTTAGCGCGATGAGTGAGCGCATGCGCGGCTGAGTCGCTCTTTGCGCTGCAAGTCCCGGGGAGAGATTGGAGCACGCATTGACTCATATAGGGTACCCCCCTATCTTATTTCCATGTCGCACACGATCAAGCACAAGTCGAAGCTCATCGGCCGCGTCCGGCGTATCAAGGGCCAGCTCGAGGCCGTCGAACGCGCGCTGGAGTCGGAGATCGGCTGTGCCGATGTGCTGATGCTGGTCGCTTCGGTGAAGGGCGCGATCAGCGGTCTCACCACCGAGCTGCTGGAAGACCACATCCGCCATCACGTCGTGGATCCCGCGCACGAGAAGGACCCGGAGAAGGCCAAGGGCGCCGCCGACCTGATCGACGTCGTCCGAACCTATCTGAAGTGAATGCCATGACCGACCTGTCTCACCTGCTCCAACAGAGCAGCGCACACGCATGGCTGTTCGTGCCCAGCGCCATCCTGCTCGGCGCGCTGCACGGTCTCGAGCCCGGCCATTCCAAGACGATGATGGCCGCCTTCATCGTGGCCGTGCGGGGCACCGTGTTTCAGGCCGTGCTGCTCGGCCTGTCGGCAACGATCTCGCACACCGCGGTCGTATGGGTGGTTGCGCTTCTCGGTCTCTATTTCGGCCAGGACCTCTCCGGCGAGCGCAGCGAAGCGTATCTGCAACTGGCCTCCGCCGTGATCATCGTCGGCGTCGCCGCCTGGATGGTCTGGCGCACCTGGCGCGATCAGAACCACGCGCACGAGCATGAGCATCATCATCACGACGAGCCGCAAACCATCGCGTTGGCCGGGTCGTCGTTCTCGTTGGACTTGTTCGAAGACGGCGTGCCGCCGCGCTGGCGTATCCGGAGCGAGACCGGCGCGCCTCCCTCTGCCGGCGACATCAGGGTGACCACGATCCGCGAGGACGGCTCGGAGCAGACGTTCGCGTTCGCCGCTCGCGACGGATATTTCGAAAGCCTCGAGGAGATTCCCGAACCGCATGCGTTCAAGGCCCGCGTGACGCTCGCCGGCGATACCGCCGAAATGCTGTTCGAGGAGCACGATCACCACCACATGGATCTCGGCGACGAGGACGACGCACATGCGCGCGCCCATGCGGCCGACATCCGCAAGCGCTTCGCCGGGCGCACGGCGACCACGCCCCAGATCATCCTGTTCGGTCTGACCGGCGGCCTGATACCGTGCCCGGCCGCCATTACAGTCCTGCTGCTCTGCATCCAGTTGAAGCAGTTCAGCCTCGGTTTCGTTCTGGTCCTCTGCTTCGGCATCGGCCTGGCGATCACCATGGTCTCGGCCGGCGTCGCCGCCGCCCTCAGCCTCCGCCACGTCGAGCGCCACTGGAGCGGCTTCAGCCGCTTCGCGCACCGTGCGCCCTATCTGTCCGCTGCCTTGATCGTGCTCGTCGGCCTCTACACCGGCTGGTCGGGCTGGCACGAATTGATGGCGTGAGCGCAGCGCGTCTTGCGGTCTCCGGACGATCCCGCATAGAATGCCCTGGTGGGGACGAAGCAGACTCCCCGTGAGACTTCGGTCCAAGTCTGCGCAGCACGCAATTCGTGGAGCTTGCGCATGGACACCAAATCCTCTCACCGATATTCCGTAGCCATTGTTTCGCGCGGCGACGCAGACGCGCGCCGCGACACCACCCCACAGAACAGCCGCTTCGTTCGCGTCTTCGAAGCGCTCGCGGCCGCCGGCATCGAAGCACAACCGGCGATCTACGATGAAAGCTTTGCTGGCGCGGTCAGCGAGCAGTTGCTTGGCGTCGACGGCGTGCTGGTCTGGGTCGATCCGATCCATCAGGGCAAGACGCGCGCCGAGCTCGATGCCCTGCTGCGCGACGTCGCCGCGCGCGGCCCGTGGGTGAGCGCGCACCCTGAAGTTATCCTGAAGATGGGCGTCAAGGAGGTGCTGTACCGGACGCGCCAGCTCGGCTGGGGCGCGGACACCCATCGCTACGACACCGCCGCGGCGTTTCGGACCGAATTTCCAGGACGCCTGCGGGATGGCGGTCCGCGGGTGCTCAAGCAGAACCGCGGCAATGGCGGCCAGGGCGTCTGGAAGGTCGACGCGCTGCCGAACGCAGTCCCTGCGGTTCGCGTGCTGCATGCGCTGCGCGGCAGCGTCCCCGAGGACATGGCGCTCGACGTCTTTCTCGCGCGATGCGAGCCGTATTTCGGCTGGGGCGGCTGCATCATCGATCAGCCGTTTCAGTCCCGCCTGCCCGACGGCATGATCCGCTGCTACATGAGCGGCGCCAAGGTCGCGGGCTTCGGGCACCAGATGATCAAGGCCTTGATCCCGCCGCCGCCCGAAGGCCCGGACTCCCCCGAGGCCCAACCGGGCCCGCGCATCATGCACGGCCCCGATGCGCCGCAATTCCAGGCGCTGCGACGGCTGATGGAGGGCGAATGGACGCCACAGATGATGGAGCTGCTCGCCATCGATGCAGCGTCGCTGCCGGTGATCTGGGACGCCGACTTCCTGTTCGGGCCGCGCGATGCCGATGGCGCCGACACCTACGTCCTCTGCGAGATCAACGCCAGTTCGTGCTTCGCGATCCCGGATGAGGCGCCAGCGGCGATCGCACGGTCGGTTCGCGGGCGGTTTGTAGGGGCGAGCCGCTAGGCGGTCGCGTCGCGATCCAATCGCGCGAACACCGCGCTGGTCAGACCGCCGAGCAGGGTCCAGAACACGAGGCTCGTCACCGTCACGGCCGTGACGAACTGATGCGTCAGCGACGACGGCACGTTGGTCTCGATGTTGGCAAGCTCCGGCGCGCCGATCAGGTGCGGCAGGGTCAGCAGGATCACGCCCGCGATTGCCGCCGGCACCGAGCGGCGGAAGGCGATCAAGCCGAGCCCGCCGGCCGTCGCCAGCACGGCGGCGAGCCACCAGATCTGGCGCGACAGCAATGGCGCGGCGGGCACGCCGGGCAGTTCGGGCGGCAGGCCGAGACCGGGTGCCAGGGTAAAGACTGCAAAGCCCGCCAGGCCCCACAGCAGGCCTTCGTGCCACGAGATACTCGCGCCGGTCGTACCACTGCGCACGGCGAAGAAGCCGGCCAGCAGCAGCGCGAAGCCGATCGCGGTCAGGATGTTGGCGGCGGCGGTATAGGCGTTGCGTTCAAAACCATCGCGCGGCTCCCAGGCCCCGGCGCCATGGTCGTGGTCGCCGGCGCCATGCGCATGGTCGCCGTGATCGTGAGCCGCGTGATCGTGCCCGGCCGCGGCCGGCTGCGCCGCGACTGGTGCATCATGCTGGTGCGTCTCCGCCGCCTTCTCGAAGACTTCCGCCTTCAGGATCAGGGGGACGGTTCCGAACTGCTGGACGACGGTGACGATGAGACCGACGATGAAACCTGAAATGACCGACGCGAAGACGATCGCGCGAAACGTGCTCATGCCATCCCGGTCAGTGGCAGGGGAACGCGTTCGAGTGGCGCACGTCGTGGGCGGCGTTGTGGACGACGTCGATATGGGAGAAGCCAACCATGCCGATGACGAACACGCCGAGCACCATGGCCATCACGGCCTGCGACAGCCGTCCCACCTGCCCGGCGGCAACCGGAAGCGTGACCTGGGCCGAGGTCTGGGCGTTGGCGAGCTGGGACTGGCTCATGGTCTATTCTCCATTGGCGATTTGCGCGTCTTCTAGCAGGTTCCGGGCGATGTCGCGACTGGTAAGATGCAGACTTGTCCCGGGCAAAATGCCCTTGCGGGCAATCTTGGCGCCTGCGGCGGCCCGAAAGGCGGCCTCGAACCGCTCGAAATAGCCAAGGCAAGCTTCCGGCGTGGGCTCGGTGCCGAGCAAGGTCCGGAACGCGCCCCGGTGCACGGCACAGATCGCACCATGGCCGGCGACGGCAAACACCAGCGACGTAATGTCGTCGCGCCAATGGGGCTCGTTGCTCAAGCTGTCGCGCATCCCGTGAGCACCATGCTCCTGGCGGCGACCCTACCACAGCTGTCAGCGAAATTCCGTCAGCGCGCGGTCAGGCCGGCTCCCGCTCCGCGCGCGTCCTGATCATGGCCCGCTCGCCGGCATCGACGAGCTGGCCAATGCCGGTCCGGCCGGTCAGCGCACAGCGAATGATGTTCTCGGCGACCGATCTGCGAAAATCATGGTCTTCACCGGCGGGGCGATGGCGGCAGACCCGGTCCAGCGCCAGCTTCATGTTGATCCGTGTGCGGGTGTCGAAATGCTCGCTGATCATGCGCTCAGCCTTGATGCGAAGGTGTCGAGGCTGAAACGTCCGAGCAACGGCCGGGTTCCAAAACCGCTACGCTCGCCCTCTTGACGTTGAGACGGGCAAGCTACGCTCGCCCTCTTGACGTTGAGACGGGCGAGCTACGCTCGCCCTCTTGGACGTTGGGCTTGGGCCCAGGCGGCAGCGACGTCGCCTGGCGGGACGTCGATGCGCTTGATCGGTGTGAGCTCACCGGAGGCGGAGATGATGGCAGTCTCTTCGCGGCGACAGCGCGGGCACACGAAGCGGACCTCGTGCGGCTGCGCCGACCAGCTTGAGCGCTTCACGTTGGCGGCCATCGGCCACGCCTCGCACTGCGAGCATGACACCAGAAACCGACCGGGATCGAGCATACCCATTCCATAGGACTCCGCGTCCTGCCGCCCTCCTCTAATGATTAACCCATGTGAATCGTTCCGGTGTCCCGGCACCGCGGAGGCCGTCGCCTCGTCCGAAGGCCCCTCTGATACGGAAACCGCCTCAGCGCGCGCCGTGGAGCGTGCAGGCTGTCGTGCAGGTAACGGTATTGCCGTGGTCGCACGACTTGCAGGCGGCAACGCACTGGTTCATGTCGCGGGGATTGTAGGAAGAATAGTTGCGCATCGGGCAAAGCGGGGTCGAGCCGGTGACGTCCTGCTCCTGGTTGCAGGCTGCCGTCAGAAGCGCAAACAAGATCATCGCCAACAGACGCATGGGATGCAAACCATCAAACGAGCAACGTTCGCAGGCAACATTGCATCGCAACCTTGCCCAGGCATTCCCATCGCAGAGAATCGCTCGGCGAATCCCCGCTCGCCCAGAGCATGCGGCTCAATCGTTAAGAACGGCTTGCGACCGCGCGACGTCTCGCATGCGCAGGGATGCCCGGCGTCGTGGCTTGCCAGTACGGGAACCTTCAGGCGATGTCAGGCTGCGGCCCTGGTCGCGATTGCCTGGCGCATGTCGACCGCCAGCTGGCGATACTGCTCCCCAAGCTTCAGGTAAAATTCGCGCTTGTTGCTGTCGGTGGCGAGCTTGGCAATCAGTTCGCATTCGGCGGTGAGCGTCTCGAACCGCTCCAGCCTGTCCTCAAGTTGTGTCATGGCGTATCCCCATCAAACGCCCTAGGGACAGCAAACCTAAGCCCGGAAATTAGGTCACGGCGAACATCGTTATAGGGTAGTATCAATTATTCACGGACCAGACAGCTATTTGCTGTCCATCCGCCAGGCGCCGTCCCAATCGGCCGCCGGCGGAGTGACGACGAACTGCGCGATGCGGGCCAGCATCGTGCGGCAAGGCCCGTCACCGGGAACGCTCTCCAGAGCTGCGTTGAACGCGACGCGTGCGTCGTCGAAGCGGCATGCGCGGTAGGCGGCAAGGCCTTCGGCATAATGCGCGCGCAGGCCGTCCTGCGGTGCGGCAAGCTCTCCTGCCCTGCCCATCACTTCGAACACCGGCTGCGGCACGCTCTGCCCGATCACCACCAGACGATCGACCTCGCGCAGTTCGAGGCGCGCTCCGATCGCCTCGGCGGTCGTTTGCGAGATCAGGATGCGGGTGCCGTAGATCTTGTTCGCGGCCTCAAGGCGCGAAGCGAGATTCACGGCGTCGCCCATCACCGTGAAGCTCATCATCAGCTCGGAGCCGATGCTGCCGGTCAGCACCTCGCCAGTGGCAATGCCGATGCGCAGATCGCACGGCACAGGCATGGCGCGAATGCCGAGGAGGTCAGGCAATTGCTTCTGGAGCGCGGGCACCTGCTCGGCCATGTCGATCGCAGACTGGCCTGCGAGCAACGCCTGCTCGTCCTCCTCGATGAAGGGCGGACCCCAATAGGACATGATGGCGTCGCCGATATACTTATCGATCACGCCGCGATTGTTACGGATCGGGCCGGACATCACGGTGAAATAGTGGTTCATCACCTTGACGAGGCCGCGCGGGGTCATGCCCTCGCTCATCGAGGTGAAGCCGCTCATGTCGCAGAACATGATCGTCATCACCCGGCGCTGGCCGTCGATGGCGACCTCGGGCCGGTCGATCAGGCCCTGCACCACCTTGGGATCGATATAGCGGCCGAAGGTCTCGCGGATGCGCTCGTTGTGGCGCAACTGCTCGATCATGCGGTTGAAGGCAGCCGCGAGCTCGCCGATCTCATCCTGGGTCGAGACAGTGATGCTCTTGTCGAAGCGGCCCGCCTCGACCTCGCGGGCGCCAGCGAGCAGCAACCGCACCGGGCGGGTGATGCCGCTACTGACCAGCAGCGCAAACGCAAATCCGAGCACCGCTGCGAGCAGTGTCACGACGCCGGAGATGATGATCGCCTGCCGCTGGCGACCGATCACCGTCGAGGTGCTCGCGAAGACCTGCTTGAGCATGTCGGCGCGGATCGCATCGATCCTCTGGTTGAACTGATCGCGCGTGACATCGATGTGCTCGAGCGTCGCGCGCGCGTCAGCCATCTGCTTGCCATCGACCTGCTTGAGCAGCTTGTCGTGATCCGCGTTCATGTCCCGGCGCAATTCGCTGACTGCGGTCTCGATGCGGGTGTCGATCCGCGCCAGTGCGGCGTTGTCCGATGGTGTCCTGGTGTCGTCGATGATCGCGTTGATGAGTTTTCGAGCGGCCGAGGTTTCCTCCTCGATCTTGCGGTCGGCGTCCTCGAATTCGTGGAGCCGCGCCGCATAGGCCTCCTCGTCTGAGGCGTCCTGCATCTTCATCATGACCATCCGCCGCAGCGCTACCGACCGCTCCAGCGAGCGGATATTGGCGCGCGCCAGGTCGCCATAGGCCGGGATGTACCGGTTGGTCAGCTCGTCCAGGAGAACGCCGACCTGGCTGGACATCACCATCGACAGGATCGAGGTGATCAGCATCAGGACGATCAATCCGAGGGCGATGCCGACGATCTTGCGCCGGATCGACTGGTTGAAAAGCGGCATGAGGGGCAAAAGGGCTGAAAAGAAGG
Source organism: Bradyrhizobium manausense (assembly GCF_018131105.1). Lineage (NCBI taxonomy): Bacteria > Pseudomonadati > Pseudomonadota > Alphaproteobacteria > Hyphomicrobiales > Nitrobacteraceae > Bradyrhizobium > Bradyrhizobium manausense. Next base: position 1,914,608 of record NZ_JAFCJI010000001.1, on the reverse strand, counting down.
GATCTATGGAACTCAATACACCGGATTTTCGCCGGGGAACACGCGCAATCGCCGATGGCAACGCCGGGAGCTGCTCGCAACCATCGCGCGAGCCCCGCTGTTAATAAAGGTTAAAATTCCCGCTGCTTCCGGCGTTTTTGAAGTTCCAGAGTTCCAATCCGTATTTTGCCGCATTGTTGCGACAGCGTGAAGAATGCGAAACGATGTCATGGCATCGTTTTGGTGTCGTCCTTGATTCTCAAGCCGCATGTCGTCGCGGACCTTGGTTTGTAGTGGTTTCGCAGGGGGACCATCGAATGAACCAGTGCCTACGCTCGCTCGCGTGTGTCGTTGCCATGGCCGCACTGGCGCTCCTTCCAACGGAGCTGGCGGCGAAGAGCAGTCACAAATCATCAGCGTCGAAGAAAACACACGAAGCGAAAGCCGGGAAGCAGCGGCACGCTTCCAGCGGCAAGCACGGCAAACATGCCGAGGCCAAGCGCAAGTCGAAGAAGCAGGACGACGAACCCGCGGACAAGCCGGCACCGCCGGCGCTGACCGGCGACCTCGCCGCGTTGAAGGATGCCATCGACCTCGCGCGCAAGGGCAAGACCGACGACGCGAGCGCGGCGCGCGACCGCATTGCCGATCCCGCCGGACAAAAGCTCGCTGACTGGTTCATGCTGCGCCATTCCGAGAGCACCGCGAATTTCAAGCGCTACGCCGCCTTCCTCGCCGCCAATCCGGACTGGCCGAGCGCTGCCCTGCTGCGCCGCCGCGCCGAGGCGCGGCTGTGGCAGGAGAAGAGCGACGCGACCACCGTGCACGCTTTCACGATGGACCGGCCGACCAGCGCCAAGGGTCATTTCGCGCTCGCCCGCGTGCTGCTGGCCGAAGGCGACAGCGACCGGGCCGCGCGTCTCGTGCGTCAGGCCTGGCGCTCGGAGGAGCTGTCCGAGCGCAGCGAGGAGGATTCCTACGAAGCGTTCCACGACCTGCTACGACCCGAGGATCATCGCGCCCGCATGGACAAGCGACTGGGCGCCAAGGACTATGCCGGCGCGAGGCGCGCGGCCAAGCGACTCGGAGAGGATGCGCTCGCCATCGTCAAGGCCTGCGCCGCGGTCAACGGCAAGGCCGACAAGGCCAAGGATTATCTCGACGACGTCGCGGACGATGCACGCCGCGACCTCGGCTATGTCCTGTGCCGGGCGCAATGGCACCTTCAGAAGGACCGCGTCGACGATGCAGCTGAAGTGATCCTCGCCGCCGCGCCCGACACCATGGCGGCCCAGGATACGGATGCCTGGTGGCGCGAGCGCCGGCTGCTCGCGCGAAAGCTGCTCGACCAGGGTAAGTTCAAGACCGCCTACGACGTGGTACGCGCGGCCGCAGTGCCGGCGATGGAGGTCTATCGGGTCGACTACCACTTCATGTGCGGCTGGATTGCGCTGCGCTATCTCGACGATCCCAAGGCCGCGATGGCCCATTTCGCTGCGATCGACGAAGGCTCCGCCAACCCGATTGCGCTGTCGCGCGCCCATTATTGGCGCGGGCGCGCGGCCGAAGCCATGGGGGCCACAGCCGACGCGCGCATGAGCTACAAGGCTGCCGCGCGCTATCCGACCGCCTACTACGGTCAGCTTGCCCGCGCACGGCTCGGCCTCGAGGGCATCGAGCTGCGCGCGCCCTCACCTGTACTCGCCTCCGCCGACGCTCCGCCCACGGACGAGCGCGTGCGCGCCGCCGACATGCTGTACGGCATCGGCGAGCGTGACGTGGTCTATTATTACGCCGAGGATTTCGCCAAGGAGAGCACCGATGTCGCGGCGCTCGAAGCGCTCGGCGAGCTCGCCAGGCAGCGTAACGACGCACGCGTCATGCTCGAGGTCGGCAAGTCGGCGCTGGCGCGCGGGCTCGCGCTTGATCATTACGCCTTCCCGACCATCGGCATCCCCGAGCACAAGCAGGTCGCGCCGGCAATCGAGACCAGCGTGATCTATTCGGTGGCGCGCACCGAGAGCTCGTTCAACCAGCGCGACAAATCATCCGCCAATGCCGTCGGCCTGATGCAGGTGACGCCGGAAGCCGGCCGTGACACCGCAAAGCGCTTCGGCGTGACCTACGACTGGGACAAGATGGTCTCCGATCCCGTCTACAACACCCAGATGGGCGCCGCCGAACTCAGCGCGCTGCTGTCGGAATATCGCGGCAACCAGATCATGACCTTCGCCGGCTACAATGCCGGCCGCGGCCGCGTGCGCGAATGGGTGCAGGCGCGCGGCGACCCCAGAGATCCCAAGATCGATCCGGTCGACTGGGTCGAGCGCATTCCGCTGTCGGAAACACGCAACTACGTCCAGCGCGTGATGGAGAACGTGCTGGTCTACCGCGCACGCTTCGAGGGCAGCGGCGCGGTGGCCGGCAAGACCGACCAGCGCGTGATGACGCAGGATGCGACTGCCAAGGCGACGCCGGTGGGGTTCGTGGGGCCGCAGTAGACGCGAGCGGCCTCAATCCACCTTGATGTTCGCCGCCTTGATGATCGGCCACCATTTTGCGATTTCAGCCTTCTGCCGCGCGCCGAGTGCTTCCGGCGTGAGCTGATCCTTGGGCGTCATCTCCAGGCCCTGGCTTTCCAGCTGCTTCTTCACGCCGGGATCGTTCAGCGCGTCCACGGCGGCGGCGTTGAGCTTGTCGACGATCGCCTTCGGTGTGCCCTTCGGCACCCACAGGCCCGACCACAGCGTCATGTTGAAGCCTTTCAGGCCCGCTTCATCCGCAGTCGGGATGTCGGGCGCCGAGGCCAGCCGCTTTTCGTCGGTGATGGCGTAGGCGCGGATGGTGCCGGCGCGGACCTGGTTGATGGAGTTGGAGGTCTGGTCGACGATGATGTCGATCTGGCCGGCGATGAGGTCGTTCAGCGCCGGCGCCGTGCCGCGATACGGCACGTATTGCAGCTTGATGCCGGAGACACTTTCGAAATAGACGCCGGCGATGTGGCTGCCGGAGCCGGCGCCCGCCGTGCCGGCCGTCGGCGGCGACGGCCGCGACTTCAGCCATTCCACCAGTTCCTTCAGCGAGGTCGCGGGCACCGCGTTCTTGCTGACCACGATCATCGGGTTGCTCGGCAGCAGCACCACCGGTTCGAGGTCGGTGACGAGATCGTAGTTGAGCTTGTAGACCGCGCCGTTGGCGACATGGGTCCCGAGATGGCCGAAGGAGATGGTGTAGCCGTCAGGCGGCGAATGCACCGCGCGCCCTACCCCGATCGAGCCACCGGCGCCGGTGACGTTCTCGATCACCACGGCCTGACCGAGCGTCACCCGCATCCGCTCGGCGAGCACGCGCGCCATCGCATCGGATGGACCGCCGGCTGCGAAGGGAACGATGATGGTGATGGGACGCGACGGAAAATCGTCGGCGCGCGCGGCGCCCGTGAGCGCAAGAAGTCCGATCAGCCCAGCCCAGACGGCCTTCTTCATAGCCTTCTCCCAGCGATGTATTTTTGTTTTTGGCCCTCTTCAGCCGTACGGGAAGAGAGATCGTTCGTGAAGAGACGAAATGACGCGCCGGAGCGCGATCATTGCGCTCCGGCGGTCTGGTCTTGCCTAGAACTGCGTGTAGTCGATCGGCTTGTGGCGATCGAGCGTACGGTCGACCTTCGGCAGCGGGTATTTCAGGCCGGTGGCGCAGTTGAACAGCATCACGCGGTCACCCTTCGAGACGCGTCCGTCGGCGAGGCTGTCCTTGTAGGCGGCATAGGTCGCGGCGCCCTCCGGGCACAGCAGCAACCCCTCCTCGCGCGCGACCTCGTTGAGCGCCGACGAAATCTTGCCGTCGTCGACCGCGATGGCAAAGCCCTTGCTTTCGCGCACGGCGCGCAGGATCAGGAAGTCGCCGATCGCCTGCGGCACACGAATACCCGAAGCGATGGTGTGGGCGTCCTCCCAGCGCGTGGCATGCTCGGTGCCGGCATCATAGGCCCGCACCATCGGCGCGCAGCCCGAGGCCTGCACGGCGACCATGCGCGGACGCTTGGAGCCGATGAAGCCGATCTTCTCGAGCTCGTCGAACGCCTTCCACATGCCGATCAACCCGGTGCCGCCACCGGTGGGATAGAAGATGACATCGGGCACGTCCCAGCCGAGCTGCTCGGCGAGCTCGAGACCCATCGTCTTCTTGCCTTCGATGCGGTACGGCTCCTTCAGCGTCGATGTGTCGAACCAGCCGACCTTCGCCTTGCCCTCGCCGACGATCTTGCCGCAATCATCGATATAGCCGTTGACGCGGTAGACGGTCGCGCCCTGCAGCTCGATCTCGCTGACATTCACTTCCGGCGTATCGGCCGGGCAGAAGATTGTCGTCTTGATGCCGCAAGACGTTGCGTAGGCCGCCAGCGCCGCACCGGCATTGCCGTTGGTCGGCATCGCCATGTGCTTGATGCCGAGCGCCTTGCCCATCGACACCGCCATGACCAGACCGCGTGCCTTGAACGAGCCGGTCGGCAGCCGTCCCTCGTCCTTGACGATGATCTCGCCGCCGCCGAGCTTCTTGCCGAGCTTGGGCAGCCGGATCAGCGGCGTCGTGACTTCGCCGAGCGAAACGATGTCCTTGCACTTGCGCACCGGCAGCAGCTCGCGATAGCGCCACATGTCACCGGGGCGCTGTGCCAGCGCGTCCTTCGTCAGCGCCTTTTTCACGCCCGCGAGGTCGTAGCGCACCAGCAGCGGCTTGCCGGCCTTTGAGAGGTTATGGACCTGATCGGCGGCGTAATGATCGCCTTCCATCGCGCATTCGAGATGGGTGACGAAGGTCGGGCGCTCGATGGTCAGGTTGTCGTTGTCATGCATGGGTTCATTCCCTTTTGTTGTTGTGGTTTTCTATTTTCAAACCGCAGTTCGTTCTCGTCATTGAGGAGCGAAGCGACGAAGCAATCCAGGCCATTTCCGCGGATGAATTCTGGATTGCTTCGCTGCGCTCGCAATGACGGCGGCTGTCAGATATTCAGCACCCGTCCATATGCATCCAGCACCGCTTCCTTCATCATCTCCGACAGGGTCGGATGCGGGAACACCGTGTGCATCAGCTCTTCTTCCGTCGTCTCCAGGTTCATCGCGACGACATAGCCCTGGATCAGTTCGGTCACTTCAGCGCCGACCATGTGGGCGCCGAGCAGCTGGCCGGTCTTCTTGTCGAAGATCACCTTCACAAGGCCCTGGTCCTCGCCGAGCGCAATCGCCTTGCCATTGCCGACGAACGGGAAGCGGCCGACGCGGATCTCCCGGCCGCTCTCCTTGGCCTTGGCTTCCGTGAGGCCGACCGAGGCGACCTGCGGTTGGCAATAGGTGCAGCCCGGGATCATCAGCTTGTCCATGGGATGCGGATGCAGGCCCTTGATCGCCTCGACACAGATCACGCCTTCATGCTCGGCCTTGTGGGCGAGCATCGGGGGACCGGCGACATCGCCGATGGCGTAGATGCCGGGCACGTTGGTCTTGCCGTAGCCGTCGATGACGATGCAGCCGCGGTCGGTTTTGACGCCGAGCTTTTCGAGGCCGAGACTCTCGATATTGCCGACGACGCCGACGGCGGAGATCACGCGCTCGAACTCGGTGGTGACGGGCTTGCCCTTGCCGTCATCGATGGTCGCGACGACGCTGTCGGCCTTCTTTTCGAGCTTGGTCACCTTGGTCGAGGACATGATCTTGATGCCCAGCTTCTCCAGCCGCTTGCGCGCTAGACCGGCGATCTCGGCATCCTCGACCGGCAGGATCTGCGGCAGCACCTCGACGACGGTGACGTCGGAGCCCATGGTGTGGAAGAACGAGGCGAACTCGATGCCGATCGCGCCGGAGCCGACCACCAGCAGCGACTTCGGCATCCGCTCCGGCACCATCGCTTCAAAATAGGTCCAGATCAGCTTCTTGTCGGGCTCGAGGCCCGGCAGCACGCGCGGCCGCGCGCCGGTGGCGACGATGATATGCTTGGCCTGGTAGGCGCCCTCGCCGAGCGAGCCCTTCGGACCCTCGACATCGGATTTCTTCACGGTGACCTTGCCGGGCGCATCGATCGAGGCTGCGCCCCAGATCACGCTCACCTTGTTCTTCTTCATCAGGAAACCGACGCCGTCGTTCAACCGCTTGGAGACGCCGCGCGAGCGTTGCACCACGGCCTTCGGATCGAACGACACCTTCTCCGCCGACAGGCCGTAATCCTTGGCGTGCTGCATGTAGTGGTAGATCTCGGCCGAGCGCAGCAGCGCTTTGGTCGGGATGCAGCCCCAGTTCAGACAGATGCCGCCGAGATAGGATTTCTCGACGATCGCGACCTTGAAGCCGAGTTGCGCGGCCCGGATCGCGGTGACGTAGCCGCCGGGGCCAGAGCCGATGATGATGACGTCGAAGGATGTGTCGGCCATTGCGGCTCCCATTCAACTGAACTTCGTAGGGTGGGCAAAGCGAAGCGTGCCCACCGCCTTCCAACACTATGAAAAGGTGGGCACAGCGCGTTGCGCCTTTGCCCACCCCACGTATTCACCGGTCGCGACTCACACCATCATCATGACGGGGTTTTCGATCAGCTGCTTGAACGCTCCGATCAGCTCGGCGCCGAGCGCGCCGTCGATGGCGCGATGATCGCACGACAGCGTCACGCTCATCATGTGCGCGATCTCGATCTTGCCGCCGCGCACGACCGGGCGCTCCTCGCTGGTGCCGACCGCAAGGATCGTCGCGTGCGGCGGGTTGATCACGGCGGTGAAGTGGCTGATGCCGTACATGCCGAGGTTGGAGACGGCCGTGGTGCCGCCCTGGTATTCCTCGGGCTTGAGCTTGCGCGAGCGGGCGCGCGCGGCAAAGTCCTTCATCTCGTTGGAGATGGTCGAGAGCGTCTTGGTCTCGGCCTTGCGGATGATCGGCGTGATCAGGCCGCCCGGCATCGCCACGGCAACGCCGACGTCGGAATGGTGATGCTTGACCATGCCGCTTTCGGTCCAGCTGACGTTGCAATTCGGAATCTTCTGCAGCGCCACCGCCATCGCCTTGATGACGAAGTCGTTGACCGAGATCTTGTAGAGCGGCTTCTTTTCCTTGTCCTTGGGCGCAGTCGCATTGATCTCCTCGCGCGCGGCCATCAGCTTGCCGATGTCGCAGTCGATCGTGAGGAAGAAATGCGGGACGTTCTGGATCGACGCGGTCAGGCGCTGCGCGATGGTGCGGCGCATGCCGTCATGCGGGACGATGTCGTAGGAGCCGGGCTCGAACAGCGACAGGATCTGCTTGTCCGACATGGTGGGCGCGATTCCGGGCGCACCGCCGGCCGGCGCCGCGGCGGGTGCCTTGAGGCCCTTGCCTGATTTGGCCTGCTCGACGTCGCGCGCGACGACACGGCCATGCGGGCCCGTGCCTGTGACCCTGCCGACATCGATGCCGGCTTCCTTGGCAAGACGGCGCGCCAGCGGCGATGAGAACACGCGGCCGGCTTGGCCGTTGCCCTGCGCGGCCGGAGCCGCGGCCTGCGGCGCAGGTGCAGTAGTCGGTGCCGGCGCAGCCTTCGGCGCGGCGGGTGCCGGTGCGGGAGCAGCGGCAGCGGGAGCCTCAGCGGCCTTGGGCGGCGCCGCCGAAGCGCTGGGTTTGGCGGCACCCGCGGCCTTGACGTCCTCGCCCTCGCCGGCGAGCACCGCGATCACGTCGTTGACCGGCACGTCCTGCGTGCCCTCAGGCACGAGGATCTTGGCGATCGTGCCCTCGTCGATGGCTTCGACTTCCATGGTGGCCTTGTCGGTCTCGATCTCGGCGATGACATCGCCGGATTTGACCTTGTCGCCTTCCTTCTTCAGCCACTTGGCGAGGTTGCCCTTCTCCATCGTCGGCGAAAGAGCGGGCATCAGGATGTTGATGGGCATGCTGACCTCACGAAGAACTTCTCAAAATGCCGCCCCCGAAAGTGAGGACGAACAGACCAGGTTTAGTTGCCGATGTCGCCCTGCCACAGGCGTTCATTGGCAGGATTGGAACGCCAATTCTTCATCATGGCGATGGATCGGTCGTCGGCAAGATCGATCCAGGGGATGCCGAACTTGTCGAGGATGTCCTTGGATCCCTCGAAGGTGACGGACTCTCCGATCACCACCTGCGAGACCTTGAACAAGGCGAGCGCGCCGGCACACATCGAGCATGGCGACAGCGTGGTGTACATGACGGTGTCGTGGAACGAGATCGCGCCGGCGTCGCGCAGGCAGCTCATCTCGCCGTGCAGGATCGGATTGTTCTCCTGCACGCGGTTGTTGTGGCCGCGGGCGATGATCTTTTTGTCGCGCGTCAACACGGCACCGATCGGCAGGCCGCCTTGCGCGATCGAGGCCTCGGCCTCGCGGATCGCCTCCAGCATCAGATCGAAATGGTGGGCTTCGATCGCCACGGTCAGTGTCCCTTCCCGCGCGGCGTCGTCGTGCCGGTGTCGGTCGGACGCTCGATCTCGGCCTGGAACATCTCGAGGATCCGGTTCAGCGCGTCCTCTTCGGTGTATTCGCTCTCGCGCGAATAAGCGCGCGCGGCGTGGCGGGCGAGATCGACGAGCAGCAGGCCCCACATGTCGGGCTCCTCGAAGGCGCGCTGGAACGCCATCGACAGCCCGCCATCCAGCACGAACACGCGCAGGATCTCGACCGCATCGTCGCGGGCGAGAACGTCGGGTGGCAGTGGCTGCTCCTTCGGGCCCGTCATGGCCTACCTGTAGCAGACGGCTTTGGCGGCCTCGACCACATCGGCAGCCGACGGCAGCGCGAGCTTTTCCAGGTTCGCGGCATAAGGCATCGGCACGTCCTTGCCGGAGACGCGCGCGACCGGCGCATCGAGATAGTCGAAGGCGTTCTCCATGATACGCGCGGCGATCTCGGCACCGACGCCGCTCTGGGCCCAGCCCTCTTCCACCGTGACGGCGCGGCCGGTCTTCTTGACCGAGTTGATGATGGTCTCGGTGTCCATCGGCCGCAGCGTGCGCAGGTCGATCACCTCGGCCTCGATGCCTTCCTCGGCGAGCTCGTCGGCAGCCTTCAGTGCATAGGACATGCCGTTCGACCAGGAGATGATGCTGACGTGGCTGCCGGAGCGCACGATGCGCGCCTTGCCGATCGGGATCACGAAGTCATCGAGCTTCGGCACCTCGCCGGTGTGGCCGTAGAGCATCTCGTTCTCGAGGAAGATCACCGGATTGGGATCGCGGATCGCGGCCTTGAGCAGGCCCTTGTAGTCGGCGGCGGAGTACGGCGCGACGACCTTGAGGCCCGGAACGTTCGAATACCAGGCCGAGTAATCCTGGCTGTGCTGGGCGGCGACGCGCGCAGCCGCGCCGTTCGGTCCGCGGAACACGATCGAGCAGCCCATCTGGCCGCCGGACATGTAGAGCGTCTTGGCGGCCGAGTTGATGATCTGGTCGATCGCCTGCATGGCGAAGTTGAAGGTCATGAACTCGACGACCGGCTTCAACCCGGTCATGGCGGCGCCGACGCCGACGCCGGCAAAGCCGTGCTCGGTGATCGGGGTGTCGATGACGCGCCGTGCGCCGAACTCCTGCAGCAGGCCCTGTGTCACCTTGTAGGCGCCCTGATACTCTGCAACCTCCTCGCCCATCACGAACACGTCGGGGTCGCGGCGCATCTCTTCGGCCATGGCGTCGCGCAGCGCTTCGCGGATGGTCTGGGTGATCATCTCGGTGCCGGCAGGCACTTCCGGATCGGGCTCGGCGACCGCTTGCGGCGCCGGCGCAGCCTTCGCTGCAGGCGCTTCGGCCTTGGCAGCGGCGGGGACTGCGGCCTCCGCGGGCTTCGCCGCCGGTGCGGGCGCTTTCGCAAGATCGGCGGCGCTCTCGCCATCGGCGAGGATGGTCGCAATCGGCGTGTTGACGGGAACGTCGGCGGTGCCCTCGGCGATCAGGATCTTGCCGAGCGTGCCCTCATCGGTCGCCTCGACCTCCATGGTGGCCTTGTCGGTCTCGATCTCGGCGATGACATCGCCGGACTTGATCGTCTCGCCCTCTTTTTTAAGCCATTTGGCGAGGTTGCCCTTTTCCATCGTGGGCGACAACGCGGGCATCAGCACTTGAATTGGCATATCGACTCCAAAAGAAAGCTTGCGCGCGCTTAGCGGTAAACGTCGGTCCAGAGCTCGGCGGCATCCGGCTCGGGATCATGCTGGGCAAAGTCGGCGGAGGCGTTGACGATGTCACGCACCTCGGCGTCGATCGCCTTGAGGTCGGCTTCGCTGACCTTGGCCGCAAGCAGGCGGTTGCGCACCTGCTCGATCGGATCCTGGTCGTGACGGACCTTCTCGACTTCCTCGCGCGTGCGGTATTTTGCAGGGTCGGACATCGAGTGGCCGCGATAGCGGTAGGTCTGCATCTCCAGGATGAAGGGGCCCTTGCCGGCACGGCACCAGGCCGCCGCCTCATCGCCCGCCGCCTTGACGGCGCGAACGTCCATGCCGTCCACCTGCTTGCCCGGAATGTTGAAAGACGCGCCGCGCTTGGAGAAATCCTGCTGCGCCGAAGCGCGCGAGACCGCGGTGCCCATGGCGTAGCGGTTGTTCTCGATGACGTAGATCACCGGCAACTTCCAGAGCTCCGCCATGTTGAAGCTCTCATAGACCTGGCCCTGGTTGGCCGCACCATCGCCGAAATAAGCGACGCTGACATTGCCATTGCTGCGATAATTGTTGGCGAAGGCAAGACCCGTCCCGAGCGACACTTGCGCGCCGACGATGCCGTGGCCGCCGTAGAAGTGCTTCTCCTTGCTGAACATGTGCATGGAGCCGCCCTTGCCCTTGGAATAGCCGCCGCGGCGTCCCGTGAGCTCGGCCATCACGCCATTGGCTTCCATGCCGGTCGCGAGCATGTGACCGTGGTCGCGATAGCCGGTGATGACCTGATCGCCTTGCTTCAGGGCCATCTGCATACCAACTACCACGGCCTCCTGGCCGATATAGAGATGGCAGAAGCCGCCGATCGCACCCATGCCGTACAACTGGCCGGCCTTTTCCTCAAACCGCCGGATCAGGAGCATGTCGCGGAGCGCCTTCAGCTCCTGCTCCCTGGTGAACTCCGGGGGCGAACCGCCGTTGGTCTTGTCCTGCTCAGCGCCAGCGGCGGCTTTCTTGGGTGCGGCCATGAGGAATTCCGGGTCAGAGAAATCTAAGTCCTCTCTAACCTAACTCAATCGCGTGTGAAAGCACCGCTGCGGCATGGCTCGACTTTCATTATGCCGCACTGCAACGTGGCCGAAATTTTGCAAAATCTTTGACGCCGCTCAGGCAACATTAGCTCGGCGCCAAAGACAGCTCTGCACACAGACGAGGCAACGAGATCGGACACGCATATCTCGGGCTAAGTCCCCGATGCGTGTCCGATTCGGAGCGCTGGATTTACCAACCGAGTTCGCGCAAATACGTCGCGCGGGCGGCAACACCGGTATGCGTGAAATCGGTGAAGACCCCGTCGACGCCGAGACGGAAGAATTTGAGATATTCCTGGGCCGGATCGGCGTGATAGTCGGCGGCGAGATATTTCTTCTCGTTGCGGAATGTGAAGACGTGCACGAACAGGCCGAGCTTGTGCGCATCGGCGATCAGGTTGGTCGCCTCCTGCGTCGAAGCCTCCGGGGTCGATCCCTTGTAGGGCGTGCCGTCGGCATTGGCATCCTTCCACGGCGCAATCTTGAGCGAAACGATATACGCCTTCCACGGACCGATGCCGTCGGCATAGGTCTTGATCTCGGCAAGGCCCTCCGGTGTCAGCATCGCATCGTAGAGATGCGCGTCGCCGGCGACCGTCCAGTCGAACGGACGTGAATTGGTGATGTTGTTGAGCAGCACCTTGCCGGTTTTGAGATCGATGCCGTTGCCGTCGATGAGCTGGACCTGCCGCGTCTGAAGGCCGTGGCTGCGCATATATTTCAGGCTGCCGGGCTCGAAGCTCTGCACCAGGATGGGCGCGTCCCTGGTGTTGAGGCCGTTATCGCTGATGATCTTGATCAGGGCATCCTCGAGCGGATGGCTGCCCGGCGCGCCGCAGCCGTTCGCAATGGCCTGGGCATTGTTCCAGGTCGGATTCTTTGTCTCCGGATAGACCAGGATCGTCCGCCCCGTTTCCTTGCTCTTCGCCTTGGCGATATCGAGGATGTCCTGAAAGCTGATCACAGGGAATTTGCCGTTGAACACTTTCGGCCGCTCGTTGGCTGCGTCATAGGTGGTGCCGCCGATCCACTCCTTCAGCTCGGCCATGGTGAAGTCGGTGATCGACCAGTCGTTGGTGTGATCCTCACCGTCGACGATCAATGACTTCAGCACCGATTTGGGATCGGCGGGATCGGTGAGATCGACGAGATAGTCGGCAGGCGTGCCGGCAGCAGCCGGCGCCTTGACGCGCACACCTGATACCGTGCGCTTGCGGGCTGCGACCGCCGGATTGGTCTTCGCGACTTCGGCCACGTTGGTGTTGTCGGCCAGCCACGGATTGTGGCGCGCGACCAGGACACAATCTTTGGTGAGGTGCAGGTCTTCTTCGAGCGCGTCGGTCCCGAGCGCCGCGGCGAGATCGTAAGAGGCTTCGGTCTCCTCAGGCACCAGACCCGGCACGCCGCGGTGTCCGAGGATCAGCGGCGCCTTGCCGTCGAGGGTCAGAAAGGGCTTTGCGCCCGACGGCGCGGTCTGCGCGACAGCCGGTGACGGCGCCAGCAGGGCCAACGCTGCCGCGCCGAGCAGCATTGCACCGACATGTATCTTCCGCTGCAAGAGATCGTTCGTCATGGCCGCGCCTCCGTCTGTGCCTGGCATCGCGTCGAGCGCGATCGGGCTGACGTCTTGTCTCAATTCTCTGACAGACGGATGACGGCGGGTGACCAGACCCGGCAATGCACAAGGACAATGCGCCGATCTTTTGGTCGCGCCATCGTCACGCCGGTGTCGCGGCGATCAGTTCTGCGGGATCATCCGAACCAGATCGTGCGGATTGACATAGTCGAGCTGGAACCGGGCGCGCTCGTCCAGCATGTCGGGATCGATCTTCTGGGTGCGAAGCAGCGACACGCGCTGCTCGCTCTTGGCACGCTCACGCTTGAGCTGGGCGAGCTCGCTGGTCAGCGCGATGATCTCCTGGTCGAGCTCCTGGCGGGCGTTGAGGCCGTATTTGCCGGTGTAGGCGTTGACGCCGAAATAGCCGACGATGGCGGCCGCCATCGCATAGAGGGCGAGACCGGTCAGGATCGATTTGAGGCGGGCGCGGGAGACCATTTTGGCAAGATGAGCCAGCTTGGTTAAGGGAGTGCTAATCTCCCTCTCCAGCGACCTCGTCATGCCCGGGCTTGTCCCGGGCGTGACGAGGAGTTGGGCAGTCTTGGCTGAGACTATCAGCCGTGATGCTTGGCCACGTGCGCGGCGAAGGCATCGACATAGGCCTGGAGCACGCCCTTCAGCGAGTCCTTGCTCAGGTTGCCTTCCGCATCAAAAGCATCGCCAACCGCATTCAGGTAGGTCTCCGGCTGCTGCATGATCGGGCCGGCGATGCCCGGCAGGATGTTCTGGAGCGTCTTGGCGGCGCTCACGCCACCGAGCGGGCCCGGCGAGTTCGAGATGATGCCGACCGGCTTGCCGTTGAAGGAGCTCTTGCCATAGGGGCGCGAGGCGACATCGATGGCGTTCTTCAATACGCCCGGGATGGCGCGGTTGTATTCCGGCGTGACGAAGATGATGCCGTCGGACTTCTGGAGTTTTTCGCGGAAGGCCAGCCAGTCGGCAGGCGGCGCGCCCTCGAGGTCCTGATTGAAGAACGAGATGCCCGCAAGGGTCACGACCTCGAGCTTGAGAGAGGCCGGCGCGAGCTTTGCGAGCGCCTTGGCGATCTTCAGCGAGAAGCTGTCCTTGCGCAGACTGCCGGCGATCACAACGATATTGTAGGCCATGTGGTGTCCTTGAAACCTTGAGGGGAAGTGCCGGGCGGCACTTAAGCGATCCCGACTGATGGATGCAAGTGCATGGACCGGTCCGATTTGGAAACGCTGCGTTTCCCGAAAGCAGATGGTCGCCCAAAACAATCAGGCCGCCAAGCGGCGGCCTGATGTTTCGTGCAAATCTGCAAAACCAGATCAGATCGTCGGATTCCAGGCCGACGGGATCAGGCGGTATTTCGCGCCGTCCTTCTCGACGTGGCCAACCGACGGGAAGGTGAAGTGGAAGCCGACCACGGTCGCCTTCTCCGCCGCCGCCATGTCCAGGAACTTGTGCCGCGTCTCCTGCGCCAATGCGGGATCGGCGTCATAGGCCACGTGCCAGTCCGGATTGCGCAGGAAGAACTCCGGAATGTTGGTGACGTCAGACTGGATCAGGACCTTCTTGTCGCCCGATGCGACCGTGAACGAGGTGTGACCGGGCGTGTGGCCCGGCGTCCCGATCGAGGTGATACCCGGCGCGACCTCCTTGCCCCATTCATATTTGGTCACCTTGGACTCGAGGCCGGCGAAGGTCTTCTTCACGTTGGCGAAGTAGTTCTTCATCATCGCGTTGGACTCGGCCTTGGACGCGTTCTCATCGCTGGTCCAGAACGCCCAGTCCTTCGCCGGCACCATGATCTCCGCGTTCGGAAAAGCCATTGAACCGTCAGCCAAACGGATGCCGTTGGTGTGGTCGGGATGCAGATGCGAGAGCAGCACGACATCGATGGCCTTCGGATCGACACCGGCGGCCTGGAGATTTTGCAATGTGCGACCGACCGCGCCCTTGGTCGCTTCGAAGTTTGCGATGCCATTGCCGGTATCGATCAGAATCAGCTTGGAACCGGTATTGATGAGCTGCGGATTGAACGGCACCGTGACCATGCCCTTGGGCATATAAGCCGCGTCTGAGGCTGCCTGCGCCTCTTCCTTTGGAATGTTGGTGACGAACGTGTCAGGCATCGGGAAGCTGCGCGCACCGTCGTTGATCGAGGTGCACTCGTAGCTGCCGACCTTGTAGCGGTAGAAGCCCGGTGCCTGCGTGCCTGTTTGCGGCACCGAGGCATTGACGGAGGATGGCCGGAGGCCGGTCACGGCGGCCGCGCCTATGGCGGCAGTTCCTGCGAGCAGATGACGTCGATTGAGATCGATCATGGAGAGGTCCCCTTCTGAGCGCGCGTTGCGGTTTTTCCGCTTTCAACGCCGCGGAATAATCTCCCGCTTCGCTCAGAAGGCAAGACCTCTTTTGGTTGACCGGCCGTCGCGGATCACGACAATTTATTTGGATTGATGAGGAATTTTTCGCCGGTGGCGCGTTTGGCGTACACCGCGATGTTGGCGGGATCGAGCGCCTCCTGCAACGACACCACCTTGGTGTAGTGGCTGGCGAAGGTCGTCTTCAATTCGCTCACGACGCGCTGACGCAGCCGGCCGATATCGGCCGGCCCGATGTTCTGCAGGAACGGAGTGAGCAACCAGCCGCCGACGCCCCAGGCCATGCCGAAGCCGCGCGGCAGTTCGATGGGGCGGATATCGAGCGCGCCATAGATATAGACATGCTTGTAGACGCTCGAACCGTACCGGCTGTATTCCTTGGCTGTCTTGTTGATCGCGATTTCCATGCAGTTGAGGATGTCGCCGGCAAGCTTGCCGCCGCCGATGGCATCGAAGGCGATGGTGGCGCCGGTCTCGACCAGAGCATTGGTGAGATCGTCGAGGAAGCTCGGCTTGCTGGAATCGACGACGTGCTTGGCCCCGATCTTCTTCAGGATGTCAGCCTGCTCCTGGCTGCGCACGATGTTGACGAGCGGAATGCCGTCCTTGATGCAGATCTTGTTCAGCATCTGGCCGAGATTGGAAGCGGCCGCGGTGTGCACCAGCGCCTTGTGATTTTCCCGCCGCATCGTCTCGGTCATGCCGAGCGCAGTCAGCGGATTGACGAACCAGGATGCGCCTTCGGCCGGCGTCGTGCCCTCGGGAAGCGGCTGACAGTCCCTCGCCTTCAGGGTCCGATACTGACCGTACATGGCACCGCCGATCATCGAGACCGTCTTGCCCGTCAGCGCCTTCGCGGCGTCCGACGAGCCCGTCTTGATGACGACGCCGGCGCCCTCATTGCCGACAGGCAGGGACTGGTCGAGCCGCGCGCCCATGGCGCGCATCGCGCCGTCAGGCACCTTCGCGGTGATGATTGGCGCCGCTTTGGTGCCCGTCGCCCTGGCCGTGCTCATGTCGGCGGCGCCGACGAGCAGGCCGAGGTCGGACGGATTGATCGGCGCCGCCTCGATGCGGACGACGACCTCGTCGTCCGCGGGCTCGGGGGTCGGCACATCGACGAGCGAGATCTCGAGCTCTCCGCTCGTCTTGATCAGCGAACGCAGTTGCAGTCCGGTCTTGCCGTCGCTCATGTCGATCCTCCCCTGTGTTTGCCAGAGCGCTGGCTTATGCCAGCGCCTTCAGTGCCGCCTTGCCGCCATAGAGTGCCTGCTTGCCGAGCTGCTGCTCGATGCGAAGGAGCTGGTTGTATTTGGCGGTGCGATCCGAACGCGCAAGGGAGCCGGTCTTGATCTGACCGCAGTTCGTGGCGACCGCGAGGTCGGCGATGGTGGAATCCTCGGTCTCGCCCGAGCGGTGCGACATGACCGAGGTGTAGCCGGCCTTGTGCGCCATCTCGACGGCGGCGAGAGTCTCGGTCAGCGTGCCGATCTGATTGACCTTGATCAGGATCGAGTTGGCGCGGCCGGCCTTGATGCCCTCGGCGAGGCGCTTGACGTTGGTGACGAAGAGATCGTCGCCGACGAGCTGGCACTTGTTGCCGATGAGGTCGGTGATCTCCTTCCAGCCGTCCATGTCGTCTTCCGACATGCCGTCCTCGATGGTCACGATCGGATAGCGGCCGACGAGATCGGCGAGATATTTGGCCTGTTCGGAGATCGAGCGGGTCTTGCCCTCGCCTTCATAGACATACTTGCCGTCCTTGAAGAACTCGGTCGAGGCGCAGTCGAGGCCGAGCACGATGTCGCTACCGGCCTTGAAGCCGGCCTTGCCGATCGCATTCATGACGAATTCGAGCGCGGCATCCGCCGACGGCAGGTTCGGGGCGAAGCCGCCCTCATCGCCGACATTGGTGTTGTGGCCGGCCTTCTTCAGCTCGGACTTCAGCGTGTGGAAGACCTCCGCACCATAGCGCAGGCCTTCGGCGAAGGAGGACGCGCCAACGGGCAGGATCATGAATTCCTGGAAGTCGATCGGGTTGTCGGCGTGCACGCCGCCATTGATGATGTTCATCATCGGCACCGGCAGCAGCCGCGCCGAGGTGCCGCCGACGTAGCGGTAGAGCGGCATGTCGAGCGAATTCGCCGCTGCCTTGGCGCAGGCCAGCGAGACGCCGAGGATGGCGTTGGCACCGAGCCGGCTCTTGTTGGGCGTGCCGTCGAGCTCGATCATGATCTGGTCGATCTGGGGCTGTTGCTCGGCGTCGAGGCCGCTCAGCGCCTCGAAGATCTCGCCGTTGACGGCGCCGACCGCCTTGGTGACGCCCTTGCCGAGATAGCGGGCCTTGTCGCCATCGCGCAGCTCGACCGCCTCATGGGCGCCGGTCGAGGCGCCCGACGGCACGGCGGCGCGGCCAAGCGCGCCATCTTCCAGCACGACGTCGACCTCGACGGTGGGGTTGCCACGGCTATCGAGAATTTCGCGTCCGATGATGTCGATGATGGCGGTCATGAGAGCCTCTTTTCGGGAAACAAAGGGGGCAGTTCGCGGGTGCTTCTACCGCAATGCATCGAAGCGGAAAAGGCCGGGTGACGGCCGCCCCGCGATTGGCTAAGAGGGCCGCATCGGAGGCGGCCTCATGTCGAAAAAGCCCAGCAAATCGAACACCTCACCAGCATTGCAGCTCGGCCGTGCCGTAGAATGGCCCGATACGCCCGAGAAGGCGAAGCTCGACCGCGTGCCCAATCCGCAGGCCGGAACCGATTATCTGGTTCGTTTCACCGTGCCGGAATTCACCTCGCTCTGCCCCGTGACGGGACAGCCCGATTTCGCCCATCTGATGATCGACTACGCGCCGGGCCAATGGCTGCTGGAGTCGAAATCGCTGAAACTCTACATCGCGAGCTTCCGCAACCACGGCGCCTTCCATGAGGACTGCACCGTGATGATCGGCAAGCGCATCGCGAGCGAGATCAAGCCGAAATGGCTCCGCATCGGCGGCTATTGGTATCCGCGCGGCGGCATCCCGATCGACGTGTTCTGGCAGACCGGACGCGTGCCGAAGGGCCTGTGGGTGCCCGAGCAAGGCGTCGCGCCCTATCGCGGCCGGGGCTAGAGCTCACGACAGCACACGCGACGAACCGGATCGATTGACGAAAACGCCCGCCGCAACATCACGCTGCGGCGGGCCTTCTTGATTTGCCGTTCCTCGCGGCCCTTACGCCACTTCACGCACCCTGCTGATGAAGCTGTCCACTTCACCGGTGAGCGAGGTCGACTGGTTCGACAGATCGGCGGCGGCCTTCAGCACGCCGGAGGCCGCGCGGCCGGTTTCGTTCGCGGCCGACGAGACAGTTGCGATGTTGCGCGTCACCGTCGAGGTCGCTTCCGCCGTGTGCTGCACGGTGTTGGCGATCTCGGCAGTGGCCTTGTTCTGCTCTTCGATCGCGGCGGCGATGACGCGGTTGATGCTCGAGACTTCCTCGATGGTCTTGACGATGCCGTCGATGGCGGAGACCGCCTTCTGCGTCGCGCCCTGGATCTCGGTGATCTGCGCGCTGATCTCCTCGGTCGCCTTCGCCGTCTGCGACGCCAGGTTCTTCACTTCGCTCGCAACGACCGCAAAGCCGCGCCCGGATTCACCCGCGCGCGCAGCCTCGATGGTTGCGTTCAGCGCCAGCAGATTGGTCTGGCCCGCAATCGAGGTGATCAGGCCGATGACCTCGCCGATGCGGTCTGCGCCGTCGGCGAGTGCCCGCATCGTGCTGTCGGTCTCCTTGACGGTGACGACCGCGTGCTCGGTGGCGCGGCTCGCCTGCTCGACCTGGCGGTTGATCTCGCGGATCGAGGCATTGAGCTCCTCGGCCGCAGCCGCGACCGTCTGCACGCCGCCGCCGACCTGGTCGGCCAGCGTCGAGGCCGAGCCGGCCTGGGCCTGGGCTTCCGCCGCCGTGCTCGACATCGAGCGCGCCGTCGTCTCCAGCTCGCCCGAGGCACCCGACAATGTCTGCACCATCTGGCCGATCCGGCTTTCGAACTGGCGCACGAGACCCGAGAGCTCGGTTGCGCGCTTCTCCTTGTCGGCGCGCTCGGCCGCCTGATCGCCCGAGAGACGCTCGGCCTTGATCATGGCGTCCTTGAACACCTGGAGGGCCGACGCCATGCGGCCGATCTCATCGTTGCGGTCGAGGCCCGGGACGTCGCTGGCGAAATCATGATCGGCAAAGCGCGTCATCACGCCGGTGATGGCGGTCAGAGGCCGGGTCACGCGGTTGCGCATCAACAGCAGGCCGCCGATCATCAGGGCCAGCGACGCCGGCATCAACAAGCCGAACAGGATCAGGCTGAAGCGGGCGCGCGAGGCGCCCTCCTCGGCCCGCGCGATCATGTTGGCAAGCGCGGCCTGCGTGACGATGACGACATTGTTGGCGCCGACAAGCTGGCGGTCGCGGTAATCCAGGCCGACGACGCCGGCAGGTTCACCGGCGAGCAGCTTGGTCGCGATGGCATTGCGCTCGTCGCTGAGGGCACCGGAGATTTCCGGCTCGGCGGTCCGGATCGCCTGCAGCAGCTCCGGCGAAGCCACGTTCGGGCCGAGGTCGCGCACCACCAGCCAGGCCTGCTGGATGCGGCCGCGCAGATCGGCGAAGGTGACGCCGTCGGCCGCGGTCCAGGTCTTGTTGGCGAGGATCGAGGAGAACTGGACGAGAATGGTCTGGCCGGCATTGGCGCGGGCCTGCCACGCGGCCTGTTTGGCGATCAGGAGGCGATCGACCACGGGATCGATCAGCGTCATCGCGTTGTCGACATGGGCGGTGACGTCGCCGATAGCATCCATGAAGGCGTCGCTGACCTTGGCCCAGCTTGGGGTCAGGCTGGCTTCACGTGCCGCCTTCTCCTGCTTCAGCGCAATGGTCGAACGCGGCCGCAGCTCTTCGAGTTGCGCCCAGATGCCGCGGAGCTTGTCGAGCTTCTCCGCGAGACCGGGCGCTTCGACGGAGGCGAGGCTCCGCAAGGCCTGCGCGTAATTCCTCTGCACGGTGGAGCGCTGCTCGGCGAGGCTGCTCATGACGCTGTCGGGCGCGGCAGCGGCCGACGCCAGGTAGCTCAGCGTGTCACCGCGCTCCAGGCGGAAGATCACCAACGTGTTGGTCAGGTCGCGGCTCGCAATCGTCAGCGAGACGATGCGGTTACTGTCCACATAGCGCGTCACCGCCAGCTTGAGGGCGTAAGCGCAGATGACGACAAGGATGAGACCGAGAGACCCAACCACCGCCCCGAGAATGCGGGCGACCGAACGTTGTTTTTGCATCGATTGATCCGAAGATGTTGCCGCCGGCTAGCGGTTCGGGCGGCACTCTAGGGAGCGAACGGTGAGGTTTGGTTTAAGATTGAAGGGATTGCGCTACCGTTCCTTTCCGGAAAAATACGGAAAGAAGGTAATTCGATACTCGTCTCAGGCCCGTGCGTCGGACGGGGCCCGCGGCTTGAGCATCCGGGCGCAGAAGAGGCCCAGCATCACCATGATTGCGGCGCTTACAAACAGTGTGGGCAGCTTGCCGCCATGCTGGATCCCGAGACCATAGGCGATGGGACCAACCGTCTGCCCCATGAAGAAGAAAAACGAATGCAGCGACATCGCCGTCGCGCGCGCCCCGATCGAGAGCTCGCTGGCGAACACCTGCAGGCAGCCGTGGATCATGTAGAAGCCCCAGCCCATCGCCAGCATGCTGAGGAATTGCAGCTTCCATTGCGGACCGAACGCGAGCACGCCGAGCTGCAACCCGACGAGTCCCGCGCCTGCGATCATCATGCCCTTGACGCCGAGCCAGGGCAGGAAGCGCGAGACGGTGAACGTGTAGAACAGTCCGCCGACCGCAAAACCGGCGATCACGATGCCCGCGATCGACGGCGACTTCTCGCCGAGATCGAACAGCAACGCGGCGATGAAGGGAAACAGGCCGAATACGCAGCAGCCCTCGACGAAGACCGCTGAGTAGCAATAGCGCGTGTTGGGGTTGGCGAAGATGGTGCGATAGCCCTGCCGCAAGGCCTTCAGATCGGTCTTTGGCGCCGCTGTCAGCGCGGCACCACGAAAGCCCGCTGCCACCGCGACGGCCGCGACCAGGCCGAGCGCGCCGAGGATCATCAGCACGCCGCGCCAGCCGATGAATTCGCCGATGATGCCGGAAGCGGTAGCCCCTAAAAGATTGCCGGTCATCGAGCCCGCGAGCGTGCGCCCGATTGCGACCTGCCGCTTGGCGGGGACGACGAGGTCGGCGGTCAGACCGAGAGCGACCGGAAACACGCCGCCGGAGGCGACGCCCGCCAGGATGCGGCTCGCGAACAGGCCCGAGAAGGTGGTCGCGACGGCGCCGAGAATGGAGGCGACACCGAGCAGCGCCAGACACAGCGTCATCAACCGCGCCTTGCCGAACATGTCGGCCGCCGCCCCGATCACGGGCTGGACCAGCGCATAAATCAAGGCATAGCCGGCCGCGATGCTGGCGGCTGTCGTGACGCTGATCGAAAAGTCCTCTGCGACATGCGGCAGGACGGGATCGAGCGCGCGCGTGGACAACGCCGCCGAGAAGCTCGCCAGTGCAATAATGTTGATCGCGGGCGGAAACTTCTGGTCGGCGGGTGCCCCGGTCGCAGGCTGGGACATCAGCGCGGTGTGCTTTTCGTCACCGCGTCGAACGCCATCAGCGTGCGGATCAATCCTTCGAATTCGCGCAGCGGCACCATATTCGGGCCATCCGAGGGCGCCTTATCCGGATCGGGATGAGTCTCGACGAAAACGCCGGCGACACCGACTGCCACGGCCGCGCGCGCCAGCACCGGCACGAATTCGCGCTCGCCGCCGGAGGACGCGCCCTTCCCGCCCGGCTGCTGCACCGAATGGGTGGCATCGAAGATCACGGGCGCGCCGGTCGTGCGCGCCATGATCGGCAGCGCGCGCATGTCCGACACCAGCGTATTGTAGCCGAAGGACGCGCCGCGCTCGGTGACGAGCACGTTGGGATTGTTGGCGCTGGTGATCTTGCTCACGACATTCGTCATGTCCCAAGGCGCTAGGAATTGCCCCTTCTTGACGTTGACGACCTTGCCGGTTGCGGCGGCGGCCAGCAGCAGATCGGTCTGCCGGCACAGGAAGGCCGGGATCTGCAAGACGTCGACCGCCTGCGCCACCTCGGCGCATTGCGCGGCATCGTGCACGTCGGTCAACACAGGCAGGCCCAGCGATGAGCGGATCTCGGCGAAGATCGGCAGCGACTGCGCGAGCCCGAGGCCGCGCGCCGCCGAGGCGCTGGTGCGGTTGGCCTTGTCGAAGGAGGTCTTGTAGACGAGGCCGATCTTCAGCCGCGCGGCGATCTCCTTCAGCGCCGAGGCGACCTCCAGCGCATGCTGGCGGCTTTCGAGCTGGCAGGGTCCTGCAATGATCGAGATCGGCAGATCATTGCCGAACTTGACCGTACCGACGCTGACAACCGGCGCCGCGGAATGACTGGTGCTCAAGGCTCAAAATCCCTGTTTCGGCGCGACCATAGCGGCCGAACGGGTGGGATCAACCCCATTCGGCCCTGGCCTTTGAATATCAGGGTTGCGCCGAAGCCCTGAAGTGCCGCTACTTGACCGACGAGAAGGCGGTCGGCGTCAGCAACTGGCTGACGATGTTGCCGACGATCTGGCCGTCCGCCTCGCTCTCGGCGCGAGCCTTCATCCAGTCGGGATCGGCCATGAAGGCGGGCCATTTTTTCTCGCGGTCGGCGAGCGAGTCCCAAGCCAGGAAATAGGTCAGCTCCTGGTGGGATTCGCCGATCAGCGTCGTGAAGAACCCGGCCTGCTTGATGCCGTGCTTCTCCCACAGCTTCAGCGTCACCGTCTCGAACCGCTTCAGCAGCGCCGGCAGACGGCCGGGCACGCAACGATAGACGCGCATTTCGTAGATCATTGAAGCTCACTCCCTGCATTGTTGTTCTTGCAGGGGCTTGTCGCAACAAAACGCGCGAACGTCAAAGGCCGAGAAAAGCTACACCAATCGGCTCTGCTTCGCCGCGGCCGCAATGAACGAGGCGAACAGCGGGTGCGGCTCGAACGGCCGCGACTTCAGCTCGGGGTGGAACTGGACGCCGATGAACCAGGGGTGATCCTCGTACTCGACGATTTCGGGCAGCACGCCGTCGGGCGAGAGGCCGGAAAACTTCAGTCCGTGCTGCTCGAGGCGGTCCTTGTAGGCGGTGTTGACCTCGTAGCGATGGCGGTGGCGCTCCGAAATCTCGGTCGCGCCGCCATACACCTGCGAGACGCGGCTGCCGCGGTTCAGCGCGGCAGGGTATGCACCCAGGCGCATCGTGCCGCCGAGATCACCGGCCTTCGAGCGCTTCTCGAGCTCGTTGCCGCGCAGCCATTCCGTCATCAGGCCGACGAGCGGCTCCTTGGTCGGACCGAACTCGGTGGAGTTGGCCTCCTCGATGCCGACGAGATTTCGCGCGGCCTCGATCACCGCCATCTGCATGCCGAAGCAGATGCCGAAATACGGCACGTCACGCTCGCGCGCGAATTGCGCCGCCTTGATCTTCCCTTCCGCGCCGCGCTGGCCGAAGCCGCCGGGCACCAGGATGCCGTTGACGTGCTCGAGGAACGGCGCCGGATCTTCCTTCTCGAAGATCTCGCTCTCGATCCAGTCGAGATTGACCTTCACCTTGTTGGCGATGCCGCCATGCGAGAGCGCCTCGATCAGCGACTTATACGCATCCTTCATGCCGGTATATTTGCCGACGATGGCGATGGTGACATCGCCTTCGGGATTGCGGATGCGTTCGTTGATCTGATGCCAGCTCTTGAGCTCCGGCGGGATGCGCGAGCCGATGCCGAAGGCGGCGAGCACTTCGTCGTCGAGACCGGCCACGTGATAGGCCTCGGGGACGGCGTAGATGCTGTCGGCGTCGCGTGCCTCGATCACGGCGCTTTCGCGCACGTTGCAGAACAGGCCGAGCTTGCGCCGCTCTTCCTTTGGAATCTCGCGGTCGGTGCGGCAGAGCAGGATGTCCGGCTGGATGCCGATCGAGCGCAGCTCCTTCACCGAGTGCTGCGTCGGCTTCGTCTTCAGTTCGCCGGCGCTCGGGATGTAGGGCAGCAGCGTGAGGTGAATGTAGATGGCGTGATCGCGCGGCAGCTCATTCTTGAGCTGGCGGATCGCTTCGAAGAACGGCAGGCCCTCGATGTCGCCGACGGTGCCGCCGATCTCGACCAGCACGAAGTCGTAATCATCGTTGCCGGAGAGGACGAATTCCTTGATCGCGTTGGTGACATGCGGCACGACCTGGATGGTCGCGCCGAGATAATCGCCGCGGCGTTCCTTCGAGATGATGTCCTGGTAGATGCGCCCGGTCGTGATGTTGTCCTGCTTCGTCGCGGGACGTCCGGTGAATCGCTCATAGTGACCGAGATCGAGATCGGTCTCCGCGCCATCATCGGTCACGAACACTTCGCCATGCTGATACGGCGACATCGTTCCGGGATCGAGGTTGAGATAGGGATCGAGCTTGCGGAGGCGGACCTTGTAGCCCCGGGCTTGCAACAGGGCACCGAGTGCCGCTGAAGCCAGACCCTTGCCGAGCGAAGAAACCACGCCGCCGGTGATGAATATGTACCGCGCCATGGGACCTAACCTCTAATCCCTCGAATCCGATTCGCCAAAGCGATTCGTCTTCCGCCCCAAAGAATCTGCGGGCCTGTGGGTGAGCCAAAACAAAGAGTGGTGACAGTGCCTTGATGGGGATTGTTGATGCAGGACGCTAGCCGTCGTCCTGCATGGCCCCCCTGCTTTATTGCGAGCGAGGCACCTGCGGACCGCTCGGCGCTGCCGGGGCCTGCTGCTGCTCGTCCGCCTTCTTCAGCGTGTCCAGGATTCCGCCCGAGGTCGGCGCGGTGATCGGGTTTGCGCCACCGGCCGGCTGGGTTTGCGACGCAGGGGTGCCGATGATCGAGGACGGAGCGCGGTTGTAACCGGCGTACCAGGACAGGAACAGGCTGGTCAGGAAGAAGCCGGCCGCAAGGATCGCCGTGGTCCGCGACAACAGGTTCGCGGTGCCGCGGCTGGACATAAAGCCCGCACCGCCGCCCATGCCGAGGCCGCCGCCTTCCGACTTCTGGAGCAGCACGGCACCGATCATGACGGCAACGATCATGAGGTGGATGACGACGACAACAGTCTGCATGGTATCCTTCCGTCACAAGCCGACAGCGCCGGTACCGGCAGCCGATCGCGCTTCGCGGGTTTTCCTGAAGTTGCGCGGTGTTACACGATCGGAAGGGGCATTGCCACCCCCGATCGGTCCCGATCGCGTCCCGACCTTTAGCTAGGACAGCCTTGGGCAATCGCAAGGAAATCGGCCGCCTTCAGGCTGGCGCCGCCGACCAGTGCGCCGTTGACGTTCTTGACGGCCATCAGCTCGGCCGCATTCGAGGGCTTGACCGAGCCGCCGTAGAGGATCCGCATCTTGGCCCCGTCCCCCTTGAACCTGATGGTCAGGAGTTCCCGGATAAAGCCATGAATCTGCTCGACATCCTGGGCCGTGGGGGTCAGGCCGGTGCCAATCGCCCAGACCGGTTCATAGGCGACGACCAGATTGGCGGCGGTCGAACCGTCCGGGAGGGAGCCATTGAGCTGGCCGCGCAGGATGTCCAGGGTCTGGCCGGCATCGCGCTGGGCCTGCGTCTCGCCGACGCAGACGATCGCAACCGCCCCTGCCCGCCATGCGGCTTCCGCCTTCTGCCGGATCAGGGAATCGCCCTCGCCGTGGTCGGCGCGGCGTTCGGAATGGCCGACGATAATGGCGGTCGCACCCGCATCTACCAGCATTTCGGCGGAGAGATCGCCGGTATGGGCACCGGAGGCCTTCGGATGGCAATCCTGGGCCCCGACCGCGACCTTCTTAGCCTGCGCCTTCTCGGCGAAAGCCGCGATCAGGGTCGCCGGCGGGCAGACCAGCAGATCGGCCTTGCCTGTCACCTCCGCCGCACCATTGACCATGGCGTCGAATTCGGCGGCCGCGGCCTTCAGCCCGTTCATTTTCCAGTTGCCGGCGATCAGCGGGCGGATGGCATCGGTCATGTCATTGTCCAGCAAATTGAGGTTTGTGCATGCGCTAGCAGAGCTATCGCGGCAGTTCCAGAGACCCGAGGCCCTTAACCGCAGTCTCGAAGCATGGCCCGAGGCGAGGTTGCGGGGGGAAAGCCGCCACTTTATGATGGCTTATCAATTTGGTGACGCGCTTTTGCGGAATCTGCATTAAGACGCGCTCCAGTTCCCCTCCTGCCAAACAAGTTGGACCAAATGCTTCGAGGAATGCGCAAGGCCTCATCAAACTGGGTCGGCAAGACCATCATGGCCGTCGTGATGGGCGTGTTGATCATCAGCTTCGGCATTTGGGGCATCGCCGATATCTTCCGGGGCTTCGGCCAGTCCACCGTGGCCAAGGTCGGCAACATCGAGATTTCGCAGAACGAGTTCCGCCAGATCTATACCGACCGGCTCCAGCAGCTCGGCCGCCAGTTCGGCCGCCCGTTGACGCAGGACCAGGCGCGGGCTTTCGGCCTTGACCGCCAGGTGCTGCAGCAGACGATTGCAGAAGCCACGCTCGACGAGAACGCACGCCAGCTCGGGCTTGGTCAGTCCGACGAGCAGATCCGCCAACTCATCATGAACGACCCCAACTTCAAGGGTGTCGACGGCAAGTTCGATGCGAACCGCTTCCAGCAGCTGATCCGCAATTTCGGCTACACCGAGCAGCGTTACGTGGCCGAGCAGCGCAAGGTGGCGCTGCGCCGGCAAATCACCGGCACGATCGGCGCCGGCCTCGAGCCGCCGAAGGCGATGCTCGACGTCGCGACGCGCTTCCAGAACGAGCAGCGCGCGATCGAGTTCGTCAGGCTCGACGCGGCGCAGGCGGGCACCATCGACGCGCCCTCGCCCGAAGCGCTTGCCGCCTATTTCGAGGATCACAAGGTCCAGTTCCGTGCGCCCGAATATCGCAAGATCGTCTTCGCCGTGATCTCGCCGGAGGAGATCGCCAAGTGGAGCGACGTCTCCGACGAGGACGCGAAGAAGCTGTTCGATCAGCGCAAGGACCAGCTCGGTACGCCTGAGAAGCGCCAGATCCATCAGATCGTATTCCCGAACGTCGCCGACGCGCAGGCCGCGCGCGAGCGCCTGGTCGGCGGGCTCTCCTTCGAGGACCTCGGCAAGGAGCGCGGGCTGAGCGCCACCGACGTCGATCTCGGGCTCGTGGCAAAATCCTCGCTCGAGCCCGCGGTCGGCAATGCCGCCTTCGCGCTTCCGGTTGGCGAAATCAGCCAGCCGATCCAGGGCCCGATTGGCGTCTCGATCGTCAAGGTCGACAAGATCGAGCCGGCCGTCGAGGCCGATTACGCCAAGTTCGCCGGCGACGCGAAGCGCCAGATCGCGACCGAGCGCGCGCACACCAAGGTCGGCGAGCTCCGCGACAAGATGGAAGATGAACGCGGTGCCGGCACCAGCGTCGCCGACGCCGCACAGAAGCTCGGGCTCACCGCCGTGACCATCGATGCCGTCGACCGCTCCGGCCGCGCGCCGAACGGGCAGACGGTCGCCAACATTCCGCAGGGCCTCGACGTGGTCTCGCAGGCCTTCAACAGCGACGTCGGCGTCGACAACGACCCGATCTCGTTCAAGGGCGGCTATGTCTGGTACGACGTGCTCGCCATCACGCCGTCGCGCGACCGCAGTCTCGACGAGGTCCGCGATCAGGTCGAGGCGCGCTGGCGCCAGGACCAGATCGCCACCAAGCTGAAGGCGAAGGCGACCGAGATGGTGCAGAAGCTCGAACAGGGCGGCAAGCTCGCCGACGAGGCCGCAGCGATCAACGGCAAGGTCGAGACCGCCAGCGGCTTCAAGCGCGACGACACGCCCGCCGGCGTGCCCGCGAACATCGTGGCCGCCGCCTTCCGCACCGCCAAGGATGGCGTCGGACAGGCGCCCGTGACCGGCGGTACCGAAGTCATCGTCTACCGCGTCACCGATATCGTCGACCCTCCGGTCGATGCCGCCTCCGACGCCTTCAAGAAGCTGAAGGAGAACGCCGACCGGTCGCTGACCGACGAGCAGGTCGCCTCCTACGTCAACAAGCTTGAAGCCGATATCGGGACCAGCATAAATCAGGCCGCCTTCGCGCAAGTGACCGGCGCGAACCAGTGAGTTGAAAGCACGCGATGGACGACCTGAAATCGATCATTGGAAAAGTGGCGACCGGCGCCAGCCTGTCGCGTGAGGAAGCCGCATCCGCCTTCGACGCCGTGATGTCCGGCGAGGCCACGCCATCGCAGATGGGCGGCCTCCTGATGGCGCTGCGCGTGCGCGGCGAGACCGTGGACGAGATCACCGGCGCGGTTACGGCAATGCGCTCGAAGATGCTTACGGTCGATGCGCCCGCCGAGGCCGTCGACATCGTCGGCACCGGCGGCGACGGCTCCGGCTCGGTCAACGTCTCGACCTGCGCCGCGTTCATCGTCTCGGGCACCGGCCTTCCCGTGGCCAAGCATGGCAACCGCGCGCTGTCGTCGCGCTCGGGCGCCGCCGATGTACTGGCCTCGCTCGGCGTGAAGATCGACCTCAAGCCCGAGCAGGTCGGGCGTTGTGTGCGCGAATGCGGCATCGGCTTCATGTTCGCGCCGGCTCATCATCCCGCAATGAAGAACGTCGGCCCGACCCGGGTCGAGCTCGCCACCCGCACGATCTTCAACCTGCTTGGCCCGCTGTCCAACCCGGCCGGCGTGAAGCGGCAGATGGTCGGCGTATTCTCCAGGCAGTGGGTCCAGCCGCTGGCGCAGGTGTTGAAGAATCTCGGCTCCGAATCCGCCTGGGTGGTGCACGGCTCCGATGGCCTCGACGAGATCACCCTCACCGGCCCGACCTTCGTCTCTGCGCTCCACAATGGCGAGATCCGCAATTTCGAGGTCACGCCCGAGGATACCGGCCTGTCGCGTTGCGAGCCCGGTGCGCTCAAGGGCGGTGATGCCGATGCCAACGCGATCGCGCTGCAAAGCGTGCTCGACGGCAAGCCGAGCCCCTATCGCGACGTGGCATTGATGAACGCCGCCGCGGCGCTGATCGTCGCCGGCCGTGCCAAGGACCTCAAGGAGGGTGTCGCGATCGGCGCGAAATCGCTCGACAGCGGCGCGGCCAATGCACGGCTGAAGCATCTGATCGCGGTCTCGAACAGCTGAGCCTGTCATGTCCGACATCCTGACCAGGATCGAGACCTACAAGCGCGAGGAGATCGCGGCGGCCAAGCGCGCGCAGCCGCTCGCGGCGGTGGAAGCACAGGCCAAGGCACAGGGCGCGCCGCGCGGCTTCGTGCGCGCGATCAGGGCCAAGCACGCCAATGGCGACTACGCGCTGATCGCCGAGGTGAAGAAGGCCTCGCCGTCCAAGGGGCTGATCCGTGCGGATTTCGATCCACCTGTGCTTGCCAAAGCGTATGAGGCGGGCGGCGCGGCTTGTCTGTCGGTCCTGACCGACACGCCCTCGTTCCAGGGCCATCTCGACTTCATGGTGGCGGCGCGCGCGGCGACCTCGCTGCCGGTGCTGCGCAAGGATTTCCTGTTCGACACCTATCAGGTCGTCGAAGCGCGCGCGCATGGCGCCGACTGCATTCTCATCATCATGGCCGCGCTCGATGACGCCACCGCCAGGGACCTCGAAGACGCCGCGATCGCCCACGGCATGGACGTGCTGATCGAGATCCATGATCGCGCCGAGCTCGACCGCGCGCTGAAGCTGCGCTCGCCGATGATCGGCGTCAACAACCGCAATCTTCGCACCTTCGAGACGACGCTTGCGACCAGCGAGACGCTGGCGCCGCTGATCCCTGCGGAACGGCTGATGGTCGGCGAGAGCGGCATCTTCACGCCGGCCGATCTCGCGCGGCTCGAGCACGTCGGCATGTCGACCTTCCTGGTCGGCGAGAGCCTGATGCGTCAGGCCGACGTTGCTGCAGCCACGCGCACGCTGCTCGCACGCGAAACCAAGGCCCGCGCCACGGGTACCCGCTGACATGGCGCGCAAGCCTGCGAAGACCGGGCCTGGAAAGGCGAGCCCTGCCCTCACCCATATCGCCGCCTCCGGCGAGGCGCGGATGGTCGACGTTTCGGACAAGGCCGCAACCGAGCGGCTCGCGGTCGCCGAAGGCCGCGTCGTCATGGAGAAGGCGACGCTCGACCTGATCGTCTCGGGCAATGCCAAGAAGGGCGACGTGCTCGGCACTGCGCGCATCGCCGGAATCATGGCGGCCAAGCGCACCTCCGAGCTGATCCCGCTCTGTCATCCGCTCGCGCTATCAAAGGTCACGGTCGACATCGAGCCCGACGCGAAGCTGCCGGGCTGCGTGGTCCGGGCCAGCGTCAAGGTCACCGGCCCGACCGGCGTCGAGATGGAAGCATTGACGGCTGTCTCAGTCGCCTGCCTCACCATCTACGACATGATCAAGGCGGTCGAGCGCGGCGTACGCATCGAGGGCATCCATCTCATCGAAAAGCTGGGCGGCAAATCGGGCCACTACCGCGCCTGAGCTATTTCGCTTCGCGCTGCCGCTCGCGATAGGCGCGCGTTTTCATCCGGTTGCCGCACAGCGTCGACATGCACCAGCGCCGCGTGGACGGTTTCGACCGGTCGAAGAACACCCGGCGGCATTCCTCCGAAGCGCACATCTTCAACCGGTCCATCGATCCTAAAAGTGTTGCGTCGTGAAGTTCGACAGCGACCGCCGACAGCCCAGCGAGTGCATCTTCGCGCGCTGCCGACAGTATCGCACCCCGCCCCGCGCGTAGCTCCACCCGCAACGGAAACGGCGCCAGTGCGCCATCAAGCACGTCGAGAACGTCCTTGTTCCGGCGCCGTTCGGCCGGCTCGCACTGCAGATACGCGCGCAACGCTCCGCGCAGCGCCAGCGCGGTCTCGAACATCGCAAACGTGATCCGCCCGCCCTCGGCACCAAGGCCGCGATCCCGCATCCAATCCGCCAATTGCTTCGGCCCTGTAAGTTCGTCGCTCTGCGGATGCGCCGAACCGAAATGGGTGAAATGGCGGACATCCAGCGTGTTGGCGAAATCGTAGACGTTCGCCAACGCATCGGGAACCTTGAACTTGCGCGACTCTTTCGACATCGGAACTCCCGGCAATCTAAACACCAGTAAAGCACATTTACCGGTTGACGCAATCGACACCTGTATTGCACTTATACAGGTGTCGCTTGCTTTTGCGATCGAGCGTCATTGCGATCAATGGAATGGAGGAAGCGAGCTGTGACCGACGCCCTGCACTATCTCGAACTCACCGACCTCGCGGCACGCCTCAAGACGCGCGAACTGTCCTCGCTGGACGTCACGCGCTCGCAACTCGACCGCATCAACGCCATTGACTCCGAACTCGGCAGCTACGTGCACGTGATGGCGGAAACCGCCATCACCGAGGCGAAAGCCGCGGACGCCGAATTGGCACGAGGCAAGTATCGGGGCCCGCTGCATGGCGTGCCGATTGCCCTGAAGGATCTGATCTGGACCAAGGGTGTTCCGACGGCGGCCGGCACCACACTTCATCGAGATTTTCGCCCTCATGAAGACGCGACCGTCGTGCGCCGACTCAAGGACGCGGGTGCCGTCGTGCTCGGCAAGGTCCAACTCACCGAGGGCGCATATTCCGATCACCATCCATCGGTGACGCCGCCCAAAAATCCCTGGAATCCGGACTACTGGCCGGGCATTTCATCGAGCGGGGCGGCAGTCGCCACGGCCGCCGGACTTTGCTTCGGCTCACTCGGCTCTGATACGGGCGGCTCGATCCGCTGGCCATGTGCCGCCAACGGACTGACCGGGCTGAAGCCGAGTTGGGGCCGCGTCAGCCGTCACGGCACATTCGAACTGGCCGCGACACTCGACCACGTGGGACCAATCTGTCGGAGTGCCACAGATGCCGGCGTACTGCTCGGCGTGATCGCCGGACACGACGTAAACGACCCGACCTCGTTGCTCGATCCGGTCCCGGATTATCTTGCCGCAGCCACACACGACGTGCAGGGCTTGCGGATCGGCGTGGACGCCGCCTGGAACAGCGACGACGTGGACGTCGCGACGCACCGTGTGTTGGCCGACGTCATCGATGTGTTCCGCACGCTTGGCGCTGATTTCGTCGATATCCGGTTTCCTGACGTCACCGACGCGATCGCCGACTGGGCGCCGAATTGTGCGGTGGAAGCTGCCAACGCGCACGAGGTGACCTATCCTGCGCGCAAGAGCGAGTATGGCCCGGTGCTCGCCTCGGTCCTCGAGGCCGGTCGCGCGCTCTCGGCACTCGACTATCAGAAGATTCTGCTGCGGCGCCTGTCGTTACGGGGCCGCGTTGCGGCGCTGTTCGAGACCATCGATCTCCTGCTGATCCCGGCCCACCCGTTCCCGCCAATAACTCTCGCCATGATCCAGACGCTCGGTGAGCAGCCTGATCTGATCGTGAAGCTGCAGCGCTACACCTGCGCGTTCGACATGACCGGCCATCCCACGATGACGCTCCCGGGCGGTGCATCGAAGGACGGACTGCCGATCGCGTTCCAGATTGTGGCCGCCCATCTCGACGAGACCACGCTCGTGCGTGCTGGCGCCGCGTTTCAGCGCGCGACATCCTGGCACCGCCGCCATCCGTCCCTCACCGCCTGGAGGCAACAATGACTGCTCAGTCTACATTGGCTCATCGGGGCATTTTCCACGGCTGGTTCGTCGTCGCCGGCGCATTCGCGGTCACGCTGGTCGGATTCGGCTCCGCTTACACGTTCAGCGCGTTCCTCACGCCGCTGCAGCTTGAGTTCGGCGCCTCGCGCGGCTCGGTCTCACTGGTATTCTCGCTCGCAGGCTTCCTCTATTTTGGCCTCGGCATCGTCAGTGGCCCGCTCGCCGATCGCTTCGGTTCGCGCGTGCTGGCGGTGACTGGCATGCTGCTCACCGGCCTTGGGCTCGTCGCCGCCGGCTTTGCGCGCAATCTCGTCGAGGTCTATCTGGCCTATGGGCTTGGGGTCGGAATCGGGGTTGGCTGCGCCTACGTGCCGGCGATCGGCGCAGTACAGCGCTGGTTCGTGCGCCGGCGCGGCTTTGCCTCGGGCCTTGCCGTCAGCGGAATCGGAGTCGGTACGCTCGCGATGCCGCCACTCGCGACGTTCCTGATCGAGATGTTGGGTTGGCGTGGCGCCTACATTGTGCTTGGCCTGCTGGCAGCCGCCGTCGGCGCCGGTCTGGCGCTGCTCATCGAGAACGATCCGCGCGGTCGCGGTCTGGGTCCCGACGGCGACGCACCGCCGGCGACAGGTTCAAATCGTCCGGACGGTGCGTCCGTCGCTGAAGCGGTGCATTCACGCAATTTCATCGCGCTCTATGTTGCCTGCCTGATCTGCGCGTTCGGCGTCTTCGTACCCTTCGTGCATCTCGTCCCCTATGCGGGCGACCACGGCGTGGCGCCCGCAACCGCCGTGCTATTGCTCGGCGTCATCGGAATCGGCAGCACCGCCGGCCGGTTCCTGCTCGGCGGACTTGCCGATCGCATGGGCCGAACGTCCGCGCTGCTGTCGATGTTTGTCGGCATGGCGGCGGCTCTGGCGATCTGGGCAGTCTCGACCCATGCCTGGCAGCTCGCTGCGTTCGCCTTCGTCTACGGCGTGTTCTACGGCGGCTGGGTCGCAGTGCTGCCGGCCGTCGTGATGGACTATTTCGGCGGCCGCAACGTCAGCGGCATCATCGGCATCCTCTACACGAGCGTCGCCTTCGGCACGCTGATCGGCCCAAGCGCCGCCGGTTTCGCTTACGATCTCAATCACAGCTACACGCTGCCGATCCTGATCAGCGCGGCGACGAACATCATCGCGGCACTGATCGTGGTGACGACGCTGACGCGAAGCGAAACGCGCCCCGTCAGCGCAGCGACGCGCTGATCGATCCGAATTTTGTGTTGAGCTTGCTGCCGAGACCGTTCACGACGGTGATGATGGCGAGCGCGATGCCGGCTGCGATCAGACCGTATTCGATGGCCGTCGCACCGGATTCGTCGGCCCAAAATTTCTTCAAGGTCCTGTTCATGATCGTATCCTCTCTGCGTCGATACGAACCTGGTGTGCAAACTGCGCGCCAATGTGGCGTCGAGGATCGTCAACAGGTTAGATGGTTAAGCACTGGTTGACGTCGCTGCGACCGGCAAGAACTGACTGCCATCGCGACCCTCGCAGGCAAAAGCTGCACCCTCCTCGCCATGCGCATAGATCGCATTTGCGCGTTCTGGTTCATGTCGCATTAACCGCGCTTCCTAACGTCGCCTCCACATCGATCCCGTAAACCGACGGATGTTACAGGGATCACGAACCGACCCTGACGTGTGCGCGGCAATGATCGAATGATGACGAAATACGGCAGTCGCCTGCTCGACCAGGCCTTCGTGCGCAGCGGACCGATCCGCTGGCTCGTGGTGGGCGGTACCCTCCTGATCGCGGCCATCGCCGTCGGCGCGGTGCTGATGGCGCAGAATTTCCGCGAGCGCGCGCTGCGCAACTCCGGCCGCGAGCTGGAAAACACCGTGCTGCTGCTCGCCCATCATTTCGATCAGCAATTGCAGGATTTCGCGGTCATCCAGAAGGATTTCGTCGACCACGTGCGCGTGAACGGGATCACGACCGCAGAAGACTTCCGCAACCGCCTCTCCGGCCAGGACGTGCACCGGATGCTGCGCTCGAAGATCGACGCGCTACCCTACATGGGCGGCGTCAACATCATCGATGCCGACGGCAACGTGATCAATTCCTCGACGGCATGGCCGCCGCCGAAGGTCAACGTGACCGATCGGGCTTATTACCGCACCTTCCGATACGACCCGCAGTCGCCCGACGTGCTGATCGAACCGGTGCACAGCCGCATCTCCGGCGCATGGACCATCCTGATCGTGCGCAGGATCATGGGCCCGCACGGCGAGTTCATGGGCATCGTCGGACGCGGCATCGAACCGGCCAATTTCGAGAAGTTCTTCGAGACGGTCATGCTCGGCGAAGGCGCCACGATCTCGATGCTGCACCGGGACGGCACCCTGCTTGCCCGCTATCCCCATTCCGGCGACATGATGGGACACAATTTCAGGAACGGCTCGTTCGAGCAGCAGCAGATCTTCGCGCGCGACCATTTCGCCGGGCGTATCGTGAGCCCGGTCGACGGCGAGGACCGGCTGGCCTCGGTGCGCGTCTTGCCGCACTTCCCGATCCTGATGATGGCGACGACCACGCGTGCGGCGGCGCTCGCCGACTGGCGCGAGCAGATCGGCATCCTGATTTCGGTTGCCGGCGCCTCCGCGCTTGCGATCGCAGGCGTCCTGATCGCGATCGTGCGCAAGCTCCTCGAGCAGCACCGCCTGTCCCGGGAGCGGATGACGCTGGAGAAACAGCGCCTCGACCGCGCCGTCAACAACATGACCCAGGGCCTGTTGCTGTTCGACGCATCGCAGCGGCTCGTGGTCTGCAACCAGCGCTACATCGAGATGTATGGCTTGTCCGCCGACATCGTCAAACCCGGGTACAGCTTCCGCGACATCATCGCGCACCGCAAGGCCACGGGCTCCTTCACGGGCGATGTCGACCAGTATGCCGCGCGCGTGCTGCGCGACGTCCACGTGCGCAACTCCATGATCATCGACACCAGCGATGGCCGATCGATCCAGATCGTCAACGAGCCTCTGGACGACGGCGGCTGGGTCGCGACGCACGAGGATATCACCGAACGCCGTCGCATCGAGGAGCGCATCACCCACCTCGCCCATTACGACGCACTGACCGATCTGCCGAACCGCGCCATGTTCCACGAGCATCTGCGCGGGGAGCTCCTCGCCATCGGCCACGGCGAACAGGTCGCGATCCACTACATCGACATCGACGAATTCAAGGGCGTCAACGACGCGCTCGGCCACCTCGTCGGCGACGAATTGCTGAAGTCGGTGGCGAAGAGCCTGCGCGACTGCGCCGGCCCGACCGATTTCGTGGCACGGCTCGGCGGCGATGAATTCGCAATCGTGCAAAGCGCAGTGACCTCACAGCACCAGGTCGACGAGCTGGTTGCGCGGATCTTTGCGGCGATCCGGGCGCCGTTCGACTGCATGGGCCATCATCTCACCACCGACGCCAGCATCGGCATTGCGCTGGCGCCGGAACACGGCACGGCTCTGGACCAGATTCTCAAGAACGCGGACATGGCCATGTACGCCGCCAAATCGGCCGGCCGCCACACCTATCGCTTCTTCGAGCCGGAGATGGACGCCAAGGTGCGCGAGCGGCGCCAGCTCGAGATCGACCTCCGGCACGCGATCGCCCAAGGCGGGCTCGAAGGCGGGCTCGAGGTCTATTACCAGCCCTGCCTCAGCCTCAAGGACGACCGCATCGCCGGTTGCGAGGCGCTGGTGCGCTGGCGTCATCCCAAACGCGGCATGGTCTCGCCGGCCGAGTTCATCCCGATCGCGGAGGATACCGGGCTGATCAACGAGATCGGCGAATGGGTGCTGGCGACCGCCTGCCGCGACGCGGCCTCCTGGCCCGACGACATCCGCCTCGCGGTCAACGTCTCGCCGGTGCAGTTCAAGAGCGGCACGCTGGCACTGAAGATCATGGCGGCGCTGGCCGCCTCCAACCTGCCGGCGAGCCGGCTCGAGCTCGAGATCACCGAGGCCGTGCTGATCCGCGACGACGACACCGCGCTTGCGATCCTGCACCAGCTCCGTGCCATCGGCGTCCGCATCGCGCTCGACGATTTCGGCACCGGCTACTCGTCGCTCAGCTACCTGCACCGCTTCCCGTTCGACAAGATCAAGATCGACCGTTGCTTCGTCAACGACATCGCAGGTCCCGACGGCTCCGCCAGCATCGTGCAGGCCGTGGTCAATCTCGCCAGCGCCCGCCGCATGGCGACCACTGCCGAAGGCGTCGAGACCGAGGAGCAGCAGCGCCTGCTGCGCGCACTCGGCTGCACCGAGATGCAGGGCTATCTGTTCAGCGCCGCAAAGCCGGCCGACAAGGTCGTGGAGCTGTTCGCGCTCCATCGCAGCCGCCTCGCCCAGCGCGACGGCCACGAAAGCCGGCGCCGCGAAGCAAGCTAGCGCCTCGCAAGAGACGCCGCGCTCAAGACCGCACCCGAAAACAATTCGCCCGGGAGCGGTGATCCACTCCCGGGCGATTTCGACGATCGCAATGACCGGTAGAGCCTAGTTCGGCACCGTGGCCTTCGGCGCCGGCTTCGCGGCTGCCGCATTCACGGTGACGCCGTGCAGGAAGTCATAGGCCGCGTGCAGCGCCTTGTCGTCCTTCTCTTCCGGCGGGACATAGGACTGCGATCCGGTCTGCTCGGCGCCCTCGGCGGCCTGCAAATGGCCGCGCATCTGCGACTCCGCGATGGTGTCGACGCGGCCTTTCAGCTCGGCCGGGACGTCCTGGAGGATCTCGATGTCGGGCGCGATGCCTTGCGCCTGGATCGAGCGGCCCGACGGCGTGTAATAGCGCGCCGTGGTCAGCGCGAGCGCGCCGTTGCCGGCGCCCAGCGGGATGATGGTCTGCACCGAGCCCTTGCCGAACGAGCGCGTGCCGATCAGGGTTGCGCGCTTGTGGTCATGCAGCGCGCCGGACACGATCTCAGACGCCGAGGCCGAGCCGCCGTTGATCAGGACCACGAGCGGCTTGCCCTTGGTGAGGTCGCCGCCATGCGCGGTGAAGCGCTGGGTTTCTTCCGGATTGCGGCCACGGGTCGAGACGACCTCGCCACGCTGCAGGAACGCGCTCGACACGGACACGGCCTGGTCAAGCAGGCCGCCCGGATTGTTGCGCAGGTCCATCACGTAGCCGACGAGCTTCTCCGGCGGGACGTCCTTGGAGATCGAGGCGATCGCCTTCTTCAGGCCGTCGGTGGTCTGCTCGTTGAACGAGGTGACGCGGATGTAGCCGATGTCGCCGTTCTCGACGTGGAAGCGGACGGGGCGGACATGGATGATCTCGCGCGTGATCGCGACATCCAGCGGGGCATCGGCGCCCTTGCGCATGATGGTGAGCTTGGTCTTGGTGTCGACCGGGCCCTTCATCTTGTTGACGGCCTGTTCGAGCGTCATGCCCTGCACGTTTTCGCCGTCGATCTTGCTGATGAGGTCGCCGGACATGATGCCGGCCTTGGACGCCGGCGTTTCGTCGATCGGCGAAACGACCTTGACCAGGCCGTCCTGCATCGTGACCTCGATGCCGAGGCCGCCGAACTCGCCGGAGGTGGTCTCCTGCATCTCGGTCCAGGCCTTGGCGTTCATGTAGCGCGAATGCGGGTCGAGCGAGGTCACCATGCCGGTGATCGCGCCTTCGATCATCTTGGCGTTGTCAGGCTTCTCGACATAGCTCGCCTTCACGCGCTCGAAGACCTCGCCGAACAGATTGAGCTGGGAATAGGCATCGTCCGCGCCTACGCCCGCCGCCGCCCGTGCCGCCCAGACACCGCCGTGCGGACTGGCTACCAGAAGGGTCAGACACGCTCCCGTGAGCGCGCCCAGGGGGAACAGCAGGGTTTTCCGCATGGATAGACTGGCCTTTTCGCTTTGGGGCTCTGGGGCGCCACGCAAATGGCGATCCAGCCCGCTGTTCACAATACCATTCAGGTTTCTTCAAGGCCGGGATGCCACGCCCGCTTGCAGGGCCGTAAAAATCCCTTCGCCAAAAAGCCTTGGCCCCAAACCTAAACTTTTGGCAACGTTCTGAAACCGTTCTCGCCAGACGGGAATCGGTCGGCCCGTCCACGCTTCGCAGGTATGCGATTTTAGGATGGTTTTGGAGGGCCGGACACGATAGGCGAGGACAATAAGGCTTCAAATTCTCGGGAGGACAACAATGAACGACGCGCCGCGCATCCAGCCGGAAAGAAACGTCGAACTCGGCGCCAGCAACGAGCCGTTCCAGAACCTGCACGAATTCGTCCGGAAGGCGCGCTCCAACCTCAACCAGAATGCCTGGGACTATATCGTCGGCGCCGCGGAGACCGAAACCACGATGCGCCGCAACCGCATGGCGCTGGACGAGATCGCCTTCCGCCCGCGTGTGCTGCGTGACGTGCGCAAGGTCGACGGCTCGGTCGAGCAGTTCGGCCGCAAGATGCGCCTGCCCGTGGTGCTCGCCCCCGTCGGCGCCTTGGAGATCTTCGACCCGCATGGCGCCGCCAGCGTCGCGCGCGCGGCCGGCACGTTCGGCGCGTCGCACATGTTGAGTTCGGTCTCCGAGCCGGGCCTGGAAAAGACCGCCGAGGCCGCGCCCGATGCGCTGCGCATGTACCAGCTTTATGTCCGCGGCGATGACGCATTCGTCGCCGACGTCGTCAGCCGCGCCGAGAAGGCCAATTATGCCGCCTTCTGCCTGACCGTCGATACCGCCCATTACAGCCGTCGTGAGCGTGACATCGCCAAGCGTTACGTTCGCGAGAGCCGCCTGCGCGCCACCGGTGGAGACTACCAGAAGGGCCTGGAGTGGCGGACCGTGAAGATGGTCAAGGACAAGTTCAAGATGCCGCTGATCCTCAAGGGCATCGCCACCGCCGAGGACGCGCAGATCGCGGTCGATCACGGTGTCGAGTGGATCTACGTCTCCAACCATGGCGGCCGCCAGCTCGATCACGGCCGCGGCGCCATGCATGTGCTGCCCGAGATCGTCGACGCCGTGAAGGGCCGCGCCAAGATCATGGTCGACGGCGGCATCTGTCGCGGCACCGACATCGTCAAGGCGATCGCGGCGGGCGCCGACCTCGTCGGCATCGGCCGGCTGCAATGCTGGGCCCTGGCTGCGGCCGGCGAGGCCGGCGTCACGCGGATGCTCGAACTGCTCGAGGACGAGGTGCTGCGCTGCCTCGGCCTGCTCGGCACCACCTCGTTCGCCGAGGTCAACAAATCCTGCCTGCATCCGGCCACCGCGACCAATGCGCCGAGCGTCTTCAGCGCTTTCCCGCTGTTCGACCACGAGCCGTATCGATACTGATTGAAAGGACGCAAGTGACCTCGCTCTCTCCCGGCAGCGCGGATGCGCTCCTGTTCGATCTCGGGCGCGTGGTGCTCGACATCGATTTCTCCAAGGCGATCGCCTGCTGGGCGGGACATGCGGGCTGCATGCCCGAAGCCATCGTCGCGCGCTATGTGCGCGACGAGGCCTACCGGCTGCACGAGGTCGGCAAGATCAGCGACGAGGATTACTTTCAGTCGCTCCGCTCATCGCTCGGCATCGGCATTTCGGATGCGCAGTTCCTGGAGGGATGGAACGCGATCTTCGCCGGCGAGATGCCCGACATCGCAGAATTGCTGCCGCGCGCAGCGCGGCAGATGCCGGTCTATGCCTTCTCCAACACCAACCGCCCACACGTGGATTACTTCTCGAAGGAATATGCCGACCTGCTCGGCCATTTCCGCGAGCTCTATCTGTCCTCCAGCATCGGCCTGCGCAAACCGGATGCGGAAGCCTTCGACCATGTCGTCACCGCGATCGGCGTGCCGGCGAACCGGATCGTGTTCTTCGACGACCTCGCCGAGAACGTCGAAGGCGCCCGGGCCCGAGGGCTGACCGGAGTGCACGTCACCTCGCCCACCGATGTCGGGAAGGCGCTGCGGGCGCTGGGGATCTGACCCGGTGATTCCGGAACAATTTCGCCCGGAACCCAGGAACCAAAACGCTCTGTGCATTTTTATACGAAGTTCCGGGAACGAATGACCGCCTCCGGACTCATGAGTCCGTTGGGAATTCTACATCGGACGTATCGACGTGTTGGGCAAAACCTACCTCACCAAGCAGGCCTCCCTGCTGATGAAATTCGCCAGGACCACCTCGGATTCTGAGCTTTCAGCAAAATTGATCAGCAAGGCGGCCGACCTGAAGGCACAGGCCGATCCTATGCCCGACAAGGATCCAAAAGCGCCGGACGTCAGTCCGGCCAAGGTGCCGGGGACCTGACCGACACCGGCCGTGGCTCTCGTCCTCGCCACGGCGATCCGCGTCCAGGTCAGCCTCGCCCGTTTGGATCATTTGCCGCAACGCATTTGATGCTCCACCTTCGTCGCCGAGCGGATGGCACAGGATAAATCCTGCGCGCCCCCCGTTTTGCCTCTGCGCCTGCACTCGGCTAGAACTCTCGCCGCCGATTTGCCCGAACGGGCGCAGCTGGAGTTTTCACCCGTGGCCCTGATGCCGGTATCCGATGCGCTCGCCGCGGTGCTTGCCGGCGCGGAGCCCCTGCCTGAAGAAACCATCGCCCTTGATCAAGCCTTCCATCGCGTGCTCGCGCGCGATGTCGCGGCGCGGCGGACGCAGCCGCCGCAGGCGATGTCGGCGATGGATGGCTATGCCGTTCGTGCGGCTGATGCAGCCAAGGTCGACACGCAGCTCACTGTCATTGGAGAGGTCGCAGCCGGCCGTCCCTACGGAGGCACCGTCGGCTCGGGCGAAGCCGTGCGGATTTTCACCGGCGGTGTCGTGCCCGATGGCGCGGATGCGGTCGTGATCCAGGAGGACACCGTCGCCGACGGCAGCCGCATCACGATCACGGAAGCCGCCGTCACCGGGCGGCATATACGCCCGGCCGGCATCGACTTCCGCGAGGGTGACGTGCTCCTGCGCAAAGGTGCGCGGCTCACCGAGCGCGACCTTGCGCTCGCCGCCGGCATGAATCATCCGCAGCTCGCAGTCCGCCGCCGTCCGAAGGTCGCGATTCTCGCGACGGGTGATGAGCTGGTGATGCCGGGCAGCACACCCGGCCACGGTCAGATCGTCTATTCCAACGGTTACGCCCTGCACGCCCTCGCCCGCAGCGAAGGCGCCGACACCATCGACCTCGGGATTGCCGCCGACACGCTTGCTGCAACCGCATCAGGCATCCGCCGCGCCCGCGAATCCGGCGCCGACATCCTGATCACGACCGGCGGCGCCTCGGTCGGCGACCACGATCTGGTGCAGCAGGCACTCCGCGACGAAGGCACCGCGATGGCATTCTGGAAGATCGCGATGCGGCCGGGCAAGCCGATGATGAACGGACAGCTCGGGGCGATGCGCGTGATCGGCCTGCCCGGCAATCCAGTGTCATCCTACGTCTGCGGCTTCCTGTTCATGGTGCCGCTGATTCGCGCGTTGTCGGGCCGCTCGGTTGTCCATCACCGCCGTGAACGCGCCGTGCTCGGCCGCGACGTCGGCGCCAATGACCAGCGCGAGGATTACCTGCGCGCGCGCCTCGATCTGCGTGATGATGGCACGCTCGTCGCGCTTCCCGTCAACCACCAGGACTCCTCGCTGCTTGCGAATCTCGCTGCGGCACAGGCACTTCTCGTGCGCGCGCCGTTCGCGCCGAAGGCCGAAGCGGGAGCGCCCTGCGAGGTGTTGCGACTGCCCGCCTGACTGCAGCGTTCGCAACCGTTCCGCGAAGTTTGTCGC
This sequence comes from Bradyrhizobium manausense, assembly GCF_018131105.1. Classification (NCBI taxonomy): domain Bacteria; kingdom Pseudomonadati; phylum Pseudomonadota; class Alphaproteobacteria; order Hyphomicrobiales; family Nitrobacteraceae; genus Bradyrhizobium; species Bradyrhizobium manausense. The sequence continues at coordinate 1,871,912 of NZ_JAFCJI010000001.1, read as the reverse complement.
GTTCACTGTAAATTAAGCAGTTGCGGAACATGTATCGAACATATAGTGTCCGTTCATGATTTGTTTCGAGCATGTAGCGGCTTATTGCTGAAATTCAGCGTCTCGGAATCGAACGACATCGTCAGGGGGATTTTGGTCGAGATGTTAACGCGCAAACAATACGAACTCCTGCGGTTCATCAGCGAGCGCCTGAAGGAAAGCGGCGTGCCGCCCTCCTTCGACGAGATGAAGGATGCGCTCGATCTGCGCTCGAAGTCAGGCATCCATCGCCTGATCACGGCGCTGGAGGAGCGCGGCTTCATCCGCCGCCTGCCCAACCGTGCCCGCGCGATCGAGGTGATCAAGCTGCCTGAGCTCCAGGCCGCCGCCGGGAGCCGCCGCGGTTTCACGCCGAGCGTCATCGAGGGCAATCTCGGCAAGGTGCGTACGACGTCCAGCCCGTCCGCCGAAGAGGGCGAGCGTCCCGTCGCGGTGCCCGTCATGGGCCGGATTGCGGCCGGTACCCCGATCGAGGCGCTGCAGACCCGCAGCCACACCATCAGCGTCCCGCCCGACATGCTCGGTGCGGGCGAGCACTATGCGCTCGAAGTGCGCGGCGACTCGATGGTGGAAGCCGGCATTCTCGACGGCGACATGGCGCTGATCCAGCGCAACGAGAGCTGTGACACCGGCGATATCGTGGTCGCTCTGATCGATGACGAGGAGGCAACCTTGAAGCGCTTCCGGCGCCGCGGCGCCTCGATCGCGCTCGAGCCGGCGAATGCCGCCTATGAGGTCCGCATCCTGCCGCCCAACCGGGTCAAGATCCAGGGCAAGCTGATCGGGCTGTACCGGAAGTATTGAGCGCTCACGCGCGATCGACGATTGGAGCGGACGATTGTCCGCTCGGCTGGATAGTTTTTCCGGTCTTGCACAGGCTATCCAGCCCCCTCTCCCAGCGCGACATCCTCGGCACGCACAAGGCAGTTCAGGTCGCTGTAGCGCGCCTGCAAAATGCGCGCGGGTGGGCTTTGTTCCTACGGATTTGGGAAAGATAATGTGATCGCGGCTCGCGCACGCGAGCCGCAGATTTGCCTACAACCGGGCAGAGTTTTTTACGCTTCCACTCTGATAGAGGCCTGCGCCTCGCAAGACAGAGGCGCGGGTTGCTATCCTGACTGAGGAGCACCCGATGTGTGACTATAGCCTGCATGCCGTTGCGACGCGTCCCGCAGAAGTCGGCGAGACGATCGTCACGACAACCTTCCGCGGCACCTCGACGCGCGGCTTCGCCTCCGAAGCCGATATGTCGGTCGCGGTCTGCCTGCTGCCGGGAACGGAGCTCGCCTTCGCCGACAACGTCCGTTACGACAACAGGTGGATCTGGACGCGCACCGTCAACTCGCGCGTCGGCAAGTTCGGCAAGATCGATCCGCACATTCCCGATCGTCATCACGACGCGATCGAATTCCCCGATGGCAAATACGTGCTGGTGACGCAGCTCGTCGAGGGCCAGCGCGCGACCGTGCTGCAACTGCCCGTGACGCAGCCGCTCGGCGAGCGTGAGCAAAAGCCGCAAGTGGTCGCCGACAGCCGCACGACGACGCCCCCGCGCCTGCCGATCGGCTGAAAAGTCGACTTCAGTCCTCGGCTTGAAGATCGGCCTCCGACGGAGTCGCATCTTTGGCGCGCGGAGCTGCCGACCGCGGCATGAGGATCTGTTCGAAATCTCCATCGCCGGCCGCCGCCGGCGACCAGGGGCGGTTTGCGCCCCTCGCCTTCACCGATTGGATCGCAAAACCGTCGCCACGCTGCGTCAGCGCCAGCGCACCCTGGCGCGCAAGACGCGGCCGATCGACCACCATCGCGGCGCAATCCGGCGGCGCCGGCCTTGTCGTCACCACCAGCGCGGCACGGCTGCAATCGTCGGCCAGGGCGTCGATGCGTAGCGAGAGCGCAATCATGCGGCCGTCGGCGAGCGGCATCACGCAGCCGGCCTCGTCGCACGACACACCATCACCGAGCGAGGCGCTCGTAGCATCGCGCGGATCAGCATCCGCCGCGAGCCACTCCTTCAGCAGGAAATTGTCCTTCTTCGTCCTGATCAGATGCAGTTGCCCATCCCTGCCCCGCACCGCGACGTTCTGGCCGTCGCCGGCGATGAGAATATCGGGCTGCCGGACGGACAGGCCCCAGATCGTCGCCGCCACGAGCACGCACGCGCCCGACCAGCGCAGTGGCGAGCGCAACAGACCCATCAGGATCAGGCCGAGGCTGGCTGCAATCAGCGGCGCAGTCCCGAAGGCCGCGACGTGGCCGATCGCGCCGGGCAGCGCGGCCACCCAGCGCGACACCGCCACCATCCAGTCGATGCCGATTCCCATCAGCCACCAGAACACACCGTCGAGTCCGAAGGGTGCCGCGAGCAGTCCGAGCAGCCCCGCCGGCATCACCAGCGCGGACACCACCGGCATCGCGCCAAGATTGGCGAGCACACCGTACGGCGTGATGCGGTGAAAATGGAAGGCGGCATAAGGCGTGGTCGCAAACCCGGCGATCATCGAGGCCATGAACAGCATGGCGATCTCGCGGCCGCCCCACAGCGCGATGCGCGCGGTCGCGGAATGATCCGGCGAGGCAAACAGGTTCGGCATGCCGATCTGTACCAGCGCGACGAGCCCCAGCGTCGCGGCGAACGACATCTGAAAACTCGGATGCACCAGTGCTTCCGGCGCCACCGCAAGCACGATCAGCGCCGCCACCGCCAGCGTGCGGAAGGTGATGGCGCGGCGATCGACCATGACAGCGAGCAGCACCACCGCAGTCATGAAGAACGATCTTTGCGTTGCGACCTCAGCGCCCGAGAGCAGCAAATAGAATGCGGACGCGACCAGCGCCGCAGCTGCCGACCATTTCTTGATGGGAAAGCCGACCGCGAGCCCGGGGATCAGTGCGAGCAACGCCCGGACTGCGAAGAAGACGACGCCGGCGACGACAGCCATGTGATAGCCCGAGATCGACAGCACATGACCGAGGCCCGAGATGAACATCGCGTCGTTGACGGGCGTGGTGATGGCGTCGCGGCGGCCGGTCAAAAGCGCGGTCGCGATGGCGCGGTTGTCGCCATCGAGCACGGCGCGGATGCGCGCGTCGATCGTGTCGCGCAGGCCTTGCATGACGGCCGCATAGCGCAAGTGAAGGCCGCCGGCATCAGGCGGCGCTGACACCGTGATCGCCCCCATCGCGAAACCGGAGGCGCCGATGCCCTGGAAGAACATGTCGCGCGAGAAATCGTAGCTGCCCGGCCGCAGCGGCGCGAGCGGAGGCATCAGCCGGGCCTTCAACTGCACGAAGCTGCCGACATCGGGCGCCGCCCCCTTGCGCACGGAGAGACGGACGCGCTCCAGCATCACGTCGCTGCGCTGCGCCTCCATCGCGGTGACGCGCAGCACGAAACGGTCGGTGCGTTCGCGGATGTCTCGGGTCTCGACGAAGCCCGACAGCGACACGGAATAAAGCGGCTTTTCGAGCACGGTATGCGCGATGCGTGCCGTCTTCCAGGTCGCAATTGCAAAACCGGCTGCGACCGCCGCGATGATGATCGCGGGCGCAAACCACCGGCTCCGCCGCAACAGGACCGCGCCGAGCGTCAGCGCGACCGCCATCGCAGCCGTGACCCACAGCACCGGCTCATGATCGGCGGCGAAATAAAGCGCGATGCCGCAGCCGAAGGCGATCGGCACCCAGGGGAACAGCCGCCCGGCGCCGGCTTCAGCCCTTGCCCATTCGCGTAGCGTTCCGGCGATCGCGGGCCAGACGCCCAACCCTGTCGGCACAAGTCCGCCGGCCGACGCGGCCCCGCCTGTGGGCCAGGTCCCGGCGATACCCTGCGAGGCGCGTTGTGGCCGGCCCGGCTCCGCCATTCCCTGGCAACCCTGCGATATCAGACGGGCGCAGAGGCTACCGGAACGTGCAGGCTGCCGAATAGCGGTACGGATCAGGAACGAAGGAGCCGCAGCCCTACTTTTCCTCTTCCATCGTCACGGCCACGTCCGCCTTGGCCGACAGCCTGACCTTGTTGCCCTCGACACCGGCAACAAGACCCTTGTCGATGAAATGGTGGTGGCCCTTGTGGCTGCCCTCGCCGCTGTCCTTCTTGGTCAGCTTGATGCGGTTACCTTCGACCTTGTCGACCGTGCCGACATGGACACCGTCGGCGCCGATGACTTCCATATGCTCTGCGATGTTTTGCATGGGGAATCCTTGGTTGGATCCACCTCAACGCGTTGAGCGAGCTTCGGTTCGTATTCCTCCGTCATTCCGGGGCGCGACGAAGTCGGGAGCCCGGAATCGATAGCCACGAACCGGTATTATGGATTCCGGGCCTGGCCCTTCGGGCCATCCCGGAATGACGAGGCCGGTGGAGCTAAATCAGCGGCGCCTTCGCCGAGGCATGGTGATTGACGATCTTCCAGTCGCCGTCCTCGCGGATGATGACCCAGCTCATCTTGACGATGAAATCCGGGCGCTCGCCGGCGAGATCGAACGTGATGGTGGCGCCCATGTTGATCAGGTCAGGACCGGCCTGAGCTGCATTGACCTCGGAAAACGCCGCGCTCGGTTTGCGCCAGCGCGGCAGGCCGTTGAAGTAGTCGGCGACGCCGTCCCTGCCCCGATAGAGCTTTGGGTTGGAGCCGAAGAAGAACGCATTCCTGGAGTAAAGCGACGACAGCGCGGCCGCGTCGAGCGTCGCGAAGCCGGCACACCATTTCGCGATGGTTGTGGAAACAACGGTATCGGCTTCATTGCTCATGTTGCGTCCCTCAGCCCTTCGCGACTTCCTTGGCAAACGTATCGCGCAGGCCGATGGTGCGTGAGAACACCGGCTTGCCCGGCCTCGAGTCCTTGTCGCGCACGAAATAGCCCTGGCGCTCGAACTGCATCGGCTCGGTCGCATTGCTCTCCGCAACGGAGGCCTCGATCCGCGCGTCGGATAAAATCTCCAGCGACTGCGGATTGAGATCGGCCGCGAAGTTCGCGGCGTCCGGGCTCGGATTGGCGAACAGCTGGTTGTAGATTCGTATCTCAGCCGGCACCGAATTGGCCGCCGGTAGCCAATGCATGGTCGCCTTGACCTTGCGGCCGTCGGGCGCGTTGCCGCCCTTGGTCGCGGGATCGTAGGTGCAGCGCAGCTCCACCACCTCGCCCTTGTCGTTCTTGATCACACCGGTGCACTTGACGAAATAAGCATAGCGCAGCCGCACCTCGTTGCCCGGCGACAGGCGGAAGAACTTCTTCGGCGGGTTCTCCATGAAATCGTCCTGCTCGATATAGAGCTCGCGGCCGAAATTGATCTTGCGCGTGCCGGCGCTGGGATCATCGGGATGATTGATCGCCTCGAGCTCCTCGGTCTGCCCTTCGGGATAGTTCTCGATCACGACCTTGAGCGGCCGCAGCACGCCCATGCGCCGCTGCGACGTGCGATTGAGCTCCTCGCGGATGCAGAACTCCAGCATGCCGACATCGACGACGCTGTTGGCCTTGGCGACGCCGATGCGCTTGATGAACTCGCGAAGTGCTGCCGGCGGCACGCCACGGCGGCGCATGCCCGCCATGGTCGGCATGCGCGGATCATCCCAGCCGGCGACATGGCCGTCGCGGACGAGCTGGGTCAGCACGCGCTTGGACAGCAGCGTGTAGGTGATGTTGAGCCGCGCCATTTCGTACTGGTGCGGCTTCGACGGCACTGGCAGCTTTTCGATGAACCAGTCATAGAGCGGCCGGTGGTCCTCGAACTCCAGCGTGCAGATCGAGTGCGTGATGCCCTCGATCGCATCCGACTGGCCGTGGGCATAGTCGTAGCTTGGATAGATGCTCCACTTGGTGCCGGTGCGCGGATGGTGCGCATGCAGGATGCGGTACAGCACGGGGTCGCGCAGATTGATGTTGCCCGAAGACATTTCGATCTTGGCCCGCAGCACGCGCGCGCCATTCGGGAATTCACCCGCCTTCATGCGGCGGAACAGGTCGAGATTCTCATCCACCGTGCGGTCGCGAAACGGGGAGTTCTTGCCGGGCTCGGTCAGCGTGCCGCGCGCGAGGCGAATCTCCTCCTGGGACTGGTCGTCGACATAGGCCAGGCCATCGCGGATCAGCTTCTCCGCCCATTCGTACAGGCGGTCGAAATAGTCCGAAGCGAAGAACAGGTTCTTGCCCCAGTCGTAACCGAGCCAGTGCACGTCGGCCTGGATGGAATCGATATATTCCTGCTCTTCCTTGACCGGATTGGTGTCGTCGAAGCGCAGGTGACAGCGCCCGGGAAACTCCTGGGCGATGCCGAAATTGAGGGCGATCGACTTGGCGTGGCCGATATGCAGGTAACCGTTCGGCTCCGGCGGGAACCGAGTCACGATCTCCTTGTACCTGGCCTGATCGAGGTCGGCCTGGATGATGTCACGAATGAAATCGCGCCCAACCTCAGTCGCCACCGGTTCTGTCATTACGAAAATCCTGTAGGGAAATCAGCGGTCCTTCTGCCAAATTCGCGTGGCTGAGCCAAGGGCTTAAGCATGGACTTGGCGGTCCGCTGCCGGGCTTTAGTTATGCGCCGGTCCTGTTATATACCACCGCTTCCAATGCATAGGCCCCGCCAAGAATGACCGATTCCGTCGTCACCCGCTTTGCTCCCTCGCCGACCGGCTTCCTCCATATCGGAGGCGCCCGCACCGCGCTGTTCAACTGGCTCTATGCGAAGAAGCGCGGCGGCAAGATGCTGCTCCGGATCGAGGACACCGACCGGGAGCGTTCCACCGAGGCCGCGATCGGCGCAATTCTGGACGGCCTGAAATGGCTGGAGCTCGGCTGGGATGGCGATGTCATCTATCAGTTCAGCCGCGCCGCCCGGCATCGCGAGGTCGCCGAGCAGCTGCTTGCCGATGGCAAGGCCTATCGCTGCTATGCCACCGTCGAGGAGCTGACCGCGATGCGCGAGAAGGCGCGCGCGGAGGGCCGCACCCGTCTCTATGACGGCCTGTGGCGCGACCGCGACCCGGCAACGGCACCGTCCGACGTCAAGCCGACCATCCGCCTGCGCGCGCCGCAGACCGGCGAGACCGTGATCGAGGACCAGGTGCAGGGCCGCGTGGTCTGGCAGAATGAGAACCTCGACGACCTCGTTCTGCTGCGCGGCGATGGCAACCCGACCTACATGCTCGCGGTGGTCGTGGACGACCACGATATGGGCGTGACCCACGTCATCCGCGGCGACGACCACCTGATCAATGCCGCCCGCCAGAAGCAGATCTACGATGCGATGGGCTGGGCGCTGCCGAGCATGTCGCACATCCCCCTGATCCACGGCCCGGACGGCTCGAAACTCTCCAAGCGGCACGGCGCGCTCGGCGTCGATGCCTATCGCGCCATGGGGTACCTGCCGGCGGCGCTGCGCAACTACCTCGTGCGGCTCGGCTGGAGCCATGGCGACCAGGAACTCTTCTCGACCGAGGAGATGATCGCCGCGTTCGATCTCGCAAGCGTCGGCCGTGCTGCCGCCCGCTTCGATTTCGCCAAGCTGGAGAATCTCAACGGCCATTACATCCGCCATGCCGACGATCAATCGCTTGTGAAGATGTTCGAGGACGTGCTCGATCACGTCGTGCCCGCCCGCGACGAGATTAAGGCCAAGTTAAACGACACCACGCGCGCCCAGCTTCTCAAGGCCATGCCGGCCCTGAAGGAGCGCGCCAAAACGCTGATCGAGCTGATCGACGGCGCCTACTTCATCTTCGCCGACCGGCCGTTGCAGCTCGATCCCAAGGCGGCAGCCCTGCTGACGCCTGAGAACCGCAAGCTGATCGGCCAGCTTCATTCCGCGCTGGAGAATGTCGAGAGCTGGAGCGGCGCCGCCACGGAAGCCGCGCTGCGCGCTTTTGCCGAGGAAAATAGTCTCAAGCTCGGCGCAGTCGCCCAACCGTTACGGGCGGCGCTGACCGGCCGCACCACATCACCAGGCATATTTGAGGTTTTGGACGTGCTCGGACGCCAGGAAAGCCTTGGCCGGCTCAAGGATCAGTCCACGGACTAGTCTAAGGCGTAAGGAGGCCATGGCTGCCATGATCTTGCAGCGCACACAGCAATAATATACCCATCTCCCCGTACATTCTGGAACATCCGGCCTGCCCCATCTTCTTCCCGGGGGCCTCCGGCTCCGGCCCGTTTCACCACACATCGGGGACCAACGATGGACGCAAAACCAAGCAACAAGACCGCCACGCTGACGGTCGGAAACAAGAATTACGATCTTCCGATTCACAGCGGCAGCGTCGGACCTGATGTCATCGATATCGGCAAGCTGTACGGCCAGTCCGGCCTGTTCACTTACGATCCCGGCTTCACCTCGACCGCGAGCTGCCAGTCCAAGATCACCTATATCGACGGTGACGCTGGCGTGCTGGAATACCGCGGCTACCCGATCGAGCAGCTCGCCGAGAACGGCGACTTCCTCGAGACCTGCTATCTGCTGCTCTACGGGAGCCTGCCGACCGCCGCGCAGAAGAAGGATTTCGACGATCGCGTGATCCATCACACGATGGTGCACGAACAGATGGCCCGGTTCTTCCAGGGCTTCCGCCGCGACGCCCATCCGATGGCCGTGATGGTGGCTTCGGTCGGCGCGCTCGCCGCGTTCTACCACGACTCCACCGACATCAATGATCCGAAGCAGCGCATGATCGCTTCCATGCGCATGATCGCGAAGATCCCGACGCTGGCGGCGATGGCCTACAAGTACACGGTCGGCCAGCCCTTCGTGTATCCGAAGAACTCGCTCACCTTCGCCGAGAACTTCCTCAACATGTGCTTCGCCGTGCCGTGCGAGGAGTACAAGATCAATCCGGTGCTCGCCGACGCGCTGGACAAGATCTTCATCCTGCATGCCGACCACGAGCAGAACGCCTCGACCTCGACGGTGCGTATCGCCGGCTCCTCCGGCGCCAACCCGTTCGCCTGCATCGCCGCCGGCATCGCCTGCCTCTGGGGCCCGGCCCATGGCGGCGCCAACGAAGCCGCGCTTGCGATGCTCGCCGAGATCGGCTCCGTCGACAAGATCCCCGAGTTCATTGCCAAGGTGAAGGACAAGAATTCTGAAGTCCGCCTGATGGGCTTCGGTCATCGCGTCTACAAGAACTACGATCCGCGCGCCAAGATCATGCAGAAGATGTGTCACGCCGTGCTCAAGGAGACCGGTCATGGCGACGATCCGATGCTGAAGGTGGCGCTCGAGCTCGAGAAGATCGCGCTCAGCGACCAGTACTTCATCGACCGCAAGCTGTACCCGAACGTCGACTTCTATTCGGGCATCACGCTGAAGGCGATGGGCTTCCCGGTCTCGATGTTCACCGTGCTGTTCGCGGTCGCCCGCACCGTTGGCTGGATCAGCCAGTGGAGCGAGATGATCGAGGACCCGCAGCAGAAGATCGGCCGTCCGCGCCAGCTCTACACCGGCGTCACCCGCCGCGACTACGTCGCGATGAAGGATCGCAAGTAAGTCCTGGCCGACAAGGCTTTCGAAACGGCGCCATCTCACGATGGCGCCGTTTTCGTTTGCGCACCCTACGAACTGATGAGGCCGCCCCTCGTCTTGTGCCCCGCACAACAACAAGTGCACGCATCACGCCGACAAGCGCTTGACAGTTGAAACGCTCCGCGGGCAAATTCTTACCCTAAGTAAGAATGACGATAGGGATGGAAATGCCGGAGCAGCCGAGAAGTCGGCGGCAGACGCGCGCTGCCATTTTGACTCATCTACTGCAGTCCGGCGGCTCGTTCCGGCCGCCGCTGGCAAAGGCCGTGCGCCTGTCCGAAGCGAGCCTGTCGCGCATCCTGTTTGATCTGAAAGCAGAAGGCCTGATCGAGGAAGTCAGGCGCCCTGCCCCTTATGTCGGCGGCCCGACGGGTCTGGTGTCGCTCGATCGTACGGTGGCGCTCGCGGCGCTCGAGCTCACCGAACGCTGGCTCAGCGTCGGCGTTGGCGGTCTGTCGGGCGAACTGCATTACACCGAGCGCGTGCCGCTGCCGAAGAAGCCGACCGTCGAATCCGTCGGCCGCGTATTTCGCGAGGCGCTGGTCTTGCTGCGAGACTGGACACGGCGGCGCCGCATCGGACTAGCGCAGGTCGGCGTCACCGTTCCAGGCCTCGGCCGGCTGAGTGAGTTCGGCAACCCGATCATTCCCTGCGATGTCGAACGGATCGGCGACATGTTCGGCGAACTGTTCGCGGGTGTGCCGGTCACTTTCACCAATTCGGTGGTGGCGCACGCCACTTTCCATCGTTGCCGCACGGACAACTACCCGTTCGACGACGCGCATCTGTTCGTGTTCGTCGGCCAGGGCGTCGCCGGCGCCTGGGTGGACGATCCGATCGAAGATGACGCGCTCGACCCGGTCGAGCTCGGCCACATGGTGTTCGGAACCGGCGGCCCCCGCTGCCGCTGCGGTCATCATGGCTGCGTCGAAGCCTACACGTCGCTGCCGGCGCTGGCCGAGCTGCTGCGCACCACCGAGGCCGAACTGCTCCAGCTCGGCAGTGATTGGGTGACCACGATCCCCCTCACAGCACGGGTTCGCCAGGAATTGCGCCAGCGCCTCTTCCGGCTTGGCCTTGCCATCGGCAACACATTGAACGTCAAGCCATGCCGCGGCGTTGTCGTCAGCGGCTGGCCATCGCTTCTCACGGAAGATGACCGAAAAGCCGTCGTTGACGGGATCGATGCATGCCTGTTGGGCGGACGGAAACTGGCGCAAATGTCGCTCGCCTTCGTTCCGCCCTCGAACGGCAATGATCCGCAGGCAGCCCTCGCCTTCGCTGGGTTCTGCCTGGCGAGATCTGGCGGAATGCCGTCCGCATCGACGGAGGCTGCCTGACATGACGTAAGCCGCGTGCGGCTCGCGCACGCCAACAACAGCGCCAAAATCGCGCAAACAACTTCACACCCGGGAGAAACTGCCATGCCAATCACAACAACACGGCGTCGTCTGCTCGCTGGATCCGCTGCCGCACTTGCGTTTCCGGCCCTCGCCCGCGCGCAAGGCGCGGTCAAGCCGCGCCTCACCGCAATCTCGCAATGGTCCGCGGGCAGCGATGGAGCCGCCATCACGGCGCTCGGCAAGAAGTTCGAGGAGAAAGGCGGCATCTGGCAGCACTCGCCCGTCCCCGGCTTCACCACCGAGATGATGAACAAGCTGCGGGCCCAGATCATCGCCGGCGATCCGCCGGCTTGCTCGCAGCTCAAGGGTCCCGAGATTGCCGCCTGGTCGAAGATCGCTCCGACCGTCGATCTCGACGCCGTGGTCGCGGCTGCGGGCTACGAGAAGGTCGTCGCGCCGGACCTTGCAAAACTGCACAAGCCGGCGGGCAAGTGGATCGCGCTGCCCCTGCAGATCTACAGCACGAACATGCTGTTTCTCTCCAAGCGCGGGATGGACAAGGCCAAGGCGGACAAGGTCCCCGTCACCTGGGCTGACTTCAATGCTCTTGCCGAGAAAATGAAGTCGGCCGGCATGGCCTATCCCATCGCCAACGGCGGCACCCGCCCCGATGACGGGCAAAAGTTCGAGGCCTCCTTCGCCGGCATCAGCCCGACGGCATACCGCGCTGCCATCATGAATCTCGACAAGAAGGCCCTGCAGGGGCCCGAGATCAAGGCGGCCTTCGCACAGACGCGCAAGATCGCCGACTGGTGTGACCCCAATGTCGGCGCCCAACCCTATGCCACCAATCTGAAGCGTTTCGTCGATGGCGACATGGGCATGTTGATCATGGGCGGCTGGGCACAGGGCGTGTTGAAGAACGCCGGTTTCAAGTTCGACGACTACGTCATCACCCCCGGCCCCAGTGACAATAGCAAGCCGGTGTTCCTGTTGAATGCCGATGCCTTCATCTTCTGGCAGCGCAAGGAGGCCGACCTCCAGGCCGGCCAGATGCTGATGGCTCAGCTCGTGATGGATCCGGCGATCCAGACCATGTACTCGCAGATCACCGGATCGATCCCCGTGCGCACCGATGTCGATCTGTCCGGTGAAGGCTGGTCGGATGGCCAGCGGCGGACCGCAGCAGCGCTGAAAGACGCGGTCGCCAGCAACCAGGCCGTCCTGAGCGTTGCGCACAACATGGCGCAGGAAAACGGCCTCACCGCTGCGATGATCGACGTCATCACCGAATATGTGAAGAACAAGACGATCAAGCCGGAGGAGGCTGTCACGCGCCTCGCCGAGGCCGTCGAGAGCTCGCGTTGACCAACGCCGCCTCGACAGCAACGCAACCGGGCCGGTCGGCGACCTCTGAAGCGGTGCGCCGGCTGCCCGAATATCTCATGATCTGGGTGCCGCTGCTGTTGTCAGCAGCGCACCTCATTTCGTTTTCGATCTGGACGATCTGGATTTCGTTCACGCCGTCCACCCTCATTCCGGTCTCGGGCTGGGTTGGCCTGCGCAACTACACCGCGGTCCTCGCGTCGCGGAACTGGCAGATTGCCTTCGACAATCTGCTGCTGTTCGGCATCGCCTTCGTGCTGCTCAGCCTGATCACCGGCCTCCTGCTCGCGATCCTGCTCGATCAGCGCATTCGCGGCGAAAACGTGCTGCGGACCATCTTCCTGTATCCCTTGGCCGTGTCGTTCGTCGTCACGGGCACGGTCTGGAGCTGGCTTCTCAATCCCGGCATCGGGATCGAAAAGCTCGCCCATGACCTCGGCTGGACTGCCTTCCACTTCGACTGGCTCGTCAACCGCGACATGGCGATCTGGACCATCGTGATCGCTGCGATCTGGCAATCCTCCGGCTTCGCCATGGCCCTCTTCCTGGCCGGCCTTCGCTCCGTCGATGCCGACATCATCAAGGCCGCGCAGATCGATGGCGCCGGGCCGATCCGAACCTATTGGCGCGTCATCCTGCCGACGCTTTGGCCGATCACCATCACCGTCGTCGTGATCCAGTTGCAGTTTGCGATTTCGGCCTTCGACCTCGTCCGCGCACTCACCAATGGCGGACCGGGAATCGCGACCCAGCTACCGGCCCTCGTCGTCTATGATTTGATGTTCCAGCGCAGCCAGCTCGGCCGCGGTGCCGCAGCGGCGGTCCTGATGCTGCTGATCCTGCTCGCGGTGCTGCTGCCCTATGCGGCGTGGCGTTATGTCCAACGACGGCAGGCCAACCATGCGTGACCGATCCTTCACGCCGGGCCGCATCCTGATCTATCTCGTCGTGACATTGTTCGCGGCAGGCTATCTCGCGCCGCTGGTCGTCGTCGTGCTGAACTCGCTCCGGACGAACGAGGAGATCGCACAGGGGTCGATGATCGGCTGGCCGCAACATTTGGCCTGGGGCAATTACGCCCTCGCCTGGAGCGGCTTCTGCGTCGCCGAGACATGCTCTGGCATCCGGCCGTATATGCTGAACTCCGCGCTGATCACGATTCCCGCGACCATCGTCTCTACCCTGCTTGGTGCCGTCGCCGGTTACGCCGTGTCGCTCTGGCGCTTTCGCGGCGACAACTGGATCTATGGCATCGTGACGCTCGGCCTCTTCCTTCCGCAGCAGATGCGCCTGCTGCCCTGGACCATCGTGCTGCGGGACATCGGCCTCATTAATACGCTGACGGGTCTGGTGCTGATTCACACCATCCAGGGGCTCTCCTTCACCGTGCTGTTCTGTCGAAACTATTATATCGCCATTCCGCACGAACTGATCCGGGCCGCGCGCATCGACGGCGCCGGATTCTTTCGCATCTTCTGGCGGATCATTCTGCCGCTCTCGTCTCCGATCCTGATCGTCACGGTGATCTGGCAGTTCACCCATATCTGGAACGAGTTCCTCTTTGGCGTGACCTTCACGACCGGCCAGCAGCAGCCCGTCACGGCCGCACTCATCGCGCTGTCTGCCGCGGTCGCAGATATTCCCCAGCATGGCGTGCAGAGCGCAGCGGTGATCATCGCAGCCCTGCCGACTTTGCTGATCTATCTGTTCGGCGGCAGGTACTTTGTTCGCGGCCTTACCGCCGGCGCAGTGAAATGATGGATATGTCATGACAGCATTGAGCATTCGCGCCCTGTCCAAGCGCTACGCCAATCTGGAGGTGCTGAAAGGCATCGATCTCGATATCGAGAGCGGCGAGTTCACAGTGCTGGTCGGGCCGTCCGGCTGCGGCAAGTCCACGCTGCTCAACATTGTCGCGGGGCTCGATCGCGCGAGTGACGGCACGATCGAGATCGGCGGGCGCGTCGTCAATGACGTGCCGCCCAAGGACCGCGACATCGCCATGGTGTTCCAGTCCTACGCGCTCTATCCGTCGATGACAGTGCGCCAGAACATCACATTCGGCATGGAATGCCGAGGTGTCGCCAAGGCGGAGCAGGAGAAGGCGCTGGCGAATGTCGCCCGTCTCCTCCAGATCGAGCCGCTGCTCGGCCGCAAGCCGTCGCAATTGTCCGGCGGCCAGCGCCAGCGCGTGGCGATGGGGCGGGCGCTGGTGCGCGATCCCCTGCTCTTCCTGTTCGACGAGCCGCTCTCCAACCTCGACGCCAAGCTGCGCGTCGAGATGCGCATGGAGATCAAGCGGCTGCACCAGCGCATCGGCGCCACCATCATCTATGTCACCCACGACCAGATCGAGGCGATGACGATGGCAACCCGCATCGCCGTGATGCATCGCGGCGTCGTGCAGCAATTCGCCGATCCGGACACCATCTATCGCTATCCGGCCAATCTGTTCGTCGCGCGCTTCATGGGTTCACCGCCGATGAACACGATGCCGGCCCGGCTCGAGACCGACGCCGGAGGGCTCGTGGTGGTGATCGGCGCAGGCCGGCCAGATGAAGTCCGCATCCGCCTGCAGGGCTATGAGGCAGCATCATCCTATGTCGGCCGCGAGGTCGTGCTCGGGATCCGGCCGGAATGCATCGCCGAAGGCGACCGCGTGTTCTCTGGCGCTACCGGCGCGCCCGTCATCGTCACCGCGCCGGTCGAGCTGGTCGAACCCACGGGCGCCGAGACCATCGTTCTGCTGCGGCTTGGCGGCGAGCCCGCGCAGGCACGCATCTCGCCGGACATCCGGCCCACACCGGGCGCGACCGCCTCCTTCGCGCTCGATACCCGCCGCATTTGCCTGTTCGACCCCGAGACGGAGCGACTGATCGCATGACCCAGACGACCTATGCCGACCTCGCCAATCGCGTGGTGGTGATCACCGGAGGCGCCAGCGGCATCGGCGCCGCCTTTACGCGCGCGTTTGCCGCTCAGGGCGCGCGTGTCGCCTTCCTCGATCTCGACACCCAAGCGGGCGAAGCGCTGGCGCAGGAGTTGGCGAAGACCTCTCGCACGGCACCGCTGTTCGTGCCCTGCGACCTCATGGATATCGACGCCCTGCGTGCTGCACTGGCAAAGGTACAGGGTTCGCTTGGCGATGCTGCGGTCCTCGTCAACAACGCCGCCAACGACCAGCGCCAGGTGCTTTCAGACGTGACGCCGGCGGATTTCGACTGGATGATCGGCGTCAACTTCAAGCACGTCTTCTTTGCCGCACAGGCCGTGGTGCCGCAGATGCAGGCGCGCGGCGGCGGCTCGATCATCAATATGTCGTCGGTGGCCTGGATGCGCGGCGCACCGGCGCTGCCGGTCTATGCCGGGGCCAAGGCGGCGATCGTCGGCTTCACCAATTCGCTGGGCCGCAAGTTCGGCGCCGACCGCATCCGCGTCAACGCCATCGCGCCGGGGATGGTGATCACCGAGCGGCAGCGCCGGCTGTGGTATCCGGACGAGCGGGTCATCACCGAAATGCGCACGCGCCAGGCCGTACCCGACGCGGTGACACCCGACGATATCGCCGACATGGCGCTTTTCCTTGCCTCAGACGCGAGCCGGCGCATCAGCTGCCAGTGTTTCCGCGTGGATGGCGGCTTGGCCTAGCTGCCGGCCCGCCCCTTCCGCATCGTCGCGAGCACGATGTCGGCGGCGAGCACGCTCGGCGTTTTGTTGCCGGTCGACATGATGGTGTCGAGCTGCGCGAAGGCTTCGACCTGTTGCCGTCGCATCGGCGTCTCCGTCAGCACCTCGGAAAGCGCGCCAGCGAGCTTCTCCGGCGTGCAGTCTTCCTGAAGATATTCGGGGATGACGTCCTTGCCGATCACGAGATTGGCGAGGATCACCGAAGAGACCTGGATCGCGCGGCGCAGGATGAAGGCCTCCATCGCACCGACGCGATAGGCCGTCACCATCGGAATGCCCGAAAGCGCGAGTTCCAGCGTCACCGTGCCCGACTTCGCCAGCGCTGCGCGCGCGATCCTGAACGCGGCGCGCCTCTCGGCCTCGCCGACCACGATCTGCGGCTTGACCGGCCAGCTCGCGACGCCCGCGCGGATGGTGGCTTCGAGATGCGACATAGTCGGCAGCATCAATTCGAACGCAACGCCATCAGCCTGCAACCGGCCGAGTGCCGCGCCAAATACATCGAGATGATGCCGGATCTCACTGCGACGGCTGCCGGGCAGCACCAGCAGCACCGGCGTTTCAGCCTCGCGACGCTCTTGCTCGTCCGCATCAGGCCGCAGCGACGGCAATTGTTCGATCAGGGGATGGCCGACATAGCTGCATGGCGGCCCGCCGAGCTTGCGATATTCCTCCGGCTCGAAGGGCAGCAGACCGAGCACGTGATCGACATAGCCGAGCATGGCGCGCGCGCGGCCCGGCCGCCACGCCCAGACCGAGGGCGAGACATAGTCGATCACAGGGATGGCCGGATTCTTCGCACGCACGCGGCGGGCCACGCGGTGCGTGAAATCCGGACTGTCGATGATGACGAGCGCATCGGGCGCAGCCTCGTTCACGGCATCCGCGGTCTCGCGGATCAGCCGCAAGATCTTCGGCAGCTGCTGCACCACCGCGGCAAGACCGACGATCGAAAGCTCCTCGATCGGAAACAGCGTCTCCAGCCCCTCGCGCGCCATGGTGCGGCCGCCGACGCCCTCGAATGCGACGCCATCGCCGAGGCGCTGACGCAGCACCTTCATCAGCGCCGAGCCCAGCCTGTCGCCGGATTCCTCCGTCGCGATCAAAAAGATCTTCCGCTTCGGATCGCGGGTCTGCATCACGCGGGCAGTCCGACGACGAAGAGATATTTGGCGTCCGCAAACCCGATCATCGCCTGCGGTTCGGCGGCAATGGTGTTGCCGGCGATGACGGCGACGCCGGCAAGCCCGGCCTTGGCGACGCCCTCGATTGTGCGCGGGCCGATCGTCGGCAGGTCGAAGCGCAGATCCTGGCCGCTCTTCGGCGCCTTCACCAGCACGCCGCGCCCCGTGGCAGCGCGGATCCGGCCCTCCTCGCGCAGCCGCGCCACGCGCGCCAGCAGCGCATCGGTGCCCTCGATGTCCTCGACCGCTACCACATGACCGTCGATCACCACCGCGGCCTGGCCGATGTCGAACGGTCCAAGCGCGGAGAGCACCGCGCGCCCGCGCTCGATGTCGCCCTTGGCGTTGTCGGCCGGCCAGGCCCGAGTGATGCAGCCTTCGGGCATCAACAGGTCGGGAGCAACGTCCTTGATGCCGACCATGCGAAAGCCGTCCTGCTCGAGGATCCGCCCGACGCCGGACAACAGATGATCGTCGCCGCCGCGGAAAGCACGGATGACGTTGCCGATCAATCGCAGCGTCTTGATGTCGAAGCGGATCTCGGTGAGCGACGGCCGCACCAGCGTGCCGATGAAGATCAGGTCGCGGCAGCCCTCCTCACGAAACAGCCGCATGGCGCGGCCAAGCTGGCCAACCGAGATCCAGCGATGGCGGAATTTCTCGACCAGCGCCGGATCGCAGGCACCCCGTAACGGAAACAGCACCGGCGTGATGCCGCGCGCGGCGAGCGACTCGGCGACAGCGAACGGCATCGCGCCGCCGCCGGCGACGACGCCGACCGGTGATGAAATCTCCGAAGCCGCCGATGTCATGACCGCGGCCATCCCAGGATCACTTCGCAATGGCGGGAAGACAGAGCGGGCGATGCTTGCCCTTGCCGATGAAGTCGAGGATTTCGGCGATCGCGGGATCTTCGCCCGCCAACGGCTGCACAGCCGCGAGGCGTTCCGCGAACATGCCGGAGCCGTGGAAGAGCTTCTGGTAGAACCCACGCACAATCGCCAGCCGCTGCTTGGTAAACTTGCGGCGCTTCATGCCGATGATGTTGAGGCCCTCGAGCGCGGCGTACTGGCCGTTGACGAGGCCGAACGGAATGATGTCGTCGCGCACGCCGCAGACGCCGCCGACCATGACCTGCGGCCCGATGCGGGTAAACTGATGCACCGCAGACAGGCCGCCGATGAAGACGAAGTCGCCGATCTCGGCGTGACCGCCGAGCGTCGCCGAGGTCGCGAAGATCACATCGTTGCCGACATGGCAGTCGTGCCCGACGTGGCTGCAATTCATGAAATAGCCGCGGTCGCCGACCGTGGTGATGCCGCCGCCGGCGACGGTGCCGGCATTCATGGTCACGGATTCGCGAAGCGTGCAGCCCGAACCGATCGCGAGCTTCGTCAGCTCGCCGCGATAGCTCAGCGACTGCGGCGGTGTCCCCAACGAGACGAAGGGATAGATGGTGCAATTGTCGCCGATGGACGTCTGCGCCGTGATGTGCACATGCCCGATCAGCTTGCAGTTCGCGCCGATCACGACATTGGGGCCGATCATGCAGTAGGGCCCGATCTCGGTCCCCTCGCCGATCACGGCGCCGTCCTCGACCCGTGCGGTAGGATCAATCTTACTCATCAAGCAATCTGACTCATCAAGAAGGTCTGATTAGGTGTTGAAGTCGCTCGGTTTTCCGCTGGTTAGCGCGACTATGCCCGATCTGTCCAGTGACGTATCATATCCGCCTGTTTCAGCTGCCGGATGAGCCGGCAATCTTATCCGTCAACGCGTTCATGTGGAGCTTGAAGTTATCGTGGTCAGGGCCGTTGCAATCTTGCTGGCGCAGCTGGCGACCGCGCCGATCATATCCGAGACGATCGAGACCGGCGAACACCGCCTTGTCGATCTCAAGACGTTCGAGTGCCGCGACATCACCCGCAGCACCGTGCTCCAGCGCGTCTGTTACGACCGCGCGCAGCAGGACCTCATCGTAGCCGTGAAGGGCGCCTATGACCGCTATTGTGGCGTGACGGCAGGTACGGTCGAGCGCCTGCTGGGCGCACCGTCGATGGGCCAGTTCTTCAACCAGAACATCAAGCGCGATGTCACCGCCGCCCGTTACGCCTGCGTGCCTCGAGAACGCACTCGGGGGAGCTGATTCAGCCTCAGTCCGTCAGCATCGCTCCGACATCGGCCTCGGCGACGACCTGACCGTTGACCTTGGCGTCGCCGTGAAACCACCACATGGCCTTGCGGCGGCCGACCGAGCGCATGTGATACTCGATGGTATCGCCCGGCAGCACGGGCTTGCGGAACTTGCACTTGTCGATGGTGAGGAAATACACCGCCCGCGGCTTCTCGGTGCCCTCGACCGACTTGATGCCGATCACGCCGGCGGTCTGCGCCATCGCCTCGATCATCATGACGCCGGGATAGACCGGACGCTCGGGGAAATGTCCCTGGAAGGCCGGCTCGTTGAAGGTGACGTTCTTGATGCCAATGCCGCTGTAATCGGCCCGGATGTTGATGACCCTGTCGATCAGCAGCATCGGAAAACGGTGCGGCAAGGTCTGGAGGATCGCATTGATATCGACCAGCTCGAACTTAACAGGTGATTCCGCCGTCATTCCCGTCCCTCATCCTTCGGATCGACCTTGCCGTCGCGTACCAGGCGCTCCACTGCGATGATTTCCTTGAACCATTGTTTGGTGGGCTTGGCAAAGAAACCGCCCCAGCGACCGTTCGGCGGGATGTCATCCTTGACGCCGCTCATCGCGGTGACCTGGGCCCCGTCGCCGATCTTGAGGTGATTGTTGATGCCAACCTTGGCTCCCAGCGCGACGTTGTCGCCGATGGTCAGGCTGCCCGCGAGCCCGATCTGGGCCGCCAGCAGGCAGTTCCGGCCAATCGTCACATTGTGGCCGATCTGGACCTGATTGTCGATTTTGGTGCCCTCGCCGATCACGGTGTCGCGCAAGGATCCGCGATCGATGGTGGTGCCGGCGCCGACTTCCACATTGTTCTGGATCAGAACACGGCCGGTCTGCGGCACTTTCAAATGGCCCTCCGGGCCGAAGAAGATGAAGCCGTAGCCGTCCTGGCCGATCGAGCAGCCCGGATGGATCAGCACGTTGTTGCCAATCAGCGCGCACTGGACGGCGGTGCGGGCGCCGACATTGCAGTCCCGTCCGATCTTGACGCCAGGGCCAAGCACCACGCCGGCGCCGATCACGGTGCCGCTGCCGATCTCGACATCAGGACCGATGACGGTCAGTGGCTCGACGATGACGTCGTCCTCCAGCCGCGCCGAGGGGTCGATGACGGCCGATGGCGCAATGCCGTCATTGCCGAACCAGGACTGCGGGCGCAGCGCATCGCCGTGCCATTCCCGGGCGATCCCGACGAAGGCGCGGAACGGCTGCGCCGCCCGCAACACCGCGACATGCGGAGGCACCTGGGCTTCGAAACGGGGGCTGACCAGGCAGGCGCCAGCCTTGGTCGCTTTCAGCTCATCGGCATATTTGAGGTTGTCGAAGAACGCCAAATGCATCGGGCCGGCTTCGTCGAGCGAAGCAAGGCCCGTGATGACATGACCGCCCCTGCTGGGGTCGACCAGCTGCGCCTTGGTCTGCGCGGCGATGTCAGCCAGCGTTGAGGCCGGCGGCTGTTTGAAGAAGGTCGGCTGCGCCATTCCACCCCGTCGCGGTCCGGCTTCGGCATGAAGCGGATTGGCCCGCATCATGCCTTATCTCACGGATTGAGCACGATCTTTTTGGCGACCGGCCCCAGGGAACTCCCGGAGGGATTTCCCAATCGGCCGGGTCATGCCCTGCTGATCGAATTAGAACGAGGTGCCGCCGCCGAACCGGAATTCCTGCACGCGGTCATACTTGCCCTTGGTAAGCGGCACTGCGTAGTCGAAGCGCAGCGGACCGAACGGCGAGGCCCAGATCAGACCGACACCGACCGACGAGCGAACCACATTGCCATTGTCATACACCAGGCCGGTACAGGTTCCAGCGCTGCTCGGATTGACGGTCGATGGCGTACAGGAGGAATTCCTGGTCGTGGTCATTTCGTTGGTCACGGACCACGTCGTCGGACCTTGGTAATCGAAGAGACCACCGGCGTCGGCGTAGACCGCGCCCTTCAGCCCCACCTCCTTCGGCAGGAACCAGAATGGCATCTGCAATTCCAGCGAAGCGCCCCAATATTTGGTGCCGCCGAGCGCGTCCTGCGTACCAAAGGGATTCAAATCGCGCGGACCGATGCCGTTCGGCGCAAAGCCGCGGACGAGGTTCGGCCCCATCTGGAAGTGATCCAGCATGCGCAGATCGTCGCTGCCGACCTTGTTCAGGATACCGCCCTGAAGATGGACGACGCCGATAAGATCCGACACCAGGGATTGGTAGTATTTCGCATCGACGACGGTCTTCAGGTAGGAGACGTCGCCGCCGACGCCGGCGAAGTCCTGCCTGAAGTCGACCAGCAGACCATCGGTCGGGTTCTTGTTGTTGTCGAGCGTGTTGTAGGTCAGCGTGTAGCCGAGCGCCGAGGTCAGCGTCTTGCCGTTCGCAAGCTCCTTGCGCACCGGCAGCGAGGCTTCGCCGTCATTGTAGCAGCCAAGGCCATTGGTCGAGCTCAGGTCGATCGGCGGGGTCTGCGACGCAGCAAATGCCGGGCTCGGGTTGAAGGCCGCCGAACCGAGCACGTTGTTACAGTTCGCCAGGAAGGACGGCAGCGTGATTTCCTGCCGGTAGATCGAATAGCGCAGCTGGAGTGCCAGGTCCTCGCGCAACTGGAAGCCGAGGCGCGGCGAGAAGCCCAGCGTCTTGGTGCCGTAGGAGATGTAGCTGTTGGACAGCTGGGTGCGCTGATAGAGGTCGAGGCCGAGCGCGACGCGATAGTCGAGCAGATAGGGTTCGACGAACGACAGCGAGTAGCCGCGGGCGTACTGACCATAGGTCACCGAGGCCTTGGCGAACAGGCCGCGGCCCAGCAGGTTACGCTCGGAGACCGAGACCTCGGCGAGCGCGCCGTCGGTGGTGGAGTAACCGCCCGAGACCGAGAAGTCGCCGGTCGATTTCTCTTCGAGATCGACGACCAGGACGACGCGGTCGCTGGAGGAGCCCGGCTCCGTCGTGATCTTCACGGTCTTGAAGTAGTCGAGGTTCTTCAGGCGGCGCTCGGCGCGGTCGACCAGCGCCCGGTTGTAGGCGTCACCCTCCGAGATGTCGAATTCGCGACGGATCACATAGTCACGGGTACGGGTGTTACCGCGAATATTGATGCGCTCGATATAAGTGCGCGGACCCTCGTCGACGTTGAACACGACCGAGACGGTGTGAGCGTCGAAATTGCGATCGCCGCCCGGACGCACCACCGCGAAGGCATAACCGCGGCGGGAGGCCTCGATCTGCATCTCCTCGACCGATTTCTCGACCGCTTCGACGTTGTAGAGCGAACCGATATTGACGCGCGAGAAGCCGCGCAGCGAGCTCGCGTCGAAGTTCGGGATGCTGGTGCGGAAATCGATGCTGCCGACGCGGTACTGCGAGCCTTCCTCGATCTTGAAGGTGACGTTGAAGCCCTTCTTCTGCGGATCGTATTCGGTGAGCGCGGCCACGACCTGAACGTCGGCAAAGCCGTTCTTCAGGTAGAAGCGGCGAATCAGGTCGCGGTCGGCCTCGACGCGGTCGGGGTCGTAGACGTCGCCGCTGCCGAGGAAGCTCAACAGATTGGTTTCGCGCGTCTTGATGACGTCGCGCAGGCGGTAGGAGGAGAATGCATTGTTGCCGACGAACTCGATCGACTTGACGCCGGTCTTGGCGCCTTCGTTGATCGTGAAGACGAGGTCAACGCGGTTGCTCGGCTGATCGATGATCTCAGGCACCACGGTCACGTCATAGCGGCCGGAGCGACGATAGATTTCGGCGATTCGCAGCGTGTCCGACTGCACCATGGCGCGCGAGAACGTGCCGCGGGCCTTGGACTGGATTTCGGCGGTGAGCTGCTCGTCCTTGATCTTCTTGTTGCCCTCGAACGCGATGCGCCCGATGACCGGGTTTTCCACCACGGAGACAACGAGCGCGCCGCCGGCGCCGCGGTTGATCTTCACGTCCTGGAACAGGCCGGTTTCAATCAGCGCCTTGAGGCCGTCGTCGATGGCGCCCTGATCAAGGCGACCACCCGGGCCAGGCTTGAAATACGAGCGGATCGTCTCCACCTCGACGCGGCGATTTCCTTCGACGGAAATCGACTGCACGGTCTGGGCGAGCGCAGGCGAAGACACAAAGACAGCCCCAACCGGGGCAACCACCGGCGCGCCGAACATGATCAGGGTTGCGAGCAAGCCCCCCCGGAGTCGCAGTCCAAACTTCATGCGCAACGCGCCCTTATCAACGTACCAGACCCAACCCCAAAGCCGGTCTGGGAGATTCCCCAAGTTCAAGCCGCTTGTAGCCAATTTCACCGACGCCGCAAACGGCCGAGCGCGCCGCAATTTCAATTTCATTCCAAGACGTTGCTCAATGGCAACGCCACAAAAAAGCCCGTATCAAGACCCGGGCAGCCGCAGGATGTCGTTGTAGGTTGCGAACACCATCAGCATCAGTACCAGTCCAAGCCCGATTCGGAACCCGATCTCCTGGGTTCGCTCGGAAAGCGGACGTCCGCGGACGACCTCTGCCGTGTAGAACAGAAGGTGACCGCCATCGAGCAGCGGGATCGGGAACAGGTTCAACAGACCGATCGAAACCGACAACACAGCGCAGAGGTTGATCAGGAACTGCAACCCGGCGCTGGCCGCCTGCCCGGACATCTTGGCGATGCCGATGACGCCGCTGACCTCGCTGGGATTGCCGGTTCCCGTGAACAGCGAGCCCAGGAACTTGAAGGTGCTGGAGATAATGAACCAGACCTGCTGGACCCCGATCTTGAGCGCCTCGCCCACCCCGACCGGCGTGGTCGAGGCCTCGCCGGCCTGGGACTTGTGCTCGACGCCGAGCACGCCGACGCGATGGCTGTTGCCGAACGGATCCTTGCGCTCGAGCAGCGCCGGCGTCGCCGTCAGCGACACCAACCCGCCATCCCGCTTCACCTCGAAAACCAGCGCCGAACCGGCGCTGGTCGCGACGATCCGCTGCATGTCCGAAAAGCTTTCGATCGGCTTGCCGTCGATCTGAACGACGACGTCGCCGATCTTGAAGCCTGCGGCAGCCGCCGCGCCATCGGCGACGACGCCGTCGACGCGGGCGATCGTGCTCGGCTTGCCGTAATGCAGGGCCATGCCCGCGAAAATCAGGGCGCCAAGGATGAAATTGGCAATCGGACCTGCGGCCACGATGGCTGCGCGCGGACCGACCTTCTTGTGGTGGAAGCTGCCGGCGCGCTCCTCGGCCGTCATGGCCGCGAGCGACTCGGCCGACGGGGTGGACGCTTCGCTCTCGTCGCCGAAGAACTTGACGTAGCCGCCGAGCGGGATCGCCGAAAGCTTCCAGCGGGTGCCGTGACGGTCGTTGAAACCGACCAGCTCAGGGCCGAAGCCGAGCGAGAACGTTAACACGCGAACGCCCGCCCAGCGCGCGACCAGAAAATGGCCGAGCTCATGGAAGAACACGACGATGGTCAGGACGAACAGGAAAGGAACCGCGTATCCCAAGATCCCATGGCTCAACGTATTGAAACTATGGGTAAAAAAGTCGATCATCGAATTCCCTCATCCAGCGCCGCAAGGCCCTGGCCCCGAACCATCTAGGATGCCTTTAAGGCAATTTGAGGCAATAGGGCGGCAGCCTTATTTCGCGAAACATGGTCAATGTTTATCGCATCATCCGCCGAGGTCATCGGGCCGCGGTTCCCGCCCCGGATCCAGTCTTCCAGCGTCGCCTCGACCAGCCGGGCAATCGCACCGAACCGGATCTTGCCGGCGATGAAGGCCGCGACCGCGACCTCGTTGGCGGCGTTGTAGACGGTGGTCGCCCCCTTGCCGTGCCGGAGCGAATCGAAGGCCAGGCGAAGCCCGGGGAACCGCTCGAAGTCAGGCGCCTCGAAGGTGAGTTGGCCGATCTTGGCGAGATCAAGCTTGGCTGCCGGTCCCTTGATCCGGTCGGGCCAGCCGAGGCAATGGGCGATCGGCGTACGCATGTCGGGCGAGCCGAGCTGGGCGACCACCGAGCGGTCCGAGAACTCGACCATGCCGTGGATGATCGACTGCGGATGCACCAGCACGTCGATCTCATCAGGCGACAGCGCGAACAGGTAGGACGCCTCGATCACCTCGAGCCCCTTGTTCATCATCGAGGCGGAATCGATCGTGATCTTCTGGCCCATGCTCCAGTTCGGATGCTTGAGGGCCTGCTCGAGGGTTGCCTGCTCGATGTCGGCGCTCTTCCAGGTCCGGAACGGGCCGCCCGAGGCGGTGATGATGACGCGGACCAGTTCGTCGCGATTGCCCGAGGCCAGCGCCTGAAACAGCGCGTTGTGCTCGGAATCAGCCGGCAAGATGCAGGCGCCCGCTTTCGCCGCGCGCTGCATGAAGAAATCGCCGGCGCAAACCAGGCATTCCTTGTTGGCGAGCGCGACATGCGCGCCGCGATCGACCGCAGCCAAGGCCGGCTTCAATCCGGCTGCACCGCTAACGGCGGCCATCACCCAGTCGGCCGGACGCGCGCCCGCCTCGATGACCGCGCTTTCGCCGGCGCCGCATTCGGTGCTCGTGCCGGCGAGTGCGGACTTGAGGTCGGCAAGCTTGGAGGCGTCCGCAATCGCGACGAAGCGCGCCGAAAATTCCTTCGCGAGCTTGGCGAGCGCTTCGACATTGCTGTTCGCCGTCAGGGCCTCGACGCGATAGCGCTCGGGCGAGGCGCGCAGCAGATCCATCGTGCTGTCGCCGATCGAGCCGGTGGCGCCGAGAACCGTGACACTGCGAATGTCGGACGCAGCGAGCTTGTTGTTACGCAAAGGGACTGCGCTCATATCCTCACCAAACCATAAGACCGCTTCCGGCGCTATGCACACCATGGCGAAGGAAGCCGATAATCCATGCCACCAGGATGGCGGCGACAAATCCGTCCAGGCGGTCCAGAAGCCCGCCATGGCCGGGAATTAAGTGACTGGAATCCTTGACGCCGAAGCGCCGTTTGACCGCGGATTCGAACAGATCGCCGGCCTGCGATACCACCGACAGGACGGCACTGACGAGCAGCAGCGGGACTGCTTTTCCGATGCCGAATGCCGCAAACCCGCCGGCAACCGCAAGGCTGGCCGCAAAACCGCCGAACGCGCCGGCCCAGGTCTTCTTGGGGCTGACGCGCGGCCATAGCTTCGGTCCGCCGATGCCACGGCCGGCGAAATAACCGCCGATATCAGTCGCCCAGACCACCAGCAGCACGAACATCAACGCGGCGAAACCGTTGGCGAGATCCTTCCGCAACAGGATCGAGGCCAGCAGCGCCGCCGCTGCATAGGCAAATCCGGTCGCGGCCCACATGAACTTGCCGCGCGCAATCAGCGTCAGAATCGCGCCACCGACGCAGCCCACGATAACGGCGGTCTTGAGCGCGCCGGCAGCAACGCACAAGCCCATCATCGCGATGACGATCGTCCCTACCCCGGTCAGCGCGGCAGACCCCGCCCCCACCACCATCAGCCATTCCGCGAACAGTCCGATCGATATCAGGGTGACGAGCAGTGCCCACAGCCACCCGCCGGCATAAGCCAATCCGATCGTCACCGGCGCCAGCACCAGTGCTGCGAGGACTCGCATCACGAGATTGCTCGGGGCAGGCTTTGCGCCCGCCGGTGCGGCGTCGGATTCGCTCACGAGGCTGATTTCGCGACCAGGCCGCCGAAACGGCGTTCGCGCCTGGCGAATTCGGCAATCGCGCTTTCGAGCGCCGCCTTGTCGAAATCGGGCCAGTGGACCGGCACGAACACGAGCTCGCTATAGGCGGCCTGCCACATCAGGAAATTGGACAGGCGCTGCTCGCCGCTGGTGCGGATGATGAGATCGGGATCTGGAATGTCGGATGCATCGAGATGGGCGCCGAGGACGTCGGCATCGATCGAGGCGGGATCGCGCGTACCGTCGGCGACTTCGCGCGCGAGCTTCTGCGCGGCCTTCGCGATCTCCTGGCGCGAGCCGTAATTGAAGGCGACGACGAGCGTGAGACGCGTGTTGTCGCGCGTCAATTCCTCGGCTTCGTTGAGCAGCGCGCAGATGTCGCCCTCGAGCCCGTCCCGTTCGCCGATGATGCGCACCTTGACGCCGTCGCGATGCAGGCTCGCGAGATCGTTGCGGATGAAGCGGCGCAGCAGACCGAAGAGATCGCCGATCTCGCTCGCCGGGCGCGACCAGTTCTCCGATGAGAACGAGAAGATGGTGAGATAGCGGATGCCGAGCTCGTGCGAGGCGCGCACCACGCGGCGCAATGCCTCGACGCCGCGGCGGTGCCCCTCCGCCCGCGGCAGGCCGCGCGCGGCGGCCCAGCGCCCGTTGCCATCCATGATGATGGCGACATGCGCAGGCGCCTCGGACCGGTCGGGTCCGTCCGTTGCGGGCGCGGCGGCGTTGGACATGGCAGCGGCCTTAAACGGTGAGGATTTCTTTTTCCTTGGCGGCCAGCAGCTGGTCGATCTCGGTGATGATGCCGTCGGTGGCCTTCTGCACCTCGTCGGCGTGACGCTTCTGATCGTCCTCCGACATCTCGTGATTCTTCTCGAGCTTCTTCAGCACGTCGAGACCGTCGCGGCGGACGTGGCGCGCAGCGACCTTGGCAGCTTCGGCGTATTTGTGCGCGACCTTGACGAGCTCCTTGCGACGCTCCTCGTTGAGTTCGGGAATGCGCAGGCGCAGCACCTGGCCTTCGGTCGCCGGCGACAGGCCGAGGTTGGAATCGACGATCGCTTTCTCCACAGGCTTGACCATCGTCTTGTCCCAGACCTGCACCGAGATCAGGCGCGGCTCAGGCACGCTGACAGTGGCGAGCTGGTTCAACGGCATGTGGCTGCCATAAGCCTCGACCTGCACCGGATCGAGCATCGAGGCCGAGGCGCGGCCCGTACGCAGGCCACCAAGCTCGTGCTTGAGCGAGGCGACCGCGCCCTGCATGCGGCGCTTCACTTCGTTGAGGTCGAAATTACCCGTGGCCATCACGTCTCTCCTTCAATAACCCGGCGACCTCACCGCACCCCTTCTTGGGGGTGCGCCAGATGAACCGTCAGCCGGCGACGATCGTCCCGTGGCCGGCGCCGCGCAGAATCGCGCCGATCGACCCGGGCTCCGCGATCGAAAATACGATGATAGGCAGCGATGTCTCGCGGGCAAGTGCGAAGGCGGTCGTATCCATCACCTTGTAGCCGCCCTCGATCGCCTGCGAATGCGTCAGCCGGTCGAAACGCGTGGCGGACGGGTCTTTCTTCGGATCCGCCGAGTAGACGCCATCGACGTTGGTCGCCTTCAGCACCGCCTGGGCACCGATCTCGGCGGCGCGCAGCACGGCCGTGGTGTCCGTGGTGAAGAACGGATTTCCGGTTCCACCGCCGAGCAGCAGGATCCGGCCCTCGGCGAGGTATTTGTGCGCTGCGGTGCGAGTGAACAGCTCGGAAATCTCGGGCATGACGAACGCCGAAAGCGCCCTCGCCGGCATTCCCTTGCGCTCGATCGTGGCTTCGAGCGCCAGGCAGTTCATCATGGTGGCAAGCATGCCCATGGTGTCGCCGGTCGGGCGCGACACGCCGCGCGAGGAGACCTCGACGCCGCGAAAGATATTGCCGCCGCCGATCACGACCGCCACCTCGGTGCCGAGCTGGCGGGCCGCGATCAGGTCGTCCGCAACCCGGTCCATGGTCGGCTGGTCGATGCCGAAGCCTTGCTGTCCCGCGAGATATTCGCCGGACAGCTTGATCACGACGCGACGATAGACCGGATCAGTCATGAGCACTTTCCTCGTCCGGGCGCCGCTTCCGGCGGCTTGCCGGAAGGAACGTTCCGGCGCTTACTTCTTGCCGCTGGCCGCAGCGACCTCGGCCGCGAAGTCCGATTCCTGCTTCTCGATTCCCTCACCGAGAGCATAGCGCACGAAGCCCGCGATCTTCACTGCACCGCCGACCTTGCCTTCGGCTTCCTTCACCGCCTGCGCCACCGACTTGCCGGTGTCGTGGATGAAGGCCTGCTCGAGCAGGCAGACTTCCTTGTAGTAGGTCTTCAGGCCGGACTCGACGATCTTCTCGATCACGTTCTCCGGCTTGCCCTGCTGACGATATTTGTCGGCGAGCACGTCCTTCTCGCGCTTGACGACGGCCGGGTCGAGGCCGGTCGGGTCGAGTGCGAGCGGGTTGGCGGCGGCGACATGCATCGCGATCTGGCGTCCGAGAGCGGCGAGCTCGTCGGCCTTGCCGGGCGATTCCAGCGCGACAATCACGCCCATCTTGCCGGCGCCGTCGACGACCGCACCGTGGACATAGTTCGATACCACGCCCTGGCTCACTTCGAGCGAAGCGGCACGACGCAGCGTCATGTTCTCGCCGATGGTGGCGATCGCGTCGTTGATCGCGGCTTCCACCGTGACGTCACCGACCTTGGCAGCCTTGATCTTCTCGACGTCAGCGCCAGCGTCGAAAGCGACCTGGGCGACCATCTTGACCAGACCCTGGAACTGGCCGTTGCGCGCGACGAAGTCGGTCTCGGAGTTGACCTCGACCACGACGCCTTTGTTGCCCTTGGTCAACGCGCCGATGAGGCCTTCGGCCGCGACCCGGCCCGATTTCTTGGCGGCCTTGGACAGGCCCTTCTTGCGCAGCCAATCCTGCGCCGCTTCCATGTTGCCGTCGTTCTCGGTCAGCGCGGCCTTGCAGTCCATCATGCCTGCGCCGGTGGACTCGCGCAGATCCTTGACCATCGCAGCAGTGATCGTTGCCATCGTTGAAAATCCTTCTTGCCTGCCGGTTCGCCGCGGCGCGGCTCCAATTGCCCCGCCGCGGTCCATCTCAGGAATTCGCGTCAACTGAATGAAATGGTGGCCGGATCCTATCCGGCCAACGCATCGCTCTTTTTTTGACTATTCCGCTTCCGCGGTCAGCGCCTTGGCCTTGGCCACCCAGGCATCCGCACGGCTCGGCAGACCGACTTCTTCGCCGATCTTGTGCGCGGTGTCGTGATCGAGCTCGGCGAGCTGCCAATAGTGGAAGATGCCGAGGTCGTTGAACTTCTTCTCGATCGCGCCCGACACGCCCGGGAGCTTCTTGAGGTCGTCGGCGGTGCCGCGCGGACCGGCAAGGCCCTGGAAGCCGCCGGCCGAGGGCAGCTCCTCGGCGACCGGACGAGCCGACGCACCGATGTCGATGCCGGAATCGCCCTGGGCGCGCGAGATGCCGTCGATCGCGGCACGGGCGATCAGGTCGCAATAGAGCGAGATCGCGCGGCCAGCGTCGTCATTGCCCGGCACCACATAGGTGATGCCCTTCGGATCGGAGTTGGTGTCGACGATCGCGGCGACCGGAATGTTGAGCCGCTGGGCTTCCTGGATCGCGATGTCTTCCTTGTTGGTGTCGATCACGAAGATCAGGTCGGGCAGACCGCCCATGTCCTTGATGCCGCCGAGCGAGCGATCTAGCTTGTCGCGCTCGCGCTGAAGCGTCAGGCGCTCCTTCTTGGTGTAGGAATTGGCTTCGCCGCCGGCCAGCACCTCGTCGAGGTGACGCAGGCGCTTGATCGAGGCCGAGATCGTCTTCCAGTTGGTCAGCGTGCCGCCGAGCCAGCGCGAATTGACGAAGTACTGCGCGCAGCGCTTGGCAGCATCGGCGACGCCGTCCTGCGCCTGGCGCTTGGTGCCGACGAACAGGATGCGGCCGCCCTTGGCGACCGTATCGCTGACGGCCTGGAGGGCCGTGTGCAGCATCGGCACGGTCTGGGCGAGGTCGACGATGTGGATGTTGTTGCGCGCGCCGAAAATGAACGGAGCCATTTTCGGATTCCAGCGGTGGGACTGGTGACCAAAGTGCACGCCAGCTTCGAGCAACTGACGCATAGTGAAATCGGGTAGTGCCATCGTTCTAATTCTCCGGTTGGTTCCTCCGGAAGCGTGTGAGCAAAACGGAGCGTTGCGCCCCGGCTGCCACCGGACGGCCTTGTGAGCCATGCTTCCGTGTGAGATGGCGCGCTATATAGCGCCATTTCGGCCAGAAGCAAGGAAATAAGGGCCTTTCGGAGCTTCTACCGTCTCCGAAAGGACCAATCCGGGATTTCTGGCCTCCCCGCTAGCACTTTGGCTGGTTGGGCGGGCATTTCTTCGGGGCCGGAGCCGCAGGGCGCGGCGGCGGCGGTGCTGGACGCGGCGGCGGCGCGACCGCGACCCGTGGTGGAGGCGGTGGGGCCGGCCTCGCTACTGGCGGTGGCGCCGGACGAGCGGCCGCCACCGGCGGCGCCGGACGCGGTGGTGGCGCAGCCATCCGCGGTGGCGGCGGAGCCGCTCGGGGTGGCGGTGGAGCCGCACGTGGTGGCGGCGGTGCAGGCGCAGGGCGTGCCGAAATCTGCGGGCGCGGTGGCGGAGCGGCGGCGCGCGGCGGTTCGGGCCT
Organism: Bradyrhizobium manausense; assembly: GCF_018131105.1. Taxonomy (NCBI): domain Bacteria; kingdom Pseudomonadati; phylum Pseudomonadota; class Alphaproteobacteria; order Hyphomicrobiales; family Nitrobacteraceae; genus Bradyrhizobium; species Bradyrhizobium manausense. Next base: position 1,840,191 of record NZ_JAFCJI010000001.1, on the reverse strand, counting down.
TATTTGCTGCCGGGCTGCCGGCGGTGGGGGTACCGGTGGTGCCGGCTTGACCGAGTTTACGGCCGGCTTGGCAGTTGCAGACGCCGGCGGCGGCGCGACGGCATGGCCTGGCCCGGGTGGGTGTCCCGCTGTTGGTGGCGTTGAGGTGGCGGGGGCCGCTGCGGTTGGCACCGGCGCATTTGGTGCCGGCTTGCCGCCGGGAGCGTGAGCACCGGGCGCCTGGACCGCGGACGGCGGTGCACCGATTCGGCCGGGCGCCGGCGGCGCGCCATGGGCGCCCGGAACCGGAAGTGCGTGCGCGTCAGGCTGCTTCGGCTGTCCTGGCGCTGGAGCTGCTGCAGGTGCGTTGGCCTGTTGCGGCGGGGCATTGGCCCCGGGTGCGGTTGCCGTCGGGGAAGGCTTGCCGCCCGGCATCTGAACCGGGGGCTGCACTCCGGCTCCGACCGGTTGGGACGGTGCATTCGGCGACCCGGGAGCGGGAAGCGCGTGGCCGGCCGGCGGCGCCGCAGCGGACGGCGCGACCGCAGTCGGCGTGGCGTTGACCGGCTTCACCATCATCGCAGCCGGTTTCGCTGTCGGATTGCTGACAAGCGCCGCCTGGCTCGGCTTGAGCGGCTGGTTCGGATTGGCCTGGATGGTCTGCGCCTGCTGCTTCACGGCGGTCGGTACCTGCGTCATCGCGCTTGGCCGCCCTGGTCCGTTCGCGGCAACGGCAGCAGCCGCGGCGGCGTTTCCGGCCGGCAGCGCCGCCGGCGCCTGGTTGATCACGGTGTTGATGACCGTGGTGTTGTGGATGTTCGCGTAGATGATGTTGTGCGGCGGCGGCGCGACATAGACCGGCGGCCGGACGAACACCGGGATCGGCACGAACAACGGCTGCGGCAGCACGAACAGGCCGACCACGGGCAGCGGCGGCGGCAGCACCACGAAATCGGGCGGCGGCGGCGGGCAGAAATAGACCGGCGGCGGTGGTGGCGGCGCAAAGCCGAAATCGGGGTCGCTGAAATACAGCACCGGACGGTCGACATAGACGATCTCCTCCGGCGGCGGCGGCGGCACGTCATAGTCCATCATCGCGAAAGTCGGCGGCGGCTCGAGCGGCGCGGTCAGGATCGCAAGCCGGCGCCGGGCGTCGCCCGCATGCGGGCCACGCGGATAGCGGCGCAGATACGACCAATAGGCATCCGGCGTGTCGGCGCGATAAGTTCGCCGCCAGGTGATCGCTTCGCGGCGCGCCGCGACGATCGCCATCACGCGCTTGGCGAGGGGATCGCCGGGATAGGCAGCGAGAAAATCCTCATAGGCCGGTAGCGTGTCGCGCTCGAGCGCGGCCGCATAAGCGTCCTGTACGCCGAGATCGCGGATCGGCTTGTTGCGGATCGCAGCGACCTGGTCGGGCGCCGCCTGCGGCGGTGCGTCGGGCGCACGATCAAAGAAGGTGAATTGCGCGGATATCTTCTGATCGTCCCAGGGCACTTGCGCGCCCTTGGAGTTCTCGTTGACGCGCAGGCGAACGCGGTCGAACACCTCCGGCAACGACAAGCCGCCGGTGCGGATCATCTCGGCGAGCGACTGCGCATAGGTGCCGTAAGGCCCCTGCTCTTCGGGTGCCACCGTGCCCGGCGCGGCATTGAAGGCGATCAGCATGTTCGGATCTGGCTCGACCAGCGCCAGCCCGCTCGCGATCGGCTGCTGGCCGCCCTCGACGAAGGGTTGTGCGCGCGCGGCGTCGAGCACGATGATGTTGGCCTTGAGCGGAATGGAGGCGAGCTGGCGGGCATAGTCGCTGATGCGCAGCGCCTCGGTCGGAATGTCGGTGTCGCGCGCGATGCTGGAATCGACCGGGATGAAATAGTTCTCGCCGGCGAGCTGCACGCCGTAGCCGGCCAGATAGATCATCGCGACGGTGCCGGGGCCCGAGGCCTGCGCCTTCTGGATGAAGTCGCGAAGGCTCTTGCGCAGCGTGTCGCCGTCGAGATCGCGGGCGCCGACCACGTCGAAGCCCGCCGCTTGCAGCGTCTGCGCGATCAGGCCCGCATCGTTGGCGGTGGTCGCCAGCGGCGACTTCGAGTAGGCGCCGTTGCCGACCACCAGCGCAATGCGCTTCTCCTGCTGCTGCGCGCGCACTGGACCGAGCGCGCCGGCAACGAAGAGGATCGGCAGAAGAAAGCAGAGGAAGACCTTGTGTGTCCCGCGCATGGCTTGCTTGCCCGTTATTGTCGTTGAGGTACCGGCACGCAAGAGACGCGCGGCCGGCTGAACGGCACTTGAACGAAAGGCTCGGATTGAGGCGGCGGCATGACGCAGCTCCGGGCTCGACGCCGCGCGTCAGCTCTCCGTCAGCTTCAGCGTTTGCGTCGGTCTTGAGCTTCAGCTTTGCGCGATCGGATCGACTGTTCCCGTCTTCAGCCGGTAGACGCCGCCGGTGATCTTCAGCTTGCCCTGCTCGACCGCCGCGTTGAGGATCGGCGCGGCCGATTTCAGCTTAGCGACGTTGTCGATCACGTTCTGCCGGATCGCCTTGTCGAGCACGTCCCCGCCCTGCTGCATCGCGGCCTTTGCAGCCGGCGCAATCGCATCGACCAGCGAGGGAATATGTCCCGGCGGCGGCTTGTCGTCCTTGAGCGCCTTCAGCGTCGCATCGACCGCGCCGCAGGCATCGTGTCCCAGCACGAGGATCAGCGGCACGTTGAGAACAGCGACGGCGTATTCCATGCTGGCGATGGTCTCGGTGCCGGCAAAATTGCCGGCGACGCGGCAGACGAAGAGATCGCCGCGGGCGGTGTCGAAGGCGTATTCCGGCGCGATGCGCGAGTCGGCGCAGCTCAGCACCGCCGCGAACGGATTCTGCCCGCCCGCCAGTACTTCACGCTCATGCTTGAAATCATGGCGCCGCGTTACGCCGTCGACATAGCGCGCGTTGCCGTCCATCAGCCGCTTCAATGCTGCGTTGGGCGAGAGCACGTTCTGGGGTTTGGGCGGCGCCTTGTTGTCCTTGGCGAAGGCTCGGCCGGCGAAGGTAACGCCGAGCGCGGCGACTGCGAGCTGCATCGCGGATCGGCGCGACGGCCCGTACGGGTCCAGCATGGATTCAGAGCACTGGTCGCACATGTCCCGCTCCCTCCCCGGCGCATCGAAGGCGCCCTCACCGACGAGAACTGTCGCGGCCGATGATAGCCGCGATCACATGACGAAACCACAACTTCCGCGGATTGCGCGGCTGCGCGGCCGGCTAGATCTGCTGCACGTCCACCACGCCGGCCACCGCCTTGATCGCGCCGGCGATCTGCGGCGAGACCTTGAAGCGGCCGGGCAGCTTCATCTCGACCTCGGTCTCGAGGTCGAGCATCATCACCAGCGAGACCTCGCCGTCGCCATTGGAGCGGGGCGCAAGGGCGGGGCTGCCGATCCTTGGTGCGGCGCCGTTCGCGCCTGCGGCTTCCGGTCCGGCCAGACGCTTCGCGATCGAGTCCAGCGGCTTGGTGTCGCGCACGAAGATGCGCAGGCCCTTCTGCGTCTTGGCAGCGGCATCATCCAGCGGCTCGGCATGCAGCACGCGGGCGCGGACGTCCTCGCCCTGCAATTCCGCCCCCAACTGGAGCAGCACCGCAGCGCCCGGCTCCAGCACGTCGCGATATTGCGCAAGGCCCTCCGAGAACAGCACCGCCTCGAAATGACCCGTGGGATCGGAGAGCCCCATGATGCCCATCTTGTTGCCGGTCTTGGTGCGCCGCTCCATGCGCGAGACCACGGTGGCCGCGACCTTGCCGGCGGTTGCGCCGGTCTTCACCGCGCGCGAGAACTCGGCCCATGACTGCACCCGCAGGCGCTTCAGCACGGTGGCGTAATCGTCGAGCGGATGGCCCGACAGGAAGAAGCCGATGGCATCGTATTCGCGGCGGAGTTTTTCGGCCGGCAGCCACGGCTCGATCTGCGGCAGCATGATGGTCGGCGCGTCCGCCGACATGCCGAACATGTCGTTCTGGCCGATGGTCTCGGCCTGATGCGCACGCTGGCAGGCGGCGAGGATCGAGTCCGCACCGGCGAACACGCGGGCACGGTTCGGCTCCAGCGTGTCGAACGCGCCCGCGGCGGCAAGGCTCTCGATGATGCGCTTGTTGATCGCGCGCGGATTGACGCGCGCGGCGAAGTCGGCGAGCGAGGTGAACAGGCCGCGCTTGGTCCGCTCCTCGATGATCTGGTCGATGGCCTGGATGCCGACGCCCTTCAGGGCAGCGAGCGCGTAATAGATGACCTTGTCGCCGACCTCGAAGGTGGCGCCGGAGCGGTTGATGTTCGGCGGCTCGACCTTGATGCCGAGGCGCTGCGCCTCGGAGCGAAACTCGGAGAGCTTGTCGGTGTTGTTCAGATCGAGCGTCATCGACGCTGCGATGAACTCCACCGGATAATGCGCCTTCATGTAGGCGGTGTGGTAGGACACCAGCGCATAGGCCGCCGCGTGGCTCTTGTTGAAGCCGTAGTCGGCGAACTTGGCCAGGAGCTCGAAGATGGTCTCGGCCTGCGCCTTCGGCACGCCGTTCTTCACCGCGCCCGCGACGAAGATGTCGCGCTGCTTGTCCATCTCGGCGCGGATCTTCTTGCCCATCGCGCGGCGCAGCAGGTCGGCGTCGCCGAGCGAATAGCCCGACATCACCTGCGCGATCTGCATCACCTGTTCCTGATAGATGATGACGCCGAACGTCTCCTTCAGGATCGGCTCCAGCACCGGATGCAGATATTCCGGCTCCTCGTCGCCGTGCTTGCGCGAGCAATAGGTCGGGATGTTCGCCATCGGGCCCGGGCGATACAGCGCGACCAGCGCGATGATGTCCTCGAAACGGTCGGGCCGCATGTCGACCAGCGCGCGCCGCATGCCCTGGCTTTCAACCTGGAACACGCCGACCACCTCGCCGCGTGCCAGCATCTGGTAGCTCTCGGCATCGTCGATAGGCAGCGTCGCGAGATCGACATGGATGTCGCGCGGCTTGAGCAGCTTGCACGCGACGTCGAGCACGGTCAGCGTCTTGAGGCCGAGGAAGTCGAACTTCACCAGGCCCGCCGGCTCGACCCATTTCATGTTGAACTGGGTCACCGGCATGTCGGATTTGGGATCGCGGTAGAGTGGCACGAGCTCGCTCAAGGGACGATCGCCGATCACGATGCCGGCCGCGTGGGTCGAAGCGTGCCGCGTCAGGCCTTCGAGGCGCTGGGCGATGTCGAAGGCGCGCGCCACGATCGGATCCTCATCGCGGAAGGCCTGGAGTTTCGGCTCGCTCTCGATCGCAGCGGCCAGCGTCACCGGCGCGGCGGGATTTTGCGGGACGAGCTTCGTGAGCTTGTCGACCTGGCCGTACGGCATCTGCAGCACGCGGCCGACGTCGCGCAGCACGCCGCGCGCCTGCAGCGTACCGAAGGTGATGATCTGCGCGACCTGGTCGCGGCCATAGCGTTCCTGGACGTACCTGATCACCTCGCCGCGGCGGTCCTGGCAGAAGTCGATGTCGAAGTCCGGCATCGAGACGCGCTCGGGATTGAGGAAGCGCTCGAACAGCAGGCCGAACTTGATCGGGTCGAGGTCGGTGATGGTCAGCGCCCAGGCGACCAGCGATCCTGCGCCGGAGCCACGGCCCGGCCCGACCGGAATGCCCTGCCCCTTCGCCCATTTGATGAAGTCGGACACGATCAGGAAGTAGCCCGCGTATTTCATGCGCATGATGACGTCGAGCTCGAACGCCAGGCGCTTGTGGTAGTCTTCGTCCGTCGTGCCCTGCGACAGGCCGTGCACGCGCAGGCGATTGGCGAGCCCCTCCTCCGCCTGCCGCTTCAATTCGGCGGCCTCGATCGCGGCCGCATCGGAGCTGCCGGCGGCGCCGACCGTGAAGAACGGCAAGATCGGCTTGCGCGTCAGGGGGCGGAACGAGCAACGCTCGGCGATCTCCACCGTGGACGCCAGCGCTTCCGGAATGTCGGCGAACAGCACGGCCATCTCGGCGCGGGTCTTGAAACGGTGATCGGGCGTGAGCTGCTCGCGCTCGGTCTCCGCGATCAGCCGGCCGCCGGCGATGCAGAGCAGCGCGTCATGCGCTTCGTAATCGTCGTTCGCGGCGAAATACGGCTCGTTGGTCGCAACCAGCGGCAGGCCCTTCGCGTAAGCGATGTCGATCAGGCCGCTCTCGATGCGGCGTTCCTTGTCGATGTTGTGGCGCTGCAGTTCGACATAGAGGCGGTCGCCGAACAGCCCGGCGAGACGCTCGCAGCGCGCCGCCGCAACCTCGGTCTGGCCGCTCGCGAGCGCGAGCGAGATCGGGCCGTCGGGACCGCCGGTGAGTGCGATCAGGCCTTCGGTCTCGCCGTCGAACCAGTCGAACTTGATGAACGGCGCGTGGCTGTCGGGCGATTCGAGGAAGGCGCGCGAATTCAGCCGCATCAGGCTGCGATAGCCGCGCTCTTGCGCGGCCAGCAGCACCACACGCGAGGGCGGCAGTGCGTTGCGCGCGTTGGGATCCTGGTCGCCGAAATCGATCGCAAGCTCCAGGCCGACAATCGGCTGGATGCCATAACCGGCCATCTTGTCGGAGAATTCGAGCGCACCGAACAGATTGTCGGTGTCGGTCAGCGCCAGCGCCGGCTGGTGGTCCTTCTTCGCAAGTTCGCCGAGCTTGGCGATCTTGATCGAGCCCTTGAGCAGCGAATAGGCCGAGTGAACGTGAAGGTGGACAAATCCGGCGCTCGGCATGGTCGCGTGACGGCCTCTTGCAGGTGAATTGGAGCGGTCGCCGGCAGTGGAGGCATCCTGCACTCACCCGGCCGACTCGCCACACAATGGTGGGGTGTCGCCGCGCCAGAGTCCACGCCGGAGCGGCCGCTTCGCCGCCTCATCCCGCTTTTCCCCAAGGGGCTGCCTAGAGCTGCGGAATCACCTGGGCCCAGATCGCGAGCATTCCGACGAACAGCGCGATCGACGTCAGTGCAGCGGCTTCTTCCACGAAAATCCTGAACATGGCTTGCTCCATCACTAGAACGTATGAGGAACATTGTTCTCATTTCGTTCTCGGGAGTCAAGCGCACTCAGCCGCCTCCAAATGAAATGGTTAACTCGCTGAATTCACGCAAGAAAAAAGCCCCGGCGCAAGGCCGGGGCTTTCGACATCAGTCGCTTTCGAAGCGAAAGATCTCAGTACTTCGCGATGACCGGACCACCGAACTTGTAGTTCAGGCGGACGAGGCCCATGTCGACGTCCTGACGAATGCGATCCGTCTGGAAGCCGGCGAAGGTGACGTCCTTGTCCGACAGGAAGATGTGGTTGTACTCGACGCCAACCGACCAGTTCGGAGCGAAGCCGACCTCGAGGCCCGCACCGATGGTGCCGCCCCAACGGGTGTCGTTGACCGACGAGAAGGTCGCGCCGGCAGCGCGCAGCTCGTTCTTGGTGCCGACCACAGCCGCACCGCCCTTTACGTAGAGCAGGACGTTGTTCCAGGCGTAACCAACCTGGCCGGTGATCAGACCGAACGAATCGATCTTCGAGCGATCGGTGAAGCCGGTCAGCCCGCTGAGGTTGTCGCCCGAGAAGTCAGCCCAGTTGCCCTGGCCTTCCAGACCGAACACCCACTGCGCCGACTGCCAGCGATAGCCGACCTGGCCACCGACCGTGCCGCCCGTGGCGTTGTGCGAACCTTCGCCGCCAAACCCGGGAGCAGTCTGATCCCAGGTCGTGTGGGCGGAAGCGCCGCCGCCGTTGATACCGATGTAGAAGCCGCTCCAGTCATAGACCGTGGCGATCATCGCAGGCGCCTTGGTGTAAGGACGCGCAGCGAGGTCAGCAGCCAGCGCCGGCGCAGTCGCGCTGAGCGCGACGAGGCTCACAGCAGCGAGCAACAAATTCTTGTTCATTTGAATCCCGTTCCAGTTTCGTCGTTAGGCCCCCGGGCCGTGGCGACGTCATAACAGTGATCGACGGAATTGCTGTAACTCCGACGCAACAGTTCGCGCCAAAGGGCCGCGCTTCATGAATGAAAGTTTAGCCGCGCATGCGCGGAAACCCTTTGAAACAAGACTCTTCAGCAGTTCCAATGGGTACGACACACGATGCGCTGCGAACGCGCGTAGCGATGTCGCGCACACGAATCTGTGATTGGAAAATCGAAGATGCGCGCATCGATCTCTCCGCATTGTCGCCACATTCCCGCCCGCGATCGCGGCATTTGAAATTCGCAGCGGGCGCAAGCACCTCAGCGCGCGTCGATCGCCATACGTGGCGCATGACGAACCTTTCGACGTTCCCGACATTGCCTCACATCATCATTCGCGAGATCACGGAGTTCCCCGATGGGCGCTGTGACGAAGAGCGCGAGCACAGCTGCACCTGAGTCGCTCGCGCCGGCACTCAAGGCGCAGGTGCCGGCACCGCGGGCCATCAGCGAAGAGCATTTCAGGGCCTTCGTGAACGCGAGCTCGGACGTGGTCTATCGCATGAGCCCCGACTGGAAACAGATGCACCAGCTCGACGGGCACGGCTTTCTCAGCGACACCGTGCAGGCGGACGACAACTGGCTGGACCATTACATCCATCCGGACGATCGCGCGGTGGTGCAAGCTGCGGTCGCGAAAGCCATCCGGACCCGGAGCCTGTTCGAATTGGAGCACCGCGTTCGCTGTGCGGATGGAAACTTCGGCTGGACGCTGTCTCGCGCGGTGCCGATCCTGGACGCCAGCGGCGACATCACCGAATGGCTCGGCGCGGCCCGCGATATCACCGCGCGCCGCGAGACCGAAGTGGCCTTGCGCGCCAGCGAGGAGCGGCTCCAGCGCGTGCTAGAAACCGAGGCCATCGGCGTCCTGTTCTTCAATCACGACGGCACGCTGATCGGCGCCAACGACGTCTTCCTCAAGATGACCGGATGGTCGCGCGCCGAGGTCGAAAGCGGCAGCCTCGACTGGCGGCGCATGACGCCGCCGGAATGGGTCGCAGCCAGCGAAGCGGAGATGGGCACGCTCCAGCACACGGGCCGCCTCGGTCCCTACGAGAAGGAATATCTGCGCAAGGACGGCAGCCGCTCGTGGATGCTGTTCGCCGGCCGCGACCTCGGCGACGGCACCATCGTGGAGTTCGCCGCCGACATCAGCGCGCTCAAGAAAGCCGAAGCCGCCTTGCGCGAGAGCGAAGCGCAATTCCGCGGCATGGCGGATTCCCTGCCGCAACTGGCATGGATGGCCGACGAAAAGGGCTGGATCTACTGGTACAACAAGCGCTGGTACGAATACACGGGCACAAGGCTGGAGGAGATGGAGGGCTGGGGCTGGCGCAGTGTTCACCACCCCGATCATGTGGACCGCGCGGTCGCGGGTATCCAGCGTTCCTGGGACAGCGGGGAGCCCTGGGAGGACACGTTCCCGCTGCGCGGCGCCGACGGAGAGTATCGATGGTTCCTGTCGCGCGCCGAGCCGATCAGGAATTCGGAAGGACGCGTCACGCGCTGGTTTGGGACCAACACCGACATCACCGAGCGATACCAGCGCGAGGAGCTGCAAAAGCTGTTGATCCACGAAGTCAGTCACCGCGTGAAGAACAGCCTGTCGATCGTATCGGCCCTGCTCCAGCTCCAGGCCCGAACGCTCGAGGATGCGCCGCGGCGAGCGCTCGAGGATGCCTCCTCGCGGGTCCGCGTGGTGGCGACCGTCCACGATCAGCTCTGGCGCCAGTCTGACGCAAGCGAGGTCGACCTCGCCTCGTTCCTCTCCAGTCTCGCCGCGGCGATCGGCACGTCGGGGGCGCAGCATGCAACGGTCGTCGAAGTCGAGCCCGCGCTGGTCTCGGCCGATCTTGCCGTCCGGCTCGGACTGCTCATCAACGAGCTTGTCACCAACGCCTACAAATATGCCTACGCTCCCGGCGAGGACGGCGAAGTGCGCGTGGCCGGCCAACACACGACCGATGGACGCTACCGCGTCGACGTCTCGGACCTTGGACGTGGCCTGCCCACCGGCTTCGACCTCAGTCAGCCACGGCCGAGCTTCGGGATGCGCGTCATCACCAGTGTCGCCAGCCAGCTCAACGGAAACCTGGCGGTCAGCCCAACCGAACGCGGCACAAGATTCACGCTGGAATTTCCGTTGACGGAATCCTCGCGGACCGCTTGAGGTGCGGACAGGCGCAACCTGCGCCGGCTCAGCTTGGCCAGGGCGTGTTGCGGATCCGCGTACACGCGTTCGGCCTGTGGAAGCCGGGATCGTGATCACTGATGAAGTCGAAATTGACCGTCCCGAACGTCGTCTGCGGCTTCTTCAAGGCTGAGCAGGTCTGGACCTTCAGAAACTCGTTCTTGAAGTCACCGCGCGGAAACGCCGTGATCACCTGGTGTCGCTGCTCGGGCGTGTAATCGTCATATCCGACCCCCACCACGTCCACCAGAACGCCGGCATTCGTGAGCGCGATTTCCGGCCTCATATACTGTGGGATGCCGGGCGTGGTGTGGAGCGCGATCGCCTCCCACACCAGATCGGCCTGCGGCTCGGCGATGCCCCGCGCCCGGAGAAAGTCGCGCGCAGCATCTGCACCGTCGACCTCAAATCGCTTGGTCTCGGTATGGTAGTGATCGACGAGGCCGAGGTCGTGAAACAGCGCCGCGACATAGAGCAGTTCTGAATCGAATTTCAGGTTCTGACGCAGCCCCTTCATCGCGCCGAACACGTAGACGCGAACCGAGTGATTGAACAACATCTCGTCTTCGTATTGGCGCACCAGCTCGGCTGCCTCGCGCGCCAGCTTGCTGTCGGGAATCCTGATGCCGGAAATCATGCCCGTCATTGTCTGGCTCCTGCCTTGCAGTTCGGTCGATGGAGGCGGTTCGCAACCCCCGTCAGGCGGCGTTCTCGAGCGCGGCCCGTGGCGTATTTCGGAAGCTGATCGACAGGCGATTGTACGCATTCATCAGGCCGATTGCGATCGTGAGATCGACGAGTTCGCGTTCACTGAAGACCTTGCGGGCGGCCTGATAGGCTTCATCCGGAACGTTGGTCTCGGCAACGCGCGTCACCGTCTCGGCCCAGGCGAGCGCTGCGCGCTCGCGCGCATCGAAGAGATCACCGGCTTCCGCCCACGCCTGCAGCAGCGCGAGCTTTTCGATCTTCACCCCGTTCTTGACGAGGTCGCGGGTGTGCATGTCGAGGCAATAGGCGCAGTTGTTGATCTGCGAGACACGCAGGTAAGCGAGGTTCACCAGCGTCGCCGGCAGCCCGCTCTGCATGACGTAGCCGTAAACACCGCCGAGCGCCTTCGCGCCTGCCGGTGCAATGTGGTTGTAGTCGAGGCGTTCACTCATCTTTTGTCTCCTCGGTGATCGTAAGGGGCGAAGCGATCCCGTTGCCCCTCAGATGCCTCTCCCCTGGTCTATAAAAAAGAACCAAGAACGCTCAAAATTCGTGTACCAAAGGCCATGGCAAGAGCATTGCGGTTGGCGCTGGACCGATCGGCGAAGACACCGCTCGCAGAGCAGATCCACAAGGGCATCCGGGCCGCCATCGAAAGCGGCGTACTCGCCCCCGGCGCGCGTCTACCCTCCTGGCAGGATCTGGCGGCCCAGCTCGGCGTCGCGCGCGGCACCGTGCGCGTGGCGTATGAAAAGCTCTCATCTGCTCAGTTGATCGTCGCGGCCCGCGCGACCGGCACGCATGTCGCCGACCGTCCGTCCCTCCCCGTGCGGCGGGACAAAGCGCCCGCCTCCGGCACCTTCATGGCGACGTATCAGGAACTCACGACCGGACCGGCGATCTTCCAGATGGGCGTGCCGGCGCAGGAAACCCTTCCTGCCACCCTGCTGGCGCGGATGCGTGCGCAGGCCGTTCGCATCGAAATCAGCGCACCGGCGATTTATCCCGACCCGCGTGGGGAGCCGGCGTTGCGGCGCGAGATCGCCGCCTACCTGGCGCTGGCGCGGGGAATCGAGTGCGCGGCGTCTCAGATCATCGTCACAAGCGGCTTCAGCGGAGGCCTCGGCCTGGCACTCCAGGTCCTCGGTCTCGAGCGGAAGAAAGCCTGGGTGGAGAATCCTGGCTTCCCCTTCACCCGGCACGGTCTGGAGCTGGCGCGACTGTCGATCGCGCCGATCCCGGTCGACGGAGACGGAATCGATGTCGACTACGGCTTGAAGCATGCGCCCGACGCTGCGCTCGCCGTCGTGACACCGGGGCAGCAGGCGCCGCTCGGATCGACGCTGTCGCTGGCAAGGCGCTCACGCCTGCTCGACTGGGCTGCGCAAGGCAAGGCGTGGGTGATCGAGGACGATTATCTGAGCGAGCTCCAGATCAAGGGCCGGGCCACACCGGCGCTCGCCTCGCTCGATCGCGCCGGCCGCGTCATTCACATCGGCTCCTTCAGCAAGACCGTGACCCCCGCCCTGCGGCTCGGCTTCGTCGTTGCACCCGTCGCTCTGACGTCACGATTTGCGGAAGCTGCCGCATGCCTCGCGCCGGCTCCGGGCCCTGCGGTGCAGCTTGCGATCGCCGGCTTCATGCGCGACGGACACTATTTGCGGCATTTGCGGCGGACCAAGCGAGTTTATGCCGCGCAAGGCGACGCCTTGCTGAAGCAGCTTCGCTCCCACACCGCAAACGTTGCACTTGCTGGGCTCGCCGCAGTCCTGCGACTGCCGGCGGGAACCGACGATCTCGCCATCGCCAGGAAAGCTGCCTCGCTCGGTCTCGCGCCGACGCCGCTATCGCTGTGGTATGCGTCGAGGGGCTCGGTGCGCCCCGGTCTGCTGCTGGGCGTCGCCACATCTCCGCAAAGGAGAATAGAAGCGTCCTGCGCGAAGCTCTTTCAGATCATCGACCGCGACGCATGAAAGCGGGCAGGCGTGGCGTGAAGCGCGACGAGATCGCGGGGTCGTCGAAGCCGGTGATCGAGAAATCCTGTGGCGCCTTCAAACAGCGTGAAGCCGGCCTTGCTGAAGACGGCCGCCGATCTGGTGCGCGAAAATCTCGTTGCCGAGCGTCGGGATGATCGCCCGCAAAATGTGCGTTCGGCTCGATGCAAGCGCCCTGCCCGCCGCATTCGGGATCCAGTCGAGCGCGCGTGCCGCCTCCTTCACGCGCTCCCGGATCGCTCACGACGAAGGGTCAGTCAAACCTCGCGTGGACCGATCAGTCCGGCCAACTCGCGGATCATGGCCGCGACATCGATCGGCTTTTCCCAGAGCGGGACGTCCTGAAATTCGGGTGTGATGCCGATCCTGTCGTAGCCGGTCGTGATATCGGCAACGTTGTCGCGCGAACGCACGCCACTGTCCGGACGCCGTATCCTCGTTGTCGAGGATGAGTATTTCCTCGCCGACGACATGAGTCGCGCGTTTCGGTCGTGCGGCGCCGAAGTCGCCGGACCGGTCGGCGACATGGAGGACGCGTTGCGCATCCTCCATGATGGGTCGATCGTCGATGCTGCAGTGCTCGACGTGAACATTCGCAACGAGATGATCTTTCCCATTGCCCAGGAGCTCAGGGCACGCCACGTGCCGTTCGTGTTCACCCTGTTTCCTCCAGCGACCGAAAGACATTGGAACATACGGCGAAGGGCCGCCTTGGTGCAAACGAAGCATGCGATGGCAGGTTCCCGATGAGCAACCGTGACATCATTGTTATCGGTGGTTCGGCTGGCGCCACCGCCCCGTTGAAGCAGATTCTGGCCGCATTGCCGCTGGACTTGCCGGCAGCGATCTTCATTGTCCTTCACATTCCGGCCCAGGGCATCGGGATTCTGTCGACGGTTGCGGCCGCTGCCGGCAAGCTGCCGGTGCATCAGGCCAAGGATGGTATGACGTTCGAACGCGGTCACGTCTATCTGGCGGCCCCTGACCACCATCTCCTGCTGTCCGGAACTCATATTCAGCTCGGGCGCGGGCCGCGCGAGAACATGGTCCGCCCCGCGATCGACGCCTTGTTCCGCTCGGCCGCGGTGCACCACGGGCCTCGCGTGATCGGGATCGTCCTGAGCGGCTTGCTCTCCGACGGCGCAGCCGGTCTCCACGCCATCAAGCGCTGTGGCGGAATGGCCCTGATTCAGGACCCGGCCGATGCGATTTCGCCGGAGATGCCGCAGCGCGCTCTGGAGGCGACGATTGCCGACCTCTGCGTCCCGGCTGCAAAGCTCGGCGACGTGCTGTCCGAGCTGGCACAGGAAGCGCCGGGCTCCGCGCTTCCGGTCGCCCCTGACATCCGCCTGGAGGTCGAGATCGCCGCGGGCGAGAGAATCGGGTCTGTGCCTCTGTCCAAGATCGCCGATCCCGCCGCGCTCACCTGCCCCGGCTGCGGCGGCGTGCTCTCCGCAGTGAAGGAAGGGCATCCCATGCGATTTCGCTGTCAGGTTGGCCACGCCTATACCGCCGACGCCCTCGCCAAGGAGCAGGAAGGACAAGTCGATGAAGCCTTGCGGGTGGCGCTTCGCATCATCGAGGAACGTGCCGAGCTGGTGCGACGCATGGCCGAGGACGGCCGGCGCAGCGGTCGTCCGGCCGTCGCTGAAATGTACTACAAGCGTGCCGCCGAATATCGCGATTATGCCGACATGATCCGGCGCGTCGTGCTACAATCGCTGGATCCCGCGATCCCAAGGCGAGAGACTTGAGGCGTCACAATGGCCATCTCCCTTGCCGAGCGGACCGAGCAGTTGCACGCCGAGCAGCGCCTTCTGGTCAAGGCCGATCTCGACATCGATGAAGGCTGGCAACGGATCCGCAACCAGGAAGATCTCGTGCGCGAGCTTCAGGCTGGCGGGCATGACTCGCGGCATGCCGAGCGACTGGTCAATCTGCTCAAGCAGACCCTGGTGGAGTGGGAGCGGCATCGCACCCTGATCATCCAGCGGGTCCACTTTCTTCAACGCGAGGTCGACGCGGTGCCGCCCACGACCAACTGATCACGGGCCGGACCGCCTTGATTACGACGAGCCGTTCCCGCCCTTTTTTGACTGTTGGGCTCCCCTGAATCTCTGCTATTCCATGGCTCCGGGGTCCTCGATCCCGGACAAGGAGAGTAGCGGCCACTATGGATGAAGTCGGCAAAGCGCCGGGGGATGGCGAGCGTCAGGTCAAGGCTCCATTGATCATTGGCGTGGGTGCCTCGGCCGGTGCAATCGACAGCATCGAGCGCTTTTTCGCCAAGCTTACGCTGGGCGATGATCAGGCCATCGTGCTCGTACTGCAAAACCGCGAGGCGCTCACTGACGAGCGGCTGCGCGCCCTGGTTCAACGCGCCGAGGGAGCCAAACTTTCCCAAATCACCGACGGGATGACGCTCGAAGGCGGCACCATCTACCTCAGCCCGGTGGCCATGATCACCACGGTCCATGGCGGCCTCCTCGCTGTGCGCAAGGCGGAGCAAGGCCCCGGCGAACGGGCCACGATCGACAGCTTCCTGGTGTCGCTGGCGGAGGAGCGTGCAGAGCAATCGATCGGCGTGCTGCTCAGCGGGACCAACGGCGACGGCACGCTGGGCGCGGCCACGCTGAAGGATCACGGCGGCCTGGCAATTGCCGAAAAGGTCACTGAGGACGAGTCCGAGCACCTGATCGACAGCAGCAAGCCGGCGGCCATCGCCGACTATGTGCTCGCGCCCGAGGACATTCCCGAGCATATCCAGGTCTATGCGCGCCATCTGCGGCGGCTGGAGGAGAAGCAGGGTTTTGACGAAGTCCTGGCCGCAGCGGCAACCTCGCTGTCGCGCATCGCCGACATCCTGCGCAACAAGACCGGCAACGATTTCCACGGCTACAAGCAGAACACTTTCCTGCGTCGCGTCCAGCGGCGCATGCAGGTGGTTCAGATCGAGGAGATCACCGCCTATGTCGATTTCCTGAGAAACGACAAGGACGAGGCCCAGCATCTCTTCAACGATCTCCTGATCGGCGTCACCGAGTTCTTCCGCGACAAGCGCGAATTCGACGTGCTCGAAAGCCAGATCATTCCGAAGATCTTCGAAAACAAGAACACCGGGCAGCAGGTCCGCGTCTGGGTGCTCGGCTGTGCGACCGGCGAAGAGGCCTATTCGATCGGCATCCTGCTGCGCGAGCATATGGCGACGCTGGACTCCGCGCCGCAGGTTCAGATCTTCGCAACCGACATCGACGGCCGGGCGCTCGCGACCGCCCGCGTCGGACGTTACCGCACCAATATCGAACAGGACATGACCCCGGAGCGCCTGGCGCGCTGGTTCGTGCGCGAGGGCGACACCTATTGCGTGGTCAAGGAACTCAGGGAGATGTGCATCTTCTCCCAGCATAACGTGATCAAGGATGCGCCGTTCTCGAAGCTCGACATCGTTTCCTGCCGCAACCTGCTCATCTACCTCAACGCAGAGCTTCAGAATCGCGTCATCCCGCTGTTTCATTTTGCGCTGCTGCCGGACCGCTATCTGTTCCTCGGCAATTCCGAGAATGTCACGCGGCATCCCAAGCTGTTTGCGCCGGTCGACCGCCGCGCCCGCATCTTCAAGAAGCTCGAGACCGGCACGCGGCTGCCGCCCGAGTTTCCGATCTCGACTTCGGCGGGCCGCGCGCCGGTCGAGGTGGCGCCGATCCGCTCGTTCGGTCCCGACGTCGGACTGGAGCGCCGCGCCCAGCGGATCGCCGAGCGCTATGCACCGGCCTATGTGATCACGGACGACAATTTCCAGATCCTGCATTTTTCCGGCCGCACCGGACGCTACATCGAGCCGACCGCGGGCGCGGCTTCGCTCGATCTGCTTCAACTCGTGCATCGCGACCTCCGGCTGGAGTTGCGCACGGCGCTGAGCCGCGCGGCCGAAAGCAACGAATCCGCCCAGGCCGAGCAAATCCAGCTCGGCGTCAACGGCCACCGCGTGCTCGTCGACATCACCGTCGAGCCGATCCTGGACGGTGCCGGCGGTCACAGAAACTTCGTCGTGCTGTTCAAGGACGGGCCGGCACGCGGCCTGGAAGCAAGCGACAGCAATCCCGGCAGCCTGGTGCGAACCGAGCACGTCGAGCGTCTCGAAAGCGATTTGCGGGCGACCCGCGAACGTCTGCAGGCGACGATCGAGGAACTCGAGAGCACCAACGAGGAGCTGAAATCCTCGAACGAGGAATACCAGTCGCTCAACGAAGAGCTGCAGTCCGCCAACGAAGAGCTCGAAACCTCGCGCGAGGAATTGCAGTCGGTCAACGAAGAGCTGACCACAGTCAACGGTGAGCTCGCGCACCGGGTCCAGGAGCTGACCCGTGCCACCAGCGACCTCAAGAACTTCCTCGAAAGCACGCAGATCGCGACGGTCTTCCTGGACAACGATCTCCGCGTGATGAATTTTACGCCGGCGATCACCCAGATACTGCATCTGGTCGAGACCGATACGGGCCGCCCGATCGCGCACATCAAGGCGCGCATCCCGATCGAGGAGCTCTATGACGACGTCCGCCGTGTCTTGCGCACCCTTGCCAGCGCCGAACGGGAGCTGACCGCGCCCGACAGCGGGACACGCTACATCGTCCGGATCCTGCCCTATCGCAGCATCGACAATTTCATCGCCGGCGTTGTCATCACCTTCATCGACGTCACAGCGATCACGCGCGCGGAAGAGCGGCAGCGGCTTCTGCTGGCCGAGTTGCAGCACCGCGTGCGCAACACGCTCGGCGTTGTCAGGTCGATCGCCCGGCGCTCGGCCGAAACCAGCTCGACGGTCGAGGAATACTCCGCGCATCTCGACGGCCGGCTGAACGCATTCGCGCGAACGCAGGCGCTGGTGACGCGCGATCCCGAAGGCGGCGTCGATCTGGAATATCTCGTCGTCGAGGAGTTGCTGGCCTACAACGCCCGCGAGGGCGAGCAGATGCGCGTGTCGGGACCTGCCGTGCGCTTCCAGCCCAAGGCCGCTGAGACCTTTGCGCTGGCCATCCACGAACTCGCGACCAACGCGCTCAAATGCGGTGCGCTCGGACTACCGTCGGGGCGCCTCGAAATTTCATGGCGCATCGATGAAGTCTCGAGCCCGCCCCAACTGTTGTTCGACTGGCGGGAGCGAGGCGGACCGCCCGTCGCGCAGCCCACACGGAAAGGTTTTGGCGCGGAGCTGCTGGAGCGCACCCTTGCGTTCGACCTGAAGGGGCAGACGACCATGTCCTTCAATGGATCCGGGCTCCACTGCCAGATTGCAATTCCCCTGACCAAACGAACCTTTCACACGCCTTCGATGGACGGCTGATGCGCGCCCACGGCACCGATGGAGGTCTTGCACAGGCGGTAATTCGTCGCTTCAACGTATTGCGGCCTCTGTCAGAGGGAGCTGTCGCAGCGCTCGAACAGGCCATTCTGGAAGGCCTGTTCCGGGCCGGTCCGGGGGAAGATCTCGTCGCCGAAGGCGATCCGATCGACAGTGTCCGCGTCGTGCTCTCGGGCTGGCTGTTCCGGCACAAGACGCTCGAGGACGGCCGGCGGCAGATCGTCAATTTCGTCCTGCCCGGCGAAACCTGCGATGCACACGCCTATCTGATGCCCAGCATCGACCATTCGATCACGACGGCAACGCCCGTTGCCTACGCCGAGATCAAGCGCGCCCGTTTCGAAAGGCTGATGACGAGCGAGCCGACGCTTGCCGAAGCCTTCTTGTGCGAGACGGTGCTGAACAATGCCATCCAGCGCGAGTGGGCGATCAACCTTGGGCGGCGTGCCGCGCTGGAGAAGGTCGCTCATCTGTTCTGCGAGATCTATGAGCGGCTCCGCCCGGTCGGCCTGGTCGACGCCAATTCGTGCAGCTTCCCGGTGACCCAGATGGATCTGGCCGACGCGACCGGACTTTCCGTCGTCCACCTCAATCGCACGATCCAGGAACTCAGGGCAGCCGGGCTGATCACGTTGCGAGAGCGGACGCTCACGATTCCGGATCTGGATGCCCTCAAGAGTGCAGCGCTGTTTTCGCCGGGCTATCTGCAGCTCTACCGCCGCGCCTAGAATTCTCTTCGCGCGAGCAAGAAGCCCCCAACAAGCGCCGAGCCGGGGGAATATTCTTCCCATCAAGCTCGCCGCATAAATCCCGGCTCATTAACCTATGGAAATGCCGGAACCGCATGCACATCCGAAGCTGCGAACGCTGCCGGCCCGGGTCCCTCCGGCGCGGCAGACAAAAGGCCTCGGCGCCTCCTCCCCGCCGAGGCCGACTTTCCGAGAATGCCAGTGACGGCCAAACGCAACCGAAGAAAACAAACCAATCGCTTCAGGAACGATTGATGTCATTTGCCAACCACGCTCGCGAGCACGCCCGCCGAATGCCTGCGGGTAAAGAGCGCGAGATACTGCTCAGGTGCGCGAACAGAACGAAGTCACCTCGGATCTGTCCGAATGGCTGAGCGCGCCGGACTATCGCAGACCCGGAGGACAATGATGCAGAGCATCAAACACTACCGCGCCTTTCAGATCGATCCGGACGGTCACGTCTTTGGCTGCATCAACCTCGTCTGCGGCGACGATGATGAAGCCAAGCGCCAGGCCGCCTCCCTCGTGCTGATCCATCGCATCGAATTGTGGCGCCTCGACCAGCGGATCGCGCAGTTCGATCGGCCACTCGAAATCGCTCCACAATAGGCCCCCGCCGGATCACTGCCTCTCGCGCTCTCTACACTGGCGTGTAGATCACGAGCTTCAGCGCGGGATCGTCATTGGCCTGAAAGCTCGTGTGCTCGAAATGCAGCACGCCCCTGGTCGGGTGGGTCATGGTCTTGCGGCCCGACAAGGTGCCGTGCACCTCGTGCGCGCCCCACCATTCGACGAATTCCGGACTGCCTTCACGCAAGCGCGTCAGCAGTTCCGCGAAGGCCGGGTCGCCGGCCCAGACGTCGTGGGTGGCGCGAAACATCGCGACCATGCGCTTGGCGACGTCAGCCCAGCCCGCGCCGTAGGATTTGCGCGTGCGCTTGCTGGTCAACATCAGGAGCAGCGTGTTGCGATCCTCCTCCGGCAAGCGGCCGAACGCAAAGATCTCCTCGGCGGCGTCGTTCCAGGCCAGCACGTCCCAGCGCCGCCCGGTCACGTAGGCCGGGTGCGGCAGGCTCTCGACCAGCCGGAGGATCGGCGGGGTCACCACCTCGCGGGTGAAAGCTCGCCGATCGCCGTCGCGGGCGAGGTCCTTGAGATGCGCATGCTCGGTCTTGCTGAGGCGCAGCGCGCGCGCCAGCGCATCGACGGTCGTGACCGACGGGCTGACGGTGCGGCCCTGCTCAAGGCGGATGTACCAGTCGACGCCGATGCCGGCGAGCTGGGCGACCTCCTCCCGGCGCAGCCCCGCGGTGCGCCGCCGCTGGCCTGCCGGAAGGCCGACGGTCTTCGGCGTCAGCTTTTCGCGGCGGGAGCGGAGAAAGTCGCCGAATTCGACGCGGCGTGGATCGGCCATGGCGTGGTCCCGTGATGGAGGGCCTTTGGAATACTAGGATAATACCAGGCCTTCATGTCCCTTCAAGGGCGCCGTAGATGGGTGGCGTCAGTCCTTGAGGTGAACATCATGAAAGCTGCCGTACTGAAATCGCTGGGATCGCCGCTGGTGGTCGAGAACGCTCCGGAGCCGGTGCTCGGCACCGGCGAGGTCATCGTCGATGTCGTCGCCACCCGCGTGCTGTCGTACATGAACGAGGTCTTCAGCGGCGAGCGCAACTACGCGCTCGATCTGCCTGTCATTCCCGGCCCCGGCGGCATCGGCCGTGTGCGCGCGATCGGTCCTGATGCGACCAAGCTCAGCGTCGGCGACTGGGTGTTCTGCGACCCGACCGTGCGCTCGCGCGACGATGCCGTGGCGCCCGACATCGCCTTGCAGGGGCTCACCGCTGCCGGCCCCGGCGGCATGCGCCTGCAAGCGCATTTTCGTCACGGCTCCTACGCCGAGCAGATGCGGGTGCCGACCGAGAACGTAAAGAAGCTTGGCGCGATCACATCAGAGGAAGCCTCGCAATGGTGTGCGCTGGGAACGGCGCTGGTGCCCTATGGCGGCTTCCTCGCCGCCAGGCTTCAGCCGGGCGAGACCGTGCTGGTGAGCGGGGCTACCGGCAATTTCGGCAGCGCCGCCGTGTCCGTCGCGCTCGCGATGGGCGCGGCCTGCGTGGTGACGCCCGGCCGCAACGAGGCTGTCATGGCCGATCTCGTCCGCCGCTTCGGCGCGCGGGTGAAGCCGGTGAAGCTGACCGGCAACGAGGACGACGACCGCGAGGCGATGAAGCGCGCCGCAGGAGGTTCGATCGACTGCGTGCTCGACATCATGCCGCCTTCGGTGAGCACGAGCGTGGTGCGCGCGGCGGTCATGACGGTCCGTGCCTACGGACGCGTCGTGCTGATGGGCGGTGTCGGCATGGCGGGCGGTCCGGGCCTCGAGCTGCCCTACCCCTGGCTCATGCGCAACTGCATCTCCATCCACGGCGTCTGGATGTATCCGCCGGATGCGGCGAGCCGTCTGATCGGCCTCGTGCGCGCGGGATTGTTGCGGCTCGACGAATACCAGACCACCGATTTCGACCTCGATCACGTCAACGAGGCCGTCGCGCACGCCGCCGCCAATGGCGGGCCGTTCAAACTGACGGTGATCAGGCCGTAAAATCCTCAGGCGGCGGCGATGCGCCGTCGCCGATTTTTTTCGTCAATCCTGCCAGTCACTTGGCTACTGTGCATGGGGTTGTTTTCGGGCTTTATTCGAGCTCGATGACCTGGCCGTTGGCCAGCGACACGCGCCGGTCCATGCGGCCGGCGAGCTCCATGTTGTGGGTCGCGATCAGCATCGAGACCTTGGTCGCCTTGACCAGTTGCATCAGCGCCTGGAACACGTGGTCGGCGGTGTGCGGATCGAGATTGCCGGTCGGCTCGTCCGCGAACAGCACGCGGGGCGCATTGGCGACCGCGCGCGCGATCGCGACGCGCTGCTGCTCGCCGCCCGACAGCTCCGCAGGCCGATGGGTGATGCGGTCGCTGAGGCCGAGATAGCCCAGGATCTCCTTGGCGCGCTTGACGCTCTCGGACTTCTTCAGGCCGCGGATCATCTGCGGCAGCATCACGTTCTCCAGCGCCGTGAATTCCGGCAGCAGCCGGTGCGACTGGTAGACGAAGCCGATATCGCTGCGGCGAAGCTGGGTGCGCTCGATGTCGGGCAGTTGCGACGTCGGCGCGCCGTTGACATAGACCTCGCCGGAATCCGGCGCCTCGAGCAGCCCCGCAATGTGCAGCAGCGTCGACTTGCCCGAACCCGACGGCGCGACCAGCGCGACCGACTGGCCGGCCCACAGCGCGAGCTTGGCGTTGTCGAGGATCGTCAGCGCCGCCTCGCCCTGCAGGTACTGCCGCTTTATTTCGTGGAGATAGATGACCGGTACATCTTCCGCCCCCTGCTGTTGCTGCTCCATCAGCCCCTCACTCGTACCGCAGCGCTTCGACGGGATCGAGGCGCGCGGCACGCCACGACGGGTAGAGCGTCGCCAGGAACGACAGCGTCAGCGCCATGACGACGACAGCCGTGGTCTCGCCGACGTCGATCTCGGCGGGCAGCTTCGACAGGAAATACAGCTCCGGTGAGAACAATTCGGTGCTGGTCAGCCAGGACAGGAATTGCCTGATGGATTCGATGTTGAGACAGATCACGAGGCCAACGAAGAAGCCGACCAGCGTACCGACCACGCCGATCGAGGCGCCCGTGATCAGGAAGATCCGCATGATCGAGCCTTGCGAGGCGCCCATCGTCCTCAGGATCGCGATGTCGCTGCCCTTGTCCTTCACCAGCATGATCAGGCCGGAGACGATGTTGAGGGCCGCGACCAGCACGATCATGGTCAGGATCAGGAACATCACATTGCGCTCGACCTGGAGCGCATTGAAGAAGGTCGAGTTGCGCTGCCGCCAGTCGACAAGGAACACCGGTCGTCCCGCCGCCTCCGTCACCGATTTGCGGAAGGAATCGATCTTGTCGGGATTGGTGGTGAACACCTCGATCGAGGTGACGTCGTTGCTGCGGTTGAAATAGGCCTGGGCTTCGGCAAGCGGCATGAACACGAAGCCGAGATCATATTCGGACATGCCGATCTCGAACACCGCGACGATCTTGTAGGGCTTGATGCGCGGCGTCGTCCCCATCGGGGTGACCGCGCCCTTTGGCGCAACCAGCGTGATGCTGTCGCCGGCATGCAGCGACAGCTGGTCGGCGAGCCGCCGGCCGATCGCAACGCCCTGCCCGTCGTCGAAGCCCTCGAGCGAGCCCTGCTTGATGTTCTTGGCGATCGACGTGAGGTTGTTGAGGTCATCGGAGCGGATGCCGCGCACAAGCACGCCCGAGGCATTCCAGGGCGAGGACGCCAGCGCCTGGCCGTCGACGACAGGGGCAGCCAGCCGGATGCCCTGGACCTGGCTGATGCGCTCGGCGACGTCCTTCCAGTCGGTCAGCGGCGATTCCAGCGGCTGCACCAGGATGTGGCCGTTGAGCCCCAGGATCTTGTCGAGCAGCTCTTTCCGGAAGCCGTTCATCACCGCCATGACGATGATCAGGGTCGCCACGCCGAGCATGATGCCGAGGAAGGAGAACCCGGCGATGACCGAGATGAATCCCTCCTTGCGGCGCGCCCGCAGATAGCGCGCCGACAGCATCCACTCGAAGGGTGCGAAAGGCTTGGTTGGAACAGATTCGGTCATGGTTTCATCCATCGCTCGATAATCCCATGATTCGGGGTCAATTGTGGCCGGATTGGCGGCCGCGATATCGGGCGATGAACAATATTCAACCGACCAGGCGCGCGACCGCGTCCGCAGGCGACATGGTCTCGCGGGAGCCGTCACTGCGCTTCTTGATCTCGACCTTGCCCTCGGCCAGGCCCTTCGGCCCGATCATGATCTGCCAGGGGATGCCGATCAGGTCGGCGGCGGCAAATTTGGCGCCGGCGCGCTGATCGGTGTCGTCATAGAGCACGTCGACACCCCTGGCGGTCAGCTCGGCATAAAGCTTTTCGCAGGCGCCATCGACCGCGGCATCGCCCTGCTTGAGGTTGAGAATCGCGACGCGGAACGGCGCGACGGCCTCCGGCCATTTGATGCCGGCGTCATCGTGGCAGGCCTCGATGATGGCACCGAGCAGGCGCGAGACGCCGACGCCGTAGGAACCGCCATGGATCGGCACGTCGACGCCGTCGGGGCCCGCCACCATCGCCTTCATCGGCTCGGAATATTTCGTGCCGAAATAGAAGATCTGGCCGACCTCGATGCCGCGGGTGTTCACGCGCTTGTCAGCGGGCACTTCCTGCTCGAAGCGGGCGGGATCATGAACGTCTTCCGTCGCGGCGTAGACCGACGTCCATTGCTTGATGATCGGGGTCAAATCGCCGTCATAATCGACGTCCTCGCCCGGTACCGGCAGATCCAGCACGTCGCGGTTGATGAAAACGCCGGATTCGCCGGTTTCGGCGAGCACGATAAACTCGTGGCTGAGGTCGCCGCCGATCGGACCGGTCTCGGCACGCATCGGGATCGCCTTCAGCCCCATCCGCGCGAAGGTGCGCAAATAGGCCACGAACATCTTGTTGTAGGCGACGCGCGCAGCGGCCTCGTTGAGGTCGAAGGAATAGGCGTCCTTCATCAGGAACTCGCGGCCGCGCATCACGCCGAAACGCGGACGCTGCTCGTCGCGGAATTTCCATTGGATATGATAGAGATTCAGCGGCAGGTTCTTGTAGGACTTCACATAGGCGCGGAAGATCTCGGTGATCATTTCCTCGTTGGTCGGCCCATACAGCAGTTCGCGCTTGTGGCGATCGGCGATGCGCAGCATCTCCGGACCGTAGGCGTCATAGCGGCCGCTCTCGCGCCAGAGGTCGGCAAGCTGGAGTGTCGGCATCAACAGTTCCAGCGCGCCGGAGCGGTCCTGCTCCTCGCGCACGATCTGCTCGATCTTCTTCAGCACCCGGAAGCCGAGCGGCAGCCAGGCGTAGATGCCGGCGGCCTCCTGCCGGATCATGCCTGCGCGCAGCATCAGCCGATGCGAGACGATCTCCGCTTCTTTCGGATTTTCCTTCAGGATGGGCAGAAAGAACCGCGACAACCGCATGGCAATACTCTGGGAATCATTGGTGGGCTGCAGTGAAACCGGATTGGGAGCTAAAACACAAGGCCGGGAATGAGGAAAAGCCGCTAACGTGACGGAATTCCTGTCATTTTTCCGTCGACTTCAGGTTCGACCTGAACACGCCAAGTTACGGCGCGACCTCGAGGTCGTCCTCGAGCGTGACCTTCTCGAAATCGGTCACCAGTGCGTCGATCCGCACGTGCCAGCGGCCGGCGAAGGGCAACTCGACGTTACGCACATGCCAATAGCCATCGGGCCCGAGCTTGGCGTCGCGCTCCATCGGCTCGATGCCGCGCTCGGGCAAGCTCAACGTCAGCGTCGCCTCCTTGGCCTGCAGTGGTGTGGCCTCGCCGGTCATGAGCTGGAGCACGAAATCATCCATCCCGGGCTTGCCCGGGGACACCAGCACCTGGAACATCGCCTTGTCGGTGTGGATGTGAATCGCCAACGGCGTCTCCGGAACGATGGTCCGCGGCGGCGGCGTGAAGCGCCACCCGGCGACAACGGCGAAGATGCCGAGCGCAACCCCGCATTCGAACAGAATGGACCGCTTGAGTGCGGGCGCGGCCGCTTGATCCTTCGCTAGCGCCGGAGTGAGCCGATAGCGATTGAGCGCGGCGAGTCCCAGCAGCAACATCACCAGCGCCAGCTTGACCGTGAGAACGAGGCCGTAGCGGGTCTCGACCAGAGCCGATGGCTTTTCAAGCTGGATGACCGCAAGCGCGAGGCCGGTCAGCGCCAGCGCGGCGACCACCGGGATGGCGATGCGCGAGAAGCGGTTGATGAGCGGCAGCACCGCCGGGGTCGGCTTCGATAGCAACGCTGCTAGCGGCGCCAGCGCGCCAATCCAGAAGGCGACGGCGAGGCCATGGACGAAGACCGCCGGCCGCGTCAGCACCTCGGGCGATGCGGTTGCGGCGTGCCCGGTCATCGCGAGCGATAGGCCTACGCCGGCGAAGGCGATGACCGCAAGAGCACGCGCATACCAGGCGCGGCCCAGCGCGATCAGCGCGAGCAGCATCGCCGCGACGGCAACGAGCAAGGCAGGGCCGGCGCTGGTCGCGAATGCGATTTTCCAGGGAGCCGCTGTCACAAGCGCGGCCGGCTGCAGGCCGAGAAGATCGAGCCCCAGCACGCCAAGCGAGACAAGCGCACTTGGGAGACCCACAAGCAAGGCAATTCGCGGCATGCCCATACCCGTCATTGACCAAGCAATCCAACGGCCAAAGAACACGCCGCCGATACCGACAAACAGACCGAGATACAGTCCGATCCGCGAAAGCCAGATCAGCGCGTTCAATCCACGGTCAACGCTTGCGGGAGGCTGCGTTCCCGTCGGCATGCCGATCGAGAAGATCACCGATCCCGCGACGGGATGACCGTCCTGCGAGATCACCCGGTAGCTCACGACTGCGGTACCCCGCGGCAGGTCCGCCGGCATCGCAACCGAAATACCCTCGCCTGAAGTCGTGACGTGCACATCGTCGCGCGCCCTGCCCGCGCCGTCGATCAACTGGATCGCGCCCGGCGTCACCGCCTCGTTGAACCGTAACTCCACCGCCTTCGGCGCGCTCGCAAGCATACTGCCGCTCGCCGGCTCGACCGAAATCAGCGCCGCGTGCGCAGACGCTCCGGTCGAAGTGCCGACGAGAATGAGCAGCGTGACGAGCGTAGCGAGAAGACGCATTACGGCTTGGGAAGCAATTTTACGCCAGGCGCGGGCGACTTGTCCTCGTGCGAATGCGCTGCGCCTTCCGCCGGGATCTCGATCCAGCGGCTGACGCCCTTTTCGCATTCCTGCACCACCGGGAAATAGAGCGTGGTGTTCGGCTTCAGGCTGTCGGTGAGAAAGCTGCTGACGACGAACTCATCGTAATTGCGATCCGGCAGACTGCCGCCGGACCAGACCACTTCCTTCACGCCCGACGTCAGCTTGTTGCCGTGATAGTCGTAAGCACTGGCATATTGCCCCTCGACGACATCGACGTTCCAGCCGGCCTTCGGCATCGGCTTCACCGCGATCACGCCTTCGGGGATCTGCACACGGATCTTGACGGTCGGCGAGCCGGAACAGCCGTGCGGCACGGCGAATACGGCCTTGTAGGACGCACCGACTGTGGCCTGCTTGCCTTCCAGATAGACGTGGGCCGCCGCGGGCGACGCGGCGAGCGCAGCCATCAGGATCAGCCAGGGTGTCTTCGACATGCTCGATCTCCCGATAATTAGACCACGCGCACTACATCTTCATTCCCGAATGATCGGGCATTTTCTTCATCATCGCGCCTCCACCACCGGGCGCCTGCGCACCAACGCCCTGGACGTCGAGTGAGACGGAGACCTTGCCGGCCTTCTCGAACTGGAGCGTAACGGGCACCTTCTCGCCCTCCTTGAACGGACCTTTCAGATCCTGGAGCATCAAGTGATTGCCGCCCGGCGCGAGCTTCACAGTCTTGCCCGGCTCGATGACGAGGCCCTTGTCCAGCGGGCGCATCTTCATCACGCCATTGACCATCGTCATCTCGTGGACCTCGGCCTTGCCGGCGATCTCAGCCGACACCGCGACCAGCTTGTCCGGTGCGCTCCCCTTGTTCTCGATGGTCAGGAAGCCGCCGGCGACTTTCGCGCCTCCGGGCGTCGCCCGGCTCCAGGCCTGGGAGATGACGAGGTCGCCGGCCTTGACATCGTCAGCGCGAACGGGGGTCGCGATCACAACGGCGGAGAGCGCCGCGAGCGCGAAGACCTGTGAGAGTTTGTTCATGTCGATTTGCCTTTTGTCGCCGTTGAAAGTGTCCCACCTGTCAGAACGTATACTTACCGGCGAGAACGAAAGTTCGTCCCGGGAACGGATGGAACAGGAAATACTGTTCGTTGAACAGATTATCGATGCCGAAGTCGAACGCGAAGTTCTTCGTCGCGTTGTAATGGATCTTCAAGTCCACAACGAAAAAATTATCGAACGCGCCATAGACGTGCGAAACGCTGTCGGTGTTGTCCAGCGTCGAATATTGCTTGCCGCTGTAGCGCGCCGCGACCGTATAAGCCCAGCTGTCGTTCGGCCGATAGGTGACGCCGAACTTGGCGCGCCAGTCGGGGACGAATGGCACGCGCTTACCGACTGCCGTCGTCGGAACGCCGGTTAGCGGATCCTTGCCGGCCCAACTGGCATCCGCGAGGATCCGGGAATCGACATAGGTTACACTGCCGAAGAGCTGAAGCCCCTGGACGAAGACGTTGTCCTTGTCGGCAGACAATTCCACGCCCTGCATCCTGACCGCATCAACATTGCTGAACGTCGTGGCCGTCTGGGTCGCATTGATCGCGTTGGTCTGCGAGATGATCGCATTGTTGGTTCGCTCCCTGAATAGCGTCAGGCGGACCCGACCGTCGCTCCAGTGCCGCTCGATGTTGAGTTCACCAGTGAAGTCCTGCTCGGGTTTCAGGAAAGGATTGGCAACCGTGATGGTGCTGCCGACCGTCACGTTCTGGTAGAGTTCCTGAACGGTCGGATAGCGATAGGCCTCGCCAAAATTGGCCGTGACATTCCAGTCCTTGTTCGGGTCATAGGAGAGCGAAGCCTTGGGCGAGAAGTTCGTCGATGCGAGGCCCGGCTGGTTTGTCGCAAAACTGGATGTGACAGCGCCAGCCGCATTGGTCGTTGTGATCACGTTGAAACCATCGAGCGCCTGCCAGCTTTCAAGGCGGCCCCCCAGCGTCAGCTTCAGATTGGGCTCGATCTTCCAGGCATCCTGTAGCCATAACGCACGCGTGCGGGTTTCTCCCTCTCCGTTGGCGTAGAGCACGCCAGTTCCGGTCGAGGAGGTCTGATACCAGGTCGTCGAGGCATAGGTCGGATTCTCCAGCCGGTAACGGTCGCCGTGCAGGCCAAAGCTGATTTCATGCGGGCCGTCGTAGCCGAACGGACGCCAGATTCCCTTGGCATCGGCGTTTTGCCAATTGGTGCCGTCCATGCGCGTGATCTTGCCGTTCTGCGAGAAGCCGACACCGCTCGTCACCGTGAACGGATTGAGTTGGGTATCCTCGAGATAGTTGTAGCTCGACGCCGAGAGATCGAAATCAAAGACACCTTTGGTGTCACTCCTCAGAGCAATTGCGTTGCTCAGATGTGTCTCGTCCCAGATATATCTGGCATTCGCGAAGGTGCTGATGCCGGCAAAGGTAGGCAGTCCGGTCGCAGTCGAACGCAGGTAGGTCTGAGGATCGGACACCTGGTGATTGTTCCAGATTCCCAATGAATAGGTAGCCTGCACCAACGGCGAGAGGTCGTAGGCAAGCCGCAGATTGGCAGACGTCTGCTGCGAATGCGCGAGAATACCGGTGCCGACGACGTCGGCCTCCTGCCCGACCTTGTTCTTTGCGGGAAAGGCGCCGGTGGTGCCCGCAGGAATGCTGCTGTTGGTCGTATAGGTCAGCGGCTGCTGATAGCTGTCGAGATAGTTCGCGCTGACGAGCCAGGACAGCTTGCCGTCGCGATTGCCCGCAGCCGCGCTGGTCTGGCTGGTCACATAGGTGTCCTTGGTGCCGTATTGATTCCACGGCATCACCGAGACGGTTTCTTTGGCCACCGCAAAGGGCTTGTCCGGCATCTTCGACGTGATCAGCAGCACGCCGCCGATCGAGTTGCCGGGATAAGCGGCCGCGAATGGGCCGTTGAGGAAATCGACCCGCCCGATCGCCTCGGGCGAGATCAGGTTCCACTTGGGCGAGGAGTTCGTGTTGTTGTTGCCGATCAGTGCCGAGATCAGCAAATCGTCGTAATAAATCAGCGTCCGGGCACTGGAGTTCAGGCCCCAGCTTCGCGTCGCGAGCACGGCCTGGTTGTCGCCGTCGTTGCGCTTCCGGACGAACAGGCTCGGCATGTATTTGACGGCGTCCTCGGGGTCCTTGAGGTTGATGGTCTCGTCGACCTGCTTTGCCGTGATGCTGAACGAGCGTTGCGGCAGCTGATAGCGCGCCACTGCCGCGGGCTGATCGAACGAGGCCCTGGCACTGCTCGCGCCGCTGTCGTTGGTCGCGGCGACCGAGGCCGGCGGCTCGACCGCCGGCTTGGCCGAATTTCTCCTGGCGCCGGCGGTTTGTACGGCCGGCTTGCGCGGCTTCGGTTTCACCGTCGCGGGTGCATCGACGTTGACGGCCGGCAGCTCTCTGGGGCCATCCTGGGCGAAAACGCTGCTCGACGAAGCGAGCAGCGCGGCCTGAACGGCAACGACGCTCACACCGCAACGGGCATGACGAGATAACATGGGCATTCCTGACGCCGGCTTTCTCTCCGGCCCTTCGACAGCATCAATCGCCACCGAATGAACCGAGGCGATCATGAGGGGTCGTCAGGAAAAGTAGGGAGGTCCCCGCGCCTGGGCGCTCGAGCCCTTGTGGGCGGCGAGAACGGACTCATCCGCCTCGTGCCACACCACGCTTTCAGCGCGGCGGAGCGGAATAGAGAGCGCCGCGTGCGGCGGTGAATCGAAGGACGCATTGGCCTGCGCCAGGCAACACAACGCGCAGGCGCCGGCATGCGCGGCCGGCGAGCCGCTCTGGTCGGCCGGGCCGCCCTGCTCGCCGACGCTGTGACAGATGGCGCCCGCACCAAGCGGATCGGCAACGGCCTGACCGGCCGCCCAACAGGCGGCGATCGGCGCCAGCACCTGCATCACCAACGCGAGCAGGACAACCGGTAGGAATTTTTGCAGCCGTGTGCGCATCCGCCGAACCATTCGTTCGCCTGCTAACTAAACATTACGCTGTTCCCAAGTCGAGGTCACTTCGCCGGACTTGTTGGGGGCGCGCAAATTTCTTCGAGAATGTGTTCTGGACGACCCGCGCGGGGACCTGGTCCGGCATTTGAGGCAGCCGCGCGAGCTTGGCCTATCCACATAATTCGTCGATTTGTCATATACTTAGGAGACCAACAGCCCGATCATTTCGTCAACTGCTCGAATTTTGAACAATCGTTGCCGAAAATGATGACAAGTGAGAAAAGTTGATCTAGCATCCCCCTCGCTCAGGCCTGACCGCGAGGTCGACGTCTGGTGGTCCAAGTCTCGGGAGGAGCCCCTGGCGCGCAAAACGCAGCGTCGCCCCGCCAATCAAGATCAAATCTTAGAATCGGGGATAATAGGGTCGACACAATTTTTGAGCGGGGCTAGGGCCCCGCTCTTTTTTTGTCTGCGGGGCTGATGCCCGATGAATGCTTCCCTCAATCCGATCGAGCGAAGTTTCGAGCTTGCGGCCTCGCGCTGCGCGGATCTCGCGCCCCTCGTCTATCAGCGGCTGTTCGATGCGCATCCCGAAACGCGGGCGATGTTTCGATCACAAGGCAGCGAGCTCGTGATGGGATCGATGCTTGCGCTGACGATTGACGCAATCCTCGACTTCGCCGGCGAACGCAGCGGGCATTTTCGCCTGATTGCCTGCGAAGTCGCCTCGCACGACGCCTATGGCACGCCGCGCGAGCTGTTCATCGCCTTCTTTGCCATCATCAGGGACACGCTGCGCGATCTGCTCGGCGATGAATGGTCGGCCGAGATGGCGCAAGCGTGGCAGACACTGCTGGTCGAGATCGAGGCCATGGCTGGCATCGCAGCCTAGCGCGTTGCGTTGCACCAACGCGGCTGCGACGATCCCAATGTTGATTGCGCATTGAGTGGCGTCATTTCTTGTGAGACACTTTCGGTCTCGGTAGCGCAATCAATGACGCGCCGACGATAAAATATTATGGGAGCGAGCGATGTCCGGGACGAAAGATTTCTCGACGACCAGGCGCGATCTTCTTCAGGCGGCTGCGACCGCCGGCGCCGCGACTGCCATCCTCGGCAGCATGGGCATAAACCCAGCACTTGCAGCGGAAGTCGGGCGATCCGAGAAGCCGCTAAAGGCGGCGTTCTCCAACGCGGGCCTCCAGGCAACCTGGTGCGCGCAGGGCAAGCAGGCCGCAGAATTCTGGGGCAAGCTGTTCAACGTGGAAGTGACCTGGTTCGACGGCCAGCTCGACGCGGTTAAACAGCGCGCGGCGATCGACAACATGGCCTCGCAGAAATGGGATTTCGTCGCGATCCAGGCCTTCGGCATCGGCACCCTCACCCAGCCCGTGCAGAAGATGATCGACGCCGGCACGCCCGTGATCGACATGGACACGCTGATTGCCCCGCTCGACCAGATCAACGTGCACTCCTTCCTCGCCCCCGACAACGAGTTCATGGGCGCCTCGGTGACGCAGGCGCTCTGCAACGCGATGGGCGGCAAGGGCAAGATCATCATGACGCAAGGAGCGCTCGGCCACACCGGCGCACAGGGCCGCGCCAAGGGCTTCAACACCGTCGTGAAGCAATTCCCCGGCATCGAGGTGCTCGACACCCAGCCGGCCGACTGGGACGTCTCCAAGACCGCGCGCCTGTGGGAGACCTATCTGACCAAGTACCCGCAGATCGACGCGGCGTTCTTTCACAATGACGACATGGCGCTGGCCGCTGCCAACATCATGAAGGCGCACAATCGCACCAACATCCTGATCGGTGGCGTGGATGCGATGCCGCCGGCGATCCAGGCGGTGAGCGAGGGCCGGATGTTCGCGACCGTGCGCAATCCATCCTGTCGCATCCATGGCGGTGCGATCATCGCCGGTGTTGCGGCGGTCGTCGGCGGCGAGAAGAGCGGCCAGGGCATCCCCAAGAATGTCGTCACCGACGGCCCTGTCGTGACCAAGGCAAATGCCGCGGGCATGCAGTGGATGGAAGATCACTTCCTGATCTGAAATCTTTCATGCCTGAGGGTCGTCTGCCCATCCTGGAACTGCAGGGCATCACGAAGAGCTTCGGCGGCGTCGAAGCACTTCGTGGTGTCGACTTCGCGCTTCTCCCCGGCGAGATCCACGGTCTCGTCGGCGAAAACGGCGCTGGAAAGAGCACGCTGATGAAGATCATCGCCGGCGTGCATACCGAATTCTCCGGCCGCTTCCTGATCGACGGCCAGGAGACCCATTTCCGCTCGGCGCGCGATGCTCACGCCGCCGGCATCGCCATGGTGCATCAGGAGCTCTCTGTCGCCCCCGACCTCACCGTCGCCGAGAACGTCTTCCTGGGCAACCAGCCGACCAACGCCCTTGGCCTCGTGCAATGGCGGCGCATGGCACGCGAGGCCGGCGAGCAGCTCTCTCGATTCGGCATCGACGTCGATCCGATGTCGAGGCTTGGCGATCTGCCGATCGGACTGCAGCAGCTGATCGAGATCGCCCGCGTGCTGTTCTCGGGCGCGCGCATCGTCATCCTGGACGAGCCCACCTCGGCCCTCTCCCCGCCGGAGGTCGAGCGGCTCTTCGCCACACTCCGACGCTTGCGCGAGCAAGGCACGGCCATCGTCTTCATCTCGCACTTCATCGAGGACATTCTTCGCGTATCCGACACCGTCACCGTGTTCCGCAACGGGCGGAAGGTCGCGGAGACCGCGAGTGCCGCGACCACCAAGGGCGCGCTGATCGAGGCCATGATCGGCCGTGGCGGCGAAGCGCTCGAGCACAGCTACAGCGACGATCTGATGCTGCCGCGGCCGAGCGACAGTTCGGTCATCCTGAAGGTCGACCAGCTGTCGCTGGCCCGCAGCCTGCAGGACGTCTCGTTCGAGGCCCGCGCCGGCGAGGTGCTCGGCATCTATGGTTTCATGGGCTGCGGCCAGCAGGAGCTGTCGCGCATCCTGTTCGGCAAGCTGAAGCCCGACGCCGGCACGCTTGCAGTCGAGGGCAAGCCAAAAACCTTCGCCAGCACGGCGGCGGCGCGGCGCGCCGGCGTGGCGCTGGTGCCGGAGAGCCGGCGCGCCATGCTGTTTCACCAGGAGCCGGTCTACAAGAACATCTCGATCAGCATTTTGGACCGCATCTCGTCGTTGCTGCTCAAGCCGGCGCAGGAGCGCGAGATTGCCGAGCGCCAGGTCGCGCAGCTCCAGATCAGGCCTCCGGTGGTCGGCCTCGACCTCGGCATGCTCTCGGGCGGCAACCAGCAGAAGGTCGCGCTGGCAAAATGGCTGACCTATCCGCCGAAGCTGCTGGTGCTGTGCGAGCCGACCCGCGGCATGGATGTCGGCGCCAAGAACGACGTCATCAACATCGTCCGCGACCTCCGCGCCAAGGGGCTCGCGATCATCGTGCTGTCGACCGAGCCGGAAACGGTGCTGTCGTTGGCCGACCGCATCCTCGTGCTCAAGCGCGGCGCATTGGTGCGGGAATTCAAGAACGAGCTGGTCAGCAAGGACCGCCTGCTGGAAGCGGCGTGACGGAGAAGCACAATGGCGAGCAGTGAGACGGCACCAGCGGCGGGCCAGCGCGCAAAGGGCCTTGCGCCCTTCCTGCGCTCGCAGATGCGCAACATCGCGCCGTTCCTGACGCTGATTTTCCTGTCCGCCTTTTTCGCCTTCGCCAGCCCCTCCTTCGCGACGATCGACAATCTCGGCAACATCCTGACGCAGGTGTCGGTGACGGGCATCATCGCCGTCGGCCTCACCTTCGTGATCCTCTGCGCGGAGATCGACCTCTCGATCGCCAGCATCGCCAACGTCACCGGCATCGCGGTCGCCTACTTCACGCTGCAGGAGTCCTACGTCAACATTCCGAACATCCCCCTTCCCGGTGTAGCCGCGATCCTGCTGGCGCTCCTGCTCTGCGCGGCGCTCGGCCTCGTCAACGCGCTGGGGCTGACCGTGATCGGCATCCCCTCCTTCATCATGACGCTCGCCATGATGCAGATCGCCGCCGGCATCTCGGCGCTGCTGGTGCGGGGCCAGATCGCCTACAAGGTGCCGACCCTGATCTCGACGCTCGGCTCCGGCTCGATCGGCGGCATCCCCTGGATCGTCATCGTCGCCGCCGTCATGCTGCTCGGCGGTCACCTGGTGCTGACCTACACGCGCTTCGGCCGTTACGTCTACATGGTCGGAGGAAATCGCGAGGCCGCCGAATATTCCGGCCTCAACGTCAAGCTCATCCTCGGCGCGGTCATGGTGATCTCGGCCGTGTGCTCCGGCATCGGCGGCATGCTCGGCGTCGCCCATTTCGGCAGTGCGCAGCAGAACGAGTTCGACACTTACCTGCTCGACTCCATCGCCGCCGTCGTCGTCGGCGGCACCAGCCTGTTCGGCGGCCGCGGCGGCATCGGCAACACCATCGTCGGCCTGTTCGTGCTCGGCGTCCTCAACAACGGTCTCGACCACGTCAACATCGACAGCTTCCTGAAGATCCTGATCCGCGGCGTGATCCTGCTGGCGGCCCTGATCATCAACGTCTATGCGCAGCGGCTGCGGGAAAAAGCGGCGGACTAATCGGCCCTCGACACAAAAACGCGAAAACAACCCCATGCACAGTACAAATCATCGGGGTATCTGGCGCGGCACGTCTTGCGCCATTTCCGAATTCGAATTTGACACGTCGGGCAAAACAGGAGCACGATGGCATCATGGCAAGGACCGGGAGACGGCGCAGCGCTGAGCTTGAGCCGCAGCGTCCGAACAGCGTCGTGGTCCCGACATCGGGCGCCAGTCCGGTCTGATATCAACGCTTCGAGCGACGCCAGCATGCCGTCAAGACAGTCTCCCCTCCTGACAACGATTGGCCAGGAGGGGAGACGCAATGTTCGTTATCGCCGGATGAACGAAGCGACCACGGCGCTGGAGCCGGCACACGCCGCCACGACCAGAAAGACGAGGGACGTCTGATTGTGCGTGTCCATGAAGTGGCCGATCATTGGCTCGCCCAGGCCGGCGAACAGATAAGCGAAGAAATTCATCACGCCCGTCGCCGTCCCTGCCCGCTTGTGTCCGACCAGATCCGGGCACAAGGCCCAGAACGAGGACTGCGGACCGTAGGTGAAGAAGCCGCACAGGAACAGCACGGCCATGCCGAGATATATCTCCGAGGTCGGGATCCCGTACATGCAGAGCGCAGTGACTGCGGCCAGCACCATGTAGAGCACGATGGCGAGGTAGCGGCGCGAACCGAATACCTTGTCCGAAATCCAGCCGTTGCTGAATGCGCCGACGGCCATGCCGACAGGCAACGCGATGCTGATCCAGCGAGGATCGACGGCGGAAGCAGCGCCGGTCTTGGCCCAGTTGTTGCCGAGGAAATGGACCGGCACCCACACCAGCAAGCCATAGCGGGCAGCATTCTGAAACCCGATCGCGACGCCGGCCACCAGAAGCCTCCAGGTCGACAGCACCGCCTTGTACCGCGTGAAGGAGCTTTCATCGTCGCTGACTGCGCTCTCGCCCGTGGTGCCATCGTCGGCCTCGTCATGCGGTGATGTGAATCCCATATCCTCCGGACGTTCACGCGCGATCAGATAGAACGCAATGCCGCCGAGGAGGAGCAACGCAACCGGGATGCGGAAAATCCAGCGCCAGTCGAGCTGGAAGTAGCCGACGACCACCAGCGACGTGGCGAACGACAGCACCGACGCCAACCCTGCCGCGAAGGTGTAGAGCCCGTAGACCGTCCCGCGCTCGTGACGCCCCCACCAATTGGACAGCAACCGGCTGCCTGGCGCCCAGCCCATCGACTGAAAATAGCCGTTGATGCCCCAGAACACCGCCAGGCTGACGATGCCAGTCGAGAGACTGGTGGCCCAGTTCATGATGAACGACAGGATCGCCCCGGCACTCATCACCCGGCGTCCGCCGAACTTGTCGCCGAGATTGCCGTTGATGGCCTGCCCGATCGCGTAGCACCACAGCAGCGCCGCGCTGGCCCAACCCAGCGCCTCTTTCGTGACGCCAAACTCGGCCTGAATGCCCGGGATCGCGAAGCCGAAGGTCTGCCGACCGGTGTAGAAGAAGAGGTAGCAGAACATGGCCGCAAGCAGCATCCGCCACTGCGCGCGTCGGAACGAGGTCGCGATTTCCGGATTTTGTATCCCGGCCGAGCTGACGCTCGCAGGGCTGAACGTGATCGACATGCCT
This sequence comes from Bradyrhizobium manausense, assembly GCF_018131105.1. NCBI lineage: Bacteria > Pseudomonadati > Pseudomonadota > Alphaproteobacteria > Hyphomicrobiales > Nitrobacteraceae > Bradyrhizobium > Bradyrhizobium manausense. The sequence continues at coordinate 1,803,164 of NZ_JAFCJI010000001.1, read as the reverse complement.
AGGCCTCCCATTGGTGCAGATCGTCTTTGAATCGCCGGCACCGCTGTTGTTGTTTTTCGGCGCCGGCGGGCGGATGAGCGAGCACGCTTCCTAGGATGACCAGGGAAGCGAGTACGTCTTGACGTTGGTGAAACTCTTCATCGCTTCCTGAACGCCTTCCTTGTAACCGAGCCCCGAATCCTTGATGCCGCCGAACGGAGACATCTCGATGCGATAACCAGGCACTTCCCAGACGTTCACTGTCCCGACATCGAGCTCGCTCACGAAGCGCGTGATGTAGTCGAGCCGGTTGGTGCAGACGCCGGACGACAATCCGAACGCAGTCGAGTTGGAGATCCTGATCACGCTCTCGATATCGTTTGGGACCCGGATGATCGGGATCACCGGACCAAACGTCTCCTGCATCACGAGTTCGCTCGTATAGGGAATGCGATCCACGACCGTGGGCGGATACAGCGCGCCCTCGCGCTTGTTGCCGTGGAGCAGCGCGGCCCCGTCCTCGACGGCCGCATTCACTCGGCGCTCGAATTCCTTCGCCGCACCTTCATGGATGACCGTCCCGACATCGACCGTCGGATCCATCGGATCGCCGCATTTCAGCGTGCTCGCCTTCTTGAGGACGAGGGCTGCGAAATCGTCCGCGACGGCCTCGACACAGAGGATGCGCTTGACCGCTGTGCAACGCTGGCCGGAATTCTTCGTGGCACCGGCGACGGCCAACTCGGCGGCCTTTTCCAGATCGGCATCTTCCATGACGATGAGGGGATCGTTGCCACCAAGCTCGAGCACGATCCGCTTGTAGCCGGCGGTCGCCGCGATGTGCTTGCCGACCCGCACCGAACCCGTGAAGGTCACGAGATCGGCGTCCGGGTCGGTGATCATCGCATCGCCCATCGAATGCGGATTGCCGGTCACCACCGACAGCATCTCGGGCGGCAGCCCCGCCTCGTAGAGCACGTCGGCGAGCGCCAGAGCCGTCAGCGGCGTCAGTTCCGTCGGCTTGAGCACGACCCGGTTGTTGGTTGCGATCGCCGGAGCGATCTTGTGGCTGACCATGTTGAGCGGGTGATTGAACGGCGTGATGGCCGAGATCGCACCGAGCAGCGGAGTGCGTGTGGTGAAGATCTTGCGCGCCCTGCCCTGCGGGCTGATGTCGCAGGAGAACGTCTCGCCGTCATCCTTGATCGCGAGCTGACCCGCAAAGGAATAGACGTCGTAGGCGCGGCCGGCCTCGTAAAGCGAATCCTTCCAGCACAGGCCGGATTCAGCGGTGATCAGCCGGGCGAACGCTTCCTTCCGACTGGCGAGGATATCGGCCGTCCTGAGCAGGATCTGCTGGCGCTCGTAGCGCGACAATTTTGGCTTGAACGCGTTCGCCTTAGCAAAGGCCTGGCGAACATGCTCGGGCCGGGCCGCCGGAACCGTGCCGACAACCTTGTTGGTGTAGGGATTTAGAACCTCGACCCGCTCGTCGACGTCGACGAGCGCCCCCGCGATACGCATCTGTTCATGACGGATTGGCTGCGACTGGACGTTCACGGTGCTGTCCTCCGCCTTACTGGATGCGATTGAGGGCGACATCGAACGCGTCGAAATTGCGCAGCAGATGCCCCGGTGGCAGCGCGATCTTCCGATTGGCGATCAACGGGACGCGCTCTTCGGTCAGGCCGCCGTGAGACCGCAACGGCTCGGTCAGGCCCGAAAGATCGTGGCGATTTCGGCTGGTCCCCAGCACCTTGTGCCGCGACGAGATCACGACGATGTCGCCGATTCGATCCGCTGGAAGCTCGAAGCGCGCACAGGCTTCCTTGCGCGTCAGAGCGAGTTCGACGCCGTCGACGTCACGAAGCCTCGTCAACAGGCCCTCAGCCGACGTCTCGCCGGTGTAGATCGTCGCGAACGAGCCGAGCGCGCCGTGATGGGCGACGTAGGGATCGGTGATCGGAAGGATGACGCGCGCGCTGTCCTTGCCGACCCAGAGGTCCATCAAATCCTGGAGATAGATGACGTCGGGCTCGCCGTTGGCAAGATGCTTGTCGTTCATCCCGTGATCGGCTGTTGCAACGATGTTGCAGCCGAGCGCGTCGAGTTGCGCCAGGTAACCGTCAATCATCGCGTAGAAATCGTTGGAAACCTTCGTCCCGGGCGACGTCTTGTGCTGGATGTAGTCCGTCGTCGACAGATACATCAGGTCGGGCCGGCAGGCTTCGACGAGCTTGACGCCGGCGGCGAAAACGAACCGGGACAGGTCGGCGGAATAGACCTCCGGCAATGGCAGGCCGACGAAGTCAAGGACGTTGCCGATCCCGTTTTCCTCGACCGTCGCCTTGTCGGCCTTCTCCGAGGAGAAGGCGAAGGCGCGACCTGTCGAGTAATCGAGCCCGTTGGCCAGCAGCGTGCGCAGCTTGTCCTTGGCGGTGATCGCTGCGACTTTGTAGCCTGCGTCATGGATGCCCGCGAGAATCGTCGGCGCGCGCAGGAAGCGTGGATCGTTCATCATCACTTCGGCCCCGCTGGCCGGGTCGTAGAAATAGTTGCCGGCAATGCCATGGACTGCCGGCGGTCGTCCGGTGATGATCGAAAGGTTGTTGGGGTTGGTGAAGCTGGGGATGACGCTGTTGGCATGGACATGAGCGCCGTCCTTCATGAACCGCGCAAACGTCGGTGCCATGCCGGCTTCAATCGCTTTCTCGACGTAGCCGGGCTCGGATCCGTCGAGACAGATCACGACCGTGGGCCGTTCGGGTGCACGGTAGGCGCGACCGTTCACCGAGATGGTTTTTCCGTTGGATGTCATGGCTGTTGTCCTTTCGCGCGCGTTACCGGGCGGCATGTGTTCAGGCAGTCATCGCCTGCGGCAGCCGCACGATTTGCGATGCCTCGATCAGTCGCTCTCTCGATCCGAGAAAATTCTTGCCGCGCTCGCCTTCAAGCGAATCCGCGATGAGAGCCCGCCACTCCTGTCGATCAATCTCGTAGGCGGCTGGATTACTGGAGATGCCGAGCGTACCCAGGAAATCCTCGAGGTCGTCGGCGCCCTTTGCGAGGTCCTCGCCGAAGATCTGCTTCAGGCTGTCCTCGCAAAGCCCGCCGACGCCGCGTACGCTTCGCAGGATCATCGGCAACGAAAACGAGCAGGCAATACCGTGCTGTACGCCGTGACGCAGCGTGATCGGATAAGACAGGGAATGAGCAATCGCCGTCTTTGTGTTGGAGAATGCGAGGCCCGCGAACAGAGCCGCCATTGCCATGCGGCTGCGCAACTCCAGGTTCCCGAGGTCGCGCACCAGTCGCGGCAGCAAATCGAGAATGTTGCGGGCGGCGGCCACGGCGTGGTTCGCCGAGACCGGGTTGTTGTTCAGGTTCCAGAGGCTTTCCAGCGCGTGCGAAAGCGCATCGAGGCCCGTGCTGATCGTGAGAAGCTGCGGCTTCCCCAGCATCAGGCGCGGATCGATCACCGCGTGGGTCGGATAGAGCGACGGACGGGCCAGCGAATACTTCTTGCCGTTTGCTTCGTCCCAGACGGTACCCCAGCAGGTGACCTCGCTGCCGGTGCCTGCGGTGGTCGGCACGGCAATGATCGGCGTCGCGGCAAGACGATCGCCGCCCTGCTGCGTCTCCAGATAATCTTTGACGCGCGTAAAATCGCCGCCGGCGGCCGCAAACACCTTGGCCGAGTCAATGACGGAGCCCCCGCCGAGAGCCACGATGAGGTCGGGTTGGCTTTGGAGTTCGGCGAAACGGGCGGTCTGCCGCGCGAGCAGCCGGTAGTCCGGATTCGGAGCAACGTCGCGGATAGCGAGAACCGGGGCTCCGGCCGTTTCGACCAATCTGCGTTCCAACTGCTGGAAGACCGGCTCACCATAGGTGACGAGCGCGTAAGTGCGGCTTCCGATCAGCGACCCAAGCTTGTCGAAGCTGTCGACGCCGAATTCAATCTGGACCGGGTTGGTGTACTTCCAAGCCATCGCGCTTCCTCCGTTTGGCGCGAGACTATGGTTTTGCCACCTATTGACAAATTCATTTCTTGGATATGATCTATTGATTGTGTCAATATCATTCAGCCAGCTGCGAGCCTTTCACGCCGTCGCCGAGCACGGCGGCTTCACCGCCGCATCGCGCGTTCTCAACGTCGGTCAGCCGACGCTTACGATCCAGGTCAAGGAGCTCGAGGAACGCTACGGCGTCGAACTGCTGATCCGGAAATCACGCCGAACCGAGCTGACTGAGGCGGGAACCGCGCTGTTCGAAACCACTCGCGGCATGATGAAATTCTGCGACGAGGCGCATGATCTGCTAACCGCGCACGGTAAGGCAACCACGGGTCACTTGCGGGTTGCGACGGTTGGGCCGTTTCACGCAACCGAGATCATCGCTGCGTTCCGGCGCGACCACCCCGAAGTTCAGATCTCGACGCTGCTTGCGAACTCGGAGCGCACGCTTCGTCACATCACCGATTTCGAAGCGGACGTTGCCATTCTTGCCGCGGTCCCGGATGATCCGCGGGTCAGGATGATCCCCTATCGCACGCATCGCGTGATCGTCTTTGTCAACAAGGATCATCCCTGGTTCAATCGAAAGTCGGTAAAGCTTCGCGAACTGATGGATCAGCCGTTCGTCATGCGGGAGCGTGGCTCAACCACTCGCCGCGCCTTCGAAGCGAGCCTTACGGCGAAAGGATTGACGATCAAGCCTGTCTTCGAGATCGAGAGTCGCGAGGGGGTGTGGAAATCCGTCGAACAGGGCCTTGGCATAAGTGTCGTCGCAGATTTCGAGTTTGTTCCACATGCAAATCTGCGAGCGCTCGAAATAAGCGATCACAAGATCGAAACGAATTACAGCATTGCATATCATGTCGATCGCGGTCATTCGCCGTTGATCAAGGCCTTTCTGGCGACAATCGACCGCATGCGAAGCCCGCAAGCGTCACGGCGTGGGCTTCCGCTGCGGCCCCCTTCGTTGGCTCGAAAGCGGCCTTAAGCTTTGCGCGCTGCAGGTGCCGGCGCCTCCTAGGGGTGATCGCTTTCGATGGAGGTCAAGGCCATCCGCCCCGCAATCTCCTCACTCCGCCAGCACCGCACGGCGTGCCCGTCGGGCCGCGTTTCCAGCACCGGCCCCGGCTCGTGGCGGCAAACGTCTTCCGCGTAACGACATCTCGGGCTGAAGGCACAGCCGTTCGGGGGATTGAGCGGGTTGGGAAGGTCGCCGCCTGTCGTGGCTAACGGAGCATGCCGCAGCGGGTCCGGGATCGCAGCGATCAGGGCCTGCGTGTAGGGATGCGCGGGCCGCTCGAAGATTTCGCGCCAGTCGCCGTTCTCGACGATGCGGCCGAGATACATCACGGCGACCCGGTCGCTCATGTGCTCGACGACGCCGAGATCGTGGCTGATCATGATGTAGGAGAGACCGAGCGTGTCCTTGAGCTCCAGCAGCAGGTTGATGATCTGGGCGCGGATCGAGACGTCGAGCGCCGAGACGGGCTCGTCACAGATCACGATCTTTGGATTGAGGATCAGCGCCCGTGCAATACCGATGCGCTGGCGCTGGCCGCCGGAGAATTCATGGGGGTAGCGATCGGCCTGTTCGGGCCGCAGGCCCACATGCCGCAGCATGATCGCGACGCGATCCTCGATCTCGCTCCTGGCCGTCACGCCATGCACGCGCAGGGGATCTTCCAGCGTGCGACGGACGGTCTGGCGCGGATTGAGCGACGCATAGGGATCCTGAAATACGATCTGCACGATGCGGGCCAGCGATCTCCGATCGACGGATGGCCTTGATGTCACCACCTGCCCGTCCAGCACGATGCGCCCGCGGGTCGGCGTCAGCAGGCCGAGGATCGACAAGGCCACCGTCGACTTGCCGGAGCCGGACTCGCCGACGAGGCCGAGGCATTCGCCGCGCTTCAGCTTGAGATCGACACCATCGACCGCGCGGAGCAGCCGCCGGCCACCGCCCAGCAAGCCGCCGCCCAGCGGGAAATGCACCGCGAGATCCTCGACGCTGAGAATGAGATCGTCATTCACCCTCCCCTGCGGCTCATGCATGGTGATGACACCTCACCAAACCGCCGGCCTCCAGGAGATCGGCCGTCGGCACGACGCTCCTGCAGATATCGGTCGCGTTCGCACAGCGCGGATTGAAGCGGCATCCATCCGGGAAATTCGTGATCGCCGGCACGACGCCCGCGATCTCCTTCAGCCTGCTCCGGCCAAGCGCGGCGCGACTGCCCAGCCGCGGCAGCGAGTCGACCAGACCCCGGGTATAGGGATGCGAGGGGGTGCGAAAGATATCGGCGGAGCCACGCTCCTCGACGATGCGGCCGGCATACATGACGGCGACGCGGCGGCAGACATTGGCGACCAGGCCGAGATCGTGGCTGATCATCAGGATCGCGGTGCCGCGCTCGGCGCAGAGATTGCGCATCAGCTCGATGATCTCGGCCTGCACGGTGACGTCGAGCGCGGTGGTGGGCTCATCGGCGATCAGGAGATCCGGGCCGCAGGCCAGCGCAATGGCGATCATCACGCGCTGGCGCATGCCGCCGGAGAGCTGGTGCGGGTAGTCATTCACGCGCCGCTCCGGCGCTGGGACGCGGACACTCGCCAGCGCCTCGACCGCCAGCTGGTTGGCCTCGCGCCAGCTCTTGCCCTTATGCAGCACGAACATCTCGGCGATCTGCCGCCCCACCGGCGAGACGGGGTTCAGCGCGGTCATCGGCTCCTGGAAGATCATGGCGATGCGGTTGCCGCGGAGATCGCGCTGGGCGGCTGGGGACAAATGCTGGATCTGCTGCCCGTCAAAGCGGATGACGCCGCCGCCGATCGACAGCGGCTGCCGCAACAGGCCGATCAAGGCGAGCGCCGTGATGCTCTTGCCGCAGCCGGATTCACCGACCAGACCAAAGGTCTCGCCGCGATCGATACGGAATGAAATGCCCTCGGCCGCCGCGACGCGCTTTGCTCCATCGTCGAGGTCGATGCGCAGATCCTCCACTTCGATCAGTGGCGCGCCGGTCATGCCCGCCGGCTCCGCGATTGGGGATCGAGAATGTCGCGCAGGCCGTCGCCGAGCAGATTGAGCCCGAGCACCGTCAGGAAGATGGCGAGACCCGGAAATACCGAGAGCCACGGCGCCGTCGTGATCTGGTCGCGGGCGTCGGACAGCATGCTGCCCCAACTCGGGAACGGTGGCCGGACGCCGAGGCCGAGGAACGACAAGGCGGCCTCGGAGAGAACCGCACTGCCCATGCCGAGCGTACCGATGACGACGATCGGGCCGAGCATGTTCGGCAGGAGCTGCGTGATCATGATCCGAAAATCGCTGTAGCCGAGCACGGTGGCGGCCTGCACATAGCCCTGGCTCCTCAGCGACAGCGCGGAGGCCCGTGCGATCCGGCACGTAAAGGACCAGTTGGTCAGCCCGAGCGCGATCAAGAGGCTGGTCAGGCCCGGTCCAAGCACCGCCATGATGGCGAGCGCAAAGATCAGCGATGGGATCGCGAGCATCACATTGGTCAGGGCGTTGACGAAATCGTCCCACCAGCCGCCCCAATAGCCAGCGCTCAGACCCAGGGCGACGCCGATGACGCTGTTGATGAGTTGCGAGACGATGCCGACCGTAAGCGAGACGCGTGCGCCGTAGACGACGCGGGAATAGATGTCGCGGCCCTGGTCGTCGGTGCCGAACCACCAGGCCCAGCTCGGCGGCTCCTCCGCATTCATCAGATTGGCGTCCAGCACGGGATCCGTGTGCGCCAGCCAGGGCGCGAGCACGCCGACCAGGATCGCGAGCGCGAACAACGCGCCGCCGATGATGAGATTGGCGCGGAGCTTCATGCGTATCTGATCCTCGGATCGATCACGCCGTAGAGCAAATCGACCAGCAGGTTGATCGCAAGAAAGGCCAGCACCACCACGAGAATGGAGCCCTGGACCGCCGGAATGTCGCGCTGCAAGACACTGTCGACCAGCAGCGAGCCGATGCCCGGCCAGGAGAACAGCTTTTCGACGACCACCGCCTGCCCCATCAGCCCGCCGAACTGCAGGCCGACGGTGGTGAGAATGATGACGAGCGCATTGCGCATCACATGCCACTTCACCACGCGGGTCTCGCTCATGCCCTTGGAGCGCGCGGTGCGGACGAAATCGGCCGTCATGATCTCGAGGACCGCAGCGCGTGTCGTGCGAGCAAACAGCGCCATCGGCGAGACGCCGAGCGTCACGGCCGGCAGCAGCAGATATTTCAAGCCGCCATCGCCATAGCCGAAACTCGGCAGCCAGCCGAGCTTGAGCGCAAACAGATACATCAGCACCAGTCCGAGCCAGAATTTGGCAATGGACAGACCAGACACCGCCAGGACCATCGCGGCACTGTCGACAAGACCACCCGGCCGCAAGGCGGCGATGAAGCCAAGAGGCACGCCGAGCACGACCGAAAATGCCATGGCCGTGAAGATCAATTGCAGCGTCGGCCAGGCCCGCTTGGCGATCATGCTGGTGACGGGCTCGCGGGTTCGGAACGAGGTCCCGAAGTCGCCGGTCGCGAGCTTGGCGATGTACTTGCCGAAGCGCACATGGAGGGGATCGTTGAAGCCGAGCTGCTGCTTCAAGCGCAACTCGACCTGGGGATCGACGTCGTCGCTCATGCTTGAAGCAATGCTGCCGGGTACCACGCTGAACAGCACGAAGACCAACAGCACGACAGCGAGCACGGTCGGAATGGTTTGCAGGAGGCGACGGATCAGGAAGGAGAGCATCGGCACTTTCTTCCCTCCCTCCATCGCCTATGGCGACGGAGGGAGCACGAGAACGCGTGTCACTTCGCGGGCGAGGTCTCGTCGACCCAGACGTCCTCGACGTTCTGGTGGGTCAGCTCCGTCGCGTTGAGCTGAATTCCGTGGAGCCAGGGCTGCACGGCCATGACCGCCTTGTTGTAGTTGAAGAACCAGACTGGCGCCTCCTCATAGAGCAGCGCATTGGCCTTTTGCAGCAGCTGGGTGCGCTTGGCGGTGTCGTCCGCTTGCCCTGCCTCGTCCAGGATCTTGTCGAACTCGGCGTTCTTGAAGATCATGTAGTTGCAGGCCGATTGCGGCGTCGCCGAGTGGAAGCATTTCAGCGCAGCCTGGGGGTCGGGGCCGGTCTGCTGCGAATAGATATAGGCCTGGTAATCGCCGGTGCGAACCACCTCCGACAGCACCGCGGCCTCGACCTGCTTGACCTTCACCTTGATGCCGACCTTGTCCAGCATCGGGATCACGGCCGCGACGATCGGCAGGCCCCAGCTTTCGTTCTGGCTGGTGGTCCATTCGAATTCGAAGCCGGAGGGATAGCCGGCCTCAGCAAGCAGCTGCTTGGCCTTGGCGGGATCGTACGGATACGGCTTCATCGTCTTGTCGTAGGCCGGCGAGGTCAGCGGCAGCCAACTGGTGGCGCGATAGGCCTTGCCCTTGACCAGCTTGCTGATGATCAGATCAGTGTCGATCGCGTAGTTGATCGCCTGCCGGACACGCTTGTCGGAGAACGGCTTGAACGTGGGATTCATCCCCATGTAGCGCGTGAAGACCTCGGCGACCTCGGCGATGGTGCCCTTGAGGTTGGGATCGGCCTGATAGGCGACATATTGCGCCGGGCCAAGCACCGAGGTGTCGATCTCCTTGTTGCGGAAAGCGACATCGCGCGCCGCGGCTTCCGCCATGATCGACACGATGACCTTGTCGGCATAGGGCTTGCCGGGCTTGTAGAACTTGTCCCAGCGCTCCATGACGATGCGGGAGCCCGGCACGTGCTCGACGAACTTGAACGGGCCAAGGCCGATCGGATGCTGGATGAAGCTGTCCTTGGCAGCCTCGTCGGCGGGATAGATCGAGGTCAGCGCCGTGAAGAAATAGAAGCCGGGATCGACCTTTTCGGTCAGCTTCATCTCGATGGTGAAGTCGTCGATCTTCTTCAGGCCCGAGATCTCCTTGGCCTGCCCCTTCTCGACTGCCGCCGCACCTTCGATGATGCGTACATAACGCGCGCCGGGATAGGCCTTGGTGCCGTCCATGATGCGGTTGTAGGTCCAGATGACGTCGTCAGCCGTCATCTTGCGGCCGTTGTGGAAATAGGCGTCGTCGCGGAGCTTGAAGGTCTGGACGAGACCGCCGCCCGAGACGATGACCTCCTTCGCAAGTTCCGGAACCGGCTTTCCTTCCGCGGAGTCCCAGATGTAGAGCGAGCGATGCAGCGCCTTGGCGTAGATCTCGTCCTGGGCGCGCTGGGTCGTGTGGATGTCGAGGCTGGTGAAGCTCGACCCGTAAGGCGCGGTCATGCGGATGGTTCCGCCCTTGCGTGGTGTTGTCTGGGCCTCCGCTGATCCCGCCAGCGCCAGCGCCATCCCCGCGACGATCGCAATCATCCTGAACATCATGTGGTCCCCCAACAACGCAGGTATTCCGATCAGGGGATTTGATCATTCGTCGCCTGTGAAATGCAAGCTTCCTTTTGCGTCCCCCAGCGACGCGAGCTGCCTGATGACGCGGTGCGTCATGGAGCGACCCGACCGGTGAACATTTTTCGCGATCGAGGCGACCAAGCTCAGGATCGTCATCTGAGCCCCGAGAATCGCGAAAATAAGGATCGCGGAAAAAAAATGAAACGCCCAACGCTAGGTATCGTGTTCGCAGCCAGTCTGGTTGCCGCGACAGCCGCGATGGCTATCCCCGTCACGCCGGATCCGACCTCGAACGGGGCCGCCGACGGCCTTCACGTCGGCTGGTACCGCAGCACGGGCCTGGACGCCGCCGTCGACCAAACCTGGTGGGCGACCAGGAATCGCTGCGTCCCGGACACTCTGGGCGAACGCCTGATCTGCGCCGCTCTCGGAATTCTGGCGCGGGCCGCAGGCCGGACCTTCGAAGCCAAAATGTCCGACGACGCGGGTCTGCCGCTGCCAGACGGCTGGGACCTGATGACCGCGAAGAACGCGTCCTTCATCAGGTCTGCTCATGTCGAGACGCCGCTCGATCTCGCAGCCGTGCTCGACTTCTATCGCGCCGCCCTCGGACGGCGCGGCTGGACCGAGATTGATAGCGCGGTGATCGCGCCCGACAGGGCCGAGATCGCCTTCACGACGGCAGATGGACCGGCGACGCTCCGGCTCATCCGCCAGGACAACAAGACGATCGCCGACCTTTCCCTGCGCAAGCCCTGGACCGTGACGGCGGGCATCTCGCCAAAGCCGGGACAAGTAAAGCTGATGCTTGGCAACGAGACCGATGATGCGGCCGTTGTCACGGTCAATGAACGAACCATCAGACTGGCGGCGCACGCGGGAGAAAAACTGACCTATACCGACGATGCGGCGAGCGAAAAGTCTGACATCCCGAAGATCGACCTGCCGCCTGGCAAGCACAAGGTCACCGTCAAGGCCGAAGGCAGCGTGGCGCAGAGCCGCGAGCTCGAGGTCGCGGCCAATGAGACCTGGGGCCTGCTGGTCGGCCCGGATGGCGCTCCGCTGCCGATGCGGCTGTACTAGCGTTCCGCCCCCTCCTCGTCATTGCGAGGAGCGAAGCGCCGAAGCAATCCACACTGCCGCCGCGGAAAGATTCTGGGTTGCTTCGCTGCGCTCGCAATGACGGAGCGCGAAGGCGCGCTCCTCCTGGGGCTCCTAACCCGACAGTTCCGGCTGCCAGTCCCGCAGCTTTCGCGCGGCACCCGTAATGTCGGCGATGGTCCGGAACGCAGCCGCCTCCACCATCATCCCGCGCGCGAGCCTGATGGCACGGGCCTCGCTGATGGCGCGCCGCTTCGGATCCTCGATCAGCTCGAAATCGATGTTGTGAGCGAGGCCGAAGATGCGGCGAATGGTTTTCGCGGCGGCGAAGCCGACCGTGTCGGTAAACAGACGCTGCATGTAGGCTTGCCGCTCGGCCTCGAGCCGCATTGCGCCCTTCTCGCCGGCAAAGAGAGAGACCGGATAGGCATCGCCGCTGGCCTCTGTGCGCCAGAGGTCGAGGAATTTTCGCGCGAACTCGCTCCAGACCTGCTCGACTGTCTCCAGCACCCAGGTCTCGAATTCGCGCCGCTCGCCCGGCGCGCGCTCGTGGCCCGCGGAGGCGAAATAGGCCATCAGCAGATTGGCGAGCACTGCGCCGACATCGAATCCCATCGGGCCATAGAAGGCGAATTCCGGGTCGATCACCCGCGTCTCTGACTGCGTGACCATGATGGAGCCGGTGTGGAGATCGCCATGCAGCAGCGCCTCGGGGCTCGCCATGAACCTCAGCTTCAGCCTGCTGATCGCGACATGCAGTTCCATGTCCTCGCGCAAGGATGCGGCGAGGCCGTCGAGATAAGGCGCGGTCCAGCGGTTCTGCTCGGCGATGCGGTAGGGATCGGTGAAGATCAGATCCTCGGTGATCTTGCACAGCGCATGGTTGCCGGCGAAGGCGGCGATGGCCTCCTTCTTCACTGCGGCCGTGAGCGCGAGGTCCGATGTGTGGAACAACGTCCGCGCCATGAAGGTGGTGATGTCGCCAACGAAGCGCGGGTAGCGCGTACCCGCGACCAGCCCCTTGCGCATGATGATGTGGGGCTCGAGCAGCTCCATTATCGTGAGCGCCAGCTTCTCGTTGTGGTGCAGCAGCGCCGGCACGAGACCGGGCGCGAGCTGGGCCTGCCGGGACAGAGCGAGATATTCGTAATGCGCCCGCGACAGCGGCAGCGGCCAGCTCTCGCCGACGAGGCGGACATAAGGCAGGGCCTGCTTCACCGCGATGCCGCCGCTTGCGCCCTTGACGATGAAGACGAGGTTGAGATTGCCGTCGCCGACTTCGGTGATGGCCCAGGCGGCCGGCGCGCCGCCGAGCAGCGCCGCGATGTCAGGCAGGCCCGCGAGATAGTCCCGCAAGGCCGCTTCCTGCAAAATCCGGTAATCCCCCGCCTGCCCTTGCGTCATGATGATCCGATCCCATCCGCATGGGCCGGATCGTTACTCTCGCTCCAGGAAGCTCGAGCCGATCTCGGCCTTTCTTTTGATGGGATCGTAATCACAATAAACGTTGTCCGCCACCAGCGTGTAGCTGGCGCTGACGGTGTATTTATCAAGCTTGACCGAGTTCAGGCCGATCACCGAGGTGCTCTTTCCGCCGTTCCATTTGAACGGCGTCGAGCTCTTGGCCTGCTCGCAGGCCATCACGGCGTCGTTGAAGACGTAGCCCTCGACGAACGATTTCAGCGTTCGCACCTGCACGGCCGTCTTCCACTCGACATAACCGATGCCGCCAAGGCCGGCGATAACAAGCACCAGAAGCGCGACGACGATCCTCTGAAAAGTCATTCAGTCCCCCAACAACGACGCAACGCGGAAAATCCAGCAGAAAACGCGACAAGGAAAGCCTAAAACGGCATTCCCATCAATTTCGACAATCGTTCGATCGAGAGATAGCCGGCCTGATAGGCCGCAAGTCCGACGCCATAGATGATGACCGATATGATCGTGGTCCAGAGCAGCTTGCGCTTCATGCCGGTCAGGACAGGCGCGCCAGGGTCGGTGCCCGGCGCGCCGCCGCCGTCCTCGTGCTGGCTGCGCACGCCGAACGGCAGCGTCAGAAACAGCGCGAGCCACCAGATGACGAAGTAGATCGCGAGCGCGGTTGAGATCTGGGCGGCCATGGTGCGGTCTTACGCCTGCTCGATTTCGACCAGCGCGCCCGAAAAGTCCTTCGGGTGCAGGAACAGCACCGGTTTGCCGTGGGCGCCGATCTTCGGCACGCCGTCCCCGAGCACCCGGGCGCCCTCCTTCACCAGCGTATCGCGCGAGGTGATGATGTCGACGACCTCGTAGCAGATATGGTGGATGCCGCCGTCGGCATTGCGCTCGAGAAACTTTGCGATCGGCGAAGTCTCACCGAGCGGCTCGATGAACTCGATCTTGGTGTTGGGCAGCGTCGCGAACACGGTGGTGACGCCATGCTCGGGCAGCGGCACGGCTTCCGAGATCTGCGCCCCGAACGCCGCGCCGTAGATCTTGGCGGATTTGACGGCATCCCTGGTCGCGATCGCGACGTGGTTGAGGCGACCCAGCATGTTTATTCTCCCTCAGCGCATGATCCCGAAAACGGCGGAGCGTTCCGCCCGCGGGACCATGCCGACACAGTTATACTGTCAGGACGTGGACCAGACAGGGGGGCTTTTTGCCCCAATGTTCGTTGATGACGGCGCGGACCGCGCGTCGCACCGATTCCGCCAGTGCATCCGGATCCCTGCGGCGCGCCTTCGGGAGGCCCTCGACCGTAGACATCACGGCATCGAAGACGATGTCGTCGAACGGCTCGCCGGCCTTGTTCTTCTCGGGAATGCCGACCAGATCGACCTCGGGATCGTCGGCCAGTTCGCCCTGCGCGGTCATGGCGATGGCGACGAAGGCGCAGCCGGAGAAGGCCATGCGGCGGCGCTCGACCACCGCGCGGGACTTCGAATCCTCCAGGATATTGCCGTCCTTGTAGAGCCGGCCCGACGGCACCTCGCCGACCACGCCGGGATCGCCGGGGCCGAGCCTGACCAGGTCGCCGTTACGAATGACCAGGACACGCGGCACGCCGGCGGCGCGCGCGAGTTTGGCATGCTCGTTCAGGTGCAGCGCTTCGCCATGCACGGGGATCAGGAGCTGCGGCTTCACCCAGGAGATCAGATCGCGCAACTCGTCGCGGCGGGGATGGCCTGACACGTGGACCAGATGGTCGCGATCGGTGAGGACCTCGACACCCTGCAGCACCAGATTGTTGATGATCGAGCCGACCGCCTTCTCGTTGCCGGGGATGGTGCGGGAGGAGAAGATCACGCTGTCGCCGCGGTTGAGCGTGATCTCGGGATGGTCGTCATTAGCGATGCGGGCCAGTGCGGCGCGGGACTCACCCTGGCTGCCGGTGCAGAGCGCCAGCACCTTGTCCTGCGGCAGATGGCCGTAGACCTCGGGCGAGCGGAAGTTCTGCACGCCGTCGAGAAAGCCGGTTTCGCGCGCGACCTGCACCACGCGCTCCATGGCACGTCCGACCACGACGACCTCGCGGTCGGCAGCTTTCGCCGCGTCGGCGACAGCCTTGATGCGGGCGACGTTGGAGGCGAAGGTGGTGACTGCGACGCGGCCTTTTGCGCCCTTCACCAGATCGATGATGGTCCGCGCGACCTCGGCTTCCGAGGGCGAGCGGCCGTCGCGCACGGCGTTGGTGGAATCGCCAATCAAAGCGAGCACGCCCTCCTCACCGAGTTCGCGCAGCCGCTTCTCGTCGGTGGGGCGTCCGAGTGTCGGGGTTGGATCGATTTTCCAGTCGCCGGTGTGCAGTACCGTGCCGGCCTCGGTGTGGATCGCCAGCGCATGCGCTTCCGGAATCGAATGCGCAACCGGAATGAACTCGACGTTGAACGGACCGACATCGATACGTCCGCCTGACGGGACCACGGTGACAGGGATCACAGGCGCATTGCGCTCGGCCGCGCATTTGGCCTCGAACAGCGCGGCGCTGAACTGGGTCGCGTAGATCGGGCATTTCAGCTTCGGCCAGAGGTCGATGATGGCGCCGAAATGATCCTCATGGGCGTGCGTCAGCACCAGGCCCATCAAGTTCTTGCGTTCCTTCTCCAGGAAGCTGATGTCGGGCATGATCAGGTCGATACCGGGCAGATGCTCCTCGTCGCCGAAGGAGACGCCGAGATCGACCGCCAGCCAGGAACGCTGGTGGCGGTTGCCGAGGCCGTAGATCGACAAATTCATGCCGATCTCGCCGACACCGCCGAGCGGCGCAAACACCAGTTCGTCGGGCCTTGCCATCACGCAGCTCCCACCGAGCGGACCGGGCCGAAGAACACCTCGCCCGCGGCGATCGGCACACGTCGTCCCTCCACGGTGCGGACGATCAGGCAGCCGGTGTCGTCGATCGTGTCAAAGATACCTTCCAGCACCATCGTTCCCGTGTGGATCGCGACTGGTTCGCCGAGGCGCGCGGCCCGCTCCAGCCAGAGTTTACGGATGTCGGCAAAGCCTCGGCCATTGTCCCAGATGCCACGAAACTCGACCCAGGCGTCCGACAGCGCCGAGAACAACTCTTCGGCGCTGATCTGGACGCCGAGAGCTGCCAGCGACACGGCCGGCGTCGGCGTGCCCTCGGGCGCTGCCACGATATTGGTGCCGATGCCGACCACGATGGCCAGGCGATCGCCGACGGCTTCGGCCTCCAGACCAATGCCGACCAGCTTCTTGCCGTTGGCGAGAACGTCATTCGGCCATTTCAAGGTATAGCGCGGCCTCCCCTCGCCCAGCCGCAACGCGGCTTCGAGGCTGACCCTCTCCAGCGCGGCCTCCTCGGCCAGCCCCGCGGCAAAGCCGATCGTGGCGGCCACCGCAGGGGCGACGTCGACGACTTCGAGAACGCTGGCTGCAAGGTTGCCCTTTGGCGCGAGCCAGGGGCGCTGGCGACGGCCGCGGCCCGCCGTCTGCTCGGAAGTCACGAACCAGATCGGGCCGCGTTCGCCGGCGCGCGCCGCTTCGATGGCATCGGCATTGGTCGAGCCGGTCCGCTCAAGGGCGGCGAGCTTGTAGCCCGCCGCAATCGCGCGAGGACCGAGCGCGAACCCCATCCTAGAACAGCGACTTGGCGGCGGCGGAGGCGACGCTCACCACCGGACCCGCGAACAGCGCAAACAGGATGGTGAACAGGCCCGCAACTGCGAGCACCGTCTTGACCTCGACACGCATCGGATCGACCTGTCCGGCCGGCTCGTCGAAATACATCGTCTTGACGATGGTGAGATAGTAGTAGGCGCCCACGACGCTGGAGAGCACACCGATCACGGCGAGCGTGAACAGGTTCGCCTTGATCGCGGCGACAAACACGTACCATTTGGCGAAGAAGCCGGCGAGCGGCGGAATGCCCGCGAGCGAGAACAGCAGCATCGCGAACATGAAGGCGAGCAGCGGATTGGTGCGCGAGAGACCGGCGAAATCGCTGATCTTCTCGACGGCCTGGCCGTTGCGCTTCATGGCGAGGATGACCGAGAACGAGCCGAGCGTCATCGCGACATAGATCACGATGTACATCAGCACGCCCTGCGCGCCCTCGACCGTGCCGGCGGCGAGGCCGACCAGGGCAAAACCCATATGACCGATCGAGGAGTAGGCCATCAGGCGCTTGATATTGCTCTGGCCGATCGCGGCGAACGAACCCAGCACCATCGAGGCGATCGCCACGAACACCAGAATCTGCTGCCACTGCGAGACGATGCCGGGGAATGCCGTCAGCGTGACACGGGTGAACACCGCGAGTGCTGCGACCTTCGGCGCGGACGCGAAAAAGGCGGTGACCGGCGTCGGAGCGCCTTCATAGACGTCCGGCGTCCACATGTGGAACGGCACGGCCGAGACCTTGAAGCAGAGGCCAGCCAGCAGGAAGACCAGGCCGAAGACGAGGCCCACATTCGAGACGGTCGCGGCCGTCGCAATGCCGGTGAAGCTCACGGTGCCGGTGAAGCCATAGACCAGCGAGGAACCGTACAGCAGCATGCCCGAGGACAGCGCGCCCAGCACGAAGTACTTCAGCCCGGCTTCGGTCGACTTGGCGTTATCGCGGTTCGAGGCCGCCACGACGTAGAGCGCGAGCGACATCAGCTCGAGGCCGAGATAGAGCGAGATCAAATCGCCGGCCGAGATCAGCACCATCATGCCGAGCGTCGAGAGCAGCACCAGGATCGCGTATTCGAAAATGCGGCGCGATGGGTCGGCCAGGAACTCGGTCGACAGGATCAGCGTCACCGCCGAGCCGACCAGCGCCAGGATCTTCATGAACCGGGCGAAGTCGTCGACGATGAAGCTGCCGCCGAAGGTCACCTGCTTGCCTGCCGGCACCATGTATTCGAGCACGCCAACCACGATGAGAAGCAGCACTGCGAGCGTGGTAACCGCGCTCGTGGTCCCCTGCCCGCGATAGGCGCCGAGCATCAGAAGCGCCATGGCGCCGATCGCGAGCACGAGCTCGGGCAGCACCGGCGCCAGTTGATAACCTGCAGTCGTAAAGCTCATGGCGATATCCTGACCTGCCCGATCAATGGAGCAGTGCGGCGGCCTTCACGGCCGTCACAGCGGTGTTGTAGTTGTTGACGAGTTGCTGAACCGAGGCGGCCGACATGTCGAGCACCGGCTTCGGATAGACGCCGAACAGGATCGTCAGCGCAATCAGCGGGAACAGCGTCACGCACTCGCGCAGCGTGAGATCCTTCATGCTCATCAGCGTCGGCTTGACCAGCGCCCCGAACACGACCTTGCGGTAGAGCCACAGCGCGTAACCGGCCGACAGGATGACACCGAAGGTGGCGAAGAACGCGGTCGGGATCGAGACCTTGAAGGTGCCGAGTAGCGTCATGAACTCGCCGACGAAGCCGGAGGTGCCGGGCAGACCGACATTGGCCATGGTGAAGATCATGAAGGTTAGCGCGTAGAGCGGCATCCGGTTGACGAGGCCGCCATAGGCCGCGATTTCGCGGGTGTGCAGGCGGTCATAGACGACGCCGACGCAGAGGAACAGCGCGCCGGAGACGATGCCGTGCGAGATCATCTGGAACACGCCGCCGGCAACGCCCTGCATGGTGCCGGCGAAGATGCCCATGGTGACGAAGCCCATATGCGCGACCGACGAGTACGCAATCAGCTTCTTCATGTCCTCCTGCATCAGCGCCACCAGCGAGGTGTAGATGATGGCAATGGCGGAGAGCGTGAAGATCAGCGGCGCGAAGTCATGCGAGGCCAGCGGGAACATCGGCAGCGAGAAGCGCAGGAAACCGTAGCCGCCCATCTTCAGCAGGATTGCTGCGAGGACCACGGAGCCCGCGGTCGGCGCCTCGACATGCGCGTCGGGAAGCCAGGTGTGCACCGGCCACATCGGCATCTTCACCGCGAACGAGGCGAAGAAGGCGAGCCAGGCCCAGGTCTGCAGCGACCGCGGCACGGCAGTGTGCATCAGGGTCGGGATATCGGTGGTGCCGCCGTTCCAGTACAGCGCCATGATGGCAAGCAGCATCAAGACCGAGCCGAGCAGCGTGTAGAGGAAGAACTTGAACGACGCGTAGACCCGGCGCGGACCGCCCCAGACGCCGATGATCAGGAACATCGGGATCAGGCCGCCTTCGAAGAACAGATAGAACAGCACGAGATCGAGCGCCGAGAAGGTGCCGATCATCAGCGTTTCCAGGATCAGGAACGCCATCATGTATTCGCGGACGCGGTTCGAAATCGCCTTCCAGCTCGCGATGATGCAGAACGGCATGATCGCGGTTGTCAGGATCACCAGCGGCAGCGAGATGCCGTCGACACCCATATGGTAGGTGATACCGGTGGCAAGCCAGCTCGCCTTCTCGACGAACTGGAAGTCGGCATTCGCGGGGTCGAAGCGCATGACCAGGAGCACCGACACCGCGAAGGTGATCAGCGTGGTCCACAGCGCGATCCAGCGCGAATTGCGCTTGGCCGCTTCGTCATCGCCGCGGCTCAGGTAAACGATCAGCGCGCCGACCAGAGGCAGGAACGTCGTGACCGAAAGGATGGGCCAGGTTGTCATTTACTGGCCTCCAAAGCCGAACATGAACCAGGTGATCAGGCCGGCGGCACCGATCAGCATGGCGAATGCGTAGTGATAGAGATAGCCGGTCTGGATCTTCACGACGTTGCGGGTGATGTCCAGCACGCGGGCCGAGATGCCGTCGGGGCCGAACCCGTCGATGATGAAGCCGTCGCCCTTCTTCCAGAGCTGGTAGCCGATCCACTTCGCCGGGCGCACGAAGATGATATCGTAGAGCTCGTCGAAGTACCATTTGTTGAGCAGGAACTTGTAGAGCATCGGCTGCGTGTTCGCGAGCTCGACCGGCAGGTACGGCTTGCGGATGTAGAAGGTGTAGGACACCAGGAAGCCGCCAACCATCATCAGGAAGGGCAGCCAGCCCAGGAGATGAGGCATGTGCTCCATATCCTCGAGGATATGCGGGTTCATCTTCACGGACTCGCGGAAGAACTCTTCCACGCCGTGCGGCCCGGTGAACAGCTCCTTGAACGGGAAGCCGGCGAGGACCGAGCCGACCGCCAGCACGCCGATCGGGATCAGCATCCAGATCGGGCTCTCATGGGCCGCCTCGTAATGCTCCTGGTCGTGCGGCTCACCGAAGAAGGTCTTGAAGACCAGACGCCAGGAATAGAACGAGGTCAGGCCGGCGGCCACGACCGTCAGCAGATAGGCGTAGGTCGAGAATGGATTGTGCGAGGCGTAGGCCGCCTCGATGATCGCGTCCTTGGAGAAGTAGCCGGCGAACAGCGGAAATCCGGTCAGCGCCAGCGTGCCGACGGTCATCACCGCGAAGGTGTACGGAATCTTCTTCCAGAGGCCACCCATGTTGCGGATGTCCTGCTCGTGGTGCATCGCGTAGATCACCGAGCCGGAGCCCAGGAACAGCAGCGCCTTGAAGAAGGCGTGCGTGAACAGATGGAACATGCCGACCGAATAGGCCCCTGCTCCCATTGCCACGAACATGTAGCCGAGCTGCGAACATGTCGAATAGGCGACGATGCGCTTGATGTCGTTCTGGACGAGACCGATGGTCGCCGCGAAGAACGCCGTGGTCGCGCCGAAGAACATCACGACGGCCTGGGCGTTCGGCGCAAGCTCGAACAGCGGCGACAGTCGTGCCACCATGAACACGCCGGCGGTGACCATGGTCGCGGCGTGGATCAGCGCCGACACGGGCGTCGGGCCTTCCATCGCATCCGGCAACCAGGTGTGCAGCAGGAACTGCGCCGACTTGCCCATCGCGCCCATGAACAGCAGCAGGCAGGTCAGCGTCAGCGCATCGGCGTGCCAGCCGAGGAAGTCGATGGTCTTGCCGGAGAGACCGGGCGCAGCGTGGAAGATGGTCTCGAAATCGGTCGAGTTCGTCAGCATGAAGATCGAGAAGATGCCGAGCGCGAAGCCGAAGTCGCCGACGCGGTTGACCACGAAGGCCTTGATGGCGGCGGCGTTCGCCGAGGGCTTCTGGTACCAGAAGCCGATCAGCAGGTAGCTTGCCAGGCCCACGCCTTCCCAGCCGAAGAACAGCTGCACGAGGTTGTCGGCGGTCACCAGCATCAGCATGGCGAAGGTGAACAGGCTGAGATAGCCGAAGAAGCGCGGCCGGTTCGGATCCTCGTCCATGTAGCCGATGGAGTAGAGGTGCACGAGCGAGGACACGGTCGTCACCACCACCAGCATCACGGCGGTCAGTGTATCGACGCGCAGCGTCCACCAGACTTCGAGTTCGCCGGAGAAAATCCAGGGCAGAAGCTGGATCCTGAGGTCATGGCCATTGAAGCCGACATCGACCAGCGTCATCCAGGACAGCGCCGCCGCGACGAACAGCAGAGCGGTGGTGATCAGCTCGGCGCCGCGCGAGCCGGCCGCCGGCGGCTCGACCGGGCCATGGCCATGGTCGTCGTGCGCGTCGTCGTGATGGCTCTCGTGGATGACGGACGCATCCTCGTTGATCTTGTCGGACGCATGGGCGTGCGCACCATGACCGTGATCATCGTGATGCTCGACCGTGTCGCCCGAGGGGTTGCGGGCGTGCGCGCCGAACAGCGCGATCAGGCCGGCGAGAATGGCGCCGAGCAGCGGCAGGAAAACGATTGCCTGAACCATTTGAGAGCTCAGCCCTTCATCAGATTGACGTCCTCAACCGCGATCGAGCCGCGGTTGCGGAAATAGACCACCAGGATGGCGAGACCGATCGCGGCTTCGGCGGCCGCAACGGTCAAGACCAGCAGCGCGAAGACCTGGCCGACGATGTCGCCGAGGAAGGTCGAGAATGCCACGAGGTTGATGTTGACCGAGAGCAGGATCAGCTCGATCGACATCAGGATGACGATGATGTTCTTGCGGTTCAGGAAGATGCCGAGGATCCCGAGCGTGAACAGGATCGCGGCGACCGCCAGGTAATGTCCGAGCCCGATCGTCATTTCACCCACTCCGCCGCATCCGCGTCCGAAAGCCCCTGCCCCGGTGCCACCTTGCGCATCGCCATCGCCATCTCGGGCGTCCGCGCGTTCTGAACGTTGATGTCCTGCCGCTTCACGCTCGCCTTGTGCCGCAGCGTCAGCACGATGGCGCCGATCATGGCGACCAGCAGCACCATGCCCGAGAGCTGGAAGTAGTGGATGTACTTCGTATAGAGCACCAGACCCAGCGCTTCGGTGTTCGAGACGTTGGTCGGGATCGGCGCCGTGATGGTCTTGCTGACGGTTGGATTGATGACCCAGGCGCCGACGGTGAGCATCAGCTCGAACAGGAAGATGCCGCCGATCACGACACCCACCGGCAGATACTGGATGAAGCCTTCGCGCAGCTCGACGAAGTCGACATCGAGCATCATGATGACGAACAGGAACAACACCGCGACCGCGCCGACATAGACGACGATTAGGATCATCGCCAGGAATTCGGCGCCCATCAGCACGAACAGGCCGGAGGCGTTGACGAAGGCCAGGATCAGGTACAGCACGGAGTGCACGGGATTGCGCGAGACAATCACCATCACCGCCGAGGCGACACAGACGCCGGCGAAGAGATAGAAGAACAGCGCGGGAAGGATCATGCTCTCATCTCACCGGTAAGGCGCGTCGAGCTCGATCGCCTTTGCGATCTCGCGTTCCCAGCGGTCGCCATTGGCGAGCAGCTTGGCCTTGTCATAGAACAGTTCCTCGCGAGTCTCGGTCGCGAACTCGAAGTTCGGACCTTCGACGATGGCATCGACCGGACAGGCCTCCTGGCAGAGGCCGCAATAGATGCATTTCACCATGTCGATGTCGTAGCGCACGGTGCGGCGGGTACCGTCGTTGCGGCGCGGGCCGGCCTCGATGGTGATCGCCTGCGCCGGGCACACCGCTTCGCACAGCTTGCAGGCAATGCAGCGCTCTTCGCCGTTCGGATAGCGGCGCAACGCGTGCTCACCGCGGAAGCGTGGCGAGATCGGGCCCTTCTCGAACGGATAGTTCAGCGTCGGCTTCGGCTGGAAGAAATAGCGCATGGCGAGAAAGAACGCCGAGACGAATTCCGACAGCAGGAGCGAACGTGCAGTGGCGTTGATGTTGATACCCATGACGGCCCTCACTTCGGCGCGATGCCGGCGAACTGCAGCACGCCCGCCACCACGACCACCATCGCCAGCGACAGCGGCAGGAACACCTTCCAGCCGAGGCGCATCAGTTGGTCGTAGCGGTAGCGCGGCACGATCGCCTTTGCCATCGCGAACAGGAAGAACATGAAGAAGACTTTGAGCGAGAACCAGATGATCCCCGGCACCCAGTTGAAGGGCGGCAGGTCCACCGGCGGCAGCCAGCCTCCGAGGAACAGGATGGTCGCCATCGCGCACATCGTGACGATTGCGACGTACTCGCCGAGCATGAACAGCAGGTAAGGCGTCGAGCCGTATTCGACCATGAAGCCGGCAACGAGCTCGGATTCCGCTTCGACGAGGTCGAACGGCGGACGGTTGGTTTCCGCCAGCGCCGAGACGTAGAAGACCACGAACATCGGGAACAGCGGCCAGACGTACCAGTTCAGGATGGTCAGCTGCGGCAATCCGATCAGGCCGGCAAGACCGCGGACATGCTGCGCCTCGACCACGGCCGAGAGGTTCAGCGTGCCGGCGCAGAGCAGCACCGTGATGATGACGAAGCCGATCGAGACTTCATAGGACACCATCTGCGCCGCCGAACGCAGCGCGGCCAGGAACGGGTATTTCGAGTTCGACGACCAGCCGGCCATGATGATGCCGTAGATCGACAGCGACGAGATCGCGAAGATGAAGAGGATGCCGACATTGATGTCGGAGATCACCCAGCCGAGGTTGGTCGGGATCACTGCCCAGGCCGCGAGCGCGAGCACGCAGGACACCAGCGGCGCCAGCAGGAAGACGCCCTTGTTGGCGCCGGACGGAATGATCGGCTCCTTCAGCACGAACTTCAGCAAGTCGGCGAAGGACTGGAACAGGCCCCAGGGCCCGACCACGTTCGGGCCGCGCCGGATCTGCACGGCCGCCCAGATCTTGCGGTCCGCGAGCAGGATGTAGGCGATCGCGACCAGCAGGACCACGAGCACCAGCACGCTCTCCGCGATCATGATGATCAGCGGCCAGAGGAAGCCGGTCCAGAATGCGCTTTCAAAGAATTCCATCAGCTCACTCCGCTGCGGTCAGCATCTGCCCGGAGGCAAGCCGCGAACATTCCGCCATCACGGCGGACGCACGCGCGATTGGGTTGGTCAGATAGAAGTCCTCGATGACAGCCTTGAACGGCGCCTTCTCGGGCGAGCCGCCCTTCCCCGCCAGCTTCCTGATCTGGTCGGCGGAGCCGGCCTCGATCTGGTCGAGACGGATCAGATGCGGCACAGCCTTGAAGATCACCTGGCGCAGTGCGGCCAACGAGTCATAGCCGAGCTTCTTGCCGAGCGCCTCCGAGAGCGCGCGGATGATCGCCCAGTCCTCGCGGGCTTCGCCCGGCGGGAACGCGGCGCGGCCGGTCATCTGCACGCGGCCTTCGGTGTTGACGTAGATCGCGGACTTCTCGGTGTAGGCGGCTGCCGGCAGGATCACGTCGGCCCGATGCGCGCCACGATCACCATGGGTGCCGATGTAGACCACGAAGGTCCCGTCCGGCGCCTTGATCTCGTCAGCGCCCAGCAGGAACAGCAGGTCGAGCGTGCCGAAGGTCGTCATCTGCGCGGCGTTCAGCCCGCCCTGACCTGCGACAAAGCCGATGTCGAGCGCACCGACGCGCGAGGCGGTCTCGTGCAGCACACCAAAGCCGTTCCAGCCGTCCTTCACCGCACCGACGTCGAGCGCGAGCTTGGCGGCGGCGGCGAGAATGGCGGCGCCGTCGTGACGCGAGGCAGCACCCGCGCCGACCAGAATGATCGGGTTCTTGGCGTTCTTCAGCACGTCCATGAAGGAGTGCTTGCCGGCCGCGAGCTCACCAAGGGTGTCGCTGCCGGCGCCGAGATGGTCATAATCATAGGTGAGATCGGTCCTGGCACCGATCACGCCGATCTTGAGTCCGCCGGCGCGCCAGCGCTTGCGGATGCGGGCGTTGAACACCGCCGCTTCCTTGCGCGGATTGGCGCCGACGATGAGCAGCGCATCTGCCTGCTCGACGCCTGCCAGCGTCGGGTTGAAGATGTAGGAGCCGCGGCCAAGCGCCGGATCGAAGGCGTCGCCGCCCTGCACCGCCAGATTGGCCGGGCCGAATTTTGCCAGCAGATCCTTGATCGCGAACATCTCTTCGACGCCGGAAAGATCGCCAGCGATCGCGCCGATGCGCTTGCCGTCGGTGCGGGCTGCCTTGGCCGCGATCGCCGCAAAGGCTTCCGGCCAGCTCGCCGCGCGCAGCTTGCCGGCTTCGCGGATATAGGGCCTATCGAGGCGCTGGGTGCGCAGGCCGTCGACGATGTGGCGGGTCTTGTCCGAGATCCACTCCTCGTTCACGGCTTCGTTGATACGCGGCAGCACGCGCATCACTTCGCGGCCGCGGGTGTCGACGCGGATCGCCGATCCAACGCCGTCCATCACGTCGATCGACTGGGTCTTGCCGAGCTCCCACGGACGCGCCGCGAAGGCATAGGGCTTCGAGGTCAGCGCGCCGACCGGGCAGATGTCGACCAGATTGCCCTGCAGTTCCGAGGTCAGCGCGTGCTCGAGATAGGTCGTGATCTCCATGTCCTCTCCGCGCCCCGTCGCGCCCATTTCGGGCGCGCCGGCAACTTCCGCCGAGAAGCGGACGCAGCGCGTGCACTGGATGCAGCGGTTCATCGAGGTCTTGACCAGCGCGCCGAGGTACTTGTCCTCGACCGCGCGCTTGTTCTCGGCGAAGCGGCTGGTATCGACACCATAGCCCATCGCCTGGTCCTGCAGGTCGCACTCGCCGCCCTGGTCGCAGATCGGGCAATCCAGCGGATGATTGATCAGAAGGAACTCCATCACGCCTTCGCGTGCCTTCTTCACCATCGGTGAACGCGTGGAGATCTCCGGCGGCTCGCCCTTCGGGCCCGGACGGCAATCGCGCACGCCCCAGGCGCAGCTCGCGACCGGCTTCGGGCCGCCCTTCACCTCGACGAGGCACATCCGGCAATTCCCGGCGATCGACAGGCGCTCGTGATAGCAGAAGCGCGGAATCTCGGCGCCGGCCGCCTCGCACGCCTGAAGCAGCGTGTACTCGGCGGGGACATCGATCTCTTTGCCGTCGATGATGAGCTTGGTCATTCTCTCTACTCCGCCGCGACCATGTTCACGGGATCGCGGACGCCGGCATCGTCGATGTCGGCCTTGTGCGAATATTCGTCGATGCGCGCTTCGATCTCATGACGGAAATGCGCGATCAGGCCCTGGATCGGCCACGCGGCCGCGTCGCCGAGCGCGCAGATGGTGTGGCCTTCGACCTGCTTGGTGACCTCCAGCAGCATGTCGATCTCGCGCTTGTGGGCGCGGCCGTCGGCCATGCGGGTCAGCACGCGCCACATCCAGCCGGTGCCCTCGCGGCACGGCGTGCACTGGCCGCAGCTCTCGTGCTTGTAGAAATAGGAGATGCGGGCGATGGCGCGGATCAAATCGGTCGACTTGTCCATGACGATCACGGCCGCGGTGCCGAGGCCCGAGCGCAACTTGCTCAAGCTATCGAAATCCATCGGCGTGTCGATGATCTGCTCGGCCGGCACCATGCGCACCGAGGAACCGCCCGGGATCACGGCCTTGAGATTGTCCCAGCCGCCGCGAATGCCGCCGCAATGCTTGTCGATCAGCTCACGGAACGGAATGCCCATGGCCTCTTCGACGTTGCAGGGCCGCTCGACATGGCCGGAGACGCAGAACAGCTTGGTGCCGACATTGTTCGGACGGCCGATGCCGGCGAACCAGGCGGCGCCGCGGCGCAGAATGTCGGGCGCGACCGCGATGGACTCGACGTTGTTGACGGTGGTCGGGCAGCCGAACAGGCCGACGTTGGCCGGGAACGGCGGCTTCAGACGCGGCTGGCCCTTCTTGCCTTCGAGGCTTTCGAGCAGCGCAGTCTCTTCGCCGCAGATGTAGGCGCCGGCGCCGTGCGCGACATAGATGTCGAACGGCCAGCCGTTGACGTTGTCCTTGCCGACCAGCTTGGCCTCATAGGCCTGGTCGATCGCGGCCTGGAGATGCTCGCGCTCACGAATGAACTCGCCACGGACATAGATGTAGCAGGCATGCGCGTTCATCGCGCAGCTGGCAATCAGGCAGCCCTCGATCAGGAGATGCGGATCGTGCCGCATGATCTCGCGATCCTTGCAGGTGCCGGGCTCGGACTCGTCGGCGTTGACGACGAGATAGCTCGGACGACCGTCTGTGGACTCCTTCGGCATGAAGGACCATTTCAGACCGGTCGGGAAGCCGGCGCCGCCGCGGCCGCGCAGGCCCGAGGCCTTCATCTCGTTGATGATCCAGTCGCGGCCCTTGTCGATGATGTTCTTGGTACCATCCCAGGCGCCGCGGCGCCGCGCGCCCTCGAGACCCCAGTCATGGAGGCCGTAGAGGTTCTTGAAGATGCGGTCCTTGTCCTCGAGCATGTCAGTGCTTTCCGATCAACGGTTGGCTTGCTTGTAGGCAAGCCCGGCGGCGCAAACGGCGAAGGTCAGCGCCCAGAGCAGACTGGTTTCCTGTGTCGCGTTCATCACGAAGCGCTGCAGCAGGAACATGAAGGTGGCAGCGAGCGCGGAGTGCATGGCGACGAAGCCCCATTTCTTCACGGCTTCGCTCCCCCGGTTCGCGTGAGACGGAAGACCCATCAGGAGGTCTCCTTCAACGTGGTCGGCCCGCCCGCCGGCGCGGAGAACTGGCGGCCGTTCTGCGGACCGGGCTTGGGCGGATTGCCCGAGGCAAAACCGTCGAGCACCTTGCCGAAGCTCTCCTTGTTCAGATCCTCATAGGTGTCCTTGCCGATCAGCACCATCGGCGCGTTCACGCAGGCGCCCAGGCACTCCACCTCTTCCCAGCTGAAATTGCCGTCCTTGGAGAGATGGAAGGGATCGTGATGGATCCGGCTCTCGCAGACATGGATGAGGTCTTCGGCGCCGCGCAGGCGGCACGGCGTGGTGCCGCAGACCTGGACGTGGGCCTTCTTGCCGACCGGGGCGAGCTGGAACATCGTGTAGAAGGTCGCGACTTCGAGCACGCGGATATAGGGCATGTCGAGAAGGTCGGCGACGGCGCGGATCGCGGCTTCCGAGACCCAGCCCTCGTGCTGCTCCTGGACGCGCCAGAGGATGGCGATGACGGCGGAGGCCTGGCGTCCGGCCGGATATTTCGCGATCTGCTGCCTGGCGAACGCGAGGTTCTCGTCCGTGAACGCAAAGCTCGCGGGCTGGACTTCCTTGGGCGCTAATCTGCGAACGGACATGTCTTATCTCTCACTGCATACGGCGCGCGTTTTTGGCATTCAGGGCATTGATCCTGTCCTGCCAGAACGCGCTTGCGGTGCCGAAAACGTTGTAGCCGACGTGGGTCGAGACCTTGATGCGATCGAGGATCGACAGCTCGGTCACGGTCTCCAGGCGGTTGGTGCGGGGATCGAGCACGATCAGCTTCAAAGGCGTCTGCTCGAGGATGTAGCGCGACACGGAGTGGTTGCGGTCGCTGCCGTGCTCCTCGCACATGATGACGCTGTCGGTCTGCAGCAGCCGGGCGCCGCCCTTGATCGCCTCGATCTCGACGCCCTCGACGTCGAGCTTGATCAGGTACTTGCCTGATGCCGGGATCTTGCCGTCGTCGATCAGATTGTCGAGCGCGAGAACGGGCACGTCCTCGCCACCGTCAGACGGAGCACCGGCGATGCTGAAGGCCTCGTGCTTCGTGCCTGACAGACGCGCGGTGCCGCGCGCGGCACCGATCGCGCATTTCAAGGTCTCGAAGCGGTTGCCGTTGATATCGGCATTGTTGGCGAGCTTCGGATAGTTCTGGCCCGACGGTTCGATCGCGATCGACTTGTGCGAGCCGAACGGTTTGCTCGACACCAGCACCGACCAGTAGCCGTAGTTGGCGCCGCAATCGAGCAGCGTGTAGTCGACGTCGACGGAGTCGGCGAACAGCAGCTCCAGCTCGTCCTCGTAGTTGTACGAGCGGTTGAGCAGCTTGCTCCAATAGCCGTCGCCATAAGGAAATTCGAACACCGCGTCGGCATTGAGCTTGATCGCGATGTTGCGCCTGGGCAGCGTCTTCGCCAGCAGATTGGCGCAGGCGATGTAGCCCATATGCGAGAAGTGCGAGGAGATCTTCGATCCCGTCACCAGCGCCAAGGCAGCCGTCCGCTCCCACAGGTTGGCCCCTTCAAGGGCCCCCGAGGCACGGTCAAACTGGATTGGCGCCTGCCCCATCACCGATCGACCTCTCCGAACACGATGTCGAGCGAGCCGAGAATGGCCGAGACGTCAGCGAGCAGATGGCCGCGGCAGATGTGGTCCATCGCCTGCAGATGCGCAAAGCCCGGCGCGCGGATCTTGCACTTGTACGGCTTGTTGGTGCCGTCGGAGATCAGATAGACGCCGAATTCGCCCTTAGGCGCTTCGACTGCGGCATAGACTTCGCCTTCCGGCACGTGAACGCCTTCGGTGTAGAGCTTGAAGTGGTGGATCAGCGCTTCCATCGAGCGCTTCATCTCGCCACGGCGCGGCGGCGCGACCTTGTTGTCTTCAACGACGACCGGGCCCTTGCCGTCAGGCGCATTCAGTTTCTGGATGCACTGCTTCATGATGCGCACGGACTGGCGCATCTCTTCCATGCGGATCAGGTAGCGGTCGTAGCAGTCGCCGTTCTTGCCGATCGGGATATCGAAATCCATCTCGGCGTAGCACTCATAAGGCTGCGACTTGCGCAGGTCCCAGGCCGCACCCGAGCCGCGCACCATCACGCCCGAGAAGCCCCACTCCCAGGCTTCCTTCAGCGACACCACGCCGATATCGACATTGCGCTGCTTGAAGATGCGGTTGGCGGTGAGCAGGCGATCGAGATCGTCGACGACCTTCAGGAACGGATCGCACCAGGCGTCGATATCGTCGACCAGCTTCTGCGGCAGGTCCTGATGCACGCCACCGACGCGGAAAAAGGCTGCGTGCATGCGGCTGCCCGAGGCGCGCTCGTAGAACACCATCAGCTTTTCGCGCTCTTCAAAGCCCCACAGCGGCGGGGTCAGCGCGCCGACGTCCATGGCCTGCGTGGTGACGTTGAGAAGGTGAGAGAGAATGCGGCCGATCTCGCAGTAGAGGACGCGGATCAGCTGGCCGCGGCGCGGCACCTCGATGCCCAGCAGCTTTTCGGCGGCGAGGCAGAAGGCGTGCTCCTGGTTCATCGGCGCGACGTAGTCGAGCCGATCGAAATACGGGATCGCCTGGAGATAGGTCTTCTGCTCGATCAGCTTCTCGGTGCCGCGGTGAAGCAGGCCGATATGGGGATCGACGCGGGCGACGACTTCGCCGTCAAGCTCCAGCACGAGGCGCAACACGCCGTGTGCCGCCGGATGCTGCGGCCCAAAGTTGATCGTAAAGTTGCGAAGCTGTTCAGGTTGCTCGTTCATGATCAGGCCTTCGGTCCCGCCTTCTCGTCACCGGGAAGCGGATAGTCCGCCCCTTCCCACGGCGAGAGGAAATCGAACTTGCGGAATTCCTGGTTGAGCCGGACCGGCTCGTACACCACGCGCTTCTCCTGGTCGTCGTAGCGGACTTCAAGGAAGCCGGTGGTCGGGAAATCCTTGCGCAGCGGATGCCCCTCGAAACCGTAATCGGTGAGGATGCGGCGCATGTCGGGGTGGCCGACGAAGAACACGCCGTAGAGGTCGTAGGCCTCGCGCTCGAACCAGTCGGCGCCCGGGAACACCTCGATCAGCGACGGAACCTGCGTGGTCTCGTCGGCCTGGGCCTTGAGACGGATGCGCGTGTTCAGGGTCGGTGACAGGAAGTGATAGATCACGTCGAAACGCTTTTCGCGCGAGGGATAGTCCGCGGCCGTGATGTCGGTAAAGTTGACGAAGCGGCAGTTGGGATCGTCGCGGAGGTGCTTGACCACCTCGACGATCTTGCTGGCCTCGACATCAACCGTGAGCTGGTTGAAGGCCACCTGATAACCGATGGCGGCGCCCGGAAGCGCGCTCACGATCGTCTGCCCCAGGGCGTCGAGCTTGGCGTCGTCCATGACGTAAAACCTTAGCGTTCGATGGTGCCGGTGCGGCGGATCTTCTTCTGCAGCAGCAGCACGCCGTACAGCAGCGCTTCCGCCGTGGGCGGGCAGCCCGGCACGTAGATGTCGATCGGCACGATGCGGTCGCAGCCGCGCACGACCGAGTAGGAATAGTGATAATAGCCGCCGCCATTGGCGCACGAGCCCATCGAGATGACGTAACGCGGCTCGGGCATCTGGTCGTAGACCTTGCGCAGCGCCGGCGCCATCTTGTTGGTCAAGGTCCCTGCGACGATCATCACGTCGGACTGACGCGGCGAAGCACGCGGCGCGAACCCGAAGCGCTCGACGTCGTAGCGCGGCATCGACACCTGCATCATCTCGACCGCGCAGCAGGCGAGACCGAAAGTCATCCACATCAACGAGCCGGTACGGGCCCAGGTGATGAGGTCGTCGGTCGCAGCCACGAAGAAGCCCTTGTCGGACAGTTCGTGATTGACCTCGAGGAAGAACGGGTCATTGGCCCCGACCGGACGGCCGGTCGACGGATCCAGGATGCCCTTGGGCGCGGTCGCTACAAGCGGACCGGCAGATGGTGCTGGATTCAATCCCATTCGAGTGCGCCTTTCTTCCATTCATAGGCGAAGCCCACCGTGAGCACGGCGAGGAACACCAGCATGGACCAGAAGCCGGTCGCGCCGAGCTTGCCGAACGCCACCGCCCACGGAAACAGGAACGCCACTTCGAGATCGAAGATGATGAAGAGGATGGCGACCAGATAGAAGCGGACGTCGAACTTCATGCGGGCATCGTCGAAGGCGTTGAAACCGCACTCATACGCCGAGAGTTTTTCCGGGTCCGGCTGCTGGAACGCGACGATGAAGGGGGCGATCAGCAGCACCAGGCCGATGAGGCCGGCGACCCCTATAAAGACGACGAGTGGAAGATAGTTCTGTAGAATGCCGCTCATTGACGAGCCCTTTTTCCCGCAGCCTCGGGACAGCCACGGATTCGTCCAGTTTGGAATTGTTCTGAGCCTTAGCGCAGTGCACCAATGGGCGCAAGACACGCTCTTTTCAGGCCCTTTGCTGCTCCCACACCGGTGGAAATCCCGGAATCACCCCGCGGCTGGTATGGAGCAGATCGCCTGAGGCGACAAGGGCGGCCATAGTCTTGCAGGGCAACAGTTCGGGGGTTGCGGCACACCGGCCGCGGGCCCTATTTGGCGCAGTTCGTCGGCGAAAATTGCCGGGCTTTTTGGCTGCGGCGGCGCACCCAAACCCAGCCGACGACGGCGACCGGCGCTCCAACGGTCACCCAGGCGACATACTGGCCGGCTGCCCCCCATAGCAGCGCAGCTAACAGACCCGTGATGGTCGCGGCGGCGAGCAGGACCGGTGCAGCAAAGACACGTATCCACAGGCGTGCGCGGTCAGAGGAGCCATGCATCACGATGGGACCGGGGCTCGTCTGGCGAATGTGTCGGCCTTGGCGGGAGCGCGCTTGCGCCGCCGGGCCAGCCAGAGATAGAGGCCGCTGCCGATCACAATGATGGTAAGGCCGCCAAGCGCGGCCCAGATCAGCTTGAGCGGCAGGCCGCCATAGTCGCCGAAGTGCAGCGGCTGCGAGATCAACAGCGCCTGGAGATAGAGCGGCAACGCCCTGCTGTCGGCGACCTCCCCGGTTTCGCCGTCGAGCAGCACCGGCTTGAGCAGCCGCGCGGTCAAAGCCGTGTCGCCGCGCATAAAGGCTGCAAAATGGTGCGAGGACGTGAACGGCGTGCCCGGAAAGGCGATGAAGGCGACCTCCATGCCGGGCGCCGCCAGCTTCGCGCGCGCGACGACATCGTCGAGCGAGGCGAGATGCACCGGCGGCGGCTTGCCGGCATAGGGCGCGACCATGCTGGCGAGTTCCGTCGCCTTCCACTGGTTGAGCATCAGTTCGGCCCAGGTGTTGACGACGCCGGTCAAGCCCACCACCAGCGCCCAGGCCAAAGTCACCGCGCCGATCAGATTGTGCCAGTCGAGCCAACGGACGCGGCGCGAGGCGCTGTCACGAATGGTGGCAAAGCGCAGTCGGCGGGTGAACGGCCAATACAGCACCACGCCGGAGACGATCGCGACCGCAAACAGCAGTCCCATCGCGCCAAGGAACAGCTTTCCGGCCTGGCCCGCGAACATGTCGGTGTGCAGCTTGAGCACGATCAGCATCGGCCCGACGCCGACCGGCCCGAGCAGCTTCGCCGAGACGGCGTCGAAGGCACGCACGGTGGCGTTGTCAGGCGCTCCGTCAGGCGCACTGTTGGTGAAGGCCATCACGATCCCGGGCTCGTCCTTGTCCCAGGACACATATTGCAGAACCCTGCCGGGATCGGCGGCGAGCGCGGCGTCGGCGACGACTTGGGGCGTCGCGCGCGCCGCGCTCGCGTGAGCTTCGGGCTGGGGGGCGTAGCCCAGGAGCTCATCGATCTCGTGATGGAAAATCAGCGGCAGGCCGGTCAGGCAGAGCAGCAGCAGGAACAGGGTCGAGACGAGGCTGGTCCAGGTGTGGACCACGGACCAGAGCCTGACCGCGCGCGCCTTCACAAGATCCTCCCCTCGCCGAGCCTGACCATTTGCATCACCATTTGTAGGAGACGCTCGCAGTGACGCGGCGCCGATCACCGTAGAAGCAGGCCGAGGTGGCGGCGCAGCTCGCAACATAGATCTTGTCGGTCAGATTGATCACGTTGAGCGCCGTGCGCCAGTTCTGCCATTCATAGTGAACTGCGAGATCGCCGAGAACCACCGAGGGAACTTCCAGCGTGTTGGCGGTGTCGGCCCAGGACGCGCCGACATAACGCACACCGCCGCCGAACCCCAAGCCCGTCAGCGGACCTTCCTTGAAGGTGTAGTCCGCCCAACCCGAGATCAGCATCTCCGGCGTATTGGTCGGTGTCTTGCCGACCAGGGTCGGATCGAGGTCCTTGCTGGTGAAGAGATGGTAGGACGTGAAGGCGCCGATCAGCTTCAGCTCCTTCGTGACGTTGGCCACCGCTTCGAGCTCGATGCCGCGCGAGGTCACCTCGCCGGTCTGGTTCTGCAACAAGACATTGGTGGGATCGGTGGTCGCCACGTTCTGCCGCTTCAGGTCGAACACCGACGCGGTAAAGTATCCATCGAAGCCCTTCGGGGCGACCTTCACGCCGATCTCGGCCTGCTTGGCGGTTTCCGGCAAGAACAGCTGATTCTGTGCGTTGAGGCCGATGATCGGATTGTAGCTGGTCGAATAGGAAACGTAGGGCGCAATTCCGTTGTCGAAATTGTAGATCAGCCCGGCGCGCCCGCTGAATTTGCTGTCGTCACGTTGGGCGATATTTGCGCCGGTGTCACGCGCGGCCTGTGTGGTCTCGACCCAGTCGTTGCGGCCGCTCAGCACCAGCGTGAAATTGCCGAGCTTCATCTGGTCCTGAACGTAGGTCCCGGCCTGCTTCTGCGTGATGAGGAAGTTGCGGAACGGCGCGCCCGTGAGCGGAATGTCGAGACCATAGGAAGGATTGAAGACGTTGATCGACGGAACGGTGCCGAAGTTGAACGCCTGGTAGTCGTCGATCTGATAGCCTTTCAGATCGACCCCGAACAGCATCGTGTGCTTCACCGGACCGGTGTTGAAACGGTATTCCAGCTGATTGTCGAGATCGGCCTGGTTGGCGGTGTTCTTCGCATACCAATTGTAGCGGCCCATCGTGGCCGTGTTGATATTGTCCCAGCCATTGCCGATGAAGCCGCGATAGGTCAGGTCGACATGCGCGAACCGCGCGTTCTGGCGGAACGTGAGGTCGTCGGTGAGATTGCGCTCAAACTGGTAGCCGAGCATTTCCTGCTCGCGCGTGAACTTGTCGACGTTGGGATCGCCGACGAAGAAGCTGGTCGGAATCTTGCCGAACGGCGCGTTGGTCACCGTGCCCTGGTAGGGCAGGAAGTTGATGCCGCGGGTGTCCTGCTTGGAGGCCGAGGCCAGCACCGTGAAGGTCGTGTCGGCATCCGGCTTCCAGGTGAAGGACGGCGCGATGAAGTAATTGTTGTCGGGCGTGAAGTTGACTTGCGTACCGCCGTTCTGGACCTGGCCGACGACGCGGTAGAACAGCTTGCCGTCCTGGGACTGTGTCGCAACCGGACCGCCGACGTCGAAGCCGACATAGGCATTGCCGAAATTGTTCACGCCGGTCTCGATGTAGCGGATCGGCTCGGTCGGCGGCATCTTGCTGATGACGTTGACGATGCCGCTCGGGCTCGATCCGCCATAGAGCACGGCCGACGGACCGCGAAGCACCTCGACCCGCTCCATGTTGGAGGGCTGCAGCTTCCAGCTTGCATAGGACGTGTAGAACAGCTGCATGCCGTCGAGGAACAGGCCGATATCGTCGGACTTGAAGCCGCGGATCAGCCACCAGTCGTTGCGGGTGTCGGCGCCGAAGGTGCCGGCGCGCACGCCGGCGGTGTAGCGCAGCACTTCGTCGAGCTTGTTTGGCTTCTGGTCGCGGATCTGATCGGCGCCGATCACCGACACTGCCTGCGGCGTCTCCATGATCGGCGTGTTGGTCTTGGTGCCGGACGAACTGCGGCGGGCGACGTAGCCCTGCACCGGGCCGCGCGGATTCTCGACGACACCGACGTTGCGTTGAGGCTGCGGTTTCCGGCTGTTGGCCGTCTGCACCGGCGCCTGCGTCCGGCGCGGCGCGCGGACGCTCGTACGGCGGCGCTGTTCCGGTGCAGCCACGTTCACCGGCGGCAGGCTCTGCGCACCATTCTGCGCCGACGATTGTGCGAGCGATGCCTGCGGCATCAAGACCCAAGCGGACGCGGTCGCCAATACGGCCGACCGCAGCATTCCAAGACTGTTCAACACGCCACCCCAATGTGCATTTGATCGTCATGCCGCCTGTCCCAGGACGGCATGCGTTGCGGTGACGCTTAGGGGAACGCGCGCGATATCCCTAATTGAAAGGCTCTTAGAGCGAGTCTTAGAAAGTCTCTTAGAAGCGCTCAAATATGTCCTGAAGTTTCTGAACGATCAGCGTGCGCTTTTCTCGGCTTCGAGCATCGCTTCCGCAGTCGCGGTGAGACGATCGACCTGCGCGAGCAGCGTTTCGAGCTCGTCCTTGCTCAATTGCTCGAGCAGCATCCGGTTTCGCTCCTGCGCGCCTTCGACGATCGCGTCATGCGCGGCAAGCCCGGCCTGTGTCAGCGACACCAGCACTTCGCGGCTGTCCTTGGGATTTGCCGACTTCGCGATCAGCTTGCGCGACACCAGATTGGCCAACGCGCGGCTGATCTGTCCCTTGTCCTGACCAACAGCCTCTGCAAGCCGCGCCACGCTCATCGGCGGTCGCCGGCCGAGCGAGGCGACCAGACCGAACTCGACCGAGGATAATCCGGTGAGGCGCTTGTAGCGCAGGATGGCACCGCGCTTGAGCAAATTGGCCAGCACCATCAACCGTGACGACAGCATCACGGTGATCGGCGCCGGCGAAAGATTGTCGTCCGCGTCGGACGATTGGCGCCCGTCCCTGCTCGATGTCTGGCTCATGGTCCACCTCTGCCAAGAAAGCCAACACGTGCCAAGTCTTCCTAGACACTTGGTAGCGCAACCTCCCCAGCCTGATCCGAATGCGGCTAAGAGGCACCTTGGAAGATCGTTGACATTGTCATCGAATTATCTTTCACTGTCTCGGCACAAGAAACGACCGAAGGCCTGCGGCGGGAGGAACAAGCATGACGATCACCCAACGGGATCGCGATCTCGGCACGGCCTATGCGATGAAGCCGGCACAATCCCGCACCGAGCTCACCTCGGTCGTGCGTGGCACGCCGATGGGCGAATTGCTCCGCCGCTACTGGCATCCCGTCGGGCTCACCGGTGACGCCACCGACACGCCGAAGAAGGTGCGCGTCCTGGCCGAGGATTTGATCCTGTTCCGCGACAAGCATGGTCGCGTCGGCCTGCTCCACGCACGATGCTGTCATCGCGGGACCACGCTCTATTACGGCAAGGTCGAGGAAGACGGCATTCGCTGCTGCTATCACGGCTGGAAGTTCGACACGGAAGGGCATTGCCTCGAGCAGCCCTGCGAGCCCGACGGCGGCCAGTTCAAGGATAAGGTGCGCCAGCCCTGGTATCCGGTCGAGGAACGCTACGGGCTGATCTTCGCCTATATGGGCCCGGCGGAAAAACGCCCGGTGCTGCCGCGCTACGAGTGTCTCGAAAACATGGACGACGGCGAGTTCGTCGAGGCCGACGATTCCTCGATCGGCGGCGGCGGGCCTGCGGTCATTCCCTGCAACTGGCTCCAGCATTTCGAGAACGTCGTCGATCCCTATCACGTGCCAGTGCTGCACGGCTCGTTCTCGGGCCCGCAATTCACCAACATGATGGCCTCGATGCCGGAGGTGAAGTTCGACAAGACGCCGCGCGGCATCGCCGTGCGCTCGATCCGCAAGCAGGACGATGGCCGTGTGTTTTACCGCGTCACCGAAGCCGCCCTCCCGACCTTGCGCGTCGTGCCGAACCCGCGCGTTGCGCAGTTCGCGCGGGTCGAGTCGATCGGCTGGACGCTGCCGATCGACGACACCTCGTTCCGCATCTACGTCGCCGGCCGCGTGAAAAACTCCGGCGACATCGGCCGCATGCGCTCGAAGTTCAACGGCAAATTCTGGTGGGACATGACTGAGCAGGAGCACCAGCAATTCCCCGGCGATTACGAAGCGCAGGTCGGCCAGGGACCGATCACCGTGCATTCGGAGGAACATTTCGGCCAGAGCGATCGCGGCATCCTCATGATCCGGCGCATGCTGAGCGAGCAGCTGGAAGCGATGGAAGCAGGTCGCGATCCGATCGGCGTGTCCCTCGATGCGAGCGCGCCGCCGGTGGAATTCGAAGCGGGGAATTACATCCGCGAGGGCTGATCACCGGCTCAACAAGGGACGGGCCGACAACGATAACAAAGACAAATTGGGGGAAGCGATGGTCGATGTGACCTCACAAGTGTCGGTGCAAACGACCGCTGCGGCAACGCCGACGCCGCGGCGCTACTACGTGCTCGGCCTGCTCACCATCATCTACGCGCTGAACTTTCTGGACCGCACGATCTTCAACGTCCTGATCGAGCCGATCAAGAAGGAGTTTCATCTCAGCGACACCGTGATGGGCCTGCTCGCGGGCTTCGGCTTCGCGCTGTTCTATTCCCTGCTCGGAATTCCCATCGCGCGCGTCGCCGACCGGCTCAACCGTCGCAACATCGTGGCGCTTGCGTTCGCCTTCTGGAGCGCGATGACGGCGCTGTGCGGCATGGCTTCGAGTGTCACCGCGCTGGCGTTTGCCAGGATCGGCGTCGGCATCGGCGAGTCCGCCGGCTCACCCGCCTCGCAATCCATCGTCGCCGATCTCTTTGCCAAGAATGACCGCCCGCGCGCCCTCGGCATCTACGCCATCGGCACCTATCTCGGCGTCTTCCTCGGCTATTTCGTCGGCGGTTATGTCAACCAGCACTATGGCTGGCGCATGGCCTTCTACGTCGCGGGCGTGCCGGGCATGCTGCTCGCGCTGATCCTGTGGCTGACGATATCGGAGCCGCAGCGCGGCGCGATGCAGGAAAGTTTCGTGCCCGAACCGCTCGGGCCGACGTTGCGGTTCCTCGCCTCGCAGCAAAGCTTCATCATCGTGCTGATCGGCTTCTGCCTCACCACCTATACGAATTATGCGACCGCGGCCTGGATCCCGCCGTTCCTCGCGCGCGTGCATCATCTGTCGAGCGCCGAAATCGGCACCTATGCCGGCACCTTCAAGGGGCTCGCCGGCATGGCCGGCACCCTGCTCGGCGGCTTCGTGGTGGCGAAAGTCAGCCTGCGCGACGACCGCTGGAAATTGTGGGCGCCGGCGATCACCTCGGGCCTTGCCGGCCCCGTCTTCGCGCTCTGCATGCTGACGCAGGACTTCAAGATGATGGTCGCGATGCTGGCGCTGACCTCGTTCCTGGTCGGCTTCCATCTCGGGCCGATCTTTGCGATCGCGCAGACGGTGGCAAAGCCCAGCATGCGCGCCCTCGCCTCCGCGCTGATCGCGCTCACCGCGACCTGCTTCGGCCAGGGCGTCGGCCCGCTCGCCGTCGGCGTGGTCAACGACGCGTTGAAGGGCAGCTACGGCACTGATGCCGTACGCTACTCGCTGCTTTCGGCGGCGGTCACGACCACGCTCGGCGCCCTGCTGTTCGTCTGGGCAGCGCGGACCATCCGCGCCGACATCAAGCGAGCCGGTTAGGCGTTCATGAAGGCGAGCATGTCCGCAATCAGCCGCTCGCCATGCGTCAGCGGCAGCGGGTGCGGCGCGCCCTCGTAGACGACCAGCTTGCTGCCCTTGATCAGCTTTGCGGTCTTGGCGCCGGTCAATGGCAGCGGCGCGCTGGCATCCCTGTCGCCATGGAGGATCAGCGTCGGCCGATCGACCTTCGCGGCGGCCGCGCGAAGATCCGAGAACGCGATGGTCTTGCGGCACGCCAGTGCCACCGGCAACGGCACGCTCAGCATCATCTCGCGGATCCAGGTCCGCGTGATCTCCGGCGTCTCCGGCAAAAAGAACGGCGCCTCGTTGGCTGCGATCCATTTGGCGAAGTCGCGCGCGACCGCCGCGTTGTCGGCTTCGATCATATCCTTCGGAACCGCATCCGGGTTGTCCTCGGTCTTGATCAGGAATGGCGTCGTCGGCGCGACCAGCACCAGCCTCGCGATCCGGTCCGATCCGTATCGGGCCAGGTAGTTGACCGCCTCGACCGTTCCCATCGAGAAGCCGACCAGCGTGACGTCGCGCAGGTCGCGCGCCTCGATCACGGCGGCGACGTCATCGGTCAGCGTCTCCAGATCATAACCTGTCGACGGCATCTCGGACCGGCCATGCCCGCGCCGGTCGGGCGCGATACAGCGGAAGCCCTTTTCGTCGAGGGCCGCAATCTGGCTGCCCCAGCTGCTGGCATCGAAGGTCCAGGCCGCCAGCAGCAGCACCGGCTTTCCGCTGCCCCAGTCCTGCACGAACAGCTTGGTGCCGTCCTTCGCGGTCACATAGGGCGATCGCGCAGCCGGCTGGCCCGCCGACGCGTTGCTGCCCGGCGCCGCCGCCAGGGCGGTTCCAAGCAGCGTGGCTTCGAGGACGTTTCGACGGTTCATCATGCATCTCCCTTGCCGGATCGGTCACGGCCGATGGGAGCGATCATGACGAAGGGGTTGGGCGCCCGCGATTACGCCGCAGGTAAGACCCGCCCGACTTCATCGGAAGTCGGCGAAATTGCCACAGATGAAACCATTTTACGGAACCCGCGAAACGATCCGGAAACAGATGCTCCTTAAGACATCAGCCTACAGACGGCGCCAAAGCCCGTCGGGAGGCTCGGATGAACCACTCAATTCACTCTGCAGATCGGGGTACCCACCTGAAGATCGTGGTGGTGGCGCTGGTGGCTGGCATCGCAGTTGCCGCCTTCGGGATCGCGGCCCGCACCAATGCCGATCTCAGCCAGACCGCCCAGTCGACCCATGTGATCAAGGCCGGCAAGCCGGTCGCGATTACCAGCTCGGGCACTTCTGAGATCCGTTGATTGCGGGAAAAGGTCCGGTTTGAGACAAAACGGCCGCCTCCGGGCGGCCTTTTGCTTTTGGCCAGCGTCTCAAGAGCTCAGGCCAAGCTGTTGGAATCAATGAGCCTGAGCCGCGCAATATTCCCGCCAGAACCGGCGGTAGGCCGCTTCGACGTGGCGAGTGTAGGTGGCGCCATTGCCTGCC
Organism: Bradyrhizobium manausense; assembly: GCF_018131105.1. NCBI lineage: Bacteria > Pseudomonadati > Pseudomonadota > Alphaproteobacteria > Hyphomicrobiales > Nitrobacteraceae > Bradyrhizobium > Bradyrhizobium manausense. The sequence goes on along the minus strand of NZ_JAFCJI010000001.1, from coordinate 1,762,129 downwards.
GCGGAGGCCGTGATCCGGGCCGGCAGCTCCCGCCGCAAGGTGGCCAGGCCGGCCGGGTCCGCCGAAAACCGCTTGCCGACCGCGATGTAGGTTTCGTCGTCCTCCACGACCCAGTCGTCGAGGCCAACAGCCTTGACGATGCCGCCCGCCGCCCGCGACGAGGTCGTCTGGCCGAGCTTGGCGATGACGGGCACGCCCATGTGAAGGGATTCCCAGGTACCGGCGCCGCCGTTCTGCGGGAACGTATCGAGCGAGATGTCGATATGTGCGTATTCCTTGAGATGCTCCTCGCGGATACTCGCCCCCAGGCAGACCACGCTATCGGGGCTGACGCCATGTTCGACGAACCGGGCGATCAGGCCGTCGCGGAGACCGGTATCGTCGAGCGATGCGTGTTTGACGACGAGCTTCGATCCCGGCAGCTCACGCAACAGCTTCGACCACACTGCCAGCACCTCGTTCGAGATCTTTTCGATCCGGTTGAACGTGCCGAAGGTGACATGGCCGTTGCGCAGCATCGGCAAATCCGGCCGGTACAGGCCCGGTGCGGGCTCGATCATGGTCAGCATGCACGGCAGGTCGTGGATCTTCTCGGCGAATTCGGGCCGCGCCGCCAAGGGAATCGTGACCGGGTCTGCAAAGATGTAGTCGATGGTCTTCAGGCCCGTGCCGGTCGGCGCGCCCCAGGCGGAGACCTGGATCGGCGCGGGCTTGCGCGCAAACATCCCGAGGCGATTGCCCAGGGAGTGACCGGACAGATCGACCAGGATGTCAATCCCGTCGGCCTCGATATGGTCCGTCAATTGTTCGTCGGTCAGCGGTGCCGCATCGACCCAACGATCCGCGACCGCGCGGAACTCGTCGGTCATCTCGTCCTGAAGCGGAGACGACGAATAGCAGACGGTTTCAAAATTGGTGTGATCGCTATGGCGCAGCACCGGCATGAAGATGTACGCGGCCGAGTGACGCCTGAAATCGGCGGACACGTAACCCACCACCAGACGCCTGTCGGGATCGAGGTCTCGCGGGCGAGGTTTTCGTTGCGGAATCCTGCTTCCGACGTTGTCCCACCAATATTTGCGCGCGCCCTGCAACAGCGCGAAATCCGCTTCCGGCAGGAAGTCGAGCGTGAAGATCTTCCGGTGGATCGCGTCCTCGAAGTCGGGCTTGAGCTCCAGCGCCCGATCGAATTGTTCGAGCGCGGTCGCGATGTCTCCGAAGCTGGCGAAACACGACCCCATCAGGCTGATCGCGGTCTCCGATTTGGGATTCTGCTCGAGCAGCTTGTGGCAGGCCGCCATCGCCTGCGTGGGCTTGTTCAGCAGGAGACTGACGCGCGCCTTTTCGCGTAGCGCCATCTCAAGATCAGGGTCGAGCCCAAGTGCTGCCTCGATGTCGCGCTCGGCCTGTTCGAGGCGCATCAGCCTGAGATGGAGCCGCCCCCGATGGGCCAGGACCTTGGCGTTGTTAGGCTGCCGCGCCAGCGCGGTGTTCAGAACCGCTTCCGCCGCAGCGTAGTGGCGCAACTCCAGCAAGGCCATGCCGCGGCCAACCAGCGCCTCGTGATGGTTCGGCTGGAACGCCAGCGCGCGCTCGAAGCTTTGCAAAGCCTGCTCGGATTGCCAGATCCGCAGCTCGACCATGCCGCGGTTGCAATAGGCGTCGGCATAGTCTGGCTTCAACCGGATGGCGCGCTCGTGCAGTTCGATCGCCTCCAGCGGCAGCATCAGATGCATCAGCGTATTGCCGAGATTGGTCAGCGCCATCGCGAAGTTCGGATTGAGCGCGATCCCCTTCTCCTGGCAGGCCCGCGCGTCCTGATAGCGCTTGAGGTCGAACAGCACCGTGCCGAGGTCGCAATAGACGTTGGCCGCGCGCGGGCTGATTGCGATCGCGCCGCGCAGGACCTGCTCGGCCTCCTCCAGCCGCTTCGGATTGGCGCTGAGGCAAACCCCGAGCAGATGCAGCGTGTCGAAATGTTCAGGGAGCACCTCAAGGATCCGCCGGCACAGCGTCTCGACATCTGCGAGCCGACCGTTGGCATAGGCCTGATGGGCCGCCGCCAGCGCGGCATCCGCCTCTTTCTTGAATTTCTTCTGGAGCCTTGCGTTCTGGAAGGCGCGCGAGCCGACGGTCAAGCCTGATATCCCCGGAAATTGCCTGTGGAGCTTGTAACACCGTTGATTGATTCGGAGCCTCGAGGCAGCCGTCCGGCCGTAGCGATACGGTCACATCAGGCTTCTGGCAGGTGTTTGCTCTCCATGATCGCAACGTCCTTGACTTCACCATGTCCCCCCTTTAAGTCCCCCCTCGTTCCGCGCGGACACATACGCGTCACGCGGGAGTAGCTCAGTTGGTTAGAGCGCCGGCCTGTCACGCCGGAGGTCGCGGGTTCGAGCCCCGTCTCTCGCGCCATTTTTGGCAACACCTTCAAAAACTTAGCATCAGATCCTCAGCCTGATCGGCAGCGTGCTGCGTCACTCGCGGGATGGCGGGAACACGCGGATTTGCTTGAGAAACCACGCGAAAATCCTGTCTCCGTGACGGCCAGCATAGTCAGTCCCGTCCCGAATCGTTTACGCCTGCGGGAACTTGGCAGTTTGGGAACCCGGCAAGCTTCCGTGCGACACCCGAGGAGGCCAGACATGGCTAAGAAGGATTCGGCGAAGAAGGCGGCTGCGCCAGCCACGGTCACGCTCAAGCACCTCGCGGCCGACATCGCGGAAAGCCAGGACCTATCCAAGAAGCACGCCGAGGCCGTTCTGACCGATATGGTCGACCTGATCACCAAGCACCTCAAGAAGGGCGACCGCGTCCGTATCGTCGGGCTCGGCATTCTCCAGGTCCGCAAGCGCGCCGCCCGCACCGGCCGCAATCCTGCGACCGGCGAGGCCATCCACATCAAGGCCAGCAAGAAGGTCGCGTTCCGTCCGGTCAAGGAACTGAAAGAGGCGATCTGACGCTACCTTTCGTTAAGGCTGATCCGCGCCGTCCCGGCCGCAACGCCGCCCGCTTTTCTGATATACTGTCCGCTTCCCCAAAGACCGGCGGTTTGACCAGAAATGTCCCTGACCTTCGCGCATACCGTGACCGAGCGCTTCCTGCGCTACGTCACCATCGACACCCAATCCGATCCGAATTCCCCAGCCTCGCCCTCGACCGAGAAGCAGAAGGATCTTGGCCGCGTGCTCGTCACCGAGCTGAAGGCCATCGGAATCGCTGACGCTCATCTCGACGACTACGGCTACGTCTACGGAACGATCCCGGCCAATACGACGAAGAAGGTGCCGGTGATCTGCTTCTGCTCCCACATGGACACCTCGCCCGATGTCACCGGCAAGAACGTTAAGCCACAGGTCGTAAAGAACTATCGCGGCGGCGACATCACCCTTCCCGCCGACCCCACCCAGGTGATCCGCTTCGCCGAGCACCCCGCGCTGAAGAACCAGATCGGCAACGACATCGTCACCACCGACGGCACCACGCTGTTGGGTGCCGACAACAAGGCCGGCGTCGCCGAGATTATGGACGCCGCGCATTTCTTCATCAACAACCCCGATGTGAAGCACGGCACCATCAAGATCCTGTTCACGCCGGACGAGGAAATCGGCCGCGGCGTCGACAATGTCGACATCAAGAAACTCGGCGCCGATTTCGGCTACACCATGGACGGCGAGAGCGCGGGCAGCGTTGAGGACGAGACCTTCTCGGCCGACGGCGCCACCATCACCATCACCGGCGTCAGCGCCCATCCCGGCTATGCCAAGGGCAAGATGGAGCACGCGATCAAGATTGCGGCCGCCATTGTCGAACGTCTTCCCAAGGAGGGATGCTCGCCCGAGACAACCTCGGGCAAGCAGGGTTTTCTGCACCCGGTTGGCATCGAAGGCGCGCTGGAACAGGCGACCCTCTCCTTCATCGTCCGCGACTTCACCGAGGAAGGGCTGAAGGAGAAGGAAGCCCTGCTCGAGAACATCGTCAAAAACGTCATGAAGGACTATCCCCGCTCGACCTACAAGTTCGAGGTGCGGGAGCAGTACCGCAACATGAAGCAGGTGATCGACCGTCACCCGCACATCCTCGAATACGCCATCGAGGCGATCCGCCGCGCGGGCTTGCGTCCGATGCGCACCGCCATCCGCGGCGGCACCGACGGCTCGCGCCTGTCCTTCATGGGACTGCCCTGCCCCAACATCTTTGCCGGCGAGCACGCGTTCCATTCGCGGCTGGAATGGGTGAGCCGACAGGACATGGAGAAGGCGGTCCAGACCATCGTGCATCTGGCGATGATCTGGGAGGAGAAGGCTTAAGCCGCGCCCGCGCCACGAAATTGTCGCGGCGTCGAGCCGGTCCAGCGGCCGAAGGCGTTCGTGAAGGAGCTCGCCTCGCGATAGCCGAGCAGCCAGGCGATCTGCGAGATCGGCAGCTCCCGTTCGCTCAGATAGCGCTTGGCGAGCGCTGACCGCAGCTCGTCGAGCAGCTCCGAGAACGTCACACCGTCCTCCGCAAGCGCTCGTGCAAGCGTGCGTCGGCTCATGCCGAGACGCCCGGCAATCACGTCGGCGTTAGCCTGGCCGTGCGGCAAGGCCTGAGCGATCGCCTCTTCCACGCGGGATCGAAGACTCTGTCTCGGTTGCGCGCGCTTGCCCAGCGCTTCGTTGGCATAACTCAACAGCAGCCGGTTGAGGTAGGCATCGGCATCGATGGATCGGAGCGACGCGGCGCTTGGGGCAAAAATGATCTCGTCCGCATAAGACCCGAATTGGACATCGCAGCCGAGGAAGTTTTTGATTCCGGCAGGTAGTACGGGGCGCTGGTGCTTCACCCTGATCTGTTGCGGCACCAATCGATCGTTGGTGAGCCGCCGGCAGACGCGCACCAGCGCGCCGAGCCAGAACTCGACCTGATGGCGGTCCGACTGACGCTCGACATCCAGATAGTGGAGCGAGATCGCGGTGGCGCGATCGAGATCGATGGAGAGCTGCACGCCTTCGTTGTTCAGCATGCTGTAGCGCGCGGCATTGCCAAGCGCCTCCGCGAGGGTCTCCGACGACGCCATGACGTAGTACAAGAGGCCGATCTCGCGGAGATCGAAGTCCTGCGCCAGATGGAAGCCGAGATGCTCGTCGCGCATCTCCTTGGCCGCGAGATCCAGTAGCGTGATCTGGGCCGTCACATCGAGCCGGCGGGCGGGTTCGTCAATCAGCTCGAGCGTCAACCCTGCCCGCGACACCAATTGCGCCAGATCCTTCCCGGCACCGCGAACGCGCTCACATGCCAACCGTGCGATGCCGCCGGTCGCACTGGGGATGGAGCTGATGCGGTGCGTGCGCTGCATGGCAGTGGCGGGTCGACCTCGAACACCAAATCGTCGGCACGCAACCACAGGATCGGACGCTGCCGCGTTCCTACGTCGCAGGACGGGCGCCGGGACCCATTCTGCGAGCGTTTATCGCCCTCCGATTCCACAAGCGTCAGCCTGTCCATCTTTGATATGGGTCAACGAAAGCGGCCCCCCGCCGCCGCGGGGCGAGAAACTGCTTGCCCGGCATGATCCGATCAGGGGCATGGCGAACACGATCGCGACGCTTGTGGTGGAAGATCGCCTGAAGCCGAGAAATGCTTTGAATGCGATCCTGAACGGCATGGACGCACAGGGCCGAAACCTGCGCCAATCATTGCAGCGACTAATTTTTCTCCGCAAGAGCGCAGACGCGCGCCCGGGCCAGCGCGCGCCGACATCGAGTTCTGGTGTCGGTTTTGGCGGGCCCAGCTAGCCCCTCACGAAACCGCGCCGCAATGCACCAGCTTCGAACACGCTACCGGCGATTGAAGCCGTCTACGGCACCGGCACGGCGCGCCGGCCGCGATGGAAGCGGTTGGAGCTTGCCATCCAGTTCGGCAGCGGCTCGCCGTCACGGTGGCGCCCGCCGGCAACGGCCGCAGCCCAGGCCACGGCGGCACCGATCAGGGCCGCCGCAGCAATCGAGAAGGCGACGATCACTGAATTCCGCCGCGCACGGCTAAGCGCCGTATGTGCGTCGGCGATCGATGCATCCACCCGCCGCTCGGAATCGCCGGCCGCCAGTCCCGTCAGGGCGGCGACCTGCTGCACGAGATAGGCGCGATCATCGACGCTGACGCCGCTATGGCTCGACGACGTCATCAGGATGCGCCCGGCTTCGGCCCGGGCTTCCCGCATGTCGGTGTTGGGCGGCCGCCGCGGCGCACGAAACAGCTTGTCGAGCTCATAGCTCAACAGCGGCTCGGCGGAGGTCGCGTTGCCGCTCGCGCTGCGCACCGGCGAACGTTCGATCGCCGCCGCACCGATCATCGCCAGCAGCGCGGCACCGATCAGCACCGCCAACGCCCATGACGTCAGCCCGTGCAGCCCGTCTCGCCGCTCGCCATCATCCTCGATCGTGGCCAACGCAGGCGCCGGTCGCGCGGTCCGGCCGGCGATGTAGCCGCCGAACCCGAAGCTGACGATCGCCTGGATGATCAGATACAGCCCCGACAGCAGCGCCAGCGCCGCCGACGCATCGCGCCAGGTCGGCGAAGCCGAGCTGACACCGAGGCCGATGGCCACGCCAAAGCCGATCAGAATGAACGACATTGCGCCCGACGCCAAAGCGCCGGCAATGACGGAACTCCACTGGATGCTCCGCCGCTCCTCGACGGCAATGAAGCCGCCTTCCATCACGTTGTCCTGCATGACAGTTTCGATCGCCATAGCGGCCTCTTAGCGCAGGCCGAAAAATGACAAGATCGCCATGATCACGACGATCAGGCCGATCAGATAGATCAGTCCGTCCATAGTCCCGTCCTCCTCAAAAGCTCCGGGGCGCTAATGAGGAGGCGCGAGGAACGTTCCTAATTTTGACAGGCCACGGGAACGAACCGGCGAGACCGGAATTGTCTCTGCAAGTCCCAACGGATGAAGATTGTGAGCACAAAAGGCCTCAGCCGGTCAGCCCCGGGCTGGGGCCTTTTCGTTTGTGCCGTGCGACATCGAGTTCCCCACACGTAACAATGTTGCGGGTCGACACTCTTCCAAGCGGCGTGCTACCGGAGGCAGATCAGAAACCCGGTAACCCCGTGACCGCGATCCGCCACTCCCAGAGCTTTTGGTCCCTGCGCAATTGGCGCGGGCTCGTGGCTGTGCTGGTGGCCACCATGTACCTGCTCTCGGGCGTGCTGCACGGCGCGCACGATATCGATGTCACCAGCCCCTCAGGTGGCTCGGAGATCGCATCGCTCTTCGGCAACGGCGGCCATGGCGATCACACGGCGCTGGGCGGCCATCACTGCCATGGCTGCTTCTCCATCGCTGTTGCGCAGACGCTGCAATCCGAAGTAACCGCCGACATTGTTGCCGCGCCGGTCGTGCAGCGCGCGCCCGCGCTCGTGGGCATCGCACCCGATACCGATTCCCCGCCCCCAAAATCCCTGACCTGAACTGATCAGCCGGGCGCTGCGTGCGCCCACGATGCTCTTGTTTACAGGTCAAGTTCATGTCTTGCAGACGAACTGCCGCGCGCCTTTCGTGCGCGATGGCGATTTTCGTCAGCCCCTGGCTGACGCAGCACGCTCACGCCCAGACGCTGACGATGCGCGCCGCGCTCTCGCGCGCGCTTGGTGCGAGCCCGCGCCTGACGGCGGCGGAACGCGATGTCGGCATCGCCACGGGCCAGCGTTTCCAGGCGGGCGCCCTCCTCAATCCCGAACTGTCCTATGAGCAGGACAATTCGTTCGGCTCCGGCATCTATCGCGGCACCAGATCGGCCGAGACGACGCTCCAGATCAGCCAGGCCTTCGAGCTGTTCGGCAAGCGCGAGGCGCGGATCGCGGCCGGAGCGGCCGGCATCGAAGTCGCCGCGATCCAGCGCAAGGCGATCAGGCTGGAAGTGCTGTCGGAGACCGCGATCGCCTTCCTCGGCGTGCTCGGGGCGCAGCGGCGCATCCAGATCCTCGACGAGGAGATCACGGCGATCGACAAGCTGACACCGCTGTTGCGCCGCCGCGTCGAGGCCGGCGCCTCCTCGCCGGCCGAAACCGGCCGCGCCGAGGTGGCCTCCGCCCTTGTGAAGGCCGACCGCGAGCGCTTCAAGGCGACGCTGGCAAGCGCCCGGCGCGAGCTTGCGGTCCTGATGGGCGATCCTGCCGCGAAATTCGGCGAGGTGTCCGGGCGGCTCGACACCACGGGACGACCGCCAACGTTCCAATCTGTGGTCGCCGCCATAGATGCCAACCCGCAACTGGTGCGCTGGACTGCGGTCTATGCCCAGCGGAACGCCGAACTGCTGCTCGCGCGGCTGAAACCCTATCCTGACGTGCGGATCGCTGCAGGGTGGCGTCATTTCAACGAGACCAATGACGACGCGGTGCGTCTTTCCGTTTCTGTGCCGATCCCCGTCTTCGACCAGAACCAGGGCAATATCCTTTCGGCGCAGGAAAGCCTCGCCAAGACGAGGGCCGAGCGCGAAGCCAACCGCAACACGCTGATCGTGATCGCCGGCCGCGCCCACGACTCGCTGCAGGGCTCGCTGCGCGAGCTCGCTGTGCTGCGCGAGACCGCGATCCCCAAAGCGACAGAAGCGTCCGAAGCAATCTTGCAAGGCTACGGCCAGGGCCGGTTCACCCTGCTCGAAGTGCTGGACGCACAGGCGAGCGTGACGCAGGCGCGGCTGCGCGAGCAGGAAGCACTGCAGAACTTCCACGCCGGCGTTGCGACCATCGAAGGCCTCGTCGGCAATCCCTTTGCGCTGGCCCGGGAGAGCGCGCGATGACGGCCCCCTCCACCATCCTCGTCGCCATCCTTGCCGCCGCGCTCGGCGCCTACGGCTATTCGCTGCTCGCCCCGGCCAAGGTCACACCGGCCGGGCATGCCGAGCATTCCGGGCAGAAGTCGGAAAAGCCGAGCGACCATGTCGAGCAGGACGAGCACGGTGCCGACCGCATCCGCATCTCCGACGTCAAGCTCGCCGCGGCCGGCGTGGTGCTGGCGGAGGCCGCAAGCGCGACACTGACCGACACGTTGTCCTTCAACGGCATCTTGCGCGCCAATCAAGAGGCGGTCGTTCAGGTCACCCCGCGCTTTCCGGGTGTGGCAAGATCGATCCAGAAGCGCATCGGCGACAAAGTCGGCAAGGACGACCTCCTTGCCACCATCGAGAGCAACCAGAGCCTCACCGTCTACGAGCTGAAAGCGCCGATACCAGGCACCATCATCGAGCGGCAGATTTCGCTCGGCGAATATGCCTCCGAGCAGAAGCCGGCGTTCGTCGTCGCAAATCTCTCCACCATCTGGGTCGATCTGTCGATCTACCGGCAGGACCTCCGGCGCGTCCGTCTCAACGACGAAGTACTGATCGACCCCGACGACGGCCGCGGCGAGATCAAGGGCACGATCTCCTATATGGCACCGATCGGCTCGAGCGAGACCCAGACCGCGCTCGCACGCGTCGTGCTGTCGAATCCGGACGGCCGTCTTCGTCCCGGCCTGTTCGTCACCGCGCGGCTGATCCTCGCAGCCCGCAATGTCGCGGTCGCGGTGCGACGCGGCGCGATCCAGACGCTGGAGAGCAAGACCATCGTGTTTGTCCGCGAGGACAACGACAAGATCGAGGCGAGGCCGGTGGAGCTTGGGGATTCCGACCCGCAGTTCATCGAGATCCGTGCCGGTCTCTCGCCCGGCGAGCACTACGTCGCCGAGAACAGCTTTGTCGTGAAGGCGGAGATGGGCAAGGGCGAGGCCGAGCATGATTGACGCGCTGCTCTCTGCCTCCGTCCGCCAGCGCTGGCTGGTAGTGCTGCTCGCGCTCGCGGCCGGCGCCTTCGGTGTCTGGAATTTCACCCGACTGCCGATCGACGCCGTGCCTGACGTGACCAACGTCCAGGTCCAGATCAACACGCGTGCGCCAGGCCTGTCGCCGCTCGAGGCCGAGCAGCGCATCACCTTCCCGATCGAGACCGCGATGGGCGGCCTGCCCAGGCTCGATTACACCCGCTCGATCTCGCGCTATGGGCTCAGCCAGGTCACTGTCGTGTTCCAGGACGGTACCGACATCTATTTTGCGCGCCAGCTCGTCAACGAGCGCATCCAGCAGGCCAAGGACCAGTTGCCGGCAGGCACCGAAGTCGCGATGGGACCGATCTCGACCGGGCTCGGCGAGATCTATGTATATTCCGTCGAGGCCAAGGCCGGCGCAAAGTCACCGAGCGGCGCCGAGTTCACGCCGACGGAATTGCGCACGATCCAGGACTGGATCATCAAGCCGCAATTGCGCACCATTCCAGGCGTGATCGAGGTCAACTCGATCGGCGGCTATGAGCGGCAATTCCACGTGCTGCCGGTCCCCGGAAGGCTGATGGCCTACAAGCTTGGCTTCCGCGACATCATGACCGCGCTCGCCGCCAACAATGCCAATGTCGGCGCCGGCTATATCGAGCGCAATGGCGAGCAATATCTCGTCCGCGCCCCCGGCCAGGTCGCCAACATATCCGACATCCGCGACATCGTGATCGGATCCCGCGGCGGCGTGCCGGTCCGCATCCGCGACGTCGCCGACGTCAGTGAGGGCCAGGACCTGCGCACGGGCGCCGCGACGGCCAACGGCAGCGAAACGGTGCTCGGTACCGCCATGCTGCTGATCGGCGAGAACAGCCGCACAGTGGCCCAGCGTGTCGCCGCAAGGCTCAACGAGATCGCGAAATCGCTGCCCGACGGCGTCATTGCACACGCTGTCTACGATCGCACCCATCTGGTGGAAGCGACCATCAGGACCGTCGAGAAAAACCTCGTCGAGGGGGCTGCGCTGGTGATCGCGGTGCTGTTCCTGATCCTCGGCAACATCCGCGCCGCGCTGATTACGGCCTGCGTCATCCCACTCTCGATGCTGTTCACGATCACAGGCATGGTCGAGAGCAAGGTCAGCGCCAACCTGATGAGCCTCGGCGCAATCGATTTCGGCATCATCGTCGACGGCGCAGTCATCATCGTCGAGAACTGTCTGCGGCTGCTGGCCGCCGAGCAGCACCGGCGCGGCCGGCTGCTGACGCTGGACGAACGCCTCCAGACCATCCGTAACGGCAGCAGGGAAGTCATCAAGCCGAGCCTTTTCGGCACGCTCATTATCGCCGTGGTCTATCTGCCGGTCCTCACCTTGACGGGGACAGAGGGCAAGATGTTCACGCCGATGGCGCTGACCGTTCTGATGGCCCTCGCCGGCGCGGCGCTGCTGTCAGTCACCTTCGTCCCGGCGGCGGTCGCGATCTTCGTCACCGGCGAGGTCTCGGAGACGGAGAATATCTTCATGCGTGCTGCGAAGCGCATCTATGTGCCGCTACTCGACCGCGCTATTCGCTATCGCCGCAGCGTCGCGCTCGGCGCCGTCCTGATCGTCGCCGGCAGTCTGTTCGCCGCAACGCGCATGGGCGGCGAGTTCATCCCGAGCCTTGATGAAGGTGATATCACCATCGAGACGATCCGGATTCCCGGCACCAGCCTGACCCAGAGCGTCGATATGCAGCTTCGGCTTGAGAAGGCGGTCAAGCAGGTGCCCGAGGTGGCAACCATCTTCTCCAAGATCGGCACCGCCGAGATCGCCAATGATCCGATGCCGCCGAACGTCGCCGACACCTATGTCACGCTGAGGCCGCGCGACGAATGGCCCGATCCCGCCAAGCCGAAGAACGAGGTGATCGAGGAAATCGAGCGCGCCGCCAACACCCTGCCCGGCACCGCCTATGGCATGACCCAGCCGATCCAGATGCGCTTCAACGAACTCATCGCGGGCATTCGCAGCGACGTCGGCGTCAAGATCTTTGGCGATGACCTCGACGTGCTCGCGGGCATTGCCCAGCAGGTCAACGGCGTGGTCCGCGGCATCGAGGGCGCGGCCGACGTCAAGACCGAGCAGGTCGCAGGTCTGCCGATCCTCACCGTCAAGCTCGACCGCCAGGCGCTCTCGCGCTACGGCCTCAGTCTCAGCGAGGTGCAAAACCTCGTCGAGATCGCGATCGGCGGCAAGTCGGCCGGAAAGCTGTTCGAGGGCGACCGCCGCTTCGACATCGTGGTGCGCCTGCCGGAGAGCCTGCGAGCCGACCCGGACGCGATCAAATCGCTGCCGATCCCGCTGCCCCCGGGCGAGGATGCCGCGACCGTGACCAAGACCGCATGGTCGGGTGCATCGGGCGCAGCACTTCGCTATGTCCCCCTATCCTCCGTTGCCGCGATCGAGATCGCCCCGGGGCCCAACCAGATCAGCCGCGAGAACGGCAAGCGCCGCGTGGTGGTGATGGCCAACGTCCGCGCCCGCGACCTGCGCTCCTTCGTGACAGAGGCACAAGCTGCCGTCGCGGAGAAGGTCAAGCTGCCGCCCGGCTACTGGATCGGCTGGGGCGGCCAGTTCGAGCAGTTGGTCTCCGCCGGCAAGCGGCTGACGATCGTGGTGCCGGCGGCGCTCGCGCTGGTGTTCCTCTTGCTGTTCATGAGCATGGGCTCGGCGTCGGATGCGGCGCTGGTGTTCTCAGGGGTGCCGCTGGCCCTGACCGGCGGCGTCGCGGCGCTCTTGCTGCGCGGCATTCCACTGTCGATCAGCGCCGGCGTCGGCTTCATCGCGCTATCGGGCGTTGCCGTGCTCAACGGCCTCGTCATCATCGCCTTCATCGAGCGTTTACGCAGCGAGGGGCGGCCCATCGCGGAGGCCGTGCGCGAGGGCGCGCTGACGCGGCTGCGTCCGGTGTTGATGACGGCGCTGGTTGCTTCGCTCGGCTTTGTGCCGATGGCGCTTGCTACCGGCGCTGGTGCCGAAGTGCAGAGGCCGCTGGCAACCGTCGTGATCGGCGGCATCATCTCCTCGACGGTGCTGACATTGCTGGTGCTGCCGGCGCTCTACGTACTGTTCCGGCGTGACGCGACGGGTGAAACGCCTACAATGAGGCCTGATTTGGCTGAAGCCGGGGAGCGCTAGGTTTGGGCAGCCACGACCACCACGGTCATCACCACCATGACCACGGCCACGCGCATGATCATGGCCACGACCATTCCCACGGTCACGTCCATGTCCATGCGCCCGCCAATTTCGGCAAGGCATTTGCGATCGGCATTGCGCTGAACAGCGCGCTGGTCGTGGCTGAGGCCATCTACGGCTATCTCGGCAACTCCACCGCGCTGCTCGCCGATGCCGGCCATAATCTGTCCGACGTGCTCGGCCTCGTCGTAGCCTGGGGCGCCTCGATTGCAGCGAAGCGCGCACCGAGCGGCCGCTTTACCTACGGCTTCCGCGCCTCCACAATCCTGGCCGCGCTGGCGAATGCGGTGTTCCTGCTGGTCGCAACCGGTGCGATCGGCTGGGAGGCGATCCTGCGCCTCCGCGAACCCGAGCCGGTCGCGGGCGTGACCGTGATGGTGGTCGCCGGCATCGGCATCCTCATCAACGGCTTCACCGCCATGTTGTTCGCATGCGGCCGCAAGGAAGACATCAACATCGAGGGCGCTTACCTGCACATGGCGTCCGACGCCGCCGTCTCGCTCGGCGTCGTGGTCTCGGCGGCGCTGATCATCTGGACCGGCTGGCTCTGGCTCGATCCCGTCACCAGCCTCGTCATCTGCGCCAGCATTTTGTGGGGCACGACCAGCCTGCTTCGCGGCTCCATCGACATGTCGATGGCGGCCGCGCCGAAGGGCACCGACCTCACCGCAATCAGGGCGTTTCTGCTGGCGCGGCCGGGCGTCTCAGCGATCCACGATCTCCACGTCTGGCCGATCTCCACGACCGAGACCGCGCTGACCTGTCATCTCGTGATGCCCGCGGGCACCGCCGATGCGTTCCTGATGGAAACCTCACAGATGCTGAAGACGTCCTTCCGCATCGGCCACACCACGCTCCAGGTTGAAACCCATCCCGACAATGGCTGCGCGCTCGCGCCGGATGATGTGGTGTAGGACTCACAACTCCATCGACGCCGTCATTGCGAGGAGCGAAGCGACGAAGCAATCCAGACTATCGCCGTGGAGACGGTCGGGATTGCTTCGCTACGCTCGCAATGACGGCGCATGGACCGAGGCCTACCCCACCCTCGCCGTCACGATCCAGATCGCGCCCGGCAGCGCCACGCTGTTGCCCGTCAGGAACGGCGCAAGCGTTTCGCGGATCGAGGCCTTGGCTGCTGCATACGTCTCCGGCGGATGACCCTGGAGCGCGCGGCTGGCGGGGCCGATCTGGAGCGAGCCGTCGACCGCCGCATCGAGCCCGCCGCCAATGGCGATGTCCATGGGCAAATTATGCGGCTCCATCGCCACGTCGGCGAAGCCCGCGCCCGTGAGGATACGCGTGACGCGTTCCTCGGATGCAAACGCGAACGGGCCCGGCTCTTCGGGTCCGACCGGCGGCATTTTTGGCACGTGTTTGTAGACCGCCATCAGCGGCGCCATCATCCACGGATTTTGCTTCGGTTCGCGCCAGCAGGCGAAGGCGAGCCGCCCGGTCGGCTTCAGCGCACGCCGCAAATTGGTGAAGGACGCGATCGGGTCGGAAAAGAACATCACCCCGAAACGCGAGGCAAGCAGATCAAAACTCGCCGGCTCGAACGGATGCACCGTCGCATCGGCCAGCACGAAATCGAGCGGCAGCCCCTTCGGCGCAAGCGCGCGTGCTTGCGACAGCATCGGATCGGACACATCGAGGCCCAGCGCGAAACCATGAGGCGCGACAGCTTTCGCAAATGCAAAGGTCGTCGCCCCCGAGCCGCAGCCGACATCGAGAACGCGCTCGCCCGGTTTCGGTCTGGCGCGGTCGATCAGCACATCGGCGATGGGTCCGAGCAGGCTCTCCTGCGCGCCGTGGCGATCGGCCCAGCGCTGACCGCTCGGGCCGTTCCAGTAGGCGATCTGGTCGGCATTCTGCGCGTGTCCGGCCGGCTGTTCCATTGGGTCTCTCATTTTTGCCGGCGGTGAACACCGCGCCGGAGACCCGATACGCGGTCAGATGAGAGAAGTCTGGTGGGCGGTCACGGATTCGAACCGCGGACCCTCTCGGTGTAAACGAGATGCTCTAACCAGCTGAGCTAACCGCCCTCGGCGCCTGTTTAGCCTTACGAGCCCGGCCGGAGCAAGTGCCGATCGGACGACGCCCCTTAATCCCGCGGCCGGCCCGGCAGCAGCGGGACCGCATCGATCCAGACTGCGGCCGACTGGCACCAGATCTGCCTGACCGGGCGCAATTTGTCGCGCTGGCGGATGCTGCCCCAGCGGATGCCCCAATCGTCGGCCTGGTCGCCTTCGCCGCTGGTGAACAGCGGGGAACCGCAGTCGGCGCAGAAGTGCTGGAAACGCATCCGGCCGTTGTCGCCACGCTTGCCGTAGACCTTCGGCGTGCCGCCGGTGAGCTTGACGTCGGTTTTGGTGCAGACCGCCGTCACCCGGAACGGCGAACCCGTCAGGGCCTGGCAGTCGCGGCAATGACAGACCGAGACCGCCTCTGGATCGACCTCCGCCTCAAAGGTGATCATGCCGCAATGACAGTGACCGTCGACCTGCATCGCAATCCCCTACCCCAAAGCAAAAACGGCGCCCGAAGGCGCCGTTTTATCATCTTTTCGGTTTGCGACCTCAGTGAGCGGTCAGTCCGCCGGCGGCTTCGTCGCCGTCCGGCTTCACCGTCACCTTGGTGTCTTCTTCCCAGACGATCGGCACAGGCTTCTTCACCAGCGCCCTGGCGACAACGTCGTCGAGACGCGAGACCGGGATGATCTCCATGCCGCCCTTGATCGCATCGGAAATCTCCGTGAGATCCTTGGCGTTGTCCTCGGGGATCAGCACCGTCTTGATGCCGCCACGCGCCGCAGCCAGCAGCTTCTCCTTCAGACCGCCGATCGGCAGCACGCGGCCGCGCAGCGTGATCTCGCCGGTCATCGCGACATCGTGGCGGACCGGGATGCCGGTCATGACCGAGATGATCGCGGTGGCCATGGCCACGCCCGCCGACGGCCCGTCCTTCGGCGTCGCGCCTTCCGGCACGTGCACGTGGATGTCGCGCCGGTCGAACAGCGGCGGCTCGATGCCGTAGACGATTGCGCGCGAGCGGACGTAGGACGCAGCCGCCGAGATCGATTCCTTCATGACGTCACGCAGATTGCCAGTGACCGTCATCTTGCCCTTGCCGGGCATCATGACGCCCTCGATGGTCAGCAACTCGCCGCCGACGTCGGTCCAGGCAAGGCCGGTAACGATGCCGACCTGCGGCTCGCTCTCGATCTCGCCGAAGCGGTACTTCGGCACGCCGAGCAACTCTTCCAGAGTCTTCTCGGTGACCTTGACCGACTTCTTCTTGGAGATCATCAGCTCCTTCACCGCCTTGCGGGCGAGTGTGGAGAGCTCACGCTCCAGGTTACGCACGCCCGCTTCGCGGGTGTAGCGGCGGATCAACAGCAGCAGTGCGTCGTCGTCGATCGAGAACTCCTTGGAGTCCAGGCCATGCTTGGACACCGCGGTCGGGATCAGGTGCTTGCGCGCGATCTCGACCTTCTCGTTCTCGGTGTAACCCGCGATCCGGATGATCTCCATGCGGTCCATCAACGGGCCCGGAATATTGAGCGTATTCGCGGTCGTGATGAACATGACGTTCGACAGATCGTAGTCGACCTCCAGATAGTGGTCGGCAAACGTCCCGTTCTGCTCGGGGTCGAGGACCTCGAGCAAGGCCGAGGACGGATCGCCGCGGAAATCGGCGCCCATCTTGTCGATCTCGTCCAGCAGGAACAGCGGATTCGACGACTTCGCCTTGCGCATCGACTGGATGATCTTGCCGGGCATCGAGCCGATATAGGTGCGGCGATGACCGCGGATCTCGGCCTCGTCGCGCACGCCGCCGAGCGACACGCGCACGAACTCGCGGCCGGTCGCCTTCGCGATCGACTTGCCGAGCGAGGTCTTGCCGACGCCGGGCGGACCGACGAGGCACAGGATCGGGCCGGTCAACTTGTTGGCGCGCGACTGCACCGCGAGATACTCGACGATACGCTCCTTGACCTTCTCGAGCCCGTAGTGATCGGAGTCCAGAATGGCCTGCGCCGATTCCAGATCCTTCTTCACCTTGGACTTCTTGTTCCACGGGATCGACAGCAGCCAATCCAGATAGTTGCGCACGACGGTCGCTTCCGCGGACATCGGCGACATCTGGCGCAGCTTCTTCAATTCATGCTGCGCCTTCTCGCGCGCTTCCTTGGAGAGCTTGGTCTTGGAGATCTTCTCTTCGAGATCGGCGAGCTCGTCGCGACCGTCGTCGTCGCCGAGTTCCTTCTGGATCGCCTTCATCTGCTCGTTGAGATAATACTCGCGCTGGGTCTTCTCCATCTGGCGCTTGACGCGCGAACGGATGCGCTTCTCGACCTGCAGCACAGAGATCTCGCTCTCCATCAGGCCCAGCACCTTCTCCAGGCGCGTGGTGACGGACAGCGTCTCCAGGATGCCCTGGCGATCGGCGATCTTGACGGCGAGATGCGAGGCAACGGTGTCGGCGAGCTTGGCGAAATCGGTGATCGCCTGCACGACGCCGACGACCTCTGCCGAGATCTTCTTGTTGAGCTTCACATAGCTCTCGAAGTCGGACACGACCGAACGCGACAGCGCTTCCGCCTCGACCGATTTCCCGTCGGTGTCGGCGAGCGCAATTGCGGTGGCTTCGTAATAGTCGGCACGATCCGTGTACTTCTCCACGCGCGCACGCTCGAGTCCTTCGACCAGCACCTTCACGGTACCGTCGGGAAGCTTCAAGAGCTGCAGGACGCTGGCAAGCGTACCGGTCTCGTAAATGGCATCGGGCGCCGGATCATCATCAGACGCATTCTTCTGCGTCGCGAGCATGATCAGCGCGTCGTTCTTCATCACCTCTTCAAGCGCGCGGATCGACTTCTCGCGACCGACGAAGAGCGGAACGATCATGTGCGGGAAGACGACGATATCGCGCAGCGGCAACACGGGATAAGCGTGCGTCTCACCATGAGTGATGGTTGGCCGGGGTTTTGGATTAGTCATGGCCTTTTCCTTTTGCTTTGCCCCCTCGCACGCAGTCCGCGTCTCATGCGCAACCGCCACAAGGTGCCGAATTGATCCACAAAACCGGTCTACCATTTGAAGGTTGGACCGGGCTTGCCGGATCGGAACTGAGGCGAATCTTGAACAAAATTCTCGCTCGCCGCCGACATTAGGTGGCTATCGACCCGGGGGGTGTCAAGTCATTGAAAAACACGCGCCATCAGGCGCTTACGCACGTGGGTAAGCGACGCAATTCCGGCTGCGGAAGACTTATCCGCAGCCGCTACGATGAATGACGACAGGAGCGTTCCAGCGCCGCAAATCAGGCGCTGGCGTTCTCGACGGCACGATCGGTCCGATCGGCGTAGATGTAGAGCGGACGCGCCGTGCCTTCCACAACTTCGCGGGAAATCACGACTTCTTCCACACCTTCCAAGCCCGGCAGGTCGAACATGGTCTCGAGCAGGATCGCTTCGAGGATCGAACGCAAGCCACGCGCGCCGGTCTTGCGCTCGATCGCCTTGCGGGCGACCGCGCCAAGCGCCTCGTCGGCGAAGGTCAGCTCGATGTTCTCCATCTCGAACAGCCGCTGGTACTGTTTCACCAGCGCGTTCTTCGGCTCCGTGAGAATCTTCTTCAGCGAAGCCTCATCCAGATCCTCGAGCGTCGCGACCACAGGCAGACGACCGACGAATTCAGGGATGAGACCGTACTTCAGGAGATCCTCAGGCTCGACGTGACGGAAGATCTCGCCGGTACGGCGATCTTCCGGCGCCATCACCTGCGCCGCGAAACCGATCGAGGTCGACCGGCCGCGCGCCGAGATGATCTTCTCGAGGCCGGCGAACGCACCGCCGCAGATGAACAGGATGTTGGTGGTATCCACCTGCAGGAATTCCTGCTGCGGATGCTTGCGGCCGCCCTGCGGCGGGACCGACGCCACGGTGCCTTCCATGATCTTCAACAGCGCCTGCTGCACGCCCTCACCCGACACGTCGCGCGTGATCGAGGGATTGTCGGACTTGCGGCTGATCTTGTCGATTTCGTCGATGTAGACGATGCCGCGCTGGGCGCGCTCAACATTGTAGTCGGCAGCCTGGAGCAGCTTCAGGATGATGTTCTCGACGTCCTCACCGACATAGCCGGCTTCGGTCAACGTGGTCGCATCCGCCATCGTGAACGGCACGTCCAGGATGCGGGCGAGCGTCTGCGCGAGCAGCGTCTTGCCCGAGCCGGTCGGACCGATCAGCAGGATGTTCGACTTCGCGAGCTCCACATCGTTGTGCTTGGTCTGGTGGTTGAGTCGCTTGTAGTGGTTGTGCACCGCGACCGACAGGACCTTCTTCGCATGGCTCTGGCCGATGACGTAGTCGTCCAGGACCTTGCAGATTTCCTTCGGCGTCGGAATGCCGTCGCGCGACTTGACCAGCGAGGACTTGTTCTCCTCACGGATGATATCCATGCAGAGCTCGACGCACTCGTCGCAAATGAAGACCGTGGGACCCGCGATCAGTTTGCGGACTTCGTGCTGGCTCTTGCCGCAGAACGAGCAATATAGCGTGTTCTTGGAGTCGCTCGTGCCGACCTTACTCATTCATGTCTCCGTCCGCGGTTCGATCCCGTCCGCTCAGTCGTCCCGTCCCGAAACGTTGGCGGGCAAGGGATTCAAATAGAGCAAATTCCGTACCAAAAAAGACCCTACGCGTTACATCCCGTGCGAATCACGGTCACTCGATTCTCCGCGATCATAGCCGATCATTCGTAGCCAACCATGCTGTCACCCGACTATCAAGAATTCGCTAATCGCGGGGTCGACGGCTACCCGTTACAATACCGTGATTTCAGGTCTTGGCACGGGTGAAGTGACCGAAATCACCTCGACGTTGCTGGATTACCACGAAAAAACGAGCACGAAAGCGGAACTTTCTGCCTGCCGCAGGGCGCAAGACAGGCTCTTTGCGCCCTCGCGAACGCGTTCTTAACATGAACGCCGTGCTCATGATCCCCGGCATTCCCGGGGATCATAGTTGCGGTCCCGGTAGTGTTACGGGGCCTTCGCTGCAGCGGCCTCTTCGGCGCGCTTGTCGATGACCTTGTCGACCAGACCGAACTCCTTGGCGTCGTTGGCGGTCAGGAACTTGTCGCGTTCCAGCGCGTCCTCGATCGACTTGTAGGTCTGGCCGGTGTGCTTCACGTAGATTTCGTTGAGCCGCTTCTTCAGGTTCAGGATTTCCTGCGCGTGCAGCATGATGTCGGTGGCCTGGCCCTGGAAGCCGCCGGAGGGCTGATGCACCATGATGCGGGCGTTCGGCAGCGAGAACCGCATGTCCTTCTCGCCGGCGGCGAGCAACAGCGAGCCCATCGAGGCAGCCTGACCCGTACACAGCGTCGAGACCGGCGGTCGGATGAACTGCATGGTGTCGTAGATGGCAAGGCCCGACGTCACCACGCCACCCGGCGAGTTGATGTACATCGAGATTTCCTTCTTCGGATTTTCTGCCTCAAGGAACAACAACTGCGCGACGACCAGCGTCGACATGCCGTCCTCGACCGGACCCGTCAGGAAGATGATCCGCTCCTTCAGCAGGCGCGAGAAAATGTCGTAGGCGCGCTCGCCACGGTTGGTCTGCTCGACCACCATGGGCACGAGGTTCATGTAGGTTTCAACCGGATCGCGCATGAGTCACCTAGGGTTTTAGAGGCGGACATCGCCAGTCTTGACTGGATGTGCCGGAAGGCCGATGGACGTCCCGTGATGCAGGAAGTTGGTAGAGGGTAGAACGCGTAGGCACCGACAGATATAGCCCAATTCGCGCCAGACAAGTGCAGAGCGCATTAAGGCTTAATCCACCTGGCCCTTGAAGCTGATTCTCGCAAAAAGGCCCAGCCGGCCATCTGGCTAGCTGGGCCCGTTCGCTGATCATCATTAATAGAAGACTGTCTCAAAGCCTTCAGGCCGCAGTCTTTTCCTCGTCGTCCTTGTACAGATCCTCGCGCGAGACCTTCTTCTCGGTCACGTGAGCGAGTTCGAGGATGAAGTCGACGACCTTGTCCTCGTAGATCGGTGCGCGAAGCTGGGCCAACGCCTGGGCGTTGTTGCGGTAGAAGTCCCAAACCTCCTTCTCGCGGCCGGGCATCTGGCGGGCGCGCTCGATCACGGCACGACCGACCTCATCGTCGGTCACGGTGATCTTGTTCTTCTCGCCGATCTCGGAGAGCACGAGGCCGAGACGCACGCGGCGGTCGGCGATCTTGCGGTACTCTTCCCTCGCCTTCTCCTCGGTGGTGTCCTCATCGGCAAAAGTCTTGCCGGCTGAGTCCATCTCGGCCTTGACCGAGTTCCACATCAGATTGAATTCCTCATCGACCAGCGAGGGCGGCGCCTCGAAACGATGCGCCTCGTCGAGGCGGTCGAGCAGCGCGCGCTTGACGCGCTGGCGCGTCGCACCGGCGTACTCGGCCGTAAGACGCTCACGCGCGGCTTCCTTGAGCTTGTCGAGCGATTCCAGGCCAAGCGTCTTTGCGAACTCGTCGTCGATGTTGAGATCCTGCGGCGCCTCGATCAGCGTCGCTGTGGTCTCGAACTCGGCCGGCTGACCGGCGAGCTTCTCGCTCATGTAGTTCTTCGGGAACGACACCTTCAGCGTGCGCGTCTCATTGGCGCCGATGCCGACGAGCTGCTCCTCGAAGCCCGGGATGAAGGTGTTGGAGCCGATCGCGACCTGGATGCCCTCACCGGTGCCGCCCTCGAAGGCTTCGCCGTTGATGGTGCCCTTGAAGCTGATGGTGACGCGGTCGCCAGAGGCGGCCTTGGCGCCCTCACCCTTGTCAGCATAGCCGCGGTTGGTGTCGGCGATGCGCTTGATCGCCTCGTCGACGTCCGAATCGGCGACGTCGGCAACCGGCTTCTCGACCTGGAAGGTCTTGAAGTCCGCGAGCGCGATCGCAGGCACCACTTCGATCGCGACCGTGTAGGTCAGATCGGTCTTGCCCGAGAGCAGTTCCTCGACCTCGGCCTGCTCGGTCGGCATGGTGATCTTCGGCTCGGTCGCGAGCTTGAAGCCGCGCTCGGAGAACAGCTGGGTGTTGGTGTCGCGGATGGTCTGGTCGATGGTCTCGGCCATCACCGAGCGACCATAGACCTTCTTGAGGTGACCGACCGGCACCTTGCCGGGACGAAAGCCGTTGAGGCGGACCTTGTCCTTGAGGTCGACGAGCTTGGCGCCAGCCTTGGCGTCGAGATCAGACGCGGGAACGCTGATCTTGAACTCGTGCTTCAAACCTTCCGAGAGGGTTTCTGTGACCTGCATGGCGTCCAATCTTCTTCTCGTTCGGTCCCGGCACGCTGTCGCGTCGGGACGCTCTCATTAATCGATCCAGCCCGAGGCAAAACACCTCAACGCCGGTGGTTCATCGAGCCCGGCTCCGGACGGAAAAACATCCGCGCGGAGCATGGCCCCTCAGTAATCCGTGCAAACGCGATAAGCGCTTGGTGCGGGCGGAGGGACTCGAACCCCCACAACTTTCGTCACTGGAACCTAAATCCAGCGCGTCTACCAGTTCCGCCACGCCCGCGTGAAGTTGCATCAAGACCGGCCGCGATGCCGCGGGCGGCCGGGCTTATAGCATGTGCCCGACTGTTCGCAGCAAAAAAATGGCCTGGTGGAGGCACTCTCCAAGTAGGCACGATGGCTGGACTTATCCAGCGTGGCGTGGTCCGGATCGAGCCATGAAACCGCGGATTTTCGACCCGAGCAGACGCGAGGTCTTGGCTGGCCTTGGGGCTTCCGCCGCGAGCCTGATTGGGGGTGGAGCGACGCCTGTTGCGACCGCCCAGCTCGCCCTCCAGGCTCGCCCGGCGACCTTGGCTCTGCGGCCGGATCGGCCGCCCACACCGATCTGGGAGCTCGCCGCCGTCAGCCACCTCGGCAATGTCCATCTCAAGCGCGGCGACCGCTGCGAGGTGACCTTCCGGAACGCGCTATCCGTCCCACTTGCGCCAGTCTGGTACGGCCTCAACGGCGCGGTGATGGCCGATCCCTTGCGCGGGCGGGCGCCGACCGCGCCCGACGCGACCGAAACATCAATTATTTCAATACCAAACGCCGGAACCCTGCTGGCCGACTTCCGGCTCTTTGAGGACCGCCTGAAGCAGCCTGCACGACCGCTCCCGATCATTGCCAACGAAACCAGCCGCATCCCCGTCGATCGCGACGAGGTCGTGCTGATCGAGGAATGGCGAGTGGGTCCAGATGGCACCGCGCTCCCGCCGGGACGGGATCCCAAGGACACGACCTCGACCTACACGTTGAACGGACGAACCTCATTCGAGCTCTCAGCTTCCGCCGGCGAAAGGCTGCGGCTGCGCTTCATCAACGGCTCGCAACGGTCTGTTCTGGCAATCAAATTGGAAGGCCATGAGGTCCAGGTGATGGCTCTGGACGGGCAGCCGGCCGAGCCCTTCCCAGCCCGCAATGGTGCTCTTGTGCTGGCCCCGGGTGCCCGCGCCGACGCCTTCGTGGATGCGGCCGCATCGGCCGGGTTCGTCCTGCATGACGGCAAGGAGGCGCGCCCGATCGGCCGCCTCAAGGTCTCCGGCAAACTGGAGCGCGCCCCGCTGCCGCCGCCGCAGCCACTCCCCTCGAACGACCTTCCCGAAAAACTCGACCTGAAAGGCGCACTGCGGTTCGATGTCGCGCTCGGGGCCGCCGATGCTGGCTGGACCCGGACGGCTAACTTCTCCACCGCCTCCACCCCCGCCTTCCGTGCCAAGGCGGGTCGGACCGTCGTGCTGGCCGTGAAGAACCCCGCCCCGGTCACCACGGTCTTCCACCTGCACGGCCACCATTTCCGCCTGCTCGACCGGCTCGACGATGGCTGGAAACCCTATTGGCTCGACACGCTCGCGATCGAGCCCGGCCAGACCCAGCGCATCGCCTTCGCCGCGACCTCTCCGGGGCGATGGCTGATCGAATCCGTCGTGACCGATTGGGCGGCCCC
Source organism: Bradyrhizobium manausense (assembly GCF_018131105.1). NCBI lineage: Bacteria > Pseudomonadati > Pseudomonadota > Alphaproteobacteria > Hyphomicrobiales > Nitrobacteraceae > Bradyrhizobium > Bradyrhizobium manausense. Next base: position 1,738,092 of record NZ_JAFCJI010000001.1, on the reverse strand, counting down.
GCGGCTGGTGCGGTGGTACGGGGTCGAGTGAGGTTACGTCGGATGGTCGGGCGCAGCGAAAACCCATCGCCGTCTCGCCGAGGTCAGAGATGACGGGTTTCGCTGCGCTCTACCCATCCTGCCGATCGACGTGGAAATTCAGTACTCGATCCCGAGCGCGTTATAGATCCGCCGATGCACCGCCGGCAGCGTCTCGGTCAGGTCTTCCGCGATCAGTCCCGGCCCTGCTTCGCTTGCCGCCTCGCCATGCATCCAGACGCCGATGCTGGCGGCTTCGAACGCCGGCAAGCCCTGTGCCAGAAGTCCCGCGATGATGCCGGCGAGCACGTCGCCGGCGCCGGCGGTCGCAAGCCAGGGCGGCGCGTTGGCGGCGATGGTGGCACGACCGTCCGGCGCGGCAATCGTGGTGTCGGGGCCCTTCAGCAGCACGACCGCACCGGAGCGCTCGGCGGCGGCGCGCACGCGCTCGAGCTTCGAGCGGCCCGGAGTCTTGTTGCTGAGGTCGGAGAACAGGCGCGGAAACTCGCCCTCATGCGGCGTCAGCACCACCTGGGCCTCCGGCGCAGCCTTGATCGACTCAAACAGCCGCTCGGGATTGGCCGCGAAGCTCGTCAGCGCATCGGCGTCGAGCACGACATGGCGCTGTGCCGAGATCGCAGTGTGCACCATATCGCGGGTACGATCACTGAGGCCGGCACCCGGGCCGATCATGCAGGTATTGTAGCGGACGTCATCGAGCAGTTCGGCGAACTCGACCACCGTGTCGACCGGGCGCACCATCACGGCCGTCAACGCGCTCGCATTGATCGCCAGCGCATCGCGCGGGGTCGCGAGCGTCACGAGGCCGGCGCCGGCGCGCAAGCTGCCACGCGCAGCGAGCCGCGCAGCGCCGGTCGCGGCTGCATCGCCCGATACCGCCAACACATGGCCGCGCGCGTATTTGTGGCCGTCGATGCGCGGCACTGGAAAGGCGGTGCCCCAGAAGTCCGGATCGTTCTCGAAAGTTTGCGGCGCGATCTCGTCGAGCACCTGGGCGTCGATGCCGATATCGGCGACGCGCACGCGGCCGCAATGCATGCGGCCGGGCAACAGCAAATGCGCGGGCTTCTTGCGGAAGAAGGTGACGGTCTCGGTGGCATTCACGGCGGCGCCCAGCACGGCTGCGCTGGTGCCGTTGATGCCGCTCGGCAGATCGACGGCGAGCACCGGCGCGCCGTTGGCATTGATCGCCTCGATCATCGCGCGCGCCTCGCCGTCGACGGAACGGCTGAGGCCCGCGCCGAACAGCGCATCAATGATCAGCGCCGGCTTTCCGATCGCCTGCGGATTGAACGGCAGCACCGGCTGCTTCCAGCCACGCGCGGCGGAGGCGGCATCTCCCTGGAGCTGGTCGCGCTCGCACATCAGAATGACCGAGACCTCGCGCCCTTGCGCACCCAGCTCGGCGGCCGCGACAAAACCGTCCCCGCCATTGTTGCCGGGGCCGGCCACGATCAGGATCGGGCCCTCTTCCACCAGTGCGTTGGCGGCTTCCGCAACCGCCTGGCCGGCGCTCAGCATCAGCTTGAAGCCGGGCGTGCCGGCCGTGATGCTGAGTTGATCAGCCCGCTGCATCTCGGCGGTGGTTAGAACTTCCATGCCACTTCCCTGGTCCAAACGCCTTTTCAACAGGCACGTTTCGTGCTGATCCGGCCTCCGGAACAACTGTTTGCACAGATATTGAACCGTTTGCCTATTTCGTAGTCTGCGGTATTTTGAGCCGACCGGCCCCACCTATCAGAGATGCTCGTTAAAAGGCTGATAACGCTCCAATAATCAGGGCATTTGCAACTTGGCATAGACCCTGCTTTCGAGGAAGCCGCTTCGGTTTGTCGTGCTCACTGGCATATTCTGGGTGTGGCCGGCCGATCTTGCCGGGCTGGTCAGATCCCGGCATAGCGAAGACAAGATCGTGCGTTAAGAGAAGCGCATCCTGACGAAGACGTTGCTATTTGATCGAAAGGCCGGGAGGCGCGCAGTGAAGAAAATCGAAGCCATCATCAAGCCGTTCAAGCTCGACGAGGTGAAGGAAGCGCTTCAGGAAGTCGGCCTTCAGGGCATCACCGTGACCGAGGCCAAGGGTTTTGGCCGCCAGAAAGGTCACGCCGAACTCTACCGCGGCGCAGAATACATCGTCGACTTCCTGCCCAAGGTGAAGATCGAGATCGTGATCGGCGACGACCTGGTCGAGCGCGCGATCGACGCGATCCGCCGTGCTGCGCAAACCGGGCGCATCGGCGACGGCAAGATTTTCGTCTCCAATATCGAAGAGGCGATCCGCATCCGAACCGGCGAATCCGGGCTGGACGCTATCTGAGCCGGGTGCTATCCCGAATTTTGCGACACTCTGAAAGAAAAAAGGCTGCTTCGGCGGCCTCATTTCGTTTGTGCGGTTGCGCAAACTCGCCGAAAGCGAGAACGAATCTGCTCACCTGGAAACCGACCCGCAGAGCCAAAAGGGGTATGCATGAAGACCGCCAAAGACGTCCTGAAATCGATCAAGGACAACGACGTGAAGTACGTCGACCTGCGCTTCACCGATCCGCGCGGCAAGTGGCAGCACGTCACGTTCGACATCAGCATGATCGACGAAGACATTTTCGCTGAAGGCACCATGTTCGACGGCTCCTCGATCGCCGGCTGGAAGGCGATCAACGAGTCCGACATGTGCCTGATGCCGGACCCGGTGACCGCGACGATCGATCCGTTCTTCGCCGAAACCACCATGGTCATCACCTGCGACGTGCTCGAGCCGACCACCGGAGAGCCCTACAACCGCGACCCCCGCGGCATCGCCAAGAAGGCCGAGGCCATGGTGAAGTCGATGGGCGTGGGTGACACCGTGTTCGTCGGCCCCGAAGCCGAGTTCTTCGTGTTCGACGACGTCCGCTTCTCGTCCGGCCCCTACAACACCGGCTTCCGCCTCGACTCCTCGGAGCTGCCGACCAACTCCGACACCGAATATGAAGGCGGCAATCTCGGCCACCGCATCCGCACCAAGGGCGGCTACTTCCCGGTTCCGCCGCAGGACTCGGTGCAGGACATGCGCTCCGAAATGCTCGGCGCCATGGCCAAGATGGGCGTCAAGGTCGAGAAGCATCACCACGAGGTCGCGTCCGCCCAGCACGAGCTCGGCATGAAGTTCGACACGCTGACGCTGATGGCCGACCACATGCAGATCTACAAGTACTGCATCCACCAGGTCGCGCACATCTACGGCAAGACCGCCACCTTCATGCCGAAGCCGATCTACGGCGACAACGGCTCGGGCATGCACGTGCACCAGTCGATCTGGAAGGATGGCAAGCCGGTGTTCGCCGGCAACAAATATGCCGACCTGTCGGAGACCTGCCTCCACTACATCGGCGGCATCATCAAGCATGCCAAGGCGATCAACGCCTTCACCAACCCGTCGACCAACTCCTACAAGCGCCTGGTCCCGGGCTATGAAGCCCCGGTGCTGCTCGCCTACTCCGCGCGCAACCGCTCGGCCTCCTGCCGCATCCCGTACACCGCTTCGCCGAAGGCCAAGCGCGTCGAGGTGCGTTTCCCCGATCCGCTCGCCAATCCCTATCTCGGCTTCGCCGCGATGCTGATGGCCGGCCTCGACGGCATCAAGAACAAGATCGATCCGGGTCCGGCGATGGACAAGGACCTCTACGATCTGCCGAAGGAAGAGCTGAAGCAGATCCCGACCGTCTGCGGCTCGCTCCGCGAAGCGCTGGAAAGCCTCGACAAGGATCGCAGCTTCCTCAAGAACGGTGGCGTGTTCGACGACGACTTCATCGACGCTTACATCGAGCTGAAAATGACCGAGGTCGCCCGCTTCGAAATGACTCCGCATCCGGTCGAGTTCGACATGTACTATTCGGGCTAAGCGGCCCGAACGACCAAGACACGCGAAAGGCGCCCTTCGGGCGCCTTTCTTGTTTTGGGCCATCGATTTTCGTTCTGCATCTGACTCCATTTCGTTCTCGAAGAACGAATCGGAATCGCAAAAACCGGCGCGCACCAATTCCTACTGATTGGTTTATTCGCCCCGAGATATTGCGCGTGCAGTGGTTCGGTTGAACTCACTTGTCCGGAAAATTCACGCCGATCTCAGTCACCACCGGTGCCCATTTCACCAGCGTCGCATTGTCGGAGGCAACCTTCACGCCGTCGCCCAGCAGCGACTTCGGCGCGGCCGATTTCCTGTCGAAGCGGATCGTGATGGTGCAGCCACCGTCCATCGGACCGCTCAGCGTGCCGCCCTTCCAATCGGTGACGAAGCCGCCGTAATCCCACTCGAAGCCGGCCACCATAAACGGCTTGCCGTTCGCCTTCTGCACGTCGGCGAGGCTCGATCCGATTGTGATGCCGCCAACGCTCCAACGGCTGGTCCTGGCGGTGTCGCGCAGGGTCAAGCCGGAGGCGCGCATGGCCTTGTCGTTGCTGAAGGCAACCTCGATGCGGCGATCCATCGCCTTCGGGAACAGCACGAACCCCTTGTCGGTCTCACCCTCCGCACCCGGCAGGTCCTGTATCACGGCCTCCTTGCCGTAACGCTGCTTCAGGCTGCGCTCGGTATCGTCCGGTGAGACCGGCGAAGCGCAACTGATCGGCCCGTCCCTCGGCGGCGTGGTTTGAGCGAGTGCCGGCGACACGAGCAGGATAAGGGCGGCAGCGGCCGTGTCGCGTATCATCGGGATGCAATTCCAGTTTCAAAATTGAATTGAAACGTAGCGCGCCCCGATGATCCGGCACAACTCTCGCGCGCTACGCAGCCGCCCGCTGCTTCGCCACCATCGCTTCGCCGAACGCTTCAAACAGCTTGCGATTGATCGGATTGCGCTGCGGGTCGTACTCGGCGTGCCACTGCACGCCGAGTGCGAAGGTCGGCGCTTCCGCGATACGGATCGCCTCGATGGTGCCGTCCTCGGCAATGCCTTCGATCAGCACGCGCTTGCCGGGATCGAGGATGCCCTGCCCATGCAGCGAATTGACCCGGATCTTCTCACAGCCGAGGAGCTTTGCGAACGCGCCGCCCGGCGTAAGGTCGACGTCGTGACGGTCGGCGAACACGACGGTCGGATCGGGATGGATCTCGCCGTTCTCGAGCCGAGGCATGCGGTGGTTCATGCGGCCAGGGATTTCGCGGATCTCGGGGTGCAGCGAGCCGCCGAAAGCGACGTTCATCTCCTGCAAGCCACGACAGATGCCGAACAGCGGTATTCCGCGCGAGACGCAGGCCACCGAAAGTGCCAGCGCGACCTCGTCGCGGTGGATGTCGTAGGGCTCGTGCTTCTCGCAGGGATCGACGTTGAAGCGGGTCGGATGAACGTTGGCGCGGGCCCCGGTCAGCACGACGCCGTCAACGGTATCGAGCAGTGCGGCGATATCGGTGATGTCGGGCGAGCCCGCGAACATCACCGGCAAGCCGCCGGAGACCTCGGCCACGGCGCGCAAGTTTCGCTCGCCGACCATCTGGACCTGAAATCGATTTTCGATGCGACTGGCGTTCCCAATCACGCCGACGACCGGCTTTCTCATCTCCCGTTCCGACCTCTGCGCAAGAAGATTCTCCAAACATGCCCTTGGGATGGAACAATTTCAACAGAAGGGATCGCGGGACGGCAATGCTATTTTCGCGCAAATGCCTCCTGGGCCTCGGTTGTCCCCACGAGGGGCAGGCCGGCTGCCTTCAGGGCAGTCGCCGCCGCGCCAGGCGTGGCCAGCCAGGGCAATTTCGCGTCGATTCCCCGCGTCACGGGCTCCCCGAGCACGCCACCGAAATCGATCGGCCAGAGCCCGTTGGGCACCACCTCGACGGTGAGACCGCGGATGGCATAGCCGTCACCCAGGACCTCCTCGGCATGATCGCTGGCGACGGTGCGCGCAGTCTTGGGATCTTTGGGATCGCCGAAGCTCACGAGCACGGGGATCACCTCGCCCTGCACCGGGACAATGCCGGTCTGCCTGGTGATGTCGCTGAACGAGACGCGGTTGCCACGCGCGGCGCCGTAGGCGCGCAGCGCGACATAGTTGATCTGATCGAGGTCGAGCTTGCCGCCCTGCTGATGCGCCAACAACGCCACCAGGTTCTTGCCTTCGCCGCGGCCCTGACCGAGATCAACAAAGACAGCTTCCCCGCGCGTCGTGGTGCGTCCGCCGCGGTTATAGTTGCGGTCTGGCACGACCGCCAGAATGCCGGAGGCGGCCCTGATCCCGTCAGGCGTCGTCACCTCGACCGTGAGGCGATATTTGTGGCCGGGACGGTTGATCCGGATCTGATCGCCGATCACGATCACGGCCAGGAGCCCGAGCAGACCGGCCCATTTGCTGATGAAACTCAAGCGCCCCCCACTTGTTCTTTCCTCACGCTCTGCACCGTTCGCGCGATAGCGTCAAACCAGCGCGTTGACGCGGTCTTGATCGGACGCGCGTTTGCCGAAAGAGTGCCTCGCCCGCAGCCGCCGAAAAGGACTTGATGTGACCCTTCCCGCAGACGAGCGTCCCCGGACCCGCAATGACCTGGCCTGGGCGATCTCGGTCGGCGGCATCGCCGTCGTGCTGTTCACCGCCGCGCTGGTTTTCACCTGGTATTTTGCAGCGACCCTGCTCCTGATCTTCACCGGCATGTTGGTCGGCGTCGGCCTCAACGCCCTGACCGATGCGCTCGGCCGGCGCGTTCAGCTGCCGCACGCGGTGCGGCTTGCGATCGTCTGCATCGTGCTCGCCGCAATGCTGTCGGGTGTCGCCTATCTCGGCGGCGCGACCATCGCCGAGCAGGCCTCGGTGCTCAGCAACACCATCAAGTCGCAGATCACACATGTCAGGTCGTTCCTGGAAAACCACGGCATCGACACCAGCGTCTTCGACCTCGGCAATGCCAGCTCGGCCGCCTCCTCCGGAGAGACGGCGCCAGCGGCGGCCCCCAACCAGAATGCGCACGGTCCATTGCCGGGCGCAGGCGCCCTTGCCTCCAGCGGCGGGGCCATCGTGAGCCAGACCTTCAGGCTGCTGCTCGGCGCGATCAGCGCCGTCGGCAACGTTTTTATCGTACTGTTCCTGGGGCTCGCTTTCGCCGCACAGCCCAACGTCTATCACGACGGTCTGCTCTTCCTGGCGCCGGCGAGACATCGCGTCCGCGCGACGCTGATCATCGACCGCATCGGCGAGACGCTGGAGCGCTGGCTGATCGCGCAGATCATCGTAATGCTTGCGGTCGGCGCCGTGACCTGGATCGGGCTTGCCATCATCGGCATCCCCGGCTCGTTCATCCTGGGGATTCAGGCCGGCCTGCTCGCCTTCATCCCAACCGTCGGCGCCATCATCGCCGGTGTCGTCGTGGTGCTGGCGAGTCTCGCCTCGGGCTGGATCCCGGCGCTATCGGCGCTGATCCTGTTCCTCGGCGTGCACGCGATGGAGAGCTACGTGCTGACGCCGCTCCTCCAGCGCCAAGCGCTGGACATTCCCCCGGCGACGCTGTTCGCGTTCCAGATCCTGCTCGGCGTCGTCTTCGGAATCTGGGGCCTGGCGCTGGCGCTGCCACTCGTCGCCATCGCCAAGGTCATGATCGACCATTTCAAGACATATGAGGTGCCGCCTTTGGCGGAGGCGGCCTGACCTCAATCAGGTCGTCAGCACGGTCTCGGTGTGCTCGACCTCCGGAGGCGAGGCAAAATACTGCCCGACGAGGCCGCGCCATTCGGTGAAATTCTCGGAGCCGCGGAAGTCGACGGTGTGGTTTTCCAGCGTCGCCCATTGCACCATCAACCGGTAGCGCTGCGGCTTCTCGATCGACTTGTGCAGCTCGAAACCATGAAAGCCCTTGGAGCGGCCGAAGGCAGCTTTAGCCTTGGCGACAGCGGCCTCAAAGTCCTTCTCACTGCCCGGCTTGACGTCGATTTGCGCGATCTCGGTGATCATCGGTTTCCACCCCGTTGTCTGGTGGCCGTGTCTAGCGCAGCCGGGACCAAAGAAAAAGGCGCCGAAATGGCGCCCTGCCCGGCCGAAAATGCGATGCTCTCAGGCGAACAGCACCGCTGTGCCGAGTACAATCAGCGTGCAACCGATGAACAACCCGACCGGCCAATAGCTGCGGGCCTGCGTGTAACGGCCCTGGGCGCGGCGCTCGGCGATCACCGCGGTCTCGTATTCGTCCGCGGTCGAGAACAGACAGGCGAAGCCGCCGCGTGCCGAGGCCGCAGCGGCTTCGAGCGACATCAGGGCAGCTTGCGGATTCTGTCGACGGATCGATTCCATGACCGCAATGGTAGGAACCGAATGGTAAACAGAGGATTACCGCGAGCGCCCCCCTCCGTATCAGGCTGTCGCCGGCTGCGTCTTGGATTGCTCCTTGGGCACACCGATCCGCGCGGCGCTCTGGCGGCGCCAGTTCTCCAGCGACAATGGCAGCTCCTCGGCCGCCTCGACGCGGTTACGGCCGCCCCGCTTGGCCTGGTAGAGCGCGGTGTCGGCCGAGGCCAGCAGTACCTCGAGCTCGGTGCCCGCAGGACCGCCGGCCACGCCAATGCTGACGGTGGTATCGACCGCACCATCGTCGACCACGACGCCTGACGTCTCGAACGCCTCGCGCACGCGTTCGGCGACCAGCACGCCTTCCTCGAGCGCACACGGCAGAAGCGCGGCGAACTCCTCACCGCCGATGCGGCCGGACAGGTCGGAGATGCGCAGATTGTTGACGACGACGGTCGAGAACAGTTTCAGCATCTCGTCGCCAGCAGGATGACCGAAGCGATCGTTGATCGATTTGAAATGGTCGATGTCGAAGATCATCACGGTGACCGGGCGGCCGCCCTTGGCCTCGCGCTCGATCATCCGCGCGCAGGCTTCCGAGAAGCCGCGGCGGTTGAGCATGCCGGTGAGCGGATCGGTCGACGCCGCGGTGCGATGCGCGGTGACGGTGCGCTCGGACACCAGCATGAAGATCACGAACACGGTGCCGACGGCATAGAGCACGAGCTCGACCGCAAACACGGTAACCCAGACGCTGGTGGAAAAGCCGGCATCATTCGGGCGCATGAAACTGCCGAGCAGAATCGGCAGCATCAGCACGCAGCCGTGCATGACAGGCACGACGAAGGCCGGCCAGCGCCGTTGCAGGCTCTTGCGCCGTTCGACCCAAAGCTCGCTCGCGGTCAGCGCCGCGTAAATCGAGACGATGCCGGCGCCGATGATCATGCGCAACATGGAGGCTGCGGGATCGAGCAGCATCACCGTCGCGACCCAGGCGATCGCACCGAGCACGAGACCGGGCCAGTTCGGCTTGCGGCCGTGGAAGACGCGCGCCGCATTCCACACCATGCCGCAGGCGACGAAGCCGACTGCGTTCAGTGCGAGATAGAGGTGCGGACCGAGCTTGTCGCCGGTCGCCGTCCACAACGCGACGGAGGCCGCGCCGAGCAGATAGGCCGTGCCCCACCATTTCAGCGCGGGGCTGTTCTCCTGCTTGCCGAAAAACACCATCATGGCGCCGAGCAATGCGGCGACCATCGTGGCGACCAAATAGAGCGTGATGCTATCGAGCGACATCATGTCGGCCCCCTTCTAAACATAGCAGTTGCGCGATCGGCCCAGCCGACTTGCGCGCCCTTCCAGATGCGACGCTATGTCCCGCGGGTTCCATTCAGGTTTTCATGCGAGGCCAAGTTTTCGGGAAACACGCGCTCAATTTGCGTACAAACGAGTAACAAAAAAGGCGCTGAAAACAGCGCCTTTTTGCATCTCATTGAAGCCGCTTTCGCGGCGAATGTGACCGAAGCGATTAACGCTTCGAGAACTGGAAGGACCGGCGGGCCTTGGCCTTGCCGTACTTCTTGCGCTCGACCACGCGGGAGTCGCGGGTCAGGAAGCCACCCTTCTTGAGCACGCTACGCAGCTCGGGCTCGAAATAGGTGAGAGCCTTGGAGATGCCGTGACGCACCGCGCCGGCCTGACCGGACAGACCGCCGCCTGCGACGGTGCAGATCACGTCGTACTGGCCCGAACGCGCGGCCACGGAGAACGGCTGCTCGATCATCATGCGCAGCACCGGACGAGCGAAATAGACCTCGACCTCGCGCGAATTGACGGTGACCTTGCCGGCGCCGGGCTTGATCCAGACGCGGGCGACCGCGTCCTTGCGCTTGCCGGTGGCGTAGGCGCGGTTGAACTTGTCGACCTTCTTCTCGTGCTTGGGCGCGTCGGGCGCCGCTGCCGCGGTCTTGAGCTGCGAGAGCTGGTCGAGCGACTGAATGGATTCGGCCATGATTATGCGGCCCTCGTGTTCTTGCGGTTCAACTTGGCGATATCGATCTTCTCGGGCGTCTGGGCCTCGTGCGGATGATCAGCACCGCCATAGACGCGGAGGTTGCCCATCTGGACGCGACCGAGCGGACCACGCGGGATCATGCGCTCGACAGCCTTCTCGAGCACGCGCTCGGGGTGCTTGCCCTCAAGGATCTGGCGCGCGGTGCGCTCCTTGACGTGGCCGACGTAGCCGGTGTGCTTGTAGTAGGTCTTCTGCTCGCGCTTGCGACCGGTGAGGACCGCATGCTGCGCGTTGATGATGATGACGTTGTCACCGCAATCAACGTGGGGGGTGTAGGTCGGGAGGTGCTTGCCGCGCAGGCGCATGGCAACGATGGTGGCGAGGCGGCCGACGACCAGACCCTTGGCGTCGATCAGCACCCACTTCTTCGTCACCTCAGCCGGCTTTGCCGAAAAGGTTTTCATGTCAGAGTTTCCGTGGACGGGGAGCATCGGCGCGAACACCGCACCGGACTGAGCGGGTTTCTAGAGAAGAGACGCCCGACGGTCAATGCTCGGCGACGTAAATTACGCGTGCAAAATCAGCATCTTAGAAATATGGTGTTATATTACCTTCGAAAAGATCAAACATTTGGAATGGAATAGGTCGAAGTGACATGGGCGATCGGATCGGGCGAGCTTCCGGACAGGAGCTTTACCTCCCCGACGGCCAGGCGCTTGCCGAGCTTCAGCAGCCGGGCCTCCGCCAGCACATCCTGCCCGGGCAGACCCTTGCGCAGGAAGTTAATGTTGAGATTGGTGGTCACAGCGAGCCCGATCGGGCCGATCGCGGACAGCAGCACCACGTACATGGCGAAATCGGCCAGCGCCATCAGGGTCGGGCCCGACACGGTTCCGCCCGGCCGCAGCATCTTCTCGCCATAGCGCTGCCGCAACAGACAGGTCTGGCCGTCCGCGCTCTCGATCGTGATGTCGTCGCCGCTGAAGGCCTGGGGAAATTCGTCGCGGAGAAACTGCTCGAGCTCCGCCACGCTCATTTTCGCTGCCGCCATGTTGTTCCCCGCCCTCGCTTCACGTCGCCTACTACATTAGGTTATCTGCATCATCTCACTGTAATAATCCAATCGGAAACGCCGCAATGTCCGTCCACGCCGCCCGCGCCCCCTCCCCGCAACCGCCAATTCTGCTGCGCGAAATGGTGGGGAACATCGCGGTGCTGACTCTCAACCGTCCGGCCGCGCGCAACAGCCTGTCGACGGCGATGATCGCCAGCCTTCATGCCGCGCTCGATGAGGTCGGCAGCGACAAGGCCGTCCGGGCTGTCGTGCTCGCGGCCAACGGTCCCGCCTTCTCGGCCGGTCACGACATGAAGGAGTTGACCGCACGCCGCACCGACCCCGATCGCGGCCGCGCTTTCTTCGCCGAGGCGATGAATGCCTGTAGCGCGATGATGCAGGCGATCGTGCGTCTGCCCAAGCCGGTGGTGGCTTCCGTCCAGGGCATCGCGACCGCGGCCGGCTGCCAGATCGTGGCGAGCTGCGACCTCGCGATCGCCTCGGAAGCGGCGAGCTTTGCCACGCCCGGCGTCGATATCGGCCTGTTCTGCTCGACGCCGATGGTGGCGCTGTCGCGCAACGTGCCACGCAAGCAGGCGATGGAGATGCTGCTGACGGGCGAGCCGGTCCCGGCCGTGCGGGCCCGCGAAATCGGCCTCGTCAATCACGTGGTCGCCGCCGGCACCGAGCGCGACGCCGCGATTGCGCTCGCGGAAAAGGTCGCATTGAAATCCGCCTACACCGTCAAGCTGGGCAAGGAGGCATTCTACCGCCAGGCCGAGATGAGCCTTGCCGATGCCTATCGCTATGCGGCAGAGGTAATGACCGAGAACATGATGGCCCGCGATGCCGAAGAAGGCATCGGCGCTTTCATCGAAAAGCGCACGCCGACATGGCGGGATGAATGACAACAAGAAAAGACCAGCAATGAACCACGACGCCTATCCCGACAATTACATCCGCAGCATCCTCAACAGCGTGAAGTCGATCGCGATGGTCGGCGCCTCGCCGGTCAACGTGCGGCCGAGTTATTTCGCGTTCAAATATCTCGCGCAGCGCGGCTACGACATGATCCCGATCAATCCCGGCCATGTCGGCAAGGACCTGCTTGGAAAGCCCTTTGTCGCCTCGCTGCGCGACATCGGCCGCCCCGTCGACATGATCGACATCTTCCGCAACTCCAGCCACATCATGCCCGTCGTGGAAGAAGCCCTCACGCTCGATCCGCTGCCGAAGGTGATCTGGATGCAGCTCGGCGCGCGCGACGATGCCGCGGCGGAAAAGGCCGAGGCCGCGGGTATCAAGGTCGTGATGAATCGATGCCCCAAGATCGAATATGGCCGGCTGTCGTCGGAGATCTCCTGGATGGGCGTCAATTCACGCACGCTCAGCTCCAAGCGCCCGCCGGCACCGACGCAGGGCATGCGCCTATCCCTCAATCGGATGAGTGTCGGCGGCGGCGACACCGCGGCCTCCGATCGCGCGGCCAAAAACAAGAGCGAGCAAAGCTGACGCAATTGCGAAGGATTCGTTTCGCGAGCGCGTCAATGCGTAGCACGATCGTTGCGATGTGAAGCCGCGGCTTGACGCCGGGCGCGGCCCCGATCAGCATGCCGCGCGATTTCAGACCACAAGAACAGGACGCCCTCAATGAGCGATCGCCTTCCGGGATTTTCAACCCTCGCCGTGCATGCCGGTGCACAGCCCGATCCGACCACCGGTGCGCGCGCGACTCCGATTTATCAGACGACCTCGTTCGTCTTCAACGACGCCGACCACGCCGCCTCGCTGTTCGGCTTGCAGGCGTTCGGCAACATCTATACCCGCATCGGCAACCCGACCAACGCGGTACTGGAAGAGCGCGTCGCCGCGCTCGAAGGAGGCACCGCGGCGCTCGCTGTCGCCTCGGGCCACGCCGCGCAGGTCGTGGTGCTCCAGCAATTGCTCCAGCCCGGCGACGAGTTCATCGCGGCACGAAAGCTCTATGGCGGCTCGATCAACCAGTTCAGCCACGCCTTCAAGAGTTTTGGCTGGAATGTGGTATGGGCCGATCCCGACGACATCGCGAGCTTCGAGCGCGCCGTGACGCCGCGCACGAAAGCGATCTTCATCGAGTCCATCGCCAACCCCGCCGGCAGCATCACCGACATTGAGGCGATCTCGACGGTGGCGCGCAAGGCGGGCGTTCCCTTGATTGTCGACAACACGCTGGCCTCGCCCTATCTGATCCGCCCGATCGACCACGGCGCCGACATCGTCGTGCACTCGTTGACGAAGTTTTTGGGCGGTCACGGCAATTCGCTCGGCGGCATCATCGTCGACGCCGGCACGTTCGACTGGTCGACCGGCGGCAAATATCCGATGCTGTCGGAGCCGCGGCCGGAATATCACGGCATCCGCCTGCAGGAGACATTTGGCAATTTCGCCTTCGCGATTGCCTGCCGCGTGCTCGGCTTGCGCGATCTCGGCCCGGCGCTGTCGCCGTTCAATGCCTTCATGATCCTCACCGGCATCGAGACGCTGCCGCTGCGAATGCAGAAGCACTGCGACAATGCCAAGGCCGTCGCCGAATTCCTCGCCGGGCATCCGGCGGTGGCTGCGGTGAACTACGCGGGTCTGGCGAGCGACAAGTACAACCAGCTTGCGCGCAAATATGCGCCGAGGGGCGCGGGTGCCGTATTCACCTTCAGCCTCAAGGGCGGCTATGACGCCGGCGTCAACCTGGTGTCGAAGCTGCAACTGTTCTCGCACCTCGCCAATGTCGGCGACACCCGCTCGCTGGTGATCCACCCGGCCTCGACCACGCACAGCCAGCTCGACGACGCCGCCAAGACCAAATCCGGCGCCGGTCCCGACGTGGTCCGGCTCTCGATCGGCATCGAGGACAAGGAAGATCTGATCGCCGACCTGGAGCAGGCTCTGAGCGCCTAGTCATCCTCGTCATTCCGGGGTGGTCCGAAGGACCAGACCCCGACATCTCGACATCGTCGGCCACCTCCGGATTCCGGGTTCGGTGCTTCGCACCACCCCGGGATGACCGCGGTGAGATTTTGCGAAGGCGCCGCGCACGCCAGTTAACAGTCATTAACCATATCGGCCGCATACATCGTCCTTGGATCGCCCCTTTGATTCGGAGCCGACGATGCTGCGCTGGATGGTGCCTGCCCTGGCGGTGATGATGACGGTTTCAGCCGCACATGCTGCCGACTTGTCGGCCCATCCGAAGCGGCGGGCAGCCGCGCCGGCGCAGGAGCCACCCAAGGTCTATGTGGAGACCGATCCGGATGCGCTGATCTCGCCGGCCTATGGCATCGGCAGCTACATCCGCAACCTGCCGGGCACCCCGCTGCTTCCGGGCGCGCATACGCTGCCGGGTTACTACGGCCGCCCCTGGGACTACGACTATCAGGGATCGTATTACGGCGGGAAACAGGTCGATTATTTCTGGCGCCTGCCCTACTCGTGCGGCATCTACGGCTATTGCTGATCAGCCGGGCTGACCGATGGGAACCGCGCGCGGCTGCGCTTCCGCGCTATGCCGCGACGCCAACCGCTCGGCCTGGATCACCGCCAGCGTCAACACAACGATCGCAACTGCCTGGTGCGAGAGCGCGAGATCGATCGGCACCTGGTTGAGCAGCGTCAGGATGCCGAGTACCGCCTGCACGCTCACCGCAGCCAGCAGCCAGAGCGCGCCGCTTGCCGCCGAACCTGCGCGCGAGCGCACCGCGTCGAATGCGTGCAGCACCGCCAGCGTGAACAGCAGATAGGCCGTCATGCGGTGCTCGAACTGCACCGTCAGCACACTGTCGAACATGTTGCGCCACCACGGCGTCTCGAACCACAGTCGGTCCGCCGACGGAATGAACGCACCATCGATTTGCGGCCAGGTGTTGTAGGCGCGTCCCGCGCGCAGGCCCGCGACCAGAGCACCGAAATAGATCTGGATGAAAGTCACGATCACGAGCACCGTGCTCGTGAAGCGCAATCGCGCGGGAACCGCGAGCTGCGGTCGATCGGCAAGCCGCCGCACCGTCCAGACGATGCCGGCGAAGATCAGCAGCGCCAGCACCAGATGCGTCGCCAGCCGATACTGCGACACCTCGACCCGCTCAGACAGCCCCGAGGCCACCATCCACCAGCCGACCGCGCCCTGGATGCCGCCGAGCGCGAACAGCAGCCACAGCCTCCGCTTCAACTCACCGGAGAGACCACCGCGCCACAGGAAAAACAGAAAGGGCAGCAGATAAGCGACGCCGATGAAGCGGCCGAGCAGGCGATGGCTCCATTCCCACCAGAAGATCTGTTTGAACTCGGACAGGCTCATGCCGGCATTGAGCTCGCGATATTGCGGGATCTTCTTGTAACCCTCGAAGGCGTCGGTCCATTGCGTCTCCGTCAGCGGCGGAACACTACCGGTGACCGGCTTCCACTCGACGATCGACAGGCCGGATTCCGTCAGCCGCGTCGCGCCGCCGACCAGCACCATCAGCGCGATCAGGGCGGCCACGGAGATCAGCCACCAGCGCACGGCGCGATGCGGGTTGGCGGGGGCGGAAATCGTCGTCATTTCAGGGGTTGAAACCAAGGCTTGAACCAGACTGCGTGCCCCTTATAGTCGCCCGCTCCCACAGCGCAAGTTACGCGAAAGCCGCAGTTTTCAGCCATGACGATCCGCACCCGCAAGTTCCTCGGCGCCATCCTGCTCCTGGTGCTGGCCACCGTCTGGGCCCTGCTCGGCATGGCGGCGGCGCAAATGCCATGGATCGCCGAGTCCGGCTGGCGGCAGGCGATCTATTACGTGGTGGTCGGCTTGGGCTGGGTACTGCCGGCAATGCCGATCGTGAGCTGGATGCAGCGGCCCGACCGCGCCAAATCTAGCTCGTAACGGCGCCCGTCGGTTTCACCGGCGCGAAGGCAACACCGGACACCAGCACGCGCATCATCCGCAGCGAGCGTACCCGTCCGTCCCAGGAAATCCGTGGCAGCGCGCGCAGATTGGTCCGTCCCTCCGCGTCCACGATGCCCGGGATGGTCGAGACCGCGCTGGCAAAGCCAGCCTCCTCCGCCATCACGACATGGTTACGCCGAAACGACGAGCGATCGCCGAACGGAAATGCCAGGTGCCGGATCTCCCGGCGGAACGATGCTTCCGCGACCGCCTTGCCCATCGTCATCTCGCGTAGCGCAGCCGCGTCCTTCATACTGGCGAGGTTGGGATAGTTCACGGTCGCACTGCCGATCGTGACCAGCGGATCGGCGGCAAGCTTCGTCAGATCCTCCCAATTCATCGACGCCTCGCGCGAAAGCGCGGCGAGATCGATGCGGTAGCGCGTGCAGAGATCGGCGATCGCGGTTGACAGATCTGCCGGCGCCAGCGAGCACAGCCAACGCTGGAGATGCGAAAACAACGCCTGCTTGTCCGCGAGATCAGTGACGTTGAAGCGCTGCTCCTTGTCGCCCATCATCAGGCTGATGCGGCTCTCGCGCGCGATCACCTGCTCGAGCCCGAGCCACCACGCCTCCCCGACGCCGTCGGGAAAGGCCGTGGGAACGTAGAGCGTGAACGGCACGGCGTGACGCGCAAGCACCGGATAGGCGAAGCTGATCAGGTCCTTGGGCGCGCCGTCGAAGGTCAGCGCCACGAAGCGCCGACTCTCGGGCATCGTCACCGCCCGCCGACAGACCTCGTCCATGCCGAGAAAGTCATAGTTCCATCGCTTCAGCGCGCGGATGGCACGATCGAGAAATTGCGGCGTGATTTCGCTTTGGCGCAGCGGCTGGAACGCGCCGCGCCGCCGCGGCCGCACATGCTCGAAGCGAAGGATCGCGCCTGCACCACGGCTGCGCAACAGGGGCTGGGCGGTGAACCAGGCCAGTTCGCGCCGCAACCGCTCCAGCCATCTGTCGTCGGATGCCAATATCCCACCTTCGCGTTCGCCGGCGGCCTGTTCCCTCGTTCATTGTCATTACCCTTTGTTGACATTTATTTGCAAAGGTCGGCCACGGGCCGAAATACGTATTTTTCGTTTTCTCGACAGGTTTCGCGAATGACCATGGCTGCGACGGTGCAAGGCCGGACGGCAGAATCGCCAGCGCGGTCGAAAGCGAGCCGTGTCGCGCATGTCGATGTCGTCGGTGATCTCGCCGAGGCCGAAGCGGTCTGGCGCGCGCTCGAAGAACCCGGCCACCTCTCCACGCCCTACCAGCGGTACGATCTCCTCGCCTCATGGCAACGTTCGGTCGGAGAACGTGAAGGCGCCCGCCCCGTCATCGTCATTGCCCGCGACGCCGAGCAGCGCCCGCTCGCGCTGCTGCCGCTCACACTCCGCCAAAGCCATGGCGTCCGCATGGCCTGCTTCATGGGCGGCAAGCATACGACCTTCAACATGGGGCTGTGGAACGCCGAATTCGCAGCGCAGGCCGTGGGCGCCGATCTCGACACTCTGTTCGCGCCCTTGCGTGATCAGGTCGACGTGCTCGCGCTGCTGCAGCAACCCAGGCGCTGGCACGATCAGCAGAACCCGTTTGCGCTGCTGTCGCAGCAGAGCGCCATCAATGGCTGCCCACTGCTGGCGATGGAGCCGGGCGGCGCGCCCGCATCGAGAATCAGCAACTCCTTCCGCCGCCGGCTGAAGAGCAAGGAGAAGAAACTCCAGACGCTCGCCGGCTATCGTTATCACCTTGCCACGACAGATGCGGACATCAGCCGCCTGCTCGACTGGTTCTTCCGCGTCAAGCCTGCGCGGATGGCGGAGCAGAAACTGCCCGATGTCTTTGCCGAGCCAGGTGTCGAACAGTTCATCCGCAGCGCCTGTCTCGCGCCGCGCGGCGAAGGTCGGATCATCGACATCCATGCGCTCGAATGCGACGAGGAAGTCATCGCAATCTTCGCCGGCGTCGCCGACGGCCAGCGCTTCTCGACGATGTTCAACACCTACACGATGTCGGAGCACGCCCGCTACAGCCCTGGCCTGATCCTGCTGCGCAACATCATCGACGGCTACGCCGAGCGCGGCTACCGCTCGCTTGACCTCGGCATCGGCACCGACGACTACAAGCGCATGTTCTGCAAGGACGACGAGGACATCTTCGACAGCTTCGTGCCGCTAACTTCGCGCGGCAAGCTTGCAGCGATGGCGATGTCCTCGCTCAACCACGGCAAGCGCCTGGTGAAGCAGAACCAGATGCTGTTCGACCTGGCACGACGGCTGCGCCAGGCGTTCGGTTAGCAGGCTCGCGCTCGACTCGATTCGCCCGCGAGCTGCCTTCCCCCAGACCTACGCCGCCACCACGCGCGGCGCCTCAATGGCATCTGACGGCTGCACCGGCCGGCTCAGCATCGTCACATCGCTGAAGCCGACCGCCTTGAGCTGCTCGCACATCAGCGCGCGCGCATCCGCCTCCATCGAGGCATCAGGCACCACGACGGCGCGGGCATTCGCAGTCAGCAGATCGGCCGGCAAGTCCTCGGCGCTCCCCGCATCGACCAGCACATGATCGTAAGCGCGCAGCAACGCGTCGATGGCGAGCGTCACCCGCGGCGACTGGAGCAGGCTGCGATCGAAACCGGGACGGCCAGCCATGACCAGATGCAGCCGCGAGAGCTTGTCGCGCGTGATGACCTGGGCAAACGAGGCCTGCCCCTGCATCAATTCGGCAAGACCGGGCGCCGTCGGATCGACGGACACCGCAGCAATCGTCGGCGAGGATGCGGCGAGATCGACCACGACGACGCGCGCGTCGCGCGCCAGGTGGCGGGCCAGCGTCAGCGTCGACAGCGTGATGGCATCGCCCGATGCGGTGCCGAGGACGGTGATTTTCTTCGCGGCCGACCCCGCAGCCCTCAGGCTTTCGGCCAGCTGCCCGATCTCGGCGATTTCGCTGAGATCGGCATCGGCCGTCATCTCCGGCTGGAGCGGCGCGGGCTCAATCTCGACCGCATCGACGACCGGCTCCTGGATGACGGGCTCCTGGGCGACCGGCTCTTGGACGACCGGCTCCCGGCGAACCATCGCCGGCGCGAGCGTGGCAATGGTGCGCGGCGCGGTCTGGCGCAGCAGCTCGCCGGTGACCACCAGACCGGACGACAGCAGCAGCGTCGCCAGCGTCGCGATCAGCACGATCGGCAGCTTTTTCGGATAGGCAGGCGTGTTGGAAACGATCGCGCGCGAGATGACGCGTCCTTCGGTCGGCGCGGTGTCGATGGTCTCGCGGGTGTTGGCTTCGCGGTATTTGGCGAGATAGGTCTCGAGCAGGTCGCGCTGGGCTTTGGCCTCGCGCTCGAGCGCCCGCAGCTGGACATCCTGCCCGTTGGTCGAGGTCGCCTGCTTCTTGAGCTGCTCGAGGCTGGTGGTCAGGCCGTTGACCCGGCCGTCAGCGATCCGCGCATCGTTTTCAAGCGAGCGCGAGATTTTTGCTGCCTCGTCGCGGATCTGACCGTCGAGATCGCCGAGTTGTGCCTTCAATTCCTTGATGCGCGGATGGTTGCCGAGCAGCGTGGACGATTGTTCGGCAAGCTGCGCACGCAGCGTCACCCGCTGCTCCGACAGCCGCCGCATCAGCTCGGAGTTCACGACTTCGGAGGCCTCGATCGGCTTGCCGCTCTGGAGCATCTCGCGGATCAGCCGGGCCTTGGATTCGGCATCGGCCTTCAGCGCGCGCGCATTGTTGAGCTGGGTATTGACCTCGCCCAATTGCTGGTTCGACAGCGTGGTGTTGTTTGTGCCGACGAACAGCGACGATTTGGAACGGAAGTCCTCGACCCTGGCTTCGGCATCGGAGACCTTCTTGCGCAAATTCTCGATCTCGCCCGAAAGCCACTGGCTCGCATTGCGCGCCTGGTCCTGGCGTGCGGCCTGCTGGAGCACGAGATAACCGTCGGCGATCGAGTTGGCGACACGAACGGCGAGATCCGGGTCAGCCGACTGGAATTCGATGACGATCACGCGCGACTTGTCGACGGCGTAGGCCTGCAGCCGATCGTAATAGGCATCCAGGACACGCTCTTCCGGCGTCATCGAGAACGGATCGCGGCCGATGCCGACCAGCGCCGCAAGTGACTTCAATGGCGAAACGCCCTGCAGCACCGGATCGAATTCCGGCCGCTCGGCGAGCTTGTTCTTCTTGATGATCTCGCGCGCGAGGTCGCGCGACAGCACGAGTTGCACCTGGCTGGTGACGGCCTCGGGGTCGAGTGCCTGCCGTTCCTCGGTGCTGCGGTCGCTGCTCGGCCTCAGGAAAACGTTCTCGCGGCCATCGATCAGGATGCGGGCTTCCGACTTGTAGCGCGGCGTGATGAGATTGACGATGGCGACGGAGGCAACGAGCGCCAGCACCGTCGGCACGATGATCCAGCCGCGCTTGCGCGCGAGCGCGCCGCCAAGTGCGTGCAGATCGATGTCACCGGTTTCGGCGGGCGCCTGTTTTGCGGCGATCGGCGCGGGCTTGGCTTCAACCCGGGGCTTGGGCTCAGGTTTGGCTTCGTGCTTGGCCTTCGAAACGGCCCGCTCGATGACGGCCTTGTCCTTGCCGGCACGCCAGAACGCTAAACGCATCGAACACTCCCGCAGGGCAACGCCACTCGTGTACCTCAATGGCGCCGATTACACTCCATTAAGGTTGCCGCTGGGTTAATCGCGGCGTCTCGCGGGCAACACGGGGGCGCTCGTCACCATTTGTTAACCACGAGGGCCCTTAATCCATCTCGATATTTCGAGAACATTGTTCGGCATCCGCCGTCGAGCGCTGGTTTTAATCATGCCTCCCTCTCCCGACCAGCCGCTTCGAATCCTGCACGCTGTGCGCGCCCCCGTCGGCGGCATCTTCAGGCACATCCTCGACCTCGCCAACGGCCAGGTCGATCGCGGCCACCATGTCGGGATTCTCGCCGACAGCCTCACCGGTGGCGAGCGCGCCGAGAAGGCGCTGGCCGAGCTCGCGCCGCGCCTGAAGCTCGGCGTGCACCGGCTTGCGATCCGCCGTGAACCTTCGCCGGACGATTTCCTGGTGTGGTTGCGGATGCGGCGCCTGGCCGGCCGGCTCAAGCCCGATGTCATGCACGGCCACGGCGCCAAGGCCGGCGCCTTTGTCCGCATGCGGCGGCGCTCCGACGACACCATCCGTATCTACACCCCGCACGGCGGCTCGTTGCACTACCCTCTCAACACCTTGAAGGGAGAGTTTTACGCACGTCTTGAACGCACGCTGATGAACGCGACGGATCTGTTCCTGTTCGAGAGTGCCTTCGCGCGCGACACGTATCAGCGCATCGTCGGCACCCCCAAGGGCGTGGTGCATTGCGTCTTCAACGGCGTGACGCCGGAGGAGTTCGAGCCCGTCGTCATCGCCGACGACGCTACCGACCTCGCCTATGTCGGCGAGTTCAGGCACATCAAGGGCGCCGATCTGCTGGTCAATGCGGTCGCGCTTTTGCATGAGCGCGGCAAGAAGGTGACGCTGACGCTCGGCGGCGACGGCGAGGAGACGGCGGCACTGAAGGCGCAAGTCGAAAGACTCGGCCTGACGGACGCGATCCGCTTCATCGGCCACGTCAAGGCACGCTACGGCTTCTCCAAGGGCCGGTTGCTGGTCGTGCCCTCACGCGGCGATTCCATGCCCTATGTCGTGATCGAGGCGGGCGCGGCCGGCATTCCCATGATCGCGGCGCGCGTCGGCGGCATCCCCGAGATTTTCGGCAGCGAGAGCCCTGCCCTGTTCGCGGCGAGCAACGCCGAGGCGATGGCCGAGGCGATCACCGCCGCGCTCGTGGATACGCAGGCGACCGCGCAGCGCGCATCCGCCTTGCGCGAGCGCATTTCGGCGCACTTCTCTCAGCAGGCCATGGTCGACGGCGTGCTCGCGGGATATCGCGACGCATTCACCAACCATTAACCACCGTTAAGCCGGCTTTAGAGAATCTTCCGATTTGTCCGATAATCGAGGTCGCGGGGGACGCATGCCCCGGGGACGCCAAGCTGCGCCCGCGGGTCTTTGGAATGGACGTGGACGCCCGTGGAACCGCTCAACGCACGCTCGATGCTCGATGCCGCGACCAGCGCCGCGGCCAAGCCGGCTGAACAGCCTTTTGTCGAACGACGCCGCCGCCTGACGCCGGCCGCGCTCGAGGTCGTCAACCAGAAGGTCGCGCGCGCCTATTCGCCGATCGTGATCGCCGGCATCGCGCGCGTCATCGATTTCGTGCTGCTGAGCATGGTCGGCATCGCCGTGTATGTCGGCTATGTCATGCCGGTGGTCGGGTTCAGCTGGATCTATCCGACGGAGATCGTCGCTGTCGCGGTTGCCGCAGTGGTCTGCTTCCAGGCCGCCGACATCTACCAGGTGCAGCTGTTCCGCGGTCAGCTCAGGCAGATGACACGGATGATCTCGTCCTGGTCGTTCGTCTTCCTGATGTTCATCGGCATCTCCTTCTTCGCCAAGTTCGGCAGCGACATCTCGCGGCTGTGGCTCGCCGCTTTCTACTTTCTCGGCCTCGCCGTGCTGGTCGGCGAACGCCTCGTCCTGCGCTCGCTGGTGCGCAGCTGGGCGCGCCAGGGTCGGCTCGATCGCCGCACCATCATCGTCGGCTCCGACAGCAACGGTGAGGGACTGGTCGAAGCACTGAAGGCGCAGGAGGATTCCGACATCCACGTGCTCGGCGTATTCGACGACCGCAACGACAGCCGCGCGCTGGACACCTGCGCCGGCGCAAGCAAGCTCGGCAAGGTCGACGACATCGTCGAGTTCGCCCGTCGCACCCGTGTCGATCTCGTGCTGTTCGCGCTGCCGATCTCGGCGGAGACGCGCATCCTGGAGATGCTGAAGAAGCTCTGGGTGCTCCCGGTCGACATCCGCTTGTCCGCGCATACCAACAAGCTGCGTTTCCGTCCCCGCTCGTATTCCTATCTCGGCGAGGTGCCGACACTCGACGTGTTCGAGGCACCGATCACCGACTGGGATCTGGTGATGAAGTGGCTGTTCGACCGTGTCGTCGGCGGCCTCGCATTGCTCGCGGCCCTCCCGGTGATGGCGCTGGTGGCGCTGGCCGTTAAGCTCGACAGCCCCGGCCCCGTGCTGTTCCGTCAGAAGCGGTTCGGCTTCAACAACGAGCGCATCGACGTCTACAAGTTCCGCTCGATGTATCACCATCAGGCGGACCCGACTGCTTCGAAGGTCGTGACCAAGAACGATCCGCGCGTCACCCGCGTCGGCCGCTTCATCCGCAAGACCAGCCTCGACGAGCTGCCGCAGCTCTTCAACGTGATGTTCTCGGGCAATCTCTCCCTGGTCGGCCCGCGCCCCCATGCGGTGCAGGGCAAGCTCCAGAGCCGCCTGTTCGACGAGGCCGTCGACGGCTACTTCGCGCGCCACCGCGTCAAGCCCGGCATCACCGGCTGGGCCCAGATCAACGGCTGGCGCGGCGAGATCGACAACGAAGAGAAGATCCAGAAGCGCGTCGAGTTCGATCTGTACTATATCGAGAACTGGTCGGTTCTGTTCGACCTCTACATTCTCCTGAAGACGCCGATCTCGCTGCTGACCAAGAACGAGAACGCGTATTGAATTTTCGTCATGCCCCGGTCAGGCCGGGCGATGACAGCGGCGTTTTGGCTTACGAGTTGCGTAAGCGTATGGGCATCTGATGGCGTATGCGGCGACAGCCGGAGAAATGACTGTAGCCGCGCCGGCCGCACCCGGCGTGCTGGCCTTGCAGCGCGCGCTGGTGTGGCTGGTCGGCGCCTCAGGCGCCATCGTCTTCATCGAGCCGAGCCCCTACGAGATCGCGACGCTGCTCGCCACCGTCGCTTTCTTCGCCACCGGCCTGCGGCTCAGGCTCGTGCTGATGCCGCTGGTGCTGGCCCTGGTCCTGCTCAATGTCGGCTACACCATCAGCGCGATTCCGCTGCTCGACCAGTCCGAGGTCGCAAGCTGGATCGCGACCTCCTGGTACATGGCGGTCACCGTGGTGTTCTTCGCGATGGTCACCTCCGAAGACACGGCGGCGCGGCTCGACATGCTGCGCCGCGGCCTCGTGGTCGGTGCGATGATCGCCTCGCTCTCCGCGATCGCGGGCTATTTCAACCTGGTTCCCGGTGGCCACGACCTGCTGACGCTGTACGAGCGCGCCCGCGGCACCTTCAAGGACCCGAACGTGCTCGGCGCCTTCCTGATCCTGCCGGCGTTGTTTGCGCTCCAGAGCGTGGTCTCGGACAAGCCCGGCAAGGCGTTCCGCAACGTCATCGCCTTCGGCGTCATGTCGCTGGCGATCCTGCTCGCCTTCTCCCGCGCCGCCTGGGGCGGGCTGATCCTGACCTCGGCCTTCATGCTGACGCTGATGGTGCTGACCAGCCGTACCAACGCGCAGCGCTCGCGCATCATCATCATGGCCATCGTCGCGGTGGTGCTGGGCCTGGCGCTGATCGCGGTGCTGCTGTCGTTCGATTCCATCGCCGAGATGTTCAAGCAGCGCGCAAGCTTCGACCAGAGCTACGACGAGGGCCGCTTCGGCCGCTTCGGCCGGCACATCCTGGGTGCGCAGATGGCGCTCGACCTGCCGTTCGGAATCGGCCCACTGCAATTCCACCGCTTCTTTCCCGAAGACACTCACAATTCCTATCTGAACGCCTTCATGTCAGGCGGCTGGCTCTCCGGCGTGTGCTATCCCGCGCTGGTTTTCACCACCGTCATCATGGGCTTCCGGCACATCTTCGTCCGCGTGCCCTGGCAGCGCGCTTATCTCGCGGTGTTCTCGGCGTTCGTCGGCACCGTCGGCGAAAGCTTCGTGATCGACACCGACCACTGGCGTCACTTCTGGATGATGCTGGGCGCGATGTGGGGCATGATCGCGGCCGCGCAGGCCTACAAGATCAGGTCTCGCGACGACGTTGCTTCAGCTTGAGATCGGGGCGTTTCTCCGGCGGCGTATCAAGCAGGCTCTTCAGCGTCGCCGTCGCCGCGACCACACCCTTGTATCCTTCATTGGCGAAGCGCAACAACAGCCGTAGTTCCTCGTCGGAATAGGCATTGAATACCTTCTCCATCGCCTGTTGCATCGGCACGTAGAGCTGGCCGATCTTCATCGCGGTCTCCTGCACGACGGCGATGTAGACCTTGCGCCGATCGGCCTCGTCCCGCTCCCGGCGCACCAATCCCGCCTTCTCGAGCCGATCAACCACGCCGGTGATGGCGCCGGTCGTGAGCCCCGTGACCTCGGCAAGCCGGCCCGCGGTCACCCGCCCCTCGAGATAGAGGATGTCCATGCATTCGAGATCGGAATTGGCAATTCCGGCAACGTTCGCAACAGTCTGGCCATAGAGCACGCCTTGCGCGGACGACCGCCGCATCGCCTCTTCCAATTCCCCCAGCAACGCCGTGCGCGCCTTCGTCCTTGACAAGGCTCACCTCATATCTTAGTCAATATATATCTTAGCCACTAAGAGATTTAGCAGCCGTAATTTCTCCTAGCACCACGGAAACGTCGGGAGCAAGCCCATGCCTCATCGTCCCCGCAAAGCCCTGATCATCGGCGCCGGCATCGCCGGGCCCGTTGCCGCGATCCTGTTGCGGCGCGCCGGCATCGAATCCGCGATCTACGAAGCCTGGCCCTACTCCAAGGGCATCGGCGGTGGTCTCCAGATCGCACCGAACGGCATGCATGTCATGGACGAGATCGGGCTCGCGGACGAGCTGATCAATCGCGGTTCGATCGCGGAGTCCTTCGACTTCTATTCGCAAGAAGGCCGACGGCTCGGCTCGATCAACCGCGACATGGCGCGGCGCTTCGGCCAACCGGCGGTCAATGTCTGCCGCGCCACGCTGAACGAGATGCTGATCGACAAGGCCTGGTGCGCCTGCGTCTCGCTCTATTTCGACAAGCGCCTGATCAAGATCGAGGATCGCGGCGACCAGCCGATCATCGCCTATTTCGCCGACGGCACCACCGCCGAGGGCGATTTCCTGATCGGGGCGGACGGCGTTCATTCGATCACCCGGCGTCAGGTGGTGCCGGACGGGCCTACACCGTTCAACACCGGCCTGATCGGGTTCGGCGGCTTCGTGCCCCATGCCGTCCTCGACGGCCGCGAGAGCGGCCGGCACGTCGAGACCACGTTCGGGCAGAGCGGCTTCTTCGGCTACGGCTATTGCAGCCCGGACCCGAAGGATGGCGCGATGTGGTGGAGCACGCAGCCGGCGCACGGCATGGATGCCGCGATGTTCCGCGCGCTCGACGAGCAGACGCTGAAGCAGCACCTGCGCGGCTTCCATCACGGCTGGCACGATCCGATCCCCGCCATCATCGAGGCGGCCGAGAACATCGTGGTCACCGACACGCTCGACGTCGCGACCTTGCCGACCTGGTCGCGCAAGCGCTCGCTCCTGATCGGCGATGCCGCGCATGCGACCAGCCCTCATGCCGGCCAGGGCGCCTCGCTTGCGCTCGAGGATGCGATGCGGCTCGCCCGGCTGATGCAGGAAGGCCAGGAGCTAACCGCCACTTTCCAGGCCTTCGAGGCTGAACGGCGCCCCCGCGCGGAAAAGATCGTCGCCCTCGCCCGCCGCAATGGCAACAACAAGCGCGAGTTCAGCGCCACCGGCGCATGGGTCCGAAATCAGATGATGAAATGGCTGCTCCCGCTGGGATCGAAGAGCATGGATTTCATGTACGCGTATGATGCGCGAGCGGTGTAGCAACACGAAGGCTGCTGTAGGGTGGGCACGCTCCGCTTTGCGCACCCGAGAGAGCCGACCTAGCCTTCCACCTCGAAGGTCAGCCCGGCATTGTCCCGCAGCCGCTTGATCAGCTTGTGCTGCATCGCTGCGCCCGGCGTCCAGAAGCCGGCGGCGACGTCGGTCACGTCGCGCAGCATGCAGATCGCGCATTCCGAGATCATCTTCGAGGTCGAGCCGTAGCCGGGATCGCGGTCACCGGTGACGCCGGCGCGGACCATGCGGCCGTCGGGCGCGATCGCGATGTAGAGCAAATTGAAAAGCCCGTTCTCCCGCTCGTCCTTCGATGGTCCCTCGCCCGGCTTCGGCGCGCTTGGGCCGGTCTTCTCGGCATTGGCCGCCATCACGCGCTTGGCGTTGGCCTCACCCTTCTCGCCGGGACCGGTTAGAACCATCTCGTCGTAGATGAAGTCCCGGCCGTATCGGAAGCCCATCAGCATGTTGGAGCGGTGGACATTGCGGGTGTTGATCAGCGCCATCATGAACGGCGCCGCCCAGGATTGCAGGTCGTCCTCGAGCAGCGGCTTGTTGCCCCTCGGCTGCTTCGGTCCGGTGAAGTCGGGCGTCAACGCGAACGGATCGTTCAGGATTGCGACAAGGCTGATATTCTTGGCGACAGCATCGAAGGTCGCCTTTGCGCTCGCCGCGGTGCCGCCTGAGAGCGTGCCGCGCATGTCGCGCACGCGGCCCTTCACACGCGCGGCGGGAGCGCCGAACACGCGCTTGGCCTCTTCCTGCACGAAGAACGTGCCGAGCTCGAACGGCACGGAATCGAAACCGCAGGAGAACACGATGCGCGCGCCGCTGTCCTTCGCAGCCGCCTCGTATTTGTCGATCATCTGCCGCATCCAGATCGGCTCACCGCAGAGATCGAAATAGTCAGTGCCTGTCGCAACGCAGGCAGCCAACAAGTCCTCGCCGTAGAGCTGATACGGACCGACCGTCGTGATGACAGACATCGTCTGTTCTGCCATCGCCTTCAGCGAGTCCGCATCGGATGCATCGGCCACGATCAGCGGCGTCGTCGCGGGCGCGCCGATGGCGTCGCGCACGGATTTCAGCTTGTCGAGGCTGCGCCCCGCCATCGCCCATTTGAGCTGCTTGTCGTTCTTGTAATGCGCCGCCAGATATTCGGCGACGAGCTGACCGGTGAAACCGGTCGCGCCATAGACAACGATGTCGAACTTCGCAGAGCTCATGGTCGGCCTTTATTTCTTTGCGTAACTCACGCCCATGCCGGCACGGACGTCGCTTTGAATTCCATAGGGCGGGATCGGATAGCGCAGACCGTTTCTGGCCAGCGCCTTCATGCCCTCGATCGCCTTGGCGAGATGCGCGGGCTTCAAGGCCATCAGCATTTCCTCGTCCGGCACGCCGCCATAGCGCCGTTCGGCATAGCATGGCAAGGACAGGCTGGGCTGGCCGCTCTTGAGCGCCCGCCCCCAGGAATCCGCGCAGGCAGTCTCCCCGACCACGCCCCATTCGAACTTCTTGTAGCCGGTGTATTGCAGCCCGTTGATCAGGATGATCATCTGCCCGGGCGTCGCATAGACGAGGCAGATGTCGGGCGGATTGAGCCGGCCGCTTGCGAGCGGACTGACAGCCAGGGCCTGATATTGCCCGAATGGAACCACGTCGAGCGCCTCCTGGCGCTTGCGCGCATCCTCCGCCGTGCCGTGCCAGACGCCGACATAATTTTCCCCGGCGAGCCATTTCTCGTCCTGGGGACTCAGGCCGATCACCGCGCGGCACTGCGCGCCGACGAGATCGTCGCCGGTGATGCCGACGGTCCAGCCGAGCCGTGAAGCCATGCTGACGATCTGGTCGGTGGTGTGAACCGCGTTCGGCCGCCGGATTTTCGGGATCGCCTCCATGTCCGCCGCATGCGCGAACAACTTCATGCCTGTTACCGTCGTCTTCAGCCGCAACAGGCTGTTGAGATCGGCCACCAGGCCGGCAAGGTCGATCGTATCAGCGGCTTGCTGCTGCATGGCATCCTCCCGACGCAGATCGTAGCGCTTCCAAGAACTGTTCTAGTCCTTGGCCGGCCCGGGAAGCAACTCGCCGGTCCTTCCCATCAGGCGGTAGGCCAGAAGGCCGATCCATTCGCGCACGGCCACCTCTGTGCGACCGAGACCGTCCGCGCCGTAATTGGTGAAGGAGAACAAATCGCCGCGCCCGCCCATGCGCCAGTCGACGGGATAGGCCTCGACGTCAAATCCGGCCTTGCGAAAAATGCCCATCGAACGCGGCATGTGGTAGGCCGAGGTAATCAGCAGCCAGCGCTCGCCCGGCTTTGGCGCCAGCAAGCGCTTCGTGAAGATCGCGTTCTCGTAAGTGTTACGCGAGTCCCGCTCCACGATCAGGCGTTCCCTCGGGATGCCGGTGTTTTCCAGGATCGGAACAGAATAGTCGGCTTCCCTGGCACTGTTCGACACCAAGTTTGCGGAGCCCCCGGTGAAAACGATACGCGCATTCGGATAGCGCCGCGCAAGCTCGGCCGGCGCGAACAAGCGATCGGCGGCATGCGGCACCACCGGCGTATGATGCGCCGCCGACAGATCGGTATCGACCGAGCCGCCCAGCACGATGATGCCGTCGGGCGCACCGCGCGACGGATCCCACGGGGGAAAGCGCGACTCCAGCGGATAGAGCAAGAGATTGCCGAGCGGCGAAAAGGCGGCGAGTGCGAGCAGGACCAGCGTGGTCACGGCCAGTTTCCGGCCGAGCCCGGCAAAGCGCGTTGCCATCAGCACGACGGAGATGATCCCGAGCTCGACCAGAAGATTGATCGGCAGCACCGCGGCGCCGAGCGTCTTGGACAGAACGAAGAACAGGAGAAACCTCGCTGAAATGATCGTGCCGACGAGAGGCAGGCTTGACCCGCCCGCTTATCTCCAGAAATCTTCTTGGAAGAGGATCGCTTGTCGGGTCAAGCCCGCCATCGCAAGATCCGACGAGTTCTGATGAAACCGATTGGACGCGGCAAATGACCCATCACCACCTGCATTCAAGTCCCGAAACCTGCCATTGGGGCTTCTTTGAAGCCGCGCTGAAGCCGGTTCTCACCGTCGCCAGCGGTGATGAGGTCACCGTCGATACCATCAGCGGCGGCCCGGACGTCCTGCCCGATCGCAGCAAGTTTCACATTCCGCCTGAGATGTTCGAGGTTCACGCCAGGAACGAGCGCATGGTGCCCGGCCATATCCTCACTGGCCCCGTCGCGGTCGACGGCGCCGAGCCCGGCGACGTGCTGGAAGTCGACATCCTCGACGTCCAGCTGCGGCAGGATTGGGGTTGGAATCTGATCAAGCCGTTGTCGGGCACCCTGCCCGACGATTTCCACGAAACGCGCATCCTCAACATTCCACTGGACCGGACGCGGATGGTCGGCCGTATGCCCTGGGGACTCGACCTGCCGCTCAAGCCGTTTTTCGGCGTGATGGGCGTGTCGCCGCCGCCGGCCTGGGGCCGCATCTCCTCGCTCATTCCACGTGCCATGGGCGGCAATCTCGACAACAAGGAGCTCGGTGCCGGCGCCAAACTGTATCTGCCGGTGTTCGTCCCGGGCGCGATGTTCTCCTGCGGCGACGGCCATGGCGTTCAGGGCGATGGCGAGGTCTGCGTCACCGCGATCGAGACCGCGCTCCGGGGCCGTTTCAGGCTGACGCTGCGCAAGGATCTGCGGTTTGATTACCCGCGCGCGGAGACGGCAACCCACTACATGACCATGGCGATGGACCCCGACCTCGACCAGTGCGCGGTGCGCGCGCTGCGCGATATGATCGTGCTGCTCGGCGAGATCAGAAACCTGTCGCGCGAGGACGCCTACACGCTGTGCAGTCTCGCGGCCGATTTGCGGGTCACCCAGACCGTCAACGGCTCCAAGGGCATCCATTGCATGATCGAAAAAGCGATCGTGCACGGCTAAGCCCGGCCCGCCTGTCCCGACCTCTTGACGCACACCGCCGGCCGGGGTTTTCGCGCGGCGCGCGCGGCTGCGCGTTTTTCCTAGCGATTCCAATGCGCTGCTTATCCGGCAAAGCCCGGATTTGACTTCCACCTGAACCTAAATAGAATCTTAATCGTTACTTTTATGTATCTGAGTAAGAGGCTAGCGTTCGGGCCATGGCCACCGAAAAAGCCGAGACTGACCGCATTCCCGTAACCTTGGCGCTCTCGACCATCACCTACCTGGAGAAGTTGGTGAGACAGGGCACCCACGGCACCAGCGTTCCCGGCGTCGCACGCACCTTGATCGAGGAAGGCATCCGTCTCGCCATCAAGGACGGGCTTTTGTCGATTCGCGACAATGGCAGGACGTGAGCGCACGCCGAACGTGAGGCGGATGGATCTCAGCGACAGTCGGCCTGTTGTCGCAACCTGGGACCATTACAAATGCCTGTTCTCTCACCAACCTGGACCAACGAACGAATTGAACTCCTGAAGCAGCACTTCGAGGCCGGCCTGTCCTGCCGCGAGATCGCCGCCGACATCGGTGTCAGCCGCAACGCCGTGATCGGCAAGCTGTCGCGACTGAATCTCACGCGCGGCCGCTCGGTCGACGAGCGCAGGCTCCAGGACAGAAATCCGGACAGGACGCCTCGCGCACCGAAAGCGGTGCCACGGCTGCAATTCGAATTGCTCGCCACGATCTATGGCGAAGCGGATGCGCCTGTCGCGACCGGACCGATCGACGAGGCCAATCGTTGCTCGCTGATGGAGCTCGGCGAAAACCGCTGCCGTTGGCCGATTTCGACCCCGGGCGCGGACGATTTCTGCTTCTGCGGCAATGCCGCGCACGACGGCCAGCCATATTGCGCCGGCCACAGCCGCCTCGCCTACCGGCCGAATTCCCGCGCGCGTGTCATGCGCGGCTGAAGCGAGCCACGCCTCTCTCCGACAACGAAAAACCTCCGGCAGGGCACTACCGGAGGTTTCTGGAGGCTTAGCATCAAGCTAAGAGCCGTGACTTTTCGAAACCGGCTGACAGCTATATAGCTGAGCAACTCAGGTAAGTAAATAAAATTGGTGGCGATCGAATCGCATAGCTCGTCTTCGTCGCTCGCGGAGGGATCTCTGATCTTGAAACCAGCAGGTCATCCCAGAAAAAAGCCCCGGCGGTTTCCCGCCGGGGCTCTCTGATCGATTTGCGCGATCGATGATCAGAAGTTGCGCTGAGCGCGCAGCAGCATGCTCACCGAGTTCTGGTCCTTCAGCTCATACACGGCCGCCGGCTTCGCAGCGGAGGGAACGCCCGGGCTGTTGATGGCGCCAGAGTACTTCTGGTCCAGACGCGACCAGCTCAGGTCAGCCGTGAACGCCAGGTTCTTGACCGGGGTCCACACAGTGTTGACACCGACCACCGCGAAGTTGAAGTCCGGGTTGCAGGTCGAACCGGCCACCGCGATCGCGGCGAAGTTGGTGCAGATCAGGGCCTTGCCCGTATCACCGTACTTCAGCTGGGCATAACCACCGTAGACGGCGCTCGCCCAGTTCGGGTTCCAGTTGTGGGTGTAGCCACCACGGAGACCCCAGGTCTTGACGGTGTCGATGCCGGTCGTCGCTCCGAAGACGCCGTCAGCAAGACCGGCGAAACCGGTGCTCTGATACGCGCCCGAGCCGCTGCCGCTGAACATGAAGAAGCTCTGCGGGAAAAGGCTCTGGAAGTTGTAACGAGTCGCACCGTCAGTGTAGACGGCCTGCAGGTTGATGTTGTCGCCCGCACCCGTCGGGATGTTCTTGATCGACAACGAGCCCTGCACCGCCCAGCCCCACTTGTCGGCGGGATGGCCCGAGGCTTCGGTCGTGCCGTAGTAGGCCGTGTGCAGGTCATGCGCGACCACCGAGATCTGGGCCAGACCCCAGGCCTGGTCGACACGCACGTTGCCGAGGATGTCGGGAGAACGCGTGCCACCCCAATCGTTGGCACCGTAGACGCCCGTCACGAACTGAGCAGCCGTACCCGACGACACGTTCCAGAGGTTCGACTGGCCGTTGTTCGCCGACGTCTCGTCCTGCAACGCGAACGAAGCAGTGATGCCCTGGCCGAAGTCAGCCGTGTAGGCAGCCTGGTTCACACCGTTGACGTGGTTGGAGCCGCCCGGAATGGTATCGGGACCGCCAGCCGGATAGCTCTGCCACGGGGCATCGAAGATCGAGACCGTGCGGCCGAAGGTGAAGCCGGCGAACTGGATGAACGCGTGGTAGAGACCGAGCGATGCCGCACTGGACGAGATCGTCGACGGGTTGCTGCCGGTGGCGTTGGTCGAGTCGTAGCTGAAGACCATGTCGGCGTAGGTGCGAACGACGCCGTACTCGGTCGCCGTGCGGGTGTCGATATTGAAGTCGAAACGGGCGCGGCTGTAGTAGTAGTTGGTGAGGCGGTTGTTGGAACCACCGTTCGCGCTGCTGGTGCTGTTGTTGAAGCCGTAGTCGCCGGTACCGCCGAGAAGCGCGTCAGCACGCAGGTAGCCGCCCAGCTTGATGCAGGTGTCGGTGCCGGGCATGTAGTAGAAGCCAGCGCCGTAGAGCGAGCAGACCTTCACGTATTCGACCGCCTTGGCCTTGACCGGAAGATCAGCCGCCTGAGCTCCACCGACGGCGATCAGGGTCGCCGCAGTGCCGAGCAAAAGGCTCTTCACCACTTTCATTTAAAACCTCCAAGTTGCTCATTTTACGGAGATCGGACCCTGAGGCCCCCCAGATCACCGCTCTTCATCAAATCCGCTCGGCCGCTTCGCGCTTTCGGACGTACCCGCATTCGACGCGAGGGACGTGAGCGAACCACCTGCAACGGGACGATCGAGAACCCCCCACCGTCACGGATCAATATGCCTGCGCCTTTCCGTTAATCAAAATAGTTTATTAGATCAGCTTTGTGGTTTCACTAACTCTGTGTCTGCGGCGCAACACCGGCCCCGAGCCAAAAGGCTGACGGAATCATATTTGTAATTTCCGTGACACAATTACCTTGCTCTGCACTTGCGTCAGGGCAGAGTTGCGTGGACTATGCCCGCCGGAATAAACGATCGGAAAGAGATCAGCTTGCGGGAGTGACGCTGTGTCAGCGACGAGGAAAGAAGGGGCGCGCCTCCGCTCCGCCGGCAATCTCGATATCATCAGGCGTTTCACCTGGGAGATATCGTCGATCAACATGTATCTGGAGGAGCTGCGTCAGTTCTGGGCCAGGACGCTCGGCATCAGCGGACCGCAATGGCTGATCCTCATGGCGATTTCCGATCTCGACAAGGACGACGGCGTCCCCGTCAACGTGGTCTCGAAGCTCCTCCACGTCGACCCGTCCTTCGTCACCACCCAGTCCAAGCTTCTCGAAAAGAAGGGCCTGCTGCGCCGTCGCCCCTCGCCGACCGATGCGCGCGTGGTGCGGCTGTCGCTGGTTGAAAAGACGCAGAAGCACATCGCGAGTCTCAACGAGCAGTACAAGACGATTCGCGAATTCGTCTTCCAGGAGTTCGACGAGGACGAGCTGACGGAATTCACCACCAAGCTTGCGACGCTGAAGACCCGGCTCGAGAAAGCCTGCGTCAGGATCTCGCTGGACTTCTGAGGCGCGGATCGGCGTCTCGGCCTGGAGGCCGTGCTCAGATCCGCTTGCCGGTGGCGCTCAATTGCGATTCGAGCCAGTCGAAGATGTATTCGTTGGCAAGACTTGGATTGTCGGCATGGGCCTGCGCCGCGCCGGTCTCCGCCGCCGTGAACACTTTCAGCACGACGTCGGAACTGCCGAGCCGGGAGCCCTGCACGATCTGACGTGCCCGGTCGGCCTTGAGCCAGCCGTCCTCGCCGATCGTGATCAGCACCGGACACTCGACGCTGGAGGCCATGAGCGGCGCATGCGGCACCGGAACGATGCTGAGGTCGCTCATCCCGAAACGGCTGGCCAGGAACGAACGCTCGTGCAGGTCCCACAGCCCGCCGTCGCAGACCGCCGCGGCCAGACGCGGCTCCTGCAACACGGCGCGCGCCACGAACGAAGAGCCCCACCCGTCTGCCACGATCGCAACGCGATCGAAATCGACGTCGGTGCGCAGCTCGAGATAATCCATCACGCTGCCGATCGAGCTCTCGAGATCGCGACGCTGCAGCAACGTGTCGGCGTAGTCGTCGCGCTGGTCGCCGAGCAGGTCCAGCGCCAGCATCGCAAAACCGCGCTCACGCGCATGCGGCGCAAGCTTGACCAGAAATTCCTCTTTGCGATGTCCGGGCTCACCGATGCAGATCACCGTCGGCGCACGGCCATTCGTTGCCGGCGCAGGCAGGAAGTAGCCTTGCAGCGCGTGTCCTTCGACCCACGGGATTGTCACGACTTCGCCTGATGGCCCTCGTGCCGTGAGGAAGCGGCGGGCGCATTCCTGCATCGCGAGCACCGCGACCCAGCGACGTTCATCGGCGGGATCGAGCGGCATCGCGGCCGCACCGTAGTAGTTCATCGCACGCAGCCAGTTGCGCTGCGCGGTCACCATATGGCCTTCCGCGAACGCCGCTTCGGCGCGATGCCGGTTGGCCTGCGCCAGCCTTTTCCATTCACGATGCCATGACTGCTCGTCGCCCTGCTTCAGCTGCCGCGCGATCATCAGGCATTCGGCGATGGTGGCGCCACCCTCTTGTGCTGCGGTCAGCAGCCGCGTGAATTCAGCGGAGATATCCTCTCTCTCCGGGCAGAGGATGAAGTCGTCGGAGAGGCATGCGGGTATCATCGGAGCTACGCTTTATGATGGCGCGACCCTGATTCACTAAACTATTTTAGTTCCCTAACCAAGCTGCCGTGCGCCGAATGAGAGCCGTTCGAGATCACCATCGCTTGAACGCAGGCGACATGTCGCATGCGTGACATTCCTCATCGTCATAAGACGCCGCGCACGGGCCGCAGGTGAAGTTATCTGAGCAAAATTACCTGCTCAAATTGCCGTCGCACCTCTTGCGATGATCACCATCATCCCTATCTACGTGCGCGATCGTTGACAGGCTCAGCCGAGCCGCCAGCCGACTTCCTGGGTGAAGCTTTCGTAGAAGGCCCTGTCATATGCCTGCTCCGGCGCCGCACGCACGCGCTCGTCGAGCAGCCTGGCGTCATCCCCCACGAGAATACGCCACCGCTCCGCCTTCACGCCATCGAGGATGATTCTGGCGGCTTGCCCAGCCGTGGTCGGCGCATCCTCCAGAAAGCTGCGGGCGCGCTCGGCGAAGGCTGCCTGGATTTGGTCATCCGACATTTTGTCAGCATCTGGCACGCCGGCCGCGACCATCCGCTTCCGGGTCAGCACCACCTCGTCGGCATTGAGACGCTCCGAACCGTCGCCGCTCTGCACTTTCCGTGAATTGGAGACGATCGAGGTGCCGATGTGGCCGGGCATCACCACCGAGCATTTGACGTGCGGCGCGTGCAAACGGAGGTCGTTGATCAGCGCCTCGGTAAATCCCTTCACCGCGAATTTCGCCGAGCTGTAAGCCGTGTGCGCCTGGCCCATGCCGATCGAGGCCCAGAAGCCGTTGACACTGGCGGTGTTGACGATGTGGGCCTCGTCCGCCTTGACCAGCATGGGCAGGAAGGTGCGGACGCCGAGATAAACGCCGCCCCAGCAGATGTTGAAGGTGCGCTCCCACTGCTCGCGCGTGTTGGTGAACAGGCTGCCGCCACCACCGATGCCGGCATTGTTGAACAGCAGGTGGATCTTGTCCGTCTTCTGCTGCTCGGCGAGTTCGTCGCGAAAGCGCTTGAGTTGGTCCTCGATCGAGACGTCGGCAACATGCGTCGTGACGCGCAGGCCCTGCGGCAGCTTCTCGACCTCGCACAGCCGCTTGGTCTCGGCCATGGCCGCCTCCGAGACGTCGCACATTGCGACGTTGCAGCCCTCGGCAACGAGCTGCCGGGCGAGCTCCCGCCCCATGCCCGTGCCGCCGCCGGTGATGACGGCGATCTTTCCAGCAAATTCCTTCATGGGACTTCAGCCCCTCCCCTTATCGGCAAAATTCTTCGTCGTTGGCGCGACGCATGCGCACCGCGCAAAATGTAGCAGCGCCGCGTCCGCAGGTAAAAGCGGATCGGCGCTGCTATTCGACATCAGTTATTTCGGCGTGCGAACTATTCGGCCGCCTCGACGTGCCGCCCGTCCAGCGCGCCAAGCGCCTCCAGCGCCTTGCGCGTCGCGGCCTGCTGCGCGGGTGAGGCCTCCGGCATCGGCGCACGCGGATAGGTCCTCGGCAAGCCCTGGAGCGTCTGCGCGTAACGCGTGCAGGCCGGCAGATTGTCGGCAATGATTGCGTTCCACAGTGTCAGCAGCTTCTTGTGCAGCTCGAGCGCACGCGGATGATCGCCCGCCTTCACCGCGTCCCACAGCGCCACGGAGGCGTGCGGCGCGGCGGTCAGGATCGCGGCGATCGAGCCATGAGCCCCCAGCGTATAGGACGGATACATCAGGGCATCGACTGCGCTGTAAATCAGCTTGTCCGGCGCCATCATCATGAGGTCCGCGAACAGCTTGAGGTCACCCGCGCTCTGCTTGACACCGACGACCAGCGGAACCTCGGTCATGATCCGCGTCAGTAGCGCCGGCGACAGATACGACCAGGGCACGACGTTGTAGATGATGATGGGCATGCCCGTTTCATCAGCCATGGCGCGGAAATGCGCGACCATCGCCTCGTCGTCAGGCTTGAACAGATAATGCACCGGCGTGACCTGGAGGGCTGCGACATTCATGTCGCGCACCAGCTTGCCGCGGCGGATCGCATCGCGCGTGGAATCGACGATGATACCGGCGATGACAGGGATGCGTCCCTTCACAGCCTCCACTGTCGCCGCCATCAGGTCGCGATATTCCTCGTGGTCGAGCGTATGGCCCTCGCCGGTCGAGCCGCCGGCCGCAACACCATGCGCGCCGGCACCAATCATCCAATCGACCTGGGGCGCTACCAAGTTGTAGTCGATTTCGCCGTCTTTCATGAACGGCGTCGTCATCGGCGGAATCACGCCGGTCGGTCGTACCTTCATGGTCTGCCCTCGCGTTTCCTTTGGCCCTGCTGGCGGTCCCGCTCTCATGGCGAGCATTCCGCAGCGTCGAAGCGTATCGGCTGCTCAGGCCTTGTGAAGCGCTGATGGCGCGGCGCTGCCCCCACAATCGGTCATCGCTGCCTTGATTCCTGGGGGTTCCCCGTATTTGTCCGGCTTCGGTTTAGGGGCAATTTTTTTACAATCCGAATCGTCAAATGGGGAACGCTGGGGTGATTCGGGCCCAGCCGGCGTGTCGCTTCCGACACAGGCTGTGGCACTCGGCTTGCATCCTCCTCGTGGTCGAAACTACCAATGAGGTGACTGGAATGTTCATTACCGTCGTTGCCGTGCTCTGCCGGCTTGGCGCTGCGGCCTCAGGCATCTGTGTCGAGGAGATCGTGACCGACAGTAACATGACACCCGATATGTCGATGATGGCGTGTGCAGTCGGTGCACAGGCTCCGCTCGCAAAATGGATGGGCGAGCATCCGATCTATCACAACAACTGGCGCCTCGACCGCTACAAATGCGTGCCGGGCCACTACGAGATCAAGGGCCACGCCTAAGGCCCCGCAAAACGATACCGAGGAAACGCCCCGGGGGCCGCTCTTGCCCTTCGCGCGAAACGATCGGCGCGAGGCCGCGCCAACTGCTCGCCAGCTCCGAAGTCTCGCAGAGACGCATTGTGACGACGGTCACGCCCCCTTCAAGTCACTGCCCGCAGAATTATCGCACGCGCCCGCCGGCCCTCCGGTGTCGGCATCAGCGCGTAATTGTGCGGCTGGTCACGCCACAGATGCAGCTCGATCGGCACACCCGCCGCCCGCGCCCGCGCGGCGAGATCGACGCTATCGGGATAGAGCAGATCGCGCGTGCCTGAGAAGATCGTCATCGGCGCGAGGAAACGGAATGCGCCGTTCAGCGGGCTGACGAAGGGATGGCCGACATCGAGCTCGCCGGCATAGAGCCGCCCCACCTCTATGATCCCCGGAATATCCTGGATCGGATCGCGCGATGCGATCTCCATCTGCTCCGGACGGCTGATCGACGCATCGGCCGCGGGCGAGATCAGGATCAGCCGGTTCGGCTGTCGATGCCCGCGATCACGCAGCCATTGGCACGCGGCAAGCGCGAGGCCCGCGCCGGCCGAGTTGCCGACCACCGTAACCTTTGCCGGCCCCGCATCCTCAAGCAGCATCCTGAGCAGTTCGGCCGTCGCCGGCACCACGTCTTTCGCGGTCGCGCGCGGCACAAGCGGATAGATCGGCACGACGCAGACGACGCCTGCCTTGCGCGTCATCCGGCCGACAAAGCGCCAATGCGCCGGCACGATCTCGTTGATGTAGCCGCCCCCGTGCAGGAACATCACGTGGTTGCAGCCCTCATGGCCCGACGACGGCGCGGTGTAATAGACCGGCCATCCCCCCATCTTCGTCAGCGTCACCTCGACGCCGCGGCCCAGATCTGGGGGCTCAAACGAGACCGGCTCCGACGCGAGCTTCTGCACATGCGCCTGCACGGCCTCGGCGGAGGCAAGCTGCTGCTTGTAGGGAAGCAGCCCGAGCAGCAGGTTGAAAAGGCGGCTCTGCAAGCTCGGCGCAGGATCGTTTGAAGATTTCGCCTGCAAGAAACTGCATTCGCAAAGCCGCCCGATCGACAGCATCTTCGCAACGCTCATGCTCCTGCCCTCATTTGCTGCGCCCGGCCGATTGCTACTATCCATCGGGTGCCGACGCTGGCTATAATGCGAGCATTCACTCGCTTTTCCTACTCGCATTCGGAATGCAGGATCATGGCGCGCAAGCCGCCGACAAAACCCCGCAAAAATGCCTCGCAGGAACGATCCCGCGCCACCGTCGATGCACTGGTCGAGGCAACTGCTCGCATTCTGGTGCGCGAAGGCTTTGAGAAGACCAGCACCAACCGGATCGCCGAAATCGCCGGTGTCAGCGTCGGCTCGCTCTATCAATATTTCCCGAGCAAGGAGGCGCTGGTCGCCGCCGTGATCGACCGTCATCACGATGAGATCATGGGGATCGTCCGCACGACGCTCACCGAAATCATGGACATGCCGATCGAAAAAGCCGTACGCCGCCTCGTCACCGTCGCGATCGACGCGCACCGCGTCAACCCCGGACTGCATCGGGTGCTTGCCGAGCAGATCCCCCGCGCCGGAAAGCTCGACGTCGAAGCCTTCAACCGCGAGGTCCACACCCTGGTGCGCGCCTATCTCGACAGCCGCCGCAAGGAGATGCGCAAGATCGACCTCGATATCGCAACCTTCATCTGCGTCAGCGCGATCGAAGCGGTTGCCCACAACACGGTGCTGAACCAGGCCGAGATACTGTCGGAGAAGACGGTGCGGACGCTGGTGGACGAGACGACGCGGATGGTGGTGGGGTTCTTGCGTCCTTCCACCTAGCATTCGCCATGAGGCCGATCCTCGGCGCGACCTCGTTGCAAAATTGTCGCATTTCAAAAACCCGTGCACGCGAGCCGTGCGAGGGGGTTGAATTCTGCAAGGGAGCACTACCTATCCGGGCAGGGAATATACCTGAGAAAATCAGATGATTAAGTCACCAGAATGGAAGGCCATCACGGTCGCCGCGACGATTGCATGCGTGTCCATTTTTCTTTTGGCCGTCGACGCGGGCCTGGACCTGAACGTCAGCGGGTTGGCCCAGCGCCTGGAGAGCGCGCAAGCCTCATTCGTGGACACGATGGGGCAATATCAACTTGCCTTCGCCGTTCCGACCTGGGCCCGCGGCAGGACTCCTGCGGAGCAGCCGTGTCCCGCAATCAGTGCTGACCGCCAGCCGCTGACATTGGATTGCCCGGAACATACAGGGTCACTTGCCGATCAGTGATCGCGCAAGCATTCGGCCCTACTTTGAAGAAAATGGTCGGAGCGAGAGGATTTGAACCTCCGACCCCTAGTCTCCCAGACTAGTGCGCTAACCGGGCTGCGCCACGCTCCGAACGTCGTTCCATTAGCTAGGATCGCTGCTTTGCGCAAGGCAAGGTCACAGCATTTTGGTGTTCTCACCCAAGCCCCGGAACTGCCCGTAAAGCCGGCGAAAGGTCCTCACCCGTCGTTCAGCGCCTGATCGAGCATGTCCCGGCACGCGACGAGGTCGGCAAGTGCCTTGCCAAGCCGCTCCCGATCTAGCGCACTGGGGCCGGCGGGCGCGGCGGGGGCGCCGCCCTTGCGGAAGGTGGTGAGAATGTCCTCGTCGTCGACCTCCGTGAAGCGGAAGTCGATTCCTTCCTCTTCGTCGCCCTGGTAGTCGTCATCGTCGCTATCGGCGACGCCCTTGATGGGGGCCTCGTCGTCGGGCTCCATCAGGCTCGCGCCGATGGCATCCTCGATCGCCCCGAACGAGACCGCGGCCGAGCCGTCGGCCAGCCCCTGCACCGATTTGACGCCGTGCTCCTTCAGGATCCGCTGCACCCCGCGGATGGTATAGCCCTCCCCGTAGAGCAGCCGACGGATGCCCTTGAGCAGGTCGACATCGTCGGGCCGGTAATACCGGCGGCCGCCGCTGCGCTTCATCGGCTTGATCTGGGAGAAACGCGTCTCCCAGAACCGCAGCACGTGCTGCGGAATGTCGAGTTCCTGCGCTACTTCGCTGATCGTTCGGAACGCATCCGGCGCCTTGTCCAAATGCCAAATCCTTCGCGTAGGCGCGACTTACGCCTCGGGTTGAGCCTTGCTGGCATCGCCATTGGTGCGGTGCTGGGCGTTGATCCGCTGCTTCAGGATCGCCGACGGCTTGAACACCATCACCCGGCGCGGCGAGATCGGCACCTCGGTGCCGGTCTTCGGATTGCGGCCGATGCGCTGACCCTTTTTGCGGACCATGAAGGACCCGAACGAAGACAGCTTCACCGTCTCGCCCTTTTCAAGGCAGTCGGTGATCTCCTTCAGTACGAGTTCCACGAAAGCGGACGATTCCGTCCGCGACAGGCCCACCTTCTGGTAGACGGCCTCGCAGAGGTCGACACGCGTTACGGTTTTACTTTGATCGGTCATCGCCCTGCCCCACATCACGGCGAACAATTGTTGTCTGAAATTATGAGCTTACGATACGGCGGTCAACACCGCTCATCAATGCAGACGCATCGATATCAGGCGCTGATTCCGACAAAATTTTATCGATGTGGCTTTACCAGCGCACCAGGGCGGAGCCCCAGGTGAAGCCGCCGCCCATCGCCTCCAGCAGGACCATGTCGCCGCGCTTGATGCGGCCGTCTCTGCGCGCCACCGACAGCGCCAGCGGAATCGAGGCCGCCGAGGTGTTGCCGTGCCGATCCACCGTCAGCACCACCTTCTCCGGCGCGATATGGAGTTTGTGGGCGGAGGCGTCGATGATTCGCTTGTTGGCCTGATGCGGCACGAACCAGTCGATGCCGTCGGCATTGAGCCCGGTCGCCTGGAAGGCATCCACGATCACGTCGGTGATCATGCCGACCGCATGCTTGAAGACCTCGCGGCCCTCCATGCGCAAATGACCGACGGTCTGGGTCGAGGACGGCCCGCCATCGACGAACAGTTTGGCCTTGTGGCGGCCGTCGGAGCGCAGATGCGTGGTGACGATGCCGCGGTCGGTCGCGGGATTGCCCGGCTGCTCCTGCGCCTCCAGCACGACAGCGCCGGCGCCGTCGCCGAACAGCACGCAGGTGCCGCGGTCGTTCCAGTCGAGGATGCGCGAGAAGGTCTCGGCGCCGATCACCAGCGCGCGCTTGTAGGCGCCGGTGCGCAGGAAATTGTCGGCCGTGGCAAGCGCGAACACGAAGCCCGAGCACACCGCCTGAAGATCGAACGCCGCACCGTGATTGACGCCGAGCCCATGCTGCACGGAGACGGCGGTCGCGGGAAACGTATTGTCCGGCGTCGAGGTCGCGAGCACGATCAGCTCGATCGACTGGGCGTCCACACCGGCATCCGTAAGCGCGGCCTGCGCCGCCTTGATCGCCAGATGCGAGGTGAATTCGCCCTCGGCGGCAACGTGCCGTTCGCGAATGCCGGTTCGCTGCACGATCCACTCGTCGGACGTGTCGATACGCGCCGCCAACTGGGCGTTGGTCACCACCTGCTCCGGCAAATAAGAGCCGCAGCCCAGCACGACCGAACGAATTTGAGTCACGAAACAGCCTCCTGCGCGGACTGCACGGAATTAAGTGCGCCACCCTCGCGGTTGAGCATCTGATTGATCTTGTTCAGGAGATCGTAGTGAGCCATTTCATAGCCAACATCGATCGCATAGGCAAAGCCTTCGGCGTTGATTCCGCCGTGGCTCTTGACCACCAGTCCGTTGAGACCCAGCAACACGCCGCCGTTCGACTTGTTCGGGTCCATCTTGTCGCGCAGGGCCTGGAAGGCATTGCGCGCAAACAGATAACCGAGCTTGGACAGCCAGCTCCGCTGAATCTCGTTACGGAGTAATTCCGCCATCTGGCGTGCGGTTCCTTCGGCAGCCTTGAGCGCGATATTGCCGCTGTACCCCTCGGTCACGATCACATCGGCCGTCCCCTTGCCGATGCCGTCGCCTTCGACGAAACCGACATATTCGAGTTCCGGCAGGTTCATCGCGCGCAGGATTTCGTTGGCCTCGCGGATCTCCTCGTGCCCCTTGATTTCCTCGGTTCCGATGTTGAGCAGGCCGACCGTGGGGCGCTTCTTGTCGAACACCACGCTCACCATGGCCGCACCCATCACGGCGAGCGCCACCAGATGGCGTGCATCGCCGCCGATCGTGGCGCCGAGATCGAGCACGACCGACTGGCCGCGCTTGGTTGGCCAAATCCCGCTGATGGCCGGGCGGTCGATGCCCCGCAGCGTACGCAGATGGAACCGGGCCATCGCCATCAGTGCGCCGGTATTGCCGGCGGAGACCGCGACATCGGCCTCCCCCTTCTTCACCGCATCGATCGCGAGCCACATCGAGGAGGTTTTGCGACCGCGCCGTAGCGCCTGGCTCGGCTTGTCCGAGCCGCTGACGGCGACGTCGG
Source organism: Bradyrhizobium manausense (assembly GCF_018131105.1). Taxonomy (NCBI): domain Bacteria; kingdom Pseudomonadati; phylum Pseudomonadota; class Alphaproteobacteria; order Hyphomicrobiales; family Nitrobacteraceae; genus Bradyrhizobium; species Bradyrhizobium manausense. The sequence goes on along the minus strand of NZ_JAFCJI010000001.1, from coordinate 1,693,992 downwards.
TATGGATGATCTTCGAAACGGCCTTGAGATGTGGATGCCGATCGAGCTCGGGCCCGATCCTGGCGCGGTCCCCGACCAGCAGGAATTCGGTGTCGCGATGCTTGGCGAGCGAGATGGCAGCGCCCGGAATGACCACGGCGGCGCCGGCGTCGCCCCCCATGGCGTCCAGCGCGATGCGAACCTTGCTTGGCATAGAAGTCCCGGAAACCTGGTCTGGTGCGGTCGTCGACGAGCGGGGCCGCGAGATGGGTCCGCCATGGACATGGCGACCGGCCAAGCGCCACGCCGCACCCGAACCGGGGCGGACAATAGCGTTTTGCTATCCCGAAACAACCTCTTGCCCCCAGCCTTTTGGATTAAGGGCGATCCGACGACGGATCCTCCAATTCAAAGAATTGACATAACAATCAAACGGATAGACAGGCCTTTCAAACTAGTCCCACAAACACCTCACGTCCCGTCACACAGCGGTCTTACGGGGAAGGTTCGACTATTTGCCCTTCTTCTTCCCCTGCTTGTTGTCCTGAAGCGCCTTCAGCGCAGCGAACGGATGGTCCTCGGGGTCGGGCGCGGTGACCTCCGCCTCGAACACGACACCCGGCTTGCGCGGATAAGGATCGATCGCCAGGAACAGCGCATCGGTCGCAATCCGGCCGAGGTCGATGATTCCGTTGACGATGGCCTCCGGCGGATCGGCGACCTCCGGGGGATCCTCGTCGTCCTGACCTTCCTCGATGAGGTCCTCCAGGCGGCGCGTCTCGGCCTCGGGCGCAAAGGTCAGGTCGACCTCCTCGTCGATCTCGCTCTCGATCGGATCAAGCGTGACGACACAGGTCTGGCCGACCCGGGCCTGGACGCGACCCGTGACCTGGACCCGGCCACCACTCTTCGGCTCCACGTCGAATTCGGCATGAGCCGACAGAACGTCGCGCAGGCCCGCGAGGTCGGCCATGGCCTGGCGCTCTGCGGCCGAAGCTTCGAGCTTACGGTGCACGCCGGTATCGGGAATCTGCGCCACGATCACGGGCGCGCGCCAGGGGTCGGGTCCGGTCATCGGTCGGTTCATGATGCCTCGTCCTCCCGAAGCGGTGCGGGAAATTTGAATGCTCCAAGCAACAACGCGGGGTCGCCTGTCTGGCCGAGATCCGCATTCGCAGTCACCGCATAGGCTGCCAGAAGCCGCGCCTGATCCATGCCGGCCCCATTCAAGATATTCTTGCAGATCGCCTGCGCCAGCGCCTCATTATCGGTCTCGACGGCCTGGTCGTAGGCTTGGTCGTAGGCCTGGGCGCGGCCATAGAAGGCCTCGCCGAAGGCTCTCATCCGCTTCGGGACGGTCTGGTCACCTACGCCCATCTCGCGCAGATTGTCGTCCATGTCCTCGCAGAACCGATCAAACAGGGCCTGCGACAGCTCCACCCCGCTTTGGGCAGTCCGCAGCCGCCGCAGCAACAGCCAGAGGTGCAGAAGCAACAGGTCGAAACGGCCATTAACCGTATCCGGTACGCCCAAGTCCCGGTAAAATATGGGTTCTCGCGCCTGCGTCACGATCATGCCATAGATGGCCTCAATGGTGCCGGCCGGGGCTAGCCGGGGTTTCCTGAAGTGATTGAACGGCCAAAGCATTGTGGTTTCCGCAAGCGGGCGCGCGTGAGTTGCATTCAGAGCCTCCGCCCGGTACTTCAGCGCCTCGCGCGACGCAAGGGGACGGAATCAGTTCCACGATGACGATAACGAACCAGACCAGCCTGCGCGCGGACAAGCGGCGCGGCCTATTTGCGCGCTGGCGCGGCCTGCGCGTGCTCGCGGCCGTGGCCTTGGTCGGCGGCGCCCTTGCGGGGTGCACCGGCGAGCAGTTCCAGAAGGGCTACATCCTGCCGCCTGGCGCACTCGAGCAGATTCCGATCGGCGCGAGCCAGGACCAGGTGCTGATCGTGATGGGTACGCCCTCCACCGTCGCGACGCTGGACGGCGAAGTGTTCTATTACATCTCGCAACGCTCCGAGCGCATGGTCGCCTTCATGAACCAGAAGGTCGTCGACCAGCGCGTGATCGCGATTTATTTCGACAAGAACCGCCGCGTGCGCCGGCTTGCGAACTACGGCCTCCAGGACGGCAAGATCTTCGACTCCATCAGCCGGACCACGCCGACGTCGGGTCAGGAGATGAGCTACCTCGCACCGCTGTTCAAGCTGCTCAGCTTCAACTGAGAACGTGAGCCGGCATTCTCTGCCTGCGGCGTCGTGACGCTCTCCGCACGTCGCTCGCAGTCGCATGCGGCTTGCCGTTGTAGGCCCGGTTCCCTACGCTCCCTGCAAAACAAGAAAGCTGGGAGTGGATTCGTGCTCAAGAAACTTCAGAACAGATTATTGTCCCGTCGTCACGTGCTTGCGGGAGCGGCGGGGCTCTCGGCCGCAGCGCTCCTACCGCGATCGAGCCTCGCCGACTGGAAGCCGACCGAGAACGTCCGCATCATTGTGCCGGCTGCGGCCGGCGGCTCAACCGATGTGATGGGCCGTTTGCTCGCCGCCCATCTCCAATCCGCCTGGGGCCAGACTGCGGTCGTGGAGAATCGCTCGGGCGGCGGCGGCACGATCGGGACAGCCGAGGTGGTTCGCTCCAAGGCTGACGGCCACACCATCCTGATCGGCAATCCCGGTCCGAACGCAATCGCCTACAGCATCTTCAAGAACCTCAGCTACAAGCCTGAGCAGCTACAGCCTGTTACCAACATGATCCGGATCCCGAACATCGTGTCGGCACATCCGAAGACCGGCATCAAGTCGATCGCCGAGCTGGTCTCCTATCTGAAGGCCAATCCGGACAAGCTGAGCTACGCCTCCTCCGGCGTCGGCCAGAGCCCTCACCTCACCGGCGCCTGGTTCCTCCAGCTCACCGGACTGAAGATGACGCACATCCCGTTCCGCGGCGCCGGACCGGCGCTCCAGGCCGCGCTCGCCGGCGACATCCAGATCCTGTTCGACAATCTCTATCCGAGCCTGCCGCAGGTGCAGAACGGCACGCTCAACGGCCTCTGCGTCACCACGATCGAGCGCAGCGAGCTCGCACCGAACCTGCCGACCATGCGTGAGAGCGCGCCGGAGCTTGCCAATTTCGACGTGTCGTCATGGTTTTCGGTGTTTCTGCCGAAGGGCGTCCCGGCCCCGGTGCTGGAGGCGCTCAATCTCCAGGTCAAGGCGATGCTGGAGCGCGACGACATCAAGAAGCAGATCATCGCCATGGGCGCCCGCACCGACTACGGCACACCGCAGCAATTCTCCGACTTCGTGGATGCCGAGACGAAGAAGTTCGCCGGCATCATCCAGAAGGAAGGGCTGCAAATGGACGTGCAATGACGCGGCGAGAGCGTCCGATCCATCAAACAAAAACCCCGCATCTCGCGGGGTTTTTCTTGGATCGCTGCCACAAGAAGCGATGATGTTTAGACCCAGTTGCATCGCGCCTAGGACGACTTGTTGATCTTCTTGACCTTGGCATCGGTGGTCTCGATCGCCAAAGCGAGTTCCAATATGGCCTTGGATAGCAATTCGGCGGCCTCCTTCTGATCCTGCGACTTGGCGGCTCGGAGTGCATAATTCCGGGCGGATGAGAGCGACATGGATTGATCTCCGTGTTTGTTCGCAGGCAGCGAACGAGGTTATTGCCAAACAAAAACCCCGCGGCTCGCACCGCGGGGTTTTCTCATTTTCACGTCAGCGCCGCTCAGTGCGCCAGGATCGCCAGCAGGAGCAAGGCCACGATGTTGGTGATCTTGATCATCGGGTTCACCGCGGGGCCCGCGGTGTCCTTGTAGGGATCGCCGACGGTGTCACCGGTCACGGCCGACTTGTGGGCGTCAGAGCCCTTGCCGCCGAAATGACCGTCCTCGATGTACTTCTTGGCGTTATCCCAGGCGCCGCCGCCCGAGGTCATCGAGATCGCGACGAACAGGCCCGTCACGATCACGCCGAGCAGCATGGCACCGACCGCCGAGAACGCCGCGGACTTGCCGGCCACGCCGCCGCCCGCGATCGCGTAGATCACGAAGTAGACGACGATCGGCGACAGCACCGGAAGCAGCGAGGGGATGATCATCTCCTTGATCGCCGCACGGGTCAGCAGGTCGACCGCCTTGCCGTAGTCAGGCTTGTCGGTACCCTGCATGATGCCCGGCTTCTCGCGGAACTGACGACGTACCTCCTCGACGATCGCGCCGGCCGCACGGCCGACCGCGGTCATGCCCATCGCGCCGAACAGGTATGGCAGCAGGCCACCGAACAGCAGGCCCACCACGACGTACGGATTGTTCAGCGAAAAGTCCGGATTGACGCCGGCGAAGTAGGCGTGGTTCGCGGAGTCCGCAACGAAGAACTTGAGGTCCTGGTTGTAGGCCGCGAACAGCACGAGCGCACCGAGACCGGCGGAGCCGATCGCGTATCCCTTCGTCACCGCCTTGGTGGTGTTGCCGACCGCGTCGAGCGCGTCGGTCGACTTGCGCACTTCCTTGGGCAGACCCGCCATCTCGGCGATGCCGCCGGCGTTGTCAGTCACCGGGCCGAACGCGTCGAGGGCTACGACCATGCCGGCCAGCGCCAGCATGGTGGCGGTCGCGATCGCGATGCCGAACAGGCCGGCGAGGCTGTAGGTGACCAGGATGCCGGCGATGATGACGATCGCGGGCAGCGCGGTCGCTTCCATCGAGACGGCGAGACCCTGGATCACGTTGGTGCCGTGACCGGTCACCGAGGCCTGGGCGATCGACTTCACCGGACGATAGTCCGTACCGGTGTAGTATTCGGTGATCCAGATGATCAGCGCGGTGACGATGAGGCCGACCACGCCGCATTGGAACAGCGACATGCCGGTGTACTCGACGCCGTCGAGCTTGCCGAAGCCGATCAGATAGTAGATCACGCCGGCAATGCCGATCAGCGACAGCACGCCGGTTGCGATCAGGCCCTTGTAGAGCGCGCCCATGATCGACTGGCTCGGCCCGAGCTTCACGAAGAAGGTGCCGATGATCGAGGTGATGATGCAGATGCCGCCGATCGCGAGCGGCAGCGTCATCATGTTGGCGAGGATCGGCGTCTTCGCAAAGAAAATCGCCGCGAGCACCATGGTGGCGACCGCTGTCACTGCGTAGGTCTCAAAGAGGTCGGCGGCCATGCCGGCGCAATCGCCCACGTTGTCGCCGACGTTGTCGGCAATCGTGGCCGGGTTGCGCGGATCGTCCTCGGGAATGCCCGCTTCGACCTTGCCGACGAGATCGCCGCCGACGTCCGCACCCTTGGTGAAGATGCCGCCGCCGAGACGGGCGAAGATCGAGATCAGGGAGGCGCCGAAGCCGAGCGCCACCATGGCGTCGATGACGGTGCGGCTGTCGGGTGCGAGCTTCAGCGAGTGAACCAGGAAGCCGAAATACAGCGTCACGCCAAGCAGCGCGAGACCCGCCACCAGCATGCCGGTGATCGCGCCCGCCTTGAAGGCGAGTTCGAGGCCGCCGGCGAGCGACGTCGTCGCAGCCTGCGCGGTGCGCACATTGGCGCGGACAGAGACGTTCATGCCGATGAAGCCGGCCGCCCCCGACAGGATTGCGCCGATCAAGAAGCCGATGGCGACGTAGAGACCAAGGAAGTAGGCAAGCAGCACGAAGATGACGATGCCGACAATTCCGATCGTGGTGTATTGGCGTCGCAGATACGCCTGTGCACCCTCAGCGACCGCTCCCGCGATCTCCTGCATGCGCGGTGACCCCGCATCCGCGCTCAACACCGAAGACGTCGCCCAAATCGCGTAGACGACGGAAAGCACTCCGCAGAGCACAATCAACCATAATGCTGTCATGTGATTTTTTGCCTCAGATCCTTGATGTACGTACCCCCGGCGCCTTTTGTTTTTCCGACAAGCGGTGCGGCGCCCTTATGTTGAACAGGGCCGCCCCTTGCCCGAAGGGGCGGCCCTAGTCGATTGCAAGCTTGCCAAAATCAAATTGAGGGTGCAACGCCGGATAAGGCCGAAAAGGCCGATCTCGGCAGGTATTTAGACCTAATCCCGCGCGGCTGGGCGCCAGCCTGGCGCAATTCCTAAAAGTGGCTGTAGGACAGCCGCTTCAAGACCAACTCCTGGCCTTGCCCATCCAGGAAGCACGGCCGCTCATGGCCCGCGACGATGGTGCCGATCGCCGTGACGGCCAGACCCACTGCCCGCCCCGCTTCCATCAGCGCATCGCTCTGTGCCGGCGGCACCGTGCAGAGCACCTCGTAGTCGTCGCCCCCGGCAAGCAGCGTCTCAACGCAAATGGCGTTGCAGGCAACCAGGCCGGCCGCAGCGGGTGAGAGGGGCACGCGCGCCACGTTGATCGTGGCCGAGACGCCGGACGCCGCGCAGAGTTTCGTCAGGTCGCCCGCGAGCCCGTCGGAGACGTCCATCGCCGCGGTCGCGCGGTCGCGCACGGCCTGCGCCAGCACGTTGCGCGGCTGCGGGATCAGATAGCGCGCGATCAGCGCTTCTCTTGCAGCTGGATCGGACGTCAGCGCCGTGGCCGCAGCACCACCGGTGAGCACATCGAGGCCGAGCGCGGCATCGCCGATCGTCCCCGTCACCAGGATAACGTCGCCCGGCCGCGCGCCGGTGCGGCCAACCATCCGCCCCTTTGGCACGCGGCCGAAGGCCGTGATCGAGATCATCTGCGGGCCCGGCGTCGATACCGTGTCGCCGCCGAGCAGCGGACAGGCAAAGGTCTCAGCGTCCTCGCCGAGCGCATCCGCAAACGGCCTCAGCCAGGAGTCTTCCTTGGCGCGCAGTGCCAGCGTCAGCACGAAGCCGGCGGGCGCAGCCCCCTTGGCGGCGAGATCAGACAGGTTCACCCGAAGCGCCTTGCGCGCAATGGTTTCGGGGGGATCGTTGGCAAGATAATGCACGCCTTCGACGACGGCATCGGTGGTGACGACGATGTCGTCGCCGGACGAGGACAGGATCGCGGCGTCATCGACCAGCCCGAACGCACCGGGATCAGTCGCCAGCGGCTTGAAATAGCGCGCGATGAGGGAGTCTTCGGCGGAAGCGTCTTGTGCGTTGGTCATCGGCGCTAGCCCCACACTTCACGGTCATCGCCCGGCTCGACCGGGCGATCCAGTACGCCGAGACGCCCGAAATCAATTGCCGCTGCCGCGGCGTACTCGATCACCCGCTTTCGCGGGTGGTGACAGCGGAATGTGCGACCTAGCCCCGCCCGAATTCGTCACCGCGAAACTGGCGGCCGATCTGGTCGAGCACTGCGTTGACCATGCCGGTCTCGTCGCGGTCGACGAAGGCATTGGCGACATCGACATATTCGGAGACCACCACGCGGCCGGGCACATCCTTGCGATGCTGGAGCTCATAGGCCCCTGCCCGCAACACCGCGCGCAAGATCGCCTCGATCCGCTTCAAGGGCCAGCCCTTCGACAACGCCTCATCGATCAGGGGATCGAGCTTCTTCTGGTCGCGAACGACGCCGGAGACGACGTCACGGAAGAACGCGGCTTCCGCCGGCAGATAGGTGTCGCCCTCGACCTCGTTGCCGAGCCAGTGGCTTTCGAACTCCGCAAAAATGTCGTTGATGCCGGCGCCGGCGATATCCATCTGGTACAGCGCCTGGACGGCCGCAAGCCGCGCCGCACCGCGCCGGTTCGCCTTCTTCTCCGCAGGACCTGCCGGTTTCCTGATGTCAGCCATGGCTCAGGCCCGCGCCAGACGGCGTTTGATGCGCAGCATCGCGATCGCGGCGCGCGCGGCATCGCCGCCCTTGTTGAGTTCGCTGGCGCGCGCCCGCGCCCAGGCCTGGTCCTCGTTGTTGACGGTGAGGATACCGTTGCCGAGCGGCAGCTTGCGCGCCACCGCGAGATCCATCAGCGCGCGCGAGGATTCCTGCGAGACGATCTCGAAATGAATGGTGTCGCCGCGGATCACGCAGCCAAGCGCGATCACCGCGTCATAGGGCTTGCCGTTCGCCGCAGCCGCGTCGACAGCAATCGCCACCGCCGCCGGGATCTCCAGCGCACCGGGAACCGTGATCACGTCATGGGTCAGGCCGGCGGCCTTCAGCTCGGTCACGGCACCGTCCAGAAGCGCGTCCTGGAGATCGTCATAGAACCGCGCCTCGACCACAAGCGCACGCGCGCCGGAAATGTCGGTCTGGTCCTTCAGGGGTGCGCGCCGCGCGTCTGCCATCGTCTCGATCCGTTTTAGTCAGTCGTCTCTTGGGTCGGCGCGTTATGTAGTCGCCGCGGGCACGTAAGCCAAGTTCTTAAACCGTCATTTCCGTCAGCCGCGCCGCATAGCGGGCCATCAGGTCGACCTCGATATTCACCTCACTGCCCGCCTTCCAGCCGCCGATGGTCGTGACATCAAGAGTATGAGGGATGATCAGCACCGAAAAGGTCGCGTCATCGACCGTATTGACCGTCAGCGACACGCCGTCGAGCGTGATCGAGCCCTTGGTAGCGATGAAGCGCGCCAGCTCCCGCGTCGTGGAGAGCTTGAACCGCGCCATGTCGGGCAGGTCCTCGCGGCTGACGACGGTGGCGATGCCGTCGGCATGGCCGGCGACGATGTGGCCGCCGAGTTCGTCGCCGATCTTGAGCGCACGCTCGAGATTGAGCCGCGTGCCCAGCTTCCAGTGCTTCGCCGTCGTCAGCGCCAGCGTCTCGGCGGCGGCATCGACGTCAAACCAGGTACTTTGTTTAGAATCCTTGCCATCGGCGACGCCGGAGGCGACCACAGTAAGGCAGACGCCGTTGTTGGCGATCGAGGCGCCGTCGGCGATGGTAGCTTGATCGTAGCTGCAGGCGATACGCAGACGGTGCAATTGCCCTTGCGCCACGGGCTTGAAGCTGACGATCTCGCCGATATCGGTGACAATGCCGGTGAACATGTTAGGCGCGCTCGTAGATGGTGAGAGTATCGTGGTCGAACGTCTCGCTAGCATGAACCTTGTAGGCCTGCGACTGCGTGATTTTCGACAGGGGCAATGCATCGAGCGCATCGACCCCGGCGGGGCCAACCTCTTCCGCTCCGCGGAACAACCAGATCTCGTCGACGAGGTCGGCCGATACGAAGGATGCCGCAACGCGGCTGCCGCCCTCGACCATCAGCCGCGTGATGCCCTTCTCGGCCAGCGCATGCAGCACGGCCGGAAGATCGAGCCCGGATGCACCGTTCGGCGGCATGCGCATGATTTGCGCACCGGCTGCGCCAAGGCGGGTCGCAACGGCCGCTTCCGCAACCTCCGAGCCGATCACCCAAAGCGGCGTCTCGCGCGCGGAGCGCACGAGCTGGCTCGAGGCCGGGATGCGCAGGCTCTGGTCAAGCACGACGCGTACCGGCGAGCGCGCCGCCATGCCTGGCAGGCGGCAATTGAGCTGCGGATCATCCGCCAGCACCGTGCCGATACCGACGAGGACCGCATCGCTTCGCGCGCGCAGGAGATGCACGCGATCGCGCACGGCCTGGCCCGTGATCGCAAGCGGCTTGCCGCCCTCAGCGCCGATCTTGCCGTCGGGCGAGACCGCAAGCTTCAGGATGACGTGCGGACGCCTGTCGCGGATGCGACGGAAATGGCCGGCATGGTCGAACGCGGCCTCCGCCGCGCACAGGCCCACATCCACCGCAATGCCGGCGGCGCGAAGGCGCGCATGGCCCTGCCCTGCAACTTCAGGATTGGGATCCTCGATCGCCGCCACAACGCGCTTGATGCCGGCGGCGATCACCGCATCGGCACAGGGCGGCGACTTGCCGAAATGCGAGCAAGGCTCGAGCGTGACGTAGAGCGTGGCGCCGCGCGCCGCCTCGCCTGCCCGCCGTAACGCTTCAGGCTCGGCATGCGGCCGTCCGCCGGACTGCGTCCAGCCGCGGCCGACGATGACGCCGTCCTTGACGATGACGGCGCCCACGGCCGGATTGGGCCAGGTGCGCCCCTGCCCGCGCCGGCCAAGCGCCAGCGCCAGCTGCATGAAGCGCTGATCGGCGTCCTTGGACTCACGGATCTTCCGGGCGAACTGATCCTCCAGGATGCGGAAGATCATTTGCGGATCGCGGCGAGCCGCGCTTCCTCCTCACCGGAGAGCTCGCCGAGCACGTCGGCGAAATCCTTGGCCTCGCGGAAATTGCGGTAGACCGAGGCGAAGCGCACATAGGCGACGTCATCGAGCGTGCGCAGATGCTCCATCACGGTCTCGCCGATCACCTCGGAGGAGATCTCGGCCTCGCCCCCGGTCTCGAGCTCGCGCACGATGGTGGAGACCATCTTCTCCACCCTTTCAGGCTCGACCGGCCGCTTCCGCAAGCTGATCGACACTGAACGCATCAACTTGTCGCGGTCAAAAGGCACGCGACGGCCGTTGCGCTTGATCACCGTGAGCTCGCGCAATTGCACGCGCTCGAAAGTGGTGAACCGAAAATTGCAGGCGATGCACACGCGCCGCCTGCGGATGACGGAAGACTCTTCGGTCGGACGCGAGTCCTTTACCTGCGTATCGAGACTGTTGCAGTTCGGGCAGCGCATCCGTTGATCCCAGCCTTACTGATAGATCGGGAACCGGTCGGTGAGCTCCTTGACCCGTTCCTTGATCGCGGCTTCCACCAGCGGCGCCTTGCCGTCGGAGGACTGCGCGATCGCGTTGAGCACCTCGGCGATCATGCCGCCGACCTGCTGGAATTCAGCGACGCCGAAGCCGCGGGTGGTCGCCGCTGGCGTGCCGAGGCGAATACCCGAGGTGACAAACGGCGACTCGGGGTCGAAGGGAATGCCGTTCTTGTTGCAGGTGATGGCGGCGCGAACCAGCGCCTTCTCCGAGGCGTTGCCCTTCAGGCCTTTCGGCCGGAGGTCAACGAGCATCAGATGGTTATCGGTGCCGCCGGAGACAATGTCGAACCCATGGCTCTTCATCGCCTCGGCCAGCGCCTTGGCATTCTCGACGACGTTCTTCGCATAGATCTTGAAGTCCGGACGCAATGCCTCGGCGAAGGCGACCGCCTTGGCTGCGATCACATGCATCAGGGGGCCGCCCTGGAGCCCCGGGAAGATCGCCGAGTTGAACTTCTTGGTCAGCGCCTCGTCATTCCACAGCATCAGGCCGCCGCGCGGTCCACGCAGCGATTTGTGTGTCGTGGTGGTGGTGATGTGGGCATACGGCACGGGCGAAGCATGAACGCCACCGGCAACGAGGCCCGCGAAATGCGCCATGTCGACCAGCAGGTACGCGCCGACCGAGTCCGCGATCTCACGAAAACGCTTGAAATCCCAGGCGCGCGAATAGGCGGAGCCACCGGCGACGATCAGCTTCGGCTTGACCTCTTCGGCCTGCTTGGCGACTGCGTCCATGTCGATGAGCTGGTCCTCGCGGCGCACGGTGTAGTGCGCAGCCTTGAACCACTTGCCGCTCATGTTCACGGGCGAGCCGTGGGTGAGATGGCCGCCGGCCGCAAGATCGAGTCCCATGAAGGTGTCGCCGGGCTGGAGCAGCGCCAGGAACACGGCCTGGTTCATCTGGCTGCCGGAGTTCGGCTGCACGTTGGCGAAGTTGGCGCCGAACAGCTTCTTGGCGCGATCGATCGCGAGGTTCTCGGCGACGTCGACCCACTCACAACCGCCGTAATAGCGCGCGCCCGGGTAACCCTCTGCATACTTGTTGGTCATGACCGAACCCTGCGCTTCCAGCACGGCCCGGCTGACGATGTTCTCGGAGGCGATCAGCTCGACCTCATGACGCTGCCGGCCGAGTTCGCCCTTGATGGCGGCGGCGATTTCCGGGTCGGCCTGCTCGAGCGAGGCCGTGAAAAACGAATCGGGCGCAGAGGCGGTCTTTGCGAGGGTCATCTTGCGAATATCTCCAGCGCCGCAGCCTTTTGGCGGGCTACGGGGGTCTTGGTGTGGCGATCGGAAGCGGCGAGCGCGATCTACCACATCACCCCGCCCCGGCCAAGCATTTGCGGGTCGGGCCTCGGAATTATGCCAGATATTGTGGAGATGGTCGGATTTCGAGCCCCGCGAGCTGACGGGACTGCCCGGCATGGAGACGCGGATTGGCCGGTTCGGCGGCCCAACCCTTGCGCCGGCTGGGCCGGTGGCCCTCCGGGCAGCAAATTGCCCCTCCGCTCTGCCGGTCTACAGCCCGGTATACCCCGCCTTTACCGGATCCACGCTGCCGTCGAGCTGGCGCAGATAGGTCAGGCCGCAGACCGTCAACCTGTGGGTGTCCTTTTCCCCGGCTTCCATCAGAGTGTTGAGGTAGTTGGTCACCTTGATCCGCGCCTCATCGCTCGCCGCCGCCGTCCGGTTGGCGAGCAGGTCATAGGTCTTCATGATGCGGTCGATGGCAGCTTCCATGGCACCCTCTGGTCTTGCAGAATTTTGGGAGTCTTGATCAGGCAACCGCCCTGGCCTCGGGCTGCGCCTCGAAGCGCGTGATCGCCTTGTTGGCGAGCCTGAGCTTGTTGAATTCGCCGTGCTGGAGCAGCTTGATGATGATCTCGAGCAGGCGTTCGTTGGTGACGAGCGTGTCGGGGATCGAGCCGGAGCGGCGGAGGTAATTCGCGGCGATGGCATAGGCATCGCTCACGAGTTCGACGTTCATTGCCTGCATCCCGCGCTCGACCAGCATCGCGTCCTCCAATCCGGAAAGACAACTGTGACGCGAGGATCTGGTTCCGCCTATCAGGTCATTTTTTCGCAAGCGCGAAATGACGTCAAAACGCACCGGTCCGGAGCAAGCCGGGCCGGCGCGCTTGGGGAAGGCAAGCACGTCAGAAGGCCTGCCGGTCTTGTTATGGGCCGGCTTGGCCTTGTTCCTCTGGAAATCAGAGGCGATACAGGATCTGGTCGGTCCAGAACCGCTCGAGGCGGTGCAGCGACTTGTTGAGGGTCGAGAACTCCTCGCCGGAGATGCCACCGACCTGCTCCACCGTCTTGACGTGCTTCTGGTAGAGAGAGTCGACGATGCGGCGGACTTCCTGGCCCTGCGGCGTCAGGCGGATGCGCACCGAGCGGCGGTCAACGCGCGAACGCTGATGGTCGAGGAAGCCGAGCTCGACGAGCTTCTTCAGATTGTAGGAGACGTTGGAGCCGAGATAGTAACCGCGCGTGCGCAGCTCGCCCGCGGTCAGCTCCTTGTCACCGATGTTATAGAGCAGGAGCGCCTGCACGGAGTTGATGTCGGCGCGGCCACGACGATCGAACTCGTCCTTGATCACGTCGAGGAGCCGGCGATGCAGCCGCTCCACCAGAGTCAATGCTTCCAGATAGAGCGACTGCACCGAACCCTGCGGGCCCGAAACGCGCTCTGCGGTATCTGCCGCAGTTGCGACGGCTTTCATCATGACACTTCCCCTGTTGTCGTTTTTATCGACACTTATTCGACGAAACTTGTGCTCCGTCTGATAGGTGCAACTTAAGGGGGGCGTTTGAAGATCGGCTTAAATAAGAGAATAAAGAGATCATGAATTTAAGACAGTGAATTGCGGATTAAGCCTGTCCCACAAGCACTTTTCGCAACCGTCTGTTGACCGTCACAAGGTCCTGTTCACCCTCCGTCCGCTCCTGATGTCACATTCCAGAACAGCCCCGCCCCGTTTCGAAACGCTCACGTAAGAGCTGTGGCTGAAATCGCTAGGTCAATGAAAAGTTACCTCGAATTTGAGGCAACCAGCGGTCAACCAAGTCACCACGACTTCGCAAACTCGGCGCGCGTGTCCCGGACAAGCGAAGCGCAGATCCGGGACCTAGAAAGCCAAAAGTTAGATTTGCCGAGAGATTGGACCCCGGCTCTGCAGCGCATCACTGCGTGCTGCGCAGCGTCCGGGGCGCGAGAGCGTGTGTGTGTTGAATCGTCTGCGCTACGGCGGCCGTTCACGCGCGGCCATCCAGGCGAGCGCGAGATAAGCGGCGAGCATGAACGCCTCGACGCCGACGACGATCAAGCTGCCGCCATAGATGCCCGGAAACATCAGCTCGATCACGGCCATTGAGACCACGGTCGTGAGCCACACCACAGCGCCCCAGGGCGTGGCGAGCCAAAGGCCAACGGCGGCGACGAGCTCGATCACGGCAAAGTAGATGGTCGAAGCCTGCCAGGCCATGGACTGGTTCTCGAACGCCTCGTCCTCGCCGCCGACGAAGCCGGTCACTTGTGCCCAGTGGTAGAGGCCCTTGAGGATCGACAACAGCGCCATCACTCGCAGGAACAGCACAAGCCGGCGCGTCCAGACATTCTCGTCGGACTCGGCCCGCTCCGACGAGATCGCGGCCACCGACATCGCGCTGTCTCGGGCGCTGTCTCTGACGGCGTCCCTGGCATTGGCGCTGTCGCGGGCCGTATCGCGGGTGGAGATCTCGGACATGTCCCCTTCTGGCTGTTTCGCCCCGCAAAATCAATCGGCTGCCATCACCCTGCGGAAGGTCAGGCCGCGGTGACGGGAACCATGCGAGCTGGTATAAGAATAATTCCAGTCGGGAGAACAGTAATGGCGATCAAATACGGACGTCCGATCGAACTGCGCGAGGTCGCGCGCGGGACGGGTGCCGCGGTGCCCCATGCCCTCGATCTGACCGTCCGCCCGCGCCGCAACCGCAAGGCCGAATGGGCCCGGCGCATGGTGCGGGAGAATGTGCTCACGACCGACGACCTGATCTGGCCGCTATTCCTGATCGACGGCAACAACAAGCGCGAGTCGATCGCCTCGATGCCCGGCGTCGAGCGCCTCAGCGTCGACCAGGCCGTGCGCGAGGCCGAGCGCGCGATGAAACTGACGATCCCCTGCCTCGCGCTGTTTCCCTACACCGACCCGTCCTTGCGCGACGAAGAGGGCTCGGAAGCGACCAACCCGGACAATCTGGTCTGCCAGGCGGTGCGCGCGATCAAGAAGGAATTTCCGGAGATTGGAATCCTCTGCGATGTCGCGCTCGATCCCTTCACCAGCCACGGCCACGACGGCCTGATCTCGGACGGCAAGATTCTGAATGACGAAACGGTCGCGGTGCTGGTGCGCCAGGCGCTGGTGCAGGCGGAAGCCGGCTGCGACATCATCGCGCCTTCGGACATGATGGACGGCCGCGTCGCCGCGATCCGCGAGGCGCTGGACCGCACCGGCTTGCTCGATGTGCAGATCATGGCCTATGCCGCAAAGTACGCCTCGGCCTTCTACGGCCCGTTCCGCGACGCCATCGGCTCGGCCAAGACGCTGACCGGCGACAAGCGCACCTATCAGATGGACAGCGCCAATACCGACGAAGCACTGCGCGAGGTCGAGCTCGACATCTCCGAGGGCGCCGACATGGTGATGGTGAAGCCCGGCATGCCCTATCTCGACGTGGTCCGCCGCGTGAAGGACACGTTTGCGATGCCGACCTTCGCCTACCAGGTCTCCGGCGAATACGCGATGATCGCGGCGGCCGCCAACAACGGCTGGCTCGACGGCGACCGCGCGATGATGGAGAGCCTGCTCGCCTTCAAGCGCGCCGGCGCCGACGGCGTACTCAGCTACTTTGCGCCGAAGGCGGCGGAGAAGCTGCGCACTCAAGTGTGAGCTATCGTGGGCACGGCGCAAAACGCGCCTTTGCCCACCTTACGAGATCCTGCGCCAGAGGCCGCTCCCGCCCCCGAATCGCCGGAATATTTCGGCTTGTTAATGCCTGCGCGCCCTTGGCAGGGGAAATGCGTGTTCCCATGTCCTGCCTTGCGGAGTTTTCGCTGGGAGAACGGACAATGTCGTATTCGGACTCGGGCAATTCCGGCCCGCAAGCGCGCCCTTGGCGCAGCGATGGCGCGGCGCACGCCTATGATCCCTATTTGCATCCGGAACTGTTCCGCGGTGTCGCGACGCGACGCGTGTTCGCGTTCCTGATCGACATGGTCGTGATCTCTGTTCCCGTTATCCTCGGCTACATCTTCATCGCGCTGTTCGGCGTGGTGACGCTCGGTTTCGGCTGGGCACTGTTCTGGCTAGCCTGGCCGGCCTCCGTGATCTGGGCCATCGTCTATTACGGCGCTTGCATCGGCGGTCCATCGTCGGCGACGATCGGGATGCGGATCATGGATCTGGAGTTGCGCACCTGGTACGGCGCGCCCGGCTACTTTGTGCTCGGCGCCACCCATGCCGTGCTGTTCTGGGTCTCGGTCTCGTTCTTGTCGCCGTTCGTGGTGCTCGTTGGACTGTTCAACGGCCGCCGGCGCCTGCTGCATGATTTCGTGCTGGGCACGATCGTGATCAACAATTCCGTTCGGGCGCCCGTCCCCCAGACGGCGAGGACCTATTGAGAACCTTGTGATCAAGGACCTACTAACCTGGATCCGCTAGGCTGGCCGATCTGACCAGCCCAGCGGACCGATTGACCGGGAGCTTTCGTAGCGCGATGCTGATGCTCACTTCGGAGGCCCACGACGTCCCTTGACCCAGCACTCGCGCGACACCCCACAATTTTACCTCACGGCGCCGTCCCCCTGCCCTTATCTGCCGGGTCGGCATGAGCGCAAGGTGTTCACGCACCTCGTGGGTGACCGCGCCGGCGATCTCAACGACCTCCTGACCCATGGCGGGTTCCGCCGCAGTCAGTCGATCGCATACCGGCCCGCTTGCGATCAGTGCCGGGCCTGCGTCTCGGTCCGCGTCGTCGCCAACGAGTTCCGTCCGTCCCGCAACTTCCGCAAGGTGATGGCGCGCAACGCCGACATCGTCGGCGAGCAGCGCAGCGCGGTGCCGACGTCCGAGCAATATTCGGTGTTCCGCGCCTATCTCGACGCGCGCCACCGCCATGGCGGCATGGCCGACATGACCGTGCTCGACTACGCCATGATGGTCGAGGACAGCCATGTCGAAACCCGCATCATCGAGTACCGCAAGCGTGGCCCCGACAGCGGCATCACCGGCCGCGGCGAGGAGTTGATCGCGGTCGCGCTCACCGACGTGCTCAGCGACGGGTTGTCGATGGTCTATTCGTTCTTCGAGCCGAACCAGGTCAGCCGCTCGATGGGCACCTTCATGATCCTCGATCACATCGCGCGCGCGCGCCGGCAAGGCCTGCCTTACGTCTATCTCGGCTACTGGATCGAAGGCTCCAAGAAGATGGACTACAAGGCCCGCTTCCTGCCGCAGCAGCGGCTTGCCCCCTCAGGCTGGCTTCGCATCGACGCACAGGGCGATGCGACGTCCGAGCCGCAGGATTAGCGCCCTCACCCGAACAGCGTATCCACCAGCAGCTTGGCGTTCAAAATCACGATCACGCCCGCGACAATCCACGCGATCGCGGCGACGTATGGCGGTATCGCGAACTGCCCCATCTTGCGGCGATCGGAGACAAAGCGCACCAGCGGGATGACGGCGAAGGGCAGCTGCATCGACAGCACGACCTGGCTGAACACCAGCAGATCCGCGGTGCCGCGTTCGCCATAGATCGCGGTGACGGCGATCACCGGGATGATGGCGATGCCGCGCGTGAGCAGGCGGCGCGCCCAGTTCGGCAGGCGCAGATCGAGAAAGCCTTCCATCACGATCTGGCCGGCGAGCGTCGCGGTGACCGTCGAATTCAGGCCCGAAGCCAGCAGCGCCACGGCGAACAATGTCGAAGCAATGCCAAGACCGAGCAGCGGCGAGAGCAGCTCAAACGCCTGGCCGATCTCGGCGACGTCGGAATGGCCGCTCTTGTGAAAGGTCGCGGCCGCCACCACGAGGATCGCGGCGTTGATGAATAGCGCCAGCATCAGCGCAACGGTCGAGTCTGTCGTTGCCCATTTGATCGCTTCGCGCCGGCCCTCCTCGTTGCGCGCATAGGCGCGCGTCTGCACGATCGAGGAGTGGAGATAGAGATTATGCGGCATCACGGTTGCGCCTATGATGCCGATGGCGATGTAGAGCATCTCGGAATTGGTGAAGATGTCGGTCTTCGGCGCAAAGCCGCGCAGCACCTCCGCAACCGGCGGCGCCGCGGCGACGATCTGGACCGCGAAGCACACCGCGATCACAGCCAGCAGCGCCATGACGAAGGCTTCGAGGAAGCGGAAGCCGCGGTTCATCAGGACGAGCAGCAGGAATGCGTCGAGCGCAGCGATCAGTGCGCCGCCGATCAGGGGAATGCCGAACAGGAGTTTCAGCGCAATCGCGGTGCCGATCACCTCGGCGAGATCGCAGGCGATGATCGCCGCCTCGCAGGCGAGCCACAGCAGGAAGTTGACCGCCGGCGAATAGGTCGCGCGGCAGGCCTGCGCGAGGTCGCGGTCGGTGACGATACCGAGCCGTGCCGCCAGCGACTGCAGAAGGATCGCCATCAAGTTCGAGAGCAGGATGACCGAGAGCAGCGTGTAGCCAAACTTCGATCCACCGGCGAGGTCGGTCGCCCAATTGCCGGGGTCCATATAGCCGACCGAGACCATGTAGCCCGGGCCGACAAAGGCCAGCAGCCGCCGCCACCATGCTCCGGCCGCGGGGATGGCCACCGTGGCGTTCACCTCGGCGAGGCTCTTCGTGGTCGGCGCGTCAGTGCGCCAGCCGCCGGCGTTTTGGGCAGAATCCTGGGTCAGATCGGGCGATCGGGCATCCATGGGGCGAGAATACCGAAGTCGAGCCTTATTGCAACTCATTTGCAACTGCATCTAGCCGCGTAGGTTCCCGCCCACCGTCCCCGTTTTGCACCGCCCTGTCGGGAAGCGGGTGGGTTTGGGGACGCTCGGACGCCGATACTGGCGCCATCACGAGTTTGCAGGAAATGAGCCATGTCGAATCCGCCCCGCCTCCCCGACACCTTCAACCGCCTCGCCTGGTCCAACCTCGCCGCGCAGTCGGCCGAGCAGATCGCATTGGCTGCTGCCCCGATCGTCGCCGTGCTGACGCTGGGCGTGGCGGAAGGGCAGACCGGCCTGCTCCAGACCGCGCTCACCCTGCCCTTCGTCCTGTTCGCGATTCCGGCCGGCCTGCTTGCCGACCGCATCTCCCGACGTTCGCTGATGGCGGGGGCCGAGGCGCTGCGCGCGGTGGCGTTGGCGACCATCGTCCTGCTGCTCGCACTCGGTGCGCTCAATCTGTCGCTGTTGGCGTTGCTCGGCTTTGCTGCTGTGTGCGGCACCGTCGTCTACAGCGTCGCGGCCCCCGCCCTGGTGCCCTCGCTGGTGAGCGCGGAACTGCTGCCGGCTGCGAATGCGCGCATCGAGCTGGCGCGCACCATCGCCTTCGCAAGCGGCCCCGCGCTCGGCGGCGCCCTGGTGGGATGGTGGGGCGCCAGCCCGGCCTTCGGCTTTGCCGCCGCGCTCTCGGCGATCGCCGTGGTCTTGCTGTCCGGCCTCTACGAGCCCGCGCGTGCGCCGGTGCCGCGCCGCCATCCGTTCCAGGACATTCGCGAAGGCGCCGGCTTCGTGTTTCATCACCGGCTGCTGCGTCCCGTGTTCATCACCCAATTCATCTTCAACACCGGCTGGTTTTTGCAGATCGCAGTGTTCGTGCCCTACGCCGTGCGCCATCTCGGCCTGACCGCCGCCGGGGTCGGTACTGTACTGACGATGTACGGGGTCGGCATGGTGATCGGCGCGCTGTTTGCCACGCGCGTGATGAAACGCATTGCTTTCGGCACAGTGGTCGGCCTCGGCCCGGTCACCGGCTTCGTCGCAGCCGTGGTGATGGCGCTGACGGTGCTGGTGCCCTCACCCTGGCTTGCCGGTCTCAGCTTCTTCCTGCTCGGCGTCGGGCCGATCCTCTGGGTGATCTCGACCACGACGTTGCGCCAGTCGGTCACGCCACCACGCCTGCTCGGCCGCGTCTCCGCCATCAACATCATGAGCTATGGCGCCCGCCCGCTCGGCTCGGCGCTGGGCGCGATCGTCGGCGGTGTCTGGAGCGCGGAGGCGTGCCTGTATCTCGCCGCAGCCGTGTTCGGTGTGCAGGCGCTGGTGATCTGGCTGTCGCCGGCAGTAGCGCTCGATCGGCAGCCGGCCATGGTGGGGGATGAAGTGACGGCGCGGGCCTAATTCGCCAGATACCGCTCGTAGCTGCCTGTCACCGGCTCGCTCGCATCGACATCGGGGTCGAGCGTGTAGAGATCCTGCGCGCGGCCGATGCCGCGCAGCGCATAGCGACCGGTGGAGACGAGATAGCGGCGGCCGGCGGCGTCGAGGCCCTTGTAGAACTCGGCCGAGGCCAGCAGCTCGCGGTCGACCGAGCGGCTCATCGAGGCGATACGGCTGACCTCGTTCACTGTCGGCCCCACCACGGTGAAGTCGAGCCGGTCTTCGCTGCCGATATTGCCGTAAAAGACCTCGCCGACATGCAGGCCGATATAGGCGGATGTGGTCGGCCGGCCGTCAGCCGTCCGGCGCGCGTTCAGCGCCGCGACGTTCTGGCGGAACAGATGCTCGGCGCGTAGCGCGGCACGGCGGGCGTGCGCCATGTCCTCGCCTGTGAACATCGCGAGCACACCGTCGCCGATCAGCTTCAGGACGTCGCCGCCGGCCTCGTGAATCGCGTCAATCACGGCCTGGGCATAGTCGTTGAGGAACGGGATGATCTCGTCCGGCCCGATGCTCTCGCTGATCCCGGTCGAGCCGCGCAAATCCGAATACCAGAGCACGGCGTTGATGCGCTCGGTGACGCCGCGCGAAATGCGTCCGCCCAGCACCTGTTCGGAGGCGCCACGCCCGAGATAGACGCGGCCGAGCGTGCGCGCGATGTCGACCTGCTGCGCCGACTTGATCGCGAGCCCCAGCACCGGCACGAGATCGCGCAGAGCCTCCAGCTGGGCTTCGTCAAAGCCTTCATCGCGCCGCGTGGTCCAGCACGAATAGAGGCAATCCATCAGGCCGAGCGCGCCGTTCTCGCCGAAGCGATGCACGAAGGCGACATAGTGCTTGTGGCCCTTCTCGGCGAGTTCGCCGATCTGCGAGAAATCCATCGAGGGCGCGTCGGCCAGATCGATCACCATCTCGTCGTGGCCATGCTCGAGCATGTGGAAGAAAGTCGAGCGGCGCCAGCTCTTGGCCGCATCGCCTTCGGCGGTCGAGCCATATTCGAACACATCGCTCTCGTTGCTGGCCCGGTCACTCCAGCGGAAGCCGCGGCCCTCATAGATCGGATGCAGGGTGTCGATGACGACGAGACCGCGCGAGAGTTCCAGCCCTTCCGCGCGGCAGCGCTCGCAGAAGCCGCGCAGCAGCTCGATTTCGGGAAGGCCGGTGAGCCCCTGACCGGTCAGCCAGTTCATCAGCGCGAGGCGGGAGGTGAGTTGCATGCGTCATTATGGCGTGCATTCGTGACGAGCGAAAGGCCACGCGAAAACGTCGCCCCGCGAAGGCTCCCGCCCGGAGCAGGTCGAATATGTCGCGGACGCTGTTGACGCGCTCGCGCCTGGGGCCGCAAATGCAAATGATGACACAGACGGCCAGAAATATCGCGACATGAGCCAGCGCCAGCTTCCGATTATCTTCGCGCTCGGCACGACGCAGACCCTGGCCTGGGCCTCCAGCTATTATTTGCCGGCCCTGCTCGCCGATCCCATGGCGCATGATCTCGGCGTCTCCTCGAACTGGATCTTTGGCGCGTTCTCAGCCTCGCTCGTGATCTCGGCGATGCTGGGTCCACGCATCGGCCGGCAGATCGATCTCGTCGGCGGGCGGCAGGTGCTGTCGGCCTCGAACCTGACCATTGCCGCCGGCCTCGCCCTGCTCGGCTTCTCGCACTCCGTCGCCGTGATGGCGTTCGCCTGGCTCGTGCTCGGCATCGGCATGGCGATGGGACTCTATGACGCCGCCTTTGCTGCGCTCGGCCGCATCTACGGCACGGAGGCGCGCAGGCCCATCACCGGCATCACGCTGATGGCGGGCTTTGCCTCGACCGTCGGCTGGCCGCTCACCGCCTGGGGGCTTGCTCATTTCGGCTGGCGCGACACCTGTTTTGCCTGGGCCGCAGCCAACATCCTGATCGGCCTGCCCCTCAACTTTTTCATGCTGCCGACGATCAAGGGCGCGAAGCAGGCGGCAGTGACGGCGGAGAAGCCGCATTTGCCGATCGACCGCACCATGATCCTGCTCGCCTTTGTCTTCGCCGCGGTCTGGACCGTCACTGGCGCGATGGCGGTGCATTTCCCACGCATCCTGGAAGCCACGGGCGCGACGCATGTCGAGGCGATCGCCGCCGGCGCGCTGATCGGCCCGGCGCAGGTGATCGCGCGCATTCTCGAAGCGAGCGTGCTCAGCCGTTTCCATCCGCTGTGGTCGACACGGCTTGCCTGCCTGACGCACCCGATCGGCGCGGCCGTCGTCGCCATCTTCGGCGCGCCCGCCGCAAGCGCCTTTGCG
Source organism: Bradyrhizobium manausense (assembly GCF_018131105.1). Lineage (NCBI taxonomy): Bacteria > Pseudomonadati > Pseudomonadota > Alphaproteobacteria > Hyphomicrobiales > Nitrobacteraceae > Bradyrhizobium > Bradyrhizobium manausense. The sequence goes on along the minus strand of NZ_JAFCJI010000001.1, from coordinate 1,671,685 downwards.
CTGCTGCACGGCTCCGGCAATGGCATTTTGACGATCGCGCGCGGAACGCTGCCGCTCTCGATCTTCGGCCCGAAGGATTTCGGCTATCGCCTCGGCATCATCGGCGCGCCGGCACGCCTGGCGCAGGCTGTGGCGCCGCTGGCCTTCGGCCTGTTGATCGACGTCATGGGCGCGAAGGTGCTGATGGTCTCCTCTGCGCTGAGCCTGTCGGCGCTGGCGGCGCTGTTCCTGATCCGCGCAGAGCGGCGGCCGGATTGACCGTGCCGGCGCTTTCGCCCACAAGCGCAGCATGACCGACAATCATAGCCCGCCCCGCACGGTGCCGAAGAGCTGACTCAGCCTCAGTCGTAAAACTCCGGCGACATCTTCTGGCCGTCGCGTTGCGCCTTGTCGTGGTTGATCCAGAGCTGCGCCTTCTCCTTGTCGAGCGTGTCGGCGATCTTCTGAAGCGAGGCCGCGCTCTGCTCCTTGTTGGCGTTCATGCTGGGCACACGTCGGTTGTCCCAATTGTCCTTGAAGTGGACGGCATCACCTGAGAGCACGACCGCCCCGGTCTTCGGCAATTTCACCAGCAGCGACTGATGTCCTGGCGTATGGCCGGGCGTCGACAGGATGGTGATGCTGCCGTCTCCGAACACATCCTTGTCGCCGGCAAGAAGCTCGACCGGATGCGAGGGCTTGAAGCGCGGCGCATTATTGGCAGCGGGCCAGTCGTACTCGGCCTTCTGCACGTAGAGCGTCGCCTGCGGGAACATCTCGACATTGCCGATATGGTCGGGATGCGTATGCGAGACGGCCATCGCCTTGACGTCGGCGGGCTTCACGCCGATCTGCTCGAGCTGCGCCGCAAGCGTTTTCGGACGCCGCCAGGTGACGGCCTTGGGATCGGCCGGCGCGAGCCCGTTCGGCATTGACGCGACGGCGTCGGGAATGCCGGTGTCCCACAAGAACCAGCCCTGGCTGTGCTTGATGAGATAGCAGGTGTCGACGAAGTCCATCGACTTGCCTTCGTTCACCCCGGGCGACCAGCGCGAGATATCGCCGGCAACGCCCTCTCCGCAATTGAGGATGTAGAGTTTTTCGACGCCCGGCTTTTGCGCGAACGCGGCCTGGGCAGACAGCACGAGCGCGGCGATGGCGAGAGCGAGCGTGAACTTGCGTGTCATCCTTGGTCCCTCCTGGAAGAGCCTTCTTGCAGCGACTGAGGATCAACCCCAGTCCGGCCGTGGAATTCCGCTTTCCCTCACTATAGGCGCAACAGCATACCTTGCTAACGCACATCGCCCATGAAACCGACGATTGACAGGCCGGCGCGGTTTCGCTGTAATGAGCGCATGGGGATTGAGCGATCTCCCCACGAGGCGACATGCCCAAGTATCGCGTCCCCCGATCTTTCGAGGACGCATCATGTCAAGTTTCACGACCATATCATCCGATAAATTGGCGCGCCTGATCGGCACGGCCAACGCCCCTGTTCTGATCGACGTTCGCAGCGAGGAGGATTTTGCCGCAGACCGGCGGCTGATCCCGGGCTCCATCAAGCTCAGCCATGAGACCGTGGCGGAATGGGGCGGCGAGTTCGCCGGCCGCTCCACCATCGTCTCGTGCCTGCGCGGCGCCAAGCTCGCGCAGGGCACAGCCGCATGGCTGAGACAGCTCGGCGCTGACGCAGAAACGCTGGAAGACGGTTTCGAAGGCTGGAAGGCGGCCAAGCTGCCGCTGCTCGACGCCCGCAAGCTCCCGCCGCGCGACGCCAAGGGGCGCACGGTCTGGGTGACGCGGGCCCGGCCGAAGGTCGACCGCATCGCCTGCCCCTGGCTGATCCGCCGTTTCGTCGATCCCAATGCGGTGTTCCTTTATGTGGCGCCCTCCGAGGTGGTCGCGGTGGGCGAGCGCTTCCACGCCGCTCCCTTCGACATCGAGGACGTGTTCTGGAGTCACCGCGGCGGGCTCTGCACCTTCGACGTGATGATCGAGGAGTTCGGCATCGCCACGCCGGCGCTGCTGCGGCTGGCCACGCTGGTGCGCGGCGCCGACACGGCGCGGCCTGATCTGGCACCGGAAGCGCCCGGCCTCCTGGCAGCCTCACTCGGGTTGTCGCGGATGTACGACGACGACCTCGAACAACTCGAGGCCGGCATGCTCCTTTACGACGCCTTCTATCGATGGTGCCGCGACGCTACGGGCGAGACTCACAACTGGCCGACCAACAAGGTCAAGGCGTGATGGATATCCGTAACGCCCAAGCAGGGGCTGATGCCGGTCACGGCATCAGCCTCAGCGAAGCTTTTCGCGTCTGGCTCCGCGTCGCCTGCCTCAGCTTCGGCGGGCCCGCGGGCCAGATCGCGGTGATGCATCGCATCCTGGTCGAGGAAAAGAACTGGATCTCCGAAGGCCGCTTTCTGCATGCGCTGAACTACTGCATGCTGCTGCCGGGACCAGAGGCGCAGCAGCTTGCCACCTATGTCGGCTGGCTGATGCATCGCACCAAGGGCGGGCTGATGGCGGGCGGGCTGTTCATCCTGCCCGGCATCATCGCTATCATGGGCCTGAGCTACATCTATGCGGCCTACGGCAATGTCAGCTTCGTCGAGGCGCTGTTCTTCGGCCTGAAGGCCGCGGTACTCGCCATCGTCATCGAGGCCGTCTTCCGCGTCGGCAAGCGCGCGCTGAAGAACCGCATCATGATCGCGCTCGCGGCCGCGGCCTTCGTCGCGATCTTCTTCTTCGCCGTCCCGTTCCCCGTGATCATCATCGCTGCAGGCATCATCGGCTATGTCGGCGCGCGCGCCGGCCGTCCGGAGTTCGCGCCCGCCGCGCATGGCCACGGCAGCAACAGCGCCCTGATCGACAGCATGCTCGGCGAGGCCGTGCCGGAGCATGTTCGCCCCGACACCGGGCGCGCGATCCGCACCGCCGCGCTGTGGCTTTCGCTCTGGCTGGTGCCGGTGATCGTGTTGCTGTTGGTCCTCGGCCAGGCCAGCGTGTTCAGCCAGATCGCGCTGTTCTTCACAAAAATGGCAATGGTCACGTTCGGTGGCGCCTATGCGGTGCTGGCCTACGTGGCCCAGCAGGCGGTCGAGCATTATCACTGGCTGAAGCCGCACGAGATGCTCGACGGCCTCGGCATGGCCGAGACCACGCCGGGTCCACTGATCATGGTGCTTCAGTTCGTGGGCTTCATGGCCGCCTACCGCGACGCCAGCGGCCTTTCGCCCATGCTGGCGGCAATTCTCGGCGGCTTGCTCGCGACCTGGGTCACGTTCACGCCCTGCTTCCTCTGGATCTTCGTCGGCGGTCCCTATATCGAGCGACTGCGCGGCAACACGGGGCTGGCCGGCGCACTCAGCGCGATCACCGCCGCCGTCGTCGGTGTGATCCTCAACCTCTCGATCTGGTTCGCACTGCACACGTTGTTCCGCGAAACCGTGCCGGTGCACGCCTTCGCGCTCGATTTCGACAGGCCTGTGCTGACGAGCGTCGATGTTCCCGCGCTCCTGTTGTCGATCGCCGCCGCAGCAGCGATCTTCCGCTTCAAGCTGGGTATGCTGACGGTGCTCGCCTGCAGTTGCGCGGCAGGCGTGGCGTTGCGGATGGCGGGGGTGATTTGAGGGCGTGCACTCACAGATTCGTCGTGTGCAAGTTGCCATCGCGGATCTCCGAGCATTGACTTGGATCAATACTGGCGATGGTCGGAGTGTCACCGGTGCGTTGGGCCAACTTGGAGGAATCTCCAATGCGCAAATGGGCTTTGACGATTCTAGCAGTCAGTATCGCCTTGGCAGCGGGGCACGCCCGAGCTCAACGATATGATCCGGCTTTTCCCGTTTGCTTGCACGTCGTCTCTTTCGGAACCAGCCCCTACTATAGGTGCAGCTTCACGACGATGGACCAATGCAGGGCGTCGGCCAACGGTCAGATGTGCATCCTCAACCCATATTACGCCGGTGCCACGGCCAGAGGGACCCATCGGCGTCATTCTCGCCAAACATACACCTCACCTAAGCCGCCGATCCACTATCGGGCTGCGCCGTACAATCAATACAATGAACCTTACTATGGAGCTTCGCAGGGTTACGCACCGGGCGAGAAGGAGCGGTTTCTCCAAAGTACAAGACAATACATGTGACGGATGATGGGCCGATCGAGCTGAGATGGCCTCGCCACTTGCTCGCAATGACGCGGAGGTGGCCGCGGCAGAATTACCGCATCATCATTCGCGCGATCGCCTCGCCAATCACCACCGTCGTGAAGTGCGTGTTGGCGCGGCAATCGGATGGCATGATCGAAGCGTCGGCGACGCGCAGGCCCGAGATGCCCTTCACGGTGCCGTCAGGATTGACCACACCGTCGGGATCGTTGACGCCGCTCATGCGGCAACTGCCGGCGGCGTGCTGGATGTCGCCGGTCTCACGCCGCAGCAGCGCATCGAGCTCGTGATCGGGCAGCGCGGCGGCCTGCGGCAATGTCAGATCGGTGTCGGTCAGCCTGATCCAATCCGCGATGCCGGCGAGTGCCGGCTGCGAGGTGATCACGGCGAGGCGCTTCACCGCGTCCATCATCCGCAACATGTCGCGGGGATCGGCCAGCATGTTCTCCTCGACGATGGGATCGATCGATGGGTCGGGGGAAGCCAGCTTGAGGGTGCCGCGCGAATAGGCGTTGAACAGACCGGCGCCGATCGCCCCGGGCACGCCGATGCCGCGGTGATTGAACGCGATCAGGATCATGTCGCGCTTGCCGCCATTGGCGAGGCCGGAGGAATAGGTCACACAGCAATTGGTGTGGCGGGTGTCCCGATCGGTCGGCCTCAGGTTTTCGTGGAGCTGGATCGTGGCGCGAAACAACGGGTGATCGAAGAAGTGACGGCCGACTGGCAGATCGCGCTCGACCGCAATCCCCATCGCCTTCAACTCGTCGGCCGGCCCGATGCCCGAGCGCAGCAGGATCGCCGGACTGTGGATCGCGCCGGCACACAGCACGATCTGCCGCGCACTGATCTCGCTGGTGCCTTGCCCCTCAATGTGAACGCGCAACCCGGTCGCCCGGCCGTCGCTGATCAGCACACGGTCGACCAGCGCACGCCCACGAATTTCCAGACTGGCACGGCCACGTGCCGGCTCCAGATAACCCTCATTGGTCGTAATGCGGCGGCTGTCGCGGCTGTTGATGGGATAGCACGCAACGCCTTCGCCGTCCGGACCATTGAGATCGGCGCACCAGGGATAGCCACTCGCCAGCGCCGCATCGCGCAAGCCGCGATCGATCGGGCCCCACTTGTCCGGCGGCGCGCGATAGACCGGCAGCGGTCCGCCGTGTCCATGTCCCTCGGTATCACCAAATTCAAGATCGTCCTCGATCACCGAGAAGAGCGGCATCACCTCCCTGGCGGACCAGCCGGTGCAGCCCTTGGCGGCCCAATCGTCGAAGGCATCGGCGACGCCTCGGATCGCGATCTGGCCGTTCATCATCGAGGAGCCGCCGAGCCCCTTGCCGCGCCAGTAGAAGCGCGGCTCCTGCCCCGCCACCCGGCGCGTCAAGAGATCGGGCCACTGCCACTTCTCCTGATATTCGCGCTTGTGGATGATCGGGATCGGATTCGGCGTCCTGACTTCCCAGGGCGCTTCGTCAGCGCGCCAGTCGAGGCCTGCCTCTAACAGCAGGACACGGCGCCTGTGATCCTCGGAAAGCCGGGCCGCAACAGCAGCGCCGGCTGAGCCGCCGCCGACAACAATGACATCGTACATCGCGTTACGTCTCGACATTCCAGAGGATGGCGGACGGTATCAGACCGAGCAGTGAAGTGGAATGCGAATTGGAGGATCGGCGCTCTGACAGCTCGCAATGACGATGTGGAGGCCGCATGGGCTCCACATTGTCACTTGCAACGAGACCGCCCTATCCGATCACCTTGCCGAACTTGTTCGACTTCGGGAAGCCCTTCGGCGGCAGGCGGCCGGCATCGCCGCGATTGCCTTGCCACTCGGCGAGTTCCTTCATGGTCGCGGAAAATTCGCGGCCAGCGGAGTCCTTCCATGTCAGGCCAGCCTTCGCCTCAAAGACGACCGCGTCAGACAGGTCGCCGTCCTTGTACTTCTGCAACCGCGTACCGCGGCCGCGCGCCATCTCGGATACCTGCTCGAGCGGGAAGATCAGCATCTTGCGGTTCTCGCCGATGACCGCCACGGTGTCGCCGGTCACTTCGGTGACCACGCGCGCCTCGCTCGGCATGTCGACGTTGAGGACCTGCTTGCCCTTCTTGGTGGTGCCGACGCAGTCGTCCTCGTTGACGACGAAACCCTGGCCTTCACTGCTCGCAACCAGGAATTTGCGACCGCCCTTGTTGACGAACAGCGTGACGGGAGCAGCCTCCGGCTCGAGATCGATGAACTGGCGGATCGGCTCGCCGTGGCCGCGGCCGCCCGGCAGCTTCGCCACATCGATCGAGAAGAACTTTCCATTGGTTGCGAACAGCAGCAGCTTCGACGTCGTCTCCGCGAAAAAGGCGATGCCGAGCTTGTCGTCCTGCTTGAAGGCCAGCCCCGAGAGATCCTCGACATGACCCTTCATGGTGCGGATCCAGCCCTTGTCGGAGACCACCACCGTCACCGGCTCGCGCTCGACGAGGGCTTCCTCCATCGCGGCGAGATCGTGCTCGGGTGCGTCGGCAAAGGTGGTGCGGCGCTTGCCGAGCGGCGTCTTCGGTCCGAACATGTCGCGGACTTTGCCGACCTGCTCGCTAACCTTCTTCCACTGCTCGGGCTCCGAGGCGAGCAGGCCTTCGATACCCTTCAATTCCTTGCGCAGATCCTTGTCCTCGGTTCGGATCTCCATCTCTTCCAGCTTGCGCAAGTTGCGCAAGCGCATGTTGAGAATGGATTCCGCCTGCACCTCAGTGAGCTTGAACGCCTTGATCAAGGCCGGCTTCGGCTCGTCCTCGGTACGGATGATCCTGATCACCTCGTCGATGTTCAGATAGGCGATCAACAAGCCGCCGAGGATCTCGAGTCTGCGCTCGATCTCGGCCTTGCGGAAGTTGGTCCGTCGGATCAGCACGTCGCGCAGATGGTCGAGCCATTCGCGCAGGCATTCCGCAAGCCCCACCACCTTGGGGATGCGGCCCTTGATCAGCACGTTCAGGTTCAGCGGAATCTTGTTTTCGAGCTCGGTCAGCCGGAACAGCGATTCCATCATCAGAGCGGGATCGACGTTCTTCGACTTCGGCTCGATCACGATGCGGACGTCTTCGGCCGACTCGTCCCTAATGTCGCCGACCAACGGCAACTTCTTCTGGTCCAGCAGTTCGGCGACCTTCTCGATCAGCCGCGACTTCTGCACCAGAAAGGGAATCTCGGTGACGACGACGACCCAGGTGCCGCGCGCACCCTCCTCCTGCGTCCATCTGGCGCGAACGCGGAACGAGCCGCGGCCGGTCGTGTACGCTTCGGCAATCGCCTGCTTGGAATCCACGCAGATGCCGCCGGTCGGAAAATCAGGTCCCTTGACCCACTTCATCAACGCCTTGGATTTGGCGTCGGGCTTCTCGATCAGATGCAGCGCGGCCTCGCAAAGCTCGGCAGCATTATGCGGCGGGATCGAGGTCGCCATACCGACCGCGATGCCCTGCGCGCCGTTGGCGAGCAGGTTCGGGAAGCCGCCGGGCAGCACGACCGGCTCTTTCGACTGGCCATCGTAATTGGCGCGGAACTCGACGCCGTCCTCATCGATGCCGTCGAGCAGAAGCCGCGCGACGTCGGTCATGCGAGCTTCGGTGTAGCGGTAGGCGGCGGGGTTATCGCCGTCGATATTGCCGAAATTGCCCTGGCCGTCGACCAGCGGGTAACGCGAGGAGAAATCCTGCGCGAGGCGCACCATGGCGTCGTAGATCGCCTGGTCGCCATGCGGATGGAACGAACCCATCACGTCGCCGACGATCTTGGCAGATTTCTTGAAAGGCGTGCCGGGGTCGAGCCTGAGCAGGCGCATGCCATAGAGGATGCGCCGGTGCACCGGCTTCAGGCCGTCGCGCGCGTCAGGCAGCGCGCGATGCATGATGGTGGAGAGCGCGTACGCAAGATAGCGCTCTTCCAGGGCCTCACGCAGCGGCACATCGTGAATTTCGGCCGGTTCTTCCGGCGGAACGATTCGTTTTCCCATGCCGCCCGGTTAAACCGTGGGAGAGAATCGGGCAAGGATGGATTGGTTCCCTGTGGGCCTCTACTGCCCTGCCCAGCCTGCCGTCACGGTCGGCTGGACCTTTGCCGGGGGCGTCGCCGGCATATTGGCAACACAGCGGCGTGCCGCCTCGATTTCGGCGTCGGTCGCGCCATGTGACCGAGCCCATGTCTCTGCAGCCGCAGCGGAATATTTCGCCACATAGTACCGGACGACGGTACAGGAGGCCCGGCGAAACACGCCGGGTTGCGGCTCGCCAGCCATTGCATCAGGCGCAAAAGCCAGCAGCGCCGCGGTCAGCGCAAAACCCCTGATCAACATTTGGGCTGTCCCCGTTGTGGAACCAGCCCGGCCAACGCAGACGGCCGGATTTGGTTCCGGGGGAACCTTATTTTTTTCAAGCAACGCTGCAGCGCAGCAACCAGCTCATGGCGCATGGAGCGCCGCTTTGGCCTGCTGCCGGATCAGGGCATTGATGAAGCCCGCGCGCGCGTCGGAATGGGTCTGGCCCCGCGGCTCCAAGACGTGGCGAAGCAGGAACAGGCCGGTGAGCCGGAAGCCGTCCTGGAGATCCTCGTCGGTAAGATCGTCGTGCACCTCGCCCTGGCGCAGGAACGGCGGCAACCGCAGCAGCCGGTCGCGCCACGGCTCGCCCGCGCCGCGCGACACCGCGCCGCCGGATTTTGGCGAAACATAGATCAGGTCCGTGGTCTCCCCCGTCACCGCGCAGTTTTCGAGCGCCAGCCCAAAGCCAAGCTCGGCGAGCATGGCCAGCTCAAAATGGATGAGATGCACTGCGGCACTGCCGATGTCGTCGAAATCGTCGAGCGAATGTTCGAGCAGCGCAAAGATCTCTTCGTGCGGATCGCGCTCCGGCAGCAGCCGCGCAATCGAGGCCAGATGGGTGACGCCATAGACACCGTGGGATGATCCCAGCAGCGTTGCGGCGCGGAGCTTCAACCCCTCGAGGGCGTAGGTGCCGAGATGCTCGTCGAGCCGCGCCCGCCACACCGCGCTGACGCTGTTGCCGGGCTGCAGCAGCGGCCGTAGCCGCGAGCCGGCGCCGCCGCGCACGAGCCCGAGATGCCGGCCGTGCGCCCGCGTCAGGAGCTCGACGATGGCGCTGCTTTCGCCATGCCGCCGCACGCCCAGCACGATACCTTCGTCGGTCCATTCCATGGGATGAAGTGTAGCGGATTCCGCTCTTCATTCGTAGGGCGGATTAGCCGAATGCGTCATGCGCCGACGGCGTCACGCGTTGAACCAGCCCTGCGCGTCGCCGCTGAAGGAGAAATACAGGCCGAAGGCCGTCAGCACGCAGGAGACGATCTCGATGGCGCTGTCCAGCTCAAGGCCTCGCTCGCCAAGAATCTGCGCGAGTGAGATCACGGACAGAACCAGCGCCGCCGCCAGCACCCAGCGCGGCCAGTTCTTGCGCCAATGCGCGGCCAGCCAGACGAAATAGACCAGCAACACGATCATCCCGCCGGCGAGCAGCGTCCCGGTCATGATCATCTGCTCCGTCATCTCGATGGTGGGCGTGCGGTCCTGAACCGCCACCGACAACGCATCCAGCATCAGCGAGGCATAGAGCAGCGCTTCGAAACGCTGGACGTTGCGGGGCACACTCATCGGCGACTGATCTTTTCTTGGCTATTCCTTGGGAAATTCCAGGCCCATCTCGCGGTAGCGATCGGGATCGTCACCCCAGTTCTCGCGCACCTTGACGAACAGGAACAGATGCACCGGCACACCGAGGATTTCGGCGAGCTCTTTGCGCGAGTCTGCCCCGATCGACTTGATGGTTGCGCCACCTGCGCCGAGCACGATCTTGCGCTGGCTCTCGCGCTCCACGAAGATCGTCTGCTCGATCCGCACGGACTTGTCCTTGCGCTCTTCCCACTTGTCGGTCTCGACCGTGGACTGATACGGCAATTCCTGGTGCAGCCTGCGATAGATCTTCTCGCGGGTGATCTCGGCCGCAAGCTGCCGCATCGGCGCATCCGACATCTGGTCTTCGGGATAGAGGAACGGCCCCGGCGGCACGATTTCGGCTAGCGTGTGCCTGAGATCATCGACGCCGTCGCCCGAGATCGCAGCGATCATGAAAGTCTTCGCAAACGGCATGCGCTCGTTCGCCGCCTGCGCCAGGGCCAGCAGCTTTTCGCGCTGGACCAGGTCGACCTTGTTGATCACCAGAATCTTCTCGTGTTTCACGCTGGCGACCTTGGTGAGGATCGCCTCGGCCTCCTCGTCGATGCCGCTCTTGGCATCGAGCAGCACGCAGACGAGGTCGGCGTCATGCGCTCCGCTCCAGGCAGTCGAGACCATGGCACGGTCAAGCCGGCGCTTGGGCAGGAAGATGCCGGGCGTGTCGACCAGAATGATCTGCGCGTTGTTCTCGATCACGATGCCGCGGATCAGGGCACGCGTGGTCTGCACCTTGCGCGACACGATCGTGACCTTGGCCCCGACCAGCGCATTGACCAGCGTGGACTTGCCGACATTCGGCGCGCCGATCAGCGCAACGAAACCGCAGCGCGTCGCAGTGGGCGCCTCGCCGCTTGTTTCAGCCGTCATTGCCGCCGCCAACACCTTCACGTTCGATCATGACTGAGGCCGCCACCTTTTCTGCCGCGCGCTTGCTGCCACCGATGCCTTCGGCCGGCGCCAGTCCCGGCAGGTCCACTGCAACGCGGAACTGCGGATCGTGATGCGGGCCGGTACGCTCGACCTCGCGGTAAACCGGCGTCGGCAGCCCCTTCCCCTGCGCCCATTCCTGCAGCACCGTCTTGGGATCGCGTAACGGACGCCGCGGCTTGTGCATGCGCTCGGTCCAGTTGCTCTTGACGAACTCGTCCGCCGCCGCATGGCCACCGTCGAGGAAGATCGCGCCGATCACGGCTTCGCAGATGTCACCAAGGATGGACTTGCGCAGACGGGCATCAGCGCTGGAGCCAACCGAGCCGAGCTTGATGTCGTCGAGCAGACCGAGCGACTTGGCGACGTCGGCGCAGCTTTCCTTGCGCACGAGTTCAGCAAGCCGCTTGGACAACTCGCCCTCATCGGCATTCGGGAAGGCATGATAGAGCATGTCGGAGACGACAAGCCCGAGCACGTGGTCGCCGAGGAACTCCAGCCGCTGATAGCTGTCGCCGCGCTTGCGCCCCGATTTCAGCGCGGAGACATGCGTAATCGCCTGCATCAAGAGGTTCGGGTCAGCGAAGCTGTGGCCGATACGCGCCTCGAGCGCCGCATTCGCGTCAGCCGCTGCTTTCGCCTTGGCCTTGCTGCTTCGCGTCCGCTTCTTCTTCGCCGGAGACTTCGTTTCAGCAGACTTGGTTTCCGCAGTCCTGGTTTCAGCAGATTTGGCTTCACCCGTCTTGGGCGCAAGCGTCTTGGTTGCAGCTTCGCCCTCAGGAGCGGCTTGCGCCTCGATCGGTTCGGTCGTGATGTCCTTGGCTTCGTCTTTCATCGGACGATTTTAAAGAAGCGATTCCAGCGCACCGCCCACGGCCAGCGCCAGAACATCCAGGCGTGTTCGCCCTCGCCGATCGAGAAGAAGATCATCTGGGCGCGGCCGATCAAATTCTCCTGCGGCACGTAGCCGACCTGACCGAGGAAGCGGCTGTCGGTGGAGTTGTCGCGGTTGTCACCCATCATGAAGAAATGGCCAGGTGGCACGGTGTAGACGTTGGTGTTGTCCATGTAGCCGTTGTCGGCGCAATCGAGCGTCTCGTAGGAGACGCCGTTCGGCAGCGTTTCCTTCCATCGCTTCACGCGCGAGATGCCGCCGCCCTCGGAGCCGCAGGGATCTTCGCCGACATACTCACTCATGCGCTGGCGCTCGACAGGGGTGTCGTTGATGTAGAGCAGACCGTCCTTCATCTGGATGTGATCGCCAGGAAGGCCGATCACGCGCTTGATGTAGTCCGTGGTGTCATCCTTCGGCAGCCGGAACACGACAACATCGCCGCGGTTCGGATCCGAGCCCCAGATCCGTCCCGAGAACAGCGGCGGCGAGAACGGGATCGAGTAATGGCTGTAGCCATAGGAATATTTCGAGACGAACAGATAGTCGCCGACCAGCAGCGTCGCCTTCATCGAGCCGGACGGGATGTTGAACGGCTGGAACAGGAAGGTGCGGATCACCAGCGCGATCAGGAGAGCGTGGATCACAACCCGGATCGTTTCACCGACCCCGCTTTCAGTTTTCGTTCCCGAAGTCACGCTCATTGCTCTCTCAATTCCGGCCGGCGATCATAGAACGCCCTCCTCCCACGAACGGCCCACCGGTTCGCGGCCCAAGGAGATTGTCCTGATTCTGATAGTGAGGGCCAATTCCGGCGTAAAGCCGAATTCGCCCAGCCTGATTTGCGTTCGCGGACTTTTAGACGGTTGTCGCAGGCCACGCAATCAAGGATCGCATCAAAAACCAATAAGATATTGATTTTTAATGAGAATTATAAAGCGACCGTCTGGCCCTCAGGGCTTGGCCCGCGGGACGGCGGAAATGATCACGAAGGCCTGCGCCAAGGGCCAGTCGTCGGTGATCGACAGATCGATCTGGGCCTCGTATCCCGCCGGGGTCAGGGCCTGAAGCCGGGACAGCGCGCCCCCTGTCAGACGCATGGACGGCCGGCCCCCGGGCAGGTTGACCACCCCCATGTCGCGCCACCAGACGCCCTGCCGGATGCCGGTCCCGAGCGCCTTGGAGCAGGCCTCCTTGGCGGCAAAGCGCTTGGCGTAGGTCGCCACCACCATCTTCTCGTTCTTGGCGCGCCGCTCCGCCTTGGCCCGCTCGGCCGCGGTGAAGATGCGCTCGAGAAAGCGCTCGCCGTGACGCTCGATCACTTTGCCCACGCGGGTGATGTCGATGAGGTCGGAGCCGATGCCGATGATCATGCCCGGCTCCGGCCACGGTCCATCGCCGCGCGCATCTTGCGCACCGTCTCGGCGAGACCGACGAACAGCGCCTCGCCGATCATGTAATAGCCGATGTTGAGCTCCATGATCTCGGGCAGTGCGGCAATCTTCTCCGCCGTCGCGTAGTCCAGCCCATGGCCGGCATGGACTTCCAGCCCTGCCGCCCTTGCGACCTTCACACCCGCGATTATCCGCTGCCATTCGGCCTCGGCCTTGTCGGCGTGGCCGTCGACTACGGCGTCGCACCAGGCGCCGGTATGGATCTCGATTACGGGCGCGCGCAGCCGCGCCGCCATCTCGATCTGTGCAGGATCCGCGGCAATGAACAGCGAGACGCGGATGCCGGCATCGTTGAGCCGCGCGATGTAGGGCGCGAGGGCATTTTGTTGGCCGACCACGTCGAGCCCGCCTTCGGTCGTCACCTCCTGGCGCCGCTCCGGCACCAGGCACACCGCATGCGGCTTGGTCGCGAGCGAGATGCGCATCATGTCGTCGGTCGCCGCCATCTCGAAATTCAACGGCTTGGAGATCTCGGCCTTCAGGCGCGCCATGTCTTCGTCGCGGATGTGCCGGCGGTCTTCGCGCAAATGCGCGGTGATGCCGTCGGCACCGGCTTCGATCGCAAGCAGCGCGGCACGGACCGGATCGGGATGGCGGCCGCCGCGGGCATTACGGACGGTCGCGACATGGTCGATATTGACGCCGAGGCGGAGCGGAGATGCGGGCATTTCGGGACTCACGGGATCGGAGAGACAGGCAACGACGACAGACGTCTATCCATTAACACGTTCGACTTTGGCGACGACCGCCTTGGCGCGGAGCTGGGCCAGGATCGCGCTCAAATGCTTGAGATCGTAGACTTCGAGATCGATCGTCGTTTCCGTGAAGTCCGGCGAGCGGCGCTGCATGCTGATATTGTCGATATTGCCGTCATGCTCCGCGATCACGGTGGCGATCTGCGCCAGCGCGCCGGGCTCGTTGACGTTCTCGACCTTGATGCGGGCCGGGAAGCGCTGCGGCGCGGAGTCCTCGATGTCCCAGCGGACGTCGAGCCAGCGCTCCGGCTCCTCCTCGAAATCCTTCAGCGCCGGCGACTGGATCGGATAGATCGTGATCCCCTCGCCCGGCGTGACGATGCCGACGATGCGATCGCCCGGCACCGCGCCACCGTTCGGCGCGAATTTCACCGGCAGATCGGAATTGTTGCCGCCGATGGGAATCGCAACCGGGCTGCGCGATGGCTCAAGCACCTTCTCCTTGAGCTTGGCGGCGAGCCCCTTCTTGACGCCGTAGCGCGCGACGCGTTCTTCCTTGTAGTCGGGATACATCGCGCGTGCGACGTGAGACGCCTTGATCTCGCCCCGCCCTACCGCCGCCATGACGTCCTCGATCGAGGTGCGTGCCAGCCGCGGCAGCGCGCCCTTGAGCTTGTCGTCGGCGTATTCGATCTTGGCGCGCTCGAACAGGCGCTCCACGATGCGCCGGCCAAGACCGGCATATTGGTCGCGCACCGCGGTACGCGTGGCGCGACGGATCGCGGCTCGCGCCTTGCCGGTGACGGCGAGCGTTTCCCAGGCCGACGGCGGCGCCGATTGCGCTTCCGAGGTCAGCACCTCGACTTCATCACCGTTCTGAAGCTCCGAGGACAGCGGCGCGAACTGGCCGTTGATCTTGCAACCGACCGCGCTGTTGCCGACGTCGGTATGCACGGCGTAGGCGAAGTCGATCACGTTGGCATGGCGCGGCAGCGCGATCAGCTTGCCCTTCGGGGTAAAGCAGAACACCTGGTCGTGGAACAGCTCGAGCTTGGTGTGCTCGAGGAATTCTTCAGGGTTGGCACTCTCCGAGAGGATGCCGATGGTATGGCGCAGCCAGGCGAACGCGTTCGACTCGCGCTTGAGGAATTCGGTCGGCGAGCCCACGCCTTCCTTGTAGAAGACGTGTGCCGCGATGCCGCGCTCGGCGATCTGGTCCATCGCCTCGGTGCGGATCTGGAGTTCGACGCGCTGATTGCCCGGACCGATCACGGTGGTGTGGATCGAGCGATAGTCGTTCTGCTTCGGCGTCGAGATGTAGTCCTTGAAGCGCCCCGGCACGACCGGCCAGGTGGTGTGGACGATGCCGAGCGCGCGATAGCAGGCTTCGATGTCGTTGACGACGACGCGGAAGCCGAAGATGTCGGACAGCTGTTCGAAGCCGACCGACTTGCGCTCCATCTTGGTCCAGATCGAAAACGGCTTCTTGCGGCGGCCGTAGACCCGCGCGCCCAAGCCGCGGTGGCGCAGATTGTTGGAGAGCTGGTCCTCGATCTCGCCGATCAGATTGCGGTTTCGCTCGGCGAGCGCATCGAGCCGCTGCATCACCACCGAATAGGCCTCGGGATCGAGGGTGCGGAAGGACAGATCCTCCAGCTCCTCGCGCATTTCCTGCATGCCCATGCGCCCGGCCAGCGGCGCGTAGATGTCGAGCGTCTCCTCGGCGATACGCCGGCGCGATTCCGTCGGCACGAAGTCGAGCGTGCGCATGTTGTGCAGACGGTCGGCGAGCTTGACCAGGAGCACGCGGACATCGTCGGCAATCGCCAGCAACAATTTGCGCAGGTTCTCGGCCTGCTTGGCCTCGCGCGAGACCAGTTCGAGCCGCTTCAGCTTGGTCAGGCCCTCGACCAGCGCGCCGATCTCGGGGCCGAACAACTGATCGATCTCGGCGCGAGTCGCTTCCGTATCCTCGATCGTGTCGTGCAGCAGCGCCGCGACGATGGTGGCATCGTCGAGCTTCAGGTCGGTGAGAATCGCCGCCACTTCGAGCGGGTGCGAAAAATACGGATCGCCGGACGCGCGCGTCTGCGAACCGTGCGCCTTCATGGCGTAGACATAGGCGCGATTCAGCAGGTCTTCGTCAGTGTTCGGATTGTAGGACCGGACCCGCTCGACGAGGTCATATTGACGCATCATCCGCGCACGCGGCTTCGCTGGCCGTGCCACCGGCGCAGACGGGGCCACGGCAACCGATTCGGTTGCGGCCTGCATCTGCGTGGGTCTGCGGCGTCGATACACCATGCCGTCCTGCCTTCAAACGGACCATGGAGAGGCCCGTTGCACACATCCTAAGCTCCGTTCGCGGGCGCGGCCGATCAATTCAGTGACAGGCGCGCGGCGCGAACCGGCAACGCTATGGTAACCACGAAAACACCAACAAAAGCAAAGGCCCGAACGCGGGTTCGGGCCTTTGATAAGATCACAAGAAGTCGACGATCGCGAGAAGACGATTACTCGTCCTCCTCGGGCTGCTCTTCCGGCGGCGCGAGGCCCTCGAGGCCCTTCAGGAGCTCCTCTTCGGTCATGCGCTCCACCGCGACTTCGGTATCGTCGGCATCGACGCTGGCGCCGGCGGAACCGATCAGCGGCACGGTGTCCGGCTCGGGCTCGTCCACCTCGACGAACTTCTGGAGGGAGTGCACCAGCTCCTCGCGGAGGTCCTCCGGCGAGATCGTCGTGTCGGCGATTTCGCGCAACGATACAACAGGGTTCTTGTCGTTATCACGGTCAACCGTTAGTTGTGAACCAGACGAAATCATGCGGGCACGGTGGGCCGCCAGCAGGACCAGGTCAAACCGGTTGTCGACCTTGTCGATACAATCTTCTACGGTGACGCGAGCCATGAACTGTCGCTCCGTTGTGGGTGGGACGAAATATGTGGATGATTGGGGCTAGTTATAGGGAGCCGGGCGATTTCGCAAGGTCAATTTGTGATTTGGCCTCGCCAAACGGCTCTGATACCCCCACATTGGGGCTGGGATGGGTGGTTTCCCGGGCTGCCGTCGAGGGCGGCGCCGGGTGTATGAGAGTCCGCCATAACTATACCTTGATTGCCCCGACTTCTCCGGATTTGCGGTTTCGACGGGTTTCGGCAGCACTCTAGACCTGCGCGGCTTGCTGCTGCCGCGCCAACAAAAAACAAATGATCACGAACACTACGCGAGCAAACTGAATGTCACCTTCCCCTACCAACAAGATCGCGCTCTTCATCGACGGGGCCAATCTTTACGCGACAGCGAAAACTCTCGGCTTCGATATCGATTACAAGCGCCTTCTGAAGGAATTTCAGAGCCGCGGGACGCTGCTGAGGGCGTTCTACTACACAGCGATCATCGAGGATCAGGAATATTCCTCGATCCGTCCGCTGATCGACTGGCTCGACTACAACGGCTACACCGTCGTCACCAAGGCGACCAAGGAATTCATCGACGCCTCCGGCCGACGCAAGGTCAAGGGCAACATGGACATCGAGCTTGCGGTCGATGCCATGGAGCTCGCCGAGCACATCGACCAGATGGTGCTGTTCTCGGGTGACGGTGACTTCCGCTCGCTGGTCGAGGCCGTGCAGCGCCGCGGCGTCCGGGTCACGGTGATCTCCACCATCGCCAGCCAGCCGCCGATGATCGCCGACGAGCTGCGCCGCCAGGCCGACGTCTTCACCGACCTCGTCGAGTTGCAGTCCAAGCTCGGCCGCGACCCGTCCGAGCGTCCCGCCCCGCGTGATCGCGGCGAGCGCGAGGCCCGCCACCACGCCCCGCAGTTCCTCCAGCGCGCGACCACGATGGCGCCGAGGGGCGATGACGACTTCGAGGAGTGAGGCGGCCCGGTCTCGCCGCCAGGCTTCCAAACTCGTCCCCGACCGTGACTGCCCGCTCTGTCCGCGCCTGGTCGCCTTTCGCGAGGCGAACCGCGCGCGCGAGCCATTGTGGCACAACGCACCGGTCGCCCCCTTTGGGGACATCACGGCCCGTCTTCTGATCGTCGGTCTCGCGCCGGGGATGCAGGGTGCCAATCGCACGGGCCGTCCCTTCACCGGCGACTATGCCGGTGACCTGCTCTACGCCACGCTGCTGGAATATGGCTTCGCCAAGGGCAGCTATCAGGCGCGGCCCGACGATGGCCTGAAGCTGGTCGATTGCCGGATCGCCAATGCCGTGCATTGCGTTCCGCCGCAGAACAAGCCGCTGCCGGTCGAGATCAATACCTGCCGGCAGTTTCTCGTCGCCAATCTCGAAACGATGCCGAAGCTGCGCGCGATCATCGCGCTCGGACGGATTGCGCACGACAGCGTGCTCAAGCCGCTGAAGCTGAAGGCGTCGCAAGCCCCCTTCGGCCACGGCGCCGTGCACCAGGCCGGCGCGTTCAGGCTCTACGACAGCTATCACTGCTCCCGCTACAACACGAACACCCGCGTGCTGACGCCGGACATGTTCCGCAGCGTGTTCGCGAAAGTGAGAGCCGATCTCGATTAGGGCTTCGATTGGGCCCTGGTTTTGGCGGGATTGGCCTTGAGCCAGTCCAGCACATCGCCGGCGTTCCGGTCGGGCGGGAACACCGGATAGAACACCCGCGTGATCTGGGCGTCATCGACGACCAGCGCGAGGCGCTTGATCAGCGTCAGCCCCGCAACTTCCAAGGTCGGCAAATTCAGGGCGCGCGTGAACGCCAGCTTCTCGTCCGAGAGCACCGGGAACGGCAGATGCAGCCGCGACGCCATCTCGGTCTGGTAAGCGTTGCTCTGGGTCGAAAGGCCGAACACCTGCGCGGCACCGGCGGCTTTCAGTTCGGCGAACAGGTCGCGAAACGCGCATGTTTGCGGTGTACAGCCGCGTGCGCCCGGGATCATGTCCCAATCGTCGACGAGCGCGATCTTGCCAGGCTCGCCGGTGCGCGGATAGGCGAACACCACGGTCCGGCCCGGAAGCGCCGACAGATTGATCGAGGTGTCATCTGTCGCGAGCAGGCTGATCGCAGGCAGCGTCCGGCCGGTCAGGTGTGCGGCGGCGCCATCGTCAGCTGGAGCGGGAATCTGGCTCCAATCAACCTCGAGCAGGTTCTTCTGGGTCATTCCATTATCCCCTCGCCCGCATCAGCCGGCCCTTCTCCCGGCTCCAGTCGCGCTTCTTCTCGGTCTCGCGCTTGTCGTGCAGCTTCTTGCCCTTTGCAACCGCGAGCTGCAGCTTGGCCCGCCCGCGCTCGTTGAAATACAGCTTGAGCGGGATCAGCGTCATGCCCTCGCGGTCGACCGCTCCCATCAGCTTGTTGATCTGACGACGATGCAGCAGCAGCTTTCGTGGCCGCTTGGGCTCGTGGTTGAAGCGGTTGCCCTGGAGATATTCGGGAATGGTGGCGTTGATCAGCCAGATCTCGCCATCCTTGGAATCGGCATAGGATTCCGCAATCGTGCTCTTGCCGTTACGGATCGACTTCACCTCGGTGCCCGTCAGCGCAATCCCCGCCTCGATCGTATCCTCGATCGCATAGTTGAAGCGGGCCTTGCGGTTTTCCGCCATGACCTTGATAGGTCGTTCGTTCTTGTCGGCCATCACAGAAAAACCTGATCGGGATACGCAGCGACGCTAACAGTTTGGATGAAGCGCGCGCGTCACTTCTTGAGGAGATCGCGGATCTCGGTCAGCAGCATGACCTCGGCCGACGGCTTCGGCGGTTCCGCGGGCTTGGTCTCTTCCTTGCGCTTGAACTGGTTCATGGTGCGAATGACCATGAACAGCACGAAAGCGACGATCGCAAAGTTCACGACCAGCGTGAAGAAGCTGCCATAAGCCAGTACTGCACCTTGCTTCTTGGCATCGGCGAGATTGTGCTCCGTGATCTTGCTCGAGAGTCCGATGAAGTAGTTGGAGAAGTCCAGGCCGCCGGTGATTGCGCCGATGATCGGCATGATGATGTCGTTGACCATCGACGTCACGATGGCGCCGAAGGCGGCGCCGATGATGACCGCGACCGCTAGATCGACGACATTCCCCTTCATGGCGAAATCGCGGAATTCCTTCAGCATCGGTGATCCCCCTGAGTTGCCTGTGACGATGAAGCTACGAACGCCCCTAGTTGATCAGGCCGGCGTGCACCATGGCGCTGCGCACCGCGACGCGAGTCGGCTCGGACACCGGCACCATCGGGAGCCGCAGCGTCTCGTCGAACTTGCCGAGCAGCGACATCGCGTACTTGACCGGCGCCGGATTGCTCTCGATGAAGAGGTTGTTGTGCAGCGGCATCAGCTTGTCGTGGATCGCGAGCGCTGCCTTGGTGTCGCCCTTCGCCCAAGCGGCGTGGAACTCGGAACACAGGCGCGGGGCGACGTTCGAGGTCACCGAGATGCAGCCATGGCCGCCATGCGCCATGTAGCCGATGATGGTCGCGTCCTCACCGGAGAGCTGGTTGAAATCCTCGCCCATCGCCGCGCGCTGCTGCGACACGCGCACCATGCTGGCGGTGGCGTCCTTGACGCCGGCGATGTTCTTCAACTCCCACAGCCGCTTCATGGTGTCGACCGACATGTCGATCACCGAGCGCGGCGGGATGTTGTAGATGATGATCGGAATGCCGATCGCATCGTTGATCGCCTTGAAGTGCTGGTACATGCCTTCCTGGGTCGGCTTGTTGTAGTACGGCGTCACCACCAGCACGGCGTTGGCGCCTGCCTTCTCGGCGTGCTGGGCGAGCTCGACCGCTTCCTTGGTGGAGTTGGAGCCGGCACCCGCGATCACGGGCACGCGGCCCTTGGCCTCCTCGATGCACCATTCGACGACCTTCTTGTGCTCGTCGTGGGAGAGCGTCGGGCTCTCGCCGGTGGTGCCGACCGGGACCAGGCCGTTGGTGCCTTCGGAGATCTGCCAATTGACCAGCGACCGGAACGCCGCTTCGTCCAGCGAGCCATTTTTGAAAGGCGTGACCAAGGCGGTGAACGATCCCCGGAATTTCGTCTTGGCTGCCATGGACTTCCTCCGTACGCGGCGAGATTTTAGAGCAAGCCCCATTCTTACCGGGTCTATCCCGCCGGTAAAAGACCTGCATCCGTGTGACGCACCGTTTAAGCCGCGATTTTGCCGCGGTGGTGGTGCAAACCGGGCGACGGTAAGCGGCTGTTGGTATTTTGTCCGCATATTCAATCAAATACAGCCAGATCTTGTACAGATAGGTCTTGAGCAAATTGACTGATTCGGGGCGACGAACCGCCGTGACCTCCTTTCCTCGTGCTGCATGGCGATCTGCCGGTCTGGCCCTGTGCCTGATGGCCGGCCTGTCGATCGGCTGCGTCGCGCTCGCCAAGTCCAACGAGACGAGTGAGGACACCGCGAAGGAGCCAGCCAAGCAGGCGACGAAGGGAACCGCGAAGCCAGCGGCCAAGCAGCCCGCAAAGGACATCGCGAAGAAGCCCGCGAAAGGCGCCGCCAAGGAGACGTCGAAGGAAACGTCGAAGGAAACAGCCAAGGGCGCGGGTAAAGAAACCGCCAAGGGTGCAGGCAAGGGAGCAGCCCCTGCCCCGACCAAGGATGCGGCGAAGAAACCTGCGGGCAAGGATGCCGCGAAGGACAAGCCGAAGCCCGCAGCCGCGGCCTCCACTCCGAAGTCACGACCGGCCTCCAACGCCTCGGCTCCCAAGGCCACGCCGGCGGCAACGGCCGCCGTGAGACCCACCGCCCCGGTCTCCGCCAGACCGATCGCAACGCCCGTGCTGGCGCCTGCGACGCGCCAGCACGCCGCGCCACGCAAGCCGGTCACGCCGGCCGCGGTCGCTGCGACCTCGTCGACGTCGCAAGCCGACAAGGACACGCTGGAAAACGTCATCGAGCTCGTGCGCAAGCGCAAGGCCGGCGATGCCACCAATTACGCCGATTCGATTTCCGATCCGGTCGCGCGAAAGCTCGCGGAATGGATCATCCTGCGCAGTGAGGACAATGGCGCGAGCGTCGAGCGCTACCGCGCCTTCCTCTCCGCCAATCCGAGCTGGCCGTCGCAGACCTTCCTGCGACGCCGTCTTGAAGCTGCGATGTGGGACGACAGGCGCGACGCGTCAGTTGCGTGGTCGTGGTTCGAGAACGAATCCCCTGTTTCGGCCAAGGGCCGTTTCGTGCTCGCAAAGGCGATGCTCGCGCGAGGCGACCGGGCCAATGCCGAGCGACTGGTGCGCGAAGCCTGGCGCAGCGATCCGATGTCGGAAGACACCGAGAACAACGCGCTTGATCAGTTCGGCGCGCTGCTCACGCCGGGTGACCAGAAGGCGCGGATGGACACGCTGCTCTATGGAAGCGAGCACGAGGCGGCGCTGCGCGCGGCCAGACGGCTCGGCGCCGGCTATGTCGCGCTCGCCAAGGCCCGCATTGCCTCTTACAGGAAGGCGCCCAATACGCGTGCGCTGCTCGAAGAGGTGCCGCGCGAGCTGCACAGCGATCCCGGCTTCATCTTCAGCAAGATCCAGCTCCTGCGCCGCGAAGAGAAGTTTCCAGAAGCGGCTCAGCTGATGCTGTCGGCGCCGAAGGATCCGAACCGGCTCTACAATCTCGACGAATGGTGGATCGAACGGCGCCTCCTGGCACGCAAGATGATCGACACCGAGGACTTCCGCAGCGCCTATCTGATCGCACGGGACGCAGCCCTGCCCACGCGCGACATCTACAAGACCGAGCAGGAGTTCACCGCAGGCTGGATCGCGCTTCGCTTCCTCAACGACCCCGCGGCAGCCGCCCAGCATTTTGCCCGCATCGGCGTCGGCAGCGTCAATCCGACAACGCTGGCGCGCGCCGGCTATTGGCAGGGTCGCGCGGCGGAGGCCGCCGGCCGCCAGCAGGAAGCGCGCAACGCCTACGCTCGCGCCGCCGAGCAATCGACGAGCTATTACGGCCAGCTCGCGCGCGCCAAGCTCGGCCTGCCGCAGATCGGGCTCAACAGCCAGCCGCATGGCCGCGGCGCCGAACGGCTCGAGATCGTGCGCGCGGCGCAATTGCTCTACGAGCTCGACGAGCGCGAACTCGCCGTGCCGATGCTTGCCGACATGGGCGAGAACGGCGATCCCGAAGCGCTGGCAGGCCTCGGCGAACTGACCCAGCGCTATAGCGACGCGCGCGGCATGCTGCTGGTCGGCAAGGCCGCACTGAATCGCGGCCTGCCGTTCGACTTCTACGCCTACCCCGTCAACGGCATTCCGCAATTCTCGCAGATCGGCCCCGAGGTCGAGCGCAGCATCGTCTACGCCATCGCGCGCCAGGAAAGCGCATTCAACCCCTCCGTGGTGTCGCCGGCCCAGGCCTATGGCCTGATGCAGGTGACGCCGGACGCCGCGCGCTATGTCTGCAAGCGGCACGGCGCAACCTATGACCTGTCGCGGCTGAAGAACGATTCGTCCTACAACGCCACGCTTGGCGCGGCCGAACTCGGCGGCCTGCTCGAGGATTATCGCGGCTCCTACATCATGACCTTCGCGGCCTATAACGCCGGCCGCGGCAGCGTGAGGAAATGGATCGACCGCTACGGCGACCCGCGCGACCCCAAGGTCGACGCAGTCGACTGGGTGGAGCTGATTCCCTTCTCCGAGACGCGCAACTACGTGCAGCGGATCATGGAGAATCTTCAGGTCTACCGCGCCCGCTTCGGCGGCGGTACGCGCCTGCAGATCGATGCCGATCTGCGCCGCGGCGCCGGCAGCGTGGAGTAGAGCCGGCTCTTTCTCGAACGAACGAAGCTCACCTCAATTTCTGGCCATGCCTGGATTGAGTGAGGCCGCTCGATGCCAGCCCCCCTGCCCGCTGTCCTGCCGCAAGCATTTGCCGGCCTGACAACAACGAGCAAGGCCACGACGAGGCCGGCAACGTCCAACTTCGCTCTGCTGCCTTTGTCGATCGCACGCATGCTCGCTGCCCTATCGACATCCGCGGTCAAAACAGCTGGCAACCGCCAGGGCGGATGCTCCCTGTCGGGCCATGCGGTCCAGACCCCACCGAAGCGTTTCAACTCCAGGACTTGCGACGCGCACCTATCCAGCCGGAGCGATATCGCAAGCTCTGACAGCTGCAGAGCCCTGAGTCCGGGATGGTGACGGTAGGCTGGAATCGAAGAGGCCGCCTCTCGGGGCGGCCTCTTTCGCTTCAAAAGACAAGGTCGGTTCTGTCCGTCTTGCTCTCGTCGATGATTATCTCTCGATTGATGTGCCCATCAGGCCATCGTCACCAAAAAGCAAGAGCCCCCGGCGGTTTCCCGCCGGGGGCTCGAGTAGATAGTCGAACTTAGAAGGTGCGCTGAGCGCGGAGCAGCAGGGTCAGGGAGTTCTGATCCTTCAGCTCATACGTTGCAGCCGGCTTCGCAGCGGTAGCAATCGCAGTGTTCGGGCCAGTGATGGTGCCCGAATACTTCTGGTCCAGACGCGAGTAGCTCAGGTCTGCCGTGAACGCCAGGTTCTTGACCGGGGTCCAGACGGTGTTGACGCCGATAACGCCGAAGTTGAAGTCCGGGTTACAGGTCGCGGTTGCAGCAGAACCAGCGAAGGTGGCGTTGAAGGTCGCGCAGATCGCGGTCTTCGCGTTGGTGGTGTAGCTCACCCCACCGTAGCCACCGTAGATGGCGCTAACCCAGTAGGGGTTCCAGTTGTGGGTGAAGCCACCGCGGAAGCCCCAGCTCTTGGTGGTCTCGATGCCACCGCCAGCTGCGCTGAACACGCCATCAGTGACGGCGGCGAAGCCGACGCTCTGATACGCACCAGCCACGCCCGTGCCGCTGTACATGAAGAAGGTCTGCGGGAACAGGACCTGGAAGTTTTCACGGCTCATGCCATCGGTGTAGACGGCCTGCAAGTTGATCGAGTCACCCGCACCAGTCGGGATGTTCTTGATCGACAAGGCACCCTGCACAGCCCAACCCCACTTGTCGGAGGGGTGACCGGTGGGTTCGGTCGTGCCGTAGTAGCCGGGATGCAGGTCATGCGCGGCAACCGAGAACTGGGCAAGACCCCAGGCCTGGTCGACACGGATAGCACCGACGATGTCCGGCGAGCGCGTTCCGCCCCAGCCGTTTCCACCGTACGCGCCCGTCAGGAACGCCGGGGTAGCAGCACCGGAAAGGTTGAAGAGGTTGCCGTTACCGTTGGACTGGGTATCGGGGTTCTCCAAAGCGAGCGAACCGGTGATGCCCTGACCGAAGTCAGCGGTATAAGCGACCTGGTTGATACCGGTGACGTGGTTGGAGCCGCCCGGAATGGTATCGGGACCGCCAGCCGGATAGCTCTGCCACGGAGCGTCGAAGATCGACACGGTGCGGCCGAACGTGAAGCCAGCGAACTGGATGAACGCATGGTAGAGGCCGAGGGTCGCGCCACCAGCGGTGAACGCCGACGGAGCGCTACCGGTGACGTTGCCCGTGTCATAGCTGAAGATCATGTCAGCATAGGTACGAACCACGCCGTATTCGGTCGCCGTGCGGGTATCGACGTTGAAGTCCATACGAGCGCGGGTGTAGTAGTAGTTCGTCAGACGGTTGTTCGAACCACCGTTCGCAGAGGCCGAGCTCTGATTGAAGCCGTAGTCGCCGGCGCCGCCGAGAACCAAGTCAGCACGGACGTAGCCACCCAGCTTGATGCAGGTGTCAGTGCCCGGGATGTAGTAGAAACCCGCACCGTACAGCGAGCAGATCTTCACGTATTCGACCGCCTTGGCCTTCACGGGGAGATCGGCTGCTTGAGCTCCGCCCACGGCGATCAGACCCGCCGCTGAGCCGAGCAAAAGGCTCTTAACCAACTTCATGTTAAACCTCCAAGTTGCTCTTCAGGGAAGGTCACTGACCCGAATGGCCAATTCCCCAACCCCCTTTAAATCACCGCTCTGGCCGCCTTCGCGTCTTCGGACACACCCGCATGAACGCGAGGGACTTAAGCGAAAGACCTAAACGGGACGACCTTGGGATGCCCCCCTCCGTCGCCCGGTCACAATTACCGAACGTCCTTGCACACACAACAACAGAACGCTCCGAAACGGGCCTGCAAAGCGTGTTTCCCGGAGAGTGTTGCACAAATAACACGTGGATGTGATCGAACGGCGCTCGCAACACATTGTTTACATTACCGTTTTCTGAACGGTTCCATTTGCCTCGGGATTTCCCGATCCGACGGTGCGGAGGTCGGCTTACACACAGGGGCGGCTCTGACACGCTCGAATCGTGGAATCGGTGGATCGACTCAAGATGGATGAGTCACGCGCCGTAACTCTCGGTGATCTCCGCCAGGACGCGTGCAAACGGCCGACGACGCGTGGACTCTCGCTGCAGCTGAAGTCATTCGGACGATTGGAGAATCAGCGCCGGCATCCGGCAAATGGAGACGGAGGCCTTCCCCCGCCGGTCAGTCCTTCATCGGCGTCGGACGACGTAGGCCAGCTGGCATCTTCCTCGGAAAGCTGGCCATGCAGAAACTCTCCAGCAAATTCAATTACTTATTTGGAGAGACATAGATTCGTCGGCGGGGTTGACCTCTGCCGTCGCGTCCAAACGCGTTGGATCCGAGCCCGCCCTTTCGGCACGGCGCTTCTCAAACCTGAGAGCAAGCCGTCTCTCTTGGCGCGCATGCGTGCGGAATTCGTTGGGAATATTTGAACGAAAACACACGCTTCCAAATTGACCCGCCCAAGGAATTAGATGCATAAGGCTCGCACCGGAGAGGTGGCCGAGTGGCTGAAGGCAACGCTTTGCTAAAGCGTCATACGGTCTCAAGCTGTATCGAGGGTTCGAATCCCTCTCTCTCCGCCACCCAGCCCCAGAATCAGGCTCTGTGCATTTCTTCATCTGCAAGCGGTCGTCGCTCGGCTGCAAAAGCCAGGCGCAAGGTTTTTGCGCGGGCGAGCTGAGACCGACGCGCGCTTTCCTTATATATGGGTGTTCGTGCGGCTAGGTTCGCGACGCCAGATTCGCCAATGCGACGGCGAGATCAGCACGGCCTCGTCCGCCCAGACATTGAACCAGACACCGGCCCGGCGGCGGCATGGAAAGCTGAGCGGCAGAATGCCTGTTTTGTGCGGCTGTCCGAGTTCCAGATCGCAATCGTCAGGCGCGAGCTGAATCGGCAGCCATTCGCCTGGTCCTGAACTCAGTCCTGAGTGGCTCTTGTCGGGATCGCTCATGCCGCACGGGTCTGGATGGCGGCACGCCCCGAGAGCTTGATTTAGCGCAACCCAATCGCCCCATGAAACCGCGGAGCCGGATGCGCCGCGCTCGACTTAGTGCGCGGACACCCACGCCCTCGCCTCGCGCTGCGCGGCCGAGATCTCGGACTCCGACATCTGGCCGGCCACTTCCTGGCGCAGCGTGACGGCGTCCTTGCGACCCTTCAGGGCTGCGAGGTTGAACCATTTGTGCGCGGCGACGAGGTCAACCAGGCCGGAGCGGCCGCTCGCCCAATAGATCCCGCGCTCGAACAGAACGTCCGACAGCGCGCTGGCATCGATCGGCGTCGCCGTATCGAGATCGAAAGTACCCTGAAACATGACACATCCCCTTTTTCTTATGCCGCCTCGTTCCCCCGAGCGCGGCTCCCGTCCAACTCTGATGTGCGTGATCTTTCTGGATCCCGCACTGTTCAACTCATCCCCAGGGCTTCTTGCCCGATGCCGTTTGCCGGCTTGTTGGAGGCGATGATGGCGGGGAAATTTGAATCGCAGTTTAAGCATCGCGATGAAGCAGACGTAAACGCGAGGCCGCGCCGTCCGCGTGGCGAATCCAGGAAATCCCTGATCCGCAGGCACTTCTGCGATTCGTCAGATTCGGTTTACCTTGGGATTTTGGGACATCGATAACCATCAGGCGCGGTGGCGCGCGTACGGTGGCTACATTTTGCGAGGTACGGCGCGCCGGGATGGCCGCCTGCGTGCTCGGAGCCACACACCCGGGCAATGCCGTCGCGGCAACGACAGTTCGCCACGGCCCTCGCCCGCTTGGTGCAGGCAACGCGACAGCGCAGCGCGGCTACGTCGCGGTCAGATCAACAATGTGGGGAAAAGGGTTGCCGGCAATACCCCGGCCTCAGGGAACGAGGGCGTCGGCGAACACGTCAGGACCAGATTCCAAATTGGCCCGAAGGCCGCTTGTGGAATTGCGGAGCCCCTTTGAAGGAGAGCCGCACCGAACGAAGAAAACTTGTTTCTTCTGCCGGACCGGACTTTGACGAGCAAGCTCGCGAAGTTGACGATCCGACCGTTGACCTGATGTCTCGCCGACACCCTCTATCGTCGACCAGAACCTCTAGGAGGCGCTGATGACGTGCCGGCTGCTAGGAGCCGGCAACTTCAGAAGCGAAGTTACTTCTTCTTCTTCGCGACCTTGCGGGTCTTCTTCGCAGTCTTCTTCACTGCGCTCTTCGCCTTCTTCGCCTTCTTTGCTTTCTTGGCCATGTTGCCCTCCGATGTGTGAGATGGCTTTAATCGCTGTGCGCATTCGGGGATCGAATGCACTCACCCCGAATACACCAACACGACGAAAAAAACATCTTCTCACTTAAGGAAGTGTTGACGACGTAACGCGCGTGCGCCAGCCGCGCTTGATTTGCCGACGCACAGAGACACGCGTCCGCGATTGCAAATGCTTCTCGCGACATCGACGTCAGCGAGCGCCGCGATTGCAAGAATATCCTATGCGGCAAGTATTATTCTGCGCGCGCACATCACGAATGATCGACGTGATGACGCACGCCGCAGAGCGCGCGATCACCTTGCGAAGGCGAGTCGCGGACTCTGAGTCGCGAATTTTGGCAACGAAATTATTTTCATGCTTAACGGCCGAAGGGCTCGTCTGAGCGTGTGCAAGCCGCCGTTTTGCGCGAATCGCGGGATTGCGATTCGGTCGTCGCATCGCACCTGATTGGGATGATGATTGCCGCCGACGACGCGCGAGAGTGTCGCATCGCGAACTCTCAGCGAGGTGACGAAGCATGTCGTCACCTCGTCCGAGCGCGCAAGATCAGACGCCGAGCTTGGACTTGAGCAGCTCGTTGACCGCCTGCGGGTTCGCCTTGCCGCCGGATGACTTCATCACCTGGCCGACGAACCAGCCGAGCGACTGCGGTTTGTCCTTCACCTGCGCGGCCTTGTCGGGATTGGCCGCGATGATGTCGTCGACAACCTTTTCGATCGCAGAAAGATCCGTGACCTGCTTCATGCCGCGGCTTTCGACCAGCGCACGCGGGTCGCCGCCCTCCTGCCAGACGATCTCGAACAGATCCTTGGCGATCTTGCCGCTGATCGTGCCCTCGCCGATCAGGTCGATGATCCCCGAGAGTTGCTCGGACGAGACGGGAGAGCCCGTAATATCACGGCCTTCCTTGTTGAGACGACCGAACAGCTCGTTGATCACCCAGTTCGCCGCCATCTTGCCGTCGCGCGCACGGTTGCCGAGCTTGTCGAGCACCGTCTCGTAGAACACCGCGCTCTCGCGCTCGGCGACCAGCACGCTCGCGTCATAAGCGGAGAGGCCGAAGTCGGCGACGAAGCGCGTCTTCTTCTGGTCCGGCAGTTCCGGAAGCCCTGCCTTCAGCTCGTCGACGAAGCTTTGCGAGAACTCCAGCGGCAGCAAATCCGGATCGGGGAAGTAGCGGTAGTCATGCGCCTCTTCCTTCGAGCGCATCGAGCGCGTCTCGCCCTTGTTGGGGTCGTAGAGCCGCGTTTCCTGGTCGATCGCGCCGCCGTCTTCGAGAATCTCGATCTGGCGCCGCGCTTCGTACTCGATCGCCTGGCCGATGAAGGTGATCGAGTTCATGTTCTTGATCTCGCAGCGGGTGCCGAGCGGCGCGCCCGGCTTGCGCACGGAGACGTTCACGTCGGCGCGCAAGCTGCCCTTCTCCATGTCGCCGTCGCAGGTCCCGAGATAGCGCAGGATCGAGCGCAGCTTCGTCACATAGGCCTTGGCCTGCTCGGCGTCGCGGATATCAGGCTTGGAGACGATCTCCATCAGCGCCACGCCGGAGCGGTTGAGATCGACATTGGACATGGTCGGCGACCGGTCGTGCAGCAACTTGCCGGCGTCCTGTTCGAGATGCAGCCGCTCGATGCCGATGGCGACGCTGCGGCCGCCGTCGAGCTCGACCATCACCTCACCCTCGCCCACCACCGGCGACTTGAACTGGCTGATCTGGTAGCCCTGCGGCAGGTCCGGATAGAAATAGTTCTTCCGGTCGAACACCGAACGCAGATTGATCTTCGCGTTGAGACCGAGCCCGGTCCGGACAGCCTGCCTGACGCATTCCTCGTTGATGACGGGCAGCATGCCCGGCATCGCGGCATCGACCAGCGACACGTGGGTGTTCGGCTCGCCGCCGAACGCGGTCGAAGCACCCGAGAACAGTTTCGAATTCGACGTCACCTGGGCATGGATCTCCATGCCGATGACCATCTCCCAGTCGCCGGTGGCGCCCTTGAGAAGCTTGTGCGTGGCCGTGCTCATGTTGTGCTCCCAAGCAGCGTGGCAGCGATCCGTTGCCACTCCGCTTCCAATGAATCCTTTGCCGCGGGTTTGCCGGCCTGGCGATACCAGTAGCCGGCATTGCCGAGATCACCTTCGACGCGGTGCAGATAAGCGTGCACCCAGGCGGCGTCGCGGCCATTGTCGTCTTGAACGATCTTGTGCGACTGGTCCCAGTCGCCCTTCGCAGCCCACCAGAGGCCGACAAGCGGCGCGCTTAAGCCGGGCGCCGGCGCCGCGCCGTCGAGGCTCGCGATGAAATCAGCGACATTCACCACCACCTCGCGGGCGTGAAGCGGCCGGCGGCCTGCTCGATCACCTCGCCGAGCGAGAACAACGTCTCCTCCTCGAACGGACGGCCGATCAGTTGCAGGCCGAGCGGCAGGCCCTGGCGATCCTTGCCTGATGGCACGGCAATCCCCGGGAGGCCCGCCATGTTCACGGTCACCGTGAAGATGTCGTTGAGATACATCTCGACGGGATCGGCGCCGCCCTTCTCGCCGATGCCGAAAGCGGCCGACGGCGTCGCCGGCGTGAGGATCGCGTTGACGCCCTTGGCGAAGCAATCCTCAAAGTCCTTCTTGATCAGCGTGCGCACCTTCTGGGCGCGAAGGTAATACGCGTCGTAATACCCGGCCGAGAGCACATAGGTGCCGATCATGACGCGGCGGCGCACCTCCGCGCCAAATCCTTCGGCGCGGGTGTTCTCGTAGAGCTCGATGATGTTCTTTCCCTGCTCGCGCAGGCCGTAGCGGACGCCGTCATAGCGCGCGAGGTTGGAGGACGCCTCCGCCGGCGCCACGATGTAATAGGCCGGCAGCGCGTACTTGGTGTGCGGCAGCGACACCTCGACCAGCTCGGCACCGGCGGCTTTCAGCCAGGCCGCCCCGTCGGTCCAAAGTTTCTCGATCTCGGCCGGCATGCCGTCGAGGCGATATTCCTTGGGGATGCCGATCTTCATACCCTTCACGGACTTGCCGATCGCGGCCTCGTAATCCGGCACGGCCATGTCGACCGAAGTCGTATCCTTCGGGTCATGCCCGGCCATCGAGCGCAGCAGCATCGCGCTGTCGCGAACGCTGCGCGCAATCGGACCGGCCTGGTCGAGCGAGGACGCAAAAGCCACGATGCCCCAGCGCGAGCAGCGGCCATAGGTCGGCTTCATACCCACGGTCGCGGTGAACGCCGCCGGCTGGCGGATCGAGCCGCCGGTGTCGGTCGCGGTCGCGCCCATGCAGAGCAGCGCCGCCACGGCCGACGCCGAGCCGCCGGACGAGCCGCCCGGCACCAGCGTGGTGTTGCTTCCCTCGCGGCGCCAGGGATTGCCGACGGGACCGAAGCACGAGGTCTCGTTCGCCGAACCCATCGCGAACTCGTCATTGTTGAGCTTGCCGAGCATTACGGCACCATCGCGCCAGAGCTGCGAGGTGATGGTGGACTCATAGGTCGGGACGAAATTGCCGAGGATCTTCGAGCACGCCGTGGTGCGCACGCCCTTGGTCGCGAACAGATCCTTGATGCCGAGCGGGATGCCCGCGAGCGGGCCGGCGTCGCCCTTGGCGATCTTGCTGTCCGCCTCGCGCGCCATGTTGCGCGCCTGGTCGGGCGTCTCCATCACGAAGGCATTGAGCACGCGCGCGGCCTCGATCGCGCTCAGATGCGCGTCGGTCAGTTCGAGCGACGTGAAGGTTTTTGCCGCGAGGCCCTTGCGGGCCTCGGCGAGCGTCAGCGATGTCAAATCGGTCATTTATTTATTGATCGGGCTGCAGAAGAACGGAGACAGGGTCTTGTCGTTGGCCGGGTCGTCTTTCTTGGCGGCCGCATTCGCGGCGGCCTGCATTTCGTCGAGCACGGCATTGACGGCGACATTGGGATCGGCAGCCTTGCCCTGCCGCTCCATCTTGTCGAGGTAGTTCATGTAGGCCTGATAGGCCTTCTCATCGTCGCAAAGCATGCACATCGGACAATGCCCTAAAGTTACTCGACGACCTTGGGCACCAGGAAGAAGTGCCCTTCGGTCGCAGGCGCGTTGGCAACGATATCGTCAGCGATCTCGCCGTCATTGACGACGTCCTGCCGCTTCTTCATCTGCATCGGGGTGACCGAGGTCATCGGCTCCACGCCCTCGACATTGACCTCCGAGAGCTGCTCGACAAAGGCGAGCATGGCGTTGAGCTCGCCCTGCAGATGCGGAACCTCGCCCTCGGAAACCGCAATGCGCGCCAGATGCGCGATGCGGCGGACGGTAGCAGCGTCGACGGACATTATATAAGGCCTCTCACGGCAAAACCTACGTGCCGTATAGCAGAGGCCGGTTTTGCGCCGCAACCGGCGTGGCGGGCCTAGCCGGCCAGCGCTTTCATGCGGGCCAGCGCCGATTTGGCGAAATCCCGGGTCAATTCGGCCGCGGGGACCTCGCGGCCCAGGGCCACCGCCTGTCCGGCCCAGAGATTGGTGAAATCCACCCTGCCCTGCTTTTCGGCCGCCGCCTTCAACGGTCCGAGCGCAGTCGCGGCATGGGGAAACGGCGGCGCGTCCGGTGAGACCGGGCCGGCCTCCCGCATCAGGCGGTTCTGGATACCGCGCGCCGGGCGGCCGGTCATGACATTGGTGATGACGGTGGACTCGTCCCGCGCCTCGGCGAGCGCCTTGCGTCCGCCCGCGCTGACCTTGGACTCCGGACAGCGCAGATAGGCGCTGCCGATCTGAACGCCGGAGGCACCGAGCGCGAATGCGGCTGCGATGCCACGCCCGTCCGCGATGCCGCCCGCCGCGATGACAGGCACCTTCACGGCATCGGCAACCTGCGGCACCAGCGCAAAGGTGCCGGGCTGCTCCGCAATCTTGTCGGTCAGGAACATGGCGCGGTGACCGCCCGCTTCGGCGCCCTGCGCGATGACGGCATCAACGCCGCGCTCTTCCAGCCAGACCGCTTCCTTCACCGTTGTCGCGGACGAGATGACGAGGCAGCCAGTCGCCTTGACGCGCTTGAGCAGCGCAGGCTCCGGCAGGCCGAAATGGAAGCTGACGACCTCCGGCTTCAGCTCCTCGACGACCTCGCAGAAGGAAGCGTCGAATGGCGCGCGGTTCGCCGCATTGATGGGCGCTGAAGGATCGAGGCCCTGCTCGGTGTAATAACCAGCGAGCCGCTGCTTCCAGCGCGCTTCCGCTTCGGCCGTGAGCTCGACCGGCGTGTGGCAGAAGAAGTTCATGTTCACCGGCGCCTTCACCCGCTGGCGGATGATGTTGACCTGCTCGCGCGCCTTCTCCGGCGACAGCATCGCACTCGGCAACGAGCCAAGTCCGCCACCCTGAGCCACGGCGATCACCAGCTCCGCATCCATCACCCCGGCCATCGGCGCCAGCACGATGGGGAACTCGGTCTTGAAGAGATCGATCAGTCGACGGTCAGGCCACATGGTGTGTCTCTCTCGTTCTTACCCTCTCCCCTTGTGGGAGAGGGTGGCTTCGCGAAGCGAAGTCGGGTGAGGGGTCCCTCTCCGCGGAAAAAGACCTCTCCGGATTTGATTTCATTCCCCGCGGACAAAACCCCTCATCCGGCGCTACGCGCCACCTTCTCCCACAAGGGGAGAAGGAAGAACAATTCGCACCGAGTTGCGCCGGCCAGCCAGCAACTGCTCGGCCTCGGACGCAATCCGTTCGACGATCTCGGCCGCCGGGGGAATATCATGGATCAGGCCGACCGCCTCACCTGCAAAGACGGCTGCGGTTTCGTAATCGCCCGCCATTCTTGCCGCGGCATATTCGACGGAAACCTCGGCTGCGCGCTGCATCAGCTCGACCTCGCGGCCGGTCCAGCGCCTGATATGGTCGTTGACCAGCGTTCGCGCCGTGAACGGCGCCGGCCAGAACAGGCTCCGCGACCAGTCGACGATGACACCGCGCGCCGTGTCGTTTGGATCCGCGTTGCGAATGCGCTCCTTGGCTGCATCGGCGCCATTGGCCTCGACGCTCGCATAGAAGCGCGTGCCGATCAGCACGCCGGATGCCCCCAGCATCATCATTGCCGCAAGGCCTCGGCCATCGGCGATGCCGCCGGCCGCGACGACAGGCACACGTCCTGCCGCGAGATCGACGATCGCTGGCACGATATCGACCGTGGTGCGCGATGCGCCGTGACCGCCCGCCTCTGTCCCCTGCGCGATCAAGATCTCCGCACCGGCATCGAGCGCCTGCTTCGCCATGTCCTCGCTCTGCACCTGGCAGATCAGCCGCGCGCCGCCCGCCTTGATCCGCGGCGCGAACGGCGCGGGATCGCCGAACGACAGCATGACGGCCTGCGGGCGCGCATCGAGCGCGATGTCGAGAAGCTCGGGCTGCTTTGCCAGGCTCCAGGTGATGAAGCCGATCCCGAACGGCGCAAAGCCCTTCAACTCCACGGCCTCAGCCTGAAGCCGGGTCCGGTCGCCATAGCCACCGCCGAGGATGCCGAAGCCGCCGGCCTCGCTGACGGCGCGCGTCAGCCGGGTGCCGGCGATCGTGTCCATTGGCGCCGACAGGATCGGATGCCGGATCCCGAGAAGCTCCGTCAGTGGCGTGGTGATCGGCATGGAGTCTCCCACTCTGGACAGAAACATTAGGCGCAACTAGCATTCTCGAAAAATGAATTGTTGCGAACGCAGCCATCACAAAAGTGAAACGACGCCATGGAACTGAGTGACATCCAGACCTTTGCCGAGGTCGCCCGGACCGGTGGCATTACCCGCGCCGCCGAAGAGCTCAACACGGTGCAGTCGAATGTCACCCAGCGCATCAAGGCGCTGGAAGCCGAGATCGGCACGCCGTTGTTCGAGCGTCACAGCCGCGGCATGGCGCTGACAGGCGCCGGCAAACGTCTCCTCCCCTACGCGCAGCGGATGGCTGCACTGTCGCGCGAGGCCGTGCTCGCGGCGCGAGACGATGGCGAACCGAAGGGACCGCTGTCGATCGGCTCGATGGAGACCACGGCGGCGGTGCGCCTGCCGCCGCTGCTCGCGGATTTTCACCGCCGCTTTCCCGCGGTGCGCCTCAGTCTGCGCACGTCGCCGACTGCCGATCTCGTCGCCGGCGTCCTCGAAGGCACGCTCGACGGCGCCTTCGTCGCCGGCCCCATTGCGCATGCCGACCTCACCGTAACAAGCGCATTCCGCGAAGAGCTGGTGCTGGTCAGCGCGCGGCGCTGGGCCTCGCTGGCCGAGCTGCGCGCCGGCACGCCCGAGTCAGGCCCGACCGCGCTGGTGTTCCGGACCGGCTGCACCTACCGCCAGCGCCTCGAGCAGATCTTCGTTGAATTCGGCTGGCCGTCGGCCGCGCGCTTCGAACTCGGCACGCTCGACGGCATGATCGGCTGTGTCGCCGTAGACATGGGCGTGACGCTGCTGCCCCGCGCCGTCGTCGAGCGTTGTGCGATGAACGGCAGCGTGGCCATGCACGCGCTGAGCCCGTCGCATGCCCGCGTCGAGACGCTCTTCATCCAGCGCCGCGCCGGCCATCAAACCAGCGCGTTGAGCAGCTTCCTGTCGTGCCTGACCAAGGACACCGAAATCATCGCGGCCTGATCCACCACCGTCGCAGCGCGACGAAGGCCCAGATCGCCTCCACGAGACCGAACGGCCAGGCCCCCTGCAGGAAGCCGTAGGCCGAGCCGAGCGCGCACGACGCCGCGAACAGCAGCACGAACCAGTGGCTGCGGTCCTCGAAGGCATAGCAGACCAGCATCGCAGTCACGGCAAACAGCCCGAATAGCGTCAGGACGTCCATCGTTCTTTGCACCCCGCACGTGAACCGTGCCGGCGCCGCTCGCTCACGTGGCCACACGGCAACAGGCACGCGAAGATTGTACCGGATGATGTCTGGTGGATTGCCGCCTGTTGCGGATTCCAAGTAACCTGATTCTACAGGTAAGAGGGGCTGTCATGCTTGGAACGTGGCTTACGGTGTCGCGGCGAATTGTCTTGGTCGTCACGACCTTGTGCACGCTGGTCACCGGATATGCATCCCCCGCCCTGGCTGCCTCACCTCCCAGCATCGCCTCATCGTTCAACCCGACGACGATCCTGGTCAACGGCACCGCGCAGTTGACGTTCACGATCACCAACACCGATGCGGGCACGTCGATCACCGGAGTGGGCTTCACCAACACGTTGCCTGCCGGTCTAACGGTCCCGAATGCGAGTGCGACCATCTGCGGCGGGACAGTCACATTGACCGCTCCCGGCAGCATTACAATGACAGGGGCCACCATCGCGGCGAGCGGCCAGTGCGTATTCAGCGTCACGACAACCGGGACAACCGCGGGCACCAAGGTCAACACCACAAGCGTGGTGAACTCGAACGAAGGCGGCAGCGGCAATTCCACGACTGCAATCCTGACGGTCAACACGCCGTCGGCGCCGAGCATCGCCTCTTCATTCAGCCCGACGACGATTGCAGTGAACGCAACTTCGTCGTTGTCGTTCACGATCACGAACCCCAATGCGGGCAGCTCACTCACCGGTGTGAGCTTCACCAACACTTTGCCGGCCGGGGTGACGGTCCCGAATGCGAGTGCGGCCGTCTGCGGCGGAACGGTCACGCTGACCGCTCCCGGCAGTATTTCGATCACAGGGGCCACCATCGCAGCGAGCGCGCAGTGTTCGTTCAGCGTGACGGTGACCGGGACGACCGCGGGCACCAAGCTCAACACGACGAGCGTGGTGACGTCGACCGAAGGCGGCAATGGCAATTCGACGACGGCAACGCTGACGGTCAACACGCCGTCGGCGCCGAGCATGACCTCTTCATTCACCCCGCCGACGATCGCGGTGAACGGAACCTCGTCGTTGGCGTTCACAATCACCAACCCCAACGCGGGCAGCTCGCTCACCGGGGTGAGCTTCACCGACACGTTGCCGGCCGGGGTAACGGTCCCGAATGCCAGTGGGGGCGTCTGCGGCGGCACGCTCACGCTGACGGCACCCGGTGGTATTACCTTCACGGGGGCTACCATTGCCGCAAGCTCGCAGTGCTTGTTTAGCGTCACGGTGACTGGAGCGACCGCAGG
Organism: Bradyrhizobium manausense; assembly: GCF_018131105.1. NCBI lineage: Bacteria > Pseudomonadati > Pseudomonadota > Alphaproteobacteria > Hyphomicrobiales > Nitrobacteraceae > Bradyrhizobium > Bradyrhizobium manausense. Next base: position 1,634,278 of record NZ_JAFCJI010000001.1, on the reverse strand, counting down.
GGCCAAAATCAATACGACGAGCGCGGTGACCTCGAACGAGGGGGGCAGCGGCAGTGCGACAACCGCAACGCTGACAGTCGGTACATCCGCGACCAGCACGAGCCTCGTCTCGTCGAAGAATCCGAGCTCGGTCGGAGAGCCGGTCACGTTCACGGCGACGGTTTCGGGCGCAGGCGCGACCGGTACGGTCACCTTCAAGGACGGCGCCAGCGTGTTGGGCACGGGAACGCTCGGCGGCGGACTGGCAACTTTCGTCGTTGCCACACTCAGCACGGGCAGCCACTCGATTACCGCAGTTTATGGCGGCGACGCAGCTTTCGCGGGAAGCACGTCCTCGGCCCTCGCACAACTCGTCAACGTGCCGGCCGACAGCATCAAACTTCGGGCGCTGCAGATTGCAGTCACCAAGATCGTGTCGCAGACCTCCGGCGCGGCAGTCTCGGGGGCGGTCGATGCGGCGATCGGCGAAGGCTTCAGCGACGGCGGCTCGCCGATCACCGCGAGCGACAACGGCTTCCATGTCAACTTTGCAGCGGAGCCGCAGCAAGGCATCAGCGATGCCAAGCAGCAGCAAGTCAATGACGCGTTCGCAGCGCTGGGTTATGCCGGCCGCGACGGCGTCACCAAGGCCCCCTCGCCGCGCCCCGAACCCAAGCAGTGGCTCGCCTGGGCCGACGTACGTGGCAGCAACTGGAGCACGAGCGTGCAGACCGGTGACATTCGCGGCGGTCAGATCAACGCACTATTCGGAATCTCCCACAAAGTCACGCCGGCGCTCCTGGTGGGCGCCTTCGGCGGCTACGAGAATTTCGACTACACGTCGGAGTTGCTGGCGGGCCGCCTCAAGGGCGAGGGCTGGACGGTCGGCGGATACATGGGCTGGCGGATCGCGCAGGACGTGCGCTTCGATGCCAGCGTGGCGCGCGCCGGTATCAGCTATGACGGCGTCGCCGGGACTGCGGCCGCGACCTTTCCCGGGCAACGCTGGATCGCCACCGCGGCACTGGTCGGCATGTACAAGACCGCGGGCTTCGAGATCGAACCGTCGGCGCGGATCTATGCGGTGTGGGAACATGAAGACGCCTATACCGACAGCCTGGGCATCGCGCAGACCGAACGCAGTTTCTCGAACGGCCGCGCCAGTGCAGGCACCAAGGTCGCATATCCCTGGATGTGCAGTCCGGGCGTGACGCTAACGCCCTATGTCGGCTTCTATGGCGACTACTATTTCAACAGCGATGACGCCACGCTGCCGCTTACGCCGCTGCTGCTGCCGACCCAGTTCCTGCAGGGATGGTCGGCGCGCGTCACGAGCGGGCTCGGCGTGACCATGGCTCACGGGGCAAGAGTGTCGGTCGGTGGTGAAGTCGGCGGGCTCGGTTCCGACCAGTTCACGATGTGGTCGGTGCGCGGTCGCGCCTCGGTGCCGTTCTAGCAGGCTCTCGACAGGAGCCCACCGCGGACCGGCGCCCATGCTTCGTTGGAACGACCAGCAGGTCGAATTGCGCCAGTGCATCCCTTGTTCAGGGTTCACTCGGCGGCGCGACGCATGATATGCGCTAGTCCATGCCGGCTCTTATCCTGCCCCTCGTCGATGCTGCAAGCCACTGGCCCGAACGCGGCGGGTTGATCGGGCTCGACCTCGGCACCAAAACCATCGGCGTTGCCGTGTCCAATCCGGACCGACGGCTCGCCACCGGCGTCGAAACCATCCAGCGCAAGCAGTTCAAGCAGGACGCAGCGCGGCTGCTCGCCATCGCCACGGAGCGCAGGGTCGTCGGCTTCGTGCTCGGCCTGCCCATCAACATGGACGGCAGCGAAGGCCCGCGCGCGCAATCGACCCGCGCCTTCGCCCGTAATTTCGCCAATCTGACCCCGCTTCCGATTGGTCTCTGGGACGAGCGCCTCTCGACCGCGGCCGTCGAGCGCGAGTTGATCGGCATGGATGTCAGCCGCGCCAAGCGCGCCGAGGTAATCGACGAGCACGCGGCCATCTTCATCCTGCAGGGTGCGCTCGACCGTCTCGCCAATCTTCGCGCCAGCCCGGGGACGGACTGATCCATGGCCGTCGTGATCGCGGCGCTGCTGCCGGTCTTCATCCTCATCGTGCTCGGCGTGGTGCTCCGGCGCAGCCTGATGCGGCTCGACACGCAATGGCACGGGCTGGAGCGGCTGACCTATTTCGTGTTGTTCCCGATGCTGCTGATCCAGACGCTGGTGAAGGCGGACCTTTCAAAAGTTCCGATCGCCGGTGTTGGTGGTGCGCTGCTGCTGTCGACGCTGGCGATGTCGCTGCTATGCCTCGCGCTGCGCCCTGCCCTCGCCCGCCTCGATATCGACGGCCCCGCCTTCACCTCGATCTTCCAGGGCGCGACGCGCTGGCAGACCTATGTGGCGCTGTCCGTCTCCGCCAATTTGTACGGCGACGTCGGGCTGGCGCTGGCCTCCGTCGCGATGATCGCGATCATCCCGCTGGTCAACGTGTTCAGCGTCGCCGTGCTGGCGCAATACGCATCGCCCGAGAAGCAATCCGCACGCGCCATCGCCATGACGGTAATCCGCAATCCCCTGATCTGGGCCTGCGTCATCGGCCTCGTCATCAACGTCATCCATTTGCCGCTGCCGAAGATCTGGCACGAGGTCGCGGATGCGCTCGGCCGCTCCTCGTTGGCCATCGGCCTGCTCGTCACCGGCGCGGGCCTCCAGCTCAAGGGCTTGCTCCGCCCGAGCCTCGGCGTAACGCTAGGCGTGGCGTTCAAGCTGGCGCTGATGCCCGCGCTCGCGCTGGCACTCGCCGCCTGGTTCGGGTTGACGGGCACCAACCTTGCGATCGTCGCAATCTGCGGGGCGGTGCCGACCTCGCCGAGCGCCTATGTACTGGCCCGCCAGATGGGCGGCGATGCGCCGCTGCTGGCGCAAATCATCACGCTGCAAACGATCTTGGCGGCGATCACGATGCCGATCGCGATCGCGCTGGTGGCGACGGGGTCCTAAACGTAAGGCCCGATCGAGAAGAAGATGACCGTATTGTACGTGGAGTGCATAATCACTGCTAACCAGGTCGAATTCCAGCGCCAGCGAAAGTAGCCAAGCGCAAGTCCAGTGAGGAAGACGTCTAAGCGCCCAAGCCAATCGTAGGGGTGAACCATGCTCCATAGAATTGATGTCAGCACAATGGCCCCAATCGGCCCGAGAAAAGTTTGAGACCACCCGCGAAATATAAAGCCTCGGACAATCAACTCCTCCAAGACCGGCGCGACAATGCAGCCCACGACCAGCATGAGCAGCAACCCGCCAGCACCGCCACCCACGGCATAGGCAGTCGTATTGGACTGATACGTACCAACAAGGAGGTCCGTGAGCAGACCTTCAAAGAAATAGACGACGACCATGATGCCGAAGGCGATCATCGTCTCGCGAGGGCTTGGCCAGTTCAGAGCCAGATACTCGGTGAATCCCCTTCCCGCCTTTCGGATGGCGATCCAAAGAACAGCGATCACAGCGGGGGCCGCTGCAACGTTGCCAGCGCTTTGCCAATTTTGCTGCTTCCATAGGACATCAATCTGGTCGGACGACAGGCCGTTCATCGCGCTCGGTATACTTAAGATGACGGTCAGTATGAGTTGGGCTGCAACGATGTGAACGCCGTAGGCGATCAAAGCGACGAACAACGTCTCCATGAAATCCCACGTCCGGGGCTCCGGCGCTGAACCAGCTGCCGGAGGGACGGCATTTTGAAGGTCAGACATGCAAGCTTTCCGCGACAACGTCGCAGCGAAGGTAGGAAACAGTTCTACTTAATATCCGAGGCTTGTCAGGCCGACAATTGCGATCGCCCCCGCGGAATGCCCCTGCTGGGGCCCTACTCCCCCAGCCACATCGTCAGCACCACCGCTGTCATGTTGTTCAGCGCATGCAGCATGATGGTGAGCCAGAGCGAATTGGCGCGGTGGCGCATGTAGCCGAACCAGAGGCCGATCGAGAAGACCTCGGCGAGGAAGTACAGATCGTATTGCAGATGCACCGCCGTCCACACCAGCGACGACAGGATGATCGCGCCGGGCACGCGCAGGAAGCTCGCCGACCAGCCACGAAACAGGAAGCCGCGCGCGAGCACCTCCTCCGACATCGGTGCCGCTACGCTGAAGGCGAACAGGAGCAACAGCGCTGCGCCCTTGTCGCGGCCGGATTTCAACAGATCGGTCATGAATCCCGGTGTCGCCTCACGGCCGAGCGATCGCGACACCACCTCCCAGGCCATCACGACCAGGATGAGGCCGGCAGCGCCGAGCAACAGCTGCCGCCAGGACGGCCAGCGCAGCGCCAGATAATCGACGAAGGATGCCTTCTTGATGCGGATGGCCAGCCACACCGCCGCGAGCGTCGCAGGCAGTCCCATGATGACCGACAGCGCCAGCGCCTGCGGCTCGCGACCGACCATCTGAATCGAGGCCATGTCGAGCGGCAAACCGCGCATGGCCACCAACGCCAGTATCGCCCCGACCTGGCCGACGAACATCGCGACGAAGATCAGCAAGCCCCACAGTGCCGTGCCCCAGAACTTCCAGATTCTCAGGGGCGCAGGCGTCATGGTCAGCGGCGGATGATCGGGATTGAGGGAGTCCATCAAAAGGCTTTCGTTGGTCAGTTCCGCCGCGGCTGGATCGGGAAATCATAGGCCGCCCCGCCCGCCCCCGGCAGGGAAAAATGCCACCACTCCTTCGAATAGTTCACAAAGCCTTGCTTCGCCATTGCCGCCACCAGCCGCTTGCGCCAGGCGCGCTGATCCGGCGAAATCGACGGTGCTGCGGTATGCCCCTTTGCATCCGTGCAATCATAACCGGTGCCCATGTCGACGCTGCCCTCCGGCAACCGCGCCTCGACCGGCGCGGTGCAATCGGCATAGGATTTTGCGGGATCGATCCTGGCGGAATTATCGGCCGTGAGATCGACCAAGGTGAGGTCGAGCGCCGCACCGGTGGAATGCTGCGAGCGGCTCGCGATATACCCGAGGCGAAACAGCTCGGTCTTGGCGATCCGCGGATTGTAGCGCCGATCGGCCGCGCTCTCGTGGCCGTTCTGCGACCATCTCACCATGTCGAGCGAGGCGCGCGCCGGCCGGTAGCAGTCGAACATCTTCAGCGACAGGTTCTGCGCCGCCAGTTCCTGCTGTACAGCCTTCAACCGCAGGCCGACTTCGCGCTTCACCACGCATTCACCTGCGCCATAGCCGGCGAGCGGACGGCCGATGAAATTGTTCGCGGTGGCGTAGCGGATGTCCTGGATGATGGTGGGATCGACGTCGCGCAGATAGACGAAGCCGCCGGGGAGCGATTGGGCGTGGGCGGCCGAAACAGTCGTTATCAATGCAATCGCAATTCGAATTGATTTCACGAGAAACATCCCCATCGTCATGGCCGGGCTTGTCCCGGCCATCCACGCCTAATTTGCTGCGGCCATGCAAGATCGTGCCCGGGACGAGCCCGGGCATGACGGAGAGCTTGGAAACAGCTCGTCACGGCGGCAAAACCGACAGATCAGGGGATAACTCGCCTCCGCCCGATTGGCCCTTGCTCCCCCCGCCATCCCCCCCTATAGCTCTGCTTTTAATGACATCAAAATCGACCTTCGTCCTCGGCCACCGGCATCTGCTGGGCATCGAGGGCCTTTCCGCGGCCGACATCACCGGCCTCCTCGACCTGTCCGAAGAATATGTCGAGCTCAACCGCCAGGTTGACAAGAAGCGCACCGTCCTGCGTGGACGGACGCAGGTGAACCTCTTCTTCGAGGCCTCCACCCGAACCCAGTCCTCGTTCGAGCTCGCCGGCAAGCGCCTCGGCGCGGACGTCATGAACATGTCGGTCGCTTCCTCGTCCATCAAGAAGGGCGAGACGCTGATCGACACCGCGATGACGCTCAATGCGATGCACCCGGACATCCTGGTGATGCGCCATCACGCCTCCGGCGCCGTGGAACTGCTGGCCCGCAAGGTCGACGGTTCCGTCATCAATGCCGGCGACGGCGCACATGAGCATCCGACGCAGGCGCTGCTCGACGCGCTCACCATCCGCCGCAACAAGGGCCGGATCGAGGGCCTCGTGGTCGCGATCTGCGGCGACGTGCTGCATTCGCGTGTCGCCCGCTCCAACATCATCCTGCTCAACACCATGGGCGCCCGCGTCCGCGTCGTCGGCCCCTCCACGCTGCTGCCACCCGGCATCGAGCGGATGGGTGTCGAGGTCGCGCGCGACATGCGCGAGGGGCTCAACGGCGCCGACATCGTCATGATGCTGCGGCTCCAGCGCGAGCGCATGAACGGCTCCTTCGTGCCGTCGACCTCGGAATATTTCCACTATTTCGGGCTCGATCAGAAGAAGCTCGGCTACGCCAAGCCCGACGCGCTCGTGATGCATCCCGGCCCGATGAACCGCGGCGTCGAGATCGACACTGCGGTTGCCGACGGCGCGCAGTCCCTGATCCGCGAACAGGTCGAGATGGGCGTGGCCGTGCGCATGGCCGTGCTCGAAGCGCTCGCCCGCAACCTGCCGAACGCGTGATGCCCATGCTGACCGACCGCCGCCCGATCCTGCTCGCCAACGCCCGCGTCGTCGATCCCAGCAGGGATTTCGACGGCCCCGGCGACGTCCTGATTGCTGACGGCATCATCCGCGAGACCCGCCGCGGCATAGGCGCGGCCGGCGTCCCCGAAGGCACCGACGTCGTCAATTGCTCCGGCAAGATCGTCGCACCCGGCCTGATCGACATGCGCGCCTTCGTCGGCGAACCCGGCTTCAGCCATCGCGAGACGTTTGCCTCCGCCAGCCAGGCGGCGGCGACCGGCGGCATCACCACCATCATCTGCCAGCCCGACACCTCGCCTGTCATCGACAATTCCGCGACCGTCGATTTCGTGATGCGCCGCGCGCGCGACACCGCGATCGTCAACATCCAGCCGATGGCGGCGCTGACCAAGGGCATGCGCGGCGAGGAGATGACCGAGTTCGGCCTGCTCAAGGCCGCGGGTGCCGTCGCGTTCACCGACAGCGACAAGAGCGTGACCAATGCGCAGGTGATGCGACGCGCGCTGACCTACGCGCGCGATTTCGACGCGCTGATCGTCCACTACACCGAGGATCGCGACCTCGTCGGCGAAGGCGTGATGAACGAAGGCGAGTTCGCCTCGCGGCTCGGCCTGATGGGCATCCCGAAGGCCGCCGAGGCCGTGATCCTTGAACGCGACATGCGCCTCGTCGCGCTGACCGGCGGCCGCTATCACGCGGCGTCGCTGTCCTGCATCGAGTCGCTCGAGATCCTGAAGCGCGCCCGCGATGCCGGCCTTGCCGTCAGTGCCTCGGTCTCGATCAACCATCTTGCGCTGAACGAGAACGACATCGGCCCCTACCGCTCGTTCCTGAAACTGTCACCGCCGCTGCGCACCGAGGACGATCGCCGCGCGCTGGTCGAGGCGATGGCTTCCGGCCTCGTCGACGTCATCATGTCCGACCACAATCCGCAGGACGTCGAGGTCAAGCGGCTGCCGTTTGCGGAAGCAGCTCCGGGCGCGATCGGTCTGGAGACCATGCTGCCGGCGGGCCTGCGGCTGGTTCACAATGACGAGCTCAGTCTCAAGACGCTGATCCGCGCGATGTCGACGCGACCGGCCGAGCTGCTCGGCCTGCCAGGCGGAACCCTGCGCGTCGGCAGCCCGGCCGACGTCGTCGTGATCGACCCTGATGTTCCCTGGGTGGTCGATCCCGCCGACCTCAAATCGCCCTGCAAGAACACGCCGTTCGACGAAGCCCGCTTTACAGGTCGCGCTATCAGGACCATCGTCGGCGGACGAACGGTGTTCGAGCATGTCTGACATGTGGAGCTCACGCCAAAGGATTTGCAGACATGGGGCTTGATGCATTCCTGCCGCTGGCCTTCGTCATCGGCTATTTGCTCGGCTCGATTCCATTCGGGCTGGTGCTGACCAAACTCGCCGGCACGCAGGATCTGCGCTCGATCGGCTCCGGCAATATCGGCGCCACCAATGTGCTGCGCACCGGCCGCAAGGGCCTCGCCGCGGCGACATTGTTGCTCGACGCGCTCAAGGGCACCGCGGCGGTGGTGATTTCAGGCTACATCGCCGGTCCCAATGCCGCGATGCTGGCCGGCCTCGGTGCGTTCCTCGGCCATCTCTTCCCAGTCTGGCTGAAGTTCAGAGGTGGCAAGGGCGTTGCCGTCTATATCGGCATCCTGCTCGGCCTGTTCTGGCCAGGCGCCGTCGTGTTCTGCCTGCTGTGGCTGGCGACCGCCTTCACCTCCCGCTATTCCTCGCTCTCGGCGCTGGTAGCGGCTTTCGTCACGCCGCTGTTCCTGTGGTGGTTCGGCCACCCGGCGCTGGCCTCGCTGTGCGCGGTGCTGACGCTGCTGCTGTTCTATATGCACCGCGAGAACATCAAGCGGTTGCAGGCCGGAAAAGAAGGCCGCATCGGCGAGAAGGCCTGAGTCGCATTTTCGAGCGCAGTGGACACCGGTTCGCGTCAAGACAACGCGTCAAGACAAGATGCCGGAAAAAGTACGGATACCGCCGCAGGGCTTCCGCATTATATGCCAAATCCTGTTCGCAACTTCCGTGCGACTGACGGGCGGGAGTGGCGAAGGAGTTCCATGCCTGTCATCCTGACAGCGGAAACGGCGTTACGCGGTTGCTCAGAATGAGCGAGAAGATTGACGGCACGCATGAGGATGGTGGCGCGCAGGGCACTGCGGCAAGCCGCCTGTTGCTGACGACCAACATCTGGTCCGACGCTCCCGCGCCGACACCCGCCGCCCCGCCTGCTCCGCCTCCCCCCGTTATGCAAGCTCCTGTAGCAGTCGAGGTCGTATCAACGCCCGCGTCCACCGCTGCGCCAGCACGCAGCGTTCAATGGCCGCCGCGAAAACTGTCGCTGGCTCTTCAGGGCGGCGGAACTTTTGCCGCCTTCACCTGGGGCGTGCTGGAGCGATTGCTGGAAGAGCCTGAGATCGAGTTCGACGCGATCAGCGGCGCCAGCGCCGGCGCGATCAATGCGCTGCTCCTGGCCGGCGGCCTCGCCGAAGGCGGCCGCGAAGGCGCACGCAGCCGGCTGAACCGCTTCTGGCTCCGGCTGATGCACGAGGCCTCGTTCCGCTCGCTGATGCTGATCGGCGGCTTTTCGCCGGCGGGAAGCTCCGTCGCGTTCGGGCCGACGCTGCGCTCGGGGCAGTTCGATCCGTTCGATCTCGATCCGCTGCGCCAGGCGCTGGCGCGCGACATCAATTTCGCGGGCTTACGCGACGCCAAATGTCCAAAGCTCCTGATCGCAGCGACGCGGATCCGCGACGGCGAGCAACAGATTTTTGGCAATGACGCGATCACCCCGGATGTCGCGCTCGCCTCGACCTGCCCGCCACTGGTGCACTGCGCCGTCGAGATCGACGGCGAGGCCTATTGGGACGGCGGCTTCGGCGGCAATCCACCGCTGATCAAGTTGGCACAGGAATCGACGGCCGCCGGGCTGCTGCTGATCCAGGTCACGCCCGCGCGCGACAATTACGTGCCGATCACGCTCGCCGCGATCGATCGCCGCCTCGACCAGATCGCCGCCAACGCCGCGCTCAAGGCCGAGATCGCGGCGATCGCATGGGCGCAGTCGCACGCAGTGCCGACGCTGCGGCTTTCCACGATCTCCGCGGAAGATTCGATCGAGGGCCTCGCGCAGCGCTCATCCACCGATCTCGGCCGCGGCTTCATCCGCACGCTGCACCGAAGCGGTCGCGCAGCCGCCGAGCGCTGGCTCGGTGCAACTGGCGCCGAGACTCAACGCACCCTGCTCGCGGCCGAGCCCGCGCTAGCCTGACTTCGCCAGCGCGTTCTCCAAAAACCACGCCGCGGAGAGCGCGCCGGGATCATTGCCGAAGCGCGCGATCACCTGCACGCCAACAGGCAGGCCACCGACCTTCATCACCGGCACATTGACGCAAGGATTGCCCATCAGTGTCCAGAGACGGTTGTAGCGAGGCGAACCGGTCGAGGCGAGCTCCTTGGCCGGCGCGGTGCCGGGCGCGGAATAAGTGAGCAGCACATCGAAACCCTCGAACAACTCGCCGAGTTCGCGACGGCCGCGGCGGGCGATCCGGCGGGCATCGTCGTATTCTTTCGGCGTCAATCCGACGGTGTCATCGAGGCTCGCGCGCAGCATCGGCGCGATCTCGTCGTGACGCGCGTCAAATTCCCAGGCGAGCGCCCGATGCGCCTCGAAGTCCTGGATGATCGGATGGATGCGCCAGGCCTCCTTGACCGCCGCCGGCAGGTCGATGGTCTGCACGCTGGCGCCGGCCTTTTCAGCGGCCTTGATCGCAGCCAGCAATCCCTCTTCCGCCGCCGGCTCCACAGCCTCGGCAAATTCCTGTCTGACAACGCCGATGCGCGGCGACTTGGCCGGCGCAATGCCGGAGAACTCGGTGCGACCGGTCATCCCCAGAAGTCCGCGCGCGAGATCTTCCGCGCGCGATCCGAACAGGCCGACCGTATCGAGCGCCCACGAATAACACTTCACGCCGACCGTCGGCAGCATGCGGAACGACGGCTTGATCGCGGCAGCGCCGCAATAGGCCGCAGGCCGGATCACCGAGCCGCCGGTCTGGGTGCCCAGCGCGAGCGGGATCATGCCGGCGCCGACGGCCGCAGCCGAGCCCGAGGACGAACCGCCAGGCGTGTGGCCAGGATTGTGCGGATTGAGCGTCGGTGTCGGATCACGCGAGGCGAACGCGGTGGTCGTGGTCTTGCCGATGATGGTGGCGCCGGCCCGCTTCAGCATCATCACGACAGGCGCATCCGAGCGCGGCTGCCAGCCGCGATAGATAACCGAGCCCATCTCGGTCGGCATATCGGCAGTGTCGATGATGTCCTTGATGCCGACGGCAATGCCCCGCAGCGGACCGGAGGTCTGCGCCTTGGCGGATCTGTCGTGGCGGACGAAGGCGCGAACGTCCTTCTCCCTGGCCTCGATCGCCGCGTGCGATTGCGCAATGGCGGCATCGGGCGAAAGCTCCCCGGCTTCGATGCGGCGCTGGAGGTCGGCGAGTGAGATCATGGCAAAATCCTTCTTATTGGGATCGCTTTTAGCATCGGGGCGAGGCCGCGCAAGCGCACGCAGCTGTTGCCCACGCCCTCAGGTTGCTTCATGCTGCGCCCACAAGGAGGCGCCGTGGACGCCATCAATCCCAGCGTGGAGCTGACCGAGCTTGATAGGATCGACCGCCTGCGGCTGATCCGGTCCGACAATGTCGGGCCGCGCACCTTCCGCTCGCTGGTCGATCATTTCGGCACGGCGCGCGCTGCGCTGGAGCGGCTGCCGGATCTGGCGCGCCGTGGCGGCGCGTCACGATCGGGCCGCATCTGCAGCGTGGATGAAGCCAAGGCCGAACTCGCCGCGAGCCGCAAATTCGGCATCGCCTGGCTCGCGCCCGGCGAGGACGGCTATCCGGCACGCCTCGCAACGCTCGACGATGCGCCGCCGCTGCTTGCGGTGCGTGGCGACGTCGCGACGCTGATGCGGCCGATGATCGCCATCGTCGGTTCGCGCAATGCCTCCGGCGCGGGCTTGAAGTTTGCCGGTCAGCTCGCGCGCGAGCTTGGCGAGGCCGGCTTCATCATCATCTCGGGGCTTGCGCGCGGCGTGGATCAGGCCGCCCACCGCACCAGCGTTTCAAGCGGCACGGTCGCCGTGCTCGCCGGCGGCCATGACTGCATCTATCCGCCCGAGCATGGCGATCTGCTCACCGCGCTCCTCGATCACCAGGGCGCTGCGATCTCCGAAATGCCGCTCGGTCATGAGCCGCGCGCCCGCGACTTTCCCCGCCGCAACCGGCTGATCTCCGGCGCCGCGCTCGGCGTCGTCGTGGTGGAGGCCGCGCATCGCTCGGGCTCGCTGATCACCGCGCGCATGGCGGCCGAACAGGGCCGCGAAGTGTTCGCCGTTCCCGGCTCGCCGCTCGATCCGCGCGCAGCCGGCACCAACGATCTGCTCAAGCAGGGCGCGACCCTCGTCACGGAGGTTGCCGACATCATCAATGCGGTTCAGCCGATCATGGAACGGCCGTTGATGCATCCGATGAGCGAGCCCGACAGCGAGCCGTTCGAGAGCGATCCGCAGGGCCACGACCGCGACCAGATCACCGGCCTGCTCGGCCCGACCCCGATCTCGATCGACGATCTCGTCCGGATGTCCGGCGCCTCGCCTGCGATCGTGCGCACGGTGCTGCTGGAGCTGGAGCTCGCAGGGCGGCTCGAACGCCACGGCGGCGGATTGGTGTCGCTGCTTTAGGTGTCGTTGCGCTTGTCGAAATGCGCGCGTGCCGTCTCAATCTGCATCAAATGGTCCATCGCCCATTGACCAAGCGCCTTCACCGGCTGCTGCAGCCCACGGCCGAGATCAGTCAGCTCGTAATCCACGCGCGGCGGAATGGTCGGAAAGATCGTGCGTGTGACGAGGCCGTCACGCTCGAGCCCGCGGAGCGTCAGTGTCAGCATCCGCTGCGAGATGCCATTGATCATGCGCTTGAGCTCATTGAAGCGCTTCGGCCCGTCGCTCAGCATCATGATGACGAACACGCTCCATTTGTCGCCGACGCGCGACAGAACCGAGGCGACGCCACGGCAGTCGGCATGATCGGGATCCGGCACCCGTCGAGCAGGCAAATCGGTGTGTGCAGGTTTCAAAGATGTGCCCATGGCTCAAAAAAGTGCGTTCTTGCGGGGAATTTGACGGTCACTCATGTAGTGCGGGTTACAAATCTATACCATGGGTGACCCCAATGAAACTCCTCCATATCGACTCCAGCGTCCTCGGCCCCCACTCCGTCTCCCGGCAGGTTTCCGCCGCCGTCGTCGACCGTCTCAGGCAGGCGACGCCGTCGCTCGACCTGATCTATCGCGACCTGACCCAGACCCCGCTCGCCCATCTCTCCGGATCGCACCTCGCGGCGGCTCAAGGAGCACCCGCGCCGGCGGAACTCGGTCCCGATCTCGCAGCGAGTGCAGCCGTGCTGAATGAGTTCCTCGATGCCGACATCGTCGTGATCGGCGCGCCCATGTACAATTTTACGATTCCGAGCCAGCTCAAGGCCTGGATCGATCGTGTGCTGGTGGCGGGGAAGACCTTCAAGTATGACGCGAACGGCCCGCAGGGCCTGGCCGGCAGCAAGCGCGTGATCGTGGCGATCTCCCGGGGCGGCTATTACGGTCCGGGCACACCGGCCGCTTCGCTCGAGCATCTCGAGAGCTATCTGCGCGGCGTGTTCGCCTTCATGGGCATCACGAACCCTGAATTCATCGTCGCCGACGGCATCCAGGTTGGTCCTGACCATCGCGAGAAGGCGCTGGCCGGCGCGCTCCAGGCGGCCACAAGCTTGCGTGCTGCGTAAGACGACGCCGACGACGGCCGCTGCCGGACCCCGGCGGCGGCTGAAAGATCGACTAAGCTAAAACCAGAAACCCTGTACGCCCAGGATCACGGCAACGAGTGACATGAGCAGGCCGATGCCGGAGAAGATGGCGACCCCGATGAACTCCGACATTTCGGAGTGCTTGGCCGGAACTGCGGAGCGCTCAGTGTAAATACGCGGCGCTGAAATCGGCGAAAGAATGCGGGCTGCTTTCGGCATAACGGACTCCTTTTAAAATGAGTCTTTTGACCCCCTGCCCGTAGAAGGGTCTTGGCAACGCGTACGAAGGTTCAACGCGCCACGCAAGTTCAGAAATTACGTCGCGCGAGATGTGGGAACCGGCCGACGCAACCATGGGAGTCCGCGTCGGCCGATTCAATTTTACGCTCACTTGATGATCAGCGATAGATCGGCGCGCCGCTCGGCGAGGCCACCGCGCCGCCATCGACGAAGATCTCCTGTCCCTGAATATGCGCGGCATCATCCGACGCGAGGAACAGCACCGTCTTCGAAATGTGATCTGGTTCACCAATCCGGCCGAGCGGCGTCGACAGTCCGATACGCTTCTCGAATGCCTTCTCCGCTTCGGGTGTTGCAATCGCCGCGCCCCAGATCGGCGTGCGGATCGCGCCGGGCGCGACGACATTCACGCGAATGCCGCGCGGCGACAGTTCCGAGGCCATGATCCGCGCCATCGCCCGCACGCCGGCCTTCGCCGCGCCGTAAGCCGAGTAGCCGGGAATGCCGAGCACTGAAATCACCGAGCCGTTGAGAATGATCGAGGCGTTGTCGTTGATGTAAGGCAGCGCCGATTGCACCGTGAAGAACACGCCGGTGAGATTGGTTCTGATGACTTTCTCGAACACCTCGAGCGTCGCCGATCCCAGCGGCGTGCCACCGGGGATGCCGGCATTGGCGAACACGATATCGAGCTTGCCGAACTTTTCGGCGCCCGTCTTGATCGCGGCCTCCGTGGCGGCGATGTCGGTGGCATCGGCGGCAATCGCCAGGGCGTTCGGACCGAGCTCCTTCGCGGCCGCCTCCAACGTCTCCTTGTTACGCCCGGTGATGATCACTTTGGCGCCCTCGGCCACGAACAACTTTGCCGTTGCCAATCCAATGCCGCTGTTGCCGCCGGTAATCAGTGCCGTCTTGCCTTGAAGTCTCATGTTCGTCTCCAGTGGTTTCATAATGAAACTAGATTGCCATCTAGGGCATATGGTTTTATGATGCAACCACACATCCGCGTGATCGGCGGCGACATCGGGCGAACGCGAACAGGACAAAGACGATGGTGAAACGAACGAGCTTTGAGGGCGATGCCTGCCCGATCGCGCGATCGCTGGAGGCGATCGGCGACTGGTGGTCGCTGCTGATCATCCGCGAGGCGCTGTTCGGCGTGCGCCGCTTCGGCGAGTATCAGAGCAAGCTCGGCATGGCCAAGAACATCCTGTCGGCGCGGCTGCGATCCATGGTCGACCACGGCATCCTGGAGACAGCCCCCGCCTCCGACGGCAGCGCCTATTCCGAGTATGTGCTGACCGCGAAGGGCCGCGGCACTTTTCCGATCCTGGTCGCGCTCCGCCAATGGAGCGAGGAGTTTGACGACACGCCGGAGCAGATTGCGACCATCCTGGTCGATCGCGCGAAAGGCCGCCCGGTCAAGAAGCTTGAAATGCGCGCTGAGGATGGGCGGCTGCTCAGTCCGGCCGACACGATGCTGAAGCCGCGGCCCGCGCCGCGCCGGCGGTCGGCATGATCGCGGCGGACTGCCACCACGCCGTCATTGCAAGCGTAGCGAAGCAATCCAGACTGCCGCCGCGCAAAGACTCTGGATTGCTTCGCTACGCTTGCAATGACGGGGATGGAGCAGCGCGTTCAATTGCCACTCCGTCATCCTGAGGTGCGTGCCATGAGGCGCAAGGTGCCGCATCGCGCCACTCGCACTCAGGATGACGGATCCCTCATGACAGCTTCCGCTTGCTCCGCAGCCGAAGGTGCTCGTCGGCCTCGAGCTTGGTCATGCCCAGGAGGTAGTGCAGCACATCGAGCTTATGCCGCTCGGCAAGCTTACGCAGGGCGGCCGACTGTTCGGCGATGAAAGCGACGGCCTCATCGACGCCGCCCTCCCCTGGTTCCTCGTTGCGCGAGCCTCCCCGGACGCCGGTTGCGGCGCGCGTCCGTTTCTTTCCTGGCTTTGCCACCAGCCCCACCCGAATCCATGCCCCGCGGAAACATTACGCCGACACCAGCCACAACTCCAAGGTGGTATTTCGCAACTTTCTCGATATGAAACTTTTCCCAATCCGGGGGCTTTCAACACCCTTCGATTTGACAGAGAGGGCCTCACCACCCATGTTCGGGTCGAAAGGGCCGACGCGAATCTCGTCGATTTCGGCCCAATATTTCCCCGTAAGTTACTGGAACTACATGAATATCGTCATTGTGGAGTCGCCGGCGAAAGCCAAGACGATCAACAAGTATTTGGGCTCGTCCTATGAGGTTCTGGCCTCGTTCGGCCATGTCCGCGACCTGCCCGCGAAGAACGGTTCCGTCGATCCCGACGCCAATTTCAAGATGATCTGGGAGGTCGACCCGAAGGCGGCCGGCCGGCTCAACGATATCGCCAGGTCCCTGAAGGGCGCCGACCGCCTGATTCTGGCGACCGACCCTGATCGCGAGGGCGAGGCCATCTCCTGGCACGTGCTGGAGGTGATGAAGGAGAAGCGCGCGCTCAAGGATCAGAAGATCGAGCGCGTGGTGTTCAACGCCATCACCAAGCAAGCCGTCACGGACGCGATGAAGCATCCGCGCGAGATCGACGGTGCGCTGGTCGACGCCTATATGGCGCGCCGTGCCCTCGACTATCTGGTCGGCTTCACCCTCTCCCCCGTGCTGTGGCGCAAGCTGCCGGGCGCCCGCTCGGCCGGCCGCGTGCAGTCGGTGGCGCTGCGTCTGGTGTGCGACCGCGAGCTCGAGATCGAGAAGTTCGTGCCGCGCGAGTATTGGTCACTGATCGCGAATCTGCTGACGCCGCGCGGCGACGCCTTCGAAGCGCGCTTGGTCGGGGCCGACGGCAAGAAGATCCAGCGTCTCGACATCGGCACCGGCGCCGAAGCGGAAGACTTCAAGAAGGCGCTGGAGCTGGCAACCTATGCGGTGACCTCGGTCGACGCGAAGCCGGCACGGCGCAATCCGCAGGCGCCCTTCACGACCTCGACGCTGCAGCAGGAAGCCAGCCGCAAATACGGCTTTGCCCCGGCGCACACGATGCGCATCGCACAGCGCCTTTATGAAGGCATCGACATCGGCGGCGAGACCACCGGACTCATTACTTATATGCGTACCGACGGCGTGCAGATCGCCCCCGAAGCGATCACCCAGGCACGCAAGGTGATCGGCGAGGATCACGGCAACGCCTATGTGCCGGATGCGCCCCGCCAGTATCAGGCCAAGGCCAAGAACGCCCAGGAAGCGCACGAAGCCATCCGCCCGACCGACATGTCGCGCCGTCCCGACAGCATGAGCCGCAAGCTGGATGCGGATCAGGCGCGCCTTTATGAGCTGATCTGGAAGCGCACGATCGCGAGCCAGATGGAATCGGCCGAGCTCGAGCGCACCACCGTCGACATCACGGCGAAGGCCGGCGGTCGCACGCTGGAACTGCGCGCCACCGGGCAGGTCGTCAAGTTCGACGGCTTCCTCGCGCTCTACCAGGAAGGCCGCGACGACGAGGAGGACGAAGATTCCCGCCGCCTGCCCGCGATGAGCCAGGGCGAGGCGATCAAGCGCAACTCGCTCTCCGTCACCCAGCATTTCACTGAGCCGCCGCCGCGCTTCTCCGAGGCCTCGCTGGTCAAGCGCATGGAAGAGCTCGGTATCGGCCGGCCCTCGACCTATGCCTCGATCCTGCAGGTGCTGAAGGACCGCGGCTACGTCAAGCTCGAGAAGAAGCGCCTGCACGGCGAGGACAAGGGCCGTGTCGTGGTCGCGTTCCTGGAGAGCTTCTTCAATCGCTACGTCGAGTACGACTTCACTGCCAACCTGGAGGAGCAGCTCGACCGCGTCTCCAACAACGAGATCTCCTGGCAGCAGGTGCTGAAGGAATTCTGGACCGGCTTTATCGGCGCCGTCGACGAGATCAAGGATCTGCGCGTAGCCCAGGTGCTTGATGTGCTCGACGACATGCTGGGTCAGCACATCTATCCGCCTCGCGCGGATGGCGGCGACATCAGGCAGTGCCCGAGCTGCGGCAACGGTCGGCTCAATCTGAAGGCCGGCAAGTTCGGCGCCTTCGTCGGCTGCTCGAACTATCCGGAGTGCCGCTACACCCGTCAGCTTGCCGCCGACAGCGAGACCACCGCCGACCGTTCGCTCGGCCAGGATCTCGTCACCGGTCGCGACGTCTGGGTCAAGGCCGGCCGCTTCGGGCCCTACATCCAGCTCGGCGAGCAGAAGGATTACGAAGAAGGCGAGAAGCCGAAGCGCGCAGGCATTCCGAAGGGTACTTCGCCCGGTGATGTCGAGCTCGAGCTTGCGCTGAAGCTGCTGTCGCTGCCGCGCGAGATCGGTAAGCACCCGGAAACTGGTGAACCAATCACGGCAGGCCTCGGCCGCTTCGGGCCGTTCGTGAAGCACGAGAAGACCTACGCCAGCCTCGAGGCCGGCGACGAGGTGTTCGACATCGGCCTCAATCGCGCTGTGACGCTGATCGCGGAAAAGGTCGCCAAGGGCCCGAGCCGCCGTTTCGGCGCCGATCCCGGCAAGGCGATCGGCGATCATCCGACGCTCGGCACCGTCACCGTGAAGAGCGGACGCTACGGCGCCTATGTCACCGCAGGCGGCGTCAACGCGACGATCCCGGCCGAGTTCGAAAAGGACACGGTGACGATTGCGCAGGCGATCGCGCTGATCGACGAGCGTGCGGCCAAGGGCGGCGGCAAGAAACCGAAGAAGGCTGCCAAGCCGGCCAAGGCCAAAAAGGCTGCAGCGAAGGCCGCGGGCGGCGACGACGCCGCGCCAAAGAAGAAACCGGCCGCAAAGAAGGCGGCCAAAACCAAAACTGAATCCACCAGCAAGGCGCGCGCAGGCGTGGCATCGACGGCCAAGACTTCAGCAGTCAAGACGTCGCCGACCAAGGCAGCCGCTGCCAAAGCTCCGGCCAAGAAGAGTGCCGGCACCAATTAGAGGTTAAGTGAAACGCAAGAATGACCATGGCTTTCCCGACAGGCAAGCCATCGTCGCCTTCATCAAGGCACATCCAGGAAAGGTCGGAACCCGCGAAATTGCACGCGAGTTCGGCCTGAAGAACGCCGATCGCATCGAGCTCAAGCGCCTGCTGCGCGAACTCGCCGACGATGGCACCATCAAGAAAAAGCGCCATACGGTCTCGGAGCCGGACGCACTCCCGTCGACGCTGGTCGCTGATATCACCGGCCGCGACACAGACGGCGAGTTGATCGCCTCCCCCACCGAATGGGACGAGGTCGAAGGCGGCGAGCCGCCAAAGATCCTCATCGCAATGCCCCGACGGCCGAAGCCCGGCACGACCGCTGGCGTCGGCGACCGCGCACTACTGCGCGTCGAACCGACCAACGACAGCGAAGGCCCGGCCTATCGCGGCCACATCATCAAGGTCTTCGACAAGACCAAGAGCCGTATCCTCGGCGTATTTCGCAGCCTGCCCGATGGCGGCGGACGGCTGATCCCGGTCGACAAAAAGGGTGCTGACCGCGAGCTGAACATCGCCGCTGATAACACCAAGGGCGCGCAGGACGGCGACCTCGTCAGCGTCGACATCGTCCGCACCCGCAGCTTTGGCCTCGCGTCCGGCCGGGTCAAGGAGAAGCTCGGCTCGGTCAAGTCAGAGAAGGCGATCAGCCTGATCGCGATCTACGCCCACGACATCCCCTTGCAATTCTCCACCGGCGCGATGCGCGATGCGGAAGCCGCGGAGCCCGCGAACCTGAAGGGGCGCGAGGACTGGCGCGACGTGCCGCTCGTCACCATCGATCCGCCGGACGCCAAGGATCACGACGATGCGGTGCATGCGCAGCCCGATCCCGATCCGAACAACAAAGGCGGCTTCATCGTCGACGTCGCCATTGCGGACGTGAGCTTCTACGTGCGGCCGGGCACCGCACTCGACCGCGCGGCGCTCGATCGCGGCAACTCGGTCTATTTCCCCGACCGCGTCGTGCCGATGCTGCCCGAGCGCATCTCCAACAATCTCTGTTCGCTGGTGCCGGGCGAGCCGCGCGGCGCGCTCGCGGTGCGGATGATCATTGCACCCGACGGCCGCAAGCGTTCGCACAGCTTCCATCGCATCCTGATGCGTTCGGCCGCCAAGCTGAGCTACGCACAGGCGCAGGCCGCGATCGACGGACGGCCTGATGACACCACCGGCCCCCTGCTCGATCCGATCCTGAGGCCGCTTTATGCGGCTTACGCCTGCGTCAAGCGCGCCCGCGACGAGCGCGATCCGCTCAATCTCGATCTGCCCGAGCGCAAGATCCTCTTGAAGAGCGATGGCACGGTCGACCGCGTCGTCGTGCCTGACAGGCTCGATGCGCACAAGCTGATCGAGGAGTTCATGATCCTCGCCAACGTCGCGGCGGCCGAGATGCTGGAGAAGAAATCGCTCCCGCTCATCTACCGCGTGCATGACGAACCGACACTGGAAAAGGTCCACGCGCTTCAGGAGTTCTTGAAAACGCTGGACGTCCCGTTCGCGAAAGGCGGCGCGCTGCGCCCCGCTCTGTTCAACCGCGTGCTGGCCCAGCTCGAAGGCCACGACCACTTCCCGCTGGTGAGCGAGGTGGTGCTGCGCGCCCAGGCGCAGGCCGAATATTCGTCGGAGAACTACGGGCATTTCGGCCTGAATCTGCGCCGCTACGCGCATTTCACCTCGCCGATCCGCCGTTATGCCGACCTCGTCGTGCACCGAGCCCTGGTCCGCGCACTTGGGCTTGGCGAAGGCGCCCTGCCCGACAGCGAGACGGCGGAAACCCTCGCCGAAGTCGCCGCGCACATTTCGCTGACAGAGCGGCGTGCGATGAAAGCGGAACGCGAGACCGTCGACCGCCTGATCGCGCATCACCTCGCCGACCGCATCGGCTCGAGTTTCCAGGGCCGCGTCTCCGGCGTCACCCGTGCCGGGCTCTTTGTCAAACTAGCTGAAACTGGCGCCGACGGATTGATCCCGATCCGATCCCTCGGCACGGAATATTTCAACTATGACGAGGGCCGCCATGCCCTCGTCGGCACGCGCAGCCGCACCATGTACCAGCTCGGCGACGTGGTTGACGTCCGTCTGATCGAAGCAGCTCCTATCGCAGGCGCGCTGCGTTTCGAGCTGCTGTCGTCGGATAGCACAACCGCCCCGCGCGACCGCCGGCAAGCGGGCCCGCAACGCCGTCCTTCGCTCAAGGCGCATCCCGGCCGCAGCCCGGATAGAAAACGCAAGCCACCGAAGCCGAAGTCCGGCAAGCCGAAGAAGGGCAAAGGCAAGAACAAAGGCAAGAAGGGCAAGGCATGGTGACCATGAGCACGGCCCCCAAGATCTGGACCCGCGAGACCGGCCTCGTCGAGAAACGCGACGTCTGGGCGGCCATGAAGCGCGGCTTTCGCAGCCGCTGCCCGCGCTGCGGCCAAGGCAAGCTGTTCCGCGCCTTCCTGAAGACGGCGGACAATTGCTCGTCCTGCGGCCTCGACTTCACGCCGCATCGCGCCGACGATCTGCCCGCCTATCTCGTGATCGTCATCGTCGGCCACATCACCGTGCCGGCCATCCTCTGGATCGAGACCAACTACACGACGCCCGCGTGGCTCACTTTCGCCGCCTACCTGCCCTTCACCTTCTTTGCGTCCCTCGGGCTGCTGCAGCCGGTGAAGGGAGCTGTGGTCGGCTTGCAATGGGCTCTGCGCATGCACGGGTTTGACGAGAACCCGCCGGATGGTATTCCGCCTGTGTAAGCAAAATAAGCAAGAACGGTTCGGGTGAGGATATGAGCGATACCGCGCAGACGGCCGAAAAGGCCAGGGTTCACGAGGAAAAGGAAGCCGACCACCATCCCTATTTTCGTCCACGGGATGCGGCGACCCTGATCCTGGTCGATCGCAGCGGCGCCATTCCGAAGGTGCTGGTCGGCAAGCGCCACGACAAGGTGGTGTTCATGCCCGGCAAATTCGTCTTCCCCGGCGGCCGCGTCGACAAGGACGATTATCGCGTGCCGGTCGCGGCGCCCATGACTGCGGAGCTGGAGGCCAATCTCGCCAAGGGCAGCCCGAAGACGCCGGCCTCGCGCGCCAAATCGCTGGCGATTGCCGCGATCCGCGAGGCCTGCGAGGAGACCGGTCTTTGCCTCGGCCGCAAGAGCGAGGGCAAAGCCAAGCTCGAAGGTGCCTGGAAGCCGTTCGCAGATGCGGGCCTGCTGCCCGATCCGTCCAGCCTTTTCCTGATCGCGCGCGCGATCACCCCGCCCGGCCGCGTCAAGCGGTTCGACACCCGCTTCTTTACGGCGGATGCCTCCGCGATCACCCATCACGTCGAAGGCGTGATCCATGCCGATGCGGAGCTGGTCGAGCTGGTCTGGGTCGAGCTCGGCTCAAAGCCGCTCGCAGATCTGCATCCCATGACACGGAATGTGCTCAACGAGCTTCACACGCGTCTTGCCACCGGTCCGCTGCGCCACGACGCACCGGTGCCGTTCTTCCATTTCTACGGCGGCAAGATGCAGAAGGATATGCTGGGCTGATCAGTCCGCGTCCGGCTCGGTGCCGACATAATCGCGCGCCGGCAGTTTGAGCGCGCGGCCGAGGTCGCGGGCGAACGCATTGGCCTCGTCGCGGCTGGAGAAGCTCGAGAGCGCAATCGCCTCGGTGCCCCTGTTGCCGCAGAGATTGACGTGGAACAGCGTCGCCTCGTCTTCGTCGGTGCCGCCACGGTCGGTAATGCTGATGAAATGGAAGTCGGCGAGCTGGCGCGGGCTTCTGAACTTGAGCGGACCGAATGCGCGCGTCACGACGATTTCGGCCAGCGATTTGTCGAGCTCGATGAAATAGCGATAGGTCGCCAGATAGAGCCCTGGAATCAGCGTCGCGAGGCCGATGCCGGAGAACACCAGGATCGGGACCAGATCGTCGCTCAGGCGGCCGAAGCCGGCAAAATCATTGCGCATGCCGAGCGCAACGTTCCATAGGAGATAGCCGCCGGCGGCGAGAAACGGCACCGACAGCACCCGCGCAATCCATTGCCCAGGCCAGTCGAAGCGGATGAGGTTGCCATCCACCGTCATTGCGCGTGCCACTGAAGATCTCCTCGGAAGCGAAGGTCATGGCTTGGTCGCCATGAACGGCAGGTTGGTTCGATTGGCGCCCCTCCTCCATCATCGACGGGATTGTGCTGACCAGACGGCGAAAAACAAAAAATTCTTCCCGCCTCCCCCAATGGCGGAGTTCCCCGGCGTCCCTATGTCTTTCTGCAACGACACCAGAACGGGATTTTGGGCGCGATGGCACAACGGCAACTCAAGCTTGGCGCGTTCATGCGCCCGATCAGCATCCACACCGGCGCCTGGCGCTATCCCGGGGCCTGGCCCGACGCCAACTTCAACTTTGGCCACATCAAGCAGCTGATCCAGAAGCTCGAGGCCGGCAAGTTCGACGCCTTCTTCATGGCCGATCACCTCGCCGTGCTGAATATGCCCGTCAATGCGCTCAAGCGCAGTCACACCGTGACCTCGTTCGAACCGTTTACGCTGCTGTCGGCGCTGTCGGCCGTCACCGAGCGCATCGGCCTGATCGCGACCGGATCGACCACGTTCGACGAGCCCTATCACGTCGCGCGCCGCTTCGCCTCGCTCGACCATCTCAGCGGCGGGCGTGCGGGGTGGAACATCGTCACCACCTCGAACCCGGACGCGGCGCTGAATTTCGGCCTCGACGACCACATGGAGCATGCCGAGCGATACAAGCGCGCCCGCGAGTTCTACGACGTCGTCACCGGCCTCTGGGATTCCTTCGCCGACGACGCCTTCGTGCGCGATGTCGAAAGCGGCGTGTTCGTCGATCCCTCGAAGATGCATGTGCTCGACCACGTCGGCAAATATTTGAAGGTGCGCGGTCCCCTCAACATCGCCCGCCCGGTGCAGGGCTGGCCGCTGATCGTGCAGGCCGGGGCCTCCGAAGACGGCAGGCAGCTCGCGGCAGAGACCGCGGAAGCCGTTTTCACCGGCGGTGGCAGCCTCGCCGACGGACAAAAACTCTATGCCGACATCAAGGGCCGCATGGAGAAGATCGGTCGCGATCCCGAGCACCTCAAGATTCTTCCCGGCGCCTTCGTCGTGGTCGGCGACAGCGTCGATGAGGCCAAGGAAAAGCGCGCCTTGCTCGACAGTCGCGTGCATTACGAGAGCGCCATCGCCTCGCTCTCGGTGGTCCTCGGCACCGATGCTTCGGGCTTCGATCCGGACGGACAGCTGCCCGAGATCCCGGAGACCAACGCCAGCAAGAGCGGGCGGCAGCGCATGGTCGATCTCGCCAGGCGCGACAAGCTCACCGTGCGCCAGCTCGCCCAGCGCGTCGGCGGTTACGGCGGGCTGTCCTTCATCGGCACGGCCAAGACCATCGCCGACCAGATGGAGGAATGGCTGGTCGGGCGCGGCTCCGACGGCTTCAACATCATGTTCCCGTTCCTGCCGGCCGGCCTCGACGATTTCGTCGACAAGGTCGTCCCCGAGCTGCAGCGGCGCGGGATTTTCCGGAAAGAGTATGAAGGGGCCACCTTGAGGGAGAATCTGGGCCTTCCCCGGCCGAAAAACCGGTTCTTCGAGGCCTGATCGGGCCGATTTGAGTGGTTTTCTAGCCCTAAAACCTTGACATCAGGCGGTTTCTGGCTAGGTTGCCGGCCAACGCGGGCCGCTTGGCCGGCTCCAGATTCCCTTCATTTCTGAGGTTCAGAACATGGCCAAAGCGGTCACCATCAAGGTCAAGCTCGTGTCCTCGGCCGACACCGGCTTCTACTACGTCGCCAAGAAGAATTCGCGCACCATGACCGACAAGCTGGTCAAGAAGAAGTACGACCCGGTCGCGCGCAAGCACGTCGAGTTCAAGGAAGCCAAGATCAAGTAAGATCGGCGAAAAGCGTTGAAGAGTTTTGCGGGGCCCTTGCGGGCCCCGTTTTCGTTTGAGCCCCCTCTCGCTTCACGCCGTCATTGCGAGGAGCTCTAGCGACGAAGCAATCCAGACCTCCTCGTTCTTCTCAGTCTCAAGCGAGACATCAGCGACCCGTGGGATCCTGGCTCCTCCGGCCCGGATGACTTGTCTGGGGGCCGCCTTGGCCGCTGTTGGTGCCGGAACTTGCGTTGCTACCACCGCCCATGCCGGTCGTGCCGCTGCTGGCTCCGCTGCCCGCCGCGCCGGCTCCTCCCACACCAGCGCCGCCAGCGCCAGCACCGGCACCTGCGCCCGCTCCGCCGGCACCGGCGCCGCCCGTCTGCGCGTGAGCAAAACCGATCGACGCACCGGCCAGCAACGCGCACATGGCCACCGAGAAAATTGTCTTCCGCATAGTTCAACTCCGTTTGATGGTGTGCTCGTCAACCGAAGGCTGCACGCGGACGTTCCTAAAGACCGATGACAAGCTGTCGCAGTTCGACGCGAACGATGGCGCGCAACACGGGGTTTTGTGCTTGCCGTGAAGGGAACTATTCTTGAGCCGTGATCAGCGACCGGCTATGTTGCAAACGCTCAGCGCTTCCGGCGCCGTTCGGCTGACGTGATGGAGAATCGCATGCGCATCGCCATACTGATTGTCTTCATGGTCATCGGGTTTTCTCCCGCAGCACATGCTGAACGTGACTATCCGTGGTGCGTCTTTGGCGGAGGGCTCGGCGCGCCCGGCGAATGCATGTATTCGACGCGAGAACAGTGCCTGGCGTCAGCATCGGGACGTTGGAACACCTATTGCGATGTGAACCCGCGCGTGAGGTTCAAACAACTGGCTCCGCAGCGGGGGCGTTGATCATGATGCGCGCGCTTCCCCTTCTCTTCATCGTCGGGATCATCATGTCGGCGCCCGCTCCGGCCGCAGCCCAGCGGTTCGGCGGCAATGCTCCCGTGTGCCTGCAAAAGTGGGAATGGGGCGGTGCCAGCTCAATCCGGTGCCAGTACAGTACCTGGGAAGAGTGCAAAGCCAGCGCTGCGGGCCTTTCCGCCATGTGCCTGCAGAACCCTTATGTGCAGCAGCAGCCGCCTCATCCGGATCGCGGCCCGCGTCCGCGATAGGTGCGATCGCGGCGGCACGCAGCAATCGTCAGGCTACGTCGCCAACATCGGCATGACGTCGCCAGCCACCATCACGCTTCCAATGCATTCGCAGCCGCTCAATCGCAGATCTCGCGCGGCGACGTCACGATGTTGCCGTTGCGGGCTGCGGTATCCAGCCGGCACCCTTTCGCCACGGGGCGGCATCCGGCCGCTCCGCAATACATCTGGCCCGAAGCCTGCGGCTTAGCCGGTGAAGCTTCCGTTTTGGCCCGTTCAGATGACTCGCGCTTCTGATCGTCGCGCTTGGCCACCGGCTTCTTCACCTCGATTTTTTCGCACGTATTGTCGTCGCCGACTTCGTATCCGGCGCGGCACGTAATCTTCGTGCAGCGGTCGCCATCGGCCCTGAACCCGTGATCGCAAGCCAGCGGACAGACGCGTGTGGTCTTGCCCTTGACGGCATCGAGCGCGTCGGCGCTGGCCGTCCTGACATCCAATTTCATACCGGCGTGCTTGTTGAAGAGATCGAGCGATCGCTGCGCGGCTGCATTCCAGATGCCGTCGACCGCACCGGTGTTGCAGCCGACCCGTCGAAGTTCGGCCTGGAGCGCGCGCGGAAGATCCGCCGCAGCCGGAACATCCGGTTTGTCGGCAGAAGGCGTCAACGCGGCCAGCTTGTCCTCCTTCGACTTTTGCTCGATCACCTGCTTGTCGTCCCTGGTCTTTTGATCCGCGACCAGCTTTGCCTCTCGCGTGACATTGGCCGCTTCCGCCGCCTTGATGCGTTCAGCCTCCTTGGCTTCCGCCTTGGCGGCTTCGGCCGCCTTGACACGTTCGGCTTCGGCGAGCTTGGCCTCCTCGGCCTTCTTGGCCGCTTCCGCCGTGACGCGTGCGCGTTCGGCGGCTTTCGCCTGTTCGGCGGCCTTGGCCTGCTCCGAAGCTTTGGCGCCCTCCGCAGCCAGCCGCGCCTGCTCGTCGCGAGCGGCCTTGGCCTTGTTGGTGGCTTCGACCTGTGCCGCTTCGGCCGCCAGCTTGTCGCGCTGGGCCTTCGCAAGCGAGGTAAAGAATCCGGTCGGATATTGTTCGATGAAAGCGTCCCACGCCGGCTTTGTGCCGACCTGCAAGGCGAACTCGTAGTCGCGCCGCATCGTCGCGCTCTGGTCAGCCGGAGCTGCGGCGGCAGGTGACGCAACCACAGGCTTGACCGGGCCGGCGGCGACAAGGGGAACGTCGTCACCGCCAAGCGACGTATAGGTGTACGGCTCCTGCGTGTTGTTGGTCGCCTTCAGAACGTCATCGCGGACATAGCGAAATGCCCTTTGCAGATCGAGGCCCGGTTTGGCGAGATGCTCCACCAGCGCCGTTGCAAACGGGCTGTTCTTTCCGGTGCCGTCGGATGCGGTCGATCCGGCCTTAGCAGCAAACGCGATCACCGTATTCGGGCTCGTGGGCTCGACCTTGGCGAGACCGCGACCGACCGCGCGCGAGGCCATCGTCCGCTTCATGTTCTTCGCAAAGGGATTGTCGCGGCAGGCGTCGAGGATGATCAGCCGCAACTGCTTGGCCGATTCAACCGCGACCAGCACGCGATCCAGCGACAGCGTCTCATCCAGAACGTCGGTATCGGTCTCGAGCGTGGCGTCGATCGGGATCAGATAATTGGTGCCGTCCAGCTCGATCCCGTGCCCCGCATAATAGACGACCGCGACATCCGCATCGCGGCTGGCATTGCCGAAGTCGCGCAAGGATTTGCGCATTTCGCTGATGGTCAGGTTGAGCTTGGACTCGACCGAACTGAATCCGGCGGCTTTG
The DNA here is from genome assembly GCF_018131105.1 of Bradyrhizobium manausense. Taxonomy (NCBI): domain Bacteria; kingdom Pseudomonadati; phylum Pseudomonadota; class Alphaproteobacteria; order Hyphomicrobiales; family Nitrobacteraceae; genus Bradyrhizobium; species Bradyrhizobium manausense. The sequence goes on along the minus strand of NZ_JAFCJI010000001.1, from coordinate 1,606,744 downwards.
AACATGGCCGCAACGGCGGCCGCGTCGTTGACGGGATTACCGAGCTTGGCGACGTTGCGGTAAGTCGAATTGCCGATGACGAGGGCCACGCGCTTATCCGCCAGCGCAGGCCCTGTCGGCAAAATAAGCCAGACCGACACGAATAGGCCGAGCAGGAAACGCATCCCCAGAGTCCCAAATCGCCAATAAAAACCGACCCTAACATTGAGTCTGGCGATCACAATGCGCAAGAAGTCGCGCAATTTATGTGATCTATATCACAGTTTGACGAGCGAGACCTCCACTCGGCTTGCGGAACTGTTCGCCCAAAAAAACCACGCGGCCCCGGCATTACCCGAGGGCCGCGCGCCATCGACGGGATCGACTACTCGTACTTTGCCTATTGGGAGTTCTATTGGCAGGAGTACATATGGCCGTCGTCGAGCTTGATCGTGCCTCCTGGGTGGCACTTGAGGCTGTTGCGAGTCGAATAGTCATCCCAACCGGTGTAGCCATAGTAAGGGCTATGTCCGTAGTAGGCCCGGTGAGCGTAGAGCGGCTGCCCAAAGTGAGGATCAGTCTGGGCCGCGTAAGAGTTGGTCCAGGTGTTGCTGCCCCATCCCCAATTGGGGGAAGCGGCGACGGCAGCAGCCGTGCCGACGGCGGCAACCGTGCCGACTGCGGCGGCACCTGCGACGCCTGCACCATACCCGTATCCGTACGCTGCGCGCCGATGATGACGACGGGCAACACCCGCAACACTCACTGGGGTCAGCGGATTGCCGACCCGAGCCTGAGCGCTCTCAACTGAAAGCGATAGAGTGCCTTGCTCTAAGCTCCCGATGGAGAACAGTGTCGCACACACAAATGCGCAAGAAGCTAGGGCAGTCTTACTTACGTACGTCATGGACTTTCTCCTTTCGTAAAAGAGAACTAACGGCAGACGCCTAGTCCGTGACGATGTGGCTGCGCTGATTCAGATCAACGCTTCTGAAAATAAACCCGTGAGTGGCTCGGTTGTATGTGGTGTTGAAAATCGGAGCGCATGCGACCCGCACAGTCCAGGATGCGCATGAATGAATCATTGCCAAAGAGGCAAATTCCCCAAAGGACAATTGTTTGAGTTGGCCGCGCGACCGATTGTGAAATGACTGGCGCGTGATGCTGTTCTGCAAGCATGGGGCACAACGATGCGAGCGTTGAGCGAACAACTTGAAGCGTTGCGGATCGAGGCCATCGAATGCGCATTGATCCGTGATTTATCTACCGACGCGACGAAGCGCGAGTTCTTTGCCAAACTAGCGGATCACCTGACCCAACTGGCTAGCGATGTGGAGAGCGCTATGGAGGAAGGTCCACGTCTTTCAGCCTAGTGATCCAGATCGTCAACCCGTTCCGCGCTTTCATCCCGCTCGTTCCCAAGCCAGATCGCCATGGCGCTGGACGGAATAACTTGCCTGGGTACGTGCGGATTGAGAGTGCCGGCTGTCACGACCAATCCTTGCTCAAGTTTCTCTTTTGCGAAGAGCTTGGCGTCCGCCTCTGTTTCAAAGGTTCTGGTCAGTCGAGGATGCCTTGCCTTCGGCAAAATCCCGCGACGCGGCACCTCGAAAGTTACGTACCAAGTGTGCCTCATCGATTGCTCAAAATTCAACGGGTCGCACAACTGCCTTGCGTGAAAATGCTCCGCGCGTGAGCAGCAGGATGGCATCAGCGTCGCGCCCCGACGCGATTGACGCCGCCGTTCAAGTTGCCACCGGCGTTGTGACGAACGGCGGCTCGTGCCACGGGTCGAGGTCTGAGCACGACACCGGCCCGCGCGACACAGCCTGCGGGATAGCCAACATAGGTGCAGTAGATCACCGCGTGAGCGGGGGCCGGACCAAGAGTGACCCCCGCGAGCCCGAACAGAGCGCTGGCTATAATTCCGGTGACGGTCGTCGACCTGATCGAAAGACGCTTCGCTCGACGCATGCAATCCTCCTCAAACTCGCGAACTGAAACAAGCTGCGACGCTGCGGTCGAACCTAGTGTGCGCGGCACGAAAGGGATGATGTTGACCCAGATCAACTGGAACGGCACGACATTGCGAAAGCGGCTCCCTTGAAAGCAGGCCGCCAACCTGGGCGCGTACCGTGTCAATAAACAAACAAAAGAAGGGAGCCGGCGGCCACGGTGAAAACGCCCGCCGCAACGGCAACCGCGTGCCAGTAGCTCGTTGCCCATCGCTGGACCTTAGTCCGCATACGACAGCGCAACTATGCAGATTGTGCCAGATTTTCCCGTACGGAGAAAGCGTCGGAAACGCAGCACTCCGCGTCAGGACGAGGGCTACGCCTCATCGTTGCCTCGGCATGCCCGCCTACGCCGTCCGCAACACCGGCGCCGGCGGCTGCGACGGCCGGATCAACGCGAACGCAACCTGGATGATGCCGCCGGCAAGGCCCAGTGCCACACCGATGCGCCAGGCCATGCTGTAGGAGCCGAGCGCGTCGTAGATCACCCCTCCTCCGTACGCGCCGAGGAAGCTGCCGAGCTGGTGGCTCATGAAGGCGAGGCCCTGGATCATGGCCTGCCAGCGCAGGCCGAACATCTCGGCGACGGCACCTGCGACCAGCGGGCCGACGCCCATCCAGAGGAAGCCCATGATGGCGCCGAACAGCAGCGTCGATGCCGGCGTCGCCGGCAGCATGAAGTACCAGGCGAGCGCGATCGAACGGACGATGTAGATGCCGCCCAGCAGCGCGAGCTTGTTCCAGCGCTGGCCGGCCCAGCCGAAGAACAGCGAGCCCAGCACGTTGAAGCCGCCGATCATGCCGAGCGTCTGCGCGCTCAGCATCGGATCGAGGCCGCAGATCGCCAGATACGACGGCAGATGCGTGGTGAGGAAGACGAGCTGCATGCCGCAGACGAGATAGGCGCAGGTCATCACCACGAAAGAGGCGTTGCCGAACGCCGCCTTGGCAACAGACGTCGCACTGGCATCGCCGATGTCATCAGGTGTCGGCTTCGGCAGCGGAATCTTGTCGACGCTGCCGGCGTACAAGGCGGCCGGGATCATCAGCACCGACATCACAACGAAGCCGGCAAGACCGATGCGCCAGCCGAAACCCTCGTTGAGCATCTGGCCGATCGGCGCCGACAGCAGCGCGCCGAGCGAACCAGCGCCGGAGACAAGGCCGAGCACGGTGGAGCGGACCGTTGCCGGCACCGCGCGCGTGGCCACCGACATCGCGATCGCGTTTGCGGTGCAGGCGAGCGAGGTGCCGATCAGCACGCCCGCGCCGATCATGATGCTGACGAGCCCGCTCGCGGTCGCCATCAAGGCGAGGCCTGCGATGTACATCAGCGCGCCCGCGACCATGATGGGACGAAAGCCGAAGCGCACGGTCATCGCGCCCGCCAGCGGCTGGAGAAAGCCCCAGGCGAGGTTCTGCACGGCAAGCGCCAGCGTGAAGTCCGACACCGAGAGGTGAATGTCATGCGTCAGCGGCTGCATGAAGATGCCGAGCGACTGCCGCAGCCCCATGCTCAGCGTCAGCATGATCGAGGCGCCGATCAGGATCGGCAATGTCGGACGCAGGACCTGCAACAGGGGCATTTTTCTTCTCCCTTGTGGGCGCGGCACACGCGCCGGCATCTGCAATTCGTTCGGATTTTGGTTACACAGACCTGTGTAATTAGTCTATAGGTAACGAGCGCTGTCAAGGCGCATGTTACACAGGTCTGTGTTATGCCGTCCGCCGAAAAATCCGACATGAAGGAACGGATCCTCGAGACCGCCGACAAGCTGTTCTATCTGCAGGGCATTCGCGCCATCGGCGTCGACACCATTGCAGCCGAGATCGGCATCTCAAAGCGAACGCTCTACAACCACTTTCCCTCCAAGGACGCGCTGATCGCGGCCTATCTGGAGCGCCGCTTCGTTCACGCCCGCCCCTCCGACAAACCGCCGGCCGAGCAGATTCTCGGCACCTTCGATTCGCTGGAGCGGCGTTTTGCGGCGAAGGATTTTCGCGGCTGCCCGTTCGTGAATGCGGTCGCCGAGCTCGGCCCCTCCGACCGCGCCGTGAAAAAGATCGCGGTCGCGTTCAAGGAAAGCCGCCGCGTCTGGTTTCGTGAACGGCTGACCGAGCTGGGTGTTGCGGGCGCGGACGCGCTCGCAACGCAGCTGGTGCTGCTGGTCGACGGCTCGATCGCGCAGGACCTCGTCCGTGATGACCCCGCGATGGCGCGCGCCGCCAAGGAAGCGGCGAAGGTGCTGCTGCGGAATGCGGGAGTGGATGTGGGGGATGATGCGAAGCCGGCGCTTGTGAAGGGCAAGCGCTCGCCACAATCATAACTGTCGTCCCGGCGAAGGCCGGGACCCATACGCCGCAGCAACAGTTTTGCGAAGACTAGGAGTTACCAGTTCGCTCCATAACCCCTCCCTGGGGTTATGGGTCCCGGCCTCCGCCGGGACGACACTGAACATGAGGCGCTGTCACTCACCAACAGCCAACAAGCGATGGCGCCATCGTGCTGCTACCGCAGCCGCCTCACGCCGCCTGCGACACCACGCGATTGCGTCCGTCGTGCTTGGCGCGGTAGAGCGCCGTGTCGGCGCGCTTGAGGACGTCGGCCACCGCCTCGCCCTTCTGCTCGAGCGTGGTGAGCCCGATGGAGATCGTGACCTCGATGCGCTTGGTGCCCTTGTGGACGGCGAACGGCTCGCCCGCGATCGAGCGGCGCAGCCGCTCGGCGACCATGCCGGCAACGTGCAGATCCGTCTCCGGCATCACGATGACGAACTCCTCGCCGCCGTAGCGGCAGGCCAGATCGATGCCGCGAATCGACTTGCGTACGCGCACCGCAAATTCGCGCAGCACGTCGTCACCGGCGTCGTGGCCGTAATTGTCGTTGATCGACTTGAAATAGTCGATGTCGAGGATCATCAGCGCCAGCGGCTTGCCGCGGGTGGAGGCCTGCTCGGCGAGCGTTGCCAGATGGCTCTCCATGTAGCGGCGATTGTGCAGCCCGGTGAGTGCGTCGGTGATCGCCATCTCGATCGAATTCTGCACGTTGTCGCGCAGATGGTCGGTGTAGCGGCGGCGGCGGATTTGCGTGCGGGCGCGCGCCAGCAGCTCGGTCTTGTCGATCGGACGGAGCAGATAGTCGTTGACGCCGATCTCGAGGCCGCGGAGCAGCCGCGTCGAGTTTTCCGCTTCCGCGATCGCGAGGATCGGCACGTGGCGCGTGCGCTCCAGCGAGCGGGCCTGGCTGCACAGCCGCAGCCCGTCGAAATTGTTCAGATCGAGCGAGACGATCAGGAGATCGTAATTGCCTTCGGCCGCGTGGAACAGCGCTTCGGTCGGATTGGGCTCGACGTCGATGGTGTGCTCGGCAGCGAGGATGGTCGCCAGCCGTTCATAGGACGACTGCCGGTCGTCGACCAGCAGGATGCGGCCGCCCTTGCCGGCATCGGCGATGGCGGTGCGCTCGGGCGCCTGCATTCCGATCTCGAGCGAGGTGATGGCGCGCATGCGCAGCTCATCGGTCATCATCTTGAGCCGGGTCAGCGAGCGCACGCGCGCGATCAGCACGACGTCGGACACGGGCTTGGTCAGGAAATCGTCGGCGCCGGCTTCGAGGCCGCGGTTGCGATCGGAGGGGCTGTCGAGCGCGGTGACCATCACGACGGGAATGTGGTGCGTGGCCGGATCGGTCTTCAGCCGGCGGCAGACTTCGAAGCCGTCCATGTCGGGCATCATCACGTCGAGCAGGATGATGTCGCATTCGGCGCGGCGGGCCAGCGCCAGAGCCTCGGTGCCGTTCGAGGCGGTCATCACGTCGAAATATTCGGCGGAGAGACGGGCCTCTAGCAGTTTGACGTTGGCAGGGACGTCATCGACGACAAGGATACGCGCGGACACTTTGAACTCACTTCCTATCCGATAAAACGCCGGACCGTCTCAATGAATTTGCCGACCGAGATCGGCTTGGACAAATAGGCTTCGCAACCGCCCTCGCGGATGCGCTCTTCGTCGCCCTTCATCGCGAACGCCGTGACCGCGACGACGGGAATGGCGCGCAGCTCCGGATCGTCCTTGATCCAGCGCGTCACCTCCAGCCCCGAGACCTGCGGCAACTGGATATCCATCAGCACCAGGTCGGGCCGCATCTTGCGAACGAGGTCGAGCGCCTCGTAGCCATTGCTGGTGCCGGAAGTCTGGTAGCCGTGCGCCTCCAACAGGTCGCGGAAGAGCTTCATGTTAAGCTCGTTGTCTTCCACGATCAGGACGGTCTTAGCCATCCCGCCCTCCTGTTTGGTCCCAAAGACCGATGCATGTGACAACTCAGGCGCCGCTTTCCGGCGCTTCGAAAACTGGATTCAAACTAGCTTCAGATTCGCTTGAGTTTCGTTAAACCCGAGGGGCCACTTTCTGCGATGTGGTTTCCAGTTGCTTGTCGGAGGCCGCGAGACTCACGTCCGAGACTCAGTCTCAAGACTCGGGCATAGTCCAAAGTAGACACCGAAAGTTAACGGAAAGGCAAACCGGGCCCGTGAAAAAGCCTGTTCACAACCCTCGCGAAGTCGCTGAAATCGTTGCGATTCAGGCATTGTCCTTCGTGGCTGGCGAGCCTGAACGGCTGGGCCTGTTTCTCGCCGAGACAGGAGTCGGCCCGGGGTCGCTCCGGACCGCCGCCTCGGACCCGAATTTCCTGCTCAGCGTGCTCGATTTCGTGCTGCGCGATGACGACACCGTGAAGGCCTTTGCCAAGGCCACGGAACTGCATCCGACCAACGTTGCCGCAGCGCGGCAGGTGCTGGGCGATGCGCTTGGCGACCGGACCTGGGAGCGCGACGTGCCGTGAGCGTCCCCGACCCGGCCGGGCCCCGCTGCTTTTGCCGGGATTGTCTGGCCGATGTGGATATGGGCGTGCGGCGCTGTTCCGCCTGCGGTTCCCCTCGCCTCGTCCGCCACCGCGCGCTCTCCGCACTGACCATCGCCCATATCGACTGCGACGCGTTCTATGCGACGGTCGAGAAGCGCGACAATCCTGATATCGCCGACAAGCCCGTCATCATCGGCGGGGGAAAACGCGGCGTCGTGTCGGCCGCCTGCTACATCGCGCGGACCTATGGCGTGCGCTCGGCGATGCCGATGTTCAAGGCACTCGAAGCCTGCCCGCATGCGACGGTGATCCCGCCCGACATGGCGAAGTATGTCCGGGTCGGTCGCGAGGTGCGGCAGGCCATGCAGGCGCTGACGCCGCTGGTCGAGCCGCTCTCGATCGACGAGGCCTTTCTCGATCTCTCCGGCACCGAGCGCGTGCACGGCATGATCCCGGCAAAGGTGCTGGCGCGCTTTGCTCGCGAGGTCGAGCGCGACGTCGGCATCTCGGTCTCGGTCGGCCTCTCCTGCAACAAGTTTCTGGCCAAGATCGCCTCCGATCTCGACAAGCCGCGCGGCTTTGCCGCGCTCGATCAGGAGGAAGCGCGCATGATGCTCGCCGAGAAGCCGGTCGGCTTCATCTTTGGCGTCGGGCCGGCAACGCAGGAACGGCTGATTCAGCGCGGCTTCCGTATCATCGCCGACCTGCAAAAGGCCGACGAGATCGAGATGATGCGGCAATTTCCGAGCGACGGCCGACGGCTGTGGCGGCTCGCCCGTGGCATCGACGACCGCCGCGTCGAGGCCGATCGCGGGGCCAAGACGATCTCGAGTGAAACCACCTTCGAGACCGACATCCGCGATTTCGCCTCGCTGGAGAAGATCCTGTGGCGGCTTTGCGAGAAGACGTCGTCGCGGCTCAAGAGCGGCGAACTTGCCGGCTCGACCGTCACGCTGAAGCTGAAGACCGCCGACTTCCGCCAGCGCACCCGCTCGCAGTCGATCGCGGCGCCGACGCAGCTTGCCGCAAAGATCTTCTCGATCTGCCGCGAGATGCTGGCGAAAGAGATCGACGGTACCGCCTTCCGCCTGATGGGCGCCGGCGTCAGCGCGCTACGCGACGGCTCTCCCGCCGACGACACCGACATGCTCGACCGCCGCGCCGCGCATGCCGAGCGCGCGGTCGACAGCCTGCGCAAGAAATTCGGCAATGCCGCCGTCATTCGCGGTATCGCCTATGACGGACCGGAGAAGGCGCAGGAGTAATGACCGCCGAAGGCGATCCCGCCGTGCTGCTGAGACACATGAAGCCGGAGATGCAGCCAGGCATCTTCGTCTTCTGCACGATCGCGGCGAGCGAGAGCATTCCCGCAGCACTCCATCCGCTGCTGACGTTTCGCGAGCAGGAGGGGACCACGTTGGTCGTATTGCGCGAGGACGCCGAAGCGACAGGACTACGTTGCGCATTCCCGTCGCGCCTGATCACGCTGACGGTTCACTCGGCGCTCGATGCCGTAGGTTTCCTGGCAGCCATCACCGCACGTCTCGCCGCAGCCGGGATCAGCGTGAACGCCGTGTCGGCCTTTCATCACGATCATCTCTTCGTGCCAGCGGAGCGCGCCGACGAGGCGATGGCCATTCTGCAAGCGATATCCAAAACGAACGCCTTGTAGCCGAAGCGCAAGCCGGAAAACCTGTCTTTTCGAAAAATGCCAGCATGGCATCATGCCACTGTTTTGCCCGACGCGTCAAATTGAATTCGCTAAAGGCGAAATCCGCGCCGGACTGCGCTTCTACTGTGCATGGGGTTGTTTTTCACTTTTTGCGGGATGACGGGCCGGCGCGGTCCGTCCTCAATCCGCAACCGCGATCGCCTCGATCTCGATCAGCCATTCCGGCGCGGCAAGCGCGGACACGCCGACGAGGGTGGAGGCCGGCGGCTCCATGCCTTCGAAGAACACCGAGCGGGCCTTGCCGATGATCGGGCGCAGCTCCGGCTTGTAGCCGACGACGAAGGTCGTGATCTTGACGATGTTGGCGTAGCCCGCACCGGCCGCCTTCAGCGCGTGGCCGAGATTCTGCATCACCTGCGTGGTCTGCGCCGCGAGATCGCCCTCGCCGACGATCCGTCCCTCCTCGTCCACCGACACCTGGCCGGAGATGTAGATCGTGCGCGCGCCGGAGGCGGTGACGACATGCGAATAAGCGGGATTGTGATGCAGTCCGCTGGGGCGGAGATGATCGAGCTTGGGCATGGGCTGTCTCCCGACATTTGTTATTGGAAGGGAGCGTAGCGAAAGACGGTGCCGAGGACCAGCCTCGCCGTTCAATTGCAGGGCTTGCTGTCCTTGACGTCGAACTTGCCCATCGCGCCCGAGATCACAAAATCGTTGTAATCGAGCACGAGCTGGCGGGAGACGCCATTTTCATAAAGCTCGAACGACATCGCATACACAGGCGTCTGCTCGCCTTCCTTCTGCTTAACGTCGCGGTCGAAATAGCTCACGGTCACGGGCCAGCGCGTTAGCGTTTTCATGTGCTCGTCCGCTGTCGCCGGATCGGGCGAAGCCGTGCGATCGGCGGGGATCGGCTGACCGATCACGGTCAGCGTGTTGTAGACTTTCTGACCATCGTCGGAGCCGTCATAGACGGACAGCTCGAGGAGCGATTTGCCTTCCTTGGCGGCTGCAATGATGCGCTGGATCTGCTCGGTCGGAAACACGATCTTGCCGTCGAGAGTGAAATTCTTCGGCGCCGGCAGCTTCAGCTTGACGTTGATGTGGTCGCCGTCGCGCACCGCCGAGCCGTCGACGAGGCCGGACGCGGTCTCGTTCATCCGCGTCTCGATCTTGAAGCGATAGCTTTTTCCCGCGGCATCCTCCCAGGAATTGGAGCGGAGGTCGCTGAGGGTGACCTTACCCTCGCCGCTGTCGAGCTCGGAGACCTGGCGGAATTCGGACGTATAGCCTTCGCAGGAGCTTCCTGTGAAATTGTAGAGGATGCGGCCGCGCGCGCTGTTGATCGAGCTGGAGCGCGATTTGACGAGGCTGAGGTCATACAGCGCCTGATGCGCGAGGAATGGACCGCTGGCCGCGTGGACCCCGCCACCGGGGCCGAAAGTGGCCGCCGCGAGCGCCATCACACCGAGGGAGGTCCGGAAAAGGTGCACCATATCTGTTCCTTGAGGATGCTTCCCTGGGGAAAGCGCAGATTCGACATTTTACTGACCGTTCCGTTGCGCCGCAACTGAGGCCGTTTCACGTAAAGTTGCGGCATGCGCTTTGAACCGCCTGCCCTCCCTCAACAAATTGCAGCCCTGCCGGTTGCTTGCATGTGGCGGCCCAATGGGCGAAACAGGGCGCCGCCCAGTGTCCTCCGGGACGCGCTCGGGCGGATGAATTTCTGGACAACGAGGTCGAACATGGCGGGCACGGTCGAGCAGAAACTGGCGGAACAGGGCATCAAGCTGCACGAAGCCCCCACCCCCGTCGCCAACTACGTGCCGTTCGTGCGCACCGGCAATCTCCTGTTCATCTCGGGTCAGGTCTGCTTCGATCCCGCCGGCAAGCTGATCGCCAAGGGCAAGCTCGGCGCCGGCGTCTCGCTCGAAGACGGCGCGGCGGCCGCGCGCGGCTGTGCCGTCAACCTGCTCGCGCAAGTCAAGGCAGCGCTTGGCGACCTCGACAAGGTCGTGCGCGTGGTTCGTCTCGGCGGCTTCATCAATTCGGCACCGGACTTCCTGGACGGGCCGAAGGTTCTCAACGGCGCGTCCGACCTGATGGTCGCGGCCTTCGGTGACAAGGGCCGCCACGCCCGCACCACCGTCGGCGTCGCCTCGCTGCCCGCGGATGCGGCGGTCGAGGTCGAAGGCGTGTTCGAGGTCGCCTGAGGTCAGCATCGTGCGTGCTCCGGATTGGCTGACAGCGCGGCCGGTCGCCCATCGCGGCCTGCATGACATTTCGCGTGGCGTCGTGGAAAACATGCCGGGCGCGGTGCAGGCGGCGGTTGCGGGAAATTTTGCGATCGAGGTCGATATCCAGCTCTCGGCTGACGGCGAGGCCATGGTCCATCATGACCATGCGCTTGGCCGCCTCACCGAGGCCACCGGACCGCTGGTCGCGAAGACCGCGGCGGAGCTGAGAGCCATCACGTTCAAGGACACGCCCGAGCGGATGATGTCGCTCAGCGACCTCTGCACCATGGTGGCCGGCCGCGTGCCGCTGGTGATCGAGGTGAAAAGCCATTTCGACGGCGACCGCAAGCTCGTGAAGCGGATGGCCGAGGTGCTGGCGTCCTATCAGGGGCAGGCGGTCGGCATGTCGTTCGATCCCGACCAGGTACTGGCGCTACGGGAGCTGCTGCCCTCCCGCCCGCGCGGCATCGTCGCGCAGCGGAGCTATGAGGACGAATACTGGGCCTACCTGACCCAGGAGCAGCGCGACAGCATGCTGTACCTGCGCCACGGCTTCCAAACCCAACCGCATTTCGTCGCCTTCAAAGTCGACCACCTGCCGGCGCCCGCCCCTTGGATCGCGCGCAACGTCTTGGGCTGCGCCCTGCTCGGTTGGACCGTCCGTACGCCCGAGCAGCGGACGCGGATCGGGCAGTATGCCGACCAGATGATCTTTGAGGGCTTCGTCCCGTAAGCTTGATGGTCCCGACCCTTGAAGTCGCTGCTGCAATGCACGATCTTGGGCGCAATGGCATCATCCGACATCACGCTGGAGGCGGTACCGTCCATTGGCGAAGTCTCGCCGGAAGATTGGGACGCCTGCGCCAATCCTGGCAAGGTCTGCAATGGGCACGGACTGGGAACCTCATCCGGGCTCCCAGGCGATTCGCTCGGCCTGTTAAAGCCCGCCTATAACCCGTTCGTCTCGCACGCCTTTCTTTCGGCTGCCGAGAAATCGGGTTCGGCCACGATCCGCACCGGCTGGGGACCGCGCCACCTCGTCGCCAAGATCGGTGATCGCGTCGCCGGAGTCGTGCCCTGCTATCTGAAATCGCACAGCCAGGGCGAATACGTCTTCGACCGCGGATGGGCGGATGCCTATGAGCGCGCCGGCGGCCGCTATTATCCCAAGCTTCAGGTCTCTGTTCCCTTTACGCCGGCGACGGGGCCGCGGCTGCTGGTTCGTGACGGCGTCGACCACGCGCGTATCACCGAGGCCCTGGCGAGCGGGCTGGTGGCGCTGTGCGGCGTCAGCAAGGCTTCCTCTGTGCATGTCACCTTCGCCCGTGAGGCGGAGTGGAAGCTGCTCGCCCAGCACGGCTTCCTGCAGCGCACCGACCAGCAGTTCCATTGGCGGAATGAGGGTTTTGCCAGCTTCGACGATTTCCTGGCAACGCTGAACTCACGCCACCGCAAGTCGATCAAGCGCGAACGGCGCGATGCATTGGCTAACGGCGTCACCATCCACTGGCTCACGGGCAAGGACATCACCGAAGACGCGTGGGACGCCTTCTTCGAATTCTACATGGAGACCGGCTCGCGCAAATGGGGCCGGCCGTATCTCACGCGCGAATTTTTCTCGCTGATCGGCGAGACCATGAGCGAGGACGTGCTGCTGGTGATGGCCCGCCGCAACAACCGCTGGATCGCGGGCGCCATCAATTTCATCGGCTCGGACACGCTGTTCGGCCGCAACTGGGGCGCGGTCGAGCATCATCCGTTCCTGCATTTCGAGGTCTGCTATTACCAGGCGATCGATTTCGCGATCAAACGCGGTCTCACCCATGTCGAGGCCGGTGCGCAGGGCGAGCACAAGATCGCGCGCGGCTACCTGCCGCGGACCACCCACTCCGCGCATTTCATCGCCGATCCCGGCCTGCGCCGCGCCATCGATGATTACCTCAAGCGCGAGCGCACTTATGTTGCCGAAGCCGGTCGGGAACTGGCCGAGCTCGGCCCGTTCCGGAAAGGCATCGACGAGGCGCCTTGACGGTTTGCCGTCGCTGGTGACAGTAGACGCAAAACTCTAGGTGCTAAGCTCTTGGGAGCCCCGTGATGACCGCCTACGACACCAACAACATCTTCGCAAAGATCCTGCGCGGCGAACTGCCCTGTCACAAGATCTACGAAGATGAGCATGTCTTCGCCTTTCTCGACATCATGCCGCGCGTGCCCGGTCATACGCTGGTGATCCCGAAGGCCCCTGCCCGCAACATCCTCGACATCAAGCCCGACGACTACGCCCACGTCGCCCGCGGTGCGCACAAGATCGCGGCCGCCGCAATGAAGGCGTTCAAGGCCGATGGCATCACCGTGCAGCAGTTCAATGAGCCCGCCGGCGGCCAGGTGGTGTTTCATCTCCACACGCACGTGTTGCCTCGCCACGATGGCGTGGCGATGCTGCCGCCCGCGAGCCGCAAGGAAGACGTCAAGGTGCTCGAAGAGAATGCGACCAAGCTGATCGCGGCGCTGAAGGCAGGCTAGATCTCTCCACTCGTCATTGCGAGCGGAGCGAAGCAATCCAGACTGCTTCCGTAGCGACAGTCTGGTTTGCTTCGTCGCAAGAGCCCCTCGCAATGACGGGGTTAGAGCGGACGCTCCTCATTCCGTCTGAAAGTCCCCAGCCTGCGGCGCAGCCAGCGGCGTGAACTCACAGCGATCCGGCTTGATGTCGATCAGGGGCGTATTGTCGAGGCAGTCGAGGCCCCGCACCAGGATTGTGTTGCCCTCGATGCCGACGAGCTTGACGATCGAAGTGCCGATCGGATTGGGCCGGACCGGCGAGCGCAGCGAAAACGTGCCGCGGGTTTTCTCGTTGTTCTTCGGGCTTTGCAGGACGATGTCGCGGCGCGACCTGTCGAGCCAGTAGAGCACTTCGAGATTGCTGTAGAAATCGACGCCCTTGATGGCCGGCGCGAAGGCCTCGAAGATCTCGAGCCGGCAGACCGGACCGTCGGCACGGCCCTGCCGCGGCGTCTCCAGGCGCGACGTCCAGGGCGTGCGGATGCGGCCGATGAAGACGAGGCCGGCATCCTTCGTCGACGGCAGCTCGATGGCGACCTCGCCCTCGCGGAGCTCGTTTTCGCGAACCATATTTCTGAGTTCCTTGACTGTTCGGAGGCGGTTTTAGCCCAACCACCACGTACCGGCCAGCATGAAGACTTCGCCGGCGACAACGCCCGCGAAGATCGAGCGACGGGTCAGCAGGAACACGACAAGGCCGGCGGCCACCGCGCCATAACGCAGGCCATCCGGCACACCGGCGAGCGCGCCGGGCGGCTCGACGAGGATCTGGGCGATGACGCCGGCCAGGATCGCGGTCGCGACCGCCCTCACCCAGACCAGCAGCTCGGAGCCCTCGTCGATGCCACCGCCGAACCACAGGCCGAGCATGCGCCATACCTGGTTGGGAATGACGCCGGCGACGAACAGCACGACGAGTGCGTGCCAGTCGCCGATCAGTTGCGCAGCGCTCATGCGCGCACCTCCCGCCACCAATGCACGCCATAGGCAATGGTGCCGGCCGCTGCGCCGCTGACGAGAATGTCGAGACCGGTGTTCATCCTCGCGGCCAGAGGATAGAGCAAAATCCCGAGCGCAAGTGCGACCACGTCTGCGGCCTCGCGGCTGTTGCGCGCGGTCGAGAACAGAAAGGACAGCGGCGTGAGCAGCAGGATCGCGGCGCCAAATGTCTGCGTCAGGTTGGCAGCGAGGAAATAGCCGACCGTGTTGGCTGTGAGACACACCGAGACCAAGCCAAAGCCGAGACCGTTGACGAAGGCGATCCGCCGCTCGCGCGGCACAAGCGGCAGGAAGCGATGGCATTCGACCCACAGCGTCACCGCCGTGAGATGGGCTGCGAAGAACAGTTCGCGCCGCTTGGTTGTTGGTGTGCGCATCAGCGGCAGCACCGAGACCACCATTGGAAACAGCCTGACAGCACTGACGGTGACCGCGATCGCCGACTGGATGATGGTCGCGCCTGCGCCGAGCGTCGTGATCAAAATGATCTGCGCCGGTCCGGCCCACACGAACAGCGTCGAAGCGAGCGCCCAGACCAGGCTGAAATGGCTGTCATGGGCGAGCGCGCCGATGCCGAGATAGGTCGCAAAAAGAACGAGCGTGAGGATCGTCTGCGTGATCGAGCGCAGCCCCCAGGCAAAGGCGCGCCACGGACTTTGCCATTGAGGTGAATCGAGCGGAGGGAGCGCCACGAGAGCTTGGCCGGCGGTGAGGAATCTTGCCTGCATAACGGGCAATGTGGACGGCCCCGTCAAGGAAGCTCGCGGCGGGGCTGGCATGCACTCGATACCCTGGCCGGTCCGGGCGCCCCTAAGCGGCGCGCCCGGGAATGACAGCGTGTGTGAGCAGCGCGCCGCCCTACCCGCGGACGCCCCGGTTCTTCAGCACAAAGCAGGCGCCCCCCGCCTTCCGGATACGGTTGCAGAGATCGTCAGCCTCATTTCGCGTATCTGCGCCGATGCGCACCTGGTAGAAGGCGTGCGAACCGCGACTGCGCACCACCGAGCTCAACAGGCTGGGATCGCGCTCGCCGATCACGGCGCTGAGCCGCGTCACGGCGCGTGAGTACATTGCCAGCGCCTTGTTGCGGTCGAAGCCGGCGGCGAGCTGAACACCCCAGATCTTCGCGGCGGCAAACTCGACATGCTGCTCGAGTTCGGCGACGAACGGGTTCGGCGCGCGCTTCAGCAGCGCCATCAGGTCACGGCAACTTGTCGGCGGTGAACTCGGCGGCCCCTTGCCGGTGCTGCCGGCCTTGGCCCATGCATCGATCGTCGCGCCGGTGATGACGTAGACGTAGTTGCGCGTTTGCTCCGGCATGCCACCAGTGCCGGCGAGCCATTCCTGCACCCGCCGGGGACCGGCATTGTAGGCGGCCGCGGCGAGGCCGAGATTGCCGAACTGGTTGCGAAGCTCGTTCAAGAACTCGGCCGATTTCGGCAGCGCCTGGACCGGATTGAATGGATTGAGCAGCCCCCGCTCGCTTGCAGTGCCCGGCATGAACTGCGCGATCCCCTGCGCGTGCTCGCCGCTGCGCGTCGTCGGACCCACCGCATCGGCCTGGAAACGACTCTCCTGCCAGATGACGCGGGCGAAAAATTCCAGTGGCAGATTGGCATCGCGCGCCGCGGCCTCAACGATCAGGCAGATCGACTCCCGTGTGTCGCTCTCGCGCACAGGTTCGCCGGCCGCCGGCTTTGCCGGCGCCTCGGGCCCAAGTTGCGTAGGAGGGACCGGAGCATCCTCGGCAAGCACCGGCGTGAAAACGAACGCCGCCGCAAGCACCCACCAGATCAGCCTCTGAGCCCGGACGAACGCCATGTCGCTCCCAATATCGGCCCTTGATCTCGGGCCCCAAGGCAACTAGCAACGGCCGAATTTAGCAACGCTGAGCCCGGCCGAAATGCGGACAATCTATTTTGATCTCGACGGCACGCTGACCGATCCAAAGCCGGGGATCACCGGTTCGATCCAGTATGCCCTGAAAAAACTTGGCAAGTCGGTCCCAAGCCAGGATGAATTGACCTGGTGCATCGGGCCGCCCCTGCATGCGAGCCTGAAGGCGCTGACCGGAACCGACGCATTGGCCGACCAGGCGCTCCTGCTCTACCGCGACCGGTTTTCCGAGGTTGGGCTGTTCGAGAACTCACCCTATCCGGGCATCCACGACACGCTCGCGGCGATCGCCGCTAGCGGCGCGCGACTCTTCGTCGCGACCAGCAAGCCGGCAGTCTACGCCAGCCGTATCGTCGATCATTTCGGCCTGAAGCCGTATTTCGAGCGCGTGTTCGGCTCCGAGCTCGACGGCACCCGCGTCGACAAGCGCGACCTGCTGCGCTACGCGCTTGCCGAGGCCGAAGTCGATCCGCGGCAAGCGATCATGATCGGCGACCGCAGCCACGACGTGGTCGGCGCCCGGACCAACGGCATGACGGCCATCGGCGTGCTCTATGGCTATGGCAGCGAGGCCGAGCTCAGGGACGCCGGCGCGCATCACATCTGCGCCGCGCACCCGGATGTGCTTGGTCACTGCCTCGCCTAGGCGCCGACGGTCTCCACCGCCGCCAGCATACCGGTCCCGGAGTGGCAGTTCAGATATTCGAAGAACTGTTCATCGGCGGCCGCCACCGTAACCTCGTGATAGAGCCGCAGCTTCGCTGACGGCCCCAGCGTCGAGAGATATTTCATCGCTGCGCCGAAGATCTTGACGTGGGTCGGATGCGATTCAGCCCAGCGCTCCAGCGCGGCCAAACTCCTCCACCAGCTCTGCCCGTAGGATTTTTCGCTCGCCTTGCCGTCAGCCGAGAGCACTTGCATGTAGCGGTTGGCATAGCAACCGATCGCAAGGCCGTCGTCGCGCAAGAAATCCATGCCCTCGCGCAGCACCGGCTCGACGTCGTCGAGATAGAGCTTTCGCTCGGACGTCTCAGTATCACTCCAATCCTGGCCGGAACGGATCAGGCAAAGATTGTCGTGCGCCTTCACGCGCAGCCGTGCACCGTCACGGATCAGCTCGGGGTTGCCAGCCGGCGACATCGGGTCGGTCTGCGACAGCGGAATGCGATCGCGCATCCCTCCCCAATAGGCATGCTCCTGCACCTCGCCGCTCATGCCCTCTGCAATCACAGCGACACCTTCGGGTCTACCGAGCGAAGAGAACAGCGTCTCGTGCCGCGCCACGGTGGGACGCAGCACCTCGATGAAAGTGCCGATGCCGTCACGCTGCTTGCCGGTCCACGCCTCCCTTGCCGGCGCAAACCAGGCGTCGAAGCGCGCGATGTCGTCCCAATAGGCCACCGAGACGATGTTCGTGTGGCCGGCCTGATCGACATAATGCGCACGGTCCCAGTGCATGGGACCGCCCTCGCCAGCGAACAAATCCGCGATTTCAGCGAGCGCTTGTGTCGGAGCCGCCGCACGATGCTGAACGCCGAAATAAGCCATCACCACACGATTGACCGCGGGCTTATAGCGCGCCACGAACGACGGATATGGCGGCTGGTAATCGTCCGGCACGCGCTTATGGCGCGTGCGCTGAGTTTCAAGTTGCAGGGGAATTGCGGATTCCATGATCATGTCCTCCCTTGATCCCGGCGATCAGCTTGCAGCAGCGTTGATGTCCGTAGGCTCAATGGTATCCACCGGCAGCGCGAACTGCTCGACGCGCTTGTACGGCTTCTTGTTGAGCAGCAACCGCGTGACGTCGGGCCGCGAATAATGCCCGGCGGGATCTGCGGCGTTCTTGGCGACGCCGATAGCGCCGAGGTCGATCTCGGCGATCAGCAGCCCCTCCTGATCCGGCGCAAGCTTGTCACCAATCTGGCTGCCGTCGGGCCCGTAGATGGCGGCAAAGCCACCGCCCACGTGCAGCAGCGCATTCTTGTCCGGCCGGTCGCAGAGCTCATCGATCATCGCCTGCGACACCGTCGCGCAAGGCGCAAGCACGAAGCAGGAGCCTTCGACTGCATAGACGCGCGAGGCGGCGTTGTTGACCTCGGCGCCGAGTGCCGGCGCAAAGGGATCGTACAGCGAGAAGCTTGGCCATGCGGCGATGTGAACCTGCTCGTTCTGGGCGTACATCGCATATTTCGACAGCGGCTGAAGATGCTCCCAACAGCACAGCGCGCCGATGCGGCCGATGTCGGGGCGTGCGTGGACCGCAAGATCACTGCCGTCGCCCTCGCCATAGACTGTGCGCTCGGCATGGGTCGGCCGCAGCTTGCGGCGCCTGGCGATGGTCTCGCCGTCGGGCCCGATCAGCCATTGCGCCAGATAAAGGCTGCCGCCATCGCGCTCGGACAGACCGAACACGGCGGTGAGCTTGGCCTTCCGGACGGCGTCGCGCAGTCGCTCGGCCTGCGGGCTGTCGTAGGACAACGAATTGTCGAAATAGCGCTGCACGAAACCGCGGCCGATCGCCCAGGCCGGCGAGTCCATCCAGATATGCCAGGGGTAGCCCGGGATAAAAGCCTCCGGGAATGCAATCAGCTTGGCGCCCTTCTCGGCGGCCTCCCTGATCAGGGCGATCGATTTGTCGATCGAGGCGTCGAGATCGAGCCAGGCGGGCGCCGCCTGCACCACCGCGACCTTGTATTTCGGATGTTCAATGCCCATTGCCGCCTCCATTGCCGGTTGATCCAAGACCACGTCCGATGCAGTCTATTGGGCCAAGCCGGGCGGTCGCGCGCTCGACCACGGCGGAACAAAAAGTCGACTGGAAGGAATCGCGCCCGGTACGGAACTTGCCTGCAATCAGGCCGGATCTGCGCCACCAAGCGCTTTGCTTGACGTGAGAGGGAGGCCTGCCGATGACAATCCAGTTCACGACAGACGGCAGCCCCGGCTACCGGCGGCTTGCCCTCTGGCAGGACATCGTCTGCGACGTCTTCGTCGGGCTTGACTGCAAGTCCGACCTCGGCAGCGCTTTTCACGGCTCGGTCACGCAAGTCGGGCTCGGCAAGGCCGTTTGCTCCGAGGTCTGTTCCGACCGTCAGCATGTTTTCCGCACGCCCTCGCGTATCGCGCGCTCGGATCAGGATTACGTTCTGGTCGCTCTCGGCAATCGTGGCGATGGCGGCGTGGTACAGGACGGCCGCGAGACCGTGATCCATCCCGGCGAGTTCGCGCTTTACGACACCACGCGTCCCTATGAGCTGAAGTTCAGGGACACCTTCGCCCAGACCATCTTCAAGGTACCCCGCGAGATGTTGCAGCGCCGGCTCGGCGGCACCGAGACGCTGACGGCGATCACGTTTGGGGCCGATGCGCCGCTCGAACGGCTCGCCTATGATTTCATCTTCAGGCTTTGCCAGAGCGCGGACCGGCTCGCGCCCAATAGCGCCGCCACCCTTTCCGAGCAGGCCGTCGACTTGCTCGCGATGGCGCTGAGCGAACGGCTCGGCGGAGCGTCGCTGCCATCCTCGACCCATCGCTCCGCCCTGCTCTACCGGCTCAAGGCGCATATCCGCGCGCGCCTCGCCGATCCCGAACTCTCGCTGGCCGAGACCGCCGCCGCGCTCGGCATCTCCTCGCGCTACATCAACGATCTCCTCGCCGACGAGGACACCTCGTTCCAGCGCCATGTGCTCGCCGAGCGTCTCGCGCAATGCAAACGCGACCTCGCCTCGCCCGTGCTCGCCCATCGCCACATCAGCGAGATCGCGTTTGCCTGGGGCTTTAACGACGTGTCGCATTTCGGCCGGGCCTTCCGCGACCATTTCGGGATGTCGCCACGCGACTTCAGGCAGAGCCAACTACGGCACTGACATCCATTCCACTCAGCTATCACTCCAAGCCTTCGCGCCAGGCGAAGGCCATGCTCGCCAATTCCAGATTGTCACGTTGTGCGACCTGCATCAGGCTGGCGCGCATGAGGACTCACGCGACGATATCGGGCTCGGAGCTGGTGCTGAGTGTGATCGCAATCCGGCTCGCGGTGCTGGTCCTGGTGGGCTGGGGCTTGACGCTCCTGCCGCAGCACGCCCACGAACCCGCCTGCGTTCCTTGGTCCGCGGTGAGGAGCGAAGCGCAACCTGCTGTGACAGCGATCGGTGCGCCCGTCGCGGATGCGGTCTTCGATGACATGCGATTGCACGACTAGGCCATTCCCGAGCAAGGCCGGTATGTCGGTGCGCGATAGGACAACGCGGCTGCTTGCACTACGATCTTCCTCCAAGGCCGCGTCAATCAATCAGCGGTCGCGAGGAGCAGTTCGATGGAATACCGACGCTTGGGCCGATCCGGCCTCATGGTGCCCGCTTTGAGCCTTGGCACGGGCACGTTCGGCGGCGTCGGCCGCCTCGCGGCATGGGGGACGACCGATGCCACGGAAGCACGGCGCCTTCTGGACATTTGTCTCGAGGCCGGCGTGTCGATGTTCGACACCGCCAACGTCTATTCGCTCGGCGAGTCCGAACGCGTCCTCGGCGAAGCCATCAAGGGCCGCCGCGACAAGGTGCTGGTCTCGACCAAGGCCACCTTCCGCTTCGGCGACGGCCCCAACGACATCGGCTCGTCGCGGCAGCATTTGCTCGCAGCGATCGACAGTTCGCTGAGCCGCCTCGGCACCGACTATATCGACCTTTTCCAGCTCCATGGCTTTGACGCCATGACGCCGCCGGAAGAAGTGCTCAGCACCCTCGATGTGCTCGTGCGTGCCGGCAAGATCCGTTATGTCGGCGTCTCGAATTTCTCGGGCTGGCACCTGATGAAGTCGCTCGGCGTTGCCGACAAGCACGGCTTCCCGCGCTATGTCGCCAACCAAACCTATTACTCGCTGGTCGGACGCGACTATGAGTGGGAGCTGATGCCGCTTGGCCTCGATCAGGGGCTCGGCGCCGTGGTCTGGTCGCCGCTCGGATGGGGTCGCCTGACCGGAAAGATTCGCCGCGGCCAGCCCAAGCCGGAAGTGAGCCGCCTGCCCAAGACTGCCGATTTCGGGCCGCCCGTGCCCGACGAACACGTCTATCGCGTCGTCGATGCCATCGACGAGGTGGCCAAGGAGACCGGCAAGAGCGTCTCGCAGATCGCGCTGAACTGGCTGCTCCAGCGTCCGACCGTTTCGACGCTGATCATCGGGGCGCGCAACGAAGTGCAGCTGCGCGAAAATCTCGGCGCGGTTGGATGGTCCCTGACCAAGGACCATATCGACAAGCTCGATGCCGCGAGCAAGGTGACGCTGCCCTATCCGTACTGGCACCAGCGCGGGACCTTCTCCGACCGCAATCCGCCGCCCGTGTAAAGAGCGGACCTTCAACGCGGCCCGGCTTGGATCACATCAAGCCGAGCCGTGCGACTTATGTCCGCGGCGCCGGGAGACCTGCTTCCGACACAGGAACTGCCCGCGTCCTGCCGGGTTGCGATGGACGGTACAATTTCCTAATCCGGGGATCATCACGGCTCGAATCAAGCACGCCTACACCATGTCGTCTGTCCCGATCGAGCATGCCGACGGACTGCCGCAGCCGCAGCGCAACCTTGCGGTTCTGACCATTGCGCTCGGCATCATCATGGCCGTCGTCGACAGCGCCATCGCCAACGTCGCGCTGCCGACCATCGCGGCTGACCTGAACGCGAGCCCGGCCTTCTCGATCTGGATCGTCAACGGCTATCAGCTCGCCATCACGATCTCGCTGTTGCCGCTGGCGTCGCTCGGCGAGATCGTCGGATATCGCCGCGTCTATCTGGTCGGCCTCGTACTGTTCACGCTCGCATCCGCATTCTGCGCGCTGGCGCATACGCTGCCGCTGCTGACGATCGCGCGGATCATCCAGGGCTTCGGCGCGGCTGGCATCATGAGCGTCAACTCGGCGCTGGTCCGCTTCACCTATCCGCGCAGCCTGCTCGGCCGCGGCATCGGGCTCAACGCCCTCGTCGTCGCCTTTTCCGCTGCGGTAGGACCGACGCTCGCCGCCGGCATCCTGGCGTTTGGGAGCTGGCCCTGGCTCTTCGCCATCAACGTCCCGCTCGGCGCAATTACCCTCGTCCTCGGCCTGCGCAGTCTGCCGCATACGATTCAGGCGAGCCATTCCTTCGACTGGCAAAGCGCGGGGCTCTCGGCGATCACCTTCGGCGTCGGTATCGCTGCAATCGACAGCGTCGGTCACGGCGAGGCGACAATGACCTGCCTCATCCAGTTCGCCGTCGCGATCGCCGCTGGCGCGTTGCTGATTTATCGCGAAACCCACATGAAGTCGCCGCTGCTGCCAGTCGACCTGTTGCGCATCCCGGTGTTCGGACTGTCGATCGCGACCTCGATCGCCTCGTTCTGCGGGCAGATGCTGGCCTTCGTTGCGATCCCCTTCTACCTGCAGAGCCGCTTCGGCTATTCGGCCGTGCATATGGGCCTCCTGATCACCCCATGGCCGATCGCAGTGGCGTTCGCAGCCCCCCTGGCAGGTCGCCTGGTCGAGCATTATCCGGCCGGCCTGCTCGGCGGTATCGGGCTGACGCTGTTCGCCTGTGGCCTTGCCTCGCTCGCTTTCCTGCCCTCGAACCCCACGCCGCTCGACATCGTCTGGCGGATGGCGCTGGCGGGTGTCGGCTTCGGCCTGTTCCAGACCCCCAACAACCGCACCATGATCGCGGCCGCACCGCGCGAGCGCGCCGGCGGTGCCAGCGGCATGCTGGGCACGGCGCGCCTGCTCGGCCAGACCACGGGGGCTGCGCTGGTCGCGCTGTTCCTCGGACGCTATCCGATTGAGGGAACGCGGATCGCGCTTCTCACCGGCGTCGGATTTGCCCTCTGCGGCGCCATGCTGAGCATGCTGCGACTGTCCCCCGCGGGCGCGCGTGGCGCCGAACAGGTCCGTGTGCAGGACGACCAGCGCCTGCGCGGCGAATAACGTCAGACAATTTGCGATGCGGGCCAACAAAAAGGCCGGCTTTTCAGCCGGCCTTTTCGATTCATGACGCGGCGATCAAGCCTTGACCAGCGGGCCCTTCGAGGTCGGCCCCTTGGAGCCGCCGGGACCGCCCGGCTTGTTGGGCTTGCCCGGCGGGCGCTTGCGGGTGCCGGGCAGCTTTTCCTGCTTCGGCGTGACCGGGCCCTCGACGAACTCGAAACCGATCTTGTCCTTGGTCTCATCTGCCTCGTCCTTGACCAGGACGACGCGGACATGACCGCCACCCTTGAGCTTGCCGAACAGCACCTCGTCAGCCAGTGGCTTCTTGATGTGCTCCTGGATCACACGGGCCATCGGCCGCGCGCCCATCTGTTCGTCATAACCGTGCTGGACCAGCCAGGTCTTGGCGGGCTCGGACAGCTCGATGGTGACGTCGCGGTCGCCGAGCTGCGCCTCGAGCTGAAGCACGAACTTCTCGACCACTGTGCCGATCACCTCGACGCTGAGATGGCCGAACGAGACGATGGCATCGAGACGGTTGCGGAATTCCGGAGCGAACTGCCGGTTGATCGCCTCGTGATCGTCGCCTTCCCGCTTGGAACGCGTGAAGCCGAACGCCTGCTTGGCGAGATCCGAAGCGCCCGCATTCGTGGTCATGATCAGGATCACGTTGCGGAAGTTGACCTGCTTGCCGTTGTGGTCGGTGAGCCGGCCGTGGTCCATGATCTGGAGCAGCACGTTGTAGAGGTCAGGATGGGCCTTCTCGATTTCGTCGAGCAGCACCACGCAATGCGGATGCTGGTCGACACCGTCGGTGAGCAGGCCACCCTGGTCGAAGCCGACATAGCCGGGCGGCGCGCCGATCAGGCGCGACACGGTGTGCCGCTCCATGTATTCGGACATGTCGAAGCGCAGCAGCTCGACGCCGAGCGACGCCGCGAGCTGCTTTGCAACTTCGGTCTTGCCGACACCGGTCGGACCCGAGAACAGATAGCAGCCGATCGGCTTCTCCGGTTCGCGCAGGCCTGCACGGGCGAGCTTGATCGAAGCGGCAAGCGACTCGATCGCCTTGTCCTGGCCGAACACTGTGCGCTTCAGGGTCTGCTCGAGATGCTTGAGCACCTCGGCATCGTCCTTCGACACGCTCTTCGGCGGGATCCGCGCCATCGAGGCGATCGTGGTCTCGATCTCCTTGATGCCGATCGTCTTCTTGCGCTTGTTCTCGGCGACCAGCATCTGCGCTGCGCCGGACTCGTCGATCACGTCGATCGCCTTGTCGGGCAGCTTGCGGTCGTGGATGTAGCGCGACGAGAGCTGCACCGCAGCCTCGATCGCCTCATTGGTGTACTTCAGCCGGTGGTAGTCCTCGAAGTAGGGCTTGAGGCCCTTGAGGATCGCGATCGCGTCCTCGACGGTCGGCTCGTTGATGTCGATCTTCTGGAAGCGCCGCACCAGCGCACGGTCCTTCTCGAAGTGCTGGCGGTATTCCTTGTAGGTGGTCGAGCCCATGCAGCGGATCGTGCCCGAGGCGAGCGCCGGCTTGAGCAGGTTCGAGGCATCCATCGCCCCGCCCGACGTCGCGCCCGCGCCTATCACGGTGTGGATCTCGTCGATGAACAGGATGGCATTGGGATGCGCCTCGAGCTCCTTCAGCACCTGCTTCAGGCGCTCCTCGAAGTCGCCGCGATAGCGCGTGCCCGCGAGCAGCGTGCCCATGTCGAGGGAGAACACGGTCGCAGCCGCCAGAACTTCCGGCACCTCGCTGTCGACGATGCGCTTGGCCAGGCCCTCTGCGATCGCGGTCTTGCCGACGCCGGCTTCGCCCACGAACAGCGGATTGTTCTTCTGGCGGCGGCACAGCACCTGGATCGCGCGGTTGATCTCGGAATTGCGTCCGATCACCGGATCGATCTTGCCGTCGCGCGCCTTCTTGTTGAGGTTGACGCAATAGGTCTCGAGCGCCTCGCCCTTCTTCTTGGCGTCCTCGTTACCCTTGGCCTCGGTCTCCTCGTCGACGCCGCGCACCGGCCGCGCCTCGGAGACGCCCGGTCGCTTGGCGATGCCGTGGCTGATGTAGTTGACGGCGTCGTAGCGCGTCATGTCCTGCTCTTGCAGGAAGTAGGCGGCATGGCTCTCGCGTTCGGCGAAAATCGCGATCAGTACGTTCGCACCGGTCACCTCTTCCCGACCGGAGGACTGCACGTGAATCACTGCGCGCTGGATCACGCGCTGGAAACCGGCGGTCGGCTTGGCGTCGTCGGCGCCATCCGTCACCAGGTTTTCGAATTCGGTTTCAAGATAGTTGACAAGGCTCGTGCGGAGCTTGTCGAGATCGACGCTACAGGCACGCATAACGGCTGCTGCGTCGGAGTCATCGATCAAGGAAAGCAGGAGATGCTCGAGCGTCGCGTATTGGTGATGACGCTCGTTGGCGATCGCCAGCGCACGATGCAGGGATTGTTCAAGGCTTTGAGAAAAAGTCGGCATTCGCGTCCTCTATGGCCCCCACCATCATGATCGCCATCGCCCGGTCAGGCAACAACAACCTTTGTCACATATAGTTATACAAGACCGCGGCAAAAGACCGGTTCCGCGACTCGATGGGCAATACGCGCCCATCGCACTCTCGATGCAAAACCCGTTCCGATTTGGGCAAAACTACCCATTTGGGCAGGATTGACGTCAACACTGATTTTCGCCGGAGCATGCAGCGATATAGCGCTGACATCACACATCGCGCGAACAGAACGACTCTAAAGAACTCGGGATTCGAACGCGCCCTACTTCTTTTCCATCACACATTGTAACGGGTGCTGATGCTTGCGGGCGAAATCCATCACCTGCGTCACTTTGGTCTCGGCAATCTCGTAGGTGAACACGCCGCACTCGCCAATACCGTGATGGTGGACATGCAGCATGATCTTGGTCGCTGCTTCGACGTCCTTCTGGAAGAACTTCTCCAGCACATGGACGACGAATTCCATCGGCGTGTAGTCGTCGTTCAGGATCAGCACACGGTAGAGGTTCGGCCGCTTGGTTTTCGGTTTGACCTTGGTGATGACAGACGTGTTCGGACCCGCCGGGCTTCCGGAACGGTTCTCGTCATTGCTCATCCGGGGAGCGTTGGCGGTGGCGGACAGGTCGAGTCTGGAAGTCAGTTGCGGCATGGCTCAGGCGTTCAAATTCCCCACGGAAGCGTATGACGGTCCACCACGCGGCCCCAATCCCGGGACCTCGCACTGGCGCACCGCCTTGTTGGATCGCCGCTTCCCACCGGTCCGGTCAAACCCGGATCGACTGCATGGAATATGGGCCCGCCCCAGGCCCGCCGCAAGCTTGCAACGGTCCAGCCGATGCGGCCGCGGCGGTCCCGATTCCCGGTCCGGGCGATCCTGGACAAGGTTAATCAATCCGGGCCGATTTGACAAAATTTCCCATCAACCTGTTCAGAACGTGTTGACCAGGAACCTGACTTGGACACAGCCGCGTCGGTTTGCCCCGGGATTCCTCCGTTTTTGTAGGGTCCAATTTACCCGCCGTTGAAGGATGTGGCGTGAAATCCGGCAAAACCACAGATCCCGGGGATCGCCATGTCTTGCCTACCCGTTGTCAATCGAATTGGACGACAACTCGCCCGTTTCGCCCGGGCCGAGCAAGGCAATATTGCCGTGATCTTCGCCATCGCCCTCGTCCCGATCCTGAGCTTCGTCGGTGCGGCGGTGGATTACAGCCGTGCCGTCCAGGCGCGCTCCTCAATGCAGGCCGCCCTCGACTCCGCAGCGCTGATGCTGTCGAAGGACCTGTCCTCCGGCGCCATCACCACGTCGCAGCTCAGCACGAAGGCAACCGCCTATTTCAATGGGCTGTTCACCGACACCAGCGCACTGCCGAACGTGACGGTCACCGCGAGCTACACGGCGAGCACGTCAATGGGCTCGACCATCCAGCTCACCGGTGACGGCAACTTCACAACCACTTTCATGAAAATCGCCGGCTTCCCGACGCTCGACGTCAACACGACGTCGACCAGCGCCTGGGGTCTCGTGCGCATGCGCGTGGCCATGGTGCTCGACGTCACGGGATCGATGGCCGACGACGGCAAGATGCCGGCGATGCAGACCGCCGCCAAGAACCTCGTCGATCAACTGAGCGCGCTCGCCAAGAACGACGGCGACGTCTACATCTCGATCGTCCCCTTCTCCAAGGACGTCAACGCCGGAAGTACCAACTACAGCAAGTATTGGATCGACTGGGCCGACTGGGATGCTGTGAACGGCTCATGCAGCAACACCAGCTATTCCAAGCAGTCGAGCTGTGTGAACGCTGGCAAGACGTGGACACCCAAGAACCACAACACCTGGAACGGCTGCGCAACGGACCGCGACCAGGACTACGACACCAAGAACACGACCCCCACGGCCAGCAATTCGTCGACGCTGTTCCCGGCCGAACAATACTCGTACTGCAATTCCGCCAGTTCGGCCTACATCCAACCGATCATGCCGCTGAGCTACGACTGGGCGTCTCTGAAGACACTCATCGGCAAGTTGACCCCGACGGGCAACACCAACCAGAGCATCGGCCTCGCATGGGGCTGGCAGACGCTGTCGACTGGCGATCCCATGAACGCGCCGGCCAAGGATACCAACTACACCAACAAAGACGCGATCGTGTTGCTGTCCGACGGTCTGAACACGCAGAACCGCTGGTACACCAGCGCCTCCCAGATCGACGCGCGGCAGAAGAAGCTGTGTGACAACGCAAAGGCAGCCAACATCACGATCTATACGGTGCAGGTGAACACGGGCAGCGACCCGACGTCGACCGTGCTGCAATATTGCGCGAGCGGTACCGACAAGTTCTATCTGGTAACGTCAGCAAGCCAGACCGTGTCGGTGTTCAAGGACATCGGAACGTCGCTGTCGAAGCTGCGCGTGGCACGCTAACGACGCCATCCCAACAAACAAAAAAAAGCCCGGCTGGTTCAGCCGGGCTTTTCGATTCCAGGAGCCTAGAGAATTACTGGGCCGCCGGGGTGAACTTCGACACGACCGTCTCGACCGGCTTGAACGCCTGCTTGGCGAGGTCGCTGTAGAGACCGGCGATCTTCTGCGATTCCGCAACGAAGGTCTCGTAGGCGGACCGTGCGAAATCGGTCTGAGCTTCCACCGCCTTGTCCAGCGACTTCACGCCGGACAGCTTCTCGACGAAGGACTTGGTGTCTTCAAAGGACTTCTTGGTGTAGTCGCCATAAGCGCTGGCGATCGCCTGGAGGCCGTGCTGCACCGAGGTCGCGGAAGCAACGCACGTCTCGAAATGCTCTTTCCCGTAGTTCTGGAAGTCTTCAACCTTGAACATCTTGGAATCCTTTTCCCTGGCTCTTGTCCGGAAGCCCCGGCTCCCTGACTCTGCCCAAGAATAGTGCAATGCACAAAAAAGTCAAGAATCTTGTGCGACGCACAAAAATAGATGCATGTTGCGGAGATTCCCGGGGTTTCCCGCAAGGGTTCCTTAAGCTTTTGGAAACCGCAGCGCCCTACCCTGATTCCCTGGACGTGTTCACCTTCCGCAAGCGGTCAAAAGCCGTTTGAGAACATCACCTTAGCCAGAACAGCGGTTCAGGCCCAACGTCCCCCGCGGCGAGCACCAGCGGAGGGACAGCCTGAGCAGGTAATGATCCCGGGTCCGCAGGGCACAATTTCGCCTCACGAGCCGGTGATCAAGTCACAAACGGGGACGGGGTTCCATGCTTCGTAACAACTGGTCTTCCTCGCGCTTGGCGCGGGTTGGCGTTTTCGGGCTTCTCACGGTCACCACAGCCGTCATCTTCACGACCGATGCTGCCGATGCGCGGCGCTCCCGGCGCCACTACGCGCACCATCGGGTCCAGCGCGAAGCGTCCGAGAGCTCCAGCCCGAAATTCGCGTCGATCATCGTCGACGCCAATTCCGGCGCGGTGCTCCAGTCAACAAGCCCTGACGGACTGCGTCACCCCGCTTCGCTGACCAAGATCATGACGCTCTATCTGCTGTTCGAGCGTCTCGAATCCGGCAAGATCAAGCTCGACACCGAGATGCCGGTGTCTCAGCACGCCGCCGACCAGGATCCGACCAAGCTCAATTTGCATGCCGGCCAGACCATCCGCGTCGAAGACGCGATCAAGGGTCTCGTCACCCGCTCCGCCAATGACGCCGCTGTCGTGATCGCGGAAGCGATCGGCGGCGACGAGGACGACTTCGCCGCGATGATGACGCGCAAGGCGCGCGCGCTCGGCATGTCCAGGACGATCTACCGCAATGCCAACGGCCTGCCGAACGACGAGCAGGTCACCACCGCGCGCGACCAGGCCACGCTCGGCCGCGCCATCCAGGAGCGCTTCCCGCGCTATTATCGCTACTTCTCGACCACCTCGTTCACGTGGCGCGGTGAGCAGATCCGCAACCACAATCACCTCCTCGGCAGCGTCGAGGGCGTGGACGGCATCAAGACCGGCTATACCCGCTCCTCCGGCTTCAATCTCGTGACTTCGATGCGCCGCGGCAACCGCCATCTGATCGGCGTGGTGATGGGCGGCCGCAGCGGCGGCTCGCGCGACGCCATCATGCGCAACCTGCTCGCGGAGAATCTCGAAAAGGGCGCGACCACCCATACCGTTGCTGCCGTGACCGAGCGCAACGGCGCTGACGCCGCCGCCGAGGTCGCCGACGCGTCGGATACCCCGGCCCGCCCCGTTCCGCAGGCTCAGGTCGCTCCTACCCCCGAGCCAGCCGCGTCGCGTCTCGCCTCGCGTCTGTCGGCCCTTGCAGCTGCGACCGCCGCAATGCCGCCGGCTCAGCCCAAGCCTGAAGTCAGGCCCATGGAGTCCAAGATCGAGCCCGCTCCGCTGACCAATGGCGTGATCGCGAGCCAGCCGCTCTCCCTCATTCCGGGCTCGTCCGAGCCGATGAAGCCGGTCCGGGTCAAGACGGTTCAGGTCAAGGCCGGCGCTGTGAAGGTTGCATCCGCCGCCCCGACACAGGTCGCCCCGCAGGTTACCAACACGATTTCGTCACGCAACGATGTCGCCGAGACCTCCGGCGCCGTTGTCGCCCGGGCCGACATCATCAACAAGCCGGAGCCCGCCAGGGCCGAGGTCGCCCGGACCGAAATGCCGCAACAGCCGGCGGGCTTCGGCACCGGCAACGGCATCCTCGGCGTGCTGCCGGCGGCCACCGCCGCTGCGCCCCCCGCCCCGGTCGCCAGGCTTGCCTCCGCCGATCCGGCCCCGCAGCCGATCCAGATGAGCGCCACCACCAAGCCCGCGGTCACCCATAGCGGCTGGATCGTCCAGGTCGGCGCACTCGAGAGCGAGAGTGAAGCCCAGCAGCGCATCGAAGCGGCCCGCAGCTCGGCCCGCGGCCTGCTCAGCAGGGCCGATCCGTTCACCGAGCCTGTCGTCGCCAGGGACAATCGCAAGCTCTACCGCGCCCGCTTCGCCGGGCTCGAGCGGGACCAGGCCGAGGCGGTGTGCCGGACGCTGAAGCGCGCCGACATTTCCTGCATGACCGTCCGCAACTGACCTCTCCTAGCCTTCCAAATCGAAATGCCCGCGCGGTTGCGCGGGCATTTTTGTTTTCGGGGATGCTGTGGCGCTGGAGGCTGTTCCACGACAACCTCTCGTCAAGGATTTACGGTTAAAACTTTACTCAAGGGATCGACCACGCCGACAACGGCGGGCATCGGGGCGACGTCAGACAGAGCAAGCGGAGCTCACGCGGTACGGGCGTTTGTAGCGTGGTGCCGGAGTTAGCCGTTATGCGTACGAAGCAGAGTATCCTTGGCCTCGTTTACCCGGGCAGCGAGATACGTCGAGCCCCCCTGGTCGGGATGCAGTTTCTTCATGAGGGATTTGTGCGCCCGGCTGATGTCGTCGCGCCCCGCCCCCGGCTGCAAGCCAAGGATCTGATAGGCCTCCTCCGTCGTCATTTTGCCGCTCGCCGCCGTGCGGCGCTGCCCCCCTGTCGCGTTGCCCTGCGCGTCCTGACGCCAGGCGGGAAACCGGCGGTCCAGATAGCTTTCAAGTAAGGCCACGCTCTCGGCGTCGAACGCCGGGACCATCGCCAGCAGGCTCGCTAGATCGAACTCGTCGAGGCTACGCCCCGCGTAAGGCCCGGCAACGATCTGCCCAGAGAGCTGGCCTGTCTCATGATCGAGCCGCATGTCCAGGAATTGCGAGCGCACGCGCGAGCTCTGGCCGGGAGAGCGTGCCGCGCCGCCGCCGAACATGCCTCCGATATTGCCGAACCCCGCGTTCGCCAACGGTGCCCAGCCCAGCAATCCGGCGCCGAACAAACCGAGCGGGATCGCGACTGCCAATTCGCCCTTCAAGCCCGTGAAGGCGGCCACCGCGAGCGCGACCACGCCGCCGCCCACCTTGATGGCACGCGCCAACACCGCCGGATTGGCGGCGCGGAACATCTGGAGCAACAGATAAAGTGTGATAACGGCGACGAGGCCAGCGATCAGGGTCATGGCGGGAATATAGTCGGCCTCTTGTCAAAAAGCATGGTGTCCTTCCCTCCGTCCACGATCGGAAGGTGACACGAGAGGTTCAACTCCGGCACTCTCGGCGGTAACGACGGACCTCACTATCGTAGGGAGTGCCGGTGAGGTTTTTGGGGGAACGATGAGCAACGGATTCAAGCCACCGATCGTACCGGCCGCTTTCTTCGGTATCGTCCTTGGCCTCGCAGGTCTCGGCAATGCCTGGCGTGCCGCGCACCAAGTCTGGCATTTTCCAGCGATCATCGGCGAAATCATTCTCGGTCTCGCCTGCGTCGTCTGGGCTGCGCTGATCGTACTCTTTGCGCTGCGCTGGATTTTCGCGCGTGCCGAGTCGCTCGCTGAAGCCCATCATCCCGTACAGTGCTGCTTCATTGGCCTCGCCGGCGTCGCTACAATGCTGATCGCGCTCGCCGTAGAGCCCTATTCGCACCGTGCCGGCATCAGCCTGTTCGGGGTCGGCTTGGCGTTCACGCTCGGTTTCGCGCTATGGCGAACGGGGCTGTTGTGGCGCGGCAACCGCGATCACACCGCAACAACACCAGTCCTCTATTTGCCGACCGTTGCAGGCGGCTTCGTTGCGGCCGGCGTCTCGGGGGCGCTCGGCTACCCCGATTGGGGGCAGCTCGCGTTCGGCGTTGCGCTGTTCTCCTGGCTCGCCATCGAGTCCGTGCTGCTGCACCGTCTCTATACGGTCGAGACCCTGCCCGTCGCGCTGCGGCCGACGCTCGGCATTCAGCTCGCACCGCCCGTGGTCGGCACGGTCGCCTATCTCGCAATCAATGGCGGCATCCCCGACATGTTCGCGCATATCCTCATCGGATACGGGTTGATGATGGCGCTTCTGCTGCTTCGTCTCTTGCCCTGGATCATGGAGCAGCCATTCTCGGTGTCCTATTGGGGCTTCACCTTCGGTGCCACCGCGCTCGCGATCGCTCCGATCCGCATGGTTGGCCACGGCGACACCGGCGCGATTGCGATGCTTGCGCCCTACCTGTTCGCGGCGGCCAATATCGTGGTCGGGCTAATCGCGCTCGGCACGCTGCGCCTGATAGTACAGCGACGCCTGCTGCCGCAGCCAGTTGCGGCTCCGTCTCCGGCGCAAGCCGCGCCGGCTTGACGCACTATTTCATCTGCCCAATGAGTTGCGCCGCGCCGCTCGCCGTCTTCGCCAATCTCAGCAGCGCCTCGCGGCCGCCAGCGGCATAGGCTGCGGCGGCTCGGAGCAGGTCACGCAGTTGCGCCGCCGCGCCCGGATCGAACCGGCACCAGGCACCGCCGGTCAGACGCGCGATCTCGCGAAACGCCTGTTCGGCGACCGCATCATGGCCTTCCTGAAACAGGAACACCGGCACCTTCAGCATCCCGAGTTCGCCAGCCTTGGCGCAGAGCGCATCGACCTTCTCTTCCATGGCGTCGCCGACGAAGACCACGGCACGCACGCCTGATGCAACCGCCTCGCGGCGCGCGTCGGTCAGCACCCGGCCGATCTGGGTGTCGCCGCCGCGGCAATCGATCTTGCTCATCAACGTCGCAAGCTTGCCGCTGTCCGAAATCCATCCCGTGGCGCGACATTCGTTGTAGCCGCGGTAGTAGACGAGCCGGATGTCGAGGCTGCCAAGGGACGCGGCTTCGCGAAACATGTCGGCCTGAAGTGCGCAGGCCATGTCCCATGTCGGCTGCCGGCTCATTGTCGCATCCAGCGCGAAGATCATGCGGCCCTTCGCACCGGGCGCATGCGGCGACAGCGCATGCGCCTTGGCGACGAAGGCGGCGACGTCCTCCGAAGTCGAGGTCGTTGCCCGTGGCAACGCGCCGTCACTGTCGGCTTTCGCCGAGACGGCATCGCTATCGCGCGGTTTGATGGAATCGCCGGGCATCTGGGCTCACATTTGGTGTCTGTCACCAATGTGGATAGCGCGGCCTGCCCGGTCAATGTGCAAAGCCTCCGCGGGCGGGAGCCAGCGGAGGCTTTAAGACTTGTTTCCGGTTACCGCGGAGCGGATCAGCTCTTGGCCGGCGACATCAGAGCGACCGGACCAGGCTCCAGGA
The DNA here is from genome assembly GCF_018131105.1 of Bradyrhizobium manausense. NCBI lineage: Bacteria > Pseudomonadati > Pseudomonadota > Alphaproteobacteria > Hyphomicrobiales > Nitrobacteraceae > Bradyrhizobium > Bradyrhizobium manausense. The sequence goes on along the minus strand of NZ_JAFCJI010000001.1, from coordinate 1,572,980 downwards.
TTTTGGGCGGAGCCGAACGGGTATCGACCGGCGCGATCGCGCTGTCGGTATCGCTCAGGAATTTATCCAGCATGCCCTGGATCGAGTTCTTGGCGTCATCCGGACCGGTGTCACGCATGTCGTTGTGCTGGAAATCGGTCTTCACGACCTGAATTCCGGCCTTCTCGCATTCCTCGTCCGTCGGGATCACGCCCGGATCGGTCTTGAACTGCGGATCATGAGAACGGAACGACAGGATCTTGAACTTGCCTGCAGTGACGAAAGGCACGCGAAGATTGTCCAGCGTGACGACCTTCTTGACCTCGTCCGGATACTGCTTGGCGAAATACATGGTGATGTCGCCGCCCATGGAATGACCGACCATCGTCACCTTGGAGTAGTCGGCGTTGGGCTGAACCTTCTTCATCTCTTGCATCGCAAGATGAATGTTGGCGACACCGCGCAGGATCTGCGGGAGACGGCCGACATAGAGCTCGCCGGGCTTGGTCACCATCGGCGGATCGGTCGGCAGATCATGCTGCGGACTCACGACCAAATAGCCGCGCGCAGCGAAGATGTTGGCGAGGAAGCCGTACTCGGTGTTCTTGACGGTGTTGCCGTGATTGATCACCGCAACCGGAAGCGTGATCATGCCGGCGTCGGCCTGCATTTCCTTGTCACGGCGGACGGCGATGTCGACAGGCACGGGACGATTGTCGCGCGAAGCATCGTAGAAGGTGATGGTCTCGTGCCTGATGGCCCACTTGCTCGCCGTGAAATAGGCGACACCGCAGAGCGCACCGACCGAAACCAGAACGGCAATTCCACGCTTCATTTTCGTCCTCAGCCTCAGGTCTTGCGACCTGATCCCTGTTGAAAATCGTGTTGTTCGAGGAGCTCTTCGGCCCCTTCGCGCCTATTCCCTAATATATGTCACAGGGGCGTGACAGAAAGGCTAAATATTGTGAACCGGCAGCCCTTTCGTTGTGCGACGCACACGTTTGGTGGGCACCCTGTTCTGATACCGCTACGTCCGGGTGCAGATGACCATCTGACGCAACCCGTCACGAACGGGTTCAATTTTACGGTGAATGCCAGGTGAAAACGACTTCAGGTACGCCGGGTTCCCACCGGAGCCGGGATGTCATGATCGACCGGAAGTAGCCGCGTACCGCCTAAGCCCCGAGGATGTCGTGAACCTCGAGCGGCTTGTCGACCTGGCTGAACCATTCGGCGCGATTTGCCGCACGGCGCCGGCCGCGCTCATCGAGCGGCAGCTTGAGCTGGCGCAGCAGGCTCGTCACCTCTTCCCGCGCAGTGAGATGGCCCAGATTGGGCCGCATCCCCAGCGTGGTCTCGTCGATCTCGTCGAGCGCCGTCAGGCCGCGCGGGAAGAACTCGCGATAGACGACGCGCTCGGCGAAGCCGTCGACGTATCGGAAGCCGAGCCGCAGCGACAGATCCTTGAGCCCTTCGGCGACGAGCTGCTTGTTGCGCGAACCGAGCATCGACAGGCGGTTGCGCACCACGATCCAGTCGGTGGTCGAGCCGTCGAGTTGACGGCGCTTGCGCCTGACGTCGCGCACCATCTCGGCGTAGTGGCTTTCACCTGTTACCGCGTAATTGGCCGGATCGACGGTGCCGAGCACGTCGAAGTCGAGAAAGCTGTCGTTGATCGGCGTGACCAGCGTGTCGGCCATCGAATGGGCCAGCCGCATCAGGTAGCTGTCGGTGCCGGGCGTATCGATGACGATGAAGTCGAAGCTGCTCTCCACCGCCGAGACCGCCTCCATGAACTGAAGGAACTCGGAATTCTCGTTCTCTGCGACCTGCATGGTCTCGCCGAGCTTGATGCAGCGATGCGTCGGCAACTCGAGATCGAGCCTGGTGCGGCGCGCCCAGGCGGAGCGGTTGGTGATGTAGCGCGTGAAGCTTTGCTGGCGGCAGTCGAGGTCGATGGTGGCGACGCGCTGACCGGCCTTCAGGAGCGCAACTGCAATGTGCAAGGCGGTGGTCGATTTGCCGGAGCCGCCCTTTTCATTGCCGAGCACGACGACATGCGCCGAGCCGGATTGGCTTTGGCTGGCCTGCACAAGCATGGCGATCCTCAACACCCCTTAAGCAATATCTTCGAATTGGCCGCGTCTGCGGTCAAGTGAAATGCGTGTCAGGATGACGAAATCGCGGGTGGGCTGATGGTCATCATGAATCGCGTCGTGGTGTCGCGTCGGTGACTCAACAGACGATGATGCGACAACCTCGCAGCACAGGATGCTGTGCCCGATGTCGATGCACGGCGTCCACGACCGGCGCTTATTAAGGTTAGCCGGCTGCGCGGCTGATCGACGATATCGCGGTCTAGAGCAGCCCGAGATCGCGCAGCTCGCGCCGCATCGGCTCCGGCATCGCCGCGATGGAGCCGGCAGCGGACTTGCCGAGATCGATCGGCACGGAATCGTCGGTGAGATAGCGCCAGCCCTGGAACGGGCGCATCGGCCGCGGCGACACCGAGATCACCTTTGGCTGCATCACGATCCGGCAGCGACCGATACCGTCCTTGTCGCGGAACGGCTCGATGCCGATGATCTTTTCACGTGCGGCGACCTCACCCTTGATGACCCAGTAGAGCGATCCGCCCGCCAGGATCTCGGCGTCGCGCTTCGGCACCATGCGGGTGACGTGGATGTGGTGTTGCGGCAGGCCCTTTTTCTTGGCCGTCTGCATCCGTTCGGCGATCCACCCCTTCAATTCCTTGACGGAGTCGCAGCCGACGGCAAGCTTGATCAGATGGAGTGGCATGGCCCAGCATTAGCGGGCCATGCGCAGCTTTTCAAAGCCGAACTAGTTGTTATCCGCAGCCGCGGGAGCCGAGCCCGGCGGCGGCGTCAGCGGAACCGGCGGAGCGACCGGTGCGCGGGCAGCCTTCGGCGCGGGTGGCCTCTTTGCCGCCGGTGCTGTGGCCTGAGCCGAGGCCGGCGCGCGTGGCGCCGGTGCTGCCGCCGCGTTGGCGGACGGCGCCTGGCGCGTGGCTGCCGTCGGCGGCTCCGGAGTCATGATGCTCACCGGCGGGGTCGACGAGGCACTCGGGAACTCGGCATTGGTCGGCTTGCCCGTCGGCATCGATGGCGGCAACACGGCAATCGCGTTCGGCGGCAACCCTCCCGGCGCCGCTGCGGGCGTATTCCAGGTCGGCGCGTAGCGCGCGACCAGCTGATCATAGAGATGAGAATCCATGTTGGCAGCGACCTGCTGCTGATCCGTCAGCGAGCGGAACGCGGCGCAATCGAACTGGGTGCAGCCATCGCGCGCGACCAGCACCTGAGCCACGAGGCCGTAGCGATCGTGCTCCAGCGCCTTGCGCAGCACCTTCGTGTCGAGCGTCAGGCTCTGATCCGCAGTCGCGGCATCGCCGAGCGCGGTCAGCCGGTCGATCCGGGCCGCCGTATAGGCAACGGCGGCTGCAGCGGCATCGGGTGTACCGAACAGCGCCTTCTCGCACCCGATGGCCACGGCATCACCGGCGAGATCGTCGAGGCAGGCCAGCGCCGGCAGGGTCGCGGTCACCGTGGCTTGCGTGCGGGCTTCCGCAGTCGAGGTTTCGTGCCCCACCGGCCCATAGATGCGCATGGTGGCGGCCACCGCGATGCCGATCGAGAGCAGCGTGATGACGGTCAGGGCGCCGTTGGCGACCGATTTCTCGGCACGCACGAGCGTGATCAGCAGGATCAATCCGAAGAAGCCGGCAGCAGCCAGCGTCATCCACATCGGGAAGGCCGGTGAGCGCCAGATTTGGTCGAGCGACGAGGCCCAAGCCCAGTTCATGCGCGATGTCCCCTCACGCGAGCAAAGAGCTGATGGTCAAGCGAGCACCGCGAGTCGGCAACTGCCCCCGGCCCACCTTGCCGAGGCGAAGCGGGCCTTTTGACGGCGGGCGAAGCGAGTTCGTCCGCGTCGTCGATGTCACGCGCCGTCAGGACTGCGCGAGCTGGCTTTCCTTGGCAACCCGTTCAAAGGCTTCGGTCGAGCTCTTGATCCGATACTGACAGTCATCGCCTTCCGTCGGCAGCAGACGAATGATCTCGTACGCCCCACTCGCAGCCGGGCGCGCGACGTTGCTGGCAGTGAACAATACGCGCGTCCCCACGGGGAATTTATGCTTCAACGCCCATCTCCATCACTCAAACAGCGCCGGCCGTGCCCAGGGTCCCACTGCGACGGACCGGCTGAAAACCCGGTGTGACCTATAGCACGCGCTGCGGCGTTTTGGCCAGCAGTATACAGCCATGGCAGCCGCGCCAATCCCGCAACGTTTTCAGGGTGATAACTGGGGAACCAGGCGGCCTGCAATACCGCCGGAACCGGAGGCCTCAGGCGCCCTGCGGGAGGTGGCCCTCCGGACTCGCCTGGTCCACCGCCTTGGGCAGCTCCTGGGCCAGGATCTCGCCGAGCTGGTCGACCGGGATGTTGTAGCGCGCGGCAAGCTGGCGGACGGTGTCGCTGCCAAGCACCGCACGGAGCTGGTCGGCCGAGATCGGCAGATTGTGGCCGTTGCCAAGCCAGGACTTCACCTGGTCGCCGAAGCCCGCCTGCTGGAGCTTTGCGACGATCGCACCGAGGCCGCCCTGGTTGTTGTTGCCCATCACCTCGCCCAGCACGGCCGGCAGAACGGCGGCGCCGAGCTGACCGAGCGCGCTACGCAGTGCGGGATTGTTCTCCAGCGAGTCCAGAATTCCCATTGCCGTCCCCTCTCCTGAGCCGTCACTTCCCCTGATTGAGCGCCGCGAGCCAGCATGCCGTCAAGCGGCGCTCATTACATTTTCAAGTGAGCACGGTCCCATCGGAGAACCAGTGTCCATTTTGCCGGATCATGCTCGCTCACACGTTCTCGAACTTTTCGATGACAAGCGTTTCGGCGAGGCCGTCGCGGGTCCATTCGTCGAACGCCGGCATCGCCATCATCGTATCCATATAGGCGTTGGTCTCGGGCGTGACCTCGATGGCATAAGTGCGGAAGCGATGCACGACCGGCGCGTACATCGCGTCCGCCGCACCGAAGCGGCCGAACAGGAACGGTCCGCCGGCTCCGTAGCGGGTCCGGCATATGTGCCAGATCTCCTGCACGCGCGCGATGTTGGCCTTGGCGTCCGCCGACAGCGTCACGGGCCGCACCGGACGGTGCAGGTTCATGCCGCATTCATTGCGCAAGGCCATGAATCCGGAATGCATCTCGGCGCACACCGAACGGGCAAGGGCGCGGGCCGCGACGTCGTCGGGCCACAGCTTCTTCTCGGGAAAGCGCTCGGCGATGTACTCGATGATGGCAAGCGAATCCCACACCGTGATGTCGCCGTCGACCAGCACCGGCACCTTGCCGGCGCGGCTGAAGGACAGGATCTGCTCCTTGTCGGCGGGATTGTCGGTGTAGAGCGGAATCACGGTCTCAACGAACGGGATGTCGTTGGCGCGGAGCGCGAGCCAGGGCCGCATCGACCATGACGAGTAGTTCTTGTTGCCGATCGCGAGCTTGAGCGCTGCCATGTCACTGGTCCTTCCGTAAGTCCGTCTGTGCGGCTGCTTTTAACGCCATCGCCTGCCGCCAATCAATCGTTGCCGCACCCGACCACGCATGGCAATCGTGATGCCTCGCGAGGAGAGACAAAGACATGGGCAGGCATTGGGTCGACATCACTGCCGTCGGCTTCTTCATCATCGAATGGCTGGTCTATGCCGCCACGCTCGAGCACTCCGCCTATGGCCGCGACAGCCTGTCGGCGCGGATGAACCGCTACCGCGAAGTCTGGGTGCGCCGACTGCTCGATCGCGATGCGCGCATGGTCGATATGCAGATCATGGCCTCGCTCCAGAACGGCACCGCCTTCTTTGCCTCCACCAGCCTGTTCGCGCTCGGCGGCGCGCTGGCGCTGCTGCATGCGACCAACGACGCCATCGCCATTCTCGGCAAGCTGCCGATCGACCTCAGCCCTTCGCCCGCGCTGTGGGAGCTGAAATGCGTCGGCCTCGTGCTGATCTGCGTCTACGCCTTCTTCAAATTCGCCTGGGCCTATCGCCTGTTCAACTATGTCGCGATCCTGTTCGGCGGCATGCCGCCGTCCTCGATGCGCGACACGCCCGAAGCTGAGGCCCATGTCCTCCGCACCTCGCGCGTGTTCGAATCCGCCGGCCGTCACTTCAACCGCGGTCAGCGCGCCTTCTTCTTCGCGCTCGGCTATCTCGGCTGGTTCGTCAGCCCGTGGGTGCTGTTCGTGACCACCGCGGCCGTGGTGGTCGTGACCTGGCGGCGGCAATTCGCGTCGAGTGCCTGGTCCGCGATGGCGCCGGAGGTGATGGCGGGCGACGAGGGGTTGAAGCGCGGGCGTTGAGGTTGGCTCTTTCCGCATCGTCATCTTGCAGGATGGTTTCGCTTCGCTCTACCCATCCTGCGGTCACGGCCACGCTTTCGCGCTCTCGCGACGCAATTCGCCCGAGCTTTGCTTGATCTCTTCACCCTCTTTGTCCAAGAGGGCGCAGGGAAGGCCGGGTGCCGGCTGGCACCCGCGGTCCGCCGCGCGAGATGTAGCGCAGTGAAAGACCGCACAGCAGCATACAGGTGAAGCCCAACACACGGCCTTCCCTGCGCGATGGGTTGACGGCTTATGCCGTGCTCTCCCGGGAGCCGAATTCCTTCTGGCCTCCCTCGCCCCGCGAATTGACGATGTGGTTGATCCGGTTGGACGCTCCACACCTCCACGAAAGCTTGACCGTAGCGACGACGGCCGGGACCACACGGTTTTGCCGTACGCGCGTTCGTTGGCGCCACAGGGTCATCCCGCGCTGTCGACGTTACGGGAAACATGTTGGCGCGACGAACTTCACAGCGCCGTTCGTCCGCACGCGGTCTCGGACTCACAGGGACTACCCGCCCTGCCCGCACCCCTCGTGCCGACGCTGCCGCGTCCACCGCAAGCCCGGCTCGCAAATCGTGACGACGTACGATCGCCCCTCAAGGATGAGCCGGGATGAGCGATATCTACGCCATTTCCGAATTTCGGTAAAGTGGAATATTTTTACGGAGACAGATTGACAGCGTTCGCGGTGTTTTGCCCGTCGGGCAACACAGAGGATTGTGGCACCGTGGCCCCCTCTACGATCCGAAATCCTGGGGCGTGAAGGAAAGATCCATCACGCTCCATTCCGCGTATTTGTCCGCGGGCAGCATCTTGTAGGGCTGGCAGGCCTGGAGCGCGCTCATCGCTGATTTCACGATGGCAACGCCTTTCGCGGACGGTGGCGCCTCGATCAGGATCGGCGCGCGCGCCAGCGTGCCGTCGGTGGCCATCACCGCACGCAGCCGGATGCGCACGGCATCGCTCGCCGCGACCCCCGCGGGCAGTTTCGAGCAGCTCCTCAGGTGACGGCGAAGCTCGGCAATCACCTCGGGCGGCAGCTTGGCGGCGATGGAATCCTTGGCATCGCCGCCGTCATCCTTGGGCGCGTCTTTCGGCGGGGGCGGCATTTCGGGAGGCAGGCCCAGCATCACGCCGTATTTCATGGTGATATCAGGCTCCGGCACCCGGTAGGCCGGAGGCGTGGCCTGCGGCTGCGGCATCGCAGGCGGCTGTTGCGCTTGAGTTTGCTGGGGTTGCGGCTGCGCGTTGACCTCTTGCTGCTTCGCCGCCTGTGACGGCTGGGCCTGCTTCTGTTGCGGCGCCGGCTTCTCTTTGGCCGCAGACTTGGGTGATGGGTCCGGCTTGTCATTGTCGGCGACGTCGAGCTTCGGCAGCTTGAAGTCGGGGAGCGGCTCGGGCGGCTTCTCCTCCTGGGCTTTCTCCTCCGCCTTCGCCTCTTCCTGCTTCACCTGCTCCGGCGTGACGATATCGACCGCAACGGTCTCGGGCGGCGCGGCATGAAATGGATGGACCTCGCTGATCACGATGATCAGCGCCACCAGCGTCAGATGCGCGATCGCTGACGCCGCAATGTCCGTCCGTATGAGCTTCCGCGGTTCCATCGCCCGATCTTGGGTTGCCGTCCTGCTCCTAGCATACCCAAGTTCCCCCTCAATCCCATTTCGGCGCGAAGCCGAAATCGGTCAGGCGACCCTTGGGGCTGGCCAGCGCAGCGATCTGCCCCATCTCGTCATCCGAGAGCTCGAAATCGAAGATCTCGATGTTTTCCGACAGGCGCTCGACGCGCGACGTTCTGGGAATTGCAGATACATTCTGCTGCACCAGCCAGCGCAGCCCAACCTGCGCCGCCGTCTTGTGATGGGCGCGACCGATGGCCGCGAGCGTCTGGTCGGCCTTGATGCGGCCCTTGGCGATCGGGCTGTAGGCAACGAGCGCCATCCCGTGCTGGTCGCAAGCCGCCCTCACCTTCTCCTGGTCGAGATAGGGATGATATTCGACCTGATTGCAGACCAGCGGCTCGCCCGACAGCGAGACCGCCTGCTCCATCAGCGCCACCGTGAAATTGGAGACGCCGATGTGGCGCGTCAGCCCCATGCGCCTGGCATGCGCCAGCGCGCCCAGCGTCTCCTCAAGCGGCACGTGTGGATTGGGCCAGTGCAGCAACACCAGGTCGACGGCGGGAAGCCGCAGTTGCACCAGGCTCTCCTTGACCGAGCGTTCGAGATCGTGAGGCGCGAAATGGTTGGTCCAGACCTTCGTGGTGACGAAGACATCGTCGCGGCGGACGCCGGAGGCGCGCAATCCGTCGCCGACCTCACGCTCATTCTCATAGACCTGGGCGGTATCGATGTGACGGTAGCCGAGCCGCAGCGCCTGCTCGACCACACGGGCGCAGGTGCGGCCGCTCAGCTCCCAGGTCCCGAGTCCGATCGCCGGGATTTTGGCGCCATTGGCCTCGACGAACAGCATGAGGAATCCTCTCCGTTGCGGCCCCTCATGTCATTATGGACCCGGTCTGCAAGAGTGCAACGGACGACGCCGGCCGCGGATGCGGATCTTCAGCCGCAAAGCTAACGGGAGGTTCGCAGGTCAGGCCTTGACGTCAGGCTTTGGCGAGCGCCTGGAAGACCATGTCGGGCGCATGCGCGATCACGGCCAGCAGCGCGCGGGCGGGTCCGCGCGGAGCGCGCTTGCCCTGTTCCCAGTTGCGGATGGTCTCGACGGGCACGCCAAGCTTGGCGGCGAACTCCATCTGGGTGAGACAGGCGCGCCGGCGCAAATCGCGCACCGCGAGCGAGCCGGCCTCGGCCGGCGAAGCTTCGACTGCAGGCTGAACCGGCTGGACAGGACACTCTTGCCCGTCCCGCAACTCAACGACCCGTCCGTCCGCCTTCAGCCGCAACCGCATGCTCATTCCCCCAAGCGGAGCGATCATGCGGGAGGTCGCTTAAGGTCGGATTAAAGATAACGCCGCACGTACGCGGTCTCGTGCCCCGGACGCGGCGCGGCGCGCCTTCGCGGTGCGCCGCTGAGCCGTGGCCCATCTAGCCACAGAGTATGCCGCCTCCTGGGTCTCGGTTCTGCGCAGCAACGCGAAGGGCGTTGCAGCGCGCCGGGACACCAGTGTGTAGTTGCCGCGCACCCTACTTCAACCCGAACCACAGCGTCGCGATGCCGAGGAAGGAGAAGAAGCCGACGACATCGGTCACCGTCGTCACGAACGTGCCCGAGGCCACTGCCGGGTCGGCCCTGACGCGTTCGAGCGCCATCGGGATCAGGATGCCGCCGAGCGCGCCGGCGATGAGGTTGCAGATCATCGCAAGCCCGATGACGATGCCGAGGCCCGGGATCTTGAACCAGGCGACCGCGGCGATGCCTGTGATCACGGCAAAGGCAACGCCGTTGATGAGGCCGACCAGCGCCTCGCGGACGACCACGCGCCAGGCGTTGGAAGAGCCGAGCTCGCGGGTCGCGAGCGCGCGCACCGCAACCGTCATGGTCTGGGTCGCGGCGTTGCCGCCCTGGCTCGCGACGATCGGCGCCAGCACGGCGAGCGCCACCATCTGTTCGAGCTGACCTTCGAACAGGCCGAGCACCGATGACGCCAGGAAGGCGGTGGCGAGATTGATCAGCAGCCAGTTGAAGCGGCCGCGCGCAATGGTGAGAAACGTGTCCGACAGCTCTTCGTCGCTGGTGACGCCGCCGAGCGCCTTGAGGTCCTCGTCCGCCTCTTCCTCGATGACGTCGACCACATCGTCCACCGTGATGACGCCGACGAGCCGGTCCTGGGTGTCGAGCACGGGTGCGGCGACGAGGTTGTACTTGCCGAACATGCGCGCCACCTCCTCCTGGTCCTCCAGGACGGAGACGCGGCGGCGATCCTCGTCGGTCAGCTCGGTGAGCGGCACCGGACGGCGCGCGCGCAACAGCACGTCGAGCGGAACCGCACCCAGCCAGTGCTGGTCCTTGTCGATGACGTAGATCTCGTAGAAGCGGTCAGGCAGATCGGGCGTATCGCGCATGTAGTCGATCGCCTGACCGACCGTGAAATCCTGCGGCACGGCGATGAACTCGGTCTGCATCCGCCGGCCGGCCGAGTTTTCCGGATACAACAGGCTGCGCTCGAGCGCGACGCGCTCCTGGAGCGGCAGCTTTTCGAGGATCTCTTCCTGTTCCTCCTCGTCGAGCGTTTCGAGCAGCTCGACCGCGTCGTCGGATTCCAGTTCCCGGACGCCCTCGGCGACCGTTTCGGGCAGCAGCTCGTCGAGGATCTCCTCGCGGACGCTCTCGTCGACCTCGTTCAGCGCGGAGAAGTCGAAGTCGGCGCCGGTCAGCTCGACCAGGCGGACGCGGTCGTCGGGCGCGAGCGCCGCGATGAGATCGCCGAGGTCGGCCTCGTGCAGGTCGGCAACGCAGGCGCGCAGCGCGGCACTGTCGGCGGCCTCGATCGCATGGGCGATTTCCTCGACGAATTCCTGCCTGATTTCGCCGTCTTCGTTGCGCATCGGGACGTGGTCGAGTACCAATGCCTCGGCGGAGGCAGCGCTATCCATATGTTCATCCATGGTACGCCTCGCCGTTTCACAGGTTGATAATTTGGGCTGACGGGCAGGCAATACCCACAAGGCAATCGGGAGCGCAATGGCAAAGATGCAGCGGCCGAAATGGACCTCGATCACGATGGGCCTGGCTCTCGCCACCCTCACCGCGATCGGCTCAGTGAAGGCCGCGGATTGCCCGCGGAGCGATGCGCTCGGCACCTCGCGGGTCATGCGCGTCGATGCCGAGACCACGCCGCGTGTCGGGTTGAAGAGCTTTCCGCAGACGCTGCCGCTTGCCGATCATGAGGTGGTGCTGACCTTCGACGACGGCCCGCGTCCGCAGTCGACGTCCAAGGTGCTGGCGGCGCTGGCGCAGGAATGCGTGCGCGCAACGTTCTTCCTGGTCGGCCGGAGCGCCGCCGAATTTCCAGACATGGTCAAGCGCATCGCCCGCGAGGGTCACACCATCGGCCACCACACCTGGTCACATCCCTACATGGCACGGATCCCGGCCGGCGCGGCGAAATACGAGATCGACCACGGCATCGCCGCCGACGAGAAGGCGCTGCACGGGGTCGCGACGACGACGCCGTCGACGCCGTTCTTCCGCTTCCCCTATTTCGAATCCACGCCGGCCCAGCTCGACGTGCTCGAGCAGCGCGGCATCGTCGTGTTCGGCGCCGATCTCTGGGCCAGCGACTGGAACGACATCACGCCGGATCAGGAATTGAAGCTCATCACCGAGCGTATCACCGCCGCCGGCAAGGGTATCATCCTGTTCCACGATGCCCAGGCGCGTACGGCGGCCATGATGCCCGCCTTCCTGCGATTTTTGCGGGAGAACGGCTTTCACGTGGTCCACATCGTGCCGGCGGACGCATCACGGAAGAACGCCGACGCGCATTGATGCCGGAAAGTCACGGCTGACCAAAATGGGGTGATTTGCGCCCTATTAACACTCTGTTCATGCTACGCCATGCAATGATCCGGGGGGATCATCGGCGGGAACGGCCTTTGCGCCTGAACCGTTTGCTGATGTCTCCGACCTACTATGGCGACAGTCGCAGATGAAGGCTTACAGGGTTCATGATCGGTACTAGCGTTGTTGTCCGGACGCGATCGTGGGCCGTCTTGCTGGCTGTCCTGCTCCCGGGGTTGCTGACCGCGGCGCCGCCGGCGGCCCTTGCCGCAGAATGCCCGGGACATCCCGACGCGCTCGGCACCTCCCGCACACTCGTCGTCGACCCGCGCGAGCATCCGCGCATCGGCACCATGCAGTACCGCGAGACGCTGCCGCTGAAGGACCACGAGGTCGTCCTCACCTTCGACGACGGTCCGCTGCCGAAATACTCCAACCAGGTGCTTCAGATTCTCGCCAACGAGTGCATCAAGGCGACGTTCTTCGAGATCGGCGACCAGGCCAAGGCGAACCCGGAAGGCGTGCGCAAGCTGATCGCGGCGGGCCACACCGTCGGCACGCATAGCATGACCCATCCCCTGACGATGAACAGGATGCCGATGGAGAAGGCCGAGGCCGAGATCAACGGCGGCATCGAGTGGACGTCGGCGGCAATGACCGATCCGTCCAAGCTCGCGCCGTTCTTCCGCATCCCCGGGCTGATGCGCGCCGACGCCGTTGAGAATTATCTGATCTCGCGCGGCATCCAGGTGTGGAGCGCCGACTTCCCGGCCGACGACTGGCGCCACATCTCGTCGGACCGCGTCTATCAGCTGGCGATCCAGCGGCTGGAGGCCAAGGGCAAGGGCATCCTGCTGCTGCACGACATCCAGGCCCGCACGGTGGCGGCGCTGCCGAAGATCATTCGCGACCTGAAGGCGCGCGGCTATCGCATCGTGCATGTGGTGCCCGCGACCGCCGACCGTCCGGCGACGCCGACCACGCCGGTGGAGTGGCTGTTGCATCCGCCGACGGAAACGACGCGGATCGCGCGCTGGCCGACTGTGCCGAATTTCGTGTTCACGCAGACCAAAACGCTGCCGGCTCCCGGCCTCGCCGATCTCAACACGCAGACCGCGCACCAACCGCAGCTGCTGCCGCGCAAGACCATGGCGCAGGCGGATATCGCATCCACCTTGGCCGCGCCCGACCGCGATCTCTTCGCGATCCCCGAGGGGTCGATCGAGGTGCTGCTCTCGACGACCTTGTCGCGGCGCGCCGCGACGCGGATCGCGATGGCAACCGAAGGGCCGCATCGCGGCAAGGGCAAGGCTGGGAAGATCAACGCCCGGCGAACGGCTGCGCACACAGGGCCGAAGCACTCGGCTCAAGCGAAGAGCACAGCGTCCCGCCCGACCCGTCTCGCCACCAGCGTCAAGAAGCGCGCGTGAGTTAAGCGCCGTTACTGCCGCATGATGTTGGCGACGCAGAGCAGCACGATCAGCGCCAGGAAGAACAGATCCATATAGGACTTGAGCTCGCCGTCACGGCGCATCCGCGCCACGTCGGCCACGACCTGCTTGCGCGCGCTGGTTCCGCCCGAGCCGTCATTGATCGGCGCCTGGAGCCGCTTGGTCTCGGCCTCGAGCTTCTCGATCTTCTGGAAGAAGTAGAACGCACGCAATGTCGAGGCCGCGCGCATGCCGCTATAGATCAGCACCAGGATCGCGAGGATCGCCCGGTTCTGATACTTCTCCATGAAGTTCAGGCTGAAATAGACCAGCGCCATGAATGCGAAGTTGGTCAGGAAGCGATAGACGAAGCTTAGAAAGACCATGCTGGCTCCAGCCGAGAGAGGTCGCGCGAGGTCCGTCTACGCCAACTTTGTTTCAAGAAGGATACCGTCGCCCCCGCGCGCCGCCGCCTTTTAGCCACGCGCCGCCATAATGCAAGCGAGCGCGCGGCGCCTCGCCTTGTTCCACGCACCGCGGCTCGATGGAGATTCGAGACAAGCTACGGTAGACTGCTGCCGCCGCCACGGGCGAAGTCTGCGGATTGGGGTCTGCCGATGCCGAAGAAGGGAATCACGGGGCACGACGACTGGGTTCTGACCGAGGCGCTTGCGACCGCCCTGGTCGCACTGGAGCAACTCGAGGCGAAGCACCAGCCCAGCGCGCATATGGACGACATCCGCAAGATGCTGTCGCACGGCAAGGAGCCGAACGCGGTGAGCTTGCACCTCGCCCAGGCCAAATGCCGCCTGTTCCCCGACCTCGATCCGCTCGAGATCTACCGGGAATACGGGATCGGCGAGGAATATGGCTGAGGGACCCGTGCGGACCGTCAGCTTCCAGCGATGAAATTTGAGAGGTGGTGCGCTCGGAGGGACTCGAACCCCCACGGTGTTACCCACTGCCACCTCAAGGCAGCGCGTCTACCAATTCCGCCACGAGCGCAAGAAGATACCGGCCTGAGGTCGTTGGCTGGCCGGATCAGCGGTCGCCGATCTAACAAATCCATCAGGGGGATACAAGCCTGCAAAGGCTCTGAATTCCACAAGCCTGGCAGGAAAGTCGCGTCCCTGCCCGGATCGGCCCTATCGGACGGGCCGACCACTACTGCGTGCCCGGGCCGCTACCGCGTGCCCCGGCCGCTACCGCGTGCCCGGCGTCCGCGGCAGCATCTGCTTGACCTCGACCGCGATCCGGTTGCGATCGACCAGCACGACGCCGGAAGCCACCGGCAGATTGTTGGCGAGGACCTTGACCTCGTCGGCCTCGGTTGCGTCCAGCTCGATGATGGCGCCGCGGGAAAGACGTAATACTTGATGGATCGGCATGGTGGTCGTCCCGAGGACGACCATGAGATCCACGGTGACTTTATCGAGAGTAGGCACTGTCAGCACCGCCGCAACTGGAGACTAAACCAAGGGACTTGGCATTTGCGCCTCCGATCATCACCACGTTATGGTTAGCCAATGGTTAATCCGCCTCAAAACCCCCGCCAAAACCAGCGTCAAGAGCTCGATTTGACGTCGTTTTCCGTCGCCGGCGGCGAGCCCGTCGAGTGGCGAATCTCGGACGCGCCGGTGCCCTATCCGGAGGCCGTCGCCGAAATGGAAGCGCGGGTCGCCGCGATCGCGGCGGGCCATGCGCCGGAGCTGGTCTGGCTGCTCGAGCACCCCCCGCTCTACACCTCCGGGACATCGGGCAAGGAGACCGATCTGCTCGATCCCCGATTCCCGACGTTCGCGACGGGGCGCGGCGGGCAGCTCACCTATCACGGCCCCGGCCAGCGCGTGGCCTACATCATGCTCGACCTCAAGCGCCGCCGGCCCGATGTCCGCGCCTATGTCGCAAGCCTCGAGGAACTGATCCTGAAGACGCTCGCCGCCTTCAACGTCCGCGGCGAGCGGCGCGAGGACCGGGTCGGAGTCTGGGTGAAGCGCGCCGATAAAGGGCCCGAGCACGAGGACAAGATCGCCGCGATCGGCGTGCGGCTGAAGCGCTGGGTCTCGTTCCACGGCATCGCCATCAATGTCGAGCCGGAGCTCGAGCATTTCGCCGGGATCGTTCCTTGCGGCGTTGCCGATCCCCGCTATGGCGTCACCTCGCTGGTCGATCTCGGCCAGCTCGTAACCATGGAAGACGTCGACGTCGCGCTTCGGCAGGCCTTTGAAGAGCTGTTCGGGCCGACCCGCGCACTGCTGCCGGAAGCTGCCGCCTGATTCAAATCCTGTTGGAGACATCTGATCGCGTTCCTGGCGAGCGTGGAATCGGTTACGCTTGCGTCAGGTGTCGCCCACGCCTCCCCCCTCCGCCGGGAAAGCAGAAATCATGTCGGGCGATGAGACCATCGGACCGACTGTTCGAGCATTGGGCATAAGGAGGGAATGCGCTTTCTGCTCGCATCAGGAGGTTCTGACCATGAAACTGTCGGCCCCGATCTATCATCTCAAGCGAAGAGCAAAGCGACTGTCCCGCGAGCAAGGCATTCCGCTCCACGATGCGCTCGACTGCATCGCCGCGACGGAAGGGTTTTCCGCCTGGAGCATGCTCGCGGCGAAGGCCGCAGCGCTCACGCCGGCGAATAAGCTGTTCCCGCAATTCCAGCCTGGCGATCTGGTGCTGGTCGGCGCCCGTCCCGGCCAGGGCAAGACGCTGATGAGCCTCGAGCTCGCCGTGGAGGCCATGAAATCAGGTCGTCGCGCGGCGTTCTTCTCACTCGAATACACCGAGAAAGACGTGCTGGACCGCTTGCGCGCGATCGGCGCGGAGCCGGCGCAGTTCGACAGGCTGTTCGAGATCGACTGCTCCGACGCGATCAGCGCCGATTACATCGTCAAGCAGATGGCTGCTGCGCCGCGCGGCACCGTCGTCGTGATCGACTATCTGCAACTGCTCGACCAGCGGCGGGAAAGCCCTGATCTCACGGTCCAGGTGCGGGCGTTGAAATCTTTCGCGCGCGACAAGGGACTGATCGTCGTTTTCATCTCGCAGATCGACCGGTCCTATGATCCCGCCATCAAGCCCTGCCCTGATCTCAGCGACGTCAGGCTGCCGAACCCGCTGGACCTCAGGCTGTTCGACAAGACCTGCTTCCTGAACAATTCCGAAGTCCAGTTCCGGGCCGCGAGCTGACGAACGAGCCGCGGGCGAGACGGCTCGCCCGCGGCTCAAAAGCCTCACGCGGCCTTCAGCGGCACCTCGAGCTTGCCGGCGATGTAGCGGCGCTCCTGGGTCAGGCCGCCAAAGCCGTAGGCGTCGCCCTTGACCTCGTCGACGTGCAGGTAGGTCTCGGGATGCAGCGGGCCCAAAACCTCGGCCATGCGCTTGAACATCGCGGCGAGATAGGCGGCCTTCTCGTCCTTGGTGTTGGTGCCTTCGGTGATGTGGATGTCGATCCAGTAGCTGGCGAGCCTCTCGTCGGCGAGTGACTTGCCGCCGGCGAACCAGTCGCTCGCATCGACCGACTTCACGATGATGGCGGTGACCTTGGGATCCTTGTGCAGGATCTTTGCTGTGAGCTCGGACACCGCGCTCGCGATGTCGGCCTTCAGCGAGGGCGACTGGCGGGACGAGGTGTAGGACACGGTGATCAGGGGCATTGTCGTTCTCCTCAAGATGTCGCGCTGTTTGCGCGGCGTTGGTGAGAAACTAGACCTTGCTTCATCATTTTGGTATCTTATCTCTGATGATACCAGTGATAACCATTTAAAATGACAGCCACCCTCGACATCGCCACGATCCAGGCTTTCCTCCTGGTTGCCGACCTCCAGAGTTTTACCCGCGCCGCCGAAGCGCTCGGCACGACGCAGGCAGCCGTCAGCCTCAAGTTGCAGCGGCTGGAGACATTGCTGGGCAAACGCCTCGTCGAACGCTCGCCGCGCGCGGTCCGCCTCACGGCCGAGGGCGCCAGCTTCCTCGATCGCGCCCGCGCGCTGATGGCGGCGCATGACCGCGCGCTGTCGGGCGAAGCGCCGGCGGCGCAATCGCTCTCGCTCGGGATCTCTGATCACGCGGCGGGCCCTGAACTGGTGCCGCTGCTCGAACGGCTGCACGCGACGTCGTCAAGCCTGACGCTTGCCGTCACCATCGGTTTTTCGCGCGAGATGCAGGATGCTTATGACGCCGGCGAGTTCGACGCGGTGATCGTCCGCCAGGAAGGCAGCCGCCGCGGCGGCGAGAAGCTGACCGAGGACGAGTTCGGCTGGTTCGCAGCGCGGCGCTTCACGCTGCCGAAGGGCGAGCGTTTGTCGCTCGCAACTCTCGCCCCGCCCTGCGGCGTCCGCGCCGTCGCCGTGCGCGCGCTCGACAGGGCCGGCATCGCCTGGCGCGAGCGCTTTGTCGGCGGTGGTGTCACCGCCGTGGTGGCAGCCGCACTTGCCGGACTTGCGATTGCGCCGCTGGCGCGACGGATCGCACCTCCCGGTCTGGTCGACATCGGACCCTCGCTCAAGCTACCCAAACTCGGCAGCTCGAAAGTGATGCTGCATTCGAAGGTCAGCGATCCCGCAAAACTCGCGGCGCTGCGTGCGGTGGCGGCAACATTTCGAAGTGTCGCCACCACCTGACGTCTCACAGGATCGCCTCGAACGCACTGCGCAGCGTCTCGTGCCGGAACACAAATCCGCGGCTCAGCGCCTTGTTCGGCAGCACGCGCTGGCCGCCGAGCAGGAGCTCATCGGCAAAGCCGCCACCGATCCGGCGCAACAGGCCGCCGGGAATGCGTAACACCGCGGGACGGTGCAGGCAGCGGCCAAGCTCCTCGGTGAACTTTGCGTTGGTGACGGGGATCGGCGCGGTCGCGTTGACGGGTCCGGCAAGATCGGGCGTCGCCATCACATAGGCGATCAGCCGGATCAGATCGTCGCGCTCGATCCAGGACATCCACTGCCGGCCGGTGCCGATGGGACCGCCGAGCCCGAACTCGAACGGCGTCAGCAAGCGTGTGACGAAGCCGCCTTCGGTCCCGAGCACGAGGCCGATGCGCAGGTTGACCACGCGGACGCCAAGCTCTTCCGCCGGCCGCGCCGCCTTCTCCCAGGCCGCGCAGAGCTCGTGGCTGAAGCAGGCGTGAGACTTGGCCGACTCGGTCAGCACCTGGTCGGCCCACAGACCGTACCAGCCGATCGCGGAGCCGCTGACGAGCACCTCGGGCTTGCGCTCGAGCCGCGCGATCAATTTGACGATCTCACCGGTCATGTCGACGCGGGAGCCGATGATCTTCGCCCGCTTCGCCTCGGTCCACAGGCCGTTACCGATCGGCTCGCCCGCGAGATTGACGATGGCGTCGATTGGCGTATCCGGGGCGAGCTGATCGAGGCTGGTGATCAGCGTCACCGGCGGCGGCAGCATCTCGGACTTCGCTGGATTGCGTATCAGCGCGATGACGTTGTGCCCTGCCCCGCCCAGGCTCGCCGCAAGGCGGCTGCCGATAAAACCGGTCGCGCCCGTGATCAGCACGGTCTTGCGGCCGGGGATTTTCTCGACCAGCCCGTGTGCAGGAACGCTCTTCATGCGGCCCAGCCGACGCATCGCGGCAAAATCCCTGATGCCGCAGAGCGCAGCGCCAACGGCGCAGGCCGTTGCGGTGATGCTGAGCAGGCCCTGACGCACGACCGTCACACCAAATGGCTGCATCGCCCAATCGATCAGCACCGGAAGCAACAGCACCAGGATGGCGCCGTAATTGATCGCGAGCAGCGTGTGATTGATCCGCTCGCTCGGCGGCAGTTTCCGGCTCAGATCCTCCTCGACGAAATCCATCAGGGTAATGACGATCTCCGCAACCAGCACCGCAACGATCGCGAGCGCCAGCACGCCGTAGACCTCGAGCCAGCCGAGGAGCAGGAACAGCAGCGCATAGAGCATGTTGCGGATGCCGTGCAGTTTCAGCTCGAAGCGCTGCGATGGCCGCCAGGCCAGCCGCTCGGTGAATTCGTGGTGATAGAAAGTGTCGAACACGCCCATCACGATCTGGATGGCGATGAGGGTCCACAACAGCGGCGTCATGATACGGCCTCCCTGAACACGGCGGACTGGTGGATCAGCACACCGAAACGCGGGTGAGTGACATCGAGGGTGAAGCGGAAGGCGCCCTCGCCGAGATCGCGATGCGTCACGGTGAGATCGCCGGGTGTGAGCCATTGCGGCAACGGGATCCAGAAGCCGCCGAGTTGCAGACCGTAACCGGCGCTGCGAAACGTCAGCGCCTGGTCCTCGACCGAGATACGCAGCGCCATGCAGACGCCGAAGCCGACATACTCTTCGAGCCCGGTCGGGCCGGCGAAACGCTTTGCCGAATGGATCACTTGCGGAAAGCCGCGCTTGCGCGCGCAGATGCGGGTCCAGGTCTGGCCGCCGGTCGCGGCGTCCTCGGTGACGGTCACGATCATGGGCACGCCGATGTCGCGCCCCGCGGGCAGCGGCCCGCCAATCAGGCGCGCGGCTTGCGCGAACCACCAGCCGATGTCGCTGAAGGAGACCTCGTCGACGACGCCGACATAAACCACGCTGTCACCGTCGGCGACGCGCTTGGAAAAGCGCCGCCAGGTCGCGAGCGGCAGGCGGCCCCAATCCTCGTCCGACAGCAGTGCGCGGAAACGGCGGTCGTCGAGCAGTCTGATGTGGGCGGAGGTCGGTGCGTTGGAGCCTGATAATCTCGCCGACGTCATCACACCCTCCTCAACGCTATTTGGCCTTGCCCAGCGGCAGCAGGTTGGCGATCTTCTCGCCAAGCCGCATCAAGGCGACCAGCCGCGGCCGCGGCACTTTCAGCATCTGCATGAACCAGTGATCGGCGAGCTCGGTGAAGGCGAGCATCTCCTTCAGCCGTTTGCTGGCGACCGGATTGATGGTCGGATCGTCGGCGGCATCGGTGACGCAGGCCCTGAGCGCCGTGATCGCCGGATCGAGTTCCCGCTCCTTGCGCCGTGCCGCGATCCGGGCTGCGACCTCCCAGATGTCGGTTTCCGCCTCGTAATGATCACGACGGTCGCCGAGGATCGGCACCCGCCGGATCAGGTTCCATGCGAGCAGCTCCTTGAGAGAGTTCGAGACATTGGAGCGCGCCATACCGAGCGTGTCGGCGATGTCCTCCGCCGTCATCGGCGCCTCGGCCAGATAGAGCAGCCCGTGGATCTGGCTGACCGAGCGGTTGACGCCCCACTGATCCCCCATGTCTCCCCAATGCAGGATGAAGCGCTCGACGGCAGCGGGGAGTTTCTTCTTTCCGGTTATTTCTGTCATGACAGAAATATCTGACGCTTACGATGGCGTGTCAAGTGCCGTAATCGCCTTGCCTCTTGCATACCGTCCGCTCAATTTGCCTAAAAACGTCCCAGAGATCGGGAACCAAACGCCTTTCAGGGCGTTTGCCCCCGTTGAGGCGGGGTCCGGAATGGTCAAAAAGTCCAGTCAACAGAGAGACTTGTTCGAAAGCGAGCGGAGTTTCCGGCTGTTGGTTGAAGGAGTCGCGGACTACGCGCTTTATATGCTCGATCCCAGCGGGATCATCACGAGCTGGAACATCGGCGGCGAGCGGATCAAGGGCTATTCGCCCGAGGAGATCCTCGGCCAGCATTTCTCGCGCTTCTATACCGAGACCGACCGGGCCAATGGCAAGCCTGCCCGCGCGCTCGGCATCGCGCGCGATCAAGGCCGCTACGAGGAGGAAGGCTGGCGCGTCCGCAAGGACGGCACCTTCTTCTGGGCGAGCGTGGTGATCGACCCGATCTACGAGGACGGGGCGCTGGTCGGCTTTGCCAAGATCACACGCGACATCACCGAGCGCCGCAACACGCAAGTGAAGCTCGAGGCGATGCAGACCCAGCTTGCGGAGTCGCAGAAGTTCGATGCGCTCGGCCAGCTCACCGGCGGCGTCGCGCACGACTTCAACAATTTGCTGATGATCATCACCGGCAGCCTTCACATCCTGAAGAAGGCCGACCCCGACGATTCCAAGTTCCAGCGCGCGGTCCTGGCGATCGAAACCGCCGCCAAGCGCGGCGCCGCGCTGACGGGACAGCTATTGACCTTCGCGCGGCGGCAGAGCGTCAATCCGCAGGCGATCCGTTTCGGCGATCGCATCGAGGCAATCCGCGAGGTGCTTCACGCCGGCGTCGGCAGCGCTGTTCGCCTCGCCTTCGAGATCGAGCGCGACGTCTGGCCGGTCAGGGCCGATGTCTCCGAGCTCGAGACGGGCCTGCTCAATCTCGTCATCAACGCGCGCGATGCCATGCCCGACGGTGGCACGGTCACGATCGGCGCGCACAACATCGTCCTGGACGATCCGTTCCACAGCGGCGAATTCGTCGCGGTCACCGTCGCCGATACCGGGCTCGGCATCCCCCCCGACGTCGTCGACAAGATCTTCGAGCCGTTCTTCACGACCAAGCCAGTCGGAAAAGGCACCGGTCTCGGCCTGTCCCAGGTGCACGGCTTTGCCCACCAGGCCGGCGGCACGATCAAGGTTGCCAGTGAGCTCGGCAAGGGCACCATCTTCACCATTCTGCTGCCGCGCTCGACCGCGATCGCGCCGAGCGAGACCGTCGAGGCGACACCGGCGCGCGGCAGCGGCACGGTGCTGCTGGTTGAAGACAATCCTGACGTCGCCCTCGTCAGCATCGGTCTCCTGGAACAGCTCGGCTATCACGTGCGCCGGGTTGCGGATGCGGAGTCCGCGCTACGCGAGCTTGAGCACAATGGCGTCGACTTCGTCTTCTCCGACATCGTCATGCCCGGCAAGATGGACGGACTCGGCCTCGCCCACCGCCTCCGCCAGATCCGCCCCGACCTGCCGATCCTGCTCGCCAGCGGCTATAGTGAAGCCGCCGCCGGCGTGCGCGGCGACTTCCCGATCCTGCGCAAGCCGTATGAGATCCACGAGCTGAGCGAAGCGATCTCGAAGCTGCCGCGGTGAGCTATTCGTCTCGCCCCGCCTACGTCGTCATGGCCGGGCTTGACCCGGCCATCCACGCCTAGCCACGCAGCAGGAACAACGTGGATGCCCGGGCTTTCGCCTCGCCGAGGCGACTTCGGCCGCGCAGGCGGGACAAGCCTCGGCATGACGATCCTTTCTGAGGCTAAATCGTCGGCAATACCGAGAACTTCTCGCCGGCCCCGCGCAGGTTCAACTCATCGACACTGGCGGTTTCGCTGGTCACACTATCGACATGCGAAGACGGCGGCCCGTGGCGGCACAGTGCGACCATGTCGGCGACGAGTTTCGGCGTGCCCGCGAACAGCGCC
Source organism: Bradyrhizobium manausense (assembly GCF_018131105.1). Lineage (NCBI taxonomy): Bacteria > Pseudomonadati > Pseudomonadota > Alphaproteobacteria > Hyphomicrobiales > Nitrobacteraceae > Bradyrhizobium > Bradyrhizobium manausense. The sequence goes on along the minus strand of NZ_JAFCJI010000001.1, from coordinate 1,550,404 downwards.
TCGACACTGCCGTCGCGGCGGTTGCGGACCCAGCCTTCGAGCCCACAGGCGGCCGCCTGGGACTCGACCCAGGCCCGATAGCCGACGCCCTGCACGCGCCCTCGGATCATGACCTGGAGAATCGCGCGGCTCATTTTTTCAATCCGAGGAGATCGGCGCTGCGCGCTTTGACATCGGCCTCGCGCATGACGCGATTTGTCAGCTCCGCAGACGGCAATCCCTTCAACGCTTTCGGCGCAGTGCCTTCACGCAGCGCTTTCTGAACATCGTAGACGGCCTGCGTGGCGGCTGCGATCGGGGCATGGCCCTGAAGTGCGATGCGCACGCGCTGGCCGGCGAGATAGTCGATCGCGTTCAATTCGTCCGGCGCGCCACCGAGCACGATCGGCAGGCGCGTGGCGGCCACGATGGCTTCGAGCTCCGCGCGCGACTTGATGCCAGTGAAGAAGAGCGCGTCCACACCGGCAGCTTCATAGGCTCTGGCGCGGCGAATTGCATCCTCGATCGAGGTGATCGCGGCCGCGCCGGTCCGGCCCATGACGACCAGCGAGGGATCGCTACGGCCATCGAGCGCGGCCTTCATCTTGCCGACGCCCTCCTCCAGCGAGATCAACTGCGCCTTAGCCTCGCCGAAGGCCCCCGGCAGCAGCGTGTCCTCGATCGTCAGGCCGGCGGCGCCCGCCGTCTCCAACTCCTGTACGGTGCGGCGCACGTTGAGCGCATTGCCGTAACCGTGGTCGGCATCGACCAGCACCGGCAGCGAGGAGGCACGCGACATCCGCCGCATCTGCTCGGCAAGCTCAGTGAGTGTGATCAGGGTGACGTCGGGGTCGCCAAGCACCGCGAGTGAGGCGACCGAGCCGCCGAACATGCCGAGCGGAAAGCCGAGGTCCTCGGCGATACGGATCGAGATCGCGTCATAGACCGAGCCGGGATGGACACAGGCCGAGCCCGAGATGATTGTACGCAATTTTTCGCGGCGGGAACGAAAGGCCATGGTGATATCTCGGTCAGGTCACGGACGCCGCATCATACTCCGTCATTGCGAGGAGCGTAGCGACGAAGCAATCCAGACTGCCTCCACGGATGCATTTCTGGATTGCTTCGCTGCGCTCGCAACGACAGCGTTTGTGGCCCACCGGGGCCCCACTCACACCCTTACGCAAACTCCAGGATCAGCGCGTCCACCGCGAGCGTCGCCCCCGCGCTGGCGTGGATCTTTTTCACGGTGCCGTCCTGCTCGGCGCGCAGCACGTTCTGCATCTTCATGGCCTCGACCACGGCCAGCGTCTCGCCGGCCTTGACCTCCTGCCCTTCGTTCACCGCGATCGAGACGATGAGGCCGGGCATCGGACAGAGCAGCTTCTTGCCGGTGTCGGAGGCCGTCGTCACCGGCATCAGCTTCGCCGAAGCCGCTTCCGCTTCGGTCCAGACATAGACCGGCACCTCGACGCCCTGATGAGCAAGGCGAATTCCGTTGGCGATCGGGCGCGTCTGCACCGCGACGAAGTGGCCGTCGATGGTACCCTGCCAGACCGGATCACCCGGCTTCCACGCGGACTGCAACAGATGCGCATTGCCGGTCTTGCCCTCGGCATCGATGAAGCGGATCGCGATCGCGTCGCCTTCACGCGCGATTTCGAGGAGAATCTCCTTCCGATCGAGCCACACCGCGCGGCGGCGCTCGCGCTGCACGACGCGACCGCCCATCTGGCCGGAGATCTGGCGCTTGCGCTCGCCGAGCACGTGATCGATGGCAGCACCCACAGCAGCGATCCGCCGCGCGACCTCACCCTCGGGCACGCGCACCGCAAAGCCCTTGGGGAATTCTTCCGCGATGAAGCCGGTCGACAGATTGCCCTCGCGCCAGCGCGGATGATGCATCAGCGCTGACAGGAACGGGATGTTGTGCCTGATGCCGTCGACATAGAACGAATCCAGTGCGGTCGCCTGCGCCTCGATTGCGGCCGCGCGCGACGGCGCGTGCGTGACGAGTTTTGCGATCATCGGATCGTAGTGGATCGAGATCTCGCCGCCCTCCTGCACGCCGGTGTCGTTGCGCACGGTGATGCCGTCCTTGCTCACTTCTGCAGGCGGGCGGTATTTCACCAGCCGCCCGATCGAAGGCAGGAAATTGCGGAACGGGTCTTCGGCATAGAGGCGCGATTCCACCGCCCAGCCGGTCAGCGTGACGTCCTTCTGCGTAAGCGTGAGCTTTTCGCCCGCAGCCACGCGGATCATCTGCTCGACCAGATCGACGCCGGTGACGAGCTCGGTGACGGGATGCTCGACCTGAAGGCGCGTGTTCATCTCCAGGAAGTAGAAGCTCTTGTCCTGGCCGGCGACGAACTCGACGGTGCCGGCGGAATCGTAATTCACCGCCTTGGCCAGCGCGACCGCCTGCTCGCCCATCTTGCGGCGGGTGGCTTCGTCAAGCAGCGGCGACGGCGCCTCCTCGATGACCTTCTGGTTGCGGCGCTGGATCGAGCATTCGCGCTCGCCGAGATAGATCACGTTGCCATGCTTGTCGCCCAGTACCTGGATCTCGATGTGACGGGGATCGACGATGAATTTTTCGACGAAGACGCGGTCGTCGCCGAACGAGGCCTTGGCCTCGGCCTTGGCGAGATTGAAGCCTTCGGCAACCTCGGCCGTCGAATGCGCGATGCGCATGCCCTTGCCGCCGCCGCCGGCGGAAGCCTTGATCATCACGGGGTAACCGATCTCGTCGGCGATCTTCACGGCGTGCTTGTCGTCCTCGATGACGCCGAGATAGCCGGGCACGGTCGAGACCTTGGCTTTCGCGGCGGCCTTCTTGGATTCGATCTTGTCGCCCATCGCGGCGATCGCGCCGGGGTTCGGGCCGATGAAGACGATGCCGGCAGCTTCGAGCGCGCGCGGAAATGCCTCGCGTTCGGACAGGAAGCCGTAGCCGGGATGCACGGCTTGCGCGCCGGTCTTGCGGCAGGCTTCGACGATCTTCTCGATCACCAGATAGCTCTCGGCCGCGGCCGGCGGGCCGATCAGGACGGCCTCGTCGGCCATCTCGACATGGAGGGCGTCGCGGTCGGCCTCGGAATAGACGGCAACCGTCAGAATGCCCATCTTGCGGGCGGTCTTGATGACCCGGCAGGCGATTTCGCCGCGGTTGGCGATCAGGATGCGTTTGAACATGTTTTTCTTGAGCTTCGTCCCTTGGGCGGGACCCCTTCCGGGCCGTTGGTGGGCCGAGCGGACGGGGCCGTATCCTGTCGTGGTACAGCAAAATCGGCCGGAGGCAACGGTCTAAATCCACTCCGCTCTGGCGTACCAGCGCAAGACCGTCGCGGACCTGGCAAGCCCCCCGGGACAGCCCACGGCTTCCCGGCCTTGGTCAGGTCCAGGACCGGGCGGATAAAGCCCACGATGTGAAGATAGTGCGGCGCGGTCTCAGCGAGATCTTCCCGGGGATGCACGGTGGCGCAGGCCAAGACGGAATTCTGCTGCCAGTCCGGCGCGAGGCCTTCGGCATAGGAACGTTGCGGCGCCCCGCAGATACGCGCGCCGACCGCTCGTCGTTCCGACGTTCGGAACAAATGACCAGACCCGACGTTCGTTCATTCCCACCACCCTGCATATTCCCTTTTGAGCAATGGCTATCACGCTTTGTCTATGTGAATATCGGCCCGGCACGCGCGCTCCAGCATCACAACGGCCGACGCCTTGAACGATCCTACGTCCGAAACCACAGCCGCCGAGAGGCTGCGCCAGCACCTCGAAGAGATCGCGCGCGAACGCGACAATGCCTATCGTGCGCTCCAGGAGCGCGAGGCGGAGTTGGCGCGCATTCAGCGCATCGGCAAGGTCGGCGGGCTCGAGGTCGACTTCCGCGAAGGCTTCAAGAACCGCCGCTCGCCGGAATATCTGATGATTCACGGGCTGCCGCCCGAGGCCGCCGACGAGACGCATGAGGACTGGGTCAGCCGTATCCACCCTGACGACCGCGACGCCACGGTCAAACACTTCTTCGATGCGCTGGCCGGGACCGTCGAGGACTACACCGCCGAATACCGCATCATCCGCCCGAACGACGGGGAGACGCGCTGGATCCGCGTCGTCGCCAAGATCGAGCGCGACAGCGACGGCCGCGCCGTCCGCCTCGTCGGCGCCCATATCGACGTCACCGACCAGATGCTGGTGCGCGAAACGCTTCGCGAGAGCGAGGAACGATTTAGGCTGATTGCGGACAGCGCGCCGGTGCCGATCTGGGTGACGAAACTCGACCGCACGCGCTCCTTCGCCAACCAGGCCTATGTCGACTTCGTCGGCCTGCCCTACGAGCAGGCCATCGCCTTCGACTGGCGCAAGGTGCTGCATCCCGACGACCTGCCGCATGTCCTGCAGCAATCCGTGCAAGGCGAAGCCTCGCTGAAACCGTTCGTTCTGGAGGCACGCTACAAGGATGCATCAGGCGAATGGCGCTGGCTGCGCTCGGAATCGCAGCCGCGCTGGGACCCGACCGGCAAGCATATCGGCTTCATCGGCGTCGCCCACGACATCACCGTCGCCAAGCGGGCCGAGATCGAGCTGCGGAAGCTCAACGAGACCCTGGAAGAACGCATCGCCGAGCGCACCACAGAGCTCGAGTCCAACGAGTCCCGGCTGCGCGCGATCCTCGCCACCAGCAACCAGTATCAGGGCCTGGTCAATCTCGAGGGCGAGTTGCTTTACGCCAACAACACTGCGCTCGACGGCATCAAGGCGCGCAGCGAGGATGTGATCGGCAAGCCGTTCTGGGAAACGCCCTGGTTCACCGGCACGCACGGCATGAGCGCCGCCGTGCGCGAAGCATTCGATAGCGTGCTGAAGGGCGAGGCCGTGCGGCTGGAGATGCGGCTCCGCCTGCCGATCGGCGAGCGCGATTTCGAATTCGGCATGCGTCCGGTGCTCGACCGCCAGGGCAACATCACCGGCGCCGTGCCTGAGGCCGTCGACATCACCGAGCGCCGACGCGGCGAGGAAGCGCTGCGGCAGTCGCAGAAGATGGAGGCGATCGGCCAGCTCACCGGCGGCGTCGCGCATGACTTCAACAACCTCCTCACCATCATCCGCTCGGCGACCGACTTCCTGCGCCGGCGCGAGCTTCCGGAGGAACGCCGCCGCCGCTATGTCGATGCCATCTCCGACACGGTCGAGCGAGCCTCCAAGCTAACCGCGCAGCTTTTGGCGTTCGCACGAAGGCAGCCGCTGAAGCCGCAGATCTTCAACGTCGGCAGTCAGGTCGAAGGCGTCGCGCAGCTGGTGCGTCCGCTGGTCGGCGGCCGCATCGAGATCGTGGTCGAGATCGACGATGCCGATTGCTTCACGGTGGCCGACATCGCGCAGTTCGAGACCGCGCTGATCAACCTCGCCATCAACGCACGCGACGCCATGGAGGGCGAAGGCTGCCTCACCATTTCAGTGCGCAAGGTTCAGGGCATCCCGCACCTGCGGGCACAATCGGCGCGCGGCGGCGACTATGTCGCGATCTCGGTCGCCGATACCGGCAGCGGCATCGCACCCGAAAACATCGACGCGATCTTCGAGCCGTTCTTCACCACCAAGGAAGTCGGCAAGGGCACCGGTCTCGGCCTCAGCCAGGCCTTTGGTTTTGCAAAGCAGTCCGAGGGCGATATCGCCGTGACGAGCACGGCGGGCCAGGGCGCGACCTTTACCATCTACCTGCCGCAGGCACAGAGCCCTGCCGGCGAAAAGGAAGCCGCTTCGCTCACCAGCGAAAGCGCAACCACCGGGCGCGGCTATCGCGTGCTCGTGGTCGAGGACAATGACGATGTCGGCCGGTTCTCGACCGAGCTCTTGGAAGACCTCGGCTATGTCACCCGTCGCGCTTCGAACGCCAATGCGGCGCTCGCCATCCTCGGTGAGAACGAATTCGCGGTCGATCTCGTGTTCTCCGACGTCATCATGCCCGGCATGAACGGCGTCGAGCTCGCCGGCATCATCCGCGAGCGTTATCCGGGCCTGCCCGTCGTGCTCACCTCCGGCTACAGCAACGTGCTCGCCGAAAACGCCCATCGCGGATTTGAATTGATCCAGAAGCCGTATTCGGTGGAGTCGCTTTCGCGCATTTTGCGCAAGGCGATCACGGAGAAGCTGTCGGTGGCAAGGTAATTGTTAGCCAAGCCGGACAGTGTCGTTCCGGCGAAGGCCGGGACCCATAGCCACGAAAACGTGTTTGGCGAAGGTTGCCAATGACCATCTCGTGTCAAGCTTCTCCCTGTGGGTATGGGTCCCGGCCTTCGCCGCGACGACGGCGGAGTGTTAGGATGCACCTGCCGACATGAAATTCAACGAAGCGATACCTACCCCATGAAACCCGCCCTCTTCTCCGCCTGGCAGACCTGGGCGCTGCTCTCCGCCTGCTTTGCGGCGCTGACCGCGATCTTCGCCAAGGTCGGCGTCGAGAACATCAATCCTGACCTCGCCACCTTCATCCGCACCATCGTGGTGCTGCTGGCATTCTCGGTGCTGCTGTTCTTCACCGGCCAGTTCGCGGTGCCGTCCGCGGTGTCGTCGAAGACGTGGCTGTTCCTGGTGCTGTCGGGGCTCGCGACCGGCGCGTCATGGCTCTGTTACTTCCGCGCCCTGAAGCTCGGCCCCGCCACGCTGGTGGCGCCGATCGACAAGCTCAGCGTCGTGCTGGTTGCGCTGTTCGCCTTCGCCTTTCTCGGCGAGCGGCCGACCCCGCAAGGCTGGATCGGGATCACCATGATCGGCGCCGGCGCGGTTCTGCTGGCTGTGAAGTTCTGAGGTGTCCGCCGAAGGCGAAGACATCAGGGCCGGCTTCCGCTATCGCTGCCAAATGAACTCACGCCACAAGGATTGAACGTGCCGTCTGACGCCATCTGGGCCTGGAGCATCGTGGTCGTCGCGACTGCTTGCGTCATCATCCGCCCTTTTAGCCTGCCCGAGGCGATCTGGGCCGTACTCGGCGCCGGCGCACTGGTGCTGCTCGGCTTGCTGCCGTGGCAGGATGCGCTTTTCGGCATCGAGAAGGGTGTCGACGTCTATCTCTTCCTGATCGGCATGATGCTGATTGCCGAGCTCGCCCGGCTCGAAGGCCTGTTCGATTATCTCGCCGCGCTCGCGGTGGAATATGCCGCCGGCTCGCCGCAGCGGCTGTTCCTGCTGATCTACATCGTCGGCACGATCGTGACCGTGCTGCTCTCGAACGACGCCACCGCGATCGTGCTGACGCCGGCCGTTTATGCCGCGACGCGGGCGGCCGGCGCAAAACCACTGCCCTATCTGTTCGTCTGCGCCTTCATTGCCAATGCCGCGAGCTTCGTGCTGCCGATCTCAAACCCCGCCAATCTCGTCGTGTTCGGCGCGCGCATGCCGCAACTGACCGAATGGCTGCGCCTGTTCGCCCTGCCCTCGGCGGCCTCGATCCTGCTGACCTACATCGTGCTGCGCCTGACCCAGCACCGGGCGCTGAAGGACGAGACGATCGCGCGCAGCGTGCCACACCCAATACTTGGCCGCGGCGGCAAGCTCACGGCCGCCGGCATCGTCGCCATTGGCGTCGTGCTGGTCACGGCCTCCGCGCTGGACAAGCAGCTCGGCCTGCCGACCTTCATCTGCGGCGTGGTGACGGCCACCATCGTGCTGCTGATCAGCCGGCAATCGCCGCTACCGGTCTTGCGCGGCGTCTCCTGGAGCGTGCTGCCGCTGGTCGGCGGTCTCTTCGTGATGGTGGAGGCGCTGGTGAAGACCGGCGTGATCGGTCAGCTCAGCGCGCTCTTGCACCAGGCTGTTGAGCAATCCGTGACCAAAGCGGCCTGGAGCGTCGGCATCGCCACCGCCATCGCCGACAACATCGCCAACAATCTGCCTGTCGGCCTCGTCGCGGGCTCTGTCGCCGCCAGCGATCATCTGCCCGCGCCCGTCGTCAGCGCCATCCTGATCGGCGTCGATCTCGGGCCCAATCTGTCCGTGACGGGCTCGCTTGCCACCATCCTCTGGCTGGTCGCGTTGCGGCGGGAGAAGATCGAGGTCGGCGCCTGGCCGTTCCTCAAGCTCGGACTGCTGGTGACGCCGCCGGCCCTGATCGCGGCGTTGGCCGCCGCGATCAGGTAACGCCTGGACGTCAATCGTTCTCGTAGCCGTACACTTCCGGCAGGATGAAGATTGCAGCGAGCAATCCGATCAGCGGGAAGATCGCGACCATCAGCGTGGCGTTGGCCTGCCCGACCGCGGCGAATACCGTCGGGAACAGGAAGATCGCCAGGAACGACGGCAGCTTCACGAACATGTAGGCGAAGCCGCTGGCCGTGCCGCGGTACTTCGGCTTGGCGACCATGGTCGGGATCGTCATGCAGTTCGACGCGTCCCAATAGTGACCCCACAACATCGCCGCGGCCGCAAACGGCAGCAGGATCTTGTTGTCGGTATAGAGCGCGAAGGCAGCGACCAGGAGTGAAGCCAGCACGATCGAGAACCCCGCGATCGCGATGCCGCGATGGCCGATCTTCGGCGTCAGCAGCGGCCCGACCCAGCCGGACAGAGCGGCAAAGCAGAACAGCGCCATCGTCACCAGATTGATGCCGAGCACGCTCGACACGCCGACCATCACGAACAGCACCGGCAGATAGAACGCGAAGGTCGAGAACTCGCTGCCTTGCGCGAAGCAGGCGATCCAGCCGTAGATCGTCGCGCGCCAGCGGATCGGGTCCTGCTTGAGGTCGGCGAGGAAAGCGCGGGTGCTCACCTTCGGCACCGGCACGTCCCGATCCGGCAGCATGGAGAGGTCGTCGTTGAACATCTCGCGCGCGACCTGCTTGGCCTCGCGATAACGTCCCTTCTGCACCAGCCACACCGCCGTCTCCGGCACGTCGTGGCGCAACAGCAGGATGATCAGCGCCGGCACCGCACCGAGCCCGAGCGTCACGCGCCACAACGTCTCGTGATGGATGTCGAACAACAGGAAGATCACGATGACGCCGATGGTCAGCACCTCGCCGACGGCGAACATGAACTGCCAGCGGTTGCCCATCACCTCGCGCTCGCCCTTGGCCATGGATTCCATGATGTAGGTGTAGCCGGTCGAGATATCCGAGCCGAGCGGGATGCCGAGAAAGAACCGGATGACAACGAGCCAGAAGACGTCGGGCACGAAGGCCTGCGCCAGTGCCAGCACGATGAACATCACCATCGTCACCAGGAACATCACGCGCCGGCCGATCTTGTCGGACAGCCAGCCGCCGAGCAGCGCGCCGATCAGCGCGCCGCCTTGCGTGCCGGCTGCGGCGAGACCAAGCATCAACGGATCGGGATTGTACTGCTCCTTGATGAAGATCAGCACGAAGGCGATCGAATAGAGATCCCAGGCCTCGACCAGGATCGAGGCCATCATCAGCCAGCCGACCTTGTTGCCCTTGGGACTGTAGTTGGTGATGAGGTAGCGGACCGCGGCTTCGCTCGCGGTCGGCTGTGGCGCAGCCATCGTCGACATGTTTGGTCCTCTCTTCAAAACTTTCTTACGCCAAGTGCTTTTCAAGCACCCAGCAGCGGCTCGATGCTGCAATCGAGCAGGCGCGGATCGATCCCCGTCTCCATGCCCGTGAACATCTGGCCCATGTAGTCGATCAGGGCATCGCTCGCCTTCACCGCATCCTCGACGCGGCGGTTCGCAACTGCATGGAGAATGCCGAGATGATGGTCGATCGTTCCCGATAGATCGGCCTGTCCCGGCATGAAGCGGTGGTGGATGTAGCCGATGCGGCGATACAGCGTGTGCAGCGGCCGCAGCGTATGCACCAGGAAAGGCTCGCCCGCGGCTTCCAGCACCAGCGCGTCGATGCGGCGGTCGATGCTGTTGAACTCGTCCAGTGTCAGGGTGGCGCGGCGCTCGCGCAGCACGCGCTCGATGTGCAGCGCCTGATTGCGGTGCGAGAGACTGGCGCGATCGGCCGCGAGGCGGATCACAAAACGCTCCATGTCGCGGCGCAGGGCCAGCAGCATGCGCTCGCGCGCAAGATCGATCGGCGCGATGTGCAGGCCGTGGCGTGGACGGATGATGATGAGCGTGTCGGCGGAGAGACGGTTGACTGCGTGATGAACCGGCGTGCGCCCGAAGCCGGTGATCTGCTGCAATTCCAGCATGGTCATGAACTGGCCCGGCTTGAGCTCGCAATGAACGAGCAGCTCTTCGATCTTCTGATAGGCCAGCTCGAAGAAATTCAGACGGTTGCGACGTGAGGGCCTGCCCTCGCCGTCGTCCCCTGATCTCACCACCTCGAGCGCGCGCTTGCGCCTTGCCATGTCTCCCTCCCCGTCCGCCTGCGCTGTCGCAGGCGACGCCTTGTTTGTGGCACCCTTAAAACATGTTGTGATATATTACAAGCCGGCGTAAGACTCGCCAGCCCGCGGCGTGCTGCGGTGCGAAATGAACAAGACCGGCGCGAGGCGCCTGTGACGGGAGGACAATGGCCGTGAAGATCACGTCGATCGAAACGCTGCGCACCGAGGAATTCTCCAACGTCATCTGGGTGCGCGTCCACACCGACACGGGCGTGATCGGTCTCGGCGAAACCTTTTACGGTGCGGGCGCCGTCGAAGCGCAGATCCACGACACCTTTGCTGGACGCCTGCTCGGCCGTAATCCCCTGCGCATCGAGGCGATCCATCGCGACATGCTGAACCTGCCGATGGCGCAGTCCTCGACCGGCGTCGAATACCGCGCGGCTTCGGCGATCGACATCGCGCTTTGGGATCTCTTCGGCAAAGTCTGCAATCAGCCGGTGCACCAGATGCTCGGCGGCCTCTGCCGCGACAAGCAGCGGATCTACAACACCTGCGCCGGCACGCAATATGTACGCTCCACCAATATCAGCCCGGTCGCGAACTGGAATCTCGGAGCCAACAAGGGTCCCTACGAAGATCTCGACGGCTTCATGAACCGCGCCGATGCGCTCGCCGAAAACCTTTTGGAAAGCGGCATCTCCGCGATGAAGATCTGGCCGTTCGATCCTGCCGCGCAGGAGAACAAGGGCCTCTATATTACGGCCGCCCAGATGAAACAGGCGATCGAGCCGTTCGAGAAGATCCGCAAAGCCGTCGGCGACAAGATGGAGATCATGGTCGAGCTGCACTCGCTGTGGAATCTGCCGACCGCGAAGCAGATCGCGCGCGCGCTCGAGCCCTACAAGCCGACCTGGTACGAAGATCCGATCCGCATGAACTCACCGCAGGCGCTCGCCGAATATGCGCGCTCGACCGACGTCTGGGTTTGCGCCAGCGAGACGCTGGGCTCGCGCTTTCCCTACAAGGACATGCTCGACCGCGACGCCATGCACGTGGTGATGGCGGATCTGTGCTGGACCGGCGGCCTCACCGAGGGCCGCAAGATCGCGGCCATGGCCGAGACCTATCACCGTCCCTTCGCCCCGCACGACTGCATCGGCCCGATCGGCTTCATCGCCGCCATCCACATGTCCTTCAGCCAGCCCAACACGCTGATCCAGGAATCGGTACGCGCCTTCTACAAGGGCTGGTACAATGAGCTCGTCACCACGATGCCTGTGATCAAGGACGGCTATGTCTTCCCGATGGAAGGCCCCGGCCTTGGCGTCGACCTTCTGCCCGCCGTATTCGATCGCTCTGATCTGATCGTGCGCCGTTCCAACGTCTGAGGATTTTTTGAGATGAGCACCGCCCTCTTCGATCTTTCCGGCCGCACCGCGCTCGTGACCGGCTCCTCTCGGGGCCTCGGTCGGGCGATTGCCGAAGGCATGGCCAGGGCCGGCGCAAGGATCATCGTCAACGGCGTCGATCCCAAGCGCGTCGAGCAGGCCGTCGCCGAATTTCGTGCCGCCGGCCACCAGGCCGAGGGCGCCGCGTTCAACGTCACCGACGAGCCCGCGATCGTTGCGGCTTTCAACGATTTCGACAGAAAGGGAATTGCGGTCGACATCGTCGTCAACAATGCCGGCATCCAGCACCGCAAGCCGCTGGTGGAGTTCACCACCGACGAATGGCGCAAGGTGATCGAGACCAACCTCACCAGCGCCTTCGTGATCGGCCGCGAGGCCGCCAAGCGCATGATCCCGCGCAAGCACGGCAAGATCATCAACATCGGCTCGCTCGGCAGCGAGTTGGCGCGCCCGACCATTGCGCCCTATACCGCCGCGAAGGGCGGCATCAAGAATTTGACCCGCTCTATGGCGGTGGAATGGGCCCAGCACGGCATCCAGGCCAATGCGATCGGCCCCGGCTACATGCTCACCGACATGAACGAGGCGTTGGTCAACAACACCGACTTCAACACCTGGCTGATGGGCCGCATCCCCTCCAAGCGCTGGGGCAAGCCCGACGAGCTGGTGGGCGCCGCGATCTTCCTCGCGTCCGATGCCTCCACTTACGTCAACGGCCAGATCATCTATGTCGATGGCGGCATGATCGCCGCGATGTAATCGCGAAAACAAGGAACGAGACCATGCGCGCCGTCGTCATTCACGCCCCGAAGGACCTGCGGATCGACAGCTACCCTGACACGGAGCCCGGCCCCGGCGAGGTCCGTGTCAAGATCGCCAATGGCGGCATCTGCGGCTCCGACCTGCACTATTACCACCATGGCGGCTTCGGCGTCGTTCGCATCCAGCAACCGATGGCGCTCGGGCATGAGATCGCGGGCGTGGTCGCAGCCGTCGGCGACGGCGTGACCAGCGTGAAATCAGGCACACGCGTGGCGGTCAACCCAAGCAAGCCCTGCGGCCAGTGCCTGCATTGCCAGGAAGGCATGCGCAACCAGTGCCTCGACATGCGCTTCCTCGGCAGCGCGATGCGCTTTCCTCACGTACAGGGCGGATTTCGCGAGTTCATCACGGTCGATGCCACGCAGGCGGTGCCGATTTCCGACAAGCTGTCGCTGGCAGAAGCTGCCGTGGCCGAACCGCTCGCGGTGTGCCTGCATGCCGGCAAGCAGGCCGGCCCCCTCCTCGGCAAGCGTGTGCTGATCACCGGTTGCGGCCCGATCGGCGCGCTGATGATTCTGGTCTCGCGCTTCGGCGGCGCGTCCGAGATCGTGGTGACCGACGTGGCTGATGCGCCACTCGGGGTCGCCAAAAAGCTCGGTGCCACGAATGCGATCAATGTCGCGACCAACGCCACCGCGCTCGATCCCTGGCGCGCCGGCAAGGGCGTGTTCGATACGCTGTTCGAAGCCTCCGGCAACCAGGCTGCACTGCGCGCCGCGCTCGACGTGCTCAGGCCGGGCGCCACGCTGGTGCAGCTCGGCCTCGGCGGCGAGATGACGCTGCCGATCAATTCCATCGTCGCCAAGGAATTGCAGCTCCGCGGCACCTTCCGCTTCGATCCCGAGTTCGAGCTGGCGGTGCGGCTGATGGGCGAAGGCCTGATCGACGTCAAGCCGCTGATCACCGCGACCATGCCGTTCGAGAACGCGGTCGCCGCGTTCGAGCTCGCCAGCGACCGCTCGCAGTCGATGAAGGTGCAGCTGACGTTCTGATCTAGTGGTTCTCGACCAGCCGTTCGCTCACAAGGCGAACGGCGCCGCGCTTCCACGAATAGTCCGCGCCCATACGCAGGCCGCTGTCGCCACGCGCCAGCACCGCGCCGGTCTTGGCATCGCGGACCTGGAAGCCGAGCGTGTATTCCGTGCGGCTGACCCGCCGCACCACACCGATCAGCGACTGGTCCGCGCCGATTCTTTGCGCGATCGCCGCTTCGCAGCCATCGCAGTCGTGCAAGGCCCGCACCTTTGCCGCCTCGCCGCCAACCTCGACGATCCGGTAGCGGCCGGATTGCCCCAGAGCCTCGCGCACGCTGGCGGTGACTTCTGCGAGGTACGACGCATCCGACGCGGCGGACGCCCCTGCGGAGGCGGCGGTCGTATCTTCGAGCTCGAAATCGAACACGGCCAGCGCGATCGGCGCGGGTGTGGCGAGCGCGGCCATGACCTCGCGGGATACGAAGATCTCGGCACGCTCCCAGGACTCGTCGTTGTCGCCGCGGAAGGTGTAGAGCTTGTCCATGACGACCTTCCTGGCGCCGACGTCGATTACCGCGACCTTGGCCCATTGCACCAGGGTGCTCGTCTTCTGGATGCCGCCGATCACCTTGAACGCCGCCCCCTCCTGCGCCGACGGTGCCAGCCGGTAGCGCGGGTCGGCGGCGATGTCGCGCCGGAGCGCGACCATGAACGCCTGGAGCCGCCGCTCGTGGGCGGCGCTCTGGTCGACAGGCTCGGCCGAGGTATCGGTGTAGCTGAAATCGTCGAGCGCGATCGTAGCCTCCGCGGCGACGGCCCGGCCATCCAGCCCGACAACGAACAGAACAAGGAAAGACAGCAACGACAGGATATGGCGCATCGCGGGCCTCGCAGGATGGAAAGGCCGCAAGCTAGGCGGGCTTTTCACGCACTGCAGCCGTGGCCGTCCCGACCAGTTCCGGGAAAATTTCACGGCGTTGCACCGCGGTAAGGGTGCCGCTTTGCGCGGCCAACGTTTCTGCCGTTTAATGCGGAGGCGACAATTCCGTTCGCGCCAGGTGCCCGCCGATGTGGAACCGCCCGAGATTCGATCTCAAGGTCCGCCTGACCTTGCGCGTGGCCGCCATATCGGCCGCCTGTTTCGCCGCGATATCGGCCTATTTCCTGATCACGGCCGATCGCACCGCTCATGCCCGCATCGACGGCATCGCCGCCATCGTCGCGAAGACGCTGGAGCTGCAACAGGGCAAGGTGCTGTGGGCAGCGAACCCGCGCTCGGACTTCCCCAACCTCGATCCCGTCTCGGCCTATGTCATGACGCCCGGCTTGTGCCTTGCCTTCCGTGGCACCAGCGGCGAAATGCTCCAGCGCTTCTGTAGCGGCGCGCCGATCCCCGAGGATCCGCCGCCGCAGATCTTCACGGCGTTCTATCACAGCCTATTCGACCCCGGCCGCGAGGCGGCGCGGCCCGTGATCCTGCGCGGAACGAAGCTCGGCGACGCAGTGGTCTCGGTCGATCCAGCCGTGCAGACGGCGGAGGCCTGGCACGAGGCCGGCCGCCTGATGCTGGCGCTCGCGATTGCACTGCCGCTGTTATGCGTGCTGGTCTACGCGGCGCTGGCCCGCGCCCTGAGCCCTACCCGCATGATCCGCGCCGGCCTCGAGCGGATCGCGGCCAACGACCTCACCACGCGGCTGCCGCCGTTCGATCTCGCCGAGCTCTCCGCAGTCCGCGACGTCTTCAATCATCTCGCTGAAAGCCTCGACACGGCGCTGGCCGAACGCGCCGAGCTGACCCGGAAACTGATCGCCCTCCAGGACGAGGAACGCCGGCATCTCGCCCGGGAGCTGCATGACGAATTCGGCCAATCGCTGGCTGCGATCCGCGCGCTCGCCTCCTCCGCCCGCCAGACCGCCGCGCAGGATTGCCCCGCCTTGCTCGGCGAGTGCGACGGCATCGCGCGAACTGCGTCAGGCATGATGGAGACCTTGCGCGGGCAGCTGTTCCGCCTGCGTCCGCCCGATGTCGAGGAGCTCGGGCTCGTCGCCAGCCTCGAGGGTCTCGTTGCCGGCTGGAACGGACGCAGCCGCGGCGAGACGCGCTTTGCGATCCGCTTCGACGGCACGTTCGAGACCCTGCCGGCCACGATCAGCGCCAATCTCTACCGTATCGTGCAGGAAGCGCTGACCAACGCCGCCAAGCACGCCGGCGCCACCAAGGTCAGCCTCGAACTGTCGATGCAAGCCGACGAGATCACGCTCGCCATCGACGATGACGGCCGCTCGACCGACCCCGCGTCGAAATCCGGCATGGGCCTGCTCGGCATGCGCGAGCGCGTTGCGGCGCTGCGCGGCCGACTGAGCTTTGAGGCCGGCGCCACCGGCGGCTCCGCGCTGCGCGTCGTCATTCCGCTCGCGTCCGCAGGTCCGCAGGCGCTGGAGCACGCGGCATGACCGCAACGATCCTGCTGGTCGACGACCATTCGGTCGTTCGCGAAGGGTATCGCTCCGTGCTCGAGAAGCAACCGGGCTTGCGCGTTGTCGCCGAAGCCGGCGACGGCGCGGAGGCCTATCGCCTGTTCAAGTCGGAGACACCCGATCTCGTCATCATGGATCTCAGCATGCCCGGCATCGGCGGCGTCGAGGCTGTCAGGCGGATCAGGCAATGGGACAAGGCCGCAAAGATCCTCGTCTTCACCATGCACGAGAATGCCGGCTTCGCCGTGCAGGCGATCCGCGCCGGCGCGAGAGGCTACGTCACCAAGACCAGCCCGCCCGAAACGCTGGTGCGCGCGGTGATGGACGTGCTCGCCGGCAAGATCGCCATCAGCCCCGACATCGACCACGAGCTGGCGCTGAGCCGGATCAGCGGCGAAAGCTCGGCCGCCGACGTGCTCACGCCGCGCGAATTCGAGGTGATGCGCCTGCTGCTCGCCGAGAACACGACGGAAGAGATCGCCGAGACGCTGCATGTCAGCCCGAAGACGGTGGCGAATTTGCACTCGCTGATCAAGGACAAGCTCGGCGTCGGCTCCGACATCGAGCTGGTCCGGTTGGCGCTGCGCCAGGGAATCTTGACGCAGCTCGATCTCGGCGATGCCTGATCGCCTGGGCCGCCGCTCATTCTCGCGCGACCACCTGATCCAGCCACGCACAGTTCAGCGCAGGCACGCGCGGATCGGGAACGCGGACTCCGCGCGCCGCTGCATCAAGCCGCATGTCGCGCAGGCGCTTGCGCTGCTCGTCCGGCATGTAGAGCCGCTCGTGGCCCCACAGCGACGGACCGTCAAAGGTCTCGTGCGGCTGCCACGTCTCGGGATCGATGATGCGTCCGCCCCAGCCGTATTCGATGAAGAAGCCGGACGGCGTGTTCACATAGAACGAGGTCATGTGATCGTTGGTGTGCCGGCCCAGCGTGTAGACGACGCGGCCATCTTCGAGCTGCGCGAGATCGTAGCCCTGCCCGACATCGTCGAGGCTGCCGAGCTCGACCATGAAATGATGCAGCGCCTTGCGCCCCGAACCGACCATCGCGAAGGAGTGGTGGCGGCCGTTGACGTGGAAGAAATAGAGTCCGTAAGGCTTCAGCCCGAAATCGGAGACGTGAAAGCCGAGCACATCGCGATAGAACGGCACCAGCGGCTCGACATCCTCGACATTGAGCACGACATGCCCCATGCCCAGTGCGCCGGTGCGAAAGCCCGAGATCGGGCGGCTCGGCTTGAAGGGCTCGCTCGCAATCTCCGGCTTGCAAAAGGCCTCCAGCCGGTTTCCGGCGGGATCGGCGAACGCGATCAGCTCGCCGACATGCCGCTCGTCAGCCAACGTGCGGGAGCCACGTGTGACCTTGACACCGTGGCTCTCCAGCCGCGCTGCAAGCTGGTCTAGCTCAACGGTCGAGGGAACTTCCCATCCCATCACTGCAAGGCCGGCATCGCTGCTGCCGTCGACGATCAGGCGCTGCTTGCGATCGTCCATGCGAAACGCGCGCATCTTGCCACCGCGATCGACCTGCTGCATGCCGAGCAGGCCGGTCGCCATCTGCCCCCATTGGTCGAGCTGCGACGAGTTGATCCCGATATAGCCGAGCGCGGTGATTTCCATTTGACGTTCTCCCGAGAGCATCGCATTCGCCGCAGTGCGGCGAACTTGATACCTGCCGCGCGCGCTCCTACGGTGGCGCCCGGTGGTCGCTTTGCGTTCGTAAGGACGATAAACGCGAGACTGGCGACCACAAGGGAGGAAATACGAAGTGTCCAAGGAGCGGACGCGGAGCGGCCAGCCGCGGCAGTCCGAGGGCGTCCGCGCCTTCAAGCGCGGGCTGGACGTGCTGCAGGAGATCAACCGCTCCGGCGGCATCCGCGCCGGCGACGTCGCCCGCGCGCTCGACTTGCCCCGCCCGACCGTCTACCGCCTGCTCGAAACGCTGGAGGAACTCGGCTATGTCGCCCGCAGCGCCAGCGACGACCGTTTTCGCGTCACCCGGCTCGCACTCAGCCTTGGCGATGGTTACGACCCCGGCGTGGTGATCTGCCAGGCGGCCGCGCCTTATCTCGCCGAGCTGAGCAAAGCCCTGGTCTGGCCTGTCGATCTCTCCACTTACGAGAACGCCGCGATGGTGGTGCAGGAGACCACGCATTCACGCAGCCCGCTCTCGATCGACCGCGGCATGATCGGCAAGCGCTTGCCGATGCTGCGGACGTCCGCGGGCCGCGCCTATCTCGCCGCCTGTCCCGCGCGCGAGCGCGATCTCATCGTCAGTCATCTGCGCCGCATCGATGAGGCCGACGACCGCCCCTTTCTCGACCAGGGCCGCCTCGACCGCATGATCGCCGAGACCGCTGCGCGGGGTTACGCGACCCGCAGCGAGGGCGAATACAATCCCAAGACGGCATCGATTGCCGTGCCGATCGTCCGCAACGGTGCCGTCTACGGCTGCATCTCCATCATCTGGATTCGCTCGGCGCTCGGGATCGAGGAAGCGATGGCGCAGTTCGTCAGCCAGCTTCAGGAGACGGCCGCGGCCATTCCAGTCGAGGTGTAGGGCCGTCCGCTGGGTGGACACTTGGCGCAGCGCCGTTGAAGCGGTGGCACCTGATGGGGAAGAGATAGCCCCATGCAAGATCAATCCGTCCCCGAAGATTTCGACGTCGTGATCGTCGGCCGCGGCCCGGTCGGCGCGACGCTTGCCAATCTGCTCGGCCTGTGCGGCGTACGGACGCTGGTGCTGGAGCGTGAGGCGCGGACCTATCATTTGCCGCGCGCTCTGCATTTCGACGACGAATGCATGCGCGTGTTCCAGACCATCGGCCTTGCCGAGGCGATCCTGCCGCACGTCATCCTCAGCCCCGGCATGCTGTTCCTCGACGCCGACGGCAAGATGCTGCTGGACTGGTCGCGGCCGCTGACGCTGACGCCAATGGGCTGGAATCTCAGCTACCGCTTCCACCAGCCCAACCTGGAAGACGTGCTGATCGGCGGCCTCGCGCGCTGGCCGCACGTCACCTTGCGCAACCGCTGCGACGTGTTCGCGCTCGATCAGGACGAGAGCGGCGTGCGCGTCCGCTACGAAGACCTCTCCAACGGCAAACTCACCGAAGTCCGCGCCGGCTATGTGATCGGTTGCGACGGCGCGCGGTCCATCGTTCGCCGCTTCATCGGTTCCGGCATGGACGATCTCGGCTTCCACGAGCGCTGGCTGGTGGTCGACGTGCTGCTCAAGCGCGCGCGCGACGATCTCGGCGACTACAGCCTCCAGCATTGCGATGTCAGGCGGCCGGCCACCTATGTGCGCGGCACCGGCACGCGACGGCGCTGGGAGATCACGATCCTCCCCGACGAGGATTCGAACGACATCGCGCAGCCGGCCAGAGTCTGGGAGCTGCTGTCGCGCTGGATCACGCCTGAGGATGCCGAACTCGAGCGCGCGGCAGTCTATACCTTTCATTCCGTCATCGCGCAGCAATGGCGGAGCCGCCGGCTGCTGCTCGCGGGCGATTCCGCGCATCAGACCCCGCCTTTCCTCGGCCAGGGCATGTGCGCCGGCATCCGTGATGCCGCCAACCTTGCCTGGAAGCTCGCGAGCGTCATCCGCGACGGCGCCGCGCCCGATCTGCTCGATACCTATCAGAGCGAGCGACAGCCGCATGTTCGAGAATTCATCGAGCTCGCCATTCGTCTCGGCGGCCTCATCAACACCAAGGCGATCGAGGCGGGTCTCGCGACCGGAGAAGCGCGCGAGAACGCGCCGGTCAAGCTCGAGGTGAAGAAGCCCCTGCTCGGCTCCGGGCTGGTGCTCGGCGACCCGACCCTCGCGGGACATCTTGCTCCGCAATTCATGCTGAAGGACGGCAGCCGGGGCGACGACCGGATCGGCTACAGCCATGTGCTGCTCGTCGAGAACGCGGTCCACCCCGCTCTCTCGCAAACGGGCATCAGTATCCTGACCAGCGACGATGCCGACGGCGTCGGACCGTGGCTGCGCGAGCACGGCCTGACCGCCGCGCTCATCCGCCCCGACCGCTACATCCGCGGCATCGCCCGTAACGATGCCGAGCTCGACCGGCTCATCGCCGTCATTGCGCCTCCCACCCACGTGCCGTCCGCGGCCTGACCGACCATCGTCCAAGGAAATCTCATGAAGCTGCTCTCTTTTATCGCCGACGGCCGCGCCTCCTTCGGGGCCGTCAAGGACAATGGCGTCGTCGATCTCGGCACGCGCATGGCGCCCTGCACCACGCTGCGGCAGTTGCTCGAAACGGGTCGCGGGGCCGAGGCGACAAGGCTGGTCGCATCCACGGCGCCCGATCATCCGCTCGACAGCATCAGCTTCGCGCCTGTGATCCCCGATCCCGGCAAGATCATCTGCGTCGGCCTCAACTACCGTGACCACGTCGCCGAGACCGGCCGCACCGTCACCGAGAAGCCGGCCCTGTTTGTCCGTTTTCCCTGCAGCCAGGTCGGCCATCTCCAGCCGATCGTGAAGCCCATGGTGAGCGACGATTTCGACTATGAGGGCGAGCTCGCTCTGGTCATCGGCAAGCAGGGCCGCCACATTCGAGCCAGCCGCGCGCTCGACCATATCGCCGGCTATGCCTGCTACAACGAGGGCAGCATCCGCGACTGGCAACGCCACACCAGCCAGTTCCTCTCCGGTAAGACGTTTGCCGAGAGCGGCAGCTTCGGTCCGTGGCTGGTGACCGCAGACGAGATCCCTGATCCGTCGAAGCTGACCCTGCAGACGCGCCTCAACGGCACCGTCGTGCAGGACACCACCACCGATCTGCTGATCACAGGCATCCCCGAACTCATCGCCTACATCTCAACGATCTGCCCGCTCGTTCCCGGCGACGTCATCGTCACGGGCACGCCGGGCGGCGTCGGCGCCAAGCGCACGCCACCCTTGTGGATGCGCCCCGGCGATACCGTCGAGGTCGAAATCTCCGGCATCGGAACGCTCCGAAACAAGGTCATCGCCGAGGCGGCCTGACCCGTCAGAGCCAACCGATCAACGAAAAGTAAGGAAACGCGCCATGCCCACCCTCCGCACGACATCTGCCATCCTGCTGGTCACGCTGGCGCTCGCTGGCTCTGCGCGCGCCGAGATCAAGGGCGACGCCATCCGCATCGGCGTCCTCACCGACATGAACGGCATTTTTGCAACCGCGATGGGCCCGGGCTCAGTCGAGGCGGCGCGGATGGCGGCGGAGGAGTTCGGCGGCAAGGTCAACGGCAAGCAGATCGAGATCCTGCAGGCCGATCACCAGAACAAGCCGGACCTCGCCGCCTCGCTCGCCCGAAAATGGTTCAGCGACGGCGTGCAGGCGATCGCGGATGGCGGCAGCTCCGGCGCGGCACTTGCGGTGCAGGAGCTGGTGCGCAGCAACGGAAAGATATTCCTGGTGTCCGGCGCCGGCGCCAACCAGCTCACCGATGACGCCTGCGCGCCCAGCAGCGTGCAGTGGACCCAGGACGCCTATTCGACCGCCACCGCAGTCGTCTCCGGCGTCATGCAGGCCAGCAAGGAGCCTTGGTTCTTCATCACCGGCGACTATGCCTTCGGCCATTCGATCGAGACGACTGCGCGGGATCGCATCACAGCGCTCGGCGGCAAGGTCGCCGGCAGCGTCAAGGCGCAGCTCGGCACGCCCGATTACTCGTCCTTCCTGCTCCAGGCGCAGTCCTCGGGCGCGAAGATCCTGGCGATCAACGTCGCCGGCGACAACGCCACCGTGATCAAGCAGGCCGAGGAATTCGGCCTCGCCGAACAGGGCATGAAGATCGTGCCGATGTCGTTCCAGAACGTCGATATCGAAGCCGTTGGCCTCAAGGCCACGCGCGGCGATCTCATCGTCACCTCGTTTTTCGAAGACGTCTCGCCGGCCGCCCGAAAATTCTCGGATGCGTTCTATGCGCGTCGCAAGGCGATGCCTTCACAGATCCAGGCCGGCGTCTATTCCGCCGTGCGTCACTACCTGCAAGCCGTGAAGGACACCGACTCCGACGACAGCGCCACCGTGATGGCCAGGATGAAGGCGACGCCGGTGTCTGATGCCTACACGCCCAACGGCCACATCCGCGAGGATCAGCGGATGGTGCACGATCTCTATCTCGTGCAGGTCAAGACGCCCGAGGAGTCGAAGGGACCGTGGGACTTCGTCAAGCTGGTCGCGACCATCCCGCCCGACCAGGCCTTCCGCCCGCTCGACCGCAGCAAGTGCAGCCTGGTCGGCAAATAACAAAGCGTTTTCAAGCGAAGTGGATACCGGTTCGCGTCAAGAAAACGCGTCAAAAAAGCTCAGGCCAGATAGCGCGTGAGATACCCTTCCATGGCGTAGAGCGCGCAGAGCGCGAGGCTCGACCAGACGGCGGCGCTGAAATACAGGAACATCCAGGTCAGCTCGCCCTTCCAATGTCCGATGTCGTGGGTCACCACCCATCGCGTCGAGACGTCGTGCAGGCCCTCGAGGAAGCCGAGGAACCTGCCGCCCTCCGCATGCCCTGCCCGCCAGCGGCCGAGATACATCGGCACGTCGACGGTGACGAGGAAGGCAAGGAAGCAGGCGATGCCGATGATGCCTGACATCAGCGCCCAGCGCACCACGCCCTGGAATTCCGGCATCAAGCGACACAGCGCGATGCCGGCGAGGAAGAAGGTCACCGCCCACAGCGAGTTCTCGATCGCGTTGAAGAGGAAGTTGGTGGTGACGACCGCGTACCAGGAGAAACACTCCGCGATGATGATAACAGGCACGATCACCAGCGCGATGTTCACCGCGGTCTCCGCGCCGGTCATCTTGCCGAGCTGATGTAGGATGATCGCCCATTGCGCGGCGAAGCAGAGCTCGGCCACGGTCGCGACCGTGCGGCCGATGAACACGCTGGAGAGCCAGGTATCGAACAGGCAGATGCGCTGCACATCGGCGCGCGGCAGCACGGAGCGGAAGGCGCAGCCGAACACATAGCCCGCGCACAACAGGAACATCAGCCCGATATCCGAGCCGCCGCCGACACTGCCGGCCACGGTCGGATAGAACTCGCGATACAGCATCAACCAGACGAAGATGTTCGCCGCACTGACAAGCGTCAGAGACCCCCACCACCACGCGAGGGGATTTGACCGGTCCTGCCACTGCAACATGAATCACTCCGCTGTAGTCATCTCGACATCCAACGGTAGTAATTCTGTCATATATCCGTCGTTCGACGCGACAAAAATCTGCGTGACGACACTGTCATAATTCGCCTGCGCGCTGTCATAATCGCGATCGCGACAGTTCTCACCGCCCGTTTCAAAGTTGATTCCGGGGGCACTCTTCGAGGCCCCCGGGATCGTGCGGGGAGCTTATTTCTTCAGCCCGCCCACATAGGCCGCGAGCTTGTCCAGCGTCTGGTACCCGTATTCGACGGCGCCGAAACCGATCATGCCGTCGCGCTGCTCGGTGCTTGCTGCAAGCTGCCGCATCATCAACACGGTCTTGCCGTTGGCCTGCTCGGCGAAGGTGATCGTGAAGCGGAACATGCCGGGATCATCGTCCTGGTCGCCGCCGTGATCCATCTCCATGAAGGACGGCCGCTCGATGCGGAGGAAGCGCATGCGATTCGGATAGACCGTGCCGTCGGGACCGGTCATGTTGAAACGCCAGACGCCGCCGACGCGCACGTCGATCTCGAAGGTCTCGATCTTGAAACCCTTCGGCCCGAACCATTGTGGCAGATGCTTCGGATCGGACCACGCCTCGAACACCAGATCACGCGGCGCGTCGATCACGCGCGACATCACGATCTCGCGGTCGATCGACCATTGCGACAGGGCAGCGTTCGTCATGACTCAGTACCTTTCCGTTTGCTAGGCTTGTTGGTTGTCTTCTCGGTCGTCTTGGACGGCTGCCTTGCGGCCGCCCTCTCCTTCTTGAGCTTCATCACATAGGCCTCGAAGCGGTCGAGCCGCGCCTCCCAGATCGCCCGCTGGTGCTGGAACCAGTCTTCCGCGCCGACGAGCGCCTCGGGACTGAGACGACATGTGCGCACCCGGCCGGATTTCTCGGACTCCACGAGCCCGCTCAGCTCGAGCACGTGGATGTGTTTCATGAAACTCGGCAGCGCCATCTCGAAGGGCCCGGCGAGCTCGCCGACCGAAGCCTCGCCGGCGCAGAGCCGCATCACGATGGCCCGCCGCGTGGGATCGGCGAGCGCTGCGAAAACCTGGTCAAGCTGGGTCAATTGGTTAGCCATGAAGCTAACTATAGGCCTGCCACGCCCCGCCGTCAATGATTGTTAGCTCTTGGGCTAACTATTTTTTGCGACCGTCGATGAGGAACCCAAACGCGCAATCGTGAATTGGGAGGCCGTCCCCGCCCCGCTAAACAGTGAATGGGGGCGCACCGCATCATCAGTCAGAAGCACGTGCCGCCTGTTGTCATCCCACCACAAATCACAAGGCGATCCCTCGCCCGCGCCGCGCTTGCTCCGCTTGCGCTTGCGCTGGCCGGGTCGCGCCGCGCTTCGGCGGATTCGGACATGATCGCGCAAATGCGCGATATCGTTGCCGCCGAGCTCGCTCCCACCGTAACGCCGGATCATCCGGGCGGCCTCGCCGTCGCGCTCCATGCCGGCAATCATGTCGAATTCTTCAGCTACGGCTTCGCCGACGACGCCACCAGGCGGCCGGTGACGCCGGACACGCTGTTCAACCTCGCCTCCTTGCGGAAGCCGTTCGAGGCCACGCTGGTGGCATCAGGCACGCTCCGCGGCGAGTTGCGGCTCGACGATCCCCTGCCGAAATATCTGCCGGCGCTGAACGGTGACTATATCCGCAAGGTCACCGTCGGCCAGCTCGCGACGCACACTTCGGGGCTGTTGCTGCCGACCGATCACCCGCCCTGGCCGAACGACTCCTACACGCAGGCGCAATTCGTCGCCATGCTCAATGCCTGGACACCGCCGGCGGGCGTCGCGCCCGGCAAGCAGCGCATCTACAGTCATGCCGGATACGTGCTGCTTCAGCTCGTGCTGGAGCGCCGCTATCGCACACCGATCTCAAGGCTGGTCGAGAGCCGTATCCTCGCGCCGCTCGGCATGCACGCCACGTCCATTCCCGAGCGTGGACCCGATGACCGCGCGATCATGGACGAGGCCACGCGACGGCGCGTTGTCCAGGGCTATTCCGACCAAGGCAGCGCGATCGGTCCGGTTGGCAACCAGCAGAGCTATTTCGACTTCCCCGGCACCGGCCAGATGTTTTCATCCGCGCGCGATCTTGCGACATTCGTCGCAGCCTGTGCCGATGGCCGCTCGATCGATCCGCATCTGCGCGAGGCGCTGCGGATGACACAGCGCGAAGCCTTCCACGTCGACCAAAAGTTCGGCCAAGCTACCTTCGGGCAAGCGATGGCCTGGGAGACCGTGCACCTGCCCGACGTCACTATCGTCGACAAGCCGGGTGGTCTCAACAACGCCTCCGGCTATATCGGCCTGGTGCCCGCACGACGGATCGGCATCGTGATGCTCGCCAATCGTGGCGACTATCCGCACGAGATCGCTCGCTACAAGATTTTGCCGGCGCTGGCCCGGCTGCTGACCGCGCACGGCTGAGCAAAACAGAAAGCTCCGGCCAGGCCGGGGCTTTCTTCGCCACATCGGAACGGGATATCGCTCAGTATCTGGCGACAACAGGTCCGCCGAACTTGTAGTTCACGCCGACACGCACGATGTTGGACGTGATGTCGAACGAGTGGTTGAAGGTCTGGGTCGGACGCGCAATTCCTGCAAAGAGATTGTTGCTGGTCATGCCGACCCGGCCGAGATCGACATAGAGATATTCGGCCTTCAGCGACCAGCCGTTGCCGACAGCGTATTCGCCGCCGACACCCGCGGTCCATCCGACCCGCGTGTCGCGGATCGCGCCGGATTCGGTCGCGGCCGCGAACGTGTCGGTGAAGTTGAAATTGCCCTTCACGTCGGCGATCGCCACACCGCCAGTGGCATAAATCAGCCAGCTGGGCGTTGCGAGGAAGCCGATGCGGCCGCGGATCGTGGCGAGCCAGTCGGCCGAGACCTGCGAGTTGATGGTGAAACTGGTCGGCGCGCAGCACGGATAAATCGCCGAGCCCGACGCACCGCCCTTGAAGCCGAAATAATTGATGTCGCCTTCGAGACCGAACACTGCGTTGCTGACCTGCCAATTGTAGCCGGCAGTGAAGCCTCCGGTCACGCTGGAGGAGTTGATGCGCTGCGCGCCGACCGCCGCAATGACAGGCACGCTCGACGTTGCGAAATACGTCAGCGGTGGGTCCAGGGTGGTGGTGGCGGCATTGGCACTGCCCCACTGCCCGCCAACGTTGCCGCCGACGTAAAAGCCGGTCCAGCTATAGGCCGTCGCCATCATCGGCGCCTTGGCGTAGTGCGCCGCGAGGTCCGCGGCCTGCACGGACGCGGTGCCCAACGCCGCGATGGCAGCCGCCAGCAAAAACCTTCTCATTGCAGTCTCCTTGCCCCACGCGATCGAAACGCGCGTCTCACATTCATCGACCGGGTGTATCCGGCACGGGCTAGGCATAGGCGGCGCATCGCTCAGCGTCTTGGGCTGCGGCGAAGTTCGCAGGGACTGTGACGTAGTGTGCGCACGTCATCGTGCGAACGGATGATGAGTGTGACTGAGAGGCCACGCATCATCGCGCATCGGCGACGCACGATGCAGGACTGTGTCGCATCACAACAAGGACGCCAGAAGGCCGCTCGACTTGGTGCGCCCTAGACCGAGCGCGTCAGCCCGCCGTCGACGCGGATATTCTGCCCGGTGATGTAGGCGGCGCCGTCGGAGGCGAGGAACGCGACCGTCGCCGCGATCTCCTCCACCTTGCCGTAGCGCTTCAGCGGCACGCTGTCGCGACGCGCATCCGTCTGCGGCAGGCTGTCGATCCAGCCGGGCAGCACGTTGTTCATGCGGATGTTCTCGGCTGCATGGGTGTCGGTGAAGATTTTTGTGAAGGCCGCAAGGCCCGCGCGGAACACCGCCGAGGTCGGAAACATAGAACTCGGCTCGAACGCCCAGGCGGTCGAAATATTGATGATGGCGCCGCCCCTCTGTGCCTGCATCACCGGCGTTACCAGCCGGGTCGGACGGATCACGTTGAGCAAATACGTATCGAGGCCGAGATGCCATTGCTCGTCCGTAATCTCGGTGATCGCCGCGCGCGGGCCATGGCCGGCGCTGTTGACGAGCACGTCGATGCGTCCCCACTTCGCCAGCGCCCCGTCGACGAGGCGCTTCAAATCCTCATTCGACTTGTTCGAGCCGGTCACGCCGATTCCGCCGAGCTCTGTTGCGAGCGCCTCGCCCTTGCCGGAGGACGACAGGATCGCGACGCGAAAGCCATCGGCTGCGAGCCGGCGCGCTGCCCCTGCCCCCATGCCGCTGCCGCCTGCAGTGACGAGTGCGACTTTCTCTGCTGCCATGACCAGATATCCCTGTGATAGCGTTGAGGCGAGCCGAAGGTTCAGTCTGCGATGGCTCGACCTGTCATCAGGCCTTCTACCGCCAGACTTGCCCGCAAACCAGACTTGCGAACAGGTCCATTGCCACGAGGCGACGCGACATGAGCGATTTGCAGATCCGCAACTTGCGGCCCGACGAGATCTCGATCGCGATCGACTGGGCCGCGACGGAGGGCTGGAATCCCGGACTTGCCGATGCCGCCTGCTTCGCGATCCCAGATACCCGCGGCTTCTTCGTCGGCGAGATCGACGGCGAACCGGTCGCAACCGTCTCCTGCGTCACCTACGGCGAGCACTTCGCCTTCCTCGGCTTCTACATCGTGCGCCCTGGCTTTCGCGGTAGAGGCCACGGCCTGCGCATCTGGAATGCCGCGATCGCGCATGCAGGCGCGCGCGTGATCGGGCTCGACGGCGTCGTGGCGCAGCAGGACAATTACAAGCAGTCCGGCTTCCAGCTGGCTTACGCCAATATCCGCTACAGCGGCATTGTTGCCCCGCCGCTGAAGCCGCCCGCCGAAGTTGTTGCGCTCGGCACGATCCCATTTGCGCTTGTGCAGGCCGACGACGCCACGGTCTTCCCTGCGCCGCGCGAGGCCTTCTTGCGTGCCTGGATCAACTCACCGGGACACGTTGGCCGCGCACTGCTGCGCAACGGCAAGCTTGCCGCGTGGGGCGTGATCCGCCCCTGCCGGACGGGCCGCAAGATCGGCCCGCTGGTAGCCGATGACCGCGCCGCCGCCGAGGCCGTGCTCGAGGCCTTGCTGGCGAGTCCCGGAAGCAACGAGATTGTGCTCGACATCCCCGCTATGAACCGCGATGCTATAGCGATTGCGGAATGCCTTAGCCTGAAGCCGACGTTTGAAACGGCTCGAATGTACACTGGACCGATCGCGTCACTGCGGCTCGACCGCGTGTTCGGCGTAACCAGTTTTGAACTAGGCTAGTCCCGATTTTGAATTCGGCCTGCACTGCTCGAAATTTGTAATCTGTTTCACGTGCCCGCTGCGACGCAGCGTGTATTGGTGTTCGATCCGCCGAAATTGCCGGCCGCCTCGAACGTCATTTTCCGATCATCGAAATTTCAGTCGCGAGGATTTCATGACCGAAGCGAGATCCAAGGCCCGCCCCTCTCAGCCCACGGCCGACGAAACACAGCGCCTCGGGATCGGAGCTGCGCTGGTGCTCGCCGTCGTGACGGCCCTTGGGCTTCACACGCTTGTCTCGGCGCCAGCGACCCGGGAGGCTGCACAGGCGGAGCTCGTGCGCGTCATTGCCGATGAGGATCGGGACGTCTGCGGTCAACTCGGGCTGCGCCCGGGAACGAACGCGTTCGTGGCTTGCAGCCGCGAGCTTGCGAATGTCAGGCGCAAACAGTCCGACCGCGACCAGGCGGCCGCGGCAGGCATGCTGTAGCGAGCCGTGAAACGCCGTGCGCTGCTAGTAGCAGCGCGTGATGTTGACGGTGTGCTCTGCGCCACCACGGCCGGGCACCGTCACCTGCTCCGTCGGGCAGCTCGACACATAGGGCCTGTCGGACGGCACGACGTTCGGCGGGAAGCGATGCGTCCAGTCCCAGGGAACGTCGTAGGTGTAGGTATAGCGAATGTCGTTGGTGACAGGCTGACCGGCGTCAACGAAAGGCTCGCTGTGGCTCGCGCCGTCATAGAAGAACCCGCCGCCACCGGGCCAGTAGACCCAGGGATTATTGAAGCGATTGCCGCGGCCGCGGAATCGCGCGCCCGGCGCGATCGGCGGACGTGCCGCGGCAGCGGTCACCACGCCATGCGGGGCAGCGCCGCCCGGTCGCGCAGAACTGTCACTGACGCTAAGGAGCAGCGCGGCTGCGCTAAGCGAGGCGAGCAACGCCCCAAATGATCTGGACATCATGATACGCACCAACTCGTTTGGCTTCGCGAATAACGGCTCCCCACCGCACGCTAGGCCGCTCTGTCGCCCGCCCGCAAACGTATAATTAATTGTTGGTTAAAGCACGGGATTAACAGGGAACCGGATGCGGCAGAACGCCCGGAATCTTCGGTCTCCGCAGCCCGGATGAAGGGCAGCGAAATCCCGGACCGCTGCGTCCACTCAAGAGAGCCCCACCCACGCTTCGTCATTACGGGAAGCTCATGCGACGAAGCAATGGAGCCTGCGTCGGTGTTGCTTCGCTCCGCTCGCAATGACGACATTGATGCAACCGTGCGCCGTAATTCTTTCTTGTACCTCGGACACAGCGCGGCGCGGAGCGGCGCTAGAACGTTGCAGCGCGCCCGGGACACGGGAGTCGCCACCTCGCAATGACGAATCCGTGGATGTCCGGCTCGCCGCCCCGTCACTTCTGCATGCCGATCCGCTCCTGTAACAAAACCGTCATGCAGCAAAACTAAACGATGGCCGGGGGCCGCGGTTCGGCGGCCAAGCCGCCTCATCGCTTAGGAGATTTTGATGCGCCGTTCACTGGTGTTGCTGTCAGCCGGACTGACAGTGCTGTCCACGGGATTTGCATCCGCCGAGAACAACACGCCCCGCAACCTGATCCTGTTTATTCCCGACGGGATGCGCGCGCTGAAGATCACTCCCGAGACCGCGCCTGCGATGGCCGAGGTCCGCGACAAGGGTGTCAACTTCAAGAACTCGCATTCGCTGTTCCCGACCTTCACGATGGCCAACGGCTCGGCGATGTCGACCGGTCACTACCTCGGCGACACCGGTGTGTTCTCCAACACGATCTGGACCAATTACACCTCGGTCCCCGCCGGCGACACCGTGGTCCCCTTCATCGAGAACGACGCCGTGCTCGGCGACATCGACGAACATTTCAAGGGCGACTATCTCAACGAAGACACCGTGTTGAAGATGGCCCGCGACAAGGGCCTGAGCACCGCGGCGATCGGCAAGGTCGGCCCCACCTATCAGTGGGACCACACCGATCATCCCGAGAAGACGGGCACGCACTCGATCATCGTTGACGATGCAACTGGCGGCAAGGCCGGCGTCGCACTGTCGGACGAGATGAAGAACGCGCTGACCAAGGCCGGCCTCCCCCTCACCACCCCCGGCCGCGGCGACAACGGCAAGGCGGGCGATGCCAAGACGCCCGGCACCACGACGGCCAATGTTGCGCAGCAGGCCTATTTCGCCGACGTTGCAGCGAAGGTCGTGCTGCCGATGTTCAAGGCGCGCAACAAGCCGTTCGTGCTGGTGTTCTGGTCGCGCGATCCTGACGGCACCCAGCATAACCAGGGCGACAGCCTCAACCAGATCCTGCCGGGCATCAACGGCCCGAGCACGATGGCGAGCATCAGGAACGTCGACAACAACCTTGCCCAGATCCGCAAGGCACTGGACGATCTCGGGCTCGCCGCCAACACCAACATCATGATCCAGGCCGACCACGGCTTCTCGACCATCTCGAAGGAGAGCAAGACCAGCCCCTCGGCCAAGATCAGCTATGACGACACGCCGAAGGACTTCTTGCCGATGGGCTTCCTGGCGATCGACCTTGCCAAGGCACTCGACCTGCCGCTGTTCGACCCCAACGACAAGAACGCGGTCGTCACCGGCAACGCCCATCCGAAGGCCGGCAACGGCGTGCTCGGCAAGGACCCGACCAAGCCCGATCTCGTCGTCGCCACCAATGGCGGCTCGGACCTGATCTACCTGCCGAACAAAAACAAGAAGCTGGCGGCCAGGACCATCAAGGCGCTGATGGAGCAGGACTACATCTCCGGCCTGTTCGTGGACGACTCGCTGGGCCATTTCCCCGGCACGCTGCCGCTGTCGAGCATCAATCTGCGGGGCAAGGCGGCAACGCCGACGCCGGCGATCGTGGTCAACTTCCGTTCCTATGCCAGCGCGTGCGGCGAGGCACCGACCAATTGCTCGGTGCAGGTAGCTGACACCGTGCTGCGCCAGGGTCAGGGTATGCACGGCAGCTTCAGCCGCGGCGACACCTACAACTTCATGGCTGCGATCGGTCCGGACTTCAAAGCCGGGTTCGTCGATGAACTCCCCGTCAGCAATGCCGACGTCGGCATGACCGCGGCTCAGCTTCTTGGCCTGCGCGGTTCGCAGAATGGCGGCTTGGTCGGCCGGGTGATGTCAGAAGCCCTGCCCAACGGCGTCGTGCCGAAGGCGTTCAAGACCGTGGAGAAGTCGAAGAAGAAATCGGAGAACGGTCTCGAGACCGTGCTCAATGTCCAGCGCGTCGGCAGCCAGCGCTATTTCGACGCCGCCGGCTTCCCCGGCCGCACGCTGGGCCTCGAGCCGGAAGCCGGCAAACAAAAAACGGCGGGGAAATAACCCCGCCGCTCTCTCGCGCCCCGCAAGGGGCGCGACTGATCTCGTCGAACGCCTACATTCCAATATCGAACACGTTCGGCAATTGGCCCGCCAGAGGCAGCGCGGTGGCGCCGAGGAAAGTCGCCACCAACGCCATCAGGCGACGATTGTTCTGGCGCTTGCCGCGCATCTGGCCGGCAATCCACTCCAGCATTTCGCTCTTGACCTTCGAGGCATAGGACGGCGCCCAGCTCTCGATGTCGGTGTCCTGCGCCAGCGCAACGCTGCGCGAGGGAACCTTCAGGCCCGAAGCGCTCGCGGCGTAATGGGCGACAGCCTTGGCGAGCAAATCGTCGAACCGGCCGCCATCGGCGCGCTCGGTTGCGGCCTCGTTGATCTCGAACAGCGTCTCGGCTTCGGCGCGGCTGACCGGCTGGTCGTTGACCGCTGCGGCGGTCAGGATGCGCGCGCACCAGGCGGTGTCATCGGCATCGATGGAGCGGGAAAAGTGCACCCGGCCCTTGGTGGTCGGGCCTTCGCCCGTGATCACGCCGTCGCGCACGACGGTAAGGGCATGGGCTGCGGTATCGCGGCAGGACGGTTCGAGGGGCGACGACGACTCAACGGACTTCGGCAGTGCGGCGGACATAGTTCACTTCCAGATTTCTTCTGATCGGCCAGCATTTTCATGCTGGCGTAAAGGGGTGGTTAATGATTCGATATGGGGATCGCGACTTTTCTCAATGGTTGCCGATTAGTCGCTATGAGGACCGTTTCGGTTCTGGAGAGCGTCGGGGGGCGTGATGGGGGTCATAAAAGGCATTATCGGGGCAATCGATACCCGTGAAGCCCCGGTGGAGATGTTTCGCCGCAGGCGCCGCCGTAACAAAAACGTGCTCGGAAATCGGCCCTTCGGAGGAGGAATTCACATTTTACTTCAAGCAGTTCAGTTGCCGTTCACATGAGGCAGCCAAGCCCCTATACTGGGCATGACGGCCAGCCAGCATTTCCCTAGCCATTTCAACGCGATGAGGTCAAACCATGACACTTCCGATCGGCGCCACCGCCCCCGACTTCGAAGCCGAGACCACCGAAGGGAAGATCAAGTTCCACGATTGGATCGGCAATAGCTGGGCGCTGCTGTTCTCGCACCCCAAGGATTTCACACCGGTCTGCACGACCGAGCTCGGCGCTCTCGCCAAGTTGAAGCCGGAATTCGACAAGCGCGGCGTCAAGCTGATGGGCCTCTCGGTCGACCCGGTCGACCGCCATTCGAAATGGTCGGAGGACATCAAGGAGACGCAAGGCGCCGCCCCGAACTACCCGATGATCGGCGACACCGATTACAACGTCTCGAAGCTGTACGGCATGCTGCCGGCCGCGATCTCGGGCGATCCCCTCACCCGCACCGCCGCCGACAACCAGACCGTCCGCAACGTCTTCATCATCGGGCCGGACAAGAAGATCAAGCTGGTGCTGGTCTATCCGATGACCACGGGCCGGAACTTCCACGAGATCCTGCGCGTGATCGACTCGCTCCAGCTCACCGCCAAGCATCGTGTCGCGACCCCGGCCGACTGGAAGCAGGGCGAGGACGTCATCATCTCGGGCTCGGTGTCGAACGACGAGGCCAAGACCATCTACCCGCAGGGCTGGAAAGAGCCGAAGCCCTATATCCGCATCGTGCCGCAGCCCAAATAAGGCGCACTATCCGGTCGCACGTTCCGCCACCAACAGACCCGCGGTCGACGAGACCGCGGTCACGACCGCGCCCCAGCCGACGTCGAGAAATGCGACGGACCAGCTCCAGTGCTTCAAGAGCGCGAGCGCGGTGAGATCGAACGTCGCATAACAAAACAGCCCGAACAGCGCGCCATAGAGCAGCGTCGACTGCCAGGTCGCATCCGTCGTGCCGCTGACGAAGGTCAGAACGCCGGCGACATAGAGCAGATAGAACAGGATTGCCGGAAAGGGCTTCAACTCGCCCAGCATGTCGCCAACTTCCGCGGTGAAGAAGCCTTTGGCGATCAGCCCGAGGAACAGGAAGTCCAGCCCGGTCAAGACAACGAGGGTTGCGACATAAAGCACGGCGATGCGGTTCACTGGCGGCCTCCCTGCCCGCAGGTGTGGCGGGCAGTCATCATGCCGTCAGTTACGCCACGGCTATCAGATGGTTTCAGTCCGCATATCCGGGATCAAGCCGCTTGAACACGATCGAGGAAACCGTCGACCTCGGCCTTCAGATGCAGGCTCTCGCCTGACAGCGCCTGGGCCGAGGCGAACATCCGGCTCGAGGTTTCGCCGGTTTCGCTGGCGCCTTCGGCCGCGTGGCGGACGTTGACGGCGACGTCGGCGGTGCCCGAGGCCGCGGCGCGAACGCTGGCGGCGATGTTGTGGGTCGCGCTGCGTTGCTGCTCGACCGCAGCCGAGATCGAGCCCGCGATGCCGCTGATGCGTTCGATGGTCTCCGTGATTGCCTTGATCGCGGCCACCGACTCCTGGGTTGCAAGCTGCATGCTTGCGATCTGGGTCGAAATCTCGTCGGTCGCCTTGGCGGTCTGCCCGGCGAGCGTCTTGACCTCCTGGGCCACCACCGCAAAACCGCGGCCCGCATCGCCCGCGCGCGCGGCTTCGATGGTGGCATTCAGCGCCAGCAAATTGGTCTGCTCGGCGATCGAGGTGATCAACTTGACGACGTCGCCGATGCGCGCGCCGGCTTCCGAGAGCTGCGCGATACGCTGGTCGGTGGCTTCGGCCTGCTGCACGGCCTCGGCGGAGATTGCGTTGGATTCCTGCACCTTTCGAGTGATCTCGGAGATCGACTGCGACAGTTCGTCGGAGGCTGACGCCGCCGCGCGGACATGATCGGAAGCCTGCTCGGACGCACCGGCGGATTTCGCCGACAGGTCCGCGGTGGAACGCGCGGTATCGGTCAATTGCCGCGCCACGCGCTCGAACTCGCCGGAGGAGTTCAGGACCTTGTCGAGGATGCCGCCGACGCCGCTGCGGAATTCGGCAACGAAGTTGCGAAGGTCGGCCTTGCGCTGTTCGACGGCGGCAGCCGCAGTTTCCGCCTGCTCGCTGCGCAGCCGCGCCCGCTCCAGCGAATTGCTCTTGAACACCGCGACCGTCCGGGCGATCTCGCCGATCTCGTCGGCCCGGTCCTCGCAATCGATCGCGACGTTGCTCTCGCCGTTGGCGAGCGCCGTCAGCGAGCGGGTGACCGAGGTGAGCGGTCGGGTGATGCGGCGGACGACCAGCAAGGTCAGGACCAGAACCAGCAGTGCGGCCAGACCTGCGGCGGCGGCCATGCTCGAAATCGCCTGGCTCAGCATGTTCTCGAACTGCGCCATGGGAAGGCCGACATAGAGAATGCCGACGACCTTCCCGGCCGCATCCAGCACCGGGAAATAGGCCGTCATGAAGGATTTGCCGAACAGGGTCGCCTGGCCCTTGTAGGCCTCGCCGCGGCGCAGTGCGGCCTGTCCAGGATGGTCGGCGGCGAGCTGGGTGCCGACGGCGCGGTCGCCGTTCTCCTTCTTCACATTGGTCGAGCGGCGGACGAACTGCCCGCTCGCATCGTCAAACACGAACAGGGTCGCATTGCCGCCGACATAGGATATCGCGCGATCGACGATGGCGTGATCCTTGAAGTCCGGCATCTTGGGGATCTCGGCGCGCACCACCGTGCCATCCCGCATCGTGATCTTCGCGTCAGGAACGACCTCGGCGAAGGCCAGCGCCAGCGTACGCAGACTGACCTCAATGTCGCGCAGCGCACGATCGTTGAAGGCGGAGGTGAGCGACCAATAGCCGGCGCCGACCACCAGTGCCGTGTTCATCGCGATCAGCAGGACCGCACACAGGACCGCCTTGGTGCCCAGCTTGAACTGCGGCAAGAACTTCGACGTTAATAGATTGGTCATGAATGGAACTACCCCCGGAATTTCTGCATATTCATGCAATCCGCTTACGACCCCATTAACGATGGTTCACAGCACCGCGCACGGCATGCTTTCCAAATCGTAAACGAGGACACCCTGCCCCCGCCAAGCCCCCCGCCTGTGATCGTCTGGTTTCGCGACGATCTCCGCCTGTCCGATCACCCGGCCCTGCATGCCGCCGCCAAGACCGGCGCGCCGGTGATCTGCCTTTACGTGCTGGACGATACCGCCGGACGGGCGCCCGGCGGTGCGGCGCGCTGGTGGCTGGCACAGTCGCTCCGCGCGCTCGGCGCCGATATCGCCGCGCGTGGCGGCTCGCTCATCCTGCGCAAGGGGCCGGCGAGCAAAGTGATCCCTCAGGCGGCGCGCGAGAGCGGTGCCGATGCGGTCTACTGGAACGGGATCGCTCAAGCCCCGCATCAGGCGGTCGAGAAACAGCTCGAAGCGGACTTGGCAAAGCTCGGCGTCGACTCGCAAAGTTTTCCCGGCGATCTGCTGGTCCCGCCCTCGGCGATCCGCAACAAGGAAGGCCGCGGCTTGCGTGTCTTCACGCCGTTCTGGCGGCGCGTGCTGTTGCTCGGCGATCCGCCAAAGCCGCTGGCCGCACCAAAGGAGCTTCGCCCGGCGTCGAAGCTCGCCAGCGACCCGCTCGAGAGCTGGATGCTCGAGCCGAGCAAGCCCGACTGGGCCGGCGGCCTGCGCGAGAGCTGGACGCCGGGCGAAGCCTCCGCTCGCGCCCGCCTGCGCGACTTTCTCAAGCAGACCGCGCGCGGCTATGTCGGCGACCGCGACCGCCCCGATCGCGAGGGTACCTCTGGCTTGTCGCCACATTTGCGGTTCGGCGAACTCAGCCCACGTCAGGTCTTTTACGCCGCACGCTTCGCTGCGGCCGAAAATCCGGCGATCAGCTTCGGCGTCGACAAGTTCCTGAGCGAACTGGGCTGGCGCGAGTTCTGCCGCCACCTGCTCCATGATCACCCGAAGCTGGCCACCGAGAACCTGCAAACCAGCTTCGACGACTTTCCCTGGAAGTCGGACAAGAAGGCCCTCGCCGCCTGGCAGCGCGGCCGCACCGGATATCCCATCGTCGATGCCGGCATGCGCGAG
The DNA here is from genome assembly GCF_018131105.1 of Bradyrhizobium manausense. Classification (NCBI taxonomy): domain Bacteria; kingdom Pseudomonadati; phylum Pseudomonadota; class Alphaproteobacteria; order Hyphomicrobiales; family Nitrobacteraceae; genus Bradyrhizobium; species Bradyrhizobium manausense. The sequence goes on along the minus strand of NZ_JAFCJI010000001.1, from coordinate 1,513,588 downwards.
CTCTGGCACACCGGTGTGATGCACAACCGCGTCCGGATGGTGGTCGCTTCGTTCCTGGTCAAGCACGTGCTGATCGACTGGCGCGATGGCGAAGCCTGGTTCTGGGACACGCTGGTCGATGCGGACGCCGGCAGCAACCCGGCCAACTGGCAATGGGTCGCCGGCTGCGGCGCCGACGCCGCACCCTACTTCCGCGTGTTCAACCCAACTCTCCAGGGCGAGAAGTTCGACCCCGATGGAATCTACGTCCGGCGCTGGGTGCCTGAGCTGAAAGACATGCCGGCGAAACTGATCCACCAGCCATGGCAGGCGACGCCGATCGAGCTTGCAAGTGCGGGCGTGACGCTCGGCAAGACCTATCCGCATCCGATCGTCGATCACGCCAAGGGACGCGAGCGCGCGCTCGCCGCTTACGCAAAGCTCCGCAAAGGTTGAGCGTTGCTTTGACACAATTATGAAACCCGCTATCGTCGTCGCTCCATGCAAACCGTGGGGGACACGATATGGACGACGACAAGCCGATCACCGAGCAGGCGATGGAGACGATCACCACCGCCGTGGAAGCGACCAAGGACGCCGCTGTCGCAGCCGTGAAGAAGGTAAAGAAGGCGGCCAAGAAGGTCGCGAAGAAAGTCGCGCCGAAGAAGGCAAAGAAGGCTTCCAAGAAGAAGGCCAAGAAGGCCGCGAAGAAGTCAGCGAAGAAAGCTGCGAAGAAGTCCGGGAAGAAAGCCGCCAAGAAAACGGCGAAGAAGGCTGCCAAGTCGAAAAAGAAGACCAGGAAGGCCAAGCGCTGATCGCAGCTCGAGACATGTCTTCGGGTGCCAGCGCGCCCGAAGACTTCTCTCCCTACCCGCGCCACTTCGCCGCGCGCCGACCCGGATGGTGCTGTCCCTTTGGATCGCGAAACTCGCTGCGATGCCCGCGCCGGTCTTCGGCGTTGAAACGCCGCCGCTTCGCCGGTGAGCCGAACGCCTTGATCACCTTCCTGCCGTTGACCTTCTTGATGACGTAGCCGCCCTCGGTCATCGAGAACGGCGCCTTCAGCGTTCCCTTGTGGTCGAATTTGGTACCACGGCGATGCTTGAACGGCTCGAACCAGGACGGATAGACGAAGTTCGACATCGGCAGGCCGTCGACGTCGAAGGAGTCCTCTTCGACGGCGTCGCAGACCTCATAGGCGTATTGGGTGTTGGGATTCTTGTCGGCCCACAGATTGGCCATCGGGTCGAGCACCATCTCGAACAGCTCGTGCGAGGCCGCCACGCTGATCGGCTCCTCACCCAGCGCCTTGACGAAAACCTTCGAAATCGGCTGGCCCCGACGGGTCAGTTCGTGGCGCCCGAGCAGGTTCTTCTGCAAAGCATCGTCGAAATAGACCAATTGCCAATCGGTGGCCTTCGGCTTGCGCGTGACATAGAGGTCGACCGGATAGCCCCACACCGGCAGGAAGTGCCTGTCGTAACACTTCTGGAGCGCCGCAGTGAGCCGGCTCATGTCGCGGTCGCTGATCGATTGCCTGGCGTAGTTGATGCAGGCGATCCGGACCGGCTTCATGGACCTGCCGAGCAGTGCGCGCTTCGCCTTCTTCATGCAAATCACCGTGTGAAAGGGCCGCAGAAATACCGTCAGCCTATCACGGTGTCCTCCGCACGTCAGGGATGTATTCCGGCGAGCCCCAACTACGTCCCGAAGCGCCTGTTGACCACGAACACCGCGGCCGCGCACATCGTCATGCCGCCAATCGCGAGCGCATCGAGCTTTTCCCCGAACAGCAGATAGGCCATCAGCGCGGTCACCGCAGGCACCAGGTAGAACAGGCTCGCGACCGACGTCGCCGCTGCATGGCGAATCAACCAATACAACAGCCCGATCGAACCGATCGAGAGCGCGACCGCCAGCCAGCCGAGTGCAAGCACGAACTCGCGCGTCCAGTGCACGACCCGGTCCTCGAACAGAAAGGCGCCGAGGGTGAAGAAGATGGTGACCGCGACATATTGCACGAGATTACCGGCGCGCCAGTCGATGTGGTTGCAATAGCGCCGCTGATACAGCGTGCCCAGCGTGATGCTGATCAGCGAGACCACCGAGGCGAGCCAGCCAATCCCGGCCTCGCCCGTCATTGGGCGATTATGCAGGATCAGCGCCACGCCGCCGAGTCCCAGCAGCAAGCCGCCCCATTGCACCGGCGTCACCTTCTCGCCGAGCCAGCGGTTGGCAATCGTCGAGGTCAGGATCGGCTGCAGGCCCGGAATGAGTGCGGAAAGTCCCGCCGGGATGGAGTGCGCGATCGCAATCGCGGTGCCGCCGAGATAGAAACCGTGGACGAGAATGCCGGCGACCGCGCTGTGCGCGATGCCGATGCGGTCCGGCCATTTCGGCCGCGCGATCGCCGCGATGATCGTCATCAGGCCAACCACCACCGCCATGCGGATGGCGAGATAGGTCAAGGGCTCGGCATTGTTGATGACGTATTTGGTGCCGATGAAGCCGGTGCTCCAGAGCAGCACGAACAGCACCGGCGCCGCCCGCGCGGCAAGTTGATCTCGATCAGGATTCATTGCCGCCCTCATTGCCCGAGCGAGGGCGGTGCGGCAATGCGAATTTCCGATGCTGCGCTGCGACGAACGCGGCGGCCCCGATCAGCCGATCACCATTCTTCCGGACAGGGATCGATGATCTTCCAGAGCTCGACCCCGTTCTTGATCTTCTTCATGTCGGTGGTGAGCCCGCCATTGCGGCGGATCCAGTCTTTCACCGTATCGGGATAATAGGACATCAGGTCGGATGTCCCCTCGGCGCTGGTGACCTTGATGCCAAAGGTGAAGGCCTTGTCGTAATAGGCCTGGTGGAAGCCGAGGCTCGCCTTGGGCGTCACGCAGATCTTGTTCAGCGGCACGATGCCGAGCACCAGCGTGCAGGCCGAATTGCAGATCCCGTCGATGATCACGCGCTCGCCCTTGTCGCGGACACGCTTGTACTTGGCCTTGTACTCCTCGACATAGCCGCCGTGGTCGCGGGTGATGTGCAGCTGCGCCCGCGCGGGTGCAGCGGCAGCGACGAGGAGCAACAGCAGGCTGAGGAGCGTGATGCGCATGGCAGCTTGACGGCGAAAACCTTGCAGGAATGTACCGGCCCCGAAGAGCACCCCGATGAAAATCCCCAAAGGAGCCGGCAGGAGGAATCTTTGACCGGATTCTCTTTGGCCACACTTGTGTGGGGAATTCGTTAAGCATCCCGAAAAGGCCAAAAATGGGCAGGCTTTGACCCGGTCCCGGCAATTCTGTCACACTCACCCGGGAATCTGCGGGATTTGCCCCCATTTTGGGGCTTCAGATGGGTGCCCCGGCGGCCCGAAATGGCTATAGATGGCAAACCTATTTGCGCGGGTTCCGGAGAATCGAGATGAGCAAGTTGACGCTTGTAGCCGCGGTTGCTGCCCTGTCGGCGGCAATCCTAGCCCCTGGCCTGGCGGAGGCGCGGGTGCATTACCGGCATCACCGCTACTACGCCAATCCGCTGCCCTACCAGATCAGCTATCTGCACAATTACGGGCCGGGCATCACCCCCGGTACCTTCGCGTTCTACGACGGCCCGTCGACCAACCATTGCTACCAGAGCGCGGCCGCTTATGTTGGCCAGGACCGCCGGCGGCACCCCTGCTACTGAAGGCGTCGCGGCATCCCTCTCCCGGCTGGAAGCCCTGCAACTGCTTCCTAATCTCGCAGTCGGCAGCTTGGCGAAGTCCTTGCCGAGGTCTCGGCGGCGCTGAGCTAGGATAGCGTGACGATGCTTGATCGGGACTACGGTGGGCTGACTGAAGACTCGTTCATCAGCATTACATTTTGGGCCCGCCACAATTTGATCAGAACAACTTCGATATCTGTATCGCGTCAGCGGAGGAAGACATCATGAAGCTTAGGATCGGCCTTGTCGCCGCGTCACTGTTTGGTGCCCTCGCGGCATCGTCGACGGCGTCGGCCATGCCCGTTGCGCCGGCACCTGCGACGCCGCAGGTCTCAAACGTCGAGCAGGTCCGCACGGTCTGCGACGCCTGGGGACGCTGCTGGTGGCAGCCGAACGTCTATTACGGCTACGGTTATGGGGGCCGATATTATGGACCGCCACGCTATTACGCCCCGCGATATTATCGCCCGCGCTATTATGGCTATCGCCGCTGGTGAGATCTTGAAGGGGCCCTCGGGGCCCCTTCGCTTCTGCGAGATAGCGAGCCACCGCCATCCGTCAGCCTGGGGCCAAACTGATTTAGATCAAAAGCTGAAACTTGCTGGGCCGTCATTCTGTGCCGACGGCCGATTTCATTTCGATGTCGCCAATTTCGCCGCGTCGCGAGCGATCGTGAACCTGCCGGCCTGCCGGATCATCGCGACCTTCCACGAAGCGCCCTCGGACACGCTGGCGCGGGCGCGGCAAACCGGTCTTTCGGCGAATTGATAACAGCCTTGAAAGCGTTGGGCTGACAAATGGCGCGCTCGGAAGGATTCGAACCTCCGACCCTCGGAATCGAAATCCGATGCTCTATCCAGCTGAGCTACGAGCGCACTGGCCCCCGGACATTGGGCCACGACCGAAGCGCCGAGGTCATCTGCTGGCAGGCCAGCTGACCTAAAACGTTCGGATCGGTTCGAATTAGCAGAGAGGTCAGACAATAAAAAGCCCTTCCTGCCTCGAACGCCGCGAGGCAGAGGCGCTGTTACCAGGTCGTGTTGAACAGGCCGAAGCGGGGCTGCTGTGCCACGAGCATCATCGGCTGACCGCGTTGCGGTGCCGGATGGGCCCGCGCGACCTTGCGCCTGGGTTGAACAGGAGCCTGCGGCTTGGCATCGGCCTTCGGGGTGAGTTGGGCGAATGTCTCGCGCACCCGCACCTTCGCCGACAGGTCGGCCAATGGATCAGCCTGCGCGCTCGGCTGCGGCGCTGAAACAGCCGCCGTCTGCACGGCCGGCGCGGCAATGGTCGGCTGGTTGGTGTCGAGCACGACGCGTTCAGGCAGATGACGGTCGGATCTAATCCGGATCAGCGGCTGGTCGTAACTTGCAGCTGCAACGCTCTGCACAGCCGGCGACGTCGGCCAAGCGAAATCAGCTGCGAACAACAGTGCGAGCAACGCTCCACCGACGAACAAGAAATACCGAAAGATGGGCATTGATCGCGCTCCGCCCCCCGCATCCCCGCGTGGGCTCTTCGCCTTAACCGGCGATCCTTTAATTGGTTCCTGCGCCCAGCCTTTGGTTCAAATGGCAACGTCAAGATTTCCGGCCAAGGGCACGCACGGTAACTTTTCCGCTAGCCCGGTAGGCGGCCGTTTAGACGCGCCGGGCCGTCACAAGCGAGCACTTTGCCTGGTCGGCGTTCACGTTGACGAATCCGACGGAGACGCGCGCAAAAGTCTTGCGGCTCTTCATGCCGACGACGTCGGCCAGCACGCGGCTGCGGTCGGTCAGATGGCTGCCGTCGCGCCGCGTAAAGGCGCAGACGATCTCGACATCCTTTACGGCATAATCATTGTCATTTCGCACGGTGAAGGTCACGAGCGCTTTCGAGCCGAGGCCGCCGCGATGCCAAGTCTGCGACGAGATCCTCATCCGCTCGAGCCCGGCCGCCTCTGCAGCGGAGGTATCTGAGGCCGACGTTGGGGAAGCGGGATCGACGCTTGCCGCCGCCAATTGCACCGGCTCGGCTTGCGCGGCATTGACTTCCGAAGGCGGCATCGACAACCAGACGGCACTGCCGGCCACGCCAGCAGCCAGCAGCCACAACACGCCTCGCTTGAGCCAAACGCGTGTGGCCGGCTGGGACCGCGGCGGCTCCTCGCCGTTTCCGACGATGCCTCCCAGTCCGATCCGGCCAAACCCTGATTTCATGCGTGCGCTACTCGCTTCTCCTTCAATCCGTGAGACGAACTAAAGTTCCCCAACCGTCCGAATCTCGAATAGGAGCCATGGTAGCGATCGTCGATGGGGATCGCTAACATGCGCTGCAATATCGCCAAGACCCTATCGGGAGGAATTGAAATGCCGGTTGTCGTCACCTGGGATCATGTCCATCTGCGCAGCCCCGATCCGGAAGCGACCGCGGCCTGGCTGCGCGATATCCTCGGCGGCGAGATCGTGCACGCACCGGGACGGATCGACGTGAATCTCGGCGGCGCAAAGATCTTCATTGCGCCGCTGGAGGGCGACAATGCCGTCAGCCCGCCGCCCCCGCACCCCCATCAGGGCCTCGACCATTTCGGGCTCACGGTGAAGGACATCGACGCCGTCGCCGCCGAGCTCAAGGCCAAGGGCGTGACGTTCACGCGCGAGCCGACCACGATCCGGCCCGGCGTCCGCATTTGCTTCCTCCGCGGCCCCGAAGGTATCTCCATCGAGTTGCTGGAGCGCGACAAGAAGTACACCTGATCTTCTTGGCCTTCTTGGCCGAAGGTCTCGCCCGTCATCTCAGTGTCACAGACACTTTTGGTCGGCAGCGCCCGCCGGCAAAACTGCCGCGTTGCGCGAGAGGTTCTGCTTTGGCATAAAAGCTTCACCGGTTACGCCATTGGGCGATGGCGGCCGGCCGACGGGACGTAATGAAGAACGGCCTCTATTCGATCCACGTGAACCTGCTCGATGGTCGAGCCGGCAAGGGCAGCGGCGTGATTTTGTTTCGCGACGGCAGGATCCTTGGCGGCGATGCCTACCTCTATTACACCGGCAGCTACGTGGTGAAGGACGACCACACCTTCAAAGGCGAGGTGCTGGTGCAACGGCACACCTCGCCGCGCGGCGATGACAATCCGCTGTTCGGCGGCCCTGCCCCCGTCGGTATCGGCGTCAGCGGCACCTACACCGACACCCGCGCGGAAATGACCGGCACGGCGCTGGTCGGCAAAGCCAGCCTGATTTTCGGCGCCACCCTGCACAAGCTCGCAGAGGCCGACTAGAGCATCATCCGGAAAAGTGTGCAGCGGTCTTCCGAAAAGATCGTGCTCAAGCACTAGAAGCTATTCGGCGGCCTGCTCCAGCGGCGCCGTGCGCGGCAGAATCATCTGGATGCGCGTGCCGCCACCCGGCTCGGAATCGAGGTCGAGCCGCCCACCGAGCCGGTTGGTGACGATGCTGTAGACGATGTGCAGTCCGAGGCCGGTACCACCCTGGTCGCGGCGCGTCGTGAAAAACGGATCGAAGGCACGGCGGCGCACGTCGAGCGACATGCCGCAGCCGTTGTCGGCGACGATGATCTCGACATTGTCCTTGCCGGACTCGCGCACCTGGATGTCGATGATGCCAGGCCGGCCGTCCGGGAAGGCATGGGCCACCGCATTCAGGAACAGATTGGTCAGCACCTGGCCGTACGGGCCGGGATAGCTGTTCATGGTCAGATTGGGCTGGCACTCGACGTTGAGCGTCAGATTCTGTTTGCGCAGGCCCGGACGCAGGCTCATCACCACCTGCTCGGTGAGATCAGCGAGGTCGAAGCTGCGCTGGTCCGAATAGTTGCGGTCGGCCGCGACCTGCTTGAACGACTGGATCAGCTCGGCTGCGCGATTGAGATTGGAGACGAGCTGCGAGGACGCATCGCGGCTGGTGTTGAGATAGTCGTTGAGCGTCGAGCGGCGCAGTTCGCCGCGCTCGACCTCGGCGCTGAACATCGCCGTCTTGCGTTCGAGGGCCGAGGCGACCGTGAGACTGATGCCGACGGGATTGTTGACCTCGTGAGCGACACCGGCGACCAGGCGCCCGAGCGCCGCGAGCTTCTCCGCCTCGATCAGCGAGGCCTGGGTCTCGCGCAGATTGCGCAGCGCGGTTTCCGCGGAATCCTTGGCCTTCCGCATCTCCTGTTCGCCGCGCTTGCGCTCGCCGATATCGAGCGCCACGGTGACGATCCGCTCGATCTCGCCCTCGACGTCGAGCAGCGGCAGCTTGTTGACGAGCCATTGGCGCATATTGCCTGAGGAGTCCTTGTACTCCTCCTCGTAGAAGCCGAGCCCCTTGCGCAGGCTGAGCACGCGCTTGTCGTTCTCGTCGGTCTTGGCCGCGCCATAGCGCGACATCAGGTCCGCGGTGGTACGGCCGAGCGCGTCGCCGGGCTCAATGCCGAAGATGCCGGCCATGTAGCGGTTCATCAGCACGTAGCGGAGGTCACGGTCCTTGACGTTGATGACGGCTGGCACCGTGTCGATGACCTGCTGGAGCAGGCGCCGGCCTTCGGCGATGGCATCTTCCGCGCGCTTCTGGTCGGTAATGTCGCGAAGCGTGCCCTCGTACCGGACAATCGTGCCCTGCTCGTCCCGCACCCCTGTGGCGCTGTCGGAGAGCCAGAGGACGTTGCCGCTGCGCTGGCGTACCTGATACTCGAACTCGCGCACCATGCCGTCACGGTGCATCAGCCGCTGGTACTCCTCACGCGCCTCGGGATGGACGTAGATGGTGTGGGCGATGTCGTTGATGCTGTCGATCAGGTGCTGCGGGCTGTCATAGCCCATCATCCGCGCCAGCGCCGGATTGGCGTTGAGCAGATCGCCTGATGGCGTCGTCACGTAGATGCCGTCAACCGAGCCCTCGAACAGCTTGCGATAGCTCTCCTCCGCCAACCGCTGCTCGGTGAGCGCGCGCACCGCGGCCTCGCGCGCCGTGTCGGCCTCCTCCAGCGCGCGGCGGAACACTTCTGCGGCGCGCGCGATGTCGCCGATCTCGTTGTTCAGGTCGGCCGAGGGGATCGAGGTCCTCTTCTCGCCTGCCGCGAGGGCGCGAATGGAGCGTGCGATCTGGGCCAGCGGCCGCACCGTCCGCCGCACCACGAAGCCGGCGGCGAGGATGCCGATCAGCACACCCATGCTGCCGAGCACGATGCTCTGCCAGCGCGCCTCCGCAAGCGTCCGGGCGAAGTCGCGCGACAGCACATGGCCGCGGCGGTCGCTGACGTCACGGAGCAGTTCGGTGACACGGCCGATCAGCCGGCCCTCGGTTCCCAGCACCTCGCGGTCGATATCCGCGATCTGCCGTTCACGGACGGCGACCGCGATGATGGCATCGGCGTAGTTGTTGACCGCCGACTTCAATTTGCCATCGGCGATGTCCATCGTCCGCATGCCCCGCGCGGCCTGCTCGGCAGCCGAGGGATTGCGCGCGAGCAGCCCGAGCGCGATCCGGCTCTGGGCTTCCGACAGGCGCGCGGCGAGATCGCGGTCCCCGCTTTCGGAGACCGCGGCGTCGAACTGGTCGCGCAGCGGCGGCAGCCCGGCAAGCAATTGCGCGCGGCGATCGATCAGGGTCGAGATCCGATCCAGCCCGCTGCGGTACGTCGCAAGCCGCTCGGAGACGCCGTCGATCATGTCCTGCTGCTCGGGGGCAAGCTCGATGCGGGTCTTCTTGAGGATGTCGCTCAGGGTCGAGGCGGCCTCGCCGACCTGCTTGAACTGGATGCCCGCGCCGGGGTCGGTGACGAAGTCACGCGCGGCGAGCCGCAAATCGTTCATGCGGCGATCGATGTCTTCAGCCAGGTCGCCGACGCTTTGCAGTCGCTGGAGCTCTGCGAAGGTGGCGTCGATATGCCGGATCGCAATCACGCTGGCGGTCGATGTGACGATGATCACCGCCAGAACCAGGATGAAGCTGCCGAACGTCATCTGGCCGATCGACAGCGAAAACGATCGCTTCGGCGGCGGATTCGGTGGCGTTTCGACGAGCATTGGGGCGGGACCGGACTCCATACGCTCCCAATATACGCTGTATCGCCCCTCCGGGGGAACATGCCTCCGAGGGGCGGAAGGGGCTGTTTTTCATGATGGTTTAGCGACGACCGGGTTTCGGGCCGGGATGGTCATGGCGGCGACGCCGAGGACGACGCAGGCTAGCCCGATCCAGGCCGTCCGGCTCAGCGTTTCACCGAGGAAGGCGACGCTGATGGCGACCCCGATGGGGACACGCAAGTAAGCCTGGGCGGTGGTGCCGACCGACCCCAGGGTCTGGATCAGGCGGAAATAGATCGCGAAGGCCGCTGCGGTCGAGAACACCGCGAGCGCCAGCAGCGCCAGGACCGAGTTCAGCGACGGCGACAGCATCCAGGGTTGCTCGAGCGCGAGCGCGACAGGGATCAGCACGGCCGCGCCGGCCAGCAGCGAGCCCGCGGCAGGCGCCATGGGATCGAGGCCCCTGAAGCTCCGGCCGAAGATCGCGGCGCAGGCGTAGCAGATGGTGGCGGCGACGATGGCGGCTTCCGCAACGAGGCCGCTGTCGTGGAAGGCGTCGACGCCGACGATGAGCAGAATGCCGGCCATGCCGGCTACCACGCCGAACAGTTTTCGAGGGCTGGTCGTCTCGTGGCGGGTGACCAATGCCGTCAGCAGGAAGGTGAATATCGGCCCGGCCGAATTGAGGATGGTGGCAAGCGCGGCATCGACATAGCGTTCGCCCCAGGCGATCAAGGTCCAGGGGATCACGCTGTTGAGCACGGCCTGGAACGCGAAGCGCTGCCAGGTCGTGGCGTCCGTGGGCATCTTGATGCCCCTCACCCACATGACCCACAGCAGCAACAGGCCCGCGACCGTCGTACGTGCGGCGATCAGCGTCACCGGCGGGATGGTGGCGACGCCGAGCTTGATGAAGGTGTAGGAGCCGCCCCAGAGCGTGGCGAGCGCGACCAGCAGCGCCAGTTCGGCGGCGATGCTGGTGTCCTGCCTGTGGTCCATGGCGCGTGTTCCGTCCCGTCCCGTTGTCAGGGACGGAACCTAGCGCATGCGCGATCGCTAATACTTCGCTGGGTATCGAAGTATCCTAGCCGACCGCACCGACCTCGAACACCTCGCCGTCGTAGCCGGCTTCGCGGGGAATGCGGAGCTGGCGACCACTCTCGGTCTTGGTCATGACCGGCATCACCGTGACGATCGACATCCCCTTGGCGTGGTCGAGCGCGGCGCTCACGCTTGGCTGCTTCGCCAGCCGGATCAGATTGCGCGTGGTCGGGAACGGCAGCTTGAAGCGACCGCTCTCACCGCCCTCCACCGCTTCGCGCGCCGAGAGCCAGATCGAGTCGGTGGACTCGCGACCGTCATGCGCGCCGAGCTGGTCGGGCGGCGCGGCCGCGAGGAAGAACCAGGTGTCGAAGCGCTTGGGCATGCCCTCGGGCGTGATCCAGTGCGCGTAGGGCACGAGGGTGTCGAGCGCGAGCTGGAGATTGTTGTCAGCCAGAATGTTCAGGAAGCTGACCTTGTGCTCGTTGAGCGCGACGCGGTGCGCGTCGGCGATCTCCCCGGCGCGTTTGGCATCGACAGGTGTGTTCGATCCTCTCGAACGCGCCAGCAGGATGCCGCTCTCCTCAAAAGTTTCACGGATCGCGGCGATCCGAAAACCGCGGTCCGCTTCACTAAGGCCCTCGCCACCCGAATACAGATCGGACCGCTTGACGATCTCCTGATCACCGGCATCGACACTGCCGCCGGGAAATACCAGCGCGCCCGAGTTGAACTCGATCTGATGATGGCGAACCATCATGAAGATCTCGACCTCGCCGCGGCTCTTGCCGTCGGCCTTTGCTCCGTCACGGAGCAGGAGGATCGTCGAGGCGGGACGCGATGCTGATGTCTCGGGCATTCAACTAACCCGCCGCGCTCGATTGCGGCCCGAGATGGGCGCGCTTGTCGACGCGGGCGACGCGCGACAGCAGGTAATCGACCTCCGCCTTCGCCGCCGGCGTGATGATCGCACCGGGCTTGCGCTGAGCGCTGGAGGCGATGATGCCGCGCTTCTGCAGCACGTATTTGCGCACGGTCAGGCCGACGCCGGGCTGCTGCTCGTAGCGGATCAGCGGCAGATGCGCGTCGAACAGGTCATGCGCGGCATCGCGCTTGCCGGCCTTGGACAGGTTCACAACGTCGATCAGAAGTTCGGGGAACGCATAGCCGGTCATGGCGCCGTCGGCGCCGCGCTCCATCTCGAAATCGAGGAACGTGCCGCCATTGCCGCAAAGGATCGAGAGCGGACGGAGTGAGCCGTCCTTCTGGAAGCCGCGCAACGTCGTGATCTTCTCCAGGCCCGGCCAATCCTCGTGCTTGAGCATCACGCAGTTCGGATTGTCCATGACGATCTTGCGGATCACCGCGGGGGTGAAGATCACCGAGAGCGTCAGCGGATAATCCTGCAGCACCCAGGGCACATCAGGGCCGATCGCCTCGGCGGCCTGCTTGAAATAACCAGTGATCTGGTCGTCGGTGCGGAGCGAGGGCGGCGGCGCGATCATGACGCCGGCAGCGCCTGCGTCCATCGAGGCCTTCGCCAGCGAGCGCATGGTGGCAAAGCCCGGTGCGGAGACGCCGACGATCACCTGCATCTTCTTGGCGCGCTTGACGTAACGCACCGCGACCTGCTCGGCCTCGGCGGCATCGAGCTTCGGAGCCTCACCGAGGATACCCAGCACCGTGACGCCGTCGCAGCCGACCTCCTCGTAGAAATCGGTCAGGCGGTCGATCGAGCGCTCGTCGATCCTTCCGTCATCGTGGAACGGCGTCGGCGCGATTGCGAAGGTGCCCTTGGCGTCGGCGGTGAGCTTCATCTCGTCCTCGTCTCTTTCTATCATCATTCCGGGCACGCGACCTCGTCACGCCCCGGAATGACAGTTTTGACTAAAACCGTCGCGCGCCCATCTTGATCTGCTCCTCGGAGAAAAAGATCTCCTTGGCATGATCCGCGATGTCCCGGGCGTTCCAGCCCGTGTGCGGCGGTTTCCAGCCTTCCATCTCCATCATCCGCATTTCGCGCACGCCGCGGGGCCCGGACACGCCCAGCACCTTGCCGGTCTGGTCGCCCGACAAATCGCTGACCATGTATAGCACGGCCGGCGCGATGCCGTCCGGCCCCAGCGCCGCACCTGGGTTCTCCTTATAGCGGGGCAGGTCTGCGGTCATGCGGGTCAGCGCCCCCGGCGCGAGCGTCCAGATCCGGATGTTGTACTTGCGGCCCTCGATCGCCAGCACGTTCGACAGGCCCCAGATGCCGCCCTTGGCCGCGCCGTAATTGGTCTGGCCGAAATTGCCGATGAGCCCCGAGGTCGAGGAGGTGTTGACGATGACGCCGCCGCCGTTTTCCCGCATCCAGCGAAAGACCGGCATGGTGCAACAAAAGGTGCCCTTCAGATGCACCTTGATCACCTTGTCCCAGTCGGATTCGGAGGCCTTCGAGAAGGTCTGGTCGCGCAGGATGCCGGCGTTGTTGACCAGGATGTCGGCGCGGCCGAAATGCTTGATGGCGTCGTCGAACACCGACTGGCCGCCTTCCATGGTCGAGATGTCGGCGCCGTTGGCGACCGCCTTGCCGCCCTCCGCCTTGATCGCGTCCACCACAAGCTGCGCCATCGACTTGTCCGCGCCGGAGCCGTCGCGGGGGCCGCCGAGGTCGTTGACCACGACCGAGGCCCCTTCCCGCGCGAACAGCTTGGCGTAGGCTTCACCGAGCCCCCCGCCCGCGCCGGTGATCAGCGCAACCTTGCCGTCGAGTAGTCCCATGGTGGCTTCTCCCTGCTTTTTGTTTCTACATTCGCCGATGCCCGCCTAACCCAGCACCGTCTTGCCGTTCTTGATCACGGTGACGCCACGTGAGTTCACCTTGGCTTCAAACGAGATCGTGTTGCCGTCCTTCCAGAGGTCCATGGTCATGGTCTCGCCGGGATAAACAGGCGAGGAGAACCGCGCGACGTGCTGGCGGAAGGCTGACGCGTCGTAGTCGGCAAAGGTCTGGAGCACGCCACGGCAGGTGATGCCGTAGGTGCACATGCCGTGCAGGATCGGACGCGGGAAGCCGGCCTTCTTGGCGAACTCGGGATCGGAGTGCAGCGGGTTGCGATCGCCGCAGAGGCGATAGACCAGCGCCTGATCCGGGCGCGTGACGATGTCGATGGTCTTGTCGGGCGCGCGCGAAGGAATCTTGTGCGGATCGGGCTGGGTCAGGTTCGGCCCGCCAAAGCCGCCGTCGCCGCGGGCGAAGCGCGAAGCAACCAGCGTTGCGAGCTTCTCGCCCTTCTCGTTCTTCAGCACCGTCTGATGCGCGATGACGACGCCCTTGTCCTTGCCCTTGTCGTAGACCTCGACGACGGAGGAATCGGCCGTAATGTTCGCAGCCACCGGCAACGGCTGATGGAAGGTGATGTCGCGCTCGCCATCGACCACCATCACGCGGTTGAGGTTCATCTCGCCAGGGCCCGAGCCCCAGGCTGCGACGGATGCAAACGTCGGCACCACCTTCAGCGGCCGCGGCGTAAACGTGCCTTCGTTGACGAACGCGAGCTCTTTCTCATCCATGGGATCGGCGCCGAGGCCGATGCCGTAGGCGTACAGCATGACTTCGCGATCGCTGTAGGCATATTTCTGGCCGAGGTTTTTCAGGCCTTTGAGTTCTTCGTATCTGGCGGACATTTTCTGATTTCCTCCCGGCATTTCTCTCAGCGAGCAGCGGCGCTCATTAATGTGCCCTCTCCCCTTGTGGGAGAGGGCCGCGATGGCCGTGCGGCAAACTCGTTTGGGTGAGGGGTTGCCTCCGCATCGAACAATCTCTCCGCGGAGAGTTACCCCTCATCCGGCGCCTCGCGCCACCTTCTCCCACAGGGGGAGAAGGGAAACGTCAGGCCGGCGTGAAGAACGGCAATGGCGCGCCATCGGTTGGCTTGAACACCACCTTTACCTTCTGGCCGATCTTCAGCTTCTCCAGATCGCAGTCGACGAAGTTGGTCTGCACCGACGGCCCCTCCTTCAACGTGACGTAGCCGATGGCGTAAGGACCGGTCGGCGACTTCCGCATCAGGCTGTACGTGTAGATCGTGCCCTCGCCCGAAGCCTCTTCCCACACCGTCTTGTCGGAGTAGCAGAACGGGCAGATCGAGCGCGGGAAGTAATGCGCCTCGCCGCAAGCTGTGCAGCGCTTGATCATGAACTTGCCCTGCTTGGCGGCATCCCAGAACGCTGCGGTCTCCGGATTGGTGACCGGGGCCGGATACTTCTTTGCTTCGCTCATCACACGCGCTCCAGAATGGCCGTCGAGGCGGCGTGGCGAACACCCAGAAGGCCGCCGGTGCCGTGGGCGATGGCGAGATCGCAATTCTTCACCTGCACCTTCGGATGCGCCTCGCCGCGCAACTGCCTGACGGCCTCGATGATCTTGGTCATGCCGCCGCGGTTGACGGGATGGTTGCTGCAGAGACCGCCGCCGTCGGTGTTGAACGGCAGCTTGCCGACACCCGAGATCAGATTGCCGTCGGCCACGAACTTGCCGCCCTCGCCCTTCTTGCAGAAGCCGAGGTCCTCGAGCTGCATCAGCACGGTGATGGTGAAGCTGTCATAGATCGAGGCGTATTTGATGTCCTTCGGCGTGATGCCGGCTTCCGCGAACGCACGCGGGCCGGACCAGATGCCGGCGGAATACGTGAGATCGAGATCCTTGCCGCCGCGCGGACCCTTCATCGCCTCGCCGTGGCCGATCAGCTTGACCAGCGGCTTCTTCAGGCTCTTGGCGATCTCGGGCGTCGTCACGATCAGCGCGCCGCCGCCGTCGGAGACGACGCAGCAATCCATGCGATGCAGGGGATCGGAGATCATCGGCGAATTCAACACGTCCTCGACGGTGACGACGTCCTTGAGCATCGCATGCGGGTTGTATTGCGCATGATGCGAGGCCGCGACCTTGATCCAGGCGAGCTGTTCGCTCGTGGTACCATAGTCGTGCATATGGCGCATGGCACACATGCCATAGGCATTGTGCGTGGTCGCACCGTAAGCGGATTCGAAATCGAGCTCCGCGCCGGCGGCACGCGGCGGCATCACACCTGTGCGCGGCTTGCCGGCGAGCGTGATCAGAGCAATCGAGCACTTGCCCGCCGCGATCGCCTCCGCGGCATGGCCGAGATGGATGATGTACGAACAACCGCCGGTCTCGGTGGAATCGACATGGCGGAGCTTCTTGGTGTTCAGGCCGAGATAGTCGACCATCGGCCAGGCCCCGCCGGGCGCATCGCCCGCGCAGAAATAGCCGTCGACATCGTCCTTGCTGATCCCGGCATCCTCGATAGCGCCCTTGGCGACCTCGGCGTGAAGCTGGGCGGTGGATTTGTCCGGCGCATGCCGGGTGGGGTGTTCGTAGATCCCGGCAATGTAGGCTTTGCCCTTGATGGTCAAAACAGAGGTCTCCGCTCGCGTTTCTTATTGCCCCGTTTTTCTGAACCGCACTGGCCTGATTGGCAAGCGCGGAAATATTCCGTCGGGCGAGAGCGTAGCGGGTTGGCGCAAGTGCGACGATGCGGAGCGCCTTCCGCCTCCTCACCGTCGTTGCAATGACGGACACCACAGCCAAAATCCTAAAGGTGTTTTGCCCGACGGCGCAAGCAGTTTTTCTGTTTATCGGAAGAGGCCCACTTGGTCGAAAACAACCCCATGCACAGTAGTGCGGTGGTTGATTTCAAACAGAAAATGCGGGCGTCCCGGCGAGATGGTGGGCAAGGCGCTTTACGCCTTTGCCCACCCTGCAAGACTGCCCTACTCGGCTGCGATCTGCCTTGGCGCGGGCGGCGGGTTGGCCAGATCGGCGGCGAGCTGGGCGTAGCGGGCCTTGGCGTCGGCGACGGCCTTCTCCTTGACCGGGCCGTAGCCCCGGATGCGGTCGGGCAGCGACAAGATCTCCACCGCGATGTCGACGGTGACCGGCGACAGCAGGCCGAGCACGGTGGCGACGTCCTTCTCGTAGCCGACGATCAGGTCGCGTTCGAGCTTGCGGTCGGCGCTGCGGCCGAAGATGTCAAGCGGGGTGCCGCGCAGGAATTTGAGCTTTGCGAGGACACCGAACACCTTCAGCATCCACGGGCCAAAGGCGCGCTTCTTCGGGCGGCCGAGCGCATCGACGCCGGATGCCAGGATCGGCGGTGCCAGGTTGAAGCTGAACTTGAAATCGCCCTCGAACTGGTCACGCAGCTGCTGCGCAAAGGCACCGTCGGTGAAGAGGCGCGCGACTTCGTACTCGTCCTTGTAGGCGAGCAGTTTTGCGTAGTTGATCGCGACCGCGCGCGGCAGCGTATCACCATAGTTGCCCTTGACCGCGGCCTCGCGGACCTGGTCGACAAGCTTGCGGTAACGCTTGGCGAGGCGGCCGTTCTGATAGGCGGTGAGATGCTTGCTGCGATGCTCGATGACTTCGTCGAGCGTCATGGCGTCGAGCGTCTTCGGCGCGGCTACCTCGTCCGTCCCCTTCAGCATCTCCGCAAGGCGCGCAGGGTCCGCGACCGCGAGGCGGCCGAGACGGAAGGCTTCCTTGTTCATCTTGATCGAGACACCGTTGACCTCGATCGCCTGCTCGATCGATTCCGCCGACAAGGGCAGCAAGCCCTTCTGATAGGCGTAACCCATCATCATCATGTTGGTGGCGATGCTGTCGCCGAGCAGCTGCTCGGCCGGCTTGGTGAAATCGAAGAACACGGAGTCCTTGTGCAGCGCCGTCTCCAGCAACCCGCTCAGCTTGCGGGTCTGGAAGTTGAAGTCGCGGTTGAGGACGAAGTCGGCGGTGGGAATGACGTGGCTGTTGATGATGCCGTGAGTGCGGCTGCTCTCGCAAAGCGAGATCGTGTCCTTGGCAACCGCGACCACCTCGTCGGCGGCGAGCACGACATCCGCCGTACCGGTGACAATGCGCGAGCACGTCACCTCGGCCGGATGATCCGACAGGCGGACGTGGCTCAGCACCGCGCCGCCCTTTTGCGCCAGGCCGGACATGTCGAGAATCATCGAGGCCTTGCCCTCGATGTGCGCAGCCATGCCGAGCAGCGCGCCGATGGTCAGTACACCGGTGCCGCCGACGCCGCCGACCGCGATGTTGTAAGGCTTGTCCAGCGTCGGACGCGAGGCGGGCTCGGGCAGATCGCCGATATCGCCAACGCCCGCCGGCGCACGCTTGCGCATTTTGCCGCCATCGATGGTGACGAAGGACGGGCAAAAGCCCTTCACGCAGGAATAGTCCTTGTTGCAGGTCGACTGGTTGATGGCACGCTTGCGCCCCATCGCCGTTTCCAGCGGCTCGACGGAAATGCAGTTCGATTGCACCGAGCAATCACCGCAGCCTTCGCACACCGCGGGATTGATGAGCACCCGGCGCGCCGGATCCTCCAGCGTGCCGCGCTTGCGGCGGCGGCGCTTTTCAGCCGCACAGGTCTGCACGAACACGATTGCGGACGCACCCTTGACCTGACGAAGCGTTTTCTGGACCGTATCGAGTTCATCGCGATGCGCGGTCTTGACGCCGGGTGCGATCTCGCTGGCCGGATAGGCGTCGGGGTTTTCGGAAACGAGATAAATCTCGCGGATGCCTTCGCTGTGGAGCTGGAAGGTGATCTGCTGCGGCGACAATTCGCCATCGACATGCTGGCCGCCGGTCATCGCGGTCGCGTCGTTATAGAGGATCTTGTAGGTGATGTTGGCGCCGGAGGCGACCGCCTGGCGGATCGCGAGGCTGCCGGAGTGGAAATAGGTGCCATCGCCGAGATTGGCGAACACGTGCTCTTCCTTGGTGAAGGGAGCAACGCCGACCCAGGGCACGCCCTCGCCGCCCATATGGGTGAAGGTCTCGGTGGAGCGATCCATCCACAGCGCCATGAAGTGGCAGCCGATGCCGGCAAAGGCGCGGCTGCCCTCGGGCACCTTGGTCGAGGTATTGTGCGGGCAGCCCGAGCAGAAATACGGCGTGCGGGAGACAGGCGCAGTCGCCTGCATTTGCGTGGCCTGACGACCGTTGAACCAGTCGGCCTTGGCGCGCAGCATGCTGGCAATTTCGGGATTGAGATCGAGTCGAAGCAGGCGCTCGGTCAGAGAGCTGGCCAGTGAGGCGACGCTGAGCTCTTCGGCAAACGGGAGGAAGCGCTTGTCGTGATCGTCCATCTTGCCGATGATGCGGGGACGGACATCGTCGCGCCAGTTGAACAGCTCCTGCTTGACCTGGTTCTCGACGATCTCGCGGCGCTCTTCGATGATGAAGATCTCCTCGAGGCCTACGGCGAACTGCCGCACGCCTTCCGGTTCCAGCGGCCAGGGCATGCCGATCTTGTAAAGTCGCAGGCCGATCTTGGCGGCGACCTCGGGGGTGATGCCGAGTTCGCGCAACGCCTGCCGGATATCCTCGTAGCTCTTGCCGGACGCCATGATGCCGTAGCGGGCATTCGGCGAATCCATGGTGATGCGGTTGACCTTGTTGGCGCGCGCAAAGGCGATCGCGGCAAAGCCCTTGTAGTCCTGGAGGCGGCGGTCCTGGGCAAAGCGGTCGTCGGGCCAGCGCAGGTTGAGGCCACCTTCGGGCATCTCGAAATCGGTGGGGATCACGAACGGCGTCATCTCGTCGGTCAGGTCGATCTCGGCGGTGGTCTCCACCGTCTCCGTGATCACTTTCATGCCGACCCAGCAGCCCGAATAGCGCGACATCGCGATGCCGAGCAGGCCCATCTCGATCATCTCGTGGACGCTCGACGGATAGAGATAAGGCATCAGAGCCGACATGAAGGCGTGGTCGGACTGATGCGGCACGGTGGAGGATTTTGCGCCGTGGTCGTCACCGGCGAGGCACAAGACGCCGCCGTTCTTGGCCGAGCCGGCGGCATTGCCGTGGCGGAATACGTCGCCGCAGCGATCAACGCCCGGCCCCTTGCCGTACCAGATGCCGACCACGCCGTCATATTTGGCGCCGGGCGAGAGGTTGAGCTGCTGCGAGCCCCAGACCGCGGTCGCCGCCAGATCCTCGTTCACGCCGGGCTGGAATTTGATGTTGTACTGTTCGAGATGTTTTCGCGCGGCGAAGAGCTGCTGGTCATAACCGCCGAGCGGCGAGCCGCGATACCCAGAGATGAAGCCCGCGGTGTTCAGGCCAGCGGCGCGGTCGCGGCGAATCTGGGCCATAGGCAGACGGACCAGCGCCTGGATGCCCGTCGTGAAAATATGGCCGGTGTCCTGGGTGTATTTTTGATCGAGACTGATCGGACCCTGGTTGATGCCCATGCTGTCCTCTTACCGCCCTGTTCAGGTCTTTGCCGCTTTGCGTCTGCTTAAGCCGTTGCCTGCCCGTCGTTTTTAGCTAGGGCGCGCCGACCACCTTCGCCACTCTATGTCGGATATTTAACGCGGCGCATCACAAATCTGGACCTTCCGGGACGACGGCAAAAAAACGCAATTTCGTGGCCGGAAAGGCATGGGCGATTTTCAATTTGTGTCACCATAGCCCGGCGTCGCGAAATGACGTGAGGCCCGTATCATGCGAACGGGCTGTTGAGTCGCAGCAAGAAGGGTCGAGGATGCGGGGGATTCTGGCGGGCCTGGTCTTGTGCAGTGCGATTGCGCGTGCGGCAATCGCCGCCGAGCCGTCGCCCGAGCTGATCGCCTACGGCAAGACGCTGGTCGAGGCCGGCGACTGCGCGGGCTGCCACACCGCCGACCCGGCAAAGCCGTTCGCCGGCGGCAAGCGTATCGACACGCCGTTCGGTGCGATCTATGCGCCGAACCTGACGCCGGATCGTGACACCGGGATCGGCGCCTGGAACGACGCCGATTTCACGCGCGCGCTGCGGTATGGCACCGCGCCGGACGGCTCGCTTTACTACCCGGCTTTTCCTTATCCCTACTTCACCCGGATGACCAAGGACGACACGCTGGCGATCCGCGCCTATCTCGGCACGCTCGCACCGGTCACGAGCCGCAACAAGCAACCCGAGCTGCGCTGGCCGTTCGGCTATCGCGGCCTGATGCGGGCCTGGAACTTGCTGTTTTTCAAGCCCGGCCTGTTCGAGCCCGACCAGACCAAGAGCAGTGCGTGGAACAGGGGTGGCTATCTCGTCACCGGACCAGGCCATTGCGGCGCTTGCCACACGCCCAAGAACTATTTTGGCGCAGACAAGGGCGCGCAGGCGCTGACCGGCAGCGAACTCGGCGGTTGGTATGCGCCGCGACTTGATGGCGCCGCGCGCACCGGATTGCAGTCGTGGAGCGCGGACGACATCACCGAATATCTGCAGAGCGGCCGCAACACCAAAAGCCATGCCGGCGGTCCCATGGCCGAGGTGATCGTCAATTCGACCTCGAAAATGAGCGATGCGGATGTGCGCGCGATGGCGGTTTACCTCAAGAGCCTGCCGCCAGTGCGCCGCGAGACCATCCCGACGCCGCCCGAGGAGACCGAGATGAAAGCGGGCCAGGCGGTCTACGCAAAGTTCTGCATCGCCTGCCATGAGGCCGACGGCTCCGGCGCGCCGCGCATCTACCCGCCGCTGCCGGCCAATGCGCTGCTGCAATCGATCAACCCGTCCTCGACCTTGCGCATCATCCTCGATGGCGCCCACACCGTGACGACGCCGCGCGCTCCGAACACCGGGGAGATGCCGGCCTATGCCAAGCAACTGTCCGACGAACAAATCGCCGCGGTGACGAACTACATCCGCAATTCCTGGGGCAATGCCGGCCCGCTGGTGACGCCGGCACAAGTCGTGAAGGCGCGTGGGCAAGAGCCGTAGCGGGCCCTCTTTCCGTCATTGCGAGCGCAGCGAAACAATGACGACGTCGATAGAGCGAGGCGAAGTCAGCTCTACTTCTCCTCATCCCCGGTGAATACGAACTTCGGCATCTCCCATTTGTAGCGCACCGCGAGCAGGCGGAGGCTGATGCCGAGGGCGAAGGTCAGGACGGTCCAGAGTTCGGCATTCAGCTTCAAGCCGAACGCGGTGGCGTAGAACAACCCCGTCACCACGGAGACGCTGGCGTAGAGCTCGGAGCGAAACAGGAGCGGCACGTCGTTGCAGAGCACGTCGCGAAGCACGCCGCCCGCGCAGCCTGTCACCATGCCGGAGACGATCACGATCGGCAGCGAGGCATCCATCTGCCACGCGACATCGCAGCCGGTCATGGTGAAGACCACGAGCCCGATCGCATCGAGCACGATGAAGGCGACCTTCAGCCGGTGCACGAGCCGCGCGAACACGATGGTAAGGAAGGCGGCGCCGCCGGCGAGCGCGAGATACACAGGGTTTTGCACCCAGGCCAAGGGATAGTGTCCGAGGAAGAGATCGCGCAGCGTGCCGCCACCGAGCGCGGTGATGCAGCCGAGGAAGCAGACGCCCAGCCAATCCATGCTGCGGCGCCCCGCGGCGAGCGCGGCCGTCATGCCCTGCGCGGCCACCGCAACCAAGGAGAGGAAATGCAGCACGCTATCGCTTGGCGGCAGGCTCCACATCGCCGTGTTCCCTTGCTCCTCGATGGAACCGTCATGCAGGTTCCAGATGAACAGGTTCCCGATTCCTCGCGCGAGGGCAACATGCGACGAAAGCATAAGGGAGCGCGGAACAGAATCTCGCAGCTAAGGGTTGTCAAGGCGCAATCAACGAGGAGACCAAATCGATGGCTGACGACCGTTTTCCCAACGATCCGTATCGCCCGAACCTCGCCGACGATGAGTACCTTCGCGCGGCGCGCCGGGATGCCGACCTTCAGGCCGATCCCGAGCTGGGTGAAGGCCCCGCCTCCAGCGGCAAGGTCGCACTGTTCGCTGTGGCAATAGCCCTGGTTCTGGGCGCCGTGTTCTATGGTTTGAACAACACCAGCACGAGCAACCAGGCCAGCACCACGCCTGCAACGCAGACTGCGCAGCAGACGGCTCCGGCCAATCCGGCCGCACCTCCCGGCATGCGTGACGTGACGCCGCGCAACAACACCGCGCCGGGCGTGACCACGGGCGCCGCGCCGAGCAAGCCGGCCGATACGCCTGCGGCCAAGCCGGCGCCGGATACGCAGACCCCGTCTGACGGCGCGAAGTAACGATTTGCAACACTATGCAACAGCGGCGGGATCGAAAGGTCCCGCCGCTGTTGCCTGGATCTAGCTGAACATCTTGTTGAGCTCGCCGCCGGGATAACCGCTCGCGAGTTCGCCAAAAGTCCCCTTCTCCGCCATCTCCTTCGCGGCGCGCATGAAACCGCCCCAGGCGGCGCGGGCGAGCGAGCCGCCGACGCTGATGCGGCGCACGCCGAGATCTTCGGCCTCCCTCAACGACAGGCCGGATGCACCGATCAGGAGATTGAAGGGTTTTGGCGCAACCGCCTTCACCACCGCGGCGATGTCCTCGCGCGTCTTCAGGCCCGGCGCGTAGAGACAATCCGCGCCGGCGTCCGCATAGGCCGCAAGCCGGTCGATGACGAGCTTGAGATCAGTCACGCCCCACAGATATGCCTCGCAGCGGCCGACCAGCAGCGTGCCGCTGTCGCCGATCGCCTTGCGAGAGGCCTTGATGCGCTCGACCGCGAGCGCACGCTCGTAGATCGGCTTGTCCTTGTCGCCGGTGGAATCCTCGATCGACAGGCCCGCGACGCCGGTGCGCACGCCACGCTCGACATTTTCCGCGACCTTGTCCGGCTCGACCGCAAAGCCGCCCTCGAAATCCGCATTCACGGGAATGTCGACGGACGAGCTCAATGCTGCCAGGTGCTGACAGACGTCCTCCACGGTGACGCGGTTGTCAGCCTTGCCGATGGTCCAGGCGAAGCCTGCGCTCGATGACGCGATCGCCTTGAAACCGAGATGCTGCAACGCCTTGGCGCTGCCGACATCGACCGGATTGGGCAGGATGAAGCAGCCGCTCTCGTGCATCTTCCTGAAGGTCGCGCGCTTGTCAGCAGTTGTCACATGCATGTTTCTCTCCCTTGTTGGCCGCGGAGACATAGGCACGCGCAAATCTAAGCGCTAGTGCGCGTCGTGAACCGCGCGGCTGTCCTTTGGCGCCTGCTCGCGATCGGTCATGCCGTAGTCCCGGACGACGCTGGCGATGCGCAGATGATAGTCGGCAAAGATCTTCGTCCTGCCCTTGGCCTGGGTGCGCCGGTGCTCCATCGTGTTGCGCCAGGCTTGCACCGCGGCCTCATCGCGCCAGAACGACAGCGACAGGATCTTGCCTTTCTCGGTCAGGCTCTCGAAGCGCTCGACCGAGATGAAGCCGTCGATGGTCTGCAGGATCGGCTTCAGGTCGGCCGCGAGCTCGAAGTAAGTCTGGCTGTGTTCCGGCTTGGGCCAGACCTCGAAAATTACGGCGATCATGGGCGTCTCCTCATCGTTGATGGCCTACACTACCACCTTGCGCAAAAACGTGCGCTCTTCCGCGAGGATGAATTTGTTGTCCTCGGCGAAATGGAAATTCGCCATGCTGTCCGCGTCCTGCCGCAGCCGCGCGCGATAGGCCTCATAGGCGGCCAGGCTCTCGAAGGTGACCAGCGCGAAGGCGATATTGTTGGTGCCCTCGTGCGGCATGAAGTAACCGATCAGGTCGCCGCCGCATTTCGGAATGATGGTGAGCCAGCGCTTCGAATATTCCTCGAACTGGGCGCGCTTGAAGGGATCGAGCTGGTAGCGGATGAAGACGGTGACGGACATGATGGGCTCTCCTGTTTCTTCCGTCATTGCGGGCGCAGCGAAGCAATCCAGGAATCCCCCGCGGGGACAGTCTGGATTAAGCGCCTCACAATGACGGCGTGGTGAAAGCTACGCCCTTGCCCGACCACAATGCTTCGGC
Organism: Bradyrhizobium manausense; assembly: GCF_018131105.1. Taxonomy (NCBI): domain Bacteria; kingdom Pseudomonadati; phylum Pseudomonadota; class Alphaproteobacteria; order Hyphomicrobiales; family Nitrobacteraceae; genus Bradyrhizobium; species Bradyrhizobium manausense. The sequence goes on along the minus strand of NZ_JAFCJI010000001.1, from coordinate 1,489,037 downwards.
TACCATCGAAGCATGAAATCAGGACCCGACATTGCCATGGTCGCCGCGCTGGTCGGCGACCCCGCCCGCGCCAACATGCTCACGGCGCTGATGAACGGACGCGCGCTCACCGCGAGCGAGCTCGCGCAGGAAGCCGGCATCACCCCGCAGACCGCGAGCTCGCATCTGGCCAAGCTCGAGGCCGGCGGGCTGGTCGAGCCGGAGAAGCAGGGTCGCCACCGTTACTATCGGCTCACCGACGACGACGTCGCCGGCGTGCTCGAAGGCCTTGCCGGACTTGCTGCACGCACCGGCCACATGCGCGTGCGCACCGGGCCGAAGGATCCGGCGCTGCGCCGCGCGCGGATCTGCTACGACCACCTCGCCGGCGATCTCGGCGTGCAGATGCTTGACTCGCTGCGCACGCGAAATCTGATCAGGCAGAGGAAGCAGGAGATCGAACTGACGACAGAGGGCGAGCGCTTCCTCGCCAGGCATTTGCAGATCTCGTCGGACATGCTCAGCCATCCGCGCCGGCCGGTCTGCAAGGCCTGCCTCGACTGGAGCGAGCGGCGTCACCATCTCGCCGGCACGCTGGGCGCCGCGATGATGCAACGCTTTGCCGAGTTGAAATGGGCGGCACGCGACGCCACGCCCGGCAGCCGCGTGGTGAATTTCACCCGCACCGGCGAGAAGCAGTTCGCGGCGCTGTTCGGGAACGGCAAGGACTGATCACGCCAGCCGCATAACGGCACACAATCACGTGTGAACTCTCCCTCTCGTCATGGCCGGGCTTGACCCGGCCATCCACGCCTTTATTGCGGCTCGCACGTGGATGCCCGGGACATCTGCGCGAAGACACGCTTCGCGCTTTCGCCGGGCATGACGGAGACCCCTATGATCCGCATCTTTCCCGCGGCCCTCGCTGCTGCCCTGCTCGCTTCCCCACTCATCGCCCACGCCGCCGACACGCCCCAACGCGAGCCCTACGGCATCGCGCTCGAAGGCTTTGCCTATCCCTATCCCGTGCGCCTGTTGCCTGTCGTCAATGACGGCGAGCAGCTCCGCATGGCCTATATGGATGTCGCACCTGCGCAGCCGAACGGCCGCACCGTGGTGCTGCTGCACGGGCGCAATTTTCCGTCGAGCTATTGGGCCCCCGTCATCAAGTTTCTGAACGAGGCCGGTTACCGCGTCGTGGTGCCGGACCAGATCGGATTCGGCAAATCCTCCAAGCCCATCGGCGAATTGCATTTCGACAATCTGGCACGCAACACCATTGCGCTGCTCGATCACCTCAAGATCGACAAGGCGGATGTCGTCGCGCATTCACTCGGCGGCATGCTCGGCGTCCGCATCGCCCGCGCCTATCCCGATCGCGTCAACCATCTCGTGCTGACTGCGCCGATCGGGCTTGAGGACTACCGCATCTATGTGCCGCCGACGCCGACCGAGAAGATCATCGAGACCGAGGACAAGCTCACCGCGGACGGCTATCGCAAGCAGCTCCAGACCAATTACGCGATCAAGCTGCCGCCGGAGGCCATCACGCCGTTCATCGACGCCCGCTTCAACATCAAGGGCAGCGCTGACTATCCACGCTGGCTGCGTGCCTTCGTCTCTTCCGGCCAGATGATCTATCGCGAGCCGGTCGCGCATGAGATTCCCGAGATCACCGAGCCGACGCTGTTCATCATGGGCGCCGACGACCACAACGCGCCAGGCCGGCCGAACGCACCGGAGGCACTGCGCGGCAAGATGGGCCAGAACGCGGAACTGGCAAAAGCGCTGGCGAGCAAGATGCCGAGTGCACGGGCTGAAGTCATTCCGGAGACCGGCCACCTCGTCTTCCTCGAGGCGCCGGAGAAGTACAAGGAATTGGTGCTGGGCTTTCTCGGCCACTGAAGCGTATTCGAGCGAAGGGGGTTATCGGTTCGCACCGAGGAGAACGCGTCAGAACAAAACTCGAGCGCTCCGTTTCGATTCATCGGAACGGGCTCTCGCGTCATCCATGTCGCGCAGGACCGTACGCAAGGAATGTTCATGCCGCATTCAGGTCATGATTGGCAGATTTGGATCGCAACGTGCCGACGTGTCGCAAAAATTAACATGTCGAATCGTATGGTTTGATTCATTGTGCGCCGCAAGCGCCAAGCTCCCGAGACTCTATCCCCCCAGAGACTTGCCCCAAGGACGAGAAGGAAGATCAAATGAAATATCTGTTCGCCGCCGTGATGCTCGCCAGCGCGGTCGTCGGCTTCAGCGAGGCGGCCAGCGCCGCCAATGGTTGCGGGCCCGGCTGGTACCGCGGCGCCTATGGCGGCTGCCGTCCGATGCGTGGTGGTCCCGTTGTCGTCGCCCCCGCTCCGGTCGTGGTTGCCCCGCCGGTCGTCGTGGTGCGTCCGCGCGTGTGCCCCTATGGCTTCCGCTGGTACGCCGGCCGCTGCCGCCCGTACTGATCTCTCGCGTTTGCGAAATGGCCGCGCGAATCAGTTTGCGCGGCCATTTCCTTTCTATCGGTGCGCGCATAGCAAAAAGGGGATCGCAATCGCGATCCCCTTTTTCAGTCCGGGCCGACCGCTACCAGTGACGCCAGTGCCGGCGGCGCCAGCGACGATGCCAGTGGCGATGACGCCAGCCCCAGTGACGGCGATGCCAGTGGCCATGACCGCGCCAATGCACCTGCTCGGGCTTGAGTTGGGCTGCTTCCTCGCTGCTGGTGACGGCGGGATGAGCGTCCGGATTTTCTGATGGCATGCCGCCATTGCCGAGCACCTGCGGCGCCAATGGCGCGGCCTCTGCGGCCGCCGTGAACGCGGCGGCTCCCGCCGCGACACCGAATGCGAGTTTCAAAAAGTTCCGGCGCTCCATGAGATATCCTCTGCTTCATCGATCAAGTGATGCAGAGGAAGTGTCGCGGCGGCGACATGAACTGCCGCTGAATCGCGCGTTCAGGTTCATTGCACGGATGTCAGGAAGACGCGCTATTTCGCAAACTCGCTATTTCGCAAACTCTTGGGCCAGCACCAGCGTCTCCCGCGAGCGTTTCACCTCGGGCCAGTCGCGGTTGAAATCGGCGACCAGCTGCTTCAGCGCATCGCCCTTCAGCATCGCGGCCAGCTTCTCCTCGTCATCGAATTGATACATCGCCTGATGCAGCGAAGGATCGTCCAGGCTCCAGAACCGCCAGGCCTTGGCTACGCCGAAGGCCTTCACTGCGTCCGGCACGTGCTCGGTCTCGTACCATCTGTCGAAAGCGGCGCGCTTGCTGGCATCGGTGACGATGGCGCGGACGACAAAGTAGGCGGCTGGCATCGGATTTCCTCCTGTTGTTCGGCCGCAGCATAGCTTGATATGGTGCCGGCAACAAAAACCCGCGCGACGGAACATGACGATCGCGCGACATCAGGGAAGGAAACCGGCCATGCGCAGGATCATCACGGGGCTCGTTGCGATCGCTTCGCTGTGGCCCGTCACCTTGCGCGCCGAGATCGTGCGCTTCGACATCACGGAGCGCGTGCCGGCCTTTGCCGGGCGCAACTTCGGCAATGTCGGCCCCTATGAGCGCATCACCGCGCGTGCGACCTTCGCGCTCAATCCGGCCGACGAGCGCAACGCCGTTATCACCGATCTCGCGCTGGCGCCGCGCAACGCCGACGGCAAGGTCGAGGCCACCGCCGATGTCGTGATCCTCAGGCCCTCCGATCCCACCCACGGCAACGGCACGCTGCTGCTGGACGTGCCCAATCGTGGCCGCAAGCTCGCACCGCAATTGTTCGACGATTCTGCCCAGCCCGGCGCCAACAATGCCGACAAGGCCGAGGATGCCGGCATCGGCTTCCTGCATCGCCAGGGCTTTACGATGGTCTGGGTCGGCTGGCAGGGCGACATTCCCTCGAAGCCGGGACAACTCGCGATGGCTGCGCCGGCGATCAAAAACATCACCGGGCCCGCGCGCGAAGAGGTCGTGTTCGACAACACCACCAATCCGGCGCGCGCGACGCTGACCTGGCCCGCCACCGATCCCGCCAATCTCAACGTCACCGTACGCGCGGCCTGGGCCGATGCGCGGCAAACACCACCCGGCCTCTCGGCAAAGCTGATCGATCCCAACACCGTGGAGATCACCCGGCCCGACGGCTTTGACGCCGGTGCGCTCTACGAGATCACCTACACTGCGCGCGATCCGGTGCCGCTCGGCATGGGGTTTGCGGCCGTGCGCGATGTCGTCAGCTTCCTCCGCCACGACGAGACGCAGGCGAACCCATTGCTCGACGGCCTGCATCCTTCGGTCAGCCGCGCCATCGGTTTCGGCGTCTCGCAATCCGGCCGCTTCCTGCGCGACTTCCTCTATCTCGGCTTCAACGAGGATCTCCGGGGCCGCACAGTATTCGACGGCTTGATGCCGCATGTTGCGGGCACGCGGCGCATGGCGACCAATGTCCGCTTCGGCCTGCCCGGCCGCAACCCGCGCCACATGCAGGATCCGGCATGGCAGGCCGATCTGTTCCCCTTCACCTATGCGAGCCTCAGCGATCCCTATTCAGGCAAGACCGATGGCCTGCTCCGCCGCTGCTCGCTCTCGGCGACGTGCCCGAAGGTGATGCAGACCGACAGCGAGCACGAATGGTGGGCCTCGCACGCCTCGCTGCTCGTCACTGACCTGGCCGGCAATCATCTCGACCTGCCCGACAACGTCCGCGCCTACATGATCGCGGGCACACCGCATTTCGCGGAGCCGACCGACGTGATGAAGAAGGGCGTGCCGGCGATGTCGCTGCCGCAGAACCCGATGCATGCTGGCATGCCGATGCGCGCTCTGCTCACCGACCTCAACGCCTGGATCAGCGACGGCACGAGGCCGCCCGCAAGCCGCATCCCCATGCGCGCCCATGGCACGCTGGTGGCAGCGCAAGGCGCGGTGCCGACCGACATTCCCGGCCTGCCCTATGCCGGCATCCACACGCTCGCTGCCTTCTCCGACCAGAGCGTGCTGCCGCCCAGGGAAATCGGCCGCTATCCCGTGTTCGTGCCGAAGGCCGACGATGACGGCATGGCCATCGCGGGCATTCGCCAGCTTGCGCTGGCCGTACCACGCGCGACCTATACCGCCTGGAACCCGCGTGCGCAGGGATTTGGGCCGACGGCGCTCTATCCGCTGCAGGGCGCGGTCGTGCCGTTCGCACCGACGGAAGCGGCGCGCAAGGAAGTACACGATCCCAGGCTGTCGATTGCGGAGCGCTATGCCGACGACGGCGCCTATGTCGCCGCGGTGAAGCGCGAGGCGACGCGGCAGGTCGCGGAGCGGACGCTCCTGCCGGAAGATGCGGAGCGCGCGGTGGAAGCCGCGAAGCAAGGCAAGCTGGCGAAGCTCGGGCAGTGATGCCAATCAGCAGCGCTTCGCCGGGCGGATTAGCAAAGCGTAATCCGCCGCCTTTCTATTCGACGGGACAGGCGCTGGTGGATTACGCCTTCGGCTAATCCACCCCACGAACGTACAAAATTTCACGCCCCATGTCGGAACGGGCGCCCCTCGTCCGTCCTTTGCCCGAGACAGCACGGAGACACCCCATGGCCGACCTCACCCTGTACACCTACGACTGGGTTCCCCCGCCGCCGCGCGGGTATGTCCGCGACCTCAGGGTGCGCTGGGCACTCGAAGAGGCTGGCTTGCCCTATCGCGTCGCCAGCACGCCGTTCGCTGACCGCGGCCCCGCGCATCTGGCGCACCAGCCGTTCGCCCAGGCGCCGTGGCTGACCGACGGCGATCTCTCGATCTTCGAGACCGGCGCCATCCTGCTGCATCTCGGCGGGCTCAGCACCAAGCTCATGCCGTCGGATCCGCGCAGCCGCAGCGACGTGACGGAATGGGTGTTCGGCGCGCTCAATTCGGTGGAGATGGCGAGCCTGCCGTGGACGATGCTGAAGTTCATGGGGCAGCCGGGATCGAAATTCTTCGACGACTTCCTCACGCTTCGCCTCAAGCACATGGAGATGGTGCTGGCCGACCGCGAATGGCTGGCTGGTGCGTTCTCCGTCGCCGATATCCTGATGGCGGACGTGCTGCGCGTCGCCGAACGTTTTGGCGGTCTCGCCGACAGCTCTGCCTGCCGCGCCTACGTCGCGCGCGCCACGGGCCGCCCTGCATTTGCCAAAGCGCGGGACGACCAGATGGCGCATTTCGCTGCGGGGGACAAGGCGCGCGGGGTGAGACCCACCGCACATCATTAACCCGCGGTTAGCCATAGGTTCACGGCCACAGGAACGAAGCAATTTGCTTCAAATTGTCCCGGCGGAAGGTGACACATGGCCCGTATCGACTATCTCAGAGAGCAAGTAGCCCGCGCCGAGCGTCTGGCTAAGGCGATCCTCGACCAGCAAACCGCGGAACGGCTTCAGGCGTTCGCCGCGGAATGTCGTGCGGAGATGCGGACGCTGGCCGTCGAGACTGCCGCGTGAGGCAACGTCTCACACTAGCTTCATCGGCGTATCAGCGACCACGCGCAGATCGATGCTGCCGATCAACGCCGAGCGGCGCGCCTCCGCAGCCCCGATCGCATCGTCCGTCTGCCGCAACGTGCTGATGTTCGAGCCGAGCGAGACGATGCCGCCGAGCACCAGCGCGATCGAGCCGAGCGCGGCGGTCTGACCAAATCCGAACAGCCCGAGGATCGTGACCAGAAGCAGCGCAGCACCGCTGCCGATCGCGATCTTGGACGCCAGGATGTACTTCCGGCAACGCTCCGCGATCTCGGCGAGCCGCTCGATCCGATCCTCGATGTCGGAGATTTCGTCGGTCGGATCGTCTTCGGTCATGGGATTGCGGCTGCCGGATCCCGATTGTAGGGCGGATTAGGCGCAGCCGTAATCCGCCGCATTCAGATGAGTTGGCGGGTTACGCTTTCGCCACCCGCCTACACTTCCCTCACAACGGCAAATTGTCGTGCTTCTTCGCCGGCGTTTCCACCTTCTTGTCCTTCAGCATCGACAGCGCCCGCGCGATCCGCCTTCTCGTCGAGTGCGGCATGATGACGTCGTCGATGTAGCCGCGCTCGGCGGCGATGAACGGTGACAGGAAGCGGTCTTCGTATTCCTTGGTGCGGGCGGCGATCTTGTCGGGATCACCGATGTCGCTGCGGAAGATGATCTCGACCGCGCCCTTGGCGCCCATCACGGCGATCTGGGCGGTCGGCCAGGCGTAGTTCATGTCGGCGCCGATTTCCTTCGACGCCATGACGTCGAAGGCGCCGCCATAGGCCTTGCGGGTGATGATGGTCACCAGCGGCACGGTGCACTGCGAGTAGGCGAACAGGAGTTTCGCGCCGTGCTTGATGAGGCCGCCATATTCCTGCGCGGTGCCCGGCAGGAAGCCCGGCACGTCGACGAAGGTGACGATCGGGATGTTGAAGGCATCGCAAAAACGGACGAAGCGCGCGGCCTTGCGTGAGGCGTCGCTGTCGAGCACGCCGGCCAGCACCATCGGCTGGTTGGCGACGAAGCCGACGGTGCGGCCGGCGATGCGGCCGAAACCGGTGACGATGTTCTTGGCGAACATGTCGGCGATCTCGAAGAAGTCGCCCTCGTCCACGACCTTCAGGATCAGCTCCTTCATGTCGTAGGGCTTGTTCGGATTGTCGGGGATCAGCGTGTCCAGGGACATGTCGATGCGAGCCGTGTCGTCGAAGCTCGGCCATTCCGGCACGCCGTCAGTGTTGTTCGACGGCAGGAAGTCGATCAGGCGACGCATCTGCAGCAGCGTCTCGACATCGTTCTCGAAGGCGCCGTCGGCGATCGAGGAGCGCGTGGCGTGCACCGACGCGCCGCCGAGCTCTTCGGCGGTCACGACCTCGTTGGTGACCGTCTTCACCACGTCAGGACCGGTGACGAACATGTAGCTGGTGTTCTTCACCATGAAGATGAAGTCAGTCATCGCGGGCGAATAGACGTCGCCGCCGGCGCAGGGACCCATGATGACGGAGATCTGCGGGATCACGCCCGAGGCGAGCACGTTGCGGCGGAAGACGTAGGAATAGCCGGCGAGCGCGGCGACGCCCTCCTGGATGCGGGCGCCGCCCGCGTCGTAGAGGCCGATGATGGGCGCGCGCGCCTTCATCGCCATGTCCTGAAGTTTTGTAATTTTCAGCGCATGCGTTTCGGAGAGCGAGCCGCCGAACACGGTGAAGTCTTTGGCGAACACGAACGTCTTGCGGCCGTTGACGGTACCCCAGCCGGTGACGACGCCGTCGCCGGGCACCTTGTTCTTCTCCATGCCGAACTCGGTGGAGCGGTGCTCGACGAACATGTCGAACTCCTCGAACGATCCCTTGTCGAGCAGCAGCTCGATGCGCTCGCGCGCGGTCAGCTTGCCGCGGGCATGCTGCGCCTCGATCCGCTTCTCCCCGCCGCCGAGCTTTGCGCCGGCACGACGGTCTTCAAGGGCGTCCAGGATATGTTTCATTTGCTCCCGCCAGTTCTTAGCCTAAATGCGATTGCCGGGGGTTCTAACACGGCATTTTGCGGGCCGGGAAGCGGCTTTCGGTGCCGCAAGGCTGCCTTGCCGCAGCGTGAAAGCGCAAGGAATTACAAAGTTTTGCCTGGAGGGGACGATGGACGAGAGATCTGCCGAGACCGGGGCTGCAACCGGCGGCGTCAACATCCTGCTACGGCTCGAGGGACTGACCCTGTTCGCAGGCATGGTGATGCTCTACGCCGCCTGGGGCGGCTCCTGGCTGGTGTTCGCCCTGCTCTTCTTTGTGCCCGATCTGAGCTTTCTGGCCTATCTGTCGGACGCCAAATTCGGCGCACTGGTCTACAACGCTGCCCACAGCTACCTGGCGCCGGTGACGCTGATGACGCTGGGTTTCGGGCTCGCCTCGCCCCTCACCCTGTCCATCGCCTTGATCTGGCTCGCCCATATCGGCATCGACCGGGCGCTGGGCTACGGCCTGAAATATTCAGCCGGGTTTGGCTTCACCCATCTGGGGCGGATCGGCCGGCAGAAAAGCGCTTGACCCCCACTGCACGCGCGGCGGGATGAGCGCGATTTGCCCGCGCTGATCGGTTGACCCGGCCCGGCGATTCAGGCTTGCTCGGGGCTTACGATCAGGCGCCGAATGTTGCGTGAGCTCAGTCGGTACGGCGGCGGTCATCACGTCCGGCTGCAAGCATCACCCCATGTCCGCCACGGTCGTTCCCCTGCCTCCGAACAGCGCGTCCGAGACGACCGATTTCCTGCGGCGGATGGCCAGCATGGTGTCGGGGCGGAACGGCGAGATGCTGCTGCGCGCGGCCGCGCTGATTGGATCGCTCACACAGCGGGCAATGTCGGCCGAACGGCTGTTTCACGAACAGCAGGAAGAGAACAAGCGCCTGGAGGAGCTGCGCAAGGTCACTGCACTCGCGTCCGACGCGATGGTCAGCCAGATCGCCGCGCTGCGGACTCAGTTGGCCGAGGTGACCGCGGCGGCGGCTGCCGAGCGGACCGCATTCGACACCGAGCGCGGCAGGCTGCTCGGCCTGATGCGGGACGCGGAAAGCCACATCGGCAAGCTCACCACCGAACTTGAGACGTTGCGGACCTCAGTCGACGCTTTCAATGAGACCGTCATCTCGGTACCGATCGAGGTGCTGCGGCTGGCGCGGACGCAGTTCGACCATCTCTCCAGCGGCTTTGCGCGGAAGGGCGATGTGATTTCACAGGCGATGAGCGAAATCGGCGGCTTCGCCATCGACCAGGCGCTGACGGTCAAGAAGCCCGCCGACAAGGCGTGAGACGCCGGCTCCTCACCATGAGGAGTATCTGGGAGCCAACGTCGGCGCCGCATGCTCCGTCGTTGCCGAGTCCGATCAGCGCTGTGCGCTAGCGCGCACGGCCGGAGAGGCGCAGCACGAACACGAGGACCTCGGCGACGGCCTTGTAGAGATCAGGCGGGATTTCCTCGCCGAGCTCGACCTTGGAGAGCGCACCGGCCAGAATCTCGTTTTCTTCGATCGGGATGTCGTTGGCCTTGGCGATCTCGACGATCTTGGCGCCGATCGTGCCCTTGCCCTTGGCGACGACGACAGGCGCGCCGCTGCCCTTCTCGTAATGCAGCGCAATCGCGAGCTTGGATTCCTCGCTCATGTGGCGCGGTCCAGAAAATGCCCGGCGCGCGCGGGTGCCGGCTGCGGCGGCGTGCCGTCACGCACCACGATGTCACCGGGCGTGAGCTCGGCCCTGGTCAGCGCCTGATTGAGTTCGCCGATGCCGGCACGGAGTTGCTGCGCAGTCGCAGGCCGCTCGGCCCACATCCGCACAAAGGTTTTGTCGCCGTTGAGCGTGACCAGCGCATGCACGGGACCGGCCGGTTCGACATTGAGCGTGAAGCGCGCGCGCCAGGCGCGCTTGGCGGGATCGGGCGTTTCGTTGCCGCCATCGCGCGAGATCTCGAACTGCGCCATCGCGGTGCCCTGCGGGGTCACAAACGGAATCTCGAAATTCCACTGCGGCACGGTCGGATCGATGCGGTGGCCGCCGGCATCGGTACGATCCGGGAGCGAGGCCACCTGCAACAGCGTCTGGCGTGCGATCGCGGCATCCGTGTCGTCGAGCAGGCGATGCACGGTCGCCGCTAGCGGAGTGTTGGGCGCGAGCGACGGTGCGGCAACGGCCTGCGGCGACGGCAGCGCGCCGCGAAATGGCGGTGGCGTCGACGTCCGCGCGGCCGCTTCGAAGACATGGCTATCGGGCATGGCCTTGTTCGTGCCCGGCACATTGCCGGTCATGCGCGGCAGGTTTTGCGTGACCTCTTGCAGCAGGGTCGCGGCAAGACCTGCAGAGATGGTCCGTGGCAGACCCGCCTGCTGCGTTTCGCCGGCCATGTCTTTCAGCACGGCAGTCGCAAGCGCAGCGTCGCGCGGCAATTGGACCGGTTGGGCAACCTCAGCGTCGGGCGTTGGCAGCACCGTTTGCGCGGCCTCGCCCGCCACTCGCAACGCCGAAGCTGCGATCTGCGGAGCCGCGGCGTTCGGCGGAAGCGCGGCGCTTGGCACTGCTATCTGTGGCGCGGCGGGCTCGAGCGTGCCCGAGGTCGCCGCGAGCGTCTGGCGCAGCACCAGCAGCGCTGCCTTCAGGTCCGGCACAGCGCCTGACGTCGGCGTCGCGCCCGCCGCCAGCGAGGCCTCGAGAAACAGGCCCGACTTCTGGAAGGCGGATTCGATATCGCCGCCATCGAGCGCGGAGTTGAGCGGCGTCTGTTGCGCCAGCACATCCAGCACGGCCTGCTTCAGTCCCTCGGGAAGATCGCTGCCGGTGACGAGCGATGCCAGATTGGCGAACAGCGGCGCCTGGCTGCCTTGTTTGGTCACGGCCTCGGCCGATGCGAGAGTGACCGCGACCTGCTCGGCCGGCGTCAGCGGATTGCGGGCCGCGGTTGCGGATGGTGCAAGCGACGGGCTGTCGATCAGCGAGGCTGCCGTCGGCGTCAGTGTGACCTGATCGGCACTCGCCTCGCCTGCACCATTGACGACAGCAAGCCTGATAGTGCCGTCGTTCTGCGAGACCGCGAGCTGGAGATTTTGCCCTGGGGTCAGCGACACCTCGGACATCACGTCCATCGAGAGATTGGCGATCGCGATCCGCACCAGGTTGTCGGCGAGCACGCTGACGACCCTTGCATCGACCACGCTGCCGGCCTGAAGCACAAGATCAGGTGTCGCCGCATCAGCCACGGGGCTGGCGGCACTGACGGGAATGATCGAGCTTATCGGCGTCGGCATCTCAAGGGCCCGTGGAACGCTGGCCCCACCCTAAGGCCCCCTCGTAAACCTCTCGTTAAGGACCTTGGGCCGCGGGCGAGTTCACGGCCATCAACACCGCCACGGCGGCCTGGAAGTCCCGCAGACGCGTGGCCCGGCGGGCGGCCGCCTCCTCGTCCACGCCCCATTGGTCGATGTTCCAGTCCTCATCGACATGGGCGGCAGCCCAGACCTGATCGGCATCCCGCACGCCATGGGCGAGCGCCAGCGCCAGCAGCGCCGAGCCGGTCAGGGTCGTCACCACATGGAGCGCCGCGACTGACCAGGCATCACCCGGCAGCGCGTCACGGGCCGCCCGCAGCGCCTCGTCCGGCTGCTTCACGTGCATGATGCCCTCGGAGAGGATGAAATGCGCCCCCAGCGCCTCCGCGGCCCAGAACAGCACAGGGTCCCAATGCGCGGCCTCGCGGGCGACCAGCCCCTCGGGGTGGCCGGCGCGATAGAACAGCAGGTCGGTCTCGAAGTATTTGGCGAGGTCGTCACTGACGAGTTCGATGCGGTCGATCACGCCCTCGACCACGCTGTTGGCGATCCGCGTCAGCGGCATCGTCACGGGATCGATCGCCTCGCTTTGGGCGGCCCATTCCGCGGCCACGGCATCGGCGAGCGCGCGTGCCGGGATCACCACCTGACGGCCGGACGGCGTCCGGATCGGCTTGCCGTCGAGGGTAATGGCAAAGCCGCCTTCGGCGTCGGCGACGCCGGCCTCCTTGTAGAAGCGCTTGCGCAGCGGGGTGCGTGCGGACGCGCGCGCCGACTCCGTGGGATCCTGCGGGGGCTGGCTGGCCGCTTCTTCGAACAATTCGCGCATGTGAGTTTTCGGTCCCGGTCACTGAGTGCTACGCTTTAAGATAAGATCGGCAGCCGATAAATCGAGCGACGGGCGTGGGGGAACTCGACGAATGTCGTGAACGGGGCAAACATCGCCTGCCCCATTCGGCGACTACTCCTCCGGCGCGTTCTCGATCGGGTCAAATCGGCTCGCATCCAGCCCGAGCAGATTCCACGACTGCTGCATATGTTGCGGCAGCGGCGCGGTGGCGTCGATAAAGCCGCCGCGTGGATGGGGGATGACGATGCGGCGCGCCAGCAGATGCAGCCGGTTCTGCAAGCCGCCCGGCAACTGCCAGTTCTCGATGTTGAAATATTTGGGATCGCCGACGATGGGATGGCCGATATGCTCCATGTGCGCGCGCAGCTGATGGGTGCGTCCCGTCACCGGCTTCAGCGACACCCAGGTCAGCTTGTTGCCGGCCGTCTCGACCACCGCGTAATAGGTCACCGCGTGGCTCGCGCCCTCGTCGCCATGCTGGGCGATGCGCATGATGGTGTCGTCCTCGCTCTCCTCCTTTGCAAGGAAGGTCGAGATGCGGCCCTGCTTCGGCTTCGGCAAGCCCGGCACCAGCGCCCAATAGGTCTTTCGCGCGGAACGTGAACGGAACGCGCCGGTCAGATGCGAGGCGGCGAAGCGCGTCTTCGCGATCAGGAGACAGCCCGACGTCTCCCTGTCGATGCGGTGGACGAGGCGCGGCTTCTGGCCCTTGGAATCGCGCATCACCTCCAGCATCTGGTCGACGTGCCGCGTCATGCCCGAGCCGCCCTGCACGGCGAGGCCGGCGGGCTTGTTCAGCACGAGGACGTCGTCATCCTCGTAGATCGTCATCTCCTTCAGCGCGGCAAGCGTCTTTTGCGCGCCCTCCGAGAGTTCGCCCACGGCCTTCGGCGTGTCGAGCTTCAGCGGCGGAATCCGGACGCTCTGCCCCTCCTCGAGACGATCCTTGCTGTCGACGCGCTTGCCGTCGACGCGCAACTCGCCTTTGCGGACGACACGCTGGATGTGGGAGAATGACAGGCCGGGAAAGCGCGCCTCGAGAAAGCGATCGACGCGCATGTTGTTCTCGTCGGCCGTCACCTTGACGGTCTGCACCTTGGTCGGCAGCAGCGCCTCGACCGGCTTTGCCGGCGCGGCCCTTTCAGGCTCAGGCTTTTTTAGCGCAACCCTGGGCGGACGCCGCTCGGCGCGTTCGGCCGCAAAGCGCGGTGGCTTGCTGCCGGGCTTGCCTCCCGGACGCGGTCCAGCCTTCTTCGCGCTGCTCGCCTTGAACGGACGCGATTCCTTGCGCTCATCGCGCGAACGGGGCTCTTGGTTGGTTCTTTTGATGCGGCGGCTCATGCTTGCCTGCCTACCCTAAAAGCGGCCTTTCGTCACGACGAAATGGCCGATTTAGCGTGAGCCACCCCGCTCCTTGCGCAGCTTGGCCCAGTAATCCAGCCGCTTGCGGATCTCGCGCTCGAAACCCCGCTCGGGCGGGTCGTAGAACGTCTGGCGGCCCAAGGCTTCCGGGAAGTAGTCCTGGCCCGAGAAGGCATCGGGCGTGTCGTGGTCGTATTCGTAGGCGGCACCGTAGCCTTCCGACTTCATCAGTTGGGTCGGCGAATTCAGGATGTGCTTTGGCGGGAGCAGCGAGCCGGCATGCTTTGCCGTCTGCATCGCGGCCTTGAACGCCGTGTAGACCGCGTTCGATTTCGGTGCGGTGGCGAGATAGACCACGGCCTGCGCGATGGCGAGCTCGCCTTCGGGGTGGCCGAGGAAATCAAACGCGTCTTTCGCGGCATTGGCAATGACGAGCGCCTGCGGGTCCGCAAGGCCGATGTCCTCCACCGCCATGCGCACGACGCGACGCGCCAGGAACAGCGGGTCCTCGCCGGCATCGAGCATGCGCGCGAGATAATACAGCGCAGCGTCCGGATCGGAGCCGCGCACAGACTTATGCAGCGCCGAGATCAGATTGTAATGTCCGTCGGCCGATTTGTCGTAGATCGGCGCGCGGCGTTGCAGGATGTCCTGCAGCTGCGTGGCATTGAAAACCTCGTCCGCCCGCGCGGAACGCCAGACCTCTTCGGCCAGCGTCAGCGATGCGCGGCCATCGCCATCGGCCATGCGTACCAGGACAGCGCGCGCCTCGTCATCGAGCGGCAGCTTGCGGCCCTCTACCTCCTCGGCATGCGCAAACAGTTTTTCGATCGCGGCAGCATCGAGCGAGCGGAAGACCAGCACGCGCGCGCGGGACAACAGCGCCGCGTTGAGCTCGAAGGACGGGTTTTCCGTGGTGGCGCCGACCATGACGACGGTGCCGTCTTCCATGACAGGCAGAAACGAATCCTGCTGCGCACGGTTGAAACGATGCACCTCGTCGACGAATAGCAGCGTACCCTTGCCCATCTCGCGGCGGGCCCGCGCGGCATCGAACGCTTTCTTCAAGTCCGCAACGCCGGAGAACACCGCGGAAATCTGCTCGAAATGCAGGTCCGTCGCATCCGCGAGCAGCCGCGCCACCGTGGTCTTGCCGGTGCCGGGCGGTCCCCAAAAGACCAATGAGCCGAGCGTGCGCGTCTCCAGCATGCGCGTCAGCGCGCCGTCGGGCCCGAGGATGTGGTCCTGGCCGACGACTTCCGACAACGCACGCGGCCGCAGCCGGTCCGGCAGCGGATGCGGGGCCTCGTGATCGAGCCCCGCCGCGGCAAAGAGAGTTGGCGTCTCCTGTGGTCGCTTCGGACTCATCCGCCCAGCGTGACGTTGATCTGCTGACCGCCGCGCACCAGCGTGATGCGCCAGAGCCGCTGGCGTTCGCCGGCGGCCTTCTCGAGGTCGCCGGTCCTGGCGATCTTCTGGTTGTTGACCGCCAGGATGATGTCGCCCTTCTGGAAGCCGACATTCGCGGCCGCGCTGTCCCCGCCGAGATCGACGATCACGACGCCTTCGGTGTCGGCGTCGAGATGTAGCTCGTCGGCAAGCGCCGGTGTGATGGTCGAGACCTTCGCGCCCTGGAACGGCGAGCGCCCGGTGAGGACCAGCTCGTTGCGGCCGGCATCAGGCGCGGTCTCGAGCGCTATCGTGAGCTTCAGCGGCCTGCCGCCGCGCTGCACGTCGATCTGCGCACTGCCCCCGATCGGACGGGTCGCAAAGCGGTAGTCGAACGCATTGGGATCGTCCACGGCCTGGCCGTCGATGCCGGTGATGAGGTCGGAGGATTTCAAGCCGGCCTTCGCCGCGGGACCATTGGGGACGACGCTCGCGACCAGCGCGCCGGTCGGCGAGCGCAGGCCGAGACTCTCGGCGATCTCGGGCGTCACCGCCTGGAGCTTCGCACCGAGCCATGGCCGCTTCACCGCCGTGCCGCCGCTCTTGGCGGAAGCGACGACGACGCGCACCATGTTGGCCGGAATCGCAAAGCCGATGCCCTGCGAGCCGCCGGAGCGCGAGTAGATCGCGGTGTTGATGCCCGCGAGCCGGCCGTTCATGTCGACCAGCGCGCCGCCGGAATTGCCGGGATTGATCGCAGCGTCTGTCTGGATGAAGAATTGATAGTCGGTGATGCCGACCTGCGTGCGCGCCAGCGCCGAGATGATGCCGTGAGTCACGGTCTGGCCGACGCCGAAGGGGTTGCCGATCGCCATCACGACGTCGCCGACCATCAGCTCATCCGAGTTGGTGAATTCGAGCGCCGGAAACTTCTCCTTGGTGTCCTTCAGACGCAGCACCGCAAGATCGCTGCGGGAGTCCTTCAGCACGATCTCGGCCTCGAACTCGCGCTTGTCCGACAGCGACACCTTCACCTGATCGGCGCCTTCGATGACGTGGACGTTGGTGACGACGAGCCCGGAGGAATCGACGATCACGCCCGAGCCCAGTGAGCGCTGCACCTGCTCCTGCTGCTGGCCGCCGCCGAAGAAACGGCGGAAGATCGGGTCGTCGAGCAGCGGATTGCGGTTCTGCACCACCTTGGCAGCATAGACGTTGACGACTGCCGGCTGCACACGCTGCACGATCGGCGCATAGGACAGCCGCAACTCGGCCAGCGACGAGGGCACGCGACGGTCCTGCGCCGCAGCCGGATTGAAGTGAGCCGAAAAAGCTATGCACAATGCCGTGACGACGGCGGTGAAGGTCGATCGAAACATTCCTACCTCTTGGAAAAGACGCCGGAATATAGGCGCGTTCGCCCCCCAATAGAAGGGCGCCGGGCAGCAATATTCAGCCTCGCCAGTGTGTCCGGAATGCAAGCCCAACGTGCGAAATGACAATGGCCCCGGGGCGGTGGATTGGCATGACGCGCATCATCTTGCATTCTGCGCGATGGCGGATTCGGTTGCGGCGAATTGGCACCACTGGGAACAGGGCAACCGGGCGCGCGCCGTCGCGGGGCAGTCATCGATCAGTCATAGGCTCTCCCGTTGCGACTTGGGGAAGTTCGTCAAAGGATGGAGTCACGACATGAGCAGGACAAGAATTGCAGCCACGGCGATTGGCCTCGCCGGTGTGCTGGCGGCCTCGCAGGCCCAGGCCCAATCGGCAAACAACAGCGATCAGGAGATCGCGCTCCTCAAGCAGCAGTTGAAGATGCTGGAGCAGAAGCTCGACAAGCTTCAGAACCAGACCGCAGCGAACACCGCGGCCACGGCGAAGGCCAGGCAGGAAGCCAAGACCGAGGCCAAGGCTGAAGCGCGTTCTGAGGCGAAGGCCGCCCTTGCCAATGCCAACGCGGCAATTCCCGTCAAGGGCCCGGTCGCCCCGTCAGGCGTCGTGGTGACGATGCCGAACAACCGGCCGACCATCTGTACCGCGGACGAACAGAACTGCGTCGCCATCACGAGCCGCGTGCACTGGGATGTCGGCGGCTACAACTACCGTCCCGACACGGCATCGACGGCGCCTCAAAAGCTGGACAGTGGCGAGAACGTCCGCCGCGCGCGTATCGGCATCGTCGGCAAGTTCTTTGGCGACTGGAACTACTCATTGATCTACGATTTCGGCGGCACGTCCGACGGCTTCGGCGGCACCGGCGCGGCCGGCGCCACCGCTGTCGGCTTCCTTCCGGGCGGCGGCACGTCGGGCATCGAAAACGCCTATCTCAGCTACACCGGCCTCAAGCCGTTCGGCGGCAAGATGGCGATCGAAGCCGGCGTCATGGACATCCCCTGGACACTCGACGAATCCACCAGCTCCAATGACGTCATGTTCATGGAGCGCGCCTCGGCCGGCATCATCGCACAGAACATCGCAGCCGGGGACTTCCGCTCGGCCGTCGGTACCCGCTGGTGGAATGATCAGCTCTGGATGGGCGCCTACGTCACCGGGCCGACCACGGGCCAGATCCACTCGGCCTCAAGCGTCTCGCCGCCTGGCACCAGCGAGCAATATGGCGCGGTCGCCCGCGTCGCCGGCAACCCGATCAGCGGCAACGGTTACTCCGTGCATATCGGCGCCGATGCGGAATGGCTGATCCAGCCGCCGCGCAATCTGGTGACACAGGCGCAGACGCTCACACTCAGCGACCGGCCCGAGCTGCGGATCGATCCGACGACGCTGATCTCGACCGGAGCGATTGCCAACGTATCCGGGGCGCAGGTCTACGGCGTCGAAGCGGCCGCGACTTACGGCTCGTTCATCGCGCAGGGCGAATATTACTGGTTCAACGTCGACCGCACGGCGAATACCGGCCTGCCGCCGGTTGGCGCGACGAGCCTGAAGTTCGACGGCGGCTACGCGCAGGTCGGTTACGTCCTGACCGGCGAGCATCGAGCCTACAATCCGGCGTCGGCTTCCTACGGCGGCATCAAGCCGGCCAATCCCTTCTCCCTCGCGGGTGGCGGTTGGGGCGCCTGGGAAGTCGCAGGGCGCGTGAGCACGATGAACCTGAACGATCAGCTCGCGACCGCGGCCGGCATCGCGGGCGGACGGCAAACCATCTACACCGCCGCGCTGAACTGGTACGTGAACAACAACGTCCGCTTCATGCTCGACTACCTGCATGGCGACATCTCCAGGCAGGCAAGCGCCGTGTCCGCGGTGAATGCGGGCTCGACGTTCAATGCGGTCGCGATGCGGACGCAGGTCGCGTTCTAAACTGTCTCCTTCCGGGAGCGGCACGCCGCTCCCGGACATTTAAGCCGCGCGCTTCGGCTTCTTCACGACCTCAGGCGGCGGCGCGCAGGACAGCCGCTGCTGGTGGCTCTCGCCCCAGGCTTTCAGAATATCGATCACCGGCCGGAGACTCTCACCCAACTCGGAGAGGCAATACTCCACGCGCGGCGGCACTTCGGCATAGACCTTGCGGATCACGAGCTTGTCCTCCTCCAGCGCCCGAAGCTGCTTGGTCAGCATGCGCTGGGTGATGCCGGGCATCATGCGGCGCAATTCGCCGAAGCGCTGGGTGCCGCCCTGGAGATGGTAGAGGATCACGCCCTTCCATTTGCCATCGATCAGGTCCAGCGTCGCCTCGACCGAGCAGCCGGGACGACGGGCAAAATTGCGCCGTTTCATGCGTGTTTTCCCAATAGTATCCAAACAGGGACTATATCCCCGAATTTACAGTACTTGCCAAATGGGAGCCAGCGGGACAGTTACAACGGCGGGCGAGCACGCCATCTGATGGAGACAAGCCATGAAGGCCGTCGGCTACAAGAAATCGCTTCCGATCGAGGATCAGGATGCGCTGATCGATTTCGAGACCGCGAAACCCGAGCCCACGGGACGCGATATCCGCGTTGCCGTGAAAGCGATCTCGGCCAATCCAGTCGACTACAAGGTGCGCAAACGCGCCGCCCCGCCCGAGGGCGAGACCAAGATTCTCGGCTATGACGCGGTCGGCGTGGTCGATGCCGTCGGCCCCGACGTCACGCTGTTCAAGGCGGGTGACGAGGTGTTTTACGCGGGCTCGATCCTGCGCCAGGGCACCAATTCCGAATTCCACCTGGTCGACGAGCGCATCGTCGGCAACAAGCCGAAATCGCTCTCGTTCGCGCAAGCCGCCGCTCTCCCCCTCACCTCCATCACCGCCTGGGAATTGCTGTTCGATCGGCTCGGCGCGATCCCGGGCAAGAGCGTCGACCCGCGCACGCTCCTGATCACCGGCGGTGCCGGCGGTGTCGGCTCGATCCTGATCCAGCTCGCGCGCCGCCTCACCGGCCTCACGGTAGTTGCGACCGCGACGCGGCCGGAATCGCAAAAATGGTGCCTCGATCTCGGTGCGCATGCGGTGATCGATCACGGCAAGCCGATGAAGGAGCAGATCGAGAAGCTCAAACTGCCGCCGGTCGCGCTGGTGGCAAGCCTCACCTTTACCGATCAGCACTACAAGGGCATCGCCGAATTCATGGCGCCCCAGGGCCGCTTCGGCTTGATCGACGATCCCCCGGAATTCACCATGAGCACGTTCAAGGGCAAGGCGATCTCGGTGCACTGGGAATCGATGTTCACGCGATCCTCATTCCAGACGCCTGACATGATCGCGCAGCATCATCTGCTCAACGACGTCGCCGACCTCATCGACAAGGGCGTGCTGCGGACCACGCTCGACCAGACCTTCGGCACGATCAACGCCGCCAACCTCAAGCGTGCACATGCGCTGCTCGAGAGCGGCAAGTCGCGCGGCAAGATCGTGCTGGAGGGGTGGTAGGCTACGGTCTTGTAGGGTGGGCAAAGGCGCACTTGCACCGTGCCCACCATCTCTCTCTGTCAACGCAAGTGCGCGGGCACGCTTCGCTTGGCCCACCCTACGATTTCTGGTGCTATCTCACGATCCCCGACAAGGCAGACAACAGCCGGTCGATCTGCTCGTCCGTACCCACGGTGATCCGCAGATAGTCTGCGATACGAGGAGCAGAAAAGTGGCGGACGATCACCGCCTGCTCCCGCAGCGCCGCCGCAAGCGCAGCACCTTCATGCGCGGGGTGACGCGCGAATACGAAGTTGGCCAGCGACGGCAGCACCTCGAAGCCAGCCTCCTTCAGTCCGCGGATCAACCGCTCCCTGCCCTCGATGACGCGAACGCGGCTCCGCTGGAAATAGGCGTCATCCTCGAGCGAGGCGATTGCCCCGGCCTGCGCGGGCCGGCCGAGCGGATATGAATTGAAACTGTCCTTCACGCGGGTCAGCGCATCGATCAGATCGGCATCGCCGATCGCATATCCGACCCGAAGCCCGGCCAGCGCGCGCGATTTGGACATGGTCTGCACGACCAGGAGATTCCGATGGGAGGCGACCAGCGGAATCGCGGTCTCGGCGCCGAAATCCACATAGGCCTCATCGGCGACCACGGGCACATCCGAATGCTCGTCCAGCAGCCCCCTGATCTCGGCACGCGACAACGCGCTTCCCGTCGGCGCGTTCGGATTTGGGATGATGATGGCACCGGCCGGCCGGCGATAATCGGCGATGCGTATTTGCATGGCCTGATCGAGCGGAACGGTCTCATAGGCGATGCCGAACAGACGACAATAGACCGGATAGAAACTGTAGGTGATGTCCGGAAACAACAGCGGCGCATCGTGCTTCAGCAGGGCGACGAAGGCGTGCGCCAGCACCTCGTCCGAACCGTTGCCGACGAACACCTGCTCGGGTCTGACGTCGTGATAGGCGGCCAGAGCGGCCCGCAGCGCGGTCGCCTGCGGGTCCGGATAGAGACGCAGCGTATCGGCCGCCGCGGCGCGGATCGCCTCCAATGCGCGCGGCGACGGTCCTAGCGGGTTCTCGTTGGTGTTCAGCTTGACCAGGTCCGCCATGCGAGGCTGCTCGCCCGGCACGTAGGGCTTCAACTCATGCGTCAAGCTGCTCCAGAAACGGCTCATGTCTCTTCGGGTTCCTGCAATCTATGTCGCCGGCGCTGCGCCCTCGACGAACAGCAGCCGCCGCTCCAGCGCACCGGCGCGGACCTTCAACGCCTCGGCATATTCCGGCGAAGCGTACCATTCCTTCAGCCTCGCCATCGAGGGAAATTCGACGATGACGATGGCCTTCGGCGGAGGGTTACCTTCCGCCAGCTCGGCCCTGCCGCCGCGGACGATGTCGCGGCCACCATATTGGGCGATCGTCTTCGCGGCGAGCGCACGATAGATCTCGAAACCGTCGGGATCGCGCATCTCGACTTCGGAGATCACATAGGCCGTCATCGCTGTCTCAGGCAATCGTGTTGACGATGCCGCCTTCCGCGCGCAGCGCCGCGCCGTTGGTGGCGGACGCCTCCTTCGAGGCGACATAGACGACCATGTTGGCGATTTCATCGACACTGGCAAAACGCTGGATCAGCGAGCTCGGGCGATGCTGCCTGACGAAATTGGCGGCGGCCTCGTCGACCGACTGACCGTTCTGCTTGGCAAGATCCTTCACGAAGGTCTCGACGCCCTCGGACATGGTCGGACCAGGGAGCACCGAGTTCACCGTGACGCCGCTGCCCTGCGTGAGCTGCGCGAGGCCACGCGCGACCGCGAGTTGGGCCGTCTTGCTCATACCGTAGTGGATCATCTCGACCGGAATGTTCAGCCCTGATTCCGAGGAGATGAAGACGATGCGGCCCCAATTGCGCTTGAGCATGCCCCTCAGATAGGCGCGCGACAACCGTACGCCGCTCATCACGTTGACCTCGAAGAAGCGGCTCCAGTCCTCGTCAGGAATCTCGAAGAAGTCCTTCGGCTCGAAGATACCTGCATTGTTGATGAGAATGTCGACCTTCGGCAGCGCCGCGACGAGCGCCTTGCAGCCTGAAGCGGTCGACACGTCAGCAGCGATGCCGCGCACCATGGCGCCCGTTCCCTCCAGCTTGCGCACGGCCGCATCGACCTTGTCCTGGCCGCGCCCGTTGATCACCACGCTCGCGCCCGAGCCGGCAAGGCCCCTGGCGATGGCGTGGCCGATGCCGGCAGTCGAGCCGGTCACGAGGGCGGTCTTTCCGGAAAGGTCGATCTTCATGAATCATCTCCATCGATGTTGAAGCGCATATCGTGCGCTTCACGGGCAGGTGCAATCGCCACTCACCGACGCGTGAGGATCAGTTGCCGCAACGACGGACTTGTACCGTGGGTACGGCGCGCGAAGAGTGCGCCTTGGCCCACCCTACGACTTCGGCGGCAACGTCCGGACGAAGGCGACGATGGCATCGAGATCCTGCGGCGACATGGTGGCATAGCCAGCATAGGCCATCGGCGGCTTGAGCTTGTGACCGTCGCGGGCGACGCCTTGCGTAATTGCACGTTTGATTTCGTCGTCGCTCCACTGACCGAGGCCCGTCACGGGATCCGAAGTGATGTTGGCGGAGATGGATTCGCCCCATGGGCCCTTAAACGTTCGACCGCCCTTCCCGCTCGCATCGGTGAAATCGTGCACCACGGACGGCCCTTCCGGCGTGTGGCACTCCAGGCAATGCGCGATGGTCAGGAGATAGCGGCCGCGCGCGAGCCGGTCGGCAAGCTCAGCCTCATTTGCCTGCTTGCCGGCATAGGTCGGCATCTCCGGCTTCAGCGCGACCTTGTATTCCGGCGCCGGCGTCTCGTGGTGCACTGACGGCACGGAGCGCAAGTAGGCCGTGAGCGCGTCGAGATCGCGCCCCGTGAGCACCGTGTAGAAGATGGTCGGCATGATCGGCGCAACAGTCGATCCATTGGGCCTGATGCCGCTGACGAGGAAATGCTTCAGTTCGGCATCGCTCCAGTTGCCGATACCGGTGTCCTTGTCCGGCGTGATGTTGGACGCGGTGACCTTGAAGGCCGGCTCATCGAAGGTCTGCCCACCCGAGAGCATACGCGTCATATCCAGGCCCTGCGGCCCGCGCGGCGTGTGGCAGTTGTTGCAGACCATCACGCTGTTGACGAGATAGGCGCCGCGCTCGACCAGCGTCTCGCTGGAGGCCGGCGACATCAGCAACGCCAGCACGATCCCAAACACAATCCTCATCGAAGCCCCCGGCCGGAATCGCGTTTCACTACACCGATGCGCGGCATGAGATATCGTCGCGCCATACAAAAAAGCGGCACCCAAGGGCGCCGCTTTCCGAGAACTCTATGCCGGCCGGCTTACGCCGCCTCGGCTTCCTTGGCCTGCACCGGACCGGAGTCCTGGCCCTTGGCATCGACGTCGCGATCGACGAACTCGATCACAGCCATCGCGGCGTTGTCGCCGTAGCGGAAGCCGGCCTTGATGATGCGGGTATAGCCGCCCTGGCGATCCTTGTAGCGGGGCGCCAGCACGTCGAACAGCTTCTTGACCTGATCCTTGTCGCGCATCTCGGAGATGGCCTGGCGGCGCAGGGACAGGCCGCCCTTCTTGCCGAGGGTGACGAGCTTCTCGACGATCGGACGAAGCTCCTTGGCCTTGGGCAACGTGGTGACGATCTGCTCGTGCTTGATCAGTGCGGCGCACATGTTTGCGAACATCGCGCGGCGATGCTCGGCCGTGCGGTTGAGTTTCCGATGAACCTTGCCGTGACGCATGTAACTATTCCTTATTTTAGAACTGCCGCGACGGTTCGTCGGACCAGTTGCTCAGGTGGGCTTCCTGCGTTCGCCCATAAAAATCGCGGCCGGATTGCTCCGACCGCGACGGTGAAAAGCGGATCAGTAGTGATCTTCGAAGCGCTTGGCGAGCTCGTCGATGTTCTCCGGCGGCCAGCCCGGCACTTCCATGCCTAGGTGCAGACCCATCTGAGCCAGCACTTCCTTGATCTCGTTCAGCGACTTGCGGCCGAAGTTCGGGGTACGGAGCATTTCCGCTTCCGACTTCTGCACGAGGTCGCCGATGTAGACGATGTTGTCGTTCTTCAAGCAGTTGGCCGAACGCACCGAGAGCTCGAGCTCGTCCACCTTCTTGAGGAAGGCCGGATTGAAGGCGAGGTCCGGGATGATCTCCTGGGCGACTTCCTTGCGCGGCTCTTCGAAGTTGACGAACACGTTGAGCTGATCCTGCAGGATGCGCGCAGCGTAGGCCACGGAATCATCCGGCGTCAGCGCGCCGTTGGTCTCGATCGTCATCGTCAGCTTGTCGTAGTCGAGGATCTGGCCCTCACGGGTGTTCTCGACCTTGTAGGAGACCTTGCGGACCGGCGAGTACAGGCTGTCGACCGGGATCAGGCCGATCGGCGCGTCCTCGGGGCGGTTGCGCTCGGCGGGCACGTAGCCCTTGCCGGTGGCGACCGTGAACTCCATGCGGATCTCGGCGCCCTCGTCCAGCGTGCAGATCTGCAGGTCGGGATTGAGCACCACGACGTCGCCGACGGTCTGGATGTCACCGGCGGTGACAGCGCCCGGGCCCTGCTTCTTCACGACCATGCGCTTCGGGCCTTCGCCCTGCATCTTGATCGCGATGTCCTTGATGTTCAGCACGATGTCGGTGACGTCCTCGCGGACACCGGCGATCGAGGAGAACTCGTGCAGCACGCCGTCGATGTGCACCGACTGCACCGCCGCGCCCTGGAGCGAGGAGAGCAGGATGCGGCGCAGCGCGTTGCCGAGCGTCTGGCCGAAGCCGCGCTCGAGCGGCTCGGCGACGATGGTCGCAAAGCGGGTCGAATCGCTACCGGGCTGAATCTGGAGCTTGTTCGGCCGAATCAGTTCTTGCCAATTTTTCTGGATCGTCACTGTTTCACCCATACAGGCCAGTCGATTTGAAAATTCAAATACTGGCGTTGGAGAAAGACCGCAGATCAAACCCGCGGCTTCTTAAAAAAAACATCGCGGGCGCCGATGCGCCCGCAACTTCGCATCAGACGCGCCGACGCTTGCGCGGACGGCAACCGTTGTGCGGGATCGTGGTCACGTCGCGGATCGAGGTGACGGTGAAGCCCGCGGCCTGCAGCGCGCGGAGCGCCGACTCACGGCCCGAACCGGGACCGGCGACTTCGACTTCCAGCGTGCGCATGCCGTGTTCCTGCGCCTTCTTCGACACGTCCTCGGCGGCGACCTGAGCGGCATACGGGGTCGACTTGCGCGAGCCCTTGAAGCCCATCGTGCCGGCGGAGGACCAGGCAATCGTGTTGCCCTGCGCGTCGGTGATGGTGATGGTCGTGTTGTTGAAGGACGAGTTCACGTGCGCGACGCCGGAGGCGATGTTCTTGCGCTCACGACGACGAACGCGGGTGGCTTCCTTGCCCATAGAGTACCTTTCCTGGAGATCTCAAACGCCGCCGTAATGCCAGCGGCTACACCTGATGGAACGAGAGGCGCGTGGCGAACGGGTTTCCCCTATCGCCACACGCCGTGATTGGATTCGAAAACTTACTTCTTCTTGCCGGCGATGGCCTTGGCCGGGCCCTTGCGCGTACGCGCATTGGTGTGGGTGCGCTGACCGCGCACTGGCAGACCGCGACGATGACGCAGGCCGCGATAGCAGCCGAGGTCCATCAGACGCTTGATGTTGATGCCGACTTCGCGACGCAGATCGCCCTCGACGAGATAGTCGCGGTCGATCACTTCGCGGATCTGGAGCACTTCAGCGTCGCTGAGCTGATTGACGCGACGATCCTCGGGGATCTTCACCTTTTCGAGGATCTCACCAGCGATCTTCTGGCCGATGCCATGGATGTACTGGAGCGCGATCAGCACGCGCTTGTTGGTCGGAATGTTCACGCCGGCAATACGGGCCACGGCCTTCTCTCCTGTTGCCGATCCCTCGTCAGGAATCGGGCTTTAAGTGCTTATGTTTCTCGGGCAGGTGTTCACAAACGCGAACACGACGCCCACCCCTGGTCTTCCTGGGGCCCGGCATCGTTTGAAACTATCCGACTTGGATGCGGGCTTATTAAGGGATTCAGGGGGCTTTCGTCAACCGCCGCTAGCGTTTGGCTCGCTTTTTCGTGACCTTTTTTGGAGCCTTCTTCGAAGCTTTTTTGACGGCCTTTTTTGCGGTCTTTTTGACCGCTTTCCTGGCTGTTTTCTTGGCTGTTTTCTTGACCGTTTTCCTGGCCGCCTTCCTGGCCCCCTTCACGGTCTTTTTGGCGGATTTCGTCGATTTGGCGGCCTTTTTGGCAGCTTTCGCAGGCTTTTTGGCCGCTTTCCTGGCTGTCCTGGTGTTTTTGGCCGCCTTCCTGGCAGGCGCCGCCTTGGCCGCGCTGCGGCCATGGGACTTGCCATGGGTCTTGGGTTCAACCGCACCCAGCGCCAGCAACTGGCGGTGGATCGCGCGGGTAACCTCGTCGATCGCCATCATGCCGTCGATGGTCGAGAGCTTCCGCCGTTCGGAATAGTAGTGAATCAGCGGTTCCGTCAGGCTGCGATAACTGGCGAGCCGCTTGGTCAGGACCTCCGGCGTGTCGTCGACCCGAACCTCCTCCCCGCGCTCCCGCATCTGGGCGACACGGGTCTCGACGCGACTCAGCAGCGCGCTTTCGTTGACGCGGAGCTCGATCACGGCGTCGAGCTTGAGGTGCTTGTGCCGAAGCAGGTCATCGAGCGCCTCAGCCTGCGGCACGGTGCGCGGGAAGCCGTCGAGAATGAACCCGTTCTTGGCGTCGGGCTGGTCGATGCGGTCGGAGATGATGCCCACCACAACCTCATCGGGAACGAGGCCGCCGCTGGACATGATCTCCTTGGCCTTCAGCCCGACCGGCGTTCCCGCCGCGACGGCTGCACGCAACATCTCACCGGTCGAGAGCTGGACGATGCCATAGCGCTGCACCAGCAGCTGCGCCTGGGTCCCCTTGCCCGATCCTGGCGGTCCCAGAAGTATAATTCTCATCGCCGTACGCCCCCCGGATTGGTGAGCGATAGGTCGCGCACCCCTGTTTGAAAGTTCTGTCACAGTGCAAATCATAATCAGCGCCGCACCGCCACCGATATCATAGGGGAGCAAATGCCCGGACGCCAAGACAGCTTTGAAATCAGTGATTGCGCTACATTGAGGGCAGCTCTGCCGGTGCGACCGAACGGTTGTCGATCGCCTTCCGCGGGCGCCGCGCGTTCCTCGCGCGGCGAATCGGTGGCGCCAGCGCGCCACCGCGAGAGGGCGTCGCGTCTTAGCGGCGGCGGCCCCGCAGCTTCGACTTGCGGATCAGGCCTTCATACTGATGGGCCAGCAGATAGCCCTGCACCTGCGCCACCGTGTCCATGGTAACACTGACCACGATCAGCAGCGAAGTGCCGCCGAAGTAGAACGGCACCGAGGCATAGGAGATCAGGATTTCCGGGATCAAGCAGACGATCGCGAGATAGATCGCGCCGAGCACAGTGATGCGCGACAGCACGTAGTCGATATATTCCGCGGTGCGCTCGCCCGGACGGATGCCCGGAATGAAACCGCCATGCTTCTTCAGGTTGTCCGCGGTCTCGGTCGGGTTGAATACGATCGCGGTGTAGAAGAAGGCGAAGAATACGATCAGCGCGAGATACATGATCAGGAACAGCGGACGGCCGTGCCCGAGCTGGGTCGTGATCCACTGGAACCATTCCGGCCCCTTGCCCGCGTTGAAATTCGCAACCGTGGTCGGCAGCAGCAGCAGCGAGGACGCGAAGATCGGCGGGATCACGCCGGAGGTGTTGAGCTTGAGCGGCAGATGCGAGGACTGGCCCTCGAACATCTTGTTGCCGACCTGGCGCTTCGGATACTGAATCAGCAGCCGGCGCTGGGCACGCTCCATGAACACGATGAAGGCGATCACGGCGACCGCCATCACGATCACGATCAGGATCAGGCCGGTCGACATCGCGCCCTGACGACCGAGCTCGAGCATGTTGGCGAGCGCGGCCGGCAGTTCGGCGACGATGCCGGAGAGAATGATCAGCGAGATGCCGTTACCGATACCACGGGAGGTGATCTGCTCGCCCAGCCACATCAGGAACATGGTGCCGCCGGTCAGCGTGATCGCGGTGGACAGACGGAAGAACATGCCGGGGTCACTGACGACGTTGCCGGCGCCTTCGAGGCCGACCGCGATGCCGTAGGACTGGAACGCGGCCAGGATCACCGTGAGGTAACGGGTGTACTGGTTCAGCGTCTTGCGGCCCGCCTCACCTTCCTTCTTCAGCGCCTCGAGCTGCGGCGAGACGGTGGTCAGGAGCTGGATGATGATCGAGGCCGAGATGTACGGCATGATGTTCAACGCGAAGATCGCCATGCGGTGGATACCGCCGCCGGCGAACATGTTGAACATGCCGAGGATGCCGCCTGCCTGCGACTTGAACACCTGCTCCCAGATGTTGGGATCGATGCCGGGCAGCGGGATGTAGGTTCCGAGCCGATAAACAAGCAGCGCACCCAGGGTGAACCAGATGCGCTTCTTCAGTTCGTCGGCCTTGGCAAACGCGCCGAAATTGAGGTTGGCTGCCAGTTGTTCCGCTGCTGAGGCCATATTGGACTTTCTCCCGCCGCCTTTTGCGCCGTCATACCCGCGGCCGGGCTACTTTAGCGGACGCCGGACATTATCTGGGGCTTCGGCTTCGATAAGTCCATCGTCCCGCTTGCGTAAAGGCCCGCGAGGCGCGGGCCAATGACGCAGTTGTTACGCCGCCTCGCCTTCTTCCTTGGCAGGGGCGAGGATCTTCACCGAACCGCCGGCCTTCTCGACCGCTTCGATCGCGGACTTGGTGGCACCGTGGACTTCGATGTTCAGCTTGGCCTTGAGGTCGCCGCGGCCGAGCAGCCGCAGGCCGGCCTTGGCGCGACGCAGCACGCCGGCCTTCACCAGGGCCTCGACGTTCACGACCGCACCCGCCTCGAGCTTCTTGGCATCGACCGCGTCCTGGAGACGGTCGAGATTGATCTCGGCGTACTCGACGCGGAAGATGTTGTTGAAGCCGCGCTTGGGCAGACGGCGATGCAACGGCATCTGACCGCCTTCGAAGCCCTTGATGCGCACACCCGAACGCGCGGTCTGGCCCTTGCCGCCGCGGCCGGACTGCTTGCCCTTGCCCGAACCAATGCCACGACCAACGCGCATGCGCTTCTTGCGCGAGCCGGCGTTGTCGGCGATATCGCTGAGCTTCATCGCCCTGCTCCTTATCTTACTTCTCGTCGACGATGCGAACGAGATGGTGAACCTTTTCGATCATGCCGCGGACCGCCGGGGTGTCCGGCAGTTCGCTAGTGCGGCCGATCTTGTTGAGCTTGAGCCCGATCAGCGTTGAACGCTGCGAGTGATGGCGGCGGATCGCGCTGCCGGTCTGCTCAAGCTTGATCGTCTTTGCGGCCTTGGCCATCGTGGTCTACTCCGAAAAGCGTTGGTTAGTCCGCCGCCGCCTCGGCATCGCCGCCGACGCGACGACCCTGGAGGGTGGAGACCTTGATGTTGCGGCGCGCCGCGACCGAACGCGGGCTGTCCTGGTGCTTCAGCGCATCGAAGGTCGCGCGAACCATGTTGTACGGGTTCGACGAGCCGATCGACTTCGCGACCACGTCCTGGACGCCGAGCGTCTCGAACACGGCGCGCATCGGGCCGCCGGCGATGATGCCGGTACCGGCCGGAGCAGCACGCAGGTAGACACGGCCCGCGCCATGACGGCCGGCGATGTCGTGATGCAGCGTACGGCCCTCGCGCAGCGACACGCGGGTCAGGTTGCGCTTGGCGGACTCGGTGGCCTTGCGGATCGCCTCAGGCACTTCGCGTGCCTTGCCGTGACCGAAGCCGGCGCGGCCCTTCTGATCGCCGATCACGACCAGCGCTGCGAAACCGAAGCGCTTACCGCCCTTGACGACCTTGGCCACGCGGTTGATGTGGACCAGCTTGTCGACGAACTCGCTGTCGCGCTCCTCGCGCTCCTTGCGTTCACGTCCGCCGCCGCGTTGATCGCGTCCACCACGTTGTTCGCGTTCTGCCATTTTTCCAATCCTTCAGAGGCTTGCGCCTCAATCCTCAAATTCTGTTAGAAGCTCAGCCCGCTCTCACGCGCAGCGTCGGCGAGAGCCTTGACGCGCCCATGGTAGAGGTAGCTGCCGCGATCAAACACGACTTCCTTGACGCCCTTCTCGGCGGCGCGCTCGGCCAGCAGCTTGCCGACCGCCTTCGCTGCATCGATGTCGGCGCCGGTCTTGCCGCCGTCGCGCATCGACTTCTCGAGCGACGAGGCAGAGGCCAGCGTCTCGCCCTTCAGGTCGTCGATGACCTGGGCGTAGATGTGCTTCGACGAGCGGAACACCGACAGGCGCGGACGACCACCACCGGAGCGGCGCAGCTTCAGCCGCACACTCCGCTTGCGCCGGGCATTTGTAACCTTGGCTTTGGACATGACCGGCTCCGTTACTTCTTCTTGCCTTCCTTGCGGAAGATGAATTCGCCAACATACTTCACGCCCTTGCCCTTGTAGGGCTCCGGCGGGCGATAAGAGCGGATCTCAGCGGCGACCTGGCCGACGCGCTGGATGTCGCTACCCGTCACCGTGATCTCGGTCGGCTTCGGCACGGTGATCGTGATCCCTTCCGGGATCGCGTAGACCACGTCGTGGCTGTAGCCGAGCGCGAGCTGCAGGTTCTTGCCCTGCATCGCGGCGCGGTAACCGACGCCGGTGATTTCGAGCTTCTTCTCGAAGCCCTTGGTGACGCCTTCGACCAGATTCGCGACCTGGGCGCGAGCGGTACCGTACAGCGCCCGCGCGCGATTGGTCTCAACCCGCGGGTTCACCTTGACCTGGCCGTTCTCGAGCTTCACCTCGACGTCGTCATGGACGACGAACTGAAGCTGGCCCTTCGGCCCCTTCATCTTGACGGTCTGCCCGTCAACGGTCGCGGTCACACCGGACGGCACCGCAACAGGCCTTTTGCCAACACGTGACATGGATCAAAAATCCTTCTCAGAACACCGTGAAGAGGACTTCACCGCCCACGTTCGCTTCACGCGCACTGTGGTCGGCCATGATCCCCTTCGGCGTCGACAACACCGAAATACCGAGTCCGTTATTGACCCGCGGCAAGTTCTTCACCGAGGCGTAAACGCGACGCCCGGGCTTGGAGACACGTTCGATCTCGCGGATGACGGGCTCGCCGTCGAAATACTTCAGCTCGATCTCGATCTCGCTGCGGCCCGACGAATGCTCGAGCGTGGCGTAACCGCGGATGTAGCCCTCGCTCTTCAGCACTTCGAGGACGTTTTCGCGCATCTTCGAACCAGGCGTGGAGACCTTGTTCTTGGAGCGCATCTGCGCGTTGCGGATACGGGTGATCAGATCGCTGATTGGATCG
Organism: Bradyrhizobium manausense; assembly: GCF_018131105.1. Classification (NCBI taxonomy): domain Bacteria; kingdom Pseudomonadati; phylum Pseudomonadota; class Alphaproteobacteria; order Hyphomicrobiales; family Nitrobacteraceae; genus Bradyrhizobium; species Bradyrhizobium manausense. Next base: position 1,457,329 of record NZ_JAFCJI010000001.1, on the reverse strand, counting down.
TGCGTAGACATTTAAACGACCCTCCTTACCAGCTCGACTTCACGAGGCCCGGGACCATGCCCTTGGAGCCAAGGTCGCGCAGCGCGATACGGGACAGCTTGTTCTTGCGATAGTTCGAGCGCGGGCGACCCGACAGCTCGCAACGCAGACGGATGCGGGTGGCCGACGAATTGCGCGGCATTTCCGCAAGCTTCAGGGTGGCGGCGAACCGCTCCTCCATCGGCAGCGTCTTGTCGGCGATGATCGCCTTCAACCGCTCGCGCTTGGGGGCGGCGTTCTTCACCATCCGCTTGCGCCGGTTGTTCTTCTCGACTGAACTCTTCTTTGCCATGCTTGGCTCCTGGGTATCCGCGTTTGAGAGGCTTTAAGTCAGCGTCTCACTGCCGGAACGGGAAATTGAAAGCGGTCAACAAGGCCCTCGCCTCTTCGTCGGTCTTGGCCGTGGTGCAGACGGTGATGTCCATACCGCGGGCTTCCGTGACCTTGTCGAAGTCGATCTCGGGGAAAATGATGTGTTCCTTGATGCCGAGCGAGTAGTTGCCGCGACCGTCAAAGCTCTTCGGGTTCAGGCCGCGGAAGTCGCGGACGCGCGGCAGCGCGACCGTCACCAGGCGATCCATGAACTCGTACATGCGGGCCTTGCGCAGCGTGACCTTGCAGCCGATCGGCTGGTTTTCACGCAGCTTGAAGGTCGCGATCGCGATACGCGAATAGGTCACGATCGCCTTCTGGCCGGCGATCTGGGTCAGTTCGGCAGCGGCGGTCTCGGCCTTCTTGCGGTCGTTGACGGAATCGCCAACGCCCATGTTCAGCACGATCTTGTCCAGGCGCGGAACCTGCATGACGTTCTCATAACCGAACTTCTCGGTCATGACCGTGCGGATCTTCGCGTCGTATTCCGCGCGCAAGCGCGGGGTGTAAGCGGCCTCAGCCATCGATCTCAGCTCCCGAGCTCTTGGCGATGCGGACCTTCTTGCCGTCCGCCAGAATCTTGAATCCGACGCGGGTCGGCTTTCCGTCCTTGCCGACATACGCGATGTTGGACAGTTGGATCGGCGCCTCTTTCGAGATGATGCCGCCCTCCTGGGCCTGCGTCTGCTTCTGGTGACGCTTGACCATGTTGATGCCGCGCACCAGCGCCGTACCGGCGTCGGGACGAACTTCGAACACTTCGCCGCTACGACCCTTGTCGCGGCCGGTCAGCACGACGACCTTGTCGCCCTTGCGGATCTTCGCAGCCATCACAGCACCTCCGGCGCGAGCGAGATGATCTTCATGTGGTTCTTGGCGCGCAGCTCGCGCGGCACGGGCCCGAAGATACGGGTGCCGACCGGCTCGGACTGGTTGTTGATCAGAACGGCGGCGTTGCGGTCGAAGCGGATGACCGAACCGTCAGCGCGGCGGATGTCCTTGCGGACACGCACCACGACGGCCTTCATCACGTCGCCCTTCTTCACCTTGCCACGCGGAATGGCTTCCTTGATCGAGACGACAATGATGTCGCCGATCGTGGCGTAGCGGCGCTTGGAGCCCCCGAGCACCTTGATACACATGACACGGCGTGCGCCGGAATTATCGGCCACGTCGAGGTTGGTCTGCATCTGAATCATTGATGCACCTCGTCCTCTTTCTTTGCACCAGCCTAGCCGGCGCTCAACATTTCCCTGAAGTCAGTCGGCCAAGGCCAACAGATCAGGCGCTTTTCTTGTGTTCACCCCGGATCACGATCCAGGACTTCAACTTCGAAATCGGCTTCGATTCCTCGATCCACACCATGTCGCCCGGCTTGAACTCGTTGTTCTCGTCGTGCGCGTGGTAGTTCTTCGAACGGCGGATCGTCTTCTTGTAGATCGGATGCGTGAAGCGGCGGTCAACGCGCACCACGACGGTCTTGGCAGTCTTGTCGCTGACGACCACGCCTTGCAAAGTACGTTTCGGCATATCCGTTAGCCCCTTACTTCTTCTTCGCGCGCGTCTGCGCGGCGACGGTCTTGATCCGGGCGATGTCACGGCGGGCCTCGCGCAGGCGCGAGGTGTTCTCGAGCTGCCCGGTGGCGCGCTGGAAGCGCAGGTTGAAGCGCTCCTTCTTCAGGTTCAGGACGGCGTCGTCCTGCTGGTCGGGGCTCATCGCGCGGATGTCTTCGATCTTCATCTGGGCCATGGCCATTACTCCGCAATGCGCTCGACGAAGCGCGTCTTGATCGGCAGCTTGGCGGCCGCCAGGGTCAGCGCCTCACGCGCCGTCTGGGTGTTGACGCCGTCGATCTCGAACAGCACCCGGCCCGGCTTGACGCGGGCGACCCACAATTCCGGTGCACCCTTGCCGGAGCCCATGCGGACTTCGGCCGGCTTCTTCGACACCGGAACGTCGGGGAACACGCGGATCCAGACGCGGCCGGCGCGCTTCATGTGGCGGGTCAGCGCGCGGCGAGCGGCTTCGATCTGGCGCGCGGTGACGCGCTCAGGCTCGGTCGCCTTCAGGCCGAACTGGCCGAACGCCAACGTCGCGCCCGAAGTCGCAACGCCGTGAATGCGGCCCTTATGCGCCTTCCGGAACTTCGTTTTCTTAGGTTGCATCATGGCTTTAAGCCCTCAAATTCTCAGGTCGATCAGGCTGCAGCATTGTCGCGGCGCCCACGGCCACCACGATCGCCACTGCCACCCGTCTCGCCTTCGGCCATTCTCTTGTCCTGGGCCATCGGATCGTGCTCGAGGATCTCACCCTTGAAGATCCAGACCTTGACGCCGCAGGTGCCGAAGGTCGTGAACGCGGTCGCAACGCCGTAATCGATGTCGGCGCGCAGCGTGTGCAGCGGCACGCGACCTTCGCGGTACCACTCCATGCGCGCGATTTCCGCACCGCCCAGACGACCCGAGCAGTTGATGCGGATGCCTTCCGCGCCGAGACGCATCGCCGACTGAACGGCGCGCTTCATGGCACGGCGGAACGCCACGCGGCGCTCGAGCTGCTGCGCGATCGACTCTGCCACCAGCGTCGCATCGAGCTCCGGCTTGCGGATTTCGACGATGTTGATGACGACGTCGGACGAAGTGATGTCCGCAACCTTCTTGCGAAGCTTGTCGATGTCGGCGCCCTTCTTGCCGATCACCACACCCGGACGAGCCGAGTGGATGGTGACGCGGCACTTCTTGTGCGGACGTTCGATCACGATGCGGGCGACGGCCGCCTGCTTGAGCTCCTTGTGCAGGATCTCACGGATCTTGACGTCCTCGTGCAGCAGCTTGCCGTATTCCTGCTTGCCGGCGAACCAGCGGGAATCCCAGGTCCGGTTGATGCCGAGACGCAGACCGATCGGATTGATCTTTTGACCCATCGTTTTCTCCTGCGACCCTTAAGCCGCTGCTGCTTCGGCTTCGACCTGACGAACAATGATCGTCAGCTGCGAAAATGGTTTGTAGACACGGCCCGAGCGGCCACGGCCGCGGGCGGCAAAGCGCTTCATCACGAGGCCGTTGCCGACGAAGGCCTGCGCCACGACGAGATCGTCAACGTCTAGGTCGTGGTTGTTCTCGGCATTGGCGATAGCCGATTCCAGGCACTTCTTCACGTCAACCGCGATCCGCTTGCGCGAAAACTGCAGGTCGGCGAGCGCAGCGGAAGCTTTCCGGCCGCGAATGAGCTGGGCGACCAGGTTGAGCTTCTGCGGGCTCACCCGCAGCATCCGGGCGACCGCCTTGGCCTCGTTCTCGGCGAGGCTCCGTTCGCGCTTAGGTTTGCTCATCGTTTAATCCTCAAGCCTTCTTGGCTTTCTTGTCGCCGGAGTGGCCATGGAAGGTCCGGGTCGGCGAAAACTCGCCGAACTTGTGACCGACCATTTCCTCGTTGACGGCCACCGGCACGTGCTTCTGACCGTTGTAGACACCGAAGGTCAGGCCGACGAACTGCGGCAGGATCGTCGAGCGACGGCTCCAGATCTTGATGACGTCGTGACGGCCGGACGCGCGCGCGGCATCTGCCTTCTTGAGCAGAGAACCCTCGACGAACGGGCCTTTCCAGACTGAACGAACCATGTCCGTCGTTCCTTACTTCTTCCGCTTGTGGCGGCTTAGGAGAATGAATTTGTTGGTCGACTTGTTGGTGCGGGTCTTCTTGCCCTTGGTCGGCTTGCCCCACGGGGTGACCGGGTGGCGACCGCCCGAGGTACGACCTTCACCACCGCCGTGCGGATGGTCGATCGGGTTCATCGAAACACCGCGGTTGTGCGGCTTGCGGCCGAGCCAACGGTTACGGCCGGCCTTGCCGATCGAGGTGTTCATATGATCCGGGTTCGACACCGCGCCGATCGTGCCGCGGCAACGGCCATGCACCAGACGCTGCTCACCCGAGTTCAGGCGGATGATCACGTAGTCCTGGTCGCGACCGACGAGCTGGGCATACGTGCCGGCCGAACGGGCGAGCTGGCCGCCCTTCCCGATCTTGACCTCGATGTTGTGGATGATCGTGCCGATCGGCATGTTGCCGAGAGGCATGACGTTGCCCGGCTTCACGTCGACGTAGTTGCCGGCCACCACGGAATCGCCGACCGCCAGGCGCTGCGGCGCCAGGATATAGGCCTGGGTGCCGTCTTCGTACTTGACCAGCGCGATGAACGCGGTGCGGTTCGGATCGTATTCCAACCGCTCGACGGTCGCAGGCGCATCGACCTTGTCGCGCTTGAAGTCGACGATACGCAGGGTCTGCTTGTGACCGCCGCCGCGGAAGCGCACGGTGATGCGACCGGTGTTGTTGCGACCGCCCGAGGAGTGTTTGCCTTCGGTGAGCGCCTTGACCGGCTTGCCCTTGTAGAGGGCTGAACGATCAACCATGACCAGCTGGCGCTGGCCCGGTGTCGTGGGATTGAATTTCTTCAGTGCCATCGTCGTGCGACCTTACAGACCGGTGGTCACGTCGATCCGATGACCCTCTTCGAGGGTCACGATCGCGCGCTTGGTGTTCGACTGCGAGCCGAGATTGCCGCGGAAGATCTTGGTCTTGCCCTTGCGGACCAGCGTGTTGACGCTCTTGACCTTGACGTCAAACAGCTTCTCGACCGCTTCCTTGATCTGCGGCTTGGTCGCCTTCGCGGCCACCTTGAACAGAACCTTGTTGTGCTCGGACGCCAGCGTCGCCTTTTCGGTGACGACCGGTGCGACGATCACGTCGTAGTGGCGAGCCTCGATGTTCTTCGTCATTTGAAGCGCGCCTCCAGCGCATCGATGGCGGCCTTGGTCAGAACGAGCTTCTGACGGCGCAGGATGTCATAGACGTTGATGCCCTGGATCGGCAGCACATCCATGTTCGGAATGTTGCGGGCCGCGGCGGCAAAGCCGTTGTTGAGCTCGGCGCCGTCAATGATCAGCGCGTTGGTGAGGCCGAGGCCCGAGAAGTGACCGAGCAGAGCCTTGGTCTTCGCGGCTTCCAGCGCGGCCTTGTCGATCACGAGGAGATCGCCATCCTTGGCCTTGGCCGAGAGCGCATGCTTGAGGGCGAGCGCGCGGACCTTCTTCGGCAGGTCGGTGGCGTGCGAACGCACCACCGGACCGAAGGCACGACCGCCGCCGCGGAACTGCGGCACGCGTGCCGAGCCGTGACGAGCACCGCCGGTGCCCTTCTGCTTGTACATCTTCTTGCCGGTGCGCCAGATCTCGGCGCGGCCCTTGGCCTTGTGCGTACCGGCCTGGCGCTTGTTGAGCTGCCACTGCACGCAACGTGCAATGATGTCCTGGCGCGGCTCGAGACCGAAAATGGTGTCGGACAGCTGGACGGAGCCGGCTTCCTTACCCTCGAGGGTGGTGACCTTCAATTCCATCTCACGCACCCTCTTGCTGGGCCGCGGCCTCGGCTTCGCCGCCCGCAACCTTGAACTTGCCGGGCTTCGGAGCTTCCTTCGGCAGCGGCTTCTTGACGGCGTCGCGCACGCGGATCCAGCCGCCCTTGGAGCCGGGAACGGCGCCTTCGACGAGGATCAGGCCACGCTCGACGTCGAGCTGAACGACGCGGAGGTTGAGCGTGGTGATGCGATCGACACCCATGTGCCCGGGCATCTTCTTGTTCTTCCAGGTCTTGCCGGGGTCCTGACGACCACCGGTCGAACCGATCGAACGGTGCGAGACCGACACGCCGTGCGTGGCGCGCAGACCGCCGAAGTTCCAGCGCTTCATACCGCCGGCGAAGCCCTTACCGACCGAGGTGCCGGTGACGTCGACGAACTGGCCGACGACGAAGTGGTCGGCCAGAATCTCGGCACCGACGGGGATCATCGCGTCTTGGGAGACGCGGAATTCCTCGACCTGCCGCTTCGGCTCGACCTTGGCGACCGCGAACTGGCCGCGCTCTGCCTTGGGCATGTACACGGTCTTGCGGCTGCCAGAACCAAGCTGGAGCGCGACATAACCGTTCTTCTCTTCAGTGCGGTGGCCTACGACCTGGCAATTGCCGAGCTTCAGCACGGTCACGGGGATATGTTCGCCGGCCTCTGTAAAGACCCGCGTCATCCCGACCTTTTGTGCGATCACTCCGGAGCGCATCGGCGTGCTTCCTGTTCTTTCTGTCCGCTAGTCGCGAACGTGATCCAAAAATCTTAGAGCTTGATCTCGACGTCGACACCGGCGGCCAGATCGAGCTTCATCAAAGCATCGACGGTCTGCGGGGTCGGATCGACGATGTCGAGCAGGCGCTTGTGAGTGCGCATCTCGAACTGTTCGCGGCTCTTCTTGTCGACGTGGGGCGAACGGTTGACGGTGAACTTCTCGATGCGGGTGGGCAGCGGAATGGGTCCGCGGACCTGCGCACCGGTGCGCTTCGCCGTGTTCACGATCTCGCGGGTCGACGTATCGAGGATACGATGGTCGAACGCCTTGAGACGGATGCGAATATTTTGGCCGTTCATTGCCGTGGTCTCTCTTCGTTGGGTGGCGAATAGCGAATAGCGAATGTCACCATTCGCTACTCGCCGATCCCTATTCTCGTAATTACTCGATGATCGAAGCGACGACGCCGGCGCCGACGGTGCGGCCACCTTCGCGGATCGCGAAGCGGAGCTTCTCTTCCATCGCGATCGGCACGATCAGGTGCACTTCCATCGCAATGTTGTCGCCCGGCATCACCATCTCGGTGCCTTCCGGCAGGTGCACGACACCGGTCACGTCGGTGGTGCGGAAGTAGAACTGCGGACGGTAGTTGGTGAAGAACGGGGTGTGGCGACCGCCCTCTTCCTTGGTGAGGATGTAAGCCTCAGCCTTGAACTTGGTGTGCGGCTTGACCGAACCCGGCTTGCACAGCACCTGGCCGCGCTCGACGTCTTCACGCTTGGTGCCGCGGAGCAGCGCACCGATGTTGTCGCCAGCCTGGCCCTGATCGAGCAGCTTGCGGAACATTTCGACGCCGGTGACGGTGGTCTTCTGGGTCGCACGCAGACCGACGATCTCGATTTCCTCGCCGACCTTGACGATGCCGCGCTCGACACGGCCGGTCACGACGGTGCCGCGGCCCGAGATCGAGAACACGTCTTCAACCGGCATCAGGAACGGCTGGTCGATCGGACGCTCCGGCTGCGGGATGTAGCTGTCGACGTTCTTCATCAGCTCGATGATGGCGTCGTGGCCGAGCTTCTTGTCCGAGTCTTCGAGAGCGGCGAGAGCCGAACCCTTGATGATCGGGATCTTGTCGCCCGGGAAGTCGTACTTCGAGAGCAGCTCACGGACTTCGAGCTCGACGAGTTCGAGCAGTTCCGGATCGTCGACCATGTCGCACTTGTTGAGGAACACGACGAGCGCCGGCACGCCGACCTGGCGGGCGAGCAGGATGTGCTCGCGGGTCTGCGGCATCGGGCCGTCAGCGGCCGACACGACCAGGATCGCGCCGTCCATCTGGGCGGCACCGGTGATCATGTTCTTCACGTAGTCGGCGTGGCCGGGGCAGTCGACGTGGGCGTAGTGGCGGTTCGGCGTCTCGTACTCGACGTGCGCGGTCGAGATGGTGATGCCGCGCGCCTTCTCTTCCGGCGCCTTGTCGATCTGGTCGTACGCGGTGAACGTCGCACCGCCGGCTTCGGCGAGCACCTTGGTGATCGCCGCGGTCAGCGACGTCTTGCCGTGGTCGACGTGACCGATGGTACCGATGTTGCAGTGCGGCTTGTTACGTTCAAACTTAGCTTTGGCCATTTGACTCTCCGTTCAATCGTCAGTTCGTGACCGACGACAATCAGGCAAACTTCTTCTGGACTTCTGCCGACACGTTGGCCGGCGCTTCTGCGTAGTGGTCGAACTGCATGGTGAAGGTCGCGCGACCCTGGCTCATCGAGCGCAGGTTATTCACGTAACCGAACATGTTCATGAGCGGCACCATCGCGTTGATGACGTTGGCGTTGCCGCGCATGTCCTGCCCCTGGATCTGACCGCGCCGGGAATTCAGGTCGCCGATGACCGAACCGGTGTAGTCTTCCGGAGTCACCACTTCGACCTTCATGATCGGCTCGAGCAGGACGGACTTGCCCTTCTGCAAGGCTTCGCGGAATGCAGCGCGCGAAGCGATTTCGAAGGCGAGCGCCGACGAGTCGACGTCGTGGTACTTGCCGTCGACGAGCTGAACCTTGACGTCGACCACGGGGAAGCCCGCGACCACGCCAGCGCCCATCACGCTGTTGAGGCCCTTTTCGACGCCGGGGATGTATTCCTTCGGAACCGCACCACCGACGATCTTCGACTCGAACTCGTAGCCCTTGCCGGGCTCGTTCGGCTCGACCACGATCGACACTTCCGCGAACTGACCGGTACCGCCGGTCTGCTTCTTGTGGGTGTACTTGACCTCGGCCTTCTTGGTGACGCGCTCACGGAACGCAACCTGCGGCGCGCCGATGTTGGCGTCAACCTTGTAGGTGCGGCGGAGGATGTCGACCTTGATGTCGAGATGGAGTTCGCCCATGCCCTTGAGGATGGTCTGGCCGGACTCCTGGTCGGTCGACACGCGGAAGGACGGATCCTCCGCGGCAAGCTTCGCCAGGGCCACACCCAGCTTTTCCTGGTCGGCCTTGGACTTCGGCTCGATCGCGATCTCGATGACCGGCTCGGGGAATTCCATCTTTTCCAGGATCACCTGCTTGTCGGGATCGCACAGCGTGTCACCGGTGCGCGCTTCCTTCAGGCCGGCCAGCGCGACGATGTCGCCGGCATAGGCTTCCTTGATGTCTTCGCGGTTGTTCGCATGCATCAGCAGCATGCGCCCGATGCGCTCCTTCTTCTCACGGGTCGAGTTCACGACGCCGGTGCCGCTCTGGAGAACGCCAGAGTAGATGCGGCAGAAGGTGATGGTGCCGACGAACGGGTCGTCCATGATCTTGAACGCGAGCAGAGCCAACGGCTCCTTGTCGTCCGCCTTGCGCACGACTTCGTTGCCGCTGTCGTCGGTGCCCTTGATCGCGGGCACGTCGATCGGCGACGGCAGATAGTCGACGACGGCGTCGAGCAGCGGCTGCACGCCCTTGTTCTTGAAGGCCGAGCCGCACAGCACGGGATAGAACGCGCCGGTCAGCACCGCCCTGCGGATCAGACGCTTCAGCGTCTCCTCATCGGGCTCCTTGCCGTCGAGATAGGCGGCCATGGCATCGTCATCGAGCTCGACGGCGGCTTCCACCATCTTCTCGCGGTATTCCTTGGCCTGCTCAACCAGGTCTTCCGGGATATCGACATAGTCGAACTTCGCGCCGAGCGATTCATCGTTCCAGATGATGCCCTGCATCTTCACGAGGTCGACGAGACCCTTGAAGTTGTTCTCGGCACCGATCGGAAGCTGGATCGCGATCGGCTTGGCGCCGAGGCGGTCGACGATGTCGGCCAGGCATTTGAAGAAGTCGGCACCGGTCTTGTCCATCTTGTTGGCGAAGACGATGCGCGGAACCTTGTACTTGTCGCCCTGGCGCCAGACGGTCTCGGTCTGGGGCTCGACGCCCTGGTTCGAGTCGAGCACGCAGACGGCGCCGTCGAGCACGCGCAGCGAACGCTCGACTTCGATGGTGAAGTCGACGTGGCCGGGGGTGTCGATGATGTTCAGTCGCTTGCCGGCCCAGAAGGCGGTGGTCGCAGCCGAGGTGATCGTGATGCCACGCTCCTGCTCCTGCTCCATCCAGTCCATCGTCGCGGCACCTTCGTGCACTTCGCCGATCTTGTGGCTCTTGCCGGTGTAATAGAGGATGCGCTCGGTGGTCGTGGTCTTGCCGGCATCGATATGCGCCATGATACCGAAGTTGCGGTAATTCTCTATGGCATGAACGCGAGGCATGGGTTGTTCCTTAGATTCCGTGTGTCGCCGTTACCAGCGATAGTGCGAGAAGGCGCGGTTGGCTTCCGCCATCCGGTGCACATCTTCCCGCTTCTTGACGGCGTTGCCGCGGTTGTTCGACGCATCCAGGAGCTCAGCCGAGAGCCGCTCGGTCATCGTCTTCTCGTTGCGCTCGCGCGCGGCCGAGATCAGCCAGCGAATGCCCAGAGCCTGACGGCGCACCGAGCGAACTTCGACCGGAACCTGGTAGGTCGCGCCACCGACGCGGCGGGAGCGCACTTCGATCGTCGGCATGACGTTCTCGAGTGCCTGCTCGAACACGCCGAGCGGGTTCTGCTTGGTCTTGGATTCGATGATGCCGAATGCACCGTAGACGATGCCTTCCGCGACCGACTTCTTGCCGGCGTACATCACCGAGTTCATGAACTTCGTGACGATGATGTTCCCGAACTTCGGATCGGGAAGAACTTCGCGCTTTTCCGCTGAGTGGCGACGAGACATTGAGCTGGTTCCCGCTTACTTCGGACGCTTCGCGCCGTACTTCGAACGACGCTGCTTACGGTTCTTGACGCCCTGGGTATCCAGCACGCCGCGGAGGATGTGGTAGCGCACGCCGGGCAAGTCCTTGACGCGACCGCCGCGGATCATGACCACCGAGTGCTCCTGAAGGTTATGGCCCTCACCCGGAATGTAGCCGATCACCTCGAAACCGTTGGTCAGACGCACCTTGGCAACCTTACGGAGCGCCGAGTTCGGCTTCTTCGGGGTCGTGGTGTAAACGCGGGTGCAAACGCCACGCTTCTGCGGCGACTGCTGCAGCGCCGGCACCTTCTTGCGCGACTTCTGCACTTCACGCGGTTGAGCGATCAGCTGGTTGATCGTCGGCATCCTGGCCTTACCCTTTGTTATCGCAGCCCCTTGCGAGCCTGCTGTCTTGCCGCAGCCCGTTACCGGGACCGCAAATTCTTGTCGCGCAACCCGCCCGACGGGGCCGCTTCGCACGGAACAATCCGCACAAAGCGAAATCGCGCCAACCGCTCATCGCTGAGTGGAAAGCGCTTCGACGCCACAGAGGACCGCAGTATTGAGGCCGATCAGCGTAAAGCCGCGGCCCGCGCACTGAGGTCATGCATCCGAATTCGGTCTCAGGAGAACATTCTCGAGAGGCCTAAAATCGCACTGGCATTGCCTAGCTATTATCGACAGCGTTTGAGCGGCATTCGTCGAGGTTGGTGCCCGTTTTAGCGATCCCGAGGGATCAACGGGTGGCCCGTTCCGACGTTGGCAATGCTCACCGCCTGTCGTTAAGTGAGGCGCTTTCTATAAGTGAGAATCGCTCAAGTCAAGGCGAAACCACAGCCTCAAAGCGCTTCGCGCGCCTTTGGAAATCGCCCAATCGGCGCCCTCACCGCGCGTCGCTGACGTGGGGATGCAGCGCCGGTTCCGCCAGCCCAAGCCAATTATACCCGGGAGAAATATACTTTTATATCCCGCGATAAGGCTTTTTTTCCTGTTGATGCGTCAATCTGACACCTCCGGCAGAGACGAGCGCCATGCGGTATACCGATATTGCCATCATCGGCGGGGGACTTGCCGGCTCGACCGCCGCTGCGATGCTCGGACGCGCCGGCATTTCGTCAGTGCTGATCGACCCGCATGAGACCTATCCGGCCGATTTTCGCGTCGAAAAGCTCAGCGGTCACGTCCAGGTCGAACGATTCCAGCGGACCGGAATCGCCGACTCAGTGCTGCGCCGCGCGACGTTCTCTGGCGAGAACTGGATCGCGCGTTTCGGCCGCCTGCTCGACAGGGCACCAAGCCGACAGTTCAACATCCTCTACGACGCTTTCGTCAACGCGATCCGCGACGAGATTCCCGAAACGGTCGAGCGTATCTGGACCAAGGCGGTGTCGATCCAGACCAGTCCAGAGCGGCAGAGAATCGCCCTGGCCAATGGCGAGACCGTCTCGGCCCGGCTGGTCGTGCTCGCCAACGGCCTGAACGTCGGCCTTCGGCACCAGCTCGGCATTATCAGAAACATCATCAGTGCCGGCCATTCGATCTCGATCGGATTCGACGTGGTGCCGGCGGGACGACATTCGTTCGACTTCCCGGCATTGACCTATTTCTCGGAGCGGCCGAGCGACCGCATCCCGTACCTCACATTTTTCCCGATCGGCACGCGAATGCGCGCCAATCTGTTCGTCTATCGCGGTTTCGACGATCCCTGGCTGCGCGAATTCCGCCGCTCGCCGGCCGAGACCTTGAATGCCGCCCTGCCGCGCCTGAAGCGCATCACCGGCGCCTTCGACATTCCCGGCGAGTTGAAGATCCGGCCGGTCGATCTCTATGTGAACGATGCCAGCCATCAGCCGGGCGTGGTGCTGGCGGGCGATGCCTTCGCGACCTCCTGCCCAGTTGCGGGCACCGGTTGCGACAAGGTGTTCACCGACGTCGAGCGGCTCTGCAACGTCTACATTCCGCAATGGCTGGCGTCCGATGGGATGGATGCGGACAAGATTGCCGCCTTCTATGCCGATCCAGTCAAGCGGGCCTGCGATCAATGGTCGGCAGCGAAAGCCTTCGACTTCCGCTCGGTCTCGATTGCGACCGGCCCTTACTGGAAAGCGCAGCGCTGGGCGCGCTTCATGGCGTGGTGGACTCAAGGGATATTGAGAAGGCCTGGAAGCGCTTTCCATCTGGAGCCGAACTTCCTCGGTCACTCCTCCTCGTCATCATCATCCTCGTCGAGGTCGTCCTCATCCTCGTCGTCATCGTCGCTGTCGTCGTCGGCCTGAGCGGCCGCGCCGTGCGGCTGGTGGATCTGGTCGTTCCAGAGCTTGCGATAGGAACCGTTCCTGGCGAGCAGCTCGGCATGCGAGCCGCGCTCGATCGCCCTGCCCCCTGAAATGACGATGATCTCGTCCATCTCGACCACCGACGTCAGGCGGTGGGTCGACCAGATCATGGTGCGGCCCTTGGCGACCTTCAGCAACGTGCGGTTGATCGCGGCTTCCGTGGTCTGATCGAGTGCCGAGGTCGCCTCGTCGAGCAGCAGCACCGAGGGATTGCGGATGATCGCGCGCGCGATCGCGATGCGCTGGCGCTGGCCGCCCGACAGCGTATCGCCGCGCTCGCCGACCGGCGTGTCGTAGCGCTGCGGCAGGCTCATGATGTAGCGGTGGATCTCGGCCTTCTTGGCGGCCTCCTCCACCTCCTCATCGGTCGCCCCTTCCTTGCCAAGCCGGATGTTCTCGCGGATCGACATGTTGAACAGCATGTTCTCCTGGAACACCACCGCCATGCTCCGACGCAGCGAATCCAGCGTCACCTTGCGGATGTCGACGCCGTCGATGGTGACGCGCCCTTCGTCCGGCACATAGAGCCGCAGGATCAGATTGAGCAGCGTGCTCTTGCCGGAGCCTGACGGGCCGACAATGGCGATGCGCTTGCCGACGTTGAGCTTGAGGCTGAGATTGTCCAGCACCGGCATCTGGCCACCCTCGTACTGGAACGTCACGTGGTCAAAGGTGATGTCGTTGGTGATCCGCGGCAGATCGGGCGCGCCGGGCCGATCAGCGCCGCGGGTGGGCTCGTCGAGCAACTCCTGGATGTGGCGGATCGCGGCAGCCGAGGAGATCGACACCGGGATGAAGTGCATCACGTGGGCGATGTTGTAGGAGACCTCCCAGAACGCGCTCTCGAAGGTGACGAAGGTGCCGATAGTGATCTGGCCCTTGGTCGCGAGATAGGCGCCGATCGCGAGCACGACCAGGTGCAACAGCAGCACCGAGATGGTGACCGTCCGCTCCACCATCGTCGACAGGAACGCGGCCGCGGCTATCCGGTTGCGGGTCTCATCGTTGCGGAAGGCGAAGAAGCCGAACATCTTGCGTTGCAGGCTGAACGCCTTGATCACGGCCTGCGCCGCCACGTTCTCCTGCACCATGCCGAGCAGCGCGCTTTCGTTGAGCTTCTGCTCGTAATTGGCGTGCACCGCCTTCGGCGTCAGGATGCGCGGACCGATCAGCGTGATCGGAAACACCAGCAGCGCGACTACCGCGAGCTGCCAGTTCAGGAACAGCATCAGGATGATGCCGGCGATCAACTCCAGGAACGGCAGCGCGGCGCTGTTGGCAAAGGTCTTCACCGAGCCTTCGAAGGCCGAGAGGTCGACCGAAAAGCGCGACAGGATCTCGCCGCGCTTGGTGCGGCCGAAATAGGCCGCCGGCAAGTCCTGGACGTGCTCGAACAGGCGCTTGCGGACATCGGAGATGATGCAGGCGGCCAGTCGCGCGTCCCAGCGCTCGTACCAGACCGCGACGATGGAGGTGAAGATGCCGGCGACCGCGAGCACACCGAGGATCTTGTACAGTGCCTGGAAATCCTCCTCGCCGAGCGCGTCGTCGATCAGGAATTTCAGGCTGAGCGGCATGATGACGTTGAACAGCGTCTCGACCAGGACGCCGAACGCCACGTACCCCAGGATGCGCTTGTAGTTGGACAGGAAGGGCCTGACGAACCCCAGGATGGTCGCGAGCGCGCCAGCGGCTTCCCGGGCGGTAAAGACGACGAGATCCTCGTCATCATCGTCGTCGAGCTCAAGCTCGTCGTCGTCCTCGTCTTCGTCGTCCTCGTCGTCTTCCGGCTCGGGCGCGTGAGCGGCGAGCTTGTCCTCGAGCTCGGCCGCCTCTTGCGCGGCGAGCTTCTGTTTGTCGGGAGAAAGAGGCCTGGACGCCATGAAACCAACCGATGCTGACGGCCGGCATGACCGCAGAGAAAGCAGGAAATAGCGAAGCCGCTACTTCGCACCGATTCTATGCGATCAGGATGAATTCGGCAAAACAATTGGCAAATTCATCCGCCCCGTGATGCTAATCGTCGTCGCCTTCGATCTTGTCGAAGAAAGAGTAGCGCAGACTGTCGGCGTCGGCATACCACTGGCCCGGCCCCTTGTTGGCGGCGAGCGTCGCCGTCCAGAGCGCGTCGGTACAGTCCTTGCGGTGCATCGACAGATCGAAGCCGTTGCCGAAGAACAGTTCGGACCATTCCCACCAGGTGCCGAGCTTCTTGACCCCGCGCAAGAGGTCGTAGCGGTCGATCACGGCTGATGCCATGTCCGAGGTGATCGAGCCGAACACGAGGCCGGTCCTGACCACGCGGTTCAACTCGCGGATCGCGCGGACCACCTGCCTGGGGGCAACGTGGCAGAGGCTGGTCTCGAACACGTAGTCGAAGCTAGCGTCCTTGAACGGCATGTCGGTGACGGAGCCGAGCTTGTTGTACTTCTTCAACGCCTTCGGCGTCTTGGCATGGATCGCGCGGTTGTTCTCGATGCCCCAGGCATCGATGCCGCGATCACGCAGCGCGCCGACCAGTTCGCCGCTGGCGGAGCCCGCGACCAGGAGCTTGGTGCCCTTGGCCCTGCCCCAGACGATGCCGATCAGCTTCGTCAGATAGTCGGGATCGGTGAAGTGGCTCCACGTCTCGCTATAGGGGCCGAGACCGCGATAGTTCTCGAAATAGTCGCGGTCGATCTTGTCGGAGAGCGTCTCGCCCTCCTCCTGCGCGCGCTCGCGGCGCAGCCGCATCATCTCGGTCAGGATGATGTCAGTCGCCGCGTCCGAGGAGTCGAGGAGGCCGTTCAGCGTGGAGTCGAACAGATAGTCGCCAACCACGACGATGCCGGGATGCTCCTTCGGCTCGGGCCGGTGATTGGTCATGACGTCTCGCACCGGCAGACCGCCCGGAATCGCATTGACCGACGACAGCCAGCGGTGGGTCTTGCCTTCCATGAAATGCGCACGCGCATCCCCGAGCGAGGCCGGCAGCGATTTCAACGCAGCATCGATCAGCTCCTGGTCCGACAGATTGGCGAAGGCGAGCGCATCGGAGCCGGGAATGAGCCAGTTCAGCACGCCGTGCTTGCCGACGTCGTGGCGCGCGCCCTCGTTGTAGACGCAGCAGCCGCCGAAGGCTTCCGACATGAACCAGGCGCCGGAAATCTTGTCGCCCCAGAACGGACTATCGAACAGGATCGAGACGCGCAGGTAATGCGCTGGACGATCGAAATACGAAACGTGCTTGACCATCGACTTGCGCAGCTGCTCGCCTACCCAGCCGACGGTGGAGAGCCAGGAGTGCGGCAGGCACATCAGCACGAGATCGAAGTCGCGCGTCTCCGGTCCCTTGCCGTTCATCATCTTGAGCTGGTAGCGGCCGGTCGGCGCCTTGCCGACGGTGAGCACGCGATGATTGAGCTGGATGTCGGCGTTGACCTCCGACTGCAGGCATTCGATCAGTTGCTCGTTGCCGTTCTGGATGGAGTAGAGGCCGATATAGCCGTCGACATCCATCAGGTAATTCTTGAGCGCGTTGAGGCCATTGGTGTTGTGGCTCTCGGTCGCGAGATCCGAGCGCGCCATCACCTTGAAGAAGCGCTTTGCGGTCTCGTCTTCCACCTCTTCGTCGAGCACCTGCTCGGCGGTCTTGTAGGCCCAGGGGTTCTCGTTGTCGTGGGCACCGACGCCCTCGTAATATTCGATCGGCGACATCTCGTCGGCGCAACGCTTGCGGAACGACTCGATCGCCGCCGCGGTCTTGGCGCCGTATTTGCGGCGCATGCCGGCGACGTCGTTGAGGAGCTCGCCGCCGAACTGCACCTGCTCGGCGTCCATCGGAATCGTCTGCAAGCCGAAATGCTGGATCAGCTCGCGCAGCGGATCGGGACCCGTCATCGAGTAGTCGTAGATCTCGGCAACGCCCGCCTCGTACATCGCCGGTGCGGAATCGAACTTGCGCGTCACGATCTTGCCGCCGAGCCGGTCCGAGGCTTCGTAGATCGTGATGCGGCAGAGGTCGCCGAGCTTACGCTTCAGGTACCAGGCGCTCATCAGCCCGCCGGGGCCGCCGCCTACGATTGCGAGATCAAGCATATGAGGTCCGTGGTCTCCGGCCCTGCCCCCGTCACGGGACCACCGGTCTAAGTTCCCTTAGCAGAAGCGCTTTTGCGGCTGAAGGAAAGATGAACAAAGGTTGATCCCGCATCGCAACAGGCAAACAAAGCAGCAAAAAGGCCGGCTTTCGCCGGCCTTTTCATTGTCCTCGGTATTCCTACGGATGAACGATCATTCCGCGGGCGGCAGCGCAGGAAGTTCGGCTTCCGGCGCGGGCGACACGACGGCCGCCTGCTTCTCGCGCTCGTCCAGGATCATCTTGTCGCGCTTTACAGCGACTTCGCGGATCTTGGCCATGGAGGCGCCGGTGCCCGCCGGGATCAGCCGGCCGACGATGACGTTCTCCTTGAGGCCTTCGAGCGGATCGACCTTGCCGTTGACCGCCGCCTCCGTGAGGACGCGGGTGGTCTCCTGGAACGAGGCCGCCGAGAAGAAGGAGCGGGTCTGGAGGCTCGCCTTGGTGATGCCGAGCAGAACCGGCGTACCCGTGGCGATCTTCTTGCCCTCTTCCTTGGCCTTCTCGTTGAGCGCGTCGAACTCGATCTTGTCGACCTGCTCGCCGGAGATCATGTCCGTGTCGCCCTGGTCGGTGACTTCCACCTTCTGGAGCATCTGGCGGACAATCACCTCGATGTGCTTGTCGTTGATGAGCACGCCCTGGAGCCGGTAGACCTCCTGGATTTCGTTGACCAGGTAGGCCGCAAGCTCCTCGATGCCCTTGACCGCAAGGATGTCGTGCGGCGCCGGGTTGCCTTCCACGATGAAATCGCCCTTTTCGACGATGTCGCCGTCCTGAAGGTGGATGTGCTTGCCCTTCGGGATCAGGTACTCGCGTGCCTCGTCGGTCTTGTCCATCGGCTCGATCGAGATGCGACGCTTGTTCTTGTAGTCGCGTCCGAACCGGATGGTGCCCGCGATTTCGGCGATGATCGCCGCATCCTTCGGACGCCGTGCCTCGAACAGTTCCGCCACCCGCGGCAGACCGCCGGTGATGTCACGCGTCTTGGCGCTCTCGGTCGAGACACGGGCGAGGATGTCGCCCGGGTTGACCTTGGCTCCGACGTCGACCGACAGAATGCCGTCGACCGACAGCATGTAGCGAGCATCGCCGCCACGTGCGAGCTTGAGCACCTTGCCGTCCTTGCCCTTGACCACGATGGCCGGACGCAAATCCGCACCGCCCCGGGTCGAGCGCCAGTCGATGACCACGCGCTTGGCGATGCCAGTGGCCTCGTCGAGCGTTTCCGAGATCGACTGCCCTTCGACCAGATCCTCGAAACCGATGACGCCTTCCACTTCGGTGAGAAGCGGACGCGTGTACGGATCCCACTCGACGATGCGCTGGCCACGCTTCACCATGTCGCCTTCGTCGACGTGCAGGCGCGCGCCGTATTGAATACGGTGCGTCGCACGCTCTGTGCCGTCGGCATCGACGATCGCGATCACCATGTTGCGGACCATCGCAACCAGGTGACCTTCGCTGTTGCGGGCGATCGCCTTGTTCCGGATCACGATCTTGCCGTCGAAATTGGCTTCGACGAAGGACTGCTCGTTGAGCTGCGCCGCACCACCGATGTGGAAGGTGCGCATGGTGAGCTGGGTACCCGGCTCGCCGATCGACTGCGCCGCGATGACGCCGACCGCTTCGCCGTGGTTGACCGGCGTGCCGCGGGCGAGGTCGCGGCCGTAGCACATGCCGCAGATGCCGTTGACGAGTTCGCAGGTCAGCGCCGAGCGGATCTTCACCTCCTGCACACCACCCTGCTGGATGGCGTCCAGATGGCTTTCTTCCATCAGCGTGTCGCGCTTGATGATCACCTTGCCCGAGCTGTCACGAATGTCGTCGCAGGCCGTGCGTCCGAGGATGCGCGAACCGAGCGAAGCGACCACGGTGCCGGCATCGACGATGGCGCGCATCTTGATGCCGAGCTTGGTGCCGCAGTCGGACTGCGTGATGATGCAGTCCTGCGCGACGTCGACCAGACGACGAGTCAGGTAGCCGGAGTTCGCGGTCTTCAACGCGGTGTCCGCGAGACCCTTGCGGGCGCCGTGGGTCGAGTTGAAGTACTCGAGAACCGAGAGGCCTTCCTTGAAGTTCGAGATGATCGGCGTCTCGATGATCTCACCCGACGGCTTGGCCATCAGGCCGCGCATGCCGGCGAGCTGGCGCATCTGGGCCGGCGAACCGCGGGCGCCGGAGTGGGCCATCATGTAGATCGAGTTGATGTCGGCATCAGCTCCGGCCGCCGTCTTCTTGGTGGAGGAGATCTCCTTCATCATCGCCTTGGCGATTTCTTCCGTGGCCTTCGACCAGGCGTCGACGACCTTGTTGTACTTCTCGCCATGCGTGATCAGACCGTCGTTGTACTGCTGCTCGAAATCCTTCGCCAGCGTACGGGTGGTGTCGACGATCTTCCACTTGGAGTGCGGCACGACCATGTCGTCCTTGCCGAACGAGATGCCGGCCTTGAACGCATTGTAGAAGCCGAGCGCCATGATGCGGTCGCAGAAGATCACAGTCTCCTTCTGGCCGCAGTGACGGTAGACCTGGTCGATGACGCCCGAGATCTCGCGCTTGGTCATCAGCTTGTTGATGATCTCGTACGAGATGCGCGGGTTCTTCGGCAGCAGATTGCCGAGCATGACGCGGCCCGCGGTGGTCTCGATCCAGCGCTTGGAGACCTTGCCGGTCTCGTCCATGCCTTCCCACCGGTACTTGATCTTGGTGTGGAGGTGGATGACCTTCGCGTGCAGGGCGTGCTCGAGCTCGGCCATGTCGCCGAACAGCTTGCCCTCGCCGGGCAGGCCTTCGCGCATGATCGAGACGTAGTAGAGACCGAGCACGATGTCCTGCGACGGCACGATGATCGGCTGGCCGTTCGCGGGATGCAGGATGTTGTTGGTCGACATCATCAGCACGCGCGCTTCCAGCTGCGCTTCGAGCGACAGCGGAACGTGCACGGCCATCTGGTCGCCGTCGAAGTCGGCGTTGAACGCCGAGCAGACCAGCGGGTGAAGCTGGATCGCCTTGCCCTCGATCAGCACCGGCTCGAACGCCTGGATGCCCAGACGATGCAGCGTCGGCGCGCGGTTGAGCAGCACGGGATGCTCGCGGATGACCTCGTCCAGGATGTCCCAGACCTCGGGCCGCTCCTTCTCGACCAGCTTCTTCGCCTGCTTCACGGTCGTGGACAGGCCCTTGGCGTCAAGCCGCGAATAGATGAACGGCTTGAACAGCTCGAGCGCCATCTTCTTCGGCAGGCCGCACTGATGCAGGCGCAGCTCGGGACCAACCACGATCACCGAACGGCCCGAATAGTCGACGCGCTTGCCGAGCAGGTTCTGGCGGAAGCGACCCTGCTTGCCCTTGAGCATGTCGGCGAGCGACTTCAGCGGGCGCTTGTTGGCACCCGTGATGACGCGGCCGCGGCGGCCGTTGTCGAACAGCGCATCGACCGCTTCCTGAAGCATGCGCTTCTCGTTGCGGATGATGATGTCGGGCGCGCGCAGCTCCATCAGCCGCTTCAAACGGTTGTTGCGGTTGATGACGCGGCGGTAGAGGTCGTTGAGGTCAGAGGTCGCGAAGCGGCCGCCGTCCAGCGGCACCAGCGGACGCAGGTCCGGCGGGATCACGGGAACGACAGTCAGGATCATCCATTCCGGCTTGTTGCCGGAGTGACGGAAGGCCTCGACGATCTTCAGGCGCTTGGCGAACTTCTTGTGCTTGATGTCGGAGTCCGTCTCCTGCATCTCGGCACGCAGGCTGACTTCGAGCTTCTCGAGATCCATGCCCTTGAGGAGCTCGCGGATCGCCTCGGCGCCGATCATGGCGGTGAAGGAATCCTGGCCGTACTCGTCCTGCGCCTTCAGATACTCGTCTTCCGACAGCAGCTGACGGTCCTTCAGCGCGGTGAGACCCGGCTCAAGCACGACGTAGTATTCGAAGTAGAGGATCCGCTCGAGATCCTTCAGCGTCATGTCGAGCAGCAGGCCGATGCGCGAGGGCAGCGACTTCAGGAACCAGATGTGGGCGACCGGCGCCGCGAGCTCGATATGGCCCATGCGCTCGCGCCGGACGCGCGACAGCGTGACCTCGACCGAGCACTTCTCGCAGATGATGCCCTTGTACTTCATGCGCTTGTACTTGCCGCACAAGCACTCGTAGTCCTTGATCGGTCCGAAGATGCGCGCGCAGAACAGGCCGTCGCGCTCGGGCTTGAAGGTGCGGTAGTTGATGGTCTCCGGCTTCTTGATCTCACCGTAGGACCAGGACAGAATCTTCTCTGGAGACGCGATCGAGATCCGGATCTGGTCGAAGACCTGAGCCGGCGTCGTCGGGTTAAAGAGATTCATAATTTCTTGGTTCATCGTCTTCTCCTCGCGTGCCGGTCGCCTCCGGCCGCAAATTCGAAAATCACTCGAGCGGGGCGCCCTGCCCTCAAGGCATCGGGAGGGGCGCCAATGCCCGGCCGCGAAGGCCGGGCATGAAAGGTCGTGTTACTCGGCTGCTTCCGACGTCGACGCCGGTCCCACCTTGGAATTGTGCAGGTCGACGTTGAGGCCGAGCGAGCGCATTTCCTTGACCAGCACGTTGAACGATTCCGGAATGCCGGCCTCGAAAGTGTCGTCGCCACGCACGATCGCCTCGTACACCTTGGTACGGCCGGCGACGTCGTCCGACTTCACCGTCAGCATCTCCTGGAGCGTGTAGGCCGCGCCGTAAGCTTCGAGCGCCCACACTTCCATTTCGCCGAAGCGCTGGCCGCCGAACTGCGCCTTGCCGCCCAGCGGCTGCTGGGTGACGAGCGAGTACGGACCGATCGAACGCGCGTGGATCTTGTCGTCCACGAGATGGTGCAGCTTGAGCATGTAGATGTAGCCCACCGTCACCTTGCGATCGAAGGCGTCGCCCGTGCGGCCGTCATAGACGGTCGACTGGCCCGAAGCGTCCAGACCGGCAAGCTTCAGCATCTCCTCGATGTCGGTCTCCTTGGCACCATCGAACACCGGCGTCGCGATCGGCACGCCGCGGCTCAGATTGTGGCCGAGTTCAAGCAGCTCGTTGTCGTTGAGCGTCTTGATCGTCTCGTCCTCGCCATAGACCTTCTTCAAGGTTTCCTTCAGCGGCTTGATGTCCTGCTTCGACAAATAGGCATCGACCGTCTGGCCGATACGCTTGCCGAGGCCGGCGCAGGCCCAGCCGAGATGCGTCTCGAGGATCTGTCCGACGTTCATGCGCGAGGGCACGCCCAGCGGATTGAGCACGATGTCGGCATGCGTACCGTCTTCGAGGAACGGCATGTCCTCGATCGGCACGATCTTCGACACCACGCCCTTGTTGCCGTGACGGCCGGCCATCTTGTCGCCGGGCTGGATCTTGCGCTTCACCGCGACGAAGACCTTGACCATCTTCATCACGCCGGGCGGCAATTCGTCACCGCGCTGAAGCTTCTCGACCTTGTCGAGGAAGCGCTGCTCGAGCCCCTTCTTCGACTCGTCGTACTGCTTCCGCATGGCCTCGATCTCGGCCATCAGCTTGTCGTTCGGCGAAGCGAACAGCCACCACTGCGACTTCGGATACTCCTCGAGCACCGCACGGGTGATCTTGGTGTCCTTCTTGAAGCCCTTCGGACCGGCAATGCCCTGCCGCCCCTCGAGGAGCTCGGCAAGACGGTTGTAGACGTTGCGGTCCAGGATCGCCTGCTCGTCGTCGCGGTCCTTGGCCAGACGCTCGATCTCTTCCCGCTCGATCGCCAGCGCACGCTCGTCCTTGTCGACGCCGTGGCGGTTGAACACGCGGACTTCCACGATCGTGCCCTGTACGCCCGGAGGAACGCGCAGCGAGGTGTCGCGAACGTCGGAGGCCTTTTCGCCGAAGATGGCGCGCAGGAGCTTTTCTTCCGGCGTCATCGGGCTTTCGCCCTTCGGCGTGATCTTGCCGACCAGGATGTCGCCGGCGCGCACTTCCGCACCGATGTAGACGATGCCGGCTTCGTCGAGGTTCTTCAGCGCTTCTTCCGAAACGTTCGGAATGTCGCGGGTGATTTCCTCAGGCCCCAGCTTGGTGTCGCGGGCCATCACCTCGAACTCCTCGATGTGGATCGAGGTGAAGACGTCTTCCTTCACGATCCGCTCGGAGAGCAGGATCGAGTCTTCGAAGTTGTAGCCGTTCCACGGCATGAACGCGACGAGCACGTTGCGGCCGAGCGCGAGCTCGCCGAGATCGGTCGAGGGACCGTCAGCGATGATGTCGCCCTTCTTGACGATGTCGCCGACCTTCACCAGCGGACGCTGGTTGATGCAGGTCGACTGGTTCGAGCGCTGGTACTTCATCAGACGGTAGATATCGACGCCCGACTTGGTCGGATCGAGATCTTCCGTCGCGCGGATCACGACGCGGGTCGCGTCGATCTGGTCGATCACGCCCGAACGGCGCGCCGCGATCGCAGCACCCGAGTCACGCGCAACCACGCCTTCCATGCCGGTGCCGACGAACGGCGCCTCGGCGCGAACCAGCGGCACCGCCTGGCGCTGCATGTTCGAGCCCATCAGCGCGCGGTTGGCGTCGTCGTTCTCGAGGAACGGGATCAGCGCCGCGGCGACCGAAACGAGCTGCTTCGGCGACACGTCCATGTAGTCGACCTTGTCGGGCGTCATCGGCACGACATCGCGGGTACCGCTGGCGCGGCAGACCACGAGGTCTTCGGTGAAGCGGCCCTTGGCGTCGACCGGCACGTTGGCCTGAGCGACCGAATAGCGGCCCTCCTCCATCGCCGAGAGGTACACGACCTCGTCGGTGACGCGACCGTCCTTGACCTTGCGGTACGGCGTCTCGACGAAGCCGTACTTGTTCACGCGCGCGAAGGTGGCGAGCGAGTTGATCAGACCGATGTTCGGACCTTCCGGCGTCTCGATCGGGCAGATGCGGCCGTAGTGCGTCGGATGCACGTCGCGCACTTCGAAGCCGGCGCGCTCGCGGGTCAGACCGCCCGGTCCAAGCGCCGAGAGACGGCGCTTGTGGGTGATCTCGCTGAGCGGGTTGGTCTGGTCCATGAACTGCGAGAGCTGCGAGGAGCCGAAGAACTCACGCACGGCGGCGGCCGCCGGCTTCGCGTTGATCAGGTCCTGCGGCATGACCGTGTCGATGTCGACCGAGGACATGCGCTCCTTGATCGCGCGCTCCATGCGCAGGAGGCCGATGCGGTACTGGTTCTCCATGAGCTCGCCGACCGAGCGCACACGGCGGTTGCCGAGATGGTCGATGTCGTCGATCTCGCCCTTGCCGTCGCGCAGGTCCACCAGCGTCTTGATGACGCAGAGGATGTCTTCCTTGCGCAGCGTGCGCTGGGTGTCGGGCGCATCGAGGTCGAGGCGCATGTTCATCTTGACGCGGCCGACCGCGGAGAGGTCGTAACGCTCGGCGTCGAAGAACAGCGACTGGAACATCGCCTGCGCCGAATCCAGCGTCGGCGGCTCGCCCGGACGCATCACGCGGTAGATATCGAACAACGCGTCTTCACGCGTCATGTTCTTGTCGGCCGAGAGCGTGTTGCGGATGTAGGCGCCGACATTGACGTGGTCGATGTCGAGCAGCGGCAACTCCTTGTAGCCGTGCTCGTTGAGTGCCTTCATCGACTTGTCGGTGAGTTCCTCACCGGCTTCGGCATGGATCTCGCCGGTCTTCGGGTTGACGAGGTCCTCGGCGAGATAGTTGCCGACGAGTTCCTCATCCGACAAGCGCAGCGCCTTGAGCCCCTTCTCCTGGAGCTGGCGGGCGGCGCGAACGGTGAGCTTCTTGCCGGCCTCGAGCACGACCTTGCCGGTGTCGGCGTCGATCAGGTCGTTGATGGTCGAGTAGCCGCGGAAACGGTTGGCGTCGAACGGAACGCGCCAGCCTTCCTTGGTCCGCTTGTAGAGGATCTTCTTGTAGAACGTGGACAGGATCGCCTCGCCGTCGAGGCCGAGAGCGAACATCAGCGACGTCACCGGAAGCTTGCGGCGACGATCGATACGCGCATAGACGATGTCCTTGGCGTCGAACTCGATGTCGAGCCAGGAGCCGCGATACGGGATCACGCGGGCAGCGAACAGCAGCTTGCCCGACGAATGGGTCTTGCCCTTGTCGTGGTCGAAGAACACGCCCGGCGAACGGTGCATCTGCGAGACGATGACGCGCTCGGTGCCGTTCACGATGAAGGTGCCGTTCATCGTCATGAGCGGGATGTCGCCCATGTAGACGTCCTGCTCCTTGATGTCCTTGACCGACTTTGCGCCGGTTTCTTCATCGATATCGAATACGATGAGGCGCAGCGTCACCTTGAGGGGTGCCGCAAAGGTCATGCCGCGCTGGCGGCACTCGTCGACGTCATATTTCGGCTGCTCGAACTCGTAGCGGACGAATTCCAGCATCGAGGTGCCCGAGAAATCCGAGATCGGGAACACGGAGCGGAACACGGCCTGGAGGCCCTCGTCGAGACGCCCGCCCGCGGGTTCGTCGACCATCAGGAACTGGTCATAGGACGCCTTCTGAACCTCGATGAGGTTCGGCATCTCTGCGACTTCCTTGATGTGTCCGAAGAACTTGCGAACGCGTTTGCGACCGGTGAATGTCTGCTGCGCCATCGTGGCCTCTCATTTTCGCCGCCCGCTCTGGGCGAACCGTCCGGAACGCGGCTGCCACCGCTCCCCGGGTTGAATTTTTCGAACCCGCTTTGGGGGCCGGAGACTCAGTTTCAGGCGAGAATGTCCTGAATCTGTTCTTCAGACCTTCAAAACGCAAAACGACGCGCGGGGCGCTAGCGCGCGCCCGCCCGTCACAACGATTGTCTTCACGGACTGCAAAAGCCCGAAATAGCCTGCTCTCCCAACGGCTTACAGGGAAATCCGGCATCCCTGCCCACCGCGCTTTCGTGCTGCCGACCCGATATGGGGCGACAATAGTGCAGATTCGAGGGGTAAGCCCTCCAATCCCCACACATTTTCGTGTCTGGCTTGCGTCGGGACGATCCGTCGCACGCCTTTTGCATCCGACCGCCCTTTGGAGGGCGGACCGGGTTCCCGGGCCTCGGCCCGGGAACCCGCCCGTAAGCGTTGCTTACTTGAGCTCGACCTTGGCGCCAGCCTTCTCGAGCTGCGCCTTGATCTTGTCGGCCTCTTCCTTGTTCACGCCTTCCTTGACAGGCTTCGGCGCGCCCTCGACGAGGTCCTTTGCTTCCTTCAGGCCAAGGCCCGTGATGGCGCGGACTTCCTTGATGACCTCGATCTTCTTGTCGCCAGAGGCGGCCAGAACGACCGTGAACTCGGTCTTCTCTTCCGCCGGAGCGGCAGCAGCGCCACCACCAGCCGGGCCGGCCACGGCAACAGCCGCGGCAGCCGAAACGCCCCACTTCTCTTCGAGGAGCTTCGCGAGTTCGGCAGCCTCGAGCACGGTGAGGCTCGAGAGGTCGTCAACGATCTTCTGCAAGTCAGCCATTGTTCAGTTTCCTTAAGTGTAAGTCTGGTTCGGGTTTGAGTTTTGCGAAGGGCGTCAGGCCGCTTCGCCCTTTGAGGCATGAGCCTGGATGACGCGCGCGAGCTTGCCCGCGGGCGCGTTGGCGAGCTGAGCAAGCTTGGTCGCCGGGGCCACAAGCAGGCCGACGATCTTGCCGCGCAGTTCATCAAGCGACGGCAGCGAGGCAAGCGCCTTCACGTTGTCGACATTCAGGACGGTCTTTCCCATCGAGCCGCCAATGATGACGAACTTTTCGTTCGCCTTGGCGAATTCGACGGCGACCTTTGGCGCCGCTACCGGATCGTTCGAAGTGGCGATCACGGTCGGTCCCTTCAGCATGGGGCCGATGGCAACGACGTCAGTGCCTTCAAGAGCAATTTTGGCGAGACGGTTCTTCGAGACCTTCACCGAGGCGCCAGCCTGCTTCATCTGCATGCGCAGCTTCTGCATCTGGGCAACGGTCAGGCCGGAATATTGAGCAACGATCGCGACGCTCGTGGTCTTGAAGACCCCATTGAGCTGTTCGACCGCGTCTTTTTTTGCCGCTCGTTCCACAGCAAGCTCTTTCCGGTTGGCGGTCTTCGCGAAAGCGGGACCGCCGGGTTGCACCCATCGCCCCACCCAAAACCTGAACCTCAGGGCCAAAACCCATCGGACACGCGCCGGGCGAGACGACAATTCAAAGCCTGCCCTCCGGGAGCCCGTTAGAGCCCACGGCGTGTCGAGGTCCGAACCAAACTTCTTTCCGCGACCACCGTTAAGGTGGAATGCGAAGAGAAATCCGGTCTTCACCCGTCTATGCAGGCCATGCGATTAAGCCGTTGAGAAATCGAAACTTCCCGCGGGCGCCTGCAGTCTTGGACAGGACAAGGCCAGTCGGCGAACCGCCTGACCTCTGCCCGCATCCCACCGGCCGATGGATTTTCCTTCCTTTTCGGGCAAATCCTTGCGGACGTCCTGAAAAGGAATGATCTCCTGCGTGTCGGGTTTTCGGAATGCGTGCACGAACGCGCCAGCCAAGGCCGGCACGTCCGGAAGCGGTTCTTTAACCGCTCTCCGTCTGATTGCCAAGAGCAAAATTCGCACCAGTTCCAATCCGTTGCCCAACTCGCTTGACGCGGCCTGACAAGGGCCGATTCAGGCCGATTTGACCCCGTAAGGCAGCGGCCTGCCCTCGAACAATGCAGTCAGGTTCGCGAGCACGCAGTTCTGCATGGCGACGTGCGATTCGAGGGTGTGGCCGCCGATATGCGGGGCGAACACCACGTTCGGCAGCGCCGTCAGCGCGTCGGGGGTGTGCGGTTCCTTCTCGAAGACGTCGAGGCCAGCACCGGCGATGGTCTTGTCGGTCAGCGCCGCGACCAGGGCCTTCTGGTCGATGACCGAGCCGCGAGAGATGTTGACGACATAGCCGTCCGCGCCGAGACGCTTCAGGATACCGGCGTCGACGACGTGCTCGGTATCGGCCCCTGCCCGGACCGCGATCATCAGCACGCCGCACCAGTCGGCCAACGCCTCCAGCGTCGGGAAATATTGATAGGGCAGATCGTACTTGCTGCGGCTGAAATAGCCGACCTCGGCCTCGAAGGCGGCGCAGCGCGCCGCGATCTTGCGGCCGATCTCGCCCATCCCGTAGATGCCGATACGGCGGCCGGGCATGCCGGCCTGCGGGCGCATCATCGGCGATTGCCTTGACGCCGCCCAGTCGCCGCTGCGGACATATTGGTCTGCGACCAGGATCCGCCGCGTCGTCGCCAGCATCAGCGTCATCGCAATATCGGCCACCGAGGCCGCGTTGGCGCCCGGGCTGTGGCCGACAGCGATGTTGCGGCTGGCTGCCGCCCTCAGGTCGACGCCATCATAGCCGGTGCCGTAGCAGACGATCGCGCCGAGTTTCGGAAACAGGTCCATCGCCTCAGCCCCGAGCGGCGAGCCGCCCGCGGTCAGCAGCGCGCGAATGCCGCCGAGTTCGTCGGCCGAAAACACCTCCCGTGCAGGCTTGCCACCGGTGTCGAGCAGTTCGAAGCGCTCGGCGAAGCGCGCCAACATCGTCTTGGGAAAGCGCGAGTAGATCAGGACCTTGTCAGCCATTTTTGTTGTTTCCGGTGAGTGCCGCCCACAAACGACGAGGGGCGGAACCGGTTGCCCAATTCCGCCCCTCGCCTCATGCAAATTTCCAGACTCAGCCGAGGATGGTGCCCGGCTCGACCTTCACGCCAGGGCCCATCGTCGAGGACACAGCCACGCGCTGGATGTAGGTGCCCTTGGAGCCAGCCGGCTTCGCCTTCGAGACAGCATCGGCGAGCGCCTTGATGTTCTCGACCAGCTTCTCCTCGGAGAACGAGGCCTTGCCAACGCCGGCCTGCAGAATGCCGGCCTTCTCGACGCGGAACTCGACCGAGCCGCCCTTGGCACCCTTCACCGCACCGGTGACGTCCATGGTCACGGTGCCGATCTTCGGGTTCGGCATCAGGCCGCGCGGGCCGAGCACCTTACCGAGACGGCCGACCAGCGGCATCATGTCGGGGGTGGCAATACAACGATCGAAATCGATCGCGCCGTTCTGCACCTTCTCGACGAGGTCTTCGGCACCGACGACGTCGGCACCAGCAGCCTTGGCTTCGTCAGCCTTGGCGCCGCGGGCGAACACGCCGACGCGGAGCGTACGGCCGGTGCCGTTCGGCAGGGTCACGACGCCACGGACCATCTGGTCGGCGTGACGGGGATCGACGCCGAGATTGATCGCGACCTCGATGGTCTCGTCGAACTTCGCTTTCGCGCGTTCCTTGACCATCTTGATGGCGTCCGCGAGCGGGTAGAGCTTTTCGCGGTCAACACCTTCGCGGGCTTTGTTCAAACGCTTTCCGATTGCCATAGCCGCTTACCCCGCAACTTCCAGACCCATCGAACGGGCAGAGCCCTCGACCATCTTCATGGCCGATTCGATGGTATCGCAATTGAGATCCTTCATCTTCTTCTCGGCGATCTCGCGCACTTGCGCCTTGGTCACCTTGCCGGCCTTGTCGCGGCCCGGCGCCTTCGAGCCGGACTGGATCTTGGCAGCCTGCTTGAGGAAGAAGGACATCGGAGGGGTCTTCATCTCGAACGTGAACGAACGATCGGCGTAGATCGTGATCACGACGGGAATCGGGGTGTTCTTCTCTTCCTTCTGGGTCTGCGCGTTGAACGCCTTGCAGAACTCCATGATGTTGAGACCGCGCTGACCGAGCGCGGGACCGATCGGGGGCGAAGGGTTCGCCGCACCGGCCGGGACCTGAAGCTTCAGGTATCCGGTCACTTTCTTTGCCATCTATGACTCCTGTTGTGCCGGCGATTGCCGGCGGTTTCAGGTTCGTGGTCTGGGTCGGATGCGGCTGGCAACCGCCCTCTCCCTCCCACGGCCTCTCTTCGCGAAAAGCCTCTCGGCTTCCCGCACTACCCGGTCAGACCTTCTCGACCTGACCGAATTCCAGTTCCACCGGCGTTGCGCGACCGAAGATCGACACCGCGACCTTCACGCGCGAGCGCGCCTCGTCGATTTCCTCGACGACACCCGAGAACGAAGCGAACGGGCCATCGGCCACGCGCACGTTCTCGCCGATCTCGAACGACACCGACGCCTTCGGCCGTTCCACGCCCTCCTGCACCTGGTGCAGGATGCGCATGGCCTCGGATTCCGAGATCGGCATCGGCTTGTTCTCGGCGCCGAGGAAGCCCGTGACCTTCGGCGTATTCTTGATCAGATGAAACGCCTCGTCGGTCAGCTTCATCTTCACCAGCACGTAGCCCGGGAAGAACTTGCGCTCGGCGTCGATCTTGCGGCCGCGGCGCACTTCCGTGACCTTCTCGGTCGGAACCAGCACCAGCTCGAACAGCTCCTCGAGCCCGCGCTGCTTGGCCTGCTCGCGGATCGATTCGGCGACCTTCTTCTCGAAGTTGGAATAGGCGTGGACGATGTACCAGCGCTTGTCGGACAGTTGAGCCGTTGCCGTTGCCATCAGTGAATGCCCAAAAGGAAGGTGATGAGGTAGCGGATGATCTGGTCGGCGGCGAAGAAGAAGATCGAGGCCAGGGCGACCATCACAAACACCATGATGGTGGTGATCGTGGTCTCACGACGGGTCGGCCAGGTGACCTTGGCGGTCTCCGAGCGCACTTCCTGCAAGAACTTGAACGGGCTGACTGCCATCGTTTGAGACGCCAATAAGGATTTCAGGGATCCGAACAGCCGCCTGTGGCCCAGCCCTCTGTCTCGAAGGATGAGCCGGAAAGCCGGGCTCTGATGTTCGGGGGATTTCAAAGCCGCGCCGGATATCCGCATCTCAACGGGCCGGCTGCGAGTGGGCGGTGTCTACTGCGGATGGGGCCAAAGGTCAAGGTGTGGCCGGAGCGGAATGCGCGCGGGGCCAACTCGCGGACCTGATGCGGATCAAGGGCTTACCTAGCCGCCATGAACCGCGCTCCGAGCTTCGGCTCGTCGCCGTCCTGCCTGTCGATCCTGAATTTCGGGATTAGCTGGCAGGAGTGGCAGGGCTCGAACCTGCGACCCCCGGTTTTGGAGACCGGTGCTCTACCAATTGAGCTACACTCCTACGGACCCTCGCGTCGCCACGCGGATCAGGGGCGCTTTCAAGCACAGGGGACGGCCGGATTGCAAGGACGGATTGCAAGGGTGAAGCGCGCTGGCTTCGCTTGTTTGTGCAGCGGCTTCTGGGCCACTCTCCGTTCCCGATAATCAAGAACAACCGGGAGTGCCCATGACTGCCACAGCCGCCGCCCGCCCCTCGACCGCGCCGAAAACCCCGCCTTTGCCCGAGGCCAAGCCGGAAACGCTGGGCCTGTCGCGGCCCCGCCTCCAGGCCATGTCGGATGCGTTCAAGCGCGAGATCGACAAGGGAACCGTTCCCGGGGTGACCGTGCTGGTGGCCCGCCGCGGCCAGGTCGGCTGGTTCGAGGCGCTCGGCAAGCAAAGCCCGGCGGGTCCGGCCATGGCGCTTGATTCGATCTTCCGGGTCTTCTCGATGACCAAGCCGATCGTTTCGATCGGCATCATGGCGCTGGTCGAGGACGGCCATCTGCTGCTCGGCGATCCCGTCGCCAAATTCATTCCGGAGTTCGCCGACCAGAAAGTCGGCGTGGTCAGCGGCGGCAAGCTGGAACTGGTTGCTCCGAAGCGGGCGATGACGGTGCAGGACCTGCTCCGCCACACCTCGGGCCTGACCTACGAGCACCAGGGCGACGGCCCCGTGCACAAGCTCTACCAGGAATCCCGCGTCCGCAGCCGCAAGATCAGCAATGCCGAGCACGCCGCGCTGGTGGCGAGCTTCCCCCTCGTCTGCCACCCCGGCGACCAGTTCAATTACAGCCGCTCCACAGACATCCTCGGCCGCATCATCGAGGTCGTCAGCGGCAAATCGCTCGGCACGTTCCTCGCCGAGCGCATCCTCGCGCCGCTGCAGATGACCGAGACCGCCTTCTCCACCTCGGAGGCCAATGCCAACAGGCTCGCCCAGCCGTTCGACGCCGATCCCTGGACCGGCGACAAGGTCGCGCTGTTCAACATGCTCGAGCAGCCGGTGATGGAATCGGGCGGCGGCGGGCTCGTGTCGACCACGATGGACTACGCCCGCTTCGCGCTGATGCTGCGCAACGGCGGCACGCTCGACGGCAACAGGATCATCGGCCGCAAGACGCTGGAGCTGATGGCGTCAGACCATCTCGGCCCGCACGTTGTCACCAACGGCACACTGCTCTCGCCCGGCCACGGCTTCGGTCTCGGCTTCGCCGTCCGCCGCGAGGCCGGCATCGCGCCCTTCCCCGGCAGCGTCGGCACTTATTTCTGGAGCGGCATCGCCGGCACGTTCTTCTGGATCGATCCGAAGGAGGATCTGTTCGCGGTGTTCATGACCCAGGGCCCGGGACAACGCGATTTTACGCGGACGCTGGTGCGCGATCTGGTTTACGCGGCGGTGGATTGATCTCCGCTCTCGTGCCCCGGATGCGATGCAGCGCGCAGCGGTGCGCCGCTGAGCCGGGGCCCATGTCTCAACGATATCGCTCTTGGCTTTCTGGGTCCCGGCTCTGCGGAGCGGCACTTCGTGCCGCACCGCGTCCGGGACACGAGAGCAACGCCTCAACTGATCGTCGCGCCGCCGTCGATCACCATGGTCTGGCCGGTCATGAAGTCGCCGGCCGCTGATCCCAGGAACACGGCGGCGCCCGCGATCTCGTCGGGGATGCCGATACGCAAGAGCGGCGAACGCGCGGTCGAGGCCTTCAGGTTCTCCGGATTGTCCCACAGCGCCTTGGCAAAATCGGTCTTGATCAGGCCGGGCGCGATGCAGTTCACGCGGATGTTGTGCTTGCCGTATTCGCAGGCGAGATTGCGCGCGAGTTGCATGTCGGCAGCCTTGGAGATCGCGTAGGCGCCGAGGATGGTCGAGCCCTTCAGGCCGCCGATCGAGGACACGATGATCACCGAGCCGTCCTTGCGCTCGATCATCTGCGGCACCACCATCGAAATCAGCCAGTTGTTGGCGACGATGTTGTTGTCGAGAATCTTCCTGAACTGATCATCGGAGATCCCGGCGAGCGGACCGTAATACGGGTTCGAGGCGGCGTTGCAGACCAGCACGTCGATC
Organism: Bradyrhizobium manausense; assembly: GCF_018131105.1. NCBI lineage: Bacteria > Pseudomonadati > Pseudomonadota > Alphaproteobacteria > Hyphomicrobiales > Nitrobacteraceae > Bradyrhizobium > Bradyrhizobium manausense. The sequence continues at coordinate 1,423,966 of NZ_JAFCJI010000001.1, read as the reverse complement.
TTGCCGAAGGCGCGGTTGCTCTCGTCGACGAGGTTCTGCAGATTCTCCTTCGAGGAGATGTTGGCGGCGATCGCGACCGCGGTGCCCTTGCCGAACTTGTCGTTGATACCCTTGGCGACGTCGTCGCAGACGTCAGCCTTGCGCGAGGAGATCACGACCTTGGCGCCGTGCTCGGCCATGCGCTCGGCGATTGCGAGACCGATGCCGCGTGTTGATCCCGTGATGACGGCAACTTTGCCCTTCATGTCGAACAAGGTCATGCTTCTCTCCCAAGTATGATGTGACTGGCTTGACGCTTATGCAGCGACCGCGCGAGCGGACAACGGCGTTAGGCGAGTTTCTTGACTTCCGGTCCCGCCGGCTGATGCATCTCGGCATGCGCATCATCGGCGATCCACGGCTGCTGGTTCACCATCGGCAGCCGCCAGACGCTGCGCCCGGGGCTCGCGAAATAATCGAGCCGCGTGATCGAGACATTGTCGATGTCGAATGACAGCGCCCGCTCCACCTGGCCGTCGAGCGCGAGACCGATCGCGGCCTTGATGGTGCCGCCATGGGCAACCGCGATGATGTCCTGACCGCCTGACTCATTGTTGATCCGTTCGATGGTCCGGCGCGTCCTGATATAGAGGTCCATAAAACTTTCGCCGCCGGGCGCGGGCTCGTTGATGTCGGCAAACCAGCTCGAGCCAACCGGACGGCTCGCGATGAACGCGGCGCGGTTCATGCCCTGCCATGTCCCGAGATTCTGTTCGGCGAGATCCGCTTCCCGTTTCATCGATGCAGGCTTCGGGTAACCCGCCGCCCAGATCGCATCCGCGGTCTGATGGGTGCGCATCAGATTGCTCGAATACCAGACCGCCTTGCGTGGCAGCACCTTGGCAACAGCGTTGAAGACGTAGGTGTCGCTGGTGTCGCAGGCGAGATCGCTCTGCCCGTAGATGTTGCCGCCGTCATTGCGCACCGGCGCATGACGCACCCACCACCAGCGTGTCGTGATCACATTCGGCTTGTCTGCGGTCGCCATTGAAGCCCTTCCATCCCGTGTGATGTCGCTGTACGTCAGGTGTGAACGTGTCTCAAGACACTTTGCCGTTTGAAATTCTGTTTGAAATTCCGTCGCGCGGCAAGCGTCGCGCGCTCACCGAAGGGAGAAACGCATGGGCCGTCTGCAAGGCAAATCCGTCATCATCACCGGCGCCGGCAGCGGCATCGGCCGCGCCGCCGCGCTGCTGTTCACCAGGGAAGGCGCCAAGCTGATCGCCGTTGATCGCACCGAGGCGGTGAAGGAAACCGTCGACGAGGTGAAGAAGGCCGGCGGTGTCGCGGAGGCGATGATTGCCGATGCCGGCTCCGAGAAGGACGTCATGGCCGTCATCGACAAAGCCGTGACGACGCATGGACGGCTCGACGTGATCTGGGCCAATGCCGGCGTTTCCGGCGGCCTCGTTCCGCTCGGCGAGCAGACCGTGGACCAGTGGCAGGAAGTGCTGCGCGTCAATCTGATCGGACCGTTCCTCGCGGTGAAGCACGCGATGCCGCATATGGTGAAGCAGCAATCCGGCGCGATCGTGCTCACCGCATCGGTCGCGGGCCTCAAGGCCGGCGCCAGCGGACATCCCTACGCGGCGAGCAAGGCCGGCGTGATCTCGCTGGTGCAGACCACCGCCTATTCGCTCACCGGCACCGGCGTGCGCATCAACGCGGTATGCCCGGGCCTGATCGAAACAGGCATGACCAAGCCGATTTTCGACCGCGCCAAGGAGCGCGGCACGGCCGACAAGATCGGCCAGCTCAATCCGCTGAAGCGTCCCGGCCAGCCGCATGAACTTGCCGCGATGGGGTTGTTCCTGGCCAGCGATGAAGCGTCGTATGTGAATGGCCAGGCGTTCCCGGTCGATGGCGGTCTCACGGCGTCGATGCCGTATACGGGGAAGCCGGTTTAGCAAGCCCTCTCTTGTCCCGGACGCGCTGCAGCGTTCTTACGCGGCTGCGCAGCGTCCGGGGCACGAGACCTTTTTTCAGCGTCAGACATAGATCATCATCCTCGCGGCTCATGGCGCCCGAGCTTTGCTCCGTCGCGTCACCCTCAGATGAAAGAGGGCGCAGGGAAGACCGGGTGCCGGCTGGCACCCGCGGTCCACTGTGCGAAGGTTGCGCTACAAGAGGCTGCACAGCGGCATACAGGTGAAGCCAGGACATCCGGCCTTCCCTGCGCAGTGGGTTGACGGCTTATGTCGTGATCTCCCCGGGGAGCGATGCACTATTGCCCCCGTCGTCTCGCAGATGACTGATGTGTGCGCCCGGTTGGACATCGCACATCACCACGAGCCTTGGCGCACAGGCTCCGGGCGCCAGGACCACACGATTTTGCCGTACGCAATCACACCGGTCGTATGCGCGAGGCCTTCGCTCACGGTTGCCCGCCCTGCAAAACCCGTCGCGCCGATGTGACCCGCGTCCACCGCGGTCCGGCCCGCGTCGTGACGATCGCGATACGCCCCTCTTCCATGGGCCGGGTTGCGCGACACATACGTCGTTTCCGAATTTCGGTAAAGTAGAATATTTTCGAGCGTGCGGCTTGACCTGATGGTTGGGTGCTTTGCCCGACGGGCAACGCAAGGGATTGTACCGCGGCGTTGACACGCGGATCTTGAATCGGCCTGTGCGGCCGATCGCTCACGTCATGCCTGCCTCACGTGCCGATGATTTCCGCGGCGGCACGCTCCAGGATGCCGGCGATGCGACGGGCCTCGGCGGAGTCGCTGCCGTGCTTGGACCGCAGCGCGCGCTTGAGATTGTGGCGGGCGCGATGCAGTTCATCGGAGGCATCGGCATCGAGATCGCTGACGCCGGCAAAGGCCTCGCGCACCTCGTCCATGCGACGCCCGATGCGCGACAACGCCTGCAGGATCGCATCCGCGATACCGCGCTGCTCGGCGAGATTGGCCTCGCCCTGCGACGTGATGCTGTAGAGCTTGCGGCCCCCGTCCTGCGCGACGCTCGCGTGACCGACCTCTTCGAGATAGGTCAGTGCCGGATAGATCACGCCAGGGCTCGGCGTATAAAATCCCTCCGACCGCTCCTCAATGATCTTGATCAGCTCGTAGCCATGCGCCGGCTTGTCGGCGAGCAGGGCCAGGATCACGAGCTGGAGGTCCTGCGAGGATAGCCGCCGTGCGCCGGGAAAGTCGTCGCCGCCCCGACCGAAAAAGCCATGCCCGCCGCGGCCGAAGCGATGCCGCCCGCCGTGCCGGCCCATGGCAAAATGAGCGAAATGCCCGAAGTGGAAGTCTCTGTGGTCTCGGTGTTTACCGAACATATCGTACGTCTCCTTCTTAAAACGTATCTTACGATACATTTTTCGATATCTTGGCGGCAAATCACGGGTCTGTGATCGGACGCAGGCCGCGGACGGCGACCGCCGACCGCTACTCCGCGGCCTCGCTATGGGGGGCGCCCTGCTCGACCTCGAGCTGGAGAATGTCGTTGAAGCGGTTGAAGGCGCCGCACAGCGCAATGCGCCAGGTCAGCTCGACAATCTGGGCTTCCGAGAAATGGGCGCGCAGGCGGGCGAAGATTTCGTCGCGCGTCCTGTTCCAGTTGTTGGTCACGGCGATGGAGTACTCGACGACGAGCTTGTCGAGCTCATCGAGCTCGGGGTGATCCTTGTAGTCGACGAGACGCGCTGCGCCCTCCTCCGACACGCCCTGCACCGCGAGCTTCGGCGCGTGGTGGGAAACGCAGTAATCGCATTTGTTGAGCAGCGACACCGTGACCAGCGCCAGCTCCAGATGACGCTTCGAGATCATGCCTTCGCTGGCGAGATCGACCAGCAGCGACCACATGTGCTTGAAGATCGGCGCGCGATGCGCCATCACACCGGCCTGGTTCTCGAACGCGCCATAGGTCGTCATCTTGTCCCACAGGGGTCGCAATGCTTCCGGCAGATCTTCTCTGGTCTTGATCGAAATGCGCGACATGGCATGTCATCCCTTGCTGGAAGGCGCATGCTGCCACAAAGGCACGCCCGCGCGCTACCTTGCGATCGCAAACGCATGACACCCAAGACATTCGAAACCCGCTGCCTGCGCCTGCCCGCCGCCACCAAGGTCGTGCAGTGGGAGGGCACCTCCGTGTTCAAGGTCGGCGGCAAGATGTTCGCACTGAGCGGTGGCTATACAGCCAGTTCCGGCGGCTACATGTTCAAGGTCTCGAACATGGCCTATGCCATGCTGATCGAGCACGGCCTGGCGCGGCCTGCGCCCTATCTTGCGCGGGCAACATGGATACAGCTCACGAGCAACAACGCGCTGCCGGATGCGGAGCTGACGGCCTACATCGCCCAGGCCCACGCGTTGATCGTGGCAAAGCTGACGCGAAAGGCGCGCAAGGAAATCGAATCCGGCTAGAGCCTCGTCTCGCCGAAGATGCGCCCGATCCAGTCGAGGAAGACGCGCAGACGCAGCGTGAGCTGACGGTTTTGCGGATAGAGCGCCGACAAGGGCGTCGGCGACGGCGGATGGTTCGGCAGCACCTCGACGAGCGCGCCGCTCGCGAGATCGTCGGCAAACCGATAGCGCGGCGCCTGCACCAGGCCGAAGCCGAGCCGCGCCAGATCCGCCATCGTGTCGGAATTGTTCACCCTGATCCGGCTCGGCAGCACGATTTCGCGCAAGGCGCCGTTGACTGAAAATTCAAGCGGCAGCACATCGCCGGTCCGCGACGAGACGAAGCCGATCATCTGGTGCCCGTCGAGCGCATCCAGTGACGTGGGCGTGCCGTGCCTGGCAAGATAGGCCGGGCTCGCCACCGTGACCTCCGCAACTGTACCGAGGCGGCGCTGGATCATGCCACTGTCTTCGGGCTGGCCGGAGCGGATGACGCAGTCGACGCCTTCGCGCACGAGATCCACGAGGCGGTCGCCCTGCCCGATCTGCAACTCGATCAGCGGATGGCGTGCCATAAACTCCGGCAGTTTTGGCAGAAGGAACGTCCGTGTCAGCAGCGGATGCGCATCGAACCGCAACAGCCCGCGCGGCTGGGCGTCGCGCATCGCGCTCTCCGCCTCCTCCACCTCCGCCAGGATCGCGACGCAACGGCGATAATAGTCTTCGCCATCCAGCGTCGGCGTGACGTGCCGCGTGGTGCGTTCGAGCAGGCGCACGCCGAGATGCGCCTCGAGGCCGCGCAGGACTTCGCTTGCTGTCGAGCGCGGCAGGCCGAGATCGGCCGCAGCCGCGGTGAAGCTGCGCCGTTCCACGAGGCGGACGAACAGGCGCATGGTCTCGAAGCGGTCCATGGTTCGATTGTTCAACATAGCCGACCGGTGATGGCAAGAGCGGGCCGGAGCGTTCGATGACGCCGCGATTGACGGCAAACATGTATCTGACTAAAGTCAGACAATGCTCGATCCCGTCTCCCGCGTCCGTCGCTTCAACCGGGCCGTCACTTCTGCTGTCGGTGCGCTCGATACCTCCTTTCTCGGGCGCGGGCGGCCGCTCGGCGCAGCGCGCGTGCTCAACGCGATCGGTCAAGGACGCTCCGACGTCGGCGAAATCCGCGACTACCTCGGCCTCGATTCCGGATTGATGAGCCGGCTGTTGCGCAGCCTGGAAGACGAAGGCCTGATCGAGACGCATGCGCATGAGGACGATGCGCGGCGGCGCGTGGCCAGCCTGACGCGCGCCGGCAAGCGCGAATTCGCCGCCTATGAGGCGATGTCGAACACGCAGGCCGAGGGATTTCTCGCCCGCAACGCGCAAGCCGAGGCGCTGCTGGCGGCGATGGATCTGATCGCCTCGGCGCTGACGCGCGACCGCATCGCGCTCACCGAGATGGATCCGCGGAGCGACGAGGCGCGCTATTGCCTGAGGGAATATTACGCCGAGCTCGGACGCCGGTTCAAACAGGGGTTTGACGTGTCGCTGTCGCGCGACCCCGATGCCAAGGACATGCGCCGCCCGCGCGGCAGCTTCATCGTCGCAATGTCGGACACGCTGCCGATCGGCTGCGTCGGCCTGAAGGGCACCGATCACGGCTATGCCGAGATCAAGCGGCTCTGGGTCGCCCCCTCCGCGCGCGGATTGGGACTCGGCAAGCGCTTGATGGACACCGCGGAAGATGCCGCACGCACCCTCGGCGTCGCGCTGCTTCGGCTGGATACCAACAGCGCGCTGCCGGAGGCAGGCCGGCTCTACCGCACCACCGGCTGGCGCGAGATCCCGCGCTTCAACGATGATCCGTACCCGGATCTGTTCTTCGAAAAACAGATCCGGGCATAGGTTCCTCTCAAGCCGCAACCGGGGCTGGCGCAGGTTGGCTTTGCGGCTTCGGGAACGGGCGGAACGTCATCGCCATCAGGAACGCGCCGAGACCCATCGCCCAGGAGCCGATATAGAGCCAAGCGTAGCTCGAGAACGCGTCGTAGATCAGGCCGCCGGCAAGCGGGCCGGTCGCCATGCCGAGGCTGCCCGCCATCGCCGTGCCGCCGATCACGGTGCCCATCATCTTGAGCGGGAAGTTCTCGCGGATGATCACCGCATAGAGCGGCATGGTGCCGGCATAGATGAAGCCGAACACCGTCGCGACCATGTAGAAGGTCGTGAGCTGATGGGCGAAGACATAAGCGAGCGCGCCGAAGGCCTGCGCGAGCAAGCCCCCGACCAGCACGCGCTTGGCCCCTAAGCGATCGCCCATCAGGCCGAAGGCGATGCGGCCGCCGAGGCCGGCGAGGCCCTCGACGCTGTAGATCGTCACCGCAGCGATCAGCGGAATGCCGCAGCTCACGGCATAGCTGACGGTGTGGATGATCGGGCCGGAATGGGTGGCGCAGCAGAAGAAATTGGTCGCGATCAGGATCAGGAATTGCGGCGAGCGCAGCGCTTCGCCCACCGTCAGCTCGGATTGCGGGCCGCCCGGACCTGCCGCCGCGACCGGCGAATGCGCCAGCGCCGGCGGACGGCGGACCAGCAGCGCGACCGGAATCATGATGACGGCCACCACCAGCGACACGATCTGCATCGCGGTGCGCCAGTCATGATGGGACGCCAGCCAGGCCGCGAACGGCGCCATCGTCATCGGCGCGACGCCCATGCCGGCCGACACCAGCGAGACCGCGAGGCTGCGATGAGTGTCGAACCAGCCGGTCACGGTTGCCATCATCGGCGCGAAGATCGCGGCGCAGGAGGAGCCGACCAGCAGGCCGAACACGAACTGGAACGCGATCAGCGAGGTGGCGTGGCTCGCGGCGAACAGGCTCAGCGCCAGCACGATCGACCCCGTCAGCACCACCGGCAGCGGACCGAACCTGTCTGTCAGCGTGCCCCAGGCCATGCTGGTGCAGGCCATCGCGAGAAAGCCGATGGTCATCGCGCTGGAGATGCCGGTCACGGACCAGCCGGTGTCCTTGGCGATCGGCTGCAGGAACACCGGCAGTGAAAACATGCCGCCGATGGCGACGCAGCCGAGCAAGCCGCCGGCGGCGACGATCACCCAGCGATATCTGGAAGCAGTCATTGAATGTCTCCCGTCAGGTCTGTCTGGGTGGAAGACGAATGGAAACGGCGAAAGCAGACAGACGACCCTACTTTATTTCGCGGGTGTTCGCGACCGCTGCCGGCGCATGGTTCCGCAGCGAGCACTGGCAGCAGATGTCAGGACGGTCTCGCCCCGGATCGATCGGTGTGTTTTTCGATCGAGCTGATCAAAACATCGAAAACAACCCCATGCACAGTAGCCGGCAGCAGCGGGATCAACCACTTGGATGCCGGCGACCTGAAACATCATGTCACGATCCCGCACACATGATCGCGTCAGCCCAACTCGGCCTGCCTGGCACGCCGGCGCCAATCACTGACGGTGAGCCACACGGCCGAGACCAGGAAGTAGAGCGCGCCGACCCCCGCATAGCCCGCGACGTTCGCGATCGACGGCACCGCGGGCGTCAAGGCTTGTGCGATGAAGAAGCCGCCGGCGAGTGCCGACTGACCGCCGCTGAGCACCATCGCCCATTGCGCGCCAAAACTTTTCCAGCGCCGGATGGCGGTGCCCAGTTGGAGCAGTCCGGACAGGATCGCCCAGGCACCGAAGACGCCGAGCACCCAATTCATGCTCGCTTGCAGGGCGACGATGACCGCGACGGTGGTGACGAGGCTGACCAGAACGTTCAGCGCCTGCGTGCGATTTCGCGCGAGGCCGCCGCTGCGCATGGCGTCGACGAGATTGGCCGCGGCGTCCCATGCCGGATAGAGCACGAGCAAAGCGCCCGCGATCGCCGGAGACTTCGACCCAACGGCAAACGCGGCAGCGACCCAGGCGACCGAGAAAGCCGCGCGGAGGAAATAGTATTGCTTGAGCCATTGCTCGCGATCGTCGCGAACGAGATTCATGTGAGGATGAGCCATTGCCTTCATTCCTTTACCTACTAGTTGGTAGTCATCACGCGCATCAGGAAGCGTTCACCCGGCACGCATGCGAGGTGTCGTTGTCGTCTTGCCGGTATCTCTCAGTGCCTGGCGGACAGCCGCTCCAGCAGCGGCGCGGTGATCACACCGAACATTTTGGGATCGCCATAAGCGCGCGCCGACAGCATCGCGCCGTGAATGGTCGCCATAAATCCTTCAGCCTCGACCCGTGCCGTGCTGGAGAATTTCAGCTGCCCCTTCCGCTTGCCGCGCTCCATCACCGACGTCAGCCACGATGCCAGTGCGCGGAAATGCGAACGGACTTCGAGCGCCACCTCCTCCGGCAGGATCGGAAGCTCGCTGGCCAGCAGCGCGCAGACGCAGAACGGCGCCGTCGCGTCGCGAATGCACGCCTCCCAGTATCCGACATAGCTTTTCAGCTGCTCGCGCGGGTCAGGGACGTTGCGCTCGAGCGCTGCCAGTCCCGCCTCCGCCTCCTCGCGATAGCGCGAGACGAGCGTGCGGACCAGATCGACCTTGCTCGCGAAATGGTGGTGGATGCTCGGCTTGCGGATGCCGACGATCTCGGCGACGTCTGCGTAGCTGAAGCCGTTATAGCCGCCCGCGATGATCAGCGTGCGGGCGCAGGCCAGGATGTCGTCGGCGGTCGAGGAAACATTGGTCATGGCCTTCAACTACCTACCAGTTGGTAGGCCGTCAAGAACGGGGTGCTTCACTCCCCCGTGAGTGGTAGGAGCCCTTCATGGCCATTCGTCCGATCGTCCGCTATCCCGACCGCCGGCTGGCAATGCCGGCCCGCCCCGTCACCGCCTTCGATGACGGACTGCGGGAGTTGGCGGCCGATCTGCTGGAGACGATGCGGGCCGCGCCCGGCATCGGCATCACGGCGCCGCATATCGGCGTGCCCCTGCGGCTCGTCGTGCTCGAGCTCGACGCGAAGGTGGGTCCGCAGACCTACGTCAATCCGCAGATTGAATGGGCCTCGCCCGAGATGATCCTGCACAAGGAGGGCAGCGTCTCGATGCCCGGCGTCAACGACGACGTCCAGCGCCACGCCCGCGTGCGGATCAGCTATCAGGATCTCGACGGCAGCGCGCAGAGCGAGGAGTCCGAAGCCTTGCGCGCCGTCTGCCATCAGCACGAGATCGACCAGCTCGACGGGGTGTTCTGGATCCAGCGTTTGTCGCGGCTGAAGCGGGATCGGCTGGTGAAGAGGTTCGAGAAGATGGGGAGACCGTAGGGCGGATCAGCCCGCGGCTGCGCGAAGTGCAGTCGGTCGGCGTCATCCGCCCTGCGCCCCCGCCTACTTCAGCGGCAGAAACAGCTCCGCTACGGTTTCATGCTCCGGCACGTCGGGAAAGAAGCTCAGCCGCTGGCAATAGATCGGGAAGTCGCGCGCTTCCTCGCCGCTGGCCGGAAGCCAGTCGCGATAGAGGTAGAGCGCGGCCGGCTCGAGATTGTCCGTGAAGCCGACGACGCGCAGCACGGCGCAGCGTCCGCCTGATATCTCGCCGGCCTTGATGTCTTCGCCGTGCGCCTCGACTGGCTGATCGGTCCCGGCACAAAGATCGATGCTGTAATCGGCCGGCCGTGCGGGACGCCGCTCCGAACGCCAGACCGTGAAGGTCGGACTTGTGCTGGGATGCAGATTGGCGGCTTTGCGCCATGCGATGAACCGCTGGATGGTGGTGCCGAGCGTCGCAGGGCTGCCGCGATGCTCCATGATCGCAACCTTCGTGGTGGGCACGTCGCGGATCGTCACGTCGTCGGCGGTAAACGTCTTCATGAGCTTGCTCCTTGCGCTATCGAGGGGCCCGAAGGCCGCAAGCCACGGCTCCCAATCGGGAGACTTCCGGAACGACGACGGTGATTGCCCAAACCGTTGCCGAAAGGCGCGGGCGAAGGCATCGGGTGCGTCGTAACCGGCATCCATCGCGATTTCAGTCACGCTCTGCGCATCCGTGTAAGCCAGCAGGTAGGACGCGCGCTTCATGCGCGCCAGCTGCACATAGCGATGCACGGACAGACCGAAGGTCGCCATGAACTGCCGGTGGAAATGGAATTTCGAGAACGCCGCAACGCCGCTCAGACTGTCCAGGTCCAGGTCAGCGTCGAGATGCCGGTCGATATGGTCCAGCACGCGCCGCATCCGGGCCTGATAGTTTTGCAGTGCCGCCGTCATCGTCCCTCCTCCGTGGCGGATGCAGTTAGGCGATGATGGCCGTGATGCGCTCGACCGATCTTGCGGTTTCGCACACTGTCGTCGCCCGGCTCGACCGGGCGACCCAGTACGCCGCGGCCTCTCGGTCAATCACGATCGTCTCTGGAATACTGGATCGCCCGATTAAATCGGGCGATGACAGCGAGTGTATGGCCCCCCTACCCGCCCGCCATCAGCTCCTTCGCCAGCGCCATGTAGGCCGGCAACGTCACGGGATCGTTGGCCGCGTTGCCCGCGACGGGATGCGAGGCGTAGCGCGCGATCACCATCTCGGCTTTGGGATCGATGTAGATGCCCTGCCCATGCACGCCGCGCGCCATGTAGGCGCCGTGGGCGTTGTGCGTGACCCACCATTGATTGCGATAGGAGGCGCCAGGCAGCGTGGTGTAGCCGGCAGGCCGGAACTTTTCGGGGTCGCCGCCGCGCGCGATGTCCTCGACGACCTGCGACGGCACGATCTGGCGGCCGTTGAAGCGGCCGTGATTGCGGATGGTCTCACCAAAGCGGGCGAGATCGCGCAGCGTCGTCGAGAGGCCGCCGCCACCGCTCTCGGTGCCGATGCGATCGACATGGTAATGCGCGTCCTCCTCCGCACCCATCGGCTGCCAGATCCGCTCGGAGAGAAGATCGGACAGCGTCATGCCGCTGGCCCGCCTGATGATAAAGGCCAGCACATCGGAATTGACTGTCTTGTAGGAAAACGCCTTGCCGTGCTCGCCCTGCTTCTGCTGCCCGACGAGGAAATCGAAGATATTGGTGGCGCCGTCATAGTCCGGCGGAATCGGCGCCATGCCGTTGGCGCGCCGCAAGCCCCACACGTGCGAATTCTTGTCGGTGTAGACTTCGGTGTATTCGAGGCCCGTGGTCATATCCATGGCCTCGTGCACGCGCGCATCACCAAACGCGCTCGCCTTCAGCTCCGGCACATAGTCCGTCACAGGCGCCTGCGGATCGATCTTGCCCTCGGCGATCAGGATGCCGGCGAGCGTGCCGGTGAACGACTTCGTCACCGACATCGCGATATGCGGCTTGTGCGGCTTCAGCGCGCCAAAATAGCGTTCATAGATCAGCTTGCCCCGATGCAATACGGCGATGCCGTCGGCGTACGTCTCCTCCAGCATCTTCGCGAAGGTCATGGGCCGCCCGTCCATCGTGGTCGAGGCGACCGCACCGATATCCTGCTCCGCGCGCGGCAGCGGAGATGCAGGCCCCGCCCCGCGCCAGACGTTTACGGTCGGCACGAGTTGGCGGATGTTGCTCCAGGCCCAGCGCAGTTCGGGGAAGCTGCGGAACGAGCCGTCCTGGAAGGTGATGAGGCGATCGGGGGACGGTGGGAAGCCCTGCATCCAGCCGAGGGCTTCGGGATCGGACTCAGATGAAGTGGCGGGCGGCTGGGCTGCGCTGGCTTGGACTGACATGAACACGGGCTCCGACGAGGACGCCAGTGTCGTACCATGACAGCACAGACCCCACATCCAGCGTTTGCGCGGAGGTGGTCGTCGCTCAGTCGCCCGCTCGCCCGTCAGACCTTCCGATAGGCGAACATGCTGGTCTCGTAAGGGAATGCGATCTCCCCACCGCCGGCGAGTTCGGGCGTGCGCGCGATCAGAGCCCGGACTTCGCTCTCGACCTCGTTGCGCTGCTCTGCCGGCAGCCCGGCGATGAAGCTCACCGACAGCGTCCGTTTGACGACGACTTGCTCGACGGTTCCGACATGGCTGTTGCGAGCGTGACGCTCACCGACGAATTCGAGCCCGGGCGCCGGGAAGACCTTTCGCCACGCGCCGGTGAGATAGCGCGGCGTATCGCCCTCACGCCGATCGAGGATTTTCGACAATGCGGCGACCCACGGCATGCTTTCGTCCCGGCCATTCCAGATCAGCCCGAGCATGCCGCCAGGGGTCAACACGCGCCGCATCTCCGCGACCGCGCTGGACGTTGCGAACCAGTGGAACGCCTGCGCGCAGACCACGGCATCGACCGAGCCATCGGGAAGCGGAATCTCATCCGCCGTCCCGGAAAGAGCGGTGACGTCCGGAAACGCCCGCACCAGTTCGGCGCGCATCTCCTCGATCGGTTCGAGCGCGACGATGTCGCCGCCAGCGTCCTTCAGCGTCCGCAGAAACTTGCCGGTGCCGGCGCCGACCTCGAGAACCTTCTTGCCAGGCACGACCCCAATCACTTCGCGGAGCCAGGTCACCGCTTCGGCCGGATAGCCTGGACGGCCCGAGACATAATCCTTGGCGCCCTCGTGATAGCCCTTCGACTTCTCGTGGACCTTCATGCGCGGCTCCTTTCGAGATTCATTCTTCGCTGAGCGGACGCGACAGTCGTACGATAGATAGAGCGGAAGCGACAATGATCAATCGTGCTCTTATAGACGCGATGGGTTTCGCTGCGTTCTACCCATCCTACGCGCTGCGAGAGAACGGACCAGCCTTGAACCGAGGGGAAAAGCGGCCTTCAAATTCCGGACACAGCATATCGTAGAGGTGATCGAGCTGCTTCACGACCCTCCTCATGACACCATTAAAATCCCTCTGAAGTTCAACGAGCCCTTCTCGGAAGAGCCGCTCGATTGGAAGCTGCTTTCCGTTGGGTCCAACCATTCCGTTGAATCGATGTTCGAACAACGACGCGATCCGGAACGTCTGATCGTCGGAGCTGAACCCCCGCTCGGACCCATGGTGAAAACGGCCGTTCCGCTCTTTGCGCAAGAGTCCCTGATCGTCAATCATCTCTCTAATGTGCGTCAATACATCTCGCGGGATTGGCACCTTTTTAAAGTTCTGAATTGTGCAGGCTTCGAAAGCTAGGCCGCACTCAAACACCTCATTCACGAGGATCATCGCGCAATCGACTACGGAGATGTAACGCCCGAGAAAGGCGTCCGCAGATACCCTGAGCCATTCGTAGCGAGAAACAGGAAACGTCTTAAAATTCTTCGGCATGCCATTCGGCCATAGCATACCGCCGACCATGTTGAGTGACTCGACCCGTCGGGTCAGCATCGACAGAGCATAGTTCACGTCGTAGGCGTACTTGCAATCAGCGTGTTTGGAGAGTTCCTCGTAGGTTTCGAAATGCATTTCTACGATCGAAAGGTCGTAGATGCGCCCTACGAACTCATGATCGTCGGACGACAATACATATCGCTTGAAACCTAACCGGCCGCCCCCCCTACTCCCACTCAATCGTCCCAGGCGGCTTGCTGGTCACGTCGTACACCACCCGGTTCACGCCCTTTACCTCGTTGATGATGCGCGTGGCGGTCTCGCCCAAAAACTTCATGTCGAACTGGTAGAAGTCCGCGGTCATGCCGTCGGTTGAGGTGACGGCGCGCAGGCCCACGACATAATCGTAGGTGCGGCCGTCGCCCATGACGCCCACCGTCTTGACGGGCAGCAGCACGGCGAAAGCCTGCCAGATGTCGTCGTAGAGGCCGTGCTTGCGGATCTGATCGATGTAGACGGCATCGGCCTTGCGCAGGATGTCGAGCTTGTCCTTCGTGATGTCGCCGGGGCAACGGATGGCGAGGCCCGGGCCCGGGAACGGGTGGCGGCCGACGAAGATTTCGGGGAGACCGAGCTCGTAGCCGAGCTTGCGCACCTCGTCCTTGAACAGCTCGCGCAGGGGCTCGACGAGCTTCATGTTCATGCGCTCGGGCAGACCGCCGACATTGTGGTGCGACTTGATCGTCACCGAGGGGCCGCCGGTGAAGGAGACGCTCTCGATCACGTCAGGATAGAGCGTGCCCTGGGCTAAGAAGTCGGCGCCGCCGAGCTTCTTGGCCTCCTGCTCGAACACCTCGATGAAGAGGCGGCCGATGGTCTTGCGCTTTGTCTCAGGGTCGGTGACGCCTTCGAGCTCGCCCAAGAACTGTTTCGACGCATCCACGTGCACGAGCGGGATGTTGTAGTGGTGGCGGAACAGGTCGACGACGGTCTTGGCCTCGTCGAGGCGCAGCATGCCGTGATCGACGAACACGCAAGTGAGCTGGTCGCCGATGGCTTCGTGGATCAGCACGGCCGCGACGGCCGAGTCGACGCCGCCGGAGAGGCCGCAGATCACCTTGCCCCTGCCGACTTGCGCGCGGATCTTGGCGATCTCTTCCGCGCGGAAGGCGCCCATGGTCCAGTCGCCCGTGAGGCCGGCGATCTTGCGGACGAAATTGCGGATCAGTTTTGCGCCGTCGGGCGTGTGCACCACTTCGGGGTGGAACATCAGGCCGTAATATTTGCGCGTCTCGTCCTGGATGATCGCGAACGGCGCGTTCGGCGAGGTGCCGGCGACGGAGAAGCCCGGCGGCATCTTGGTGATGCGATCGCCATGGCTCATCCAGACCTGGTTCTTGCCGCCTGATGACCAGACGTCCTCGAACAGCTTGCTCGGCGCCTTGACCTCGACATCGGCGCGGCCGAATTCGCGGTGATGGCCGCCCTCGACGGTGCCGCCGAGCTGGGCCGCCATGGTCATCTGGCCGTAGCAGATGCCCATCACGGGCACGCCGGAATCGAAGATGGCCTGCGGGGCGCGGGGCGAGCCGGCCTCATGCACCGACTCCGGTCCGCCGGAGAGGATCACCGCTTTCGGCTTCATCTCGACGAAGGCGGCTTCGGCCTTGTTGAACGGGACGATCTCGCAATAGACGCCGTCCTCGCGCACGCGACGCGCGATCAGCTGCGTCACCTGGCTGCCGAAGTCGACGATGAGAATCTTGTCGTGCGCCGAGGCCACGGAGGGCGTCGACGCGGAGCGGTCGTTCTGTGCTGCTGTCATGGGCAGCAAATACGCGATGAGCCCCCTGCCCGCAACCGCGCGGACTGCGCGCCCACATTCTTCTTTGGGCATGGACAAATGGATATAGGTAAGTATTATTGACCTAATTTGCCCTACCTATAAACAGGGGGCGATCAGGGAGAACGCCATGTCGCAGTACCATCAGCCATCAACGCTTGCCGCGCTCGGCCGGACCTGGGTCGAGGCCTGGAACGCACGCGATCTCGAACGGGTGCTGACGCTCTACGACGACGCTGCGGTGATGACCTCGGACCGCATCCCGGCGATGGGATTTGATGCCAGCGGCACCGTGCATGGCAAAGATGAGTTGCGCGCGTATTGGGGCAAGGCGCTCGGGCTGCTGCCGGAACTGCACTTCACGTTGATCGACGTGTACGTCAGCCCTGACAGCGTGGTGGTGTTTTACCAGAACGAGCGCGGGAAGAAGATCTGCGAGTATCTGCGGGTGAATGATGCGGGACTGATCGTGCAGGGATCGGCGAACCATTTGTTGCATTGAGCGCAGCACTCTCCACGTCATTGCGAGCGTAGCGAAGCAATCCAGACTGCCTCTGGGGCAACACTCTGGATTGCTTCGTCGCAAGAGTTCCTCGCAATGACGGAGACTGTGGCGCGCGCGTGCGCTAACAACAGGGATTGCCGGCGCTGATACAGGATTCTCCCCATGAAGCTCCCCACCTCGCCTTTCACCGTCACCGACTGGAGCAAGGTCGAAGCCACCACGCATCCCGGCGAGACCGGCGAAGCCAAATGGCGAACGCTCAACATCGGCGAGTTGCGCGTGCGGATGGTCGAGTATTCGCCGGGCTATCTCGCCGATCACTGGTGCGATCGCGGGCACGTGCTCTACGTACTGGCAGGCGAGCTCGACAGCGAGTTGCGCGACGGGCGCACGTTCAAGCTGACGCCGGGCATGAGCTACCAGGTCTCGGATTTCGGCGATGCCGCGCATCGCTCGTCGACGGCGAAGGGTGCCACTCTCTTCATCGTGGATTGACGGAACTCATCGTGTGCAGCGCAAAATAGCAAACTCCGCAGCGCTCGCCGTGAGGGCGCGCTGCCTTGAAGTTGCCCCAAAAACTCGCTAGATTGTGAACATCGATCCTTGGCCGAACGACTGGGCCGCTCCGTCTCATTTCCAATGGGCGAGCACGTTTCAGGTATTTCTCCAAAATCGACCAATAGGGACGTGGGCGCAATGAAGCGCATTTGTCCCCCTGAGTGCATCGTCAATCGAAAGGAAATGACTATGGCAATGGGCACCGTGAAGTGGTTCAACAACCAAAAGGGCTTTGGCTTCATCCAGCCGGATGACGGCGCAAAGGACGTCTTCGTTCACATCAGCGCCGTTGAGCGCGCTGGTCTGTCGACCCTCAACGAGGGCCAGAAGGTCTCCTTCGACATCGTTGCGGACCGCCGCAGCGGCAAGTCGTCGGCCGACAACCTCCGCGCCGGCTAGTTGACCGCGACATTCGCGATCTGACCACGGACGTACCGGCAGATCGTTGAGTTCAGAAACCCCGCGACCGGGATTCCGGTTCGCGGGGTTTTTGTTTGAGGGATGGCGCCGCATCGGCAGTGCCGTAGGTGGGCAAAGCGGAGCGTGCCCACCACCTGTCGGCAAGAGATCGTGGGCACGGCGCTTGCGCGCCTTTGCCTACCTTACGAGACCTTCTCCTACGAGACCTTCTTCAGCACCGAGACAAAGAACCCGTCCGTGCCGGTGCGGCGCGGGGTCATCAGCCAGCCCTCGGGCGATTGCAGCGCGGCCTGCGCAAACTCCTCGGCCTTGTCCCAGAGCACGCTTGCGGTCTGCTCCGGCGGCACCACCGCGAAGTCCGGATGCCTGGCGACGAAGGCCCTCACCTGCTCGCCGTTCTCCTCCGGGAGGACCGAGCAGGTGATGTAGGCGATGCGGCCGCCGGCCTTGACTAGCGGCGCTGCGCGCTCCAGCACCTCGGCCTGGTCCTTGAGGCGGATTTCCAGCGCGCCCGGCCGCATGCGCCATTTGGCATCGGGGTTGCGGCGCCAGGTTCCGGTTCCCGTGCAGGGCGCGTCGATGACGACGAGGTCGGCGGTCGCGCTGATGTCGACGAGCGGATCGGCGTCGCCCCTGGGCGTGCGGACATCGGCGTTGTGGACGCCGGCGCGCGACAGGCGTTCGTGGATCGGCACGAGCTGGCGCTTGTCGCTATCGGTCGCGATCAGCCGGCCCTTGCCCTGCATCATGGCTGCGAGCGCCAGCGTCTTGCCGCCGGCCCCGGCGCAGAGATCGATCACCTGCTCGCCCGGTTTTGCCGCGGTGAACAGCGCCGCAAGCTGCGATCCCTCATCCTGCACTTCAATGCCGCCCTTGATGAAATCCTCCTCGGCCTGGATTCCCGGGTTGCGCGCATCGGCAGAAAGCGCGATGCGCACGCCGTTTGGCGACCATGGCGTCGGTTTCGCATGAAGATGAGCAAGCGCCTTCAGCACCTTGTCGCGATTGGATTTTAGCGTGTTGACGCGCAGATCGAGCGGCGCCCGGCTCGCCATCGCCACGGCCTCCGCCGCGCGGTCCTCGCCGAACACCTTGGTGAGATGAGGATCCAGCCATTCCGGATAGTCGCCGGCGGTCGCGGCCGGTGCGCCCTCGAGCGAGCGCGAGGAGAGCGCCGCCTGCTCGGCGTCCGTCAGCGGCTCCGGCGCAAACCGGCTGCCGTCGAACATGGCGGCCATGGTCGCGGTGTCCATGTTCCGCTCGAGACGGAGCATGCCGATCAGGCGCGCGCGCGCGGTATCGTCGTCCATGAGATAGGCGCTCGAGGCATAACGGCGCAGCACGTCCCAGACCAGGCCCGCAATGGCGGCGCGGTCGCCGGAGCCGGCAAAGCGGTGCGCGGTGCCCCACTCCTTCAGCGCCTTGGCCGCGGGCACGCGGTCGCGTTCGATGGTGTCGATCAGTTCGATGGCTGCGGACAGCCGGGCAGCGGGAGTCATTTGAATCTTTCAGATGAAATCAGACTCGCAAGAGTCAGATCAGCAACAGGATTTTCAGTGCGAAGTAGATCCACATCGCCAGCAGCACCAGCACGCCGGCGAGCCAGACCGACGAGCGCCGGCCGAGATCGTTCGAGGTGACGAACACGCCGGCATGGGCAAAGCGCGTCACCACGAACACCCAGGACATCAGCACGATGAAGAGATCGGCATGGCGCAGCGGCATGGCCAGCGCGATCAGGGCGTAGAACAGCAGCGGCAGCTCGAACTGGTTGCGGTAGCAATTGGCGATTTGGGTGGCGCCCTTCGGCCAGTTCGGCTCGCCCAGCGCAATGTCGCGGATCTTGGTGTCGCCCGAGACCAGCGCATTGCGGCGTCCGAGCACCATGCCGATCAGCAGCGCGAAGGTGAGGCCGACCTGCACGAAGACCGGCAGCAGGACCATTTGAACGGACATCGGATCTTTCCCGTCAGGCGGATTGCCGCAGACCGTCATTAGCCGCGACTTCTGGCGCTGACAATCAACCAGTTGAACCGACGTTCCCGCATCTGCGACCAACTGCCGATCATTCAAGCGATTTTGGCCCATTGCGGGCCTGCAAGGCGGGTCCGCCAAGTGAGCACCATCAGCACCCTGTCCGGCCTTTGGACCGAATCCGCCGACGGCCAGCTCGGGCTCTGGATGTCGGCGCTGTCAGGCGTCGCGGCGGCCCTCGCCGTCGCGCTGGCGCTGACGGTGTATTTCCGACTGGGATACCGGAGCCGGCGCGACCTCGTCAGGCACGGTCTGGCCGTGCTTGCGGCCGTCGCCCTGCTCGCCTTCGTCGGCTACGACATGCGCCACGCCGCGCTCGCCTATCTCGGCCTCAACCCGTCCAAGCCCGCGGTCGAGTTCGAGATCCGGATGCCGCGCGAAACACTCAGCGCCGTTTCCGCCGACACCCAGATCGAGCTGCACACGGATCGCAACCAGACCCTCGCTCTGGTCGACGGCGTCACCGACCTTGCCGACGGGCGCGCGTTGCTGCGCGGCGCGGTGGCGCTGAACCACCACACCGCCGACCGTGTGCTGGTCCTGAACCTGCCCGGCAAGGGCACCTTCGAGTTCCGCCTGCGTCTGCCCGCCGAGCCGCATCGCACCGGGCAGTTCGGCCCATGGCACCTCGCCGACCGCATCGCCTCGCCGATCGCAAGCGACGTCGCGCAACAGGACGCCTATACGATCCGCTACCGCGTGCTTTAAACTTTGTTTCATCGCGGGTTTTGCGCTGATGTCATCGTTCCGACGTTTGGCGGGACGATAGTTTGCGCATGTCCGAATTTCGCATCACCCAGATTTCCGACACGCATCTCGGTCGGCGCTTTCCCGGCCTGATCGCCAACTTTCATCACGTCAGCGAGCACATCGACGCAAGCAGGCCTGATCTCGTCATCAACACCGGCGACGTTTCGTTCGACGGGCCGACCAGCCGCGACGATATGGAGTTCGCGAAGAGCCTGCACGCCGCTCTGCCCGTTCCCTGCCGCTACATTCCCGGCAATCACGACATCGGCGACAATCCGACCGCACTCGGGCCCGCGCCAAAACCGCCGGTCGCGGAAGTTCATCGCCGGCAATTCCGCGACATCATCGGCGAGGACCATTGGTCGTTCGACGCCGCAGGCTGGCGCTTCATCGGCCTCAACGCGCTGGTGATGAATTCAGGACTCGCGTTCGAGGCCGAGCAGTTCGACTGGCTCGCCTCGGCGATTGCAGGCGCGAACGGAAAACCGGTCGCGCTGTTCATCCACAAGCCGCTGTTTCTCAATCTGCCCGACGATCCTGAAACACCGGAAACTTCGATCCGCTACGTGCCGCAGCCGGCGCGCGCGCGGCTGATCGAGATGTTTGCGCGCATCGACCTCCGCCTCATCGCCAGCGGTCACGTGCACCAGCGCCGCGATTTCACCTTCCGCCACACCAGGCACGTCTGGGCACCCTCGGCCGGCTTCAAGATCAACGACGCGCGCCAGGACCGGATTGCAATCAAGGAAGTCGGGCTCGTCGAGTATCGCTTCCAACCCGACAGCCTTGAAGTCCGCCACGTCCGCGCGGCGGGCCAGATCGACGTCGATATCGAAGAGCTGCTCGCGCAGATGGGCGGCGAACACTAGCCCCCCCGCTTCGCCGCTCAGGCGACGCTCTTGAGATCCTGCTGGATCGCAGCCAGCAACGATTGCAGCACCTCGCTGGTCACCGGCGCAGATGCTGAATCGTTGGCAGGCACAGTCTTGGCGGGCTCGGCCGCCTTGACCGGACGCTTGGGAAAGCGCGGCGGCGGGGTCGGCATCGGAAGCTGCGCGGACGCCTCTTCATCCTCGCTGTGCACGAACTTGCCGTGGATGACGTCGTCATGGCGACCCATGACGAACATGGCCACCCAATAGCCGGCGGCCAGAACGATGACGCTGAAAATACCGATCTCTAACATCGCAACACCCTAAAATATGCGCGATGATTCAATGCCTTCGCCGGGACGTCAATGAACCCTCGGTCACACCTGCGGACTTTACGGGCAGGTGTGGCCGATTGGTAACTCTTTGTTAACCAGCGGCGCCCGAGGTGTGGCACTGGGGCAACCAAACGGCGCCCCAGGCCTCCACCAGGCGCTCCAGGCCTTGAAGGCTAAGCCTTGTCCGGCCCGACCCGCACCAGCTGCTTGCCGAAATTGGCGCCCTTCAGGAGCCCGATGAAGGCACCGGGGGCGCTCTCCAGGCCCTCGGTGACGAACTCCTTGTACTTCACCTTGCCGTCGCGGACCCAGGTGGACATGTCGCGCAGAAAGTCGCCGTGGCGCGAGGCGAAGTCGGAGACGATGAAGCCGCGGAAGGTCAGCCGCTTGGTCAGCGTCGCACGCATCATCGACGCAGCCCATTTCGGCGGCTTGGCCTCGGTGTCGTTGTAATGGGCGATCAGGCCGCAGACCGGCACGCGCGCGAACGGATTGAGCAGCGGGAACACCGCCTCGAACACCGCGCCGCCGACGTTCTCGAAATAGACGTCGATACCCCCAGGGCAGGCATCTTTCAGCTTCGCGGCGAGCTGGGGATCGCGGTGATCAATGCAGGCATCGAAGCCGAGCTCCTTCACCACGTAGTCGCACTTGTCCTTGCCGCCGGCGATGCCGACTGCACGCGCGCCCTTGATCTTCGCGATCTGGCCGACGGCCGAGCCGACTGCGCCGGACGCGCCGGCGACGACGACGGTCTCGCCTTCCTGCGGCTTGCCGATGTCGAGCAAGCCCGTGTACGCGGTCATGCCGGGCATGCCGAGCACACCGATTGAGGTCGAGATCGGACCGAGCTTGGGATCGACCTTGATCAGGCCCTTGCCGTTCGAGATCGCATGCGTCTGCCAGCCGGTCCGCGCACGGACAATCTCGCCTACCGCGAAATCAGGATTGCTGGAGGCCGCGACCTCGCTCACCGCCTCGCCTTCCATCACGCCGCCAACAGGCACCGGTGCCGCGTAGGACGGACCATCGCTCATGCGCCCACGCATATAGGGATCGAGCGACAGCCAGACCGTTCGCAGCAACACTTCGCCCGCGGCGGGCGTCGGCACTGCGAATTCCTCCAGGCGAAAATCAGATGATTTGGGTTCGCCGACGGGACGCGCGGCGAGAACGATGCGTTTTGCTTGGGACATGATGGCTTCCTCCACTTCACTGTCATTGCGAGCGAAGCGAAGCAATCCAGTCGCGTCAACACAAAAGCACTGGATTGGATGACCGCGAAGGCGGCCACGGTTCTCGTGTCCCGGACGCGCTGCAACGTGCAACGTTGCTGCGCAGAGCCGGGCACGAGAGCGCAGAGCGACTAGCCCCCGCCCGGATAGTTCGGCGCCTCGCGCGTGATCGTCACGTCGTGGACGTGGCTTTCGCGCAGGCCGGCACCGGTGATGCGGACGAACTGAGCTTTGTCGTGCAGCTCCTTCATGTCCTTGGCGCCGACATAGCCCATCGCGGCGCGCAAGCCGCCGGCAAGCTGGTGCATGACGTTGCCGACCGGGCCCTTGTAGGGCACTTGGCCTTCGATGCCCTCAGGCACGAGCTTGAGCGTGTCCTTGATGTCCTGCTGGAAGTAGCGGTCGGCCGAGCCGCGCGCCATCGCGCCGACCGAACCCATGCCGCGATAAGCCTTGTAGGAACGACCCTGCCACAGGAAGACTTCGCCCGGCGTCTCGTCGGTGCCGGCGAGCAGCGAGCCGACCATGGCGATGTCAGCGCCGGCAGCGAGCGCCTTGGCGAGATCGCCGGAGAACTTGATGCCGCCGTCGGCGATGACGGGGATGTCCGACTTCTTGGCAGCCTCGACCGCGTCCATGATCGCGGTGAGCTGGGGCACGCCGACGCCGGCGACGATGCGCGTGGTGCAGATCGAGCCCGGGCCGATGCCGACCTTGATGCAGTCCGCGCCCGCATCGATCAGCGCCTGCGCGCCTTCTGCCGTGGCGACATTGCCGGCGACGACCTGCACGGAGTTGGAGAGACGCTTGATGCGGTTGACGGCGTGCAGCACGTGGCGGGAATGCCCGTGCGCGGTGTCGACCACGACGAGATCGACACCGGCATCGATCAGCCGCTCGGTGCGCTCGAAGCCGGTGTCGCCAACGGTGGTGGCGGCGGCAACGCGGAGACGCCCCTGCGCGTCCTTGCAGGCGAGCGGATGGGCAACCGCCTTCTCCATGTCCTTGACGGTGATCAGGCCGACGCAGCGGTACTGCTCATCGACCACGAGCAGCTTCTCGATGCGGTGATGATGCAGCAACCGCCTGGCTTCGTCCTGGCTGACATTCTCGCGCACCGTGACGAGACCTTCATGCGTCATCAGCTCGGAGACTTTTTGCCGGCGATCGGTGGCAAAGCGCACGTCGCGGTTGGTAAGGATGCCGACCAGCTTGCCGGGCGTATTCTTGCCGGCGCCGGTGACGACGGGAATGCCGGAGATGCCGTGATCGCTCATCAGCTTGAGCGCGTCATCGAGCGTGGCCTCGGGGCTGATGGTGAGCGGGTTCACCACCATGCCCGACTCGTAACGCTTGACCTGGCGCACCTGGGCGGCCTGCCCTTCGGGATCGAAATTGCGGTGGATGACGCCGAGGCCGCCGGCCTGCGCCATGGCGATCGCCATGCGAGCCTCGGTGACCGTGTCCATGGCAGAGGCCATGATCGGGATGTTCAGCGGAATGGCCCGGGTGACGCGTGAGCGGATGTCGACCTCACCCGGCATGACATCCGACAGGCCCGGCTTCAACAGCACGTCGTCGAACGTAAAGGCTTCGCGAATGCCTTGGTGCACCGTGGCCATGTGCCAACTCCTTCCGCGGCCCTGCCGCAAACAAGTATGGATGAGCGCCACCCTCGGCGTACCTTGCGGCATCACCGGAGAATCGGAGCCCATCGGTGGGGTTGACGCGGGTCGATAGCACGCCTGCGTGACGAATCAAAGCAAATCGGACCGCTGGCCAGCCATGCACAGGCTTTTTTGCGTAATTTCAGCGGGGATGCCTGACCGGAGGCCCCGGTCACACCGGGGCGCGACGAAGTCGCGAGCCCGGAATGACGACGGCGCGTTACGCAGGATTTAGGTGCTATGCGCCGATCCGCAATGGTCGGGCGCCGGTGGCAGTGATAAGCCCCAATGCTCGCTTCCTTCTGATTTCCATTACCAATCCGTCATGGTCGACAAGCAACGCATCATTCCGCTGATCGTGGCCACTGCTCTCTTCATGGAGAACATGGACTCCACGGTGATCGCCACCTCGCTGCCGGCGATCGCGGCCGACATCGGCACCAATCCGCTGGCGCTGAAACTCGCGATCACCTCCTACCTCCTGTCGCTCGCGGTGTTCATCCCGGCGAGCGGCTGGACCGCCGACAGGTTCGGCGCGCGCATGGTGTTCGCGATCGCCGTCGGCGTGTTCATGGTCGGCTCGGTCGGCTGTGCGCTGTCGAGCTCGATCACCGATTTCGTGTTCGCGCGCATTCTCCAGGGCATGGGCGGCGCGATGATGACGCCGGTCGGGCGTCTGGTGCTGCTGCGATCCGTCGACAAGAGCGCGCTGGTCAACGCCATGGCCTGGGTGACCGTCCCGGCCCTGATTGGTCCGGTGATCGGTCCGCCGCTCGGCGGCTTCATCACGACCTACGCGTCATGGCACTGGATCTTCCTGATCAACATCCCGATCGGGCTGCTCGGCATCTTCATGGCCTTGAAGTTCATCGATCCCATCAAGAGCGAGACGCAGGAGAAGTTCGATCTCTACGGCATGGTGCTCGCGGGAATCGGGCTTGCCGGCATTGCGTTCGGTCTCTCTGTGGCCGGGCTCAACCTGCTGCCCTGGAGCACGATTGCAGCGTTGGTCGCGGGCGGCGCGATCTCGATGACGCTCTACGTCATTCATGCCCGGAAGACGGGATCGCCGGTGCTGGATTTCTCGCTACTGAAGCTCCCGACGCTGCGCGCGGCCGTGGTCGGCGGCTTCCTGTTCCGGCTCGGCGTCGGAGCCCTGCCCTTCCTGCTGCCGCTGTTGATGCAGATCGGATTCGGGCTGTCGCCGTTTCATTCCGGCCTCGTCACCTTCTCCTCCTCGCTCGGCGCCATGGGCATGAAGACGCTGGCGGCGCGTCTCATCCGCGCCTTCGGCTTCCGCAATCTGATGACCGTGAACGCGATCATCAGCGCGTTCTTCCTCGGCGTCTGCGCGCTTTTCACGGTGACGACCCCGCTGCTGATCATCATGGTGATTCTGGTGGTTGGCGGCTTCTTCCGTTCGCTGGAGTTCACTGCGATCAACACGGTGGCCTATGCCGAGGTCGAGAGCCCGCAGATGAGCCGCGCCACGACGCTCGTCAGCGTCAACCAGCAGCTTGCCGTCTCCGCCGGAGTCGCCGTCGGCGCAGCCTCGGTCGAGACCACGATGTGGCTGAACCACGTCAGCGAGCTCAATGCCACCGTGTTCATGCCTGCCTTTATGGTGGTGGCGCTGACCTCGGCAGCCTCGAGCTGGTTCTTCTGGAAGATGCCCGCTGACGCCGGCCACGAGATCTCCGGCCGCAAGGCTGTGGAAATCGCGAGCCGCAAGGGTGCGGCCAAGAGCGCCGCCACCGCCGCCGTCAAGGTGGCGACGGAAGACACGCAGGACATGCGCGATCAGCGGCTGGGGTGAGTTGAGCGAACAGGTTCAACACAGTTATGTCGTCCGGCGAAGGCCGGGACCCATAACCACCAGGCAGCAATTTGGCGGAGGATCGTCATTCGTTAATGCGATCGGACACGATCGATAGATTCCGCGGTATGGGTCCCTGCCTTCGCCGGGACGACGGCGCAAATTAATTATGCGCCGCCCCGAAATCCCGTCGCGAGCACGTAACGCTCGGATGAATCCTGCCGGCTCGCGGCCGGCTTGACATGGCGCACCGTCGCGAAGTCGCGCTTGAGCTGGGCGAGCAGATCGGCATCGGCGCCGCTCTGGAACGTCTTGGCCAAAAACGCGCCGCCGGGCTTCAGCACATCGCAAGCGAACGCCGCCGCGGTTTCGACAAGGCCGACGATGCGAAGCTGATCCGTCTTGCGGTGGCCGGTGGTGTTGGCGGCCATGTCGGACATCACCACATCGGCGCCGCCGCCGAGCATCGCGGTGAGTTTCTCCGGCGCGTCGTTGTCCATGAAATCGAGCTGTGCGAACTCGACGCCGGGGATTTCCGGCATCTCCAGGAGGTCGATCGCGACGACCTTGCCCTTGCCGTCGACCGATCCGACGCGCTTGGCGGCGATCTGGCTCCAGCCGCCAGGCGCGGCGCCAAGATCGACCACCGCCATGCCTGACTTCAGCAGCCGGAACTTGTCGTCGATCTCCAGCAGCTTGAACGCGGCGCGCGAGCGATAGCCCGCGGCCTTGGCCTTGACGACATAGGGATCGTTGAGCTGTCGCTCCAGCCAAAGCTTGGACGACAGTTTGCGCTTGCCGCCGGTCTTGACCTGGACGTGCAAGCGGCCGGTGGTGTCTTTCGCCATCTCACCAGCTCCTGAGCGCGCCGTCCTCGCGCATCATCTCGACCAGCATGCCCTCGCGCAGGCCGCGGTCGGCGACGCGCAAGCGTGGCAGCGGGAAAGCGTGCCTGATGGCATCGAGGATGGCGCAGCCGGCCAGCACGAGATCGGCGCGCTCGATGCTGATGCAGCTGTTGTTGGCGCGGTCCTCATAGCTCATGCCGAGCAGCTTGTTGATGGTCGCGGAGACGTCGGCATCGTTCATCCAGATGCTGTCGATGCGACGGCGATCATACCGCACCAGATTGAGATGGATGCCGGCGAGCGTCGTCACGGTGCCCGAGGTGCCGAGCAGATGCATGTCGGTGAGATCGCGGCCATGTTCCGCGGCGAACGGCGCGACATGGTTGGCGACTTCCTGCTCCATCGCGGCATAGATCTCCGGCGTCACGTCGCGGCCGCCGAACTGCTCGGCCAGTGTGACGACGCCAAGCGGGATCGACATCCACGCCTTGATGCGCGGCTCCGGATTCTGCGGGTCTCGCTCGATCCGCACCAGCTCGGTCGAGCCGCCGCCGATATCGAACAGGATGGCGCCCCGCCCCTTGGGATCGACAAGCGGCGAGCAGCCGAGCATGGCGAGCGAGGCTTCGGTCCCGCGGTCGATCACCTCGAGCTCGATACCAGTCTCGGCCGCGACGCGACTGCGGAAACCCTCTGCGTTCGAGGCCGCGCGGCAGGCTTCGGTCGCGATCAGCCGCAGCCGCTTGGCTTTGCGCAGGTTGATCTTGTCCCGGCAGATGCTGAGCGCCGCGATGGCGCGATCGATCGCGGCCTCGCTGATGCATCCGGTCGCCGAGACGCCCTCGCCGAGCCGGATGATCCGCGAGAAGGAATCGACCACGCGGAAGCCGTCGTGGGTCGGACAGGCGATCAGGAGCCTGCAATTGTTGGTGCCGAGGTCCAGCGCCGCATAGACGCCGGTTCCCGCTTGCGCGGGGACGGCCGGTCCGGGGGCCAACGCCACCGCCGCCATCGACCCCTCCAGCTCACCGTGCGGCACAAGGCCGTCGCGGAGCCGCGTGTGGTCATTCATACAAACTGTCTTTCCGCGGCCGGTCGGGCCGGTCTGGAATTGATTTTTCGCCGGAAACATTAGCAGCGCGGCTGACATGCGCAACATCGCATCACATAGGACCATGTCCATTCGTGCGTTGTCGTGAACGGGGCGGTGGGTTATCTCAGAGATCCCGGTCCCCCAGGCGCCCACATCTCGCGCAAATGCCGGCTTTTCAGGTCATTTCCATGCAAGAACACACCAAATCCTCGACGCTCGAAAACGCTATTGCACTGCAAAAATACGGCGTTGGACAGCCGGTCCGCCGCAAGGAAGACGACACGCTGGTGCGCGGCAAGGGCCGCTACACCGACGATTTCAACCTGCCCGGCCAGGCCTATGCCGTGATCGTCCGCTCGACCCATGCCCACGGCGTGATCCGCGGCATCGGCACTGACGCCGCCAAGGCGATGCCCGGCGTGCTGGGCGTATGGACCGGGACTGATCTCAATGCCGCCGGCTATGGGCCCTTCACCTGCGGTCTGCCGCTGAAGAACCGTGACGGCTCGCCCCTGCTCCAGACCAACCGCTATCCGCTCGCGACCGACAAGGTCCGCTTCGTCGGCGACCCCGTCGCCTTCGTCGTGGCCGATACACTCGCCCAGGCGCGCGACGCGGCCGAGGCCGTCGAGCTCGATATCGAGCCGCTGCCGGCGGTGACCGATCCCGAGGAAGCCGCCAAACCGGGCGCGCCGCTTCTCTACGACCACATCCCGAACAATGTCGCGCTCGACTATCACTATGGCGACATGGAGAAGGTGAACGCCGCTTTCGCCAGCGCCGCTCACGTCACCAGGGTCGACATCGAGAACACCCGCGTCGCCGTGGTTTCGATGGAGCCGCGCGTGGGTCTTGCCTCCTACGACAAGGCGACCGAACGGTACACCATCCAAATGCCGACGCAGGGCGTCGCGGGCAACCGCGCCAACCTCGCCAAGAACCTGAAAGTGCCGAACGAGAAGGTGCGCATCCTCACCGGCAATGTCGGCGGCTCCTTCGGCATGAAGAACGTCAACTACCCGGAATACATGTGCATCCTGTACGCGGCGAAGGCGCTGGGACGCCCGGTGAAGTGGCTCGACGAGCGCTCCACCAGCTTCCTCTCCGACAGCCACGGCCGCGCGCAGCGCATCCATGCCGAGCTCGCGCTCGACGCCGAGGGGCACTTCCTCGCGACGAAGCTCTCCGGGTTCGGCAATCTCGGCGCCTACATCACCGGCGTCGCGCCCGGGCCGCTCTCGCTCAACACCGGCAAGAACTTCTCGAGCGTCTACCGCACGCCGCTGATGGGCGTCGACATCAAGACCGTGCTGACCAATACCACGTTGATGGGCGCCTATCGCGGCGCCGGCCGGCCCGAAGCCAATTACTACATGGAACGGCTGATCGACCGCGCCGCCGATGAGATGGGCATCAACCGCCTGACGATGCGCAAGCGCAACTTCATCAAGCAGAACCAGATGCCGTTCGCGGCCTCCTCCGGCGTCACCTATGACAGCGGCGACTTCCAGGCGGTGTTCAGCAAGGCGCTCGACATCTCCGACCACGAGAACTTTGCCAAGCGCAAGAAGGACAGCAAGAAGGCCGGCAAGCTGCGCGGCATTGCGGTCGGCTCCTATCTCGAGGTCACCGCGCCGCCGAGCCCCGAACTCGGCAAGATCGTGTTCGACCCCGATGGCAGCGTGCAACTCATCACCGGCACGCTCGATTACGGCCAGGGGCACGCGTCCGCCTTCGCGCAGGTGCTCTGCGCCCAGCTCGGAGTGCCGTTCGACAGCGTGAAGCTTGTGCAGGGCGACAGCGACATCGTCCATACCGGCAACGGCACCGGCGGCTCGCGCTCCATCACCGCGAGCGGTCAAGCCATCGTCGGAGCCTCGAAGCTCGTGATCGAAAAAGGCAAGCGCGCCGCCGCCCACATGCTGGAAGCATCCGAGGCCGATATCGAGTTCGCCGATGGCAGCTTCACCATCGCCGGCACCGACCGCAGTATCGATATCATGGAGCTCGCCAGGAAGCTGCATGACGGCAAGACGCCGGAGGGCGTGCCTGACAGCCTCGACGTCGACCACACCAGCGATCCCGTGCCGTCGGCCTTCCCGAACGGCTGCCATGTCGCCGAGGTCGAGGTCGACCCCGACACCGGCGTGGTGCAGATCGTGCGCTACAGCGCGGTGAACGACTTCGGCACCGTGATCAACCCGATGCTGGTTGCCGGCCAGCTCCATGGCGGCGTCGTCCAGGGCATCGGCCAGGCGCTGATGGAGCACGTCCGCTACGACGAGAGCGGCCAGCCGATCACGGGCTCGCTGATGGACTATGCCCTGCCGCGCGCGGAGGACGTGCCCAACATGACGGTCGGTGACCACCCGGTGCCGGCCACCACGAATCCGCTCGGCAGCAAGGGCTGCGGCGAAGCCGGCTGTGCCGGCAGCCTGTCGACGGTGGTGAACGCGGTGCTCGATGCGCTGTCGGACTACGGCATCAAGCACCTCGACATGCCGCTGACGCCCGAGCGGGTGTGGCGTGCCATTCAGGATGCCAAGGGGACGGCGTAAGGGCGCCGGCGGTTTCCGTCGTCATGGCCGGGCTTGTCCCGGCCAGCCACGCAGCACGAAGAACGAGGATGCCCGGGACAAGCCCGGGCATGACGATGTAGCGATTGCGTGCCTTTCCCGCTAAGCCGCCGCCTGCTCCCGCGGCTGATAGATCGCGGTGTGCTGACAGTGCGCCAGCGGCGTTGTGCCGTTGGCGACGACGAGCGCGTCGAACTCGACGAAGCGGTGGCCCTTCTTCTCGTAATTCGCGGTGACTTTCGCACGCGCGGCGATCTCGTCGCCAGCGCGCGCGGCTGACAGCAGCTGCATCCGACTGCCGACGTGGATCCACGGGCCCAGAATGGTGTTGTCGACCAGCACGCGGTTCATGACGCGCTGGATCAGGCCGGGATGGCCGAGGCCCTCGCGCGCAAAGATCGGATCCCCCTCCCTGATGTCGGCGAGATAGCCGGTCGCGTCCTGACCGGCCCAGCGGCGCGGCGTCGTGCCGAGCCATTTGCCGACCTCGAAGATCGCGGAGCTGACCGGCTTGCGCTCGGCGACCGCGGAGACTTCGGCGTAGTCAGCCAATGACACCGCCGGAGCAGCCGGGGGCAGCGAGGCCGTGCCCGTGGCACAGAGTTCGGTCCGGCTGAACACCTCGATGGTGAGCAAGCCGTTGTGCTCGGTCGCATCGACATCCGCGGTCTCGCCGTCATAGACCGGCTTGATGAAACGCGCCTCGACCAGCCCGCGCGACAGGAAGTCACGGCCCCAGCGCGCGACCGGCACGTGCATCATGTAGGCGAAGACATCGACGCCCGGGACCAGCCCGCCGGAAAAGCCGAAACGGCGCGCCACCGTGTCGTCGTGCATCTTGTTTTCGGACTGTTTGGCGGTGTTGTAGGCTTCGACACGGTAGGTTTCGAGCCGGTTCGGCATGGCGGCGTCTTCCCTGCATTCTTGTTGCTTCAGGGGTGATCGTAGGCCTCGGGGAACACCGGTCAATCCCCTCGCCTTTGCGGCCCGAATGGGGTACCACGCGGCGAATGACCGACACCCCCACCCGCATCTATGTCGACGCCGACGCCTGTCCGGTGAAGGACGAGATTTATCGCGTGGCGCTCCGCCACGGCGCCCCCGTAAGCGTCGTCGCCGGCAACTTCATTCGCGTGCCGCAGGACCCGCTGATCGAGAGGATCGCGGCCGGCGCCGGCATGGATGCCGCCGACGACTGGATCGTGGAACGCGTCAAGCCCGGCGACGTCGTCGTGACCTCCGACATTCCGCTGGCGAGCCGCTGCATCAAAGCCGGCGCCGACGTGATCGCGCCGAACGGCAAACCGTTCACGGAGGAATCGATCGGCATGACGCTGGCGGTGCGCAATCTCATGACCGATCTGCGCTCGGCCGGCGAAGTCACCGGCGGACCGCGATCGTTCTCGCCGCGCGACCGCTCTGCCTTCCTTTCGGCGCTCGACCAGACGCTGCGCCGGATCCAGCGCCGCCGCGCTGACCACGCCGCCACGAGCCAGAATTTGGGCCAGGGCTGATCATGGCGCCGCCGCTGATCCAACTCAAGGACATCAAGCTCACTTTCGGCGGAACGCCGCTGCTGAGTGGTGTCGAGCTGAATGTCGCGCCATCTGAGCGCGTCTGCCTGATCGGCCGCAACGGCTCCGGCAAGTCGACGCTGCTGAAGATCGCCGCTGGCCTCGTCGAGGCCGACGGCGGCACGCGCTTCGTGCAACCCGGCGCCACCGTGCGCTATCTGCCGCAGGAGCCCGACTTCGGCGAGCACAAAACCCTGCTCGCCTATGTCGAAGCCGGGCTCGCACCGGGTGACGATCCGTACCAGGCACGCTATCTGGTCGAACAGCTCGGCCTGACCGGCAACGAGAACCCCGCCAACGTCTCCGGCGGCGAGGTCCGCCGCGCGGCGCTCGCACGGGTGCTGGCGCCCTCGCCCGACATCTTGCTGCTGGACGAGCCGACCAACCATCTCGATCTCTCCACGATCGAGTGGCTGGAACAGGAGCTCGACTCCCGGCGCAGCGCGCTTGTCATCATCAGCCACGACCGCCGCTTCCTCACCAATCTCTCGCGCTCGACCGCCTGGCTCGACCGCGGCAAGATCAAGCAGATCGACCGCGGCTTTGCCTCGTTCGAAACCTGGCGCGACGAGGTGCTGGCGGAGGAAGAGCGCGACCAGCACAAGCTCGACCGCAAGATCGTCGACGAGGAGCACTGGCTGCGCCACGGCGTCTCGGGCCGGCGCAAGCGCAACGTCAAGCGCCTCGCCAATCTGCACACGCTACGCGACCAGCGCCGCAACTATCGCGGCACGGCCGGCACCACCAGTCTGGCCGCGTCCGAAGCGGAGCAATCCGGCAAGCTGGTGATCGAGGCGAAGGGCATCACCAAGGCCTATGGCGAGCGCACGATCGTCGAGAATTTTTCCACCCGCATCCAGCGCGGCGACCGGCTCGGCATCATCGGGCCGAATGGTGCCGGCAAGACCACGCTGGTCAACCTGCTCACCGGCGGCGCCGAGCCTGACACGGGCACCCTGCGGCTTGGGGCCAATCTGGAGACGGCCACGCTCGACCAGCACCGCGAAAGCCTCGATCCCAAATCGACGCTGGCCGAAGCGCTCACCGGCGGTCGCGGCGATCAGATCATGGTCGGCGGCAAGCCGAAGCATGTCGTCGGCTACATGAAGGACTTTCTGTTCGCGCAGGAGCAGCGCGGCACGCCGGTGGAGGTGCTCTCCGGCGGCGAGCGCGGCCGGCTGATGCTGGCGCGCGCGCTGGCCAAGCCGTCAAACCTGCTCGTGCTGGACGAGCCGACCAACGATCTCGACCTCGAGACCCTCGACGTACTCGAGGAGATGCTCGGCGACTACGAGGGCACGGTCATCCTGATCAGCCACGACCGCGATTTCCTCGACCGCGTCGTGACGTCGGTGATCGCGCCTGAAGGCAACGGCAAGTGGATCGAATATGCCGGCGGCTACAGCGACATGCTGGCGCAGCGTGGCGCGGATTTGAAGCGCGAGACCACGAAGCCGCAACCGGCGGCGGAGAAGAAAGGGGAGCGCGCCGCTGCGCCCACCTCCGCATCCAGGCGGAAGCTGAGCTTCCACGAGAAGCACGCGCTGGAGACACTGCCGAAGAAGATGGAAACGTTGCAGGCAGATATTGCAAAACTGCAGCGCGTGATGGACGATCCCAATCTCTACACCAAGGATCGCAAGAAATTCGACGATACGTCGGCAGCGATCGCCAAGGCGCACGAAGAACTGTCGGCGTCCGAAGAACGCTGGCTCGAACTTGAAATGCTTCGCGAAGAAATAGAGCAGGCTTAACCCATGACCACTTCCCTCGCCGCCAAGATCGCCCGCGAATACGGCACGCCCTGCGCCGTCATCGACATGGACAAGGTCGAACGCAATATCGCACGCATCCAGAAAGCCTGCGACGATGCCGGAATCGCCAACCGGCCGCATATCAAGACGCACAAGAATCCGACCATTGCAAAGATGCAGGTCGCGGCCGGCGCCAAGGGCATTACCTGCCAGAAGATCGGCGAGGCCGAGATCATGGCCAACGCCGGCATCGACGACATCCTGATCAGCTACAATCTGCTGGGCGAGGAGAAGATGGCGCGTCTCGGCGCGCTGAATGCCAGGACCAACATGACGGTCGCCGCCGACAATTCGACCGTCGTCGCGGGCCTGCCGAAGGCCGCCGCGGCCTCGGGCCGTCCGCTCTCGGTCGTGGTCGAATGCGACACGGGCCGCAAGCGCGCGGGCGTCGAAACGCCGGCGGAAGCGATTGCCCTGGCGCGCGAGATCGCGGCGTCCAAGGGGCTGCAATTTGCCGGCTTCATGCTCTACCCGACCGAGACCGGCTGGGGCGATGCGCAGAAGTTTTTCGACGAGGCGCTGGCCGGCGTGCGCGCGCACGGGCTCGAGGCCAGGATCGTCTCGACCGGGGGCACGCCGAACCTCGTCAACATCGGCAAGCTCAAGGGCGGCACCGAACATCGCTTCGGCACCTATATCTACAACGACCGCATGCAGGTCGCGGCCGGCTCCGCCACTTGGGACGATTGCGCGCTGCATATCTATTCGACGGTGGTGAGCCGCGCCGCGCCCGAACGCGGCATTCTGGACGCAGGTTCGAAGACACTGACGTCAGATACCGGCGGGCTCGAGGGCCACGGCCTGATCCTCGAGCACCCCGAAGCCAAGATCGCGAAATTCGCCGAGGAACACGGCTTCCTCGATCTCTCCCGCAGCAACACGCGGCCGAATGTCGGCGACGTCGTGCGCATCGTGCCGAACCACGTCTGCGTCGTCGTCAACATGATGGACGAGGTGGTGATGGTTCGCGGCGACGAGATCATCGGCACGCTGCCGGTGGCGGCGCGCGGGAAGCTGCGCTAGGCGCGCATGAGGGCCTGAAGCTCCCGATCGAGGCCCTCGCGGAACAAATTGATCGGTCGGGCCAATCGCCCGGCCGGCGGACGATGCACCAGCCACGCGCGCACGGCGGGATCAAAGTCCCGCGCAGCGACCGGCTTGAGCTTGTTGCGAAACGCGCTGCGCTTCAGCGCGAGCGGCGTCACCAACCCAACGCCGAGGCCGCGTGCCACCAACGACAGGCGAAGCTCGCTGTCGAGCGCCTCCACGGCGACGGTGAACGGCAGATGCTCGGCATCGAAGCGGCGCTTGAGCGTGTCGCGAAATCCGCAGCCGTCCTGGTTGATCACCCATGAGAGCTGCGACAGGCGCTCGAGGTCCACGGTGCGCGGAATCTTCGTCTCGCGCGCGACGACGAACACCACCGGCTGCGACCCGAGATCGTCGGCGATGAGGTCAGCCGGCGGCACGGCTCCGTCGGGCAGGCAGATCGCCGCCGCATCCAGCTCGTTGCGGCTGACCCGCTCGACCTGATTGGGTGACCAGCCGGACACGACGCGCACGCTCAGTGCCGGAAATTCGGCCCGCACTGCATCGAGGGGCCCGCTGAGCCCGGCTTCGGAGAGAAACGGCGTGAGTCCGAGCCTGAACTCGCCGCGCACCAGACCGTCATTGGCGACGCCGGCCTTGAGATCATCCAGCATGCGCAGCAGGCGCCGGCCCTGCTCATAAGCTTCATGACCCGCAGCGGTGGGCTTCAGCGGTTTCGACATGCGGTCCAGCAACTGCGCGCCCAGCATCTCCTCGAGATTCTGGATGCGCCGAGTCACGCCGGGTTGAGTCAGATTGAGGCGCGTCGAGGCCGCGACGATCGATCCGGTCTCGACCACGGCAACGAAGGCGACGAGGTCATGGGTATTCATAACTAACTCGCATATTCTTTATAGGCTTAATTGAATTGTAGCATATTAGCCACCTCGCTTAAAGGGGACCTTGCCCCTTAACCGCGAGGTCACATGACCATCTCCGAAACCGCCAGGCTCGCATCGCGCAGGCAACTTGCCGAGCGACCGCTGATCTGGCTCGGCGCCATCACCACCGGCGTCGTCGTCACCAACCTGTTCGCGCCGCAGATTCTCGTTGGGCTGATCGGCCGGTCGCTGGCCATGACCACCTGGCAGGCCGGCCTCGTCAGCACGCTGACGCTGCTCGGCTATGCGCTCGGCCTGCTGTTGTTGGTGCCGCTGGTCGATCTCATCGAGAACCGACGCCTGATCCTGCGCACGCTCGGCTGCGCCATTCTCGCGGCGCTGGCAACGGCACTGGCGCCGACGCCTTCGCTGCTGCTGCTCGCCACCTTCATCCTCGGCGCGTCCTGCGCGGCGATACAGATGATGGTTCCGCTCGTCGCCTCGATGGTGGCGCCCGAGCGTCGCGGCCAGGCGATCGGCGAGGTCATGGGCGGATTGATGATCGGCATCCTGTTGTCGCGGCCGGCGGCGAGCCTGATCGCCGATCTCTGGAGCTGGCGCGCCTATTATTTCGCCTCAGCCATCCTGATGACCCTCCTCGCCGGAGCGCTCGGCCGCTATCTGCCGTCGCTGCAGCCAACGGCCCGCGTCGGCTATGTCGACTTGCTCCGCTCGTTTCCGAAACTTCTGCGGGACGAACCGGTGCTGCGCGTGCGGGCCTGGACGGCGTCGCTAGTCATGGCGTCTTTCACCGCGTTCTGGTCCGCGGTCGCGTTGCGCCTGCCGGAGGCACCGTTCACGCTGGACGCCAAGGGAATTGCGACCTTCGCGCTGATCGGCGTCGCGGGCGCCGCAGCGACACCACTCGCCGGCCGCTGGGGTGACAAGGGTTGGGCCCGGCCGCTGTTCTTCGCAGCTCATCTCTGCATCGTCGGCTCGCTCGCGCTCTGCGCCCTCGCCGGTGCGATGGAGTCCCGCGTCGCAGGCTTGCTGGTGTTGAGCCTCGGCACGATCCTGCTCGATATCGGCATCACCGCCGACCAGACGCTCGGGCGACGCGCCGTCAATCTGCTACGGCCGGAGGCGCGTGGCCGCATCAACGGGTTGTTCGTTGCACTGTTCTTTATCGGCGGCGGCGTCGGCTCCGCAGCGGCTTCGCTGGCCTGGAGCTATGGCGGCTGGACCGCGGTCTGTGTGGTCGCGGCGAGCTTTGGCGTACTCGGTCTCGCAACTGACCTCATGACCAGGACGGGCACGTCATGATCAGCGCGACGCAATCCATCGCAACGCACCCCTGCCCGCTGCCGCCCCCGTCGCGAAAGACGCCTGCAGCAGATAGCCGCCGGTCGGCGCCTCCCAGTCGAGCATCTCACCGGCCGCGAACACGCCGGGCAATTTGCGCAGCATGAAGTTTTCGTCGAGCTCGTCGAAGGCGATCCCGCCCGCAGTCGAGATGGCGCGGTCGATCGAGGCCACGCCGGTGAGCTGGACCGGAATTGCATTCACGAGCTGCGCCAGCTCGGCCGGTGAGAGCGTTGCCAGCGGCCGGCCGGATACGATGGCCGCTTCCTGCATCAAGCCGATGCCGACCGGTGACAATTGCGCTGCCTTGCGCAGGAAGTTCGCCAGCGATTGCTTGCCGCGCGTTCCTGACAGGCGCGCGGTCAGCGCCTCGGTCGTGAGATCGGGCCGCAATGCAATCGTCAGCGTCGCCTGCCCGATACTTAGGACCGCCTCGCGCAGCTCCGCCGACAGAACGTAGATCGCGCCGCCCTCGATGCCACTGCGGGTCACCATCGCTTCGCCACGCACCGCGTGCGCGCCGACCGTCAGCGCCACCCCCTTGAGCGGCTGGCCCTCGAAGCGATCGCGAAACGCGTCGGACCAAGCGACGGTGAAACCGGAATTCGCCGGCCGCAACTTCGAGATGGCAACGCCTTTCGCAGAGAGGACATCGGCCCAGCCGCCGTCGGACCCCAGCCGCGGCCAGCTCGCGCCGCCGAGCGCCAGCACCGTCGCGCCGGCCGCCAAGGCGACCGTGCCGCGGGACGTCTGGAGCTGCAGCCGTCCCTCACCGTCCCAGCCGGTCCAGCGATGACGAAAGGCAAAGCGCACGCCGGAGACATCGAGGCGCCGCAGCCAGGCGCGCAGCAAGGGCGAAGCCTTGAATGCTTTTGGAAAGACCCGTCCACTGGTGCCAACGAAGGTCGGCTCGCCCAGCGCTTCGCTCCAGCTGCGCAAGCCGTCAGGCGAGAAGGCGCCGATTGCGGCTTGCAGTTTCGGCGCGGCCTCGCGGTAGCGCGCCATGAATTGCGGCAGCGGCTCGCTGTGGGTGAGATTGAGCCCGCCGCGGCCGGCCATCAGGAATTTTCGGCCCGCCGAAGGCATCGCGTCGTAGACGGTGACGCGGGCACCGCCCGACGCGAGCACCTCCGCCGCCATCAGCCCGGCGGGACCGGCACCGATGACGGCGACGTCAGTCAGAGCTTGATCCCCGCCCGTGCTGCGGCCTGCGCCACGTACTTCTGCGTCTGCTCGAACGCGCCGGCGAGCGCCTTGGCGTTCGACATGTCGCTGATCTCGGCGAAATGCGCGGCGACCGCGTCCGGGGTCCATTCGGATTCCGGCAGGTTGATGCCTTCGCTCTCAAGAATCTTGATCACGGCAAAGGAACCGGCGCCGGCGCCCATGATGGTGCGGGTCGGTGCGTCCTCGCTCAGCATATACTCGACCGCAGGCGTGATCGCGTTCGGCTTCATCAACTGCAGCGCCTGCGGCGGCAGGAGCTCTTCGGTCATGCGGGTCGCCGCGGTCGGCGAGATGATGTTGACGCGGATGTTGTTCTTGCGGCCTTCCTCGGCCAGCACGTTCATCAGGCCGACCATGCCTGATTTCGCCGCGCCGTAGTTGGCCTGGCCGAAATTGCCGTAGAGGCCGGAAGACGAGGTCGTCAGCACGATACGACCGTAGTTGCGGTCGCGCATGCCGGCCCAGGCCGCCTTGCAGCAATAGAAGGTGCCGACGAGATGCACGTCGAGCACTTTCTGGAAATCGGCGGCTTCCATCTTGCCGAACGACTTGTCGCGCAAAATGCCGGCATTGGCGCACATGATGTCCACGCTGCCCCATTCCCTGGTGGCGCGTTCAACCATGGCGGTGACCTGCTCGAAATTCGAGACGTCGGCGCCATCGGCCATTGCCGTGCCACCGGCTTTGCGGATCTCCTCGACTACGGCTTCCGCCGGTGACAGCGAAGCGCCGGTGCCGTCACGCGCGCCACCGAAATCGTTGACCACGACTTTCGCGCCGCGGCTCGCAAGGCCCAGCGCATGCGCCTTGCCGAGACCATTGCCCGCGCCGGTGACGATGGCGACACGTCCGTCGAACCTGATTGGCATGAGTGTGCTTCCTGCTTCTTCTTCCTTCTCCCCTTGTGGGAGAAGGTGGCGCGAAGCGCCGGATGAGGGGTTATGTCTGCTAGCGAATCCGCGGAGAGAGACCCCTCACCCGGCTTCGCGTTCCGCGAAGCCACCCTCTCCCACAGGGGGAGAGGGTGAACCTGCGAAAATTCGTCAGCTTTTGAGCAGCGATGCATGGCCGGGTCAAGTCCGGCGCCAGCGGCCCCGCTTCAGGCGAAGTAGGTCAGGCCGAGCCACTCCGCGACCAGCGCGGGCTTATCCTCGCCTTCGATCTCCACGGTGACGTTGGTGCGGGTCTGAAATTCGTTGGGCTTGCGCAGCCTGGCTTCCGCCAGCACGAAGCGGCCACGGACGCGCTTGCCCGAACGTACAGGAGAAATGAAGCGCAGCTTGTCGAAACCGTAGTTCACACCCATCGTGGCGCCCGCAACTGCCGGCATAACCTCGTAAGACATCACCGACAGCAGCGACATCGTCAGGAAACCGTGCGCGATGGTGGTACCGAAATCGGTCTCCTTCTTCGCCCTTTCAGGGTCGACATGGATGAACTGGTGGTCTTCGATCACGTCGGCATAGGCATCGATGCGGGGCTGATCGACCAGGTGCCAGGACGACACGCCGATCTCCTTACCGACCAGAGCCTGATAGGCCTCGCGCGTGATCGGCGGCTTCTTCCAGATTTCGTTCATATCGCGTCAGGTCTCACTTCTTGTTTTCGGCAGCTCCGGAAAATCCTCCTCACGGAATTCCCGGCCGCGCAGCGGATCGTCGCGATCATTGTCGCGTTCGAGCCGTCGTAGCTGCACGCGGCGGATTTTGCCAGAGATCGTCTTTGGCAACTCGGTGACGATTTCGAGGCGCCGAATGCGCTTGAACGGCGCAAGCCGCGTGTGCAGGTGCTTGAAGATCGAGAGCGCGGCTTCCGGTGAACGCTCCGCGCCCGACGTCAGCAGCACGAACGCCTTGGGGATCGCGAGCCTGATCGGATCCGGGCTCGGCACCACAGCGGCTTCCGCAACGAGCTCGTGCTCGAGCAGCACGCTCTCCAGCTCGAACGGGCTGATGCGATAGTCGGAGGATTTGAAAACGTCGTCGGAGCGGCCGACGAAGGTGAGATAACCATCCTCGTCTTCGAATACGACGTCGCCGCTACGATAGATCTCGCCTTCGGCACCGGAGAGCTTGCCATCGTCGCCCTGATAGCCCTGCATCAGACCGGCGGGACGATCAGCGCCCAGCAACAGCGCCACCTCGCCCTCCTTGGCCGGATGGCCATCGGCATCGCTGACCTGCACGCGATAACCCGGCAGCGGCCGGCCCATCGAGCCCACCTTGATCTTCTGGCCCGGCGAGTTGCCGGCAAGCGCGGTGGTTTCAGTCTGGCCGTAGCCGTCGCGGATGGTGAGGCCCCAGGCCGTCTGCACCTGGTCGATCACCTCAGGATTGAGCGGCTCACCGGCGCCGCAGACCTCACGCAAACTCATCTTGAACGATGCAAGATTCTCCTGGATGAACAACCGCCACACGGTGGGGGGCGCGCACAGCGTGGTGACGCCGCAGCGGCCGATGATGGCGAGCAGGCCCTTGGCATCGAAGCGCGGCTGATTGACCACGAACACAGTTGCGCCCGCATTCCACGGTGCAAAGAAGCAGCTCCAGGCATGCTTGGCCCAGCCGGGCGACGAAATGTTGAGATGGATGTCGCCGGGCTTGAGACCGATCCAGTACATGGTCGAGAGATGGCCGACCGGATAGCTGCGCTGGCTGTGCCGCACGAGCTTCGGCTTCGCCGTCGTGCCCGAAGTAAAATAGAGCAGCATCGGATCGTCGGCGTTGGTGGGGCCGTCTGGCGTAAAACTGTCCGACGCCTTCGCTGCCTCTTCATAAGCGAGCCAGCCATCGGACGCCTCGCCCACAGCGATACGTGCGATACCCTCGACGCCAAGGCTCGCAAACTTCGCGACCTGATCCTGCGCGGCCACCACCGCCTTCGCCCGGCCGCGATCAAGCCGGTCGCGCAGCTCTTCGGCCGTCAGCAGCGTGGTCGCGGGGATCACGACGACACCGAGCTTGATTGCCGCCAGCATCGTCTCCCACAACGGAACGACATTGCCGAGCAGCAGCAGAAGATGATCGCCGCGCTTCAGGCCCTGCGCGCGCAGGAAGTTGGCGACCTGGTTGGAGCGCTTCGAAAGCGTCGCAAAGGACAACTTCGTCTGCTTGTCTTGCGCAGCATCGACAATCCAGAGCGCGGGCCGGTCCTTGGCCTCCGCATCCTTCGCGAGCGCGTCGAACCAGTCGAGCGCCCAGTTGAAGGGAACAGGATCCGGCCAGCGAAAATCCCTGACCGCTGTCTCGTAATCCGTGCGGTTGTGCAGCAGAAACGCGCGCGCTTCCTGAAATGTCGTCATCAAGCTTTCCCGGCTAGCCCCCTAACGTGCTTGATAATTCCGGAAAAATCCACCCCGCCCTGCCCGGCTGCGTCGAAAGACTGATAGATCTCCTGCGCATGCTTGCCGAGCGGGGTCGCCGCGCCCGCGGCCTTCGCCGCATCCTGCGCCAGGGTCAGGTCCTTCACCATCAGCGCCGAGGCAAAGCCCGGCTTGTAGTCGTTGTTCGCCGGCGAGGTCGGCACCGGGCCCGGAACCGGGCAATAGGTCGTCAGCGACCAGCACTGGCCCGACGAGGTCGAGGCGACGTCGAACAGCGCCTGGTGCGAAAGGCCGAGCTTCTCGCCGAGCGCGAAGGCTTCGCTGACCGCGATCATGGAAATGCCGAGGATCATGTTGTTGCAGATCTTCGCCGCCTGCCCCGCACCGGCGCCGCCGCAATGGACGATCTTCTTGCCCATCTTCTCCAGCACCGGTTTGGCCGCCGCGAACGCGTTCTCCTCGCCGCCGCACATGAAGGTCAGCGTCGCGCCCTTGGCGCCGCCGGTGCCGCCGGAGACCGGCGCATCGACCGAAAGCACGCCGCTCCTGCTGGCCAGCGCATGCGCCTGCCGCGCGCTCTCGACGTCGATGGTGGAGCTGTCGATGATCAGAGCGCCCTTGGTCATGGCGGGCACGACCTCGTTCCACACGCCGAGCACATGCTTGCCGGCCGGGAGCATCGTGACGACGACATCGGCGCCCTTCACCGCAGCCACGGCGCTGTCGGCAATGCCGGCGCCATCGGCCTTGGCCTGATTGCGGGAGGCTTCGACGAGGTCGAACGCCACCACCTTGTGGCCGGCCTTGACGAGGTTAGCCGCCATCGGCCCGCCCATGTTGCCGAGACCGATGAATGCGATCGTGGCCATC
Organism: Bradyrhizobium manausense; assembly: GCF_018131105.1. Taxonomy (NCBI): domain Bacteria; kingdom Pseudomonadati; phylum Pseudomonadota; class Alphaproteobacteria; order Hyphomicrobiales; family Nitrobacteraceae; genus Bradyrhizobium; species Bradyrhizobium manausense. The sequence continues at coordinate 1,381,734 of NZ_JAFCJI010000001.1, read as the reverse complement.
TTCGTTTCCTCCGCCATTTGTTAGTTGAACTTCAACTCGTCAGCGCCGATCTCGGCGAGATACGGCGCAAGCATTTGCGGCGTCACATCCTCGATCCGGGGCGGCGACCAGCTCGGATTGCGATCCTTGTCGATCACGGCCGCGCGCACGCCCTCGCGGAAATCGTCGCTGCGAAACACTTCGCAGGCAGCCCGATATTCGCGCACCAGACATTCTTCCAGGCTCGACGCAGTTCGCGCGAGCCGCAACAGCTTCAACGTCACCACCATGCCGCGCGGTGATTTTTCGTTGAGCGTCTTCAGCGTCGCCAGCGCGAATTCGGAGCCATCGCGCTTCAGTGCCGCGAAAATGTCTTCCATGCGGTCGAAGCCGAACAGGGCATCGATGGTTGGTTCCCTCGCCGCTACCGGACCTGCGGCATCGCCGGTCGCAAACCCATTGATGAGCTTGCTCACCTCTGCCGCCGTTACGCCCTGACGAGCCTTGGTCAGCGCCTCGCGCAGCCCCGGCCACTTTGCAGCCGGCACCACGGCATCCGCGAACTTGGCATGGATCGCATCCGGCCCGTTCATGGTCTGGCCGGTCAGGCCGAAATAGGTGCCGATCTCGCCCGGCGAGCGCGACAGCAGCCAGGTGCCCCCGACGTCAGGGAAGAAGCCGAGCCCGACCTCGGGCATCGCCAGCTTGGTGCGATCGGTGACGACACGATGGCTTGCATGGCCGGACAGCCCGACACCGCCGCCCATCACCAGCCCGTCCATGAACGCGACGTAGGGCTTCGGGTATTTCGCGATCCGCGCATTCATGACGTATTCCTGGCGCCAGAACCGCGCGCCTAGATCGCCGCCTTCGCGCGAACTCTCCCACAGGCCGCGGATGTCGCCGCCGGCGCAGAGACCGCGTTCGCCGGCGCCTTCCAGGATGATTACCGCGACTTCAGGATCGGTCTCGAAACGGTCGAGTGCCGCGTCGATGCCCTCGGACATCTCCAGCGTCATGGCGTTGATCGCCTTGGGCCGGTTGAGCCGGATCACGCCCGCCGCGCCCTCGCGGCGAACGATCAGATCGTCCTCTTCCACCGAACTCATCGCGCGCCCTCGATCAGTTTGCGCGCCACGATGAGCCGCATGATTTCATTGGTACCCTCGAGAATTTGGTGCACACGCAGATCGCGCACGATCTTCTCGATGCCGTATTCGCTGAGGTAGCCGTAGCCGCCGTGAAGCTGCAACGCGTGGTTGGCGACCTCGAAGCCGACATCCGTGCCGAAGCGCTTTGCCATCGCGCACAGCATGGTGGCGTCAGGATCCTTCCGGTCGAGCGCCGCCGCGGCGCGCCACAGGAAGGTGCGCGCGGCTTCCAGCTCGATCGCCATGTCGGCGAGACGGAACTGCAGGGCCTGGAATTCGTCGAGGCGCTTTCCAAAGGCCTTGCGCTCCTTCATGTAGGCGCGCGCCTTGTCGAGCGCAGTTTGGGCACCACCAAGAGAACATGCCGTGATATTGAGCCGGCCGCCGTCGAGACCGGCCATCGCGATCTTGAAGCCGACACCCTCTTCGCCCAGCCTGTTGGCAACAGGCACGCGGGCGTTCTCGAACATCACGGCGCGGGTCGGCTGCGCATTCCAGCCCATCTTGCGCTCATTGGCGCCGAAGGAGACGCCCGGCGCCTTGCCGTCGATGACGAAAGTCGAGATGCCGCCGGGACCGTCGCCGCCGGTGCGCACCATCGCGACCAGCAGATCGGTGCCGCCTGCGCCGGAGATGAACTGCTTCTGGCCGTTGAGGACGTAATGATCGCCGTCGAGCACCGCGCGGGTGCGCAATGCTGCCGCGTCGGAGCCTGCGCCCGGCTCCGTCAGGCAGTAGCTCGCGATCAGCTCCATCGAACAGAGTTTCGGCAACCATTTGTTGCGCTGGGTGTCGTTGCCGAAGGCATCGATCATCCAGCTCGCCATGTTGTGGATTGAGATGAAGGCCGACGTCGTCGGGCAGCCCGTCGCCAGCGCCTCGAAAATCAGCGCCGCGTCGAACCGCGTCATGGCAGAGCCGCCGACATCCTCGCGGATGTAGATGCCGCCCATGCCGAGCGTTGCGGCCTCGCGCATCACGTCGACGGGAAAATGCTTCTCCTCGTCCCAGCGTAGCGCGTGCGGCGCGATCTTCTCCGCCGCAAACGCCAATGCCATGTCGCGAACCGCGACCTGATCCTCGTTCAGAGCGAACTGCATCGCGCCTCGCCCCTGGAAGGATTACTTCATCGTCGGGATCGAGAACTCCGCGCCTTCCTTGACGCCGGACGGCCAGCGCGAGGTCACCGTCTTGGTCTTGGTGTAGAAGCGGATCGAGTCCGGGCCATGCTGGTTGAGATCGCCGAATCCCGACTTCTTCCAGCCGCCGAAGGTGTAATAGGCGATCGGCACCGGGATCGGCACGTTGACGCCGACCATGCCGACATTGACCTTGGCTGCGAAGTCACGCGCGGCGTCGCCGTCGCGTGTGAAGATGGCGACGCCGTTGCCGTAGTCATGATCGGACGGCAAGGCCAGGGCTTCCTTGTAGTCATGCGCGCGCACGACCGAGAGCACCGGGCCGAAGATCTCTTCCTTGTAGATCCGCATGTCCTTGGTGACGTTATCGAACAGCGAACCGCCGAGATAGAAACCCTTCTCGTAGCCCTGCATCTTGAAGCCACGGCCGTCGACGGCGAGGGTCGCGCCTTCCTTGATGCCGATGTCGATGTAGCTCTTGACCTTCTCGACCGCCTCGCGCGTGACCAGCGGACCGTAATCAGCCGACGGATCGATCGAGGTGCCGATCTTGAGGCTCTCGACGCGCGGGATCAGCTTTTCCATCAAGCGATCGGCGGTGGTCTTGCCGACCGGAACGGCAACGGAAACCGCCATGCAGCGCTCACCGGCCGAGCCGTAGCCCGCGCCGATCAGCGCGTCGACGGCCTGGTCCATGTCGGCGTCGGGCATGATGATGGCGTGGTTCTTGGCGCCACCGAAGCACTGGCAACGCTTGCCGGTCTGGGCGGCGCGCTCGTAGATATACTGCGCGATCGGCGTCGAGCCGACGAAACCGACGGCCTTGATATCGGGATCGTCGAGGATGGCGTCGACCGCTTCCTTGTCGCCGTTGACGACGTTGAGGATGCCGGCCGGCAGCCCTGCCTCGATCATCAGTTCGGCAAGCTTCATCGGCACGCCGGGATCGCGCTCGGACGGCTTGAGGATGAAGGCGTTGCCGCAGGCGATCGCCGGCGCGAACTTCCACATCGGGATCATCGCCGGGAAATTGAACGGCGTGATACCGGCGACGACGCCGAGCGGCTGGCGCAACGAATAGACGTCGATACCGGGACCCGCGCCCTCGGTGTATTCGCCTTTCATCAGATGCGGGATGCCGCAGGCGAACTCCACGACCTCGAGGCCGCGCTGGATGTCGCCCTTGGCGTCCGGCACCGTCTTGCCATGCTCGCGCGCCAGGATATCGGCGAGCTTGTCATAGTCGCGCTGCACCAGCTCCAGGAACTTCATCATGATGCGGCCGCGGCGCTGCGGATTGGTGTTGCCCCATTCAGGCTGCGCGTTGCGGGCGTTTTCCACCGCGGCGCGGACTTCGGCCTTGGACGCCAGCGCGACCTTGGCCTGGACGTCACCCGTCATCGGCTCGAAGACGTCTGCCGTCCGGCCCGACGTGCCCTTGACTTCCTTGCCACCGATGAAATGTCCGACTGAACGCATGGAATGATCTCCTTGAGGCCGAGCTTGAACGCTTTGACAAATCCTATCGACCTGCATTTATTGGGATTCAAGTCTGAGATAATGCACCATAGATGTGCGAAAATGCTGGATCAAGGCGCTATCGACTGGGACGACTTCCGCTTCGTGCTCGCCATCGTGCGGGGCGGCTCGGTGTCGGCTGCGGCAAAACAGCTCGGCGTCGACCATGCCACCGTGATCCGCCGCGTCGACCGGCTTGAAAGGCACCTTTCGGCAAAGCTGTTTGATCGGCGCAAGACCGGCTACCTCCTCACCGAGGCCGGCCAGCGCGTCGCCGACAGCGCGGAAACCATGGAATCCACCATCGTCGCCAACCAGGAGCAGGTCGGCGGCTCGGTGGCCCGGCTGACCGGCACTGTACGGATCGGCGCGCCCGACGGCTTCGGCACGTCCTTCCTGGCGCCACGGCTGGCCCCCTTCGCCGACCGCTACCCCGACCTCGATCTGCAACTTGTGGCAACCGCGCGGCTGTTCAGTCTCTCCAAGCGCGAGGCCGATATCGCGATCAGCCTGACCATGCCGAAGGAAGGCCGCATCGTCGGGCGAAAGCTGCTGGATTACCGCCTTGGGCTCTATGCTTCGCCGGCCTATCTCGACCGCTTCCCTGATATCACTGCACGCGAAATGCTGCCGCAGCACCGCTTCGTCGGTTACATCGAGGAACTCCTGTTCACGCCGGAACTCGATTATTTGCCCCAGGTGTCGCCACGGATTTCAGCGCGATTGAGGAGCGCCAATCTGATCGCGCAGCTCAACGCCACACTCGCAGGTTTCGGCATCGCCGTGCTGCCGCACTTCATGGCGAGCGACTATCCGCAGCTTGTGGCGGTGCTGCCCGACGAGGTTTCGATCACCAGGACGTTCTGGATGCTGATGCATGCAGACAGCAAGGATCTCGCACGGATCCGGGCGGTCGCGGATTACATCGGCGAAATCGTGGAGCGCGAGCGGGCGCTGTTTGCGGGGCGGGTTTCGTAGGGTCTGTTAGCCCTGCGGACTGCGCAAAGCGCAGACCGCTTGGCATAACCTGCCACTTCTGTCGCCGGACAAAGACAGTGGTGGGTTACGCTGCGCTAACCCATCCTGCACGTTCAACGGCACCTAATTCTGCTTCGCCTTTTTCACCGCGGTCGGCTTGGGCTCCCGCTTGGCCCCCTCCAGTGCGCTGTCCTTGCCTGCCTTCAACACCTCGTCCGACAGTTCGCTGGAGCCGGCAATGCGCGCCAGCAGCATGGTGCCGGCCATCGTGGCCAGTGTCCCGATCGCCTGCTTGCGCGCGGCCTTGCGCGGCATATTCGGAATGAGATCGGTCATCATCTCGACCATCTCGTCGAGCTTGCCGGCAAAAGCCTTTCGCGTCTTCGGGCTTTCGCGGGCGATCTCCGCACCGAGCGCGGGGATCGAGCAGCCATGACCGGGATTGTCGCGATGGAGCGCCGAGAGATAGGTCTCGACGATCTGGGCGAACTGCTTCTCGGGCGCGACCTGATCGGACTGCTTGCGCCAATGCTCCATCGAGCGGTCCATGGCGTAGCCGAAGGCCTCGATCACCAATGCCTCGCGGGAATCGAAATGCGCGTAGAACCCCCCATGGGTCAGGCCCGCCTCCTTCATGAGGTCGGCGACGCCAATGCCGTGGGCACCTTTTTCGCGCAACCGCACGGACGCCTTCTTGACGATGCGGTCGTGGGTTTCCTGCTTGTGTTCCCGAGAATAGCGCATGCGGCTCTCATTGGATGTCAGAAGTCATTTAATAACACGGATATCGGCCAAACGGCGCATTAATTCCCGGTAAAGATGTTGCCGATCATGGAAAAGGTTGCAGTTGCATGGACTGCGAGGGCCCCCTTGCCGTCGCGCACAAAACCTTCGGCGTAGCTGGTCTGGCGCCCGAGCTTGATCACCTTGCCTTCGGCCGAGATCAGCCCCGACCGGACCGAGAGCGGACGCAGGAAGGTCATCTTCAAATCGAGCGTCACCGACGACTGCCCGGCATCCAGCCGCGTCGAAATCGCGCAGCCCATGGCGGTGTCGAGAAGCGCGGCGGCGGTCGCGCCATGCAGAAGGCCGATGGTATTTTCGAGATCTTCGCGCGGCTCCAGTTCCATGACGATCCGCCCCGGCTCCACCACGCCGACCGTAAACCCGATCAGTTTTGCGAAAGGGGGCGGTGGCAGCCGGCCGTCGCGGATGCCAAGCATGGCATCCATGCCAGACAGGCCCATGGCCACCTTCGCAACCGGCGCCGGGACCTGCCAGTCCACCACGCGCTCGCGCCGCTGCGCAGGTGAAAACAGGTCGAGTTGATCGGCTTCAGTCATCGGCCACCTCTTTGTATGATTGATATCATACTATGCCACGGACTTCGCGCTGACAACTCCGTCCCCACCCGCTTGACAAGAGAGGTGTTTCGGCCCGGAAGTCATCCCGATCAGCGCTGTGGCGCACGTCCACCAAACCTTCGGGATCTCACGATGGAAATGCTCAACAATCACTGCGGCGTCACGCGCGATGCGCGTGGCGTCGTTCATGTCACCATTTGCAACGCCGGCTCGTTGAATATTCTGGGCTCGCCCGTGACCGACGCGGTCCGCGAGGGGCTGCAAAAGCTCGCCACCGACCGCAGCATCCGCGTTGTGGTTCTGCGCGGCCAGAGCGAGAAGAGCATGATCGGCGGCGCCGACATCAAGGAGATGGCCAAGCTCGACCAGAAGTCGGCCGAGGCCTTCATCAGCCGCCTGCGCGATCTCTGCGAGGCCGTGCGCCAATTCCCCGCTCCTATCATCGCACGCATGCCTGGCTGGTGCCTCGGCGGCGGGCTCGAAGTCGCAGCGGCCTGCGACTTCCGGGTCGCTGCGCACGACGCGCATTTCGGCATGCCGGAGGTACGCGTCGGCATCCCCTCGGTGATCCACGCCGCGCTGTTGCCGCGCCTGATCGGCTGGGCCCGCGCGCGCTGGCTGGTGATGACGGCGGAAAACATCGACGCGCCGACGGCGCTGGCCTGGGGCCTGATCGACAAGGTGGCGGCGGCCGGCGGACTGGATGCCGAGATCGAGCACCTCGTGACCGCGTTGCTCGAATGCGGCCCGGAGGCGCTGCGCTCGCAGAAGGCGCTGCTTCGGCAATGGGAGGAACTGCCCCTGACGGAGTCGGTGAACCTGAGCGTCAAGGTGTTCGGCCAGTCGTTCCTGACGGACGAGCCGACGCGGCTGATGCAGTCGTTCGTGAACAGGAAGCGGTAGCCCTCGAACGACCAAATCTCATCCGAACCACGACAATTTCTCATGCCGGGCGCGGTTGCTTTTTTTGCGCCGCATCATATGATGGTCGTAATCCAACAGTCATCGCACGGAGTTTGTCATGGCCGAAGCCGCCGATCCCGTCGTCATCGTCTCAGCCGCCCGCACCCCGCTCGGCCGCTTCATGGGCGAATTGTCGCCGCTTCCTGCGCACAAGCTCGGATCGCATGTGATCAACGCGGCGCTGGACCGCGCCAAGCTCGCGCCCGAAAAGGTCGACGAAGTCTTCATGGGCTGCGTGCTGCCGGCCGGCCAAGGCCAGGCACCGGCGCGCCAGGCCGCACGTAGCGCTGGCCTGCCAGATGCGACCGGCGCGACCACCGTCAACAAGGTCTGCGGCTCCGGCATGAAGGCGACCATGCTGGCGCACGACGTCATCCGTGCAGGCTCGGCCGGGATCGTCGTCTCCGGCGGCATGGAGAGTATGAGCAACGCGCCGTATCTGCTGGCGAAGGCGCGCGGCGGCTATCGCGCTGGTCACGACCGCATCATCGACCACATGATGATGGACGGCCTCGAGGATGCCTACGAGACCGGCCGCTCCATGGGCGATTTCGGCGAAGCCACCGCGGAGGCCTATCAGTTCACCCGCAAGGACCAGGATGCCTATGCGATGGAGACGCTGAGCCGCGCGCGCAAGGCTGTCGAGGGCGGCGCCTTCAAGGCCGAGATCGCGCCGATCACGCTGACCGAAAAGGCGGGCCCTCGCATGATCGCCAATGACGAGCATCCGCTGAAAGTAGATCCCGCAAAAATTCCCGGACTGAGGCCGGCGTTCCGTGCCAACGGCACCATCACGCCAGCCGCCTCCTCCGCCAACGCCGACGGCGCCGCTGCGCTGGTGCTGACGAAGCGCTCGCTCGCCGATCGCAACGGCCTGCCTGCCATCGCCGAGATCAAGGGCCACGCCACCCACAGCCAGGAGCCGCAATGGTTCACCACCGCGCCGATCCCGGCGATCCGCAAGTTGCTGGACAAGGTCGGCTGGAGTGCAGGCGATGTCGATCTCTTTGAAATCAACGAGGCCTTTGCCGTGGTGGCGATGGCGGCGCAGCGCGATCTCGGCATCCTGCGCGACAAGCTCAACATCAATGGCGGCGCCTGCGCGCTCGGCCATCCCATCGGTGCCACCGGCGCGCGACTGATCGTGACGCTGCTGCATGCGCTCGAGGCCAACAATCTCAAGCGCGGCGTTGCGGCGCTCTGCATCGGCGGCGGCGAAGCCACGGCGATCGCGGTGGAGCGTCTCGCGCACTGACGCGCTCAAGTCCGAAAATGAGGGAAGTCTGGCATTTCAGACTTCCCTCTCTCATGACAGACTGCAACAATGACGCGGGTGTCCAGGAGCCCGCCAACCTGGATTGAGGGGCAATGATCTCGAACTGGCTCTCGGCCGCGCTTGGCCGTCGCAACATTCATTACGGCTGGGTGATGGTCGGCGTGACCTTCTTTGCTGCGCTGATCAGCGCCGGCACGGTGGGCGCACCCGGCGTGTTCATCGTTCCGCTTCAGAAGGAGTTCGGCTGGAGCACGGCTGAGATCTCCTCCGCGCTCTCGATCCGCTTCATCCTGTTCGGGCTGATGGCGCCGTTCGCAGCCGCCCTCCTCAATCGCTACGGCCTGCGCAACGTCACGCTGACTGCGCAACTCATCGTCGTTTCGGCGCTGGTGGCCTCGCTCGGCATGACGCAGGTCTGGCAGCTCGTGGCGCTGTGGGGCGTGGTGATCGGCATCGGCACCGGCATGACCGCGCTGGTGCTGGGCGCCACCATCGCGACGCGCTGGTTCGCGGCGCGGCGCGGCCTCGTCATCGGCGTCATGACTGCGAGCGTCGCCACCGGCCAGCTCGTGTTCCTCCCGCTGCTTGCAAGCCTCACCGAACGTTACGGCTGGCGCCTCGCGCTCGGCTTCGTCTGCATCATGCTCGGCGTGTCCGCGGCCGCCGTGGCGCTTGCGATGTGCGACCGCCCGAGCGATCTGGGCTTGCGTCCGTTCGGCGACGAAGGCACCGAGCCTCTGCCCGCACCGCCCGTGAGCCATGGCTCGATCACGGCCGTTGCACTGGGCACGTTGCGTGACGCCTCGAAGTCGCGCGCGTTCTGGATCCTGTTTGCGACCTTCTTCGTCTGCGGCGCCTCGACCAACGGGCTCGTGCAAGTCCACCTGATTCCGATGTGCCTCGATTTCGGCATCCCGCAGGTGCAGGCGGCGAGCCTGCTGGCCGCGATGGGCATCTTCGACTTCTTCGGCACCATCATGTCCGGCTGGCTGTCGGACCGCTATGACAACCGCTATCTCCTGTTCTGGTACTACGGATTGCGCGGACTCTCGCTGATCTTCCTGCCGTTCAGCGACTTCTCGTTCTACGGCCTGTCGATCTTCGCGATGTTCTACGGCCTCGACTGGATCGCGACCGTGCCGCCGACTGTGCGGCTGACCGCGCAGAAGTTCGGACCCGAGCGCGCCAATCTGGTGTTCGGCTGGATCTTTGCCGGCCACCAGCTCGGCGCCGGCACGGCTGCCTTCGGCGCGGGCCTGTCGCGGACGCTGCTGCAGAGCTATTTGCCTGCCTTCTTCATCGCCGGCGCGCTCTGCGTGTTCGCCTCGCTGATCGTGCTGGCGTTGTCGCGGCAACCAAAGCCGCAGACAAAACCCGCGATGGCCTAGTACCTGATCGTGGTGGTGACGCCGAACACGGCGGCGTCACCGATCCGCGATACGCCGGTCGGATCGTTCGGGTCGGCGATACCGCCGGACGGCCTGAAAACGTATTGGAAGTACGGCGCGATCAGCCAGCCCGGCTTGATATGTGCCTCGTAGATCATCTCGATCAGCGTCTCGTTGCTGCGTACCGGTCCCGTGACGCCGGCGTAGAAATTGGTGTCCGCTGAGTCAGCGTATTGCCGGTTTTGACCCGCAGCAGACCTGGAAGATCGAGACCCCGAGTTGCCAGAGCAGCAAGCCGTCGGGCGGAGGACGCGTTTCATTTTTTCACGGTGTGAGTTATGCTGTCATGCATGCAGACCACCGGTTTCGAGGACGCGCTGTCGGCGCGTGTCGACGGGATGCTCGACGCCTGCACCAGGTGCGGCGCCTGCTTTGCGGCGTGCCCGATCACCGCACCGGCTGGACTGGCGGCGGCGGATCCGTCCGCAACAGTCGCCGGCGTACTCGACATTCTCAGGCTTGGTGACGGAACGGCCGAGGCCGAGACGTGGGCCAGATCCTGCACGCTCAGCGGCGCATGCATCAAAGCGTGCGACTATGGCGTCAATCCGCGCTTCCTTCTGGTGATGGCTCGGCTCGCGCTGGCCCGCAAGGCGAGCGAGCCGGCAGCGCGGCGCAAGCGCGGTGTCGATACCTTCAGGAAGCTGAGTCAGGAGGTCACCGTCCTGTCGCAGCTTCAGCTCTCCGAGGAGGCGCTGATCCGGCTCGGGCAACGCCCGGCGAAAGAGCCGCCGCGCGTCGCGTTGCCCGATGTCGTGTTCTACACCGGCTGCAATGTGCTGAGGACACCGCATCTCGCGCTGCTGTGCCTCGATATCATGGACGTGCTTGGCATCGACTACAGGGTCATGGGAGGCCCGACGCACTGTTGCGGGATCCACCAGCTGCGCGCCGGCGATGTCGAGACGTTGTCGCGCTTTGCCGGCAACACCATCAACAAGCTGGCACAGTCGAAGACGGGCGAAGTGCTGACGTGGTGTCCGAGCTGCTTCGTGCAGATCACCGAGAACATGCTGCCGACGTTCGAACGCGCGACGGGAGAGAAGCCGATCGACCTGACGCCATTCGTGCGATTCCTGCATGGCAGGATCGACATATTGCAACCGCTGCTGAAAAGCCGTATCGAGCTTAAGGTCGCGTTGCATCGGCACCCGGGCGTGCCCGGCGTCGCCGAAGCCGCGGAAGCGTTGTTGCGCGCGGTTCCGGGCGTCACGGTGGTCAGGCTCGACGTTCCGGCGGTCGGGTTACAGAGCAACAGCCTTGCGGTGCTGCCGGCGTATCAAAAGGAACTGCAACTGAAAGAACTGGAGCTGGCCGCGCAAGCCGGCGTCGACGTGCTTGTCTCGGTCTACCATACCGACCACCGCGAACTGTGTGCGCATCAACGCGACTGGCCCTTCCATATCCTCAATATCCTGGACATCGTCGGCGCCAGCATGGGGCTGCACCAGGACGACCACTACAAGACGATGAAGATCAAACAAGATGTCGACGCGATCATTTCTGATGCCTCAGACCTGATCAAACGGCACGGCGTTAACCTCGACACGGCACGCGCCGTGATCATCAATGGCATGCTCGGCGATCAACCGCTGCCGCTGCAGGGTCCCCGGCAGCGACCTTAAGACCCTGTGACTGAAGCGCCGTGGACAACTGATATTCCGAAGAAGCGCAGCTGACGAGCCATCCTGAGTGCTCGTCTACGCAATAAACAAATCTCCGCTGATGTCCCCAAATCGGGCTTTTGACTTCTGGCAATTTTAACTTTTATCGGCCATCTACATAACCTAGCCGTTGTATTTGAGAAAACTCTCGCGCGGCTATGCTGACGCGCTTGAGAAACTTTGTCGGGAGACCGTTGATGGCTCAAGAAAGTTCGAGGCCGCGCATCGGCGAAGGGCGCATCGGCAGTTCTCTCTGCGCCGCGATCGGCGTGCTCAGTGTCGCTGCAGTCCTATGCCTGCGCTATCCCGCTTTTCTCACGACGCCTGAGCTGCGCGTCCATTACGACGTCGAGCTACTCCGCCTCACCCTCGCGATCGCCATGGTCGTCGGTGCCTGGCTCGGTGTCATCGGGATCATACTTGGCGGCCCGCGGGTGAGCGCAACGATCGGCCTCAGCGCGCTTTTCCTCGCCACGCTGCTCGGCGGGCCCTATGTGCCGACTCCGGATTTTCTCCAGCCGCGCTTCTATCTCGGTCTCGACTGGCTGGTGCTCGATCTCTTCTTCACCGGCGCGGCATTCGTGCTGCTCGAGTGGATCTTTCCACGGGTGCGGCCTGAGCAAGGGCCGCTCAGCCCCGGCTGGAGACTCGATCTCGCCTATTTCGGCGTCAACCACCTGCTGATCGGCATCTTCCTGGTGGTCTCGACCCATTTTGCCCATGACTATTTCGCCTGGGCGATCAGCCCGTGGCTGCAGGCGCATGTCGTGGCCCTGCCCGCGATCGTCCGCTTCGTGCTGGTGATCCTGGCGGCCGACGCAGTCGAATACATCTCACACCGCGCCTATCACGAGGTGCCGTGGTTGTGGCGAATCCATGCGGTCCATCATTCGCCCGAACACATGGACTGGCTCTCGGGATCGCGCCTCCATTTCTTCGAGCCATTGGCAACGCGCGCCCTGGTGCTGGTGCCGATCTTCCTGCTCGGATTTCCGCAAGACACGATCTTCGCATATCTCGTTTTCATCTCTGTGCAATCGGTGCTGATCCATTCAAACATCAAGATGGATGTCGGCTGGCTGCGGTACGTGATCGTCACGCCGCAATTCCATCACTGGCACCACGCGTCGGACGCCGAGGCCATCGACAAGAACTATGGGGCACACACGCCGCTGTTCGATATGCTGGGTAGAACCTGGCACCTGCCCAAAGACCGCTGGCCGGTCAACTACGGCACGGTGAAGCCGATCCCGGGCGGCATGCTCGGCCAGTTCATGCACCCCTTCGTCGCGCCGGTGAAGGAATTCCTCGAACATCGGAAGCCATGACGCGGCGTGTTCCGCTGTTGCCAAGTCCAGTGACGCTCTAGCGCCTGGGCGACCGGGCCGAGCGCGCCCGCGCTAACGGGAGGCCGTTCGCGACGCGTCCTCGCCGAGTTGCTGGCCCTGTGCGAGCCTCTGCTTGATCATGCCCATGACGGAACTCACGTCGTCGAAGGCTCTGGAGTGCGCGTCGTCGCCGCCGAGATGCGTGAGGTCGAACACCAGGATCTTCTGCTGCGCCAGCGCGCTTTTGTAGGGCTCGTCCTGCGGATTGATGTCGCCGAGACGGGCTATCCCTCCCGCAAGCGACTTCGATAGTTTGAGAGCGATATCGTCCTGCGACAGGAACAGTCCGATACGGGGACGCCGGGGCCCCGGCGTCCCAACCGCGCTGATGAACTCGTCGAACCCGATGTCGGGCGCGACCAGCGCGACGCTCTTCAGCTTCGAGACCGGCCCTCGAGGGGCCCTGCTCCGCAACGCATCGAGCGTCACCAGGCAGCCCATCGAATGGCAAACGAAAGTGATCTCCTTGATTGCGGGATTGGCGTTCACGGTGTCGATCAGCGCAGTCAGCGCCGCGCCCGATTGCCCCGCGACCTTGCGGTCGTACTCATAGGAGCCGAGATTTCCTGCGCCCTGTGATGGCCACGAGAACAGGATGGGAATCACCGGCAGCCGGCCGTCATGAACGAACTGAGCGTAGCGATACACCGCATCGTCGAAACGGTTATTGAAGCCATGAACGAACACCATCGCCTTGTTGCGATGCCCAGTCTTTGCCGCGTTGGTCATGGCAACGTTGAATTCGGCGCGATCGAGATAGCCCGCCGATGCTGTGACGAAGTCCCTGCGGGGATCTCCGGGAGGCGACACGGGCCACTGGATTTCACCTGCCGTGCGCGATCCATCCGGTGGAATCGATACCGTGACTTGGGCGAAAGCCATTTCGCTGGACAGTTCCCGGCCGAACATCTCGCCGGGGTCGCTGCTAGATCGTGTGCGCGTCGTTCCGATCAGGATCGGGACCTGGGAGGTCGCTTCAACGGCCTCGCTGCTCGGGACAAGCACGCCTTGCAGCGGACGCATCGTGCAGGAGGTGGAGATTAGAGCCGTCAGCACGACAGCAGCAACGTGCAAAGACGCAACGATACGGCCCTGCGAATGCATCCGGCCCTCCTCCCGGCGCACACCCCGCGGTCCGGATCAATGTTGTACGTGGCTCTTGCCGGCTCCGATGTCGGACCTGCCAGCGGGTGCATCCCGCAGCAAAGAGGGCCCTGCATACTGCCGATTGATCCAGATCAACGATCCGACCTGGTGACCGGCCGTCTCCCGGACTTCTCAGCGATCCTCTTCTCTCGCGAAGGAGATGAGGATTTCAAGCTGGCACGCCTGGGGTGACATAGACTTCACGGCCCAAACGTGGACAATGAGCCCGAAGCGCTTCGCGCGCGCAGTGCACACCAAGATGCGCCAGAGGAAACAAATATGCCGACCGCCTTCCCGTCGCCCGTCCCCGCCATTCCGACCGCGCCCCTGACCACCCAGCTACGCGATGCCTTGCGCGCGATCGTGGGCGAGAAGGGTCTCATCGAGGATGCGCACGGCATGCAGCCGTTCATCACCGATTGGCGCGGACTGCTGCTTGGCGGGGCCGGCGCGGTCGTTCGCCCTGGCAGCACCGATGAGGTCTCGAAGGTGGTCCGGCTGTGCCATCAGCATGGCGTCGCAATCGTGCCGCAGGGGGGCAACACCGGCCTGATGGGCGGCGCCACACCCTGGCCTGCGCACACCGGTATCGTGCTGTCGCTCGGCCGGATGAATCGCGTGCTGGACATCGATCCCGTTGGCTACGCGATGACGGTCGAGGCCGGCTGCGTGCTGCAAACCCTCCAGGAGACCGCGGCCGGTCACGACAGGTTTTTGCCGCTCAGCCTCGGCGCCCAGGGCTCCTGCATGATCGGCGGCAACCTCTCGACCAATGCCGGCGGCGTACAGGTACTGCGCTACGGCAATGCCCGCAATCTCGTGCTCGGGCTCGAGGTCGTGCTGCCCAATGGCGACGTGTGGGACGGACTGCGCGCGCTGAAGAAGGACAACACCGGCTACGACCTCAAGCACCTCTTCATGGGCGCCGAGGGGACGCTCGGCATCATCACCAAGGCCGTGCTCAAGCTGTGGCCGGCGCCGAAGGACATCAGCACCGCGTGGCTCGCGGTGCGCGATCCCCGCGCGGCGCTGGAAATTCTCTCCGAAGCGCATGCGGCGTCCGAGGACAATGTCGGGTCGTGCGAGCTGCTGAGCCGCGCGGCCGTCGACCTCGTGATGCGCCACATTCCCGGCGTCCAGGATCCGCTCAAGGCGAATACGCCGTGGTACCTGCTGCTCGAATGGTCGTCCTCGCGCCCGCGGCAGGACGGGGCCGATGGCATGTCGGAGAAGCTGGAGCAGTTTCTCGCCGATCAACTCGAGGCCGGCCGCGTGCTCGACGCGGTGATCGCGCAGACCGTCAGTCAGTCGCGCAACATGTGGCGCATCCGGGAAGCCATGGCCGAGGCGTCACGCGCCGAGGGCCCGGGGATCAGCTACGACATCTCGGTGGCGATCTCCAAGATTCCAGAGTTCATCGACAAGGGGCTCAAGGCATCGCTCGACATTCTCCCGAGCATCCGCCCTTATCCTTTGGGGCACATCGGCGACGGCAATCTGCACTTCTCGTTCATGGGCCCCATCGGCATGGATCAGCAGACGCTGAACCAATACACCGCCGCCATCACGCGGGCCGTGAACGATCTCGTCACCTCCATGGGCGGCTCGATCTCGGCGGAGCACGGCATCGGTATCGAAAAGCTCGACGAGCTCAGCCACTACCGCTCGAAGACCGAGCTCGACATCATGCGCACGATCAAGCGCGCGCTCGATCCGCAGAACATCATGAACCCGGGCAAGGTGCTGCGGGTGTGATGGAGCCCGAGCACCCTCGCCGTTTGCTCAGGCGCGCGGGTTGACGATGGTGTAGCCCCGCAGCGACCGCGCGTGCATGCGCGTGGCGTGACCGCCCGAATTGGCGTCATACGCCATCCACATGTCTCCGCCGAGGGGCTGCTCCAGAACGAAGACATGTCCGCGTCGCGCCGCGACCATCCCCGGCGCCGGCGCCGCGCGCGGAAAGCGCAGCCAGTTCGACGCGAGATTCAATTCCGGCACAAGATGACCGAATACGCGCAACGCCGCGCCGCAGCCGCAGAAGGACGACGGGCATCCGGCCGGACGACCGCCGATGACACGATCGCCGGTAGCGCTGATGGTGGTGGCGGTGTAACCCGCGTTGGTCACCGTCATCTGTGTCGTGCGATAGGCCTGTAATGACGGCCTCTGAGCCCGCTCGCGGCGCGGCTGCGCATACGAGAAGTCGCAGGGCATGGTGACGTTGCACCCAGGCGCCTGAAGAGCGCGATAGGGCCGCGCTTCCGCTGTGGCTGAGGCGGCGACAACAAAAATGAACGCAGAAAGAACTGGCTTGATCATTTGCAGGAATCCGAATTGGAGGATCCTGCCCCGGCGACGAGAGACCAATATTGGTTTGGCCGAAATGCGTCTGAACAACGGCCGAAAATGGCGGTCTTTGGGCGGAGTTAACGTGCGTTAAACTCCTTTCGCGCGTAACCGGAGCGCGCAACAACCGTCATTGCGCGCGAAGCGAGGCAATCCAGACTTTTCCGCCGCGAGATTCTGGATTGCTTTGCTTCACGCGCAATGACGGGGAGAGCTTACGGCCGGATCGTCATGTTCTCCGGCGGTCCCGCCTTGCGCAGGGGCTCGGCGAGGCGCGCGAACTCACACAGCAGCGAGCGCGTCTTGCGGGGATCGATGATCTCCTCGACCCAGAATTTTTCGGCCGAGCGGAACGGCGAGCGCAGCTTGTTCAGCCGCTCCTGGATCTCGTTGAGCTTGGCGGCCTTGTCTTCGGCCGCATCAATGTCGGCACGGTAAGCGGCTTCGATGCCGCCTTCGAGCGGCAACGAGCCCCAATAGGCCGACGGCCAGGCGTAGCGGATCGAGAAGCGGTCGGCCGGCTGATGCACGACACCGGCAACGCCGAACGCGTTGCGCAGGATGACGGTGCACCAGGGCACGGTGGTCTGGTTGACCGCGGCCATCGCGCGGACGCCGTGGCGGATGGTGGCCGCCTTCTCGGCATCGAGCCCGATCATGAAGCCGGGGCAATCCATGAGATAGACGATCGGAAGATGGAAGGTCTCTGCGAAGTCGACCCAGCGCACCACCTTCTGGCAGGCATCCGCCGTCCACGAGCCGCCATAGTGAAAGCTGTCGCTGGCGAGCACCATCACCGCCCTGCCCTCGAGCCGCGCCAGACCGACGATGATCGGTTTGCCGAAATTCCCTGCGACCTCGAAGAACGAGCCCTTGTCGACGACCGATTCCACGATCGGCCGTATCTTGTAGACCTGCTTGCGGTTGCGCGGCACCGCGTTCATCAGCGCTTCTTCGATGCGCTCCGGATTATCGGCGCAGGGCAAGGTCGCCGGGAGTTCGTAGACCGATGACGGCAGATAAGAGAGAAAGCGCCGCGCGCAGGCAAACGCCTCCTCCTCGGTGTCGACGGCATGATCGACCGCGCCGGCGCGCGTCTGGATGTCGGCGCCACCGAGCTCTTCCTTTGTGAGGTCCTGCCCGAGCGCCTTCACCACAGGCGGCCCCGCGACGAACATCGCGGATTTCCTTGTCATGATGGAATAGTGGCTGGCGGCAAGACGCGCGGCACCCAGGCCCGCGACCGAGCCGAGGCCGAGCGCGACGACAGGCACGCGCGACAGGTTTTCCGTCGTGAAGCGATACCAGCGCGTACCGCCGATTCCTCCGGGCAAATTCGCCGCGCCCTTGGTCTCGATGGTCTTGACCGAGCCGCCGCCGCCGGAGCCTTCGATGATGCGGACGATGGGGAGACGAAAGTCGTGCGCCATCTCCTCCGCCATCAACGGCTTTGCCGAGATCGACGCATCGGCCGAGCCGCCGCGCACGGTGAAATCGTCGCCGACCACCACGACCGTGCGGCCGTCGATACGCGCGCGGCCGAACACGCAGTTCGCCGGCGTCACAGTCTTCAGCTCGCCCCTGGGATCGTACTCGCCGATGCCGGAGACGGCACCGATCTCGTGGAAGCTATTCTCGTCGATCAGCTTGTCGATGCGTTCCCGAACAGTCAGCCGGCCCTGGTCATGCTGTCGCTTGACCTTGTCAACGCCGCCCATCTCCTGCGCGAAGGCTTCGCGCCGGGCGAGCTCGTCGAGTTCCGGCTTCCAGTTCATTCACTCCCTCCGAATGGATCGGCTTGTTATTGTTATGCACGGCCATGGCGACCGGTTTGCGCGAGATGCGGCTGTTGAAGGCGTCGCCTTCGGCGCCTTCCATCAGGCTGCCCAGCGAACGGCCGAGCGCCAGCATCACCGGCGCGACCTCCGCATGCAGACGCTGTTCGTCGTACATCGCCGAGAGCAGGCCGATCGTGATGACGACGAAGGTCTGGTACTGCGGTGACCAGATCGGGACCGCGAGGCCATTGATGTGCGGGCTCCACAAACCGCAGGCCGTCACGTAGCCGCGCTCGCGCAGCGACTGCCTGTTGGCCTCGATGCGGGGCCGCAGGATCTTTGCAGCTTCCGGCGCTTCGCGCTCCATGTCGTTGATGAAGGCATCGCCGACCTCGGGCGCCAGCGCCGCGCTGTAGGCCGCGCCCGCCGCAGTCGAGGCCATCGAGATGCGGCTGCCGGTGCCCTCGTGCAGGCCGAGCGCAGACGGTGAGCGCGCGAACTGGAGATAGACCAAGTGGAAGCGGTCGGGCACGACGAAGCCGACGGTGCCGGGCAATTGCTCGGCGACTTCCTGCAGCCGCTGACGGATCATGCTGCGCAGCTGTGCACCCTTCATCATCGAGGCGCTCATCGCCACCGCGCTCGGACCGATCCGATACTTCTGGTCACGCGGCAGGTAAACCAGTTGCCCCATGCGCGTCAGCGTGTGCGTGAGCCGCGACACCGTCGAACGCGGCAGACCGCAGCGATTTGAAATCTCGAGATTGCCGAGCCTCGCATCGTGGCCCTCGAAGCATCGCAACACGTCGAACGCGCGCGACACCACCTGGATAACATCACCCTCACCGGCATCGCCAGCGAGCGCACCTTGCCTGCTCAAGCGCTCAGAACGTCGTCCCATGATCCCTACCGTTTGTTCCGCTGTGCGGAATTAAATTCCACTTGCAGACGACGCTACCTCAGGCATTTTGCGACGACAACAAAAAGGCGATGGCATGCCAGAAATTAAGATCGTCACGGAGGTGGCCGGTCGTGTCTGCGCAACTCCCGTGCAAGTTGGAGGAACCGTCGCCGACGGCGATGAGATTGTGGTCGTCGAAGCCATGAAGATGGAGATACCGGTGTCCTCGCCCGCGTCAGGCACGCTCAAATCGCTGCTCGTGAAGATCGACGACCGCGTTGCTGAAGGCCAGGCGATCGCAATCGTCGCAAGCTGACTGAGTCGATTCCGCGACAATCTGCCTGCTTGCTGCCTGCGCGGTCCTGCGTTGCCATTGTCTGACGGCAATGACATGATTTGTTTTAAACAAAGAAAGAAAATCTTCGCGGCGAAAGCGAGGATAGCGGGAGGAAAAAATATGCGTCGTGGGCTGATCGTGCTCGCGCCCGTCTTGGTTGCGGGCATTTCTTTTGTGTCTACTAGCTATGCATTCGCCGAAGACATCAAGCTGCCGGCGACATTGACGTTCACGGCCTATGACACCGGAACCGCGGGCTTCAACATCGCGGTCGGCGTCGGCAAGATGATGAAGGACAAGTTCGGCACCGACGTGCGTGTGCTGCCCGCGGGCAACGACGTCGCGCGGCTCGCGCCGCTGCGTGCCAAGCGTGCGGCATCATCTGCGATGGGATCGGGCACCTATTTCGCACAGGAAGGCGTGTTCGAATTCGGCGCGAAGGAATGGGGCCCGCAAGCGCTGCAGATCATGCTTTCCAGCGTCGATTGCAATTGCGGTTCGCTTGGCGTCGCAGCCGATGTTGGCGTGAAAGATCTGAAAGACCTGAAAGGCAAGCGCGTCGGCTTCGTCGTCGGCTCGCCCGCGCTGAACCAGAACTCGCTCGCGGTGCTCGCCTTCGCCGGGCTGACGCAGAAAGACGTCAAGGTCGTCGAATTCGCAAGCTACGGCGCGATGTGGAAGGGCCTCGTCAACAACGACACCGATGCCGCGTTCGGCACCACCATCACCGGCCCCGCCAAGGAAGCCGAGACCTCGCCGCGCGGCCTCGTCTGGCCGCCGCTCCCCGCAGGCGACAAGGAAGGCTGGGCGCGGATGCATAAAGTCGGCTCGTTCTTCTTTTCGCAGCTTGCAACCTGCGGTGCAGGCATCACGCCCGAGAAGCCGATCGAGCTCGGCAACTATCCCTACCCGATCTTCGTCGCCTACGCGTCGCAGCCCGCCGACCAGGTCTATGCGATGACCAAGGCGATGATCGTGAACTACGATGCCTACAAGGACTCCGCGCCCGGCGCCGGTGGCCTCGCCGCCGATCGCCAGACCAGGAACTGGGTGGTGCCGGTGCACCCGGGCGCCGTGAAGGCCTTGAAAGAAGCCGGGCAATGGTCCGACGCGCAGGAGGCGCACAACAACAATTTGATCAGGCGGCAGGAGGTGCTCGCGGCCGCCTGGACCGACTACGGCAAGTCCAATCCGCCCGCGGATGACAAGGCCTTCCTCGACGGCTGGATGAAGGCACGCGCCGCTGCTCTTGCGAAGGCCAACATGCCGAACGGGTTCGAGGACTAGTACAGCGGTTACCAGCCCACGCGCGGGGTCGATCATGTCTGCTTCAATTTCCACCGGCCCCGAGGGCGACGCCAAGCGGGTCGTGTTCGACGATCCTCATGGTGCTGCCGGCAACATGCAAGAGGCGGAGGTCACGCGCGTCCGCAGCTTGCGCGGTGCCTGGCGCTGGGCTCTGGTGGCCGCGACCGCCGCAACGATCCTTCTCTGCATCAACCAGCAATTCTCGCTGCGCTTCTTTATAAGCTACACCCAGCTCAACACGGAGTATTTTTATCTCCTGATCGCCTTGATGCTGCCGTTCACCTTCCTGATCTTTCCGGGCAACGAGCGTGCCCCGCTCGAGCGCATTCCGTGGTACGACCTCGTCTTCTTCGTCATGACCATCGCTGCCGCGCTGCTCCTGATGTCGAACGTGCGCAAGGCGGCTGAAGCCGGATGGGAATTCGGCGGCGCGCCGAACAGCGTAATCGCAGCCGGCCTCGTGATGTGGGTGATGCTGATGGAGGCCCTGCGCCGCACCGGCGGCTGGAGCCTGCTGCTCAGTGTGCTTCCCTTCACCATCTATCCGCTGTTCGCCGAATCCGCCTGGCTCGGTCCGTTCCGCGGCACGCAGTCCACCTTGGAACAGGCGACCGCCTATCATGTACTCTCGGGCGAAAGCCTGCTCGGCATTCCGATACAAGCCTTCGCCGACACCGTGATCGGCTTCCTCGTGTTCGGCACTGCGCTGATGATGACTGGCGCTGGGAAATTCTTCATCAATCTCGCCTTCGCACTGTGCGGCACATTCCGAGGCGGCGCCGCGAAGGTCTGTATTTTTGCCAGCGGCCTGCTCGGAATGATGTCGGGCTCGATCATTTCCAACGTGCTGACCGCCGGCACCATGACCATCCCCGTCATGAAGAAAAGCGGGTTCCGCGCCTCCTATGCCGGCGCGATCGAAGCCTGCGCCTCGACCGGTGCGGTGCTGGCACCGCCGGTGATGGGCGCGACCGCGTTCGTGATCGCTCAATTTCTCAATGTCAGCTACGCCGACGTCGCGGTCGCCGCGATCATTCCCGCTGCGCTCTACTATGTCGGTCTATTCATGCAAGTAGACGCCTATGCCGCCCGTCACGGGCTCAAGGGCATTCCGCGGGCGGACCTGCCGCGCGTCATGGATACGATCAAGGACGGCTGGTACTACGTTTTCGTCATCGCGCTGCTGATCGTGATGCTTCTGTACTTCAAACGCGAAAGTCATGCACCGTTCTATGCGACCGCGCTGCTGCTGGTGCTCAATCAGCTGTTCTCCAAGGACACACGCTGGACACTGGCAACCATCGGCAAGTTCCTCGAGGTCAACGGACGCACCTTCGTCGAGCTCGTCGGCATCCTCGCCGGTTGCGGCCTCCTGATCGGGGCGTTCTCGATGACCGGCGTGGTGTCGAGCCTTGCCAACGACCTCCTGCACATCGCCGGTGACAATCCCTTCCTGCTGCTCGGCATGTGCGCTCTCACCAGCCTCATCCTCGGCCTCGGGCTGACAACGACGGCCTGCTACATCTTCCTCGCGATCCTGGTTGCGCCCGCGCTCGAGAAGCTCGGACTAAACAGGATGGCGGTCCACATGTTCATCTTCTACTGGGGCATGCTGTCGTCGATCACACCGCCCGTTGCGATCGCCTCCTTCGCCGCAGCCGGCATTGCGGGTTCGCCGGCGATGAAGACAGGCTGGGAATCGATGTGGGTTGGCAGCATCATCTACTTCATCCCGTTCTTCTTCGTGCTCAATCCCGTACTGGTGCTGCAGGGACCGAGCCCCTATCTCGCCGGCCTCGGCCTGATGGGCATGGCCGCATTCGGCACACTCTTCATCTGCGGCGGCATCCAGGGCTATCAACCGTTCGTCGGGGACCTTCGTGGTACCGGCGCGCTGGAATGGCCGATCCGCATTCTGCTGGTGATCGGCGGCTTCGTCGTGGCCACCCCCGGCGGCGGGATCATGCCTCTGTCGCAGTTGCAGGTGACGCTGCTCGGGCTTGCGATCCTGGTGCCTACGGTTTTGGTCGCACTGCTGCTGGTCCGGCGACAGGGAATGCTGCCGAACGGGTTGCGTGCACCCTGATTGCGTTGCACAAGGGGAGCGATGAAACCGCTCTCGTCCACCGCCTCTGCCTGGGCCCGTTCAAAGCCGCCTTTGCTGCGGTTTCTCGACACGTGCCTCAACGAATTCTCCGCGGAGATATCAGGCGCGGTTGCGGATTATATTCCCGAGCTGGGCAAGGCTGACCCTGCCCATTTTGGCATCAGCCTCGCGACCCTGGACGGCCATGTCTACGAGGTCGGCGACTCCAGGGTCCCCTTCACTATCCAGTCGATGTCAAAGCCGTTCGTGTTCGCGCTGGCGCTGGATCTGCTCGGCGCCAGCAAGGTGGAGAGCGCGATCGGCGTCGAACCCTCCGGCGACCCCTTCAACTCGATCCGTCTCAATTCCGAAAACCATCCGTTCAATCCGATGGTCAATGCCGGCGCCATCGCCTGCACCGGACTGATCCATGCGAGCAAGGGGGTCGAGGCCTTCGAGCAGATCAGACTCGCGCTCAGCCGCTTCGCCGGACGCGACCTCGGCGTGGACGAGGCAGTCTACACCTCCGAGAGCCAGACCGGCGACCGCAACCGCGCCATCGGCTACCTGCTCAAGACCAATGCCGTGATCTCCGACAATGTTGCCGGCGTGCTCGACGTCTATTTCCGGCAATGCGCGGTGCTGGTCACCGCGCGCGACATCGCGATCATGGCGGCGACGGTCGCCAACCGCGGCGTCAATCCGGTGACCGGCGAGCAGGTGGTGACGCCCTACGCAATCTCTCGCGCGCTCTCTGTGATGACGTCGTCGGGCATGTACGACTATGCCGGCGAATGGATCTACCGGATCGGCATTCCCGCCAAGAGTGGCGTCGGCGGCGGCATTCTGGCCGCGCTGCCCGCCCGCCTCGGCCTCGGCAGCTATTCGCCAAAGCTCGACAAGCACGGCAACAGCGTACGCGGCATCAAGGTCTGCGAGGCGCTGTCTTCTCATTACGACCTGCACATGCTGAACCGCAGCGACGACGCCCGCAACGCCGTCATTGCCGACTATGACATCGGCAAGAGCCCGTCACGCCGCGTCCGTCGCCAGCAGGAACGCAATATCCTGGCCGCGCACGAGCAGGCCGTGCGCGTCATCGAACTGGTCGGCGTGCTGTCGTTGTCGGCCGTCGATTACGTGACGCGCCGGCTCGCAGGACAATCGCGGCCGCAAATCGTCGTGTTCGACCTGCATCGCGTCACCTCGACCACACGGGCGGGTGCGCGGCTGATCGCCGAAGCCTTCGAGGAACTCGCCGCGCTTGATGTGACCGTGGTGATCGCGGGCGTCCGTCGCGCCTCCAGGGAATGGGACACGCTGCGCGAGTGGACGGCTGAACTGAAGAACGTCCGCGACTTCTATCTGCTCGACACCGCGATCGAATGGGCCGAAGACCAGATCGTCTACCGCTATGGCGGGTCGATCGATTTTCACGAGACCACCGAGCTGCCGGAGCAGCCGCTCCTCGATGGCCTCAACGCCGAAGAGCTGGCGGATCTCGCCTCGATCTGCACGGTCAGGACCTATCAATCCGGCGCAAAGATCCTCACCGCAGGCGATCCCGCCGATGCCCTGTTCTTCCTGCGCAGCGGCGCGGTGCATGTCACCCTGCCCGATGGCGTGCGGCTCGCGACGCTCACCGCCGGAATGGCTTTCGGCGAAATGGCGCTGATCGAGGCCTTGCGCTCCGCGGACGTGTTCGCGGACATGGCGGCGACCGCGTTCGAGGCCCCCCTGAAGGATTTCGAGCGCTTTCGCATGCAGCATCCGCACGCGAGCGAGCGGATCATGCGCAATCTGGCGCAGCTTCTGGCGGATCGCCTGATCGTGGCCAACACCAAGGTCGATATTTTGACGTCGACGTAGCGGCCTCATTCACAAGAACCCCACCATGCCCGGGCTTGTCCCGGGCATCCACATTCTCCGTGCTGCGTGGCAAGACGTGGATGGCCGGGACAAGCCCGGCCATGACGGTGCGGAAATTGTCGGTGCTCCGAACGCGCCTCTTGCCCTATCGGCTCGCCGCTTCGCTGATCCGCCGCTTGATCTTGGCGGCGCTGGCCTTCAGCAACTCGGATGGCTGCTGGCCGGTGGCGGCGCACAGGCAGGCCCAGTAGTAGATGACATCGCCGAGTTCTTCGACGAGACCCGCTTTATCGAGCCAGTCGTCGCGCAGGAGCTTCTTGATGTGCTCGGCGACCTCGCCGGATTCACCTGCAAGACCTAGCCCGAGATAGGCGAGGCGCTCGTTCGAAGGATCCTCATCGACTTTCGCAGCATTTGCGGCCCAGGCCGCATATTCATCGATCGTCATGACATTCCTCGCAAGCCAGACCTGGATCAGCCCACCACTTCAGTGACGGGCTGGAGATCAATCTCGAAGGTCTCCAAAAACTTTGACGTCATGATATAGAAGCCGACCGACAGCTGGAGCTCGATCAGGGCGGCCGGCGTCAGTTTTGCGGCGATCGCCTTGAAGGTCGCATCCGTCGGCTTCTTCAGCTTGACGATCTCGTCGGTGAAAGCGAGCGCGGCGCGCTGTGTCTCGTCGAAACAGTCGGCAGCCTGCCAGTTCTCGAGCGCCGCGTTCTGCGTATCGGTGACACCGACATTCTTGCCGATGCGCTTGTGCGCGATGATCTCGTAGGGCGCCTCGCACAGAATGCCGGTGCGCGTGATCGCGAGCTCGCGCACGACAGGATCGAGCTCGCCCTTGTGCCTGATGGCGCCGCCGAGGCGGCAGTACTGCTCAAAATAACTCGGCGAATGCGACATCATGCGGAAGATGTTGGCATTGCGGTTCTTGTCGAGGATCTCGCGGGTACGGTCGGACGCCTTGGACGGATCGCTGTAGTCGATACGGGCCATGATTTTCCTTGAGTTTTTCCTGAAGCTTTTGCCGCTTATTGTCGTTACCGGAATAAGTTCCCAAAAACTCTATTCTTGCGGGGACGCAGGAGCAACATCATCGAGTCAAAATGCCGCCGCATTGCTGATCGACCTTGGTACAGTCGATATTCGCCGCGTGGGGACTTAATCGCGGCGAATACTCGAAGTGGGGTGTTCCGAGTAATAAGAATTGGCCGTCGGGTGCGCAGTGCGCGCAACGATGAGTCACGCCCAAGTCTAGGGAGAATACGGCATGAAGGAAGCCACCAAGGGGGCGGCCTCGGAAGCGCTCGCGCATATGCTGGCGGTGATGGCAATGCTCGTCATCGCCAGCATCCTGTTTTACGGACGTTGAGTTAGAGTTTTACAGTTTTCGTCATTCCGGGGTGGCCCTCGCACAGGCCAGGCCCAGAATACCCGTTCCAGGCTCGGTCATTTGACCGCCCCCGAATGACGGATCCCTCTACCGCTTCTTCACAAAGAACGGGACCAGCTTGCCGGCAAACGGCCTGAAGCCCGCAGTCACCTCGTCGCCGATGGTCAAGTCATTCTCGCCATGGGCCATCATGCGAAATCCCTCGGCGCAATCGACCAGCAGGATGTTGTAGGGCACATGCGCGCGCGTCTCGGGCGTTGCGGCGCGGCAGACCAGCGAGGTCGCGTAGACCCTGCCCTGACCGCCGGCGCGCGCCTCCCGCGGGTCCGACGCGCCGCAGGCGACGCAAAAGGCACGGTGGAAATACTGCACATGGCCGCATGAGCGACAGGTCTGGTAGGTGATGGCCTGCTCGCCCTTTGTCCAGTCCGCCAAGCGCTCGCTCATCGCACCTGCTCCAGAAACATGCTGACATGGGACGACAGCACGCCGCCATCGCCGTGAAGCAACGCAATCGAGGCGTCGCGCACCTGGCGATTCGCCGCCCGCCCCGTCATCTGCAAATGTGCCTCGACCAGATGCGCCATGGCGCCGCCGACGCCGCAATGGCCGTAGCTGAGCAGGCCGCCATGGGTGTTGAGCGGCATCGCGCCGTCGCGGTTGAAATGTCCGGCGCGAACGCGGGCAGCCGCCTCGCCGCGGCCGGCAAGGCCGAGGTCTTCCAGCAGCATCGCGAGCGTGATGGTAAAGCTGTCGTAGATCGCGGCGTAGCGCACGTCGGAGATCGCAAGCCCCGTGGCCTCCTTGGCGCGGGCGATCGAAATCTCGGCACCGAGCTCGCTCAACGCCGGCGCAGCCGTGACATGCTGATGGGTATGCGCCTGGGCGCAGCCGCGAATGCGCACGCCGGCCGCTCCCGTCCGCTCGCGGCTAATGACGAAGGCCGCGCCGCCGTCGGAGACCGGACAACAGTCGAGCAGCTTTAACGGCATCGCCACCGGCTTCGAAGCCATGACATCAGCGACCGTGATTGGGTCGTGGAATTGCGCGCCCGGATGGGTGCAGGCATGCGCGCGCATCAGCACCGCGAATTCGGCGAGGTCCTGTTCGGTCACGCCGTATTCGTGCATGTAACGTGTAGCGACAAGTCCATAATAGGCAGGAATAGTCGGGCCGAGCGGCACTTCGTAATCGGGATGCCCAACCTGCGCCAGCGCCTGGATCGAAGCGTCGCGGCTCTGCCCTGTCAGGCGGTTCTCGCCGGCGACGACGAGCACGTTGCGGCAGACGCCTGCCTCGACGAGATGATGCGCGAGCATCGTCATCGCGAGCCCCGTGGCGCCGCCAACCTGCACAGCGTGGGCGTAGGACGGACGGATGCCAAAATGCTCGGCGAATACGGTCGCCAGCATGATGTGCGGCGAGACGGTGGAATAGCCGCACAGGATGCCGTCGATTTCGGCACGCTTGAGCCCGGCATCGTCAAGCGCGGCTTGCGCCGCCCTGCTCATCAGGTCGAGCGAGGATAAGCCTTCGTGCTTGCCATAGGACGTGAGGCCGGCGCCGGTGATGAAGCTCATCTCGCTATCTCTCCGCTGTCATTCCGGGGCGGCCCGAAGCGCCGCGCCCTGAATCCATCGCGCGGCATGTGCGGAGGATGAATGGATTCCGGGCTCGCGACTTCGTCGCGCACCGGAATGACGGATGAGAGGTTCTGGTCATCTTTACCTCCCTACTCCGGCGCCGAGCGCGTAACGCCGTCGCGGACCATCGCGGCGATCTCGTCTCGGGAGTAGCCGATCTCGCGCAAAATCTCCGCACCGTGCTCGTTGAGCCGCGGTGCCAAACGCACCGGCTCAGCCTCGGTCTCCGACCACGTCGCCGTCACCTTCATGCTGCGGATCTGACCCTCGGTCGGATGGTTCACGACCGGGAAGAAGCCGGTCGCTTCCAGATGCTCGTCGTGCAGGATCGATGCGAGATCGTGCATCGGCATCACAGGCACGTCGGCCTTGGTCAGCAGCTCGATCCACTCGGCCGTGTTGCGCGTCTCGAAAATGCGGGCGAGCTCGGCATAGACGACGTCGATATTGGCGGCACGGCCGGCGAAGGTCGCGAATTTGGGATCGGCGCGCAGGTCGTCACGCCCCGTCGCCTTGAAGAAATTCTCCCACTGCTTGTCGTTGTAGACGATGACGCTGAGATAGCCGTCCGAAGTCTTGTACGGCCTGCGGTCGCGCGAGAGGTGGCGGGCATAGCCGCCCTTGTCGAGCGGCGGCTCGTAGGTGAGCCCGCCCATGTGGTCGCCCATGACGAAGCCCGCCATGGTCTCGAACATCGGGATGTCGACGCGCTGGCCGCGGCCGGTGCCGTCGCGGTGCACGAGGCTGGCACAGATCGCTCCGACGGCGGTGAGGCCGACGATGCGGTCGACCAGCGCGTTCGGCACGTAGCGGGGCACGCCGTCGCCGGTCTGCGCCATCAGCGCGGGGAGCGCCGTGGCGCCCTGGATCAGATCGTCATAAGCGGGCTTTGCCGCATAAGGCCCATCCTGACCAAAACCGAACACGCCGGCATAGACCAGGCGCGGATTGAGCTCCGAGACGACATCGTAGCCGAGCTGAAGCCGCGCCATCGCCTGCGGGCGGACGTTGTAGACGAGCACGTCGGCGTCCTTCAGCAGCCGCAGCACGGCCTCGCGCCCCGCGGGCTTCTTGAGGTCAAGGCAGATCGAGCGCTTGCTGCGGTTGGTGTTGAGGAACACCGGGCCCATCCCCGCATGGCGCGTCGGGCCGATCAGGCGGGTGACGTCGCCGTCGAGCGATTCCACCTTGATCACGTCGGCACCGTAATCGCCAAGCATCTGGGTCGCATAGGGCCCCATCAGCACGGTGGTCATGTCGACGACCTTGATGCCCTTCAGCGGCCCCATCCGTTCGCTCCCGATTGCGCGGGCTCTCGAAGCGGCCCCGCGATTACGGTCCAGCTAAGGGCAGTGACGCCGCGCGCGCAAGGGCGGCCGGCGTATGGCTGCATGCGCGCGACGGCTGCTATTTCTTCTGACGGGATTCGCGGATCTTCATGAGACGGTCGAGCTCGTCGTTCTGCTGGTTGATGCGGTCGGCAATCCGCGACTCGCTCTGCTCACCGGATGCGGCTGCAGCCTGCTCGATCAGCTGGCGGATATTGTCCTCGAGAATCGCAATGCGATCGTTGAGTTGGTCCGTCGAGAGATAGTCGTAGTCGTTGCTCATGATGTCGTCCTAGCAATCAGGAGCCGTAGGGTGGGCCAAGCGAACCAGGCCAACCATGATCTAACGCAAGGAAAAAAGGGTGGGCACGGCGCAAGCGCGCCTTTGCCCACCCGACGAGGCCTACTTCAGTGGCTCGAGCACCGATACGTAATTCGCCACGGCCGCGCCGCCCATGTTGAAGATGCCGCCGAGCTTGGCGTTCTTGAGCTGCATGCCCTCGGGGGCCTGGCCTGCGAGCTGCATCGCAGTCATCACATGCATCGAGACGCCGGTGGCGCCGATCGGATGGCCCTTGGACTTCAGACCGCCGGACGGATTGACCGGGAGCTTGCCGTCCTTGAGCGTCCAGCCTTCCTTGATGGCGCGGGCGCCCTGCCCTCTCGGTGTCAGGCCCATCGCTTCGTACTCGATCAGCTCGGCAACCGTGAAGCAGTCATGGGTCTCGACGAACGAGAGGTCGTTGAGCGTCACGCCCGCCTTCTCCAGCGCTTGCTGCCAGGCAATCGTGCAGCCCTCGAACTGGAGGATGTCGCGCTTGGACATCGGCAGGAAGTCCTGCGCATGCGCGGTGGCGCGGAAGCCGATCGACTTGCCCATGCCCTTGGCGGTCTCGGCATCGGCCAGCACCAGCGCCGCGGCGCCGTCGGAAACCAGCGAGCAATCGGTGCGCTTCAGGGGGCCCGCGACGTAAGGGTTCTTCTCGCTCTCGGCGCGGCAGAACTCGAAGCCGAAATCCTTGCGCATCTGGGCGAAGGGATTGGCGACGCCGTTCTTGTGGTTCTTGGCGGCGATCAGCGCCAGCGCGTCGGACTGGTCGCCGTATTTCTGGAAATAGGAGCTTGCGATCTTGCCGAACACGCCGGCGAAGCCACCGACGGTGTCACCGTCCTCAGGCAGGTACGAGGCCTTGAGCAGGTTCTTGCCGATCTCCGGTCCCGGCGTGCGGGTCATCTGCTCGACGCCGACGACCAGCACGATCTTGGCTGCGCCTGCGGCGATGGCGCGCAGGCCCTGATGGACCGCGGCGGAGCCTGTGGCGCAGGCGTTCTCGACCCGGGTCGCGGGCTTGAAGCGCAGCTTCGGGTCGGCCTGGAGCACCAGCGAGGCGGTAAAATCCTGCGCCGAGAAGCCGGCGTTGAAATGGCCGAGCACGATCTCGTCGACGTCGGAGGCCGAAATGCCGGCATCGGCCATCGCCTCATTGGCGACGCGGGTGACGAGGCTTTCGACGGTTTCGGTGTCGAACTTGCCGAACGGCGTATGCGCCCATCCGACGATGCTGGCGGTCATGGTCTTTTCTCCCTGGCGGTCTCTTGCAGACCTAAGTCTTAGCGCAGGGATGGCAAGACTTCACGCAGGTTTAAGCGCCCGGAGGGTGCGCTGGCAGATGGCAGTTATGCCGGCCCAGTTCCCGGCCTTGATCTCGGCCGTCGGGCACAGCCAGGAACCACCGACCGCGACCACATTGGGCTCGGCAAGCCAAGTCGCTGCATTGGCTTCGCCCACGCCCCCGGTCGGGCAAAACCGCACGTTCGGGAACGGTCCGCGAAGCGAGCGCAGGCCGCTGATGCCGCCGGCCTGCTCGGCCGGGAAGAACTTTGCGACGTCAAAGCCGTAGGACAGCGCCATCATCAGTTCCGACGCCGTCGCGATGCCGGGCGCAAACGGCAAGGAGCTGTGCGAGGCGACCTTGAGCAGATCGGGGGTCAGGCCCGGGCTGATGCCAAACGCGACGCCAAGCTTCTCGACACGGGTGAAATCGACCGGATTGAGAATCGTGCCGATGCCGACGACTGCTTCGGGGACCTCGGCCATCATCGCCCTCGCGGCCTCGATCGCGACGGGGGTGCGCATGGTCACCTCCAGCGTGCGGACGCCGCCGGCAACCAGCGCACGCGCCAGCGGCACCGCATCCTGGATACGCTCGATGGTGAGGACGGGAATGACGGTCGCGGCCTTGAACAGCGCGACGAGATGGTTCTGCTGGGCGGTCGTGGGCATCTTGTGGATCTTTTCGTGTTACTTGGTCGCTTGACGCGTGGTCGCCGGCCGGTGCCGCTTCTTGGGCGGCATGGCATAGCCCGGAATGATGGCGCCGGGATAGCAGATCACGAGGCTCGCGAGGCGATGCCCGGCCTGGGCGGCCTCGATCGGATCGGAACCGCCGAGCCGGGCCGCGATATAGGCGGCAGCGAAGCTATCGCCGGCCGCGGTGGTATCAACGACCGGCTTCGTCATGGGTTCGGCTCGGACCTCATAGGTAACCCCAGGGAAGCGCAGCATGCTGACAGGCTCGGCAAGGCGGAAAACCAGCTCGGGCGTCGGGATGCGCGCCATCAACTGCTCACGGCTGTCACCGGGATAGAGCGCAAGCAGATCCTCGGTCGAGGTCAGGACTATGTCGGCTGCAGCAAACGCCGTGGCAAACACCTCGCGCGCGAGATCGCGGTCCGGCCAGCCGCGGGCGCGAAAATTTGTGTCGAACACGAAGCGGGTGCCGAGCAGGCGAGCGCGCTTGATCGCCGCGAACAGGCGATCACGCCCGGCCGCGTCGTAGATCGAGAGCGTGATCGCGGAGAGATAGACGATGTCGTAGCTGAGGAGCGAGTTGAGCAGCTCGTCGGTCTCCGGCAGGCTCATCAGCTGGCGCGCCGCCGCGCTGTCGCGCCAGTGGAAGAACTGGCGCTCGCCATTGGCGTCCAGCTGGATCATGTAAAGGCCGGGCAGCTTGCCCGGCAAGCGCACGACGCGCCGCGTGCCGACGCCCTCGGCGTTCCAGGCCGCGATCATCTCCTCGCTCATGCCGTCGTCGCCGAGCGCGGTGAGATAGTCGACCTTGACCTCGAGCCGCGCCAGGTACACCGCCGTGTTGAGGGTGTCACCACCGAAGCCCCGCGAGAACAGGCCGCCGCCCTGCCCGGCGGACCCGCCTTGAGCCTGCCGGAGCTCGACCATGCATTCACCGATGCAAGCAACGCTCGCCATCGTCATATCCAGACTGTTCATCGCCAACGATCAGGCGACGAAATTGCCGCCGAGCTCGTCTTCGATGTGAATGCGGATAATGTCGTCGAAGGATTTTTCTTCGGTCGTGAAGCCGAGCTCGCGCGCCCGCTTCGCCTCGAAATTGCGCGGCCAGCCGCCGACGATGCCGACAATGAACGGATCGAGCTCATGCTTGATGCGCGCGGCGACCTTGTCGCCGGCGACGCGCTTCAATGCAGCGATCTGCTCGCCGACCGTTGCCGAGAAGCCCGGCATGGTCAGGTTGCGGCGCGGACCGACCTTGGCGAGGTCCATGGTGCCGGCATGGAGCAGGAAGCCGACGGCGGAGCGCGGCGTGGCGTGCCAGTGGCGAACGTCCTCGGAGACCGGCAGGACCGCTTCCTTGCCGGCCAGCGGCTCGCGCAGGATGTTGGAGAAGAAGCCCGATGCCGCCTTGTTGGGCAGGCCGGGCCGGATGCAGATGGTCGGCAGGCGGATGCCGATGCCGTCGAGGAAGCCGCGGCGCGAATAATCCGCGAGCAGCAGCTCGCCGATCGCCTTCTGGGTGCCGTAGCTGAGCAGCGGGGTATGGAAGAACTCGTCGCCGATCGCATCCGGGAACGGCGCGCCGAACACGGCGATCGAGGATGTGAACACCACACGGGGCTTGTAGCCGCCGCCGACCAGCCTGACGGCGTCGAGCAGCATCCGCGTGCCGTCGAGATTGATGCGGTAACCCTTGTCGAAATCGAGCTCGGCTTCGCCGGAGACGATCGCGGCGAGATGGAAGATCACGTCGGGGCGGCCGGCAATCAGCTTTTCCGCGGCGCCCGGGACGGCGAAATCGCCCGAGACGGTCTCGACGGGAAAGCCTGCCTTTTCCGGCTTCCTGGGCTCGACCACGTCATGCATGGTCAGTTTGGTGATGTCGCTCTTGCCGAGCCGGCCGTCGCGCAACAGCCGTTCACACAATTTGCGGCCGACCATGCCGGCAGCGCCCAGAACCAGAATGTGCAAGAGCCTACTCCTTCTTATTGGCCGGAACGCGCCGCTCTTGAAGGGTCTGGCGCGTCCTCAGGCAGGCCCCGCGATCATTCCTTCACGGCGCCGGTCATCGCCGACACATAGTACTCTACGAAGAAGGAATAAAGGATAACTACGGGGACCGAGCCGGTCAGGGCCGCCGCCATCAGGGCGCCCCAATGGTAGACGTCGCCATTGACGAGTTCGGTGATGGCGCCGACCGGAATGGTCTTGTTCTCCGAGGAGGAGATGAAGGTCAGCGCGTAGATGAACTCGTTCCAGGACAAGGTGAAGGCGAAGATACCCGCCGAGATCACACCCGGTAGCGACAGCGGCAGCGTGATCTTGGTCAGGATCTGCAGCCGCGTCGCCCCGTCGATCAGCGCGCATTCCTCCAGCTCGTAGGGGATGGTGCGGAAATAGCCCATCAACAGCCAGGTGCAGAACGGGATCAGGAAGGTCGGATAGGTCAGGATCAGCGCCAGATTGCCGTCGAACAGGCCGAGCTGGAAGACGATCGCGGCCAGCGGAATGAACAGGATGGACGGCGGGACGAGATAGCCGAGGAAGATCGCCAGGCCCACATAGCGCGAACCCTTGTAGCGCAAACGCTCGATCGCGTAGGCCGCGCAGACGCTCGCGAACAGCGAGATGAAGGTCGAGGACACCGAGACGACCACGGTGTTCCACATCCATTGCGGATAGTCGGTCTCAAGGAACAGCTTATGGATATGCTCGAGCGTCGGATGCGCGATCAGGAACGGATTGTACTTCTCGTAATCGTACATCTCCGCATCGGGTTTGAACGTCGTCACCGCCATCCAGTAGAACGGAAACAGCAGGAAGACCACGATCAGGCCGAGCGGGAGGTAGACGCGCAGGAACTTCTTCGGGAAGCTCTCCAGATAGTCCATTCCGACGCTTTGGTCGTCTACGGTCGTCATGGTCAGTCCCTCCCGCCCTGCTGCCAGCGTGAGCGCTGAAGTCCAAAGAAGCTCAGCAGAATTGCCGCGACCAGGAACGGGATCATCGCGTTCGAGATCGCCGCACCTTCGCCGAGATTGCCGCCGGTGATGGCGCGCTGGAACGACAGCGTCGCCATCAGATGCGTGGCGTTGATCGGTCCGCCGCGCGTGATGGTGTAGATCAGCTGGAAGTCGGTGAACGTCATCAGCACCGAGAACGTCATCACGACAGCGATGATCGGCGACAGCATCGGCAGCGTGATATGGCGGAAGCGCTGCATGTTGGTGGCACCGTCGAGATTGGCGGCCTCGTAGAGCGAGGGCGAGATGGTCTGCAATCCCGCCAGCAGCGTGATGGCGACGAACGGCACGCCGCGCCAGATATTGGCGAGCACGACCGACCAGCGCGCATTCCAGGGATCGCCGAGGAAATCGATGTAGTGGGTCAACAGGCCCGCTTTGATCAGCACCCAGGAGATGATCGAGAACTGGCTGTCATAGATCCACCAGAAGGCGATCGCGGACAGCACGGTCGGCACCACGAAGGGCAACAGCACGATGGCGCGGAGCATCGACTTGAACGGCAGCCGTTCGTTGAGCAGCAGCGCCAGGTAAAGTCCGATCGCGAATTTCACGATGCTCGCGAACACGGTGTAGAAAATGGTGTTGAACACCGACAGCCAGAACACGCTGTCCTTGGACAGCGAGACGAAGTTCTGGAAGCCGATGTAACGGCCGACGCCGCCGATCTTGGTGTCGGTCATCCCGAGCCAGAAGCCCAGCGCCAGCGGGTAAGCCAGAAACAGGATCAGGATGGCGATCGCCGGCACCATGAACATGGCGCCGAGAAAATTTCGGCTTTCGAACGCCCTGCTCCACAAGCTGCTGCGCTTCACCTGCGCAGCGACGGGCTCGGCCATAACCGCCATGTCGGAATCTCCTCGACGAAATGACAGCGGCGTCCGGCGAACCGGACGCCGCCGCGATAGCGCATCAGACCTGATAGTAGCGCTTGGCGCGCTCGGCGGCACGCTTCGCAGCTTCCTGCGGCGTGGCCTGACCGGAGGCGGCTTCGGCGAACATGTCGACCACGACGAAGTCGCCCATGACGGCAGCCGAGGCGTAGCCGAGATCACCGGCATAGCCGTTGTCGCGGCAGCGCTTCAGACAGTCGCGATACGGCGTGATCTTGGGATCGGAGGTCCACACCGGGTTGTCGTTGTAGGCCGGGAGCGGCGGCGAGACGTAGCCGTTGGAGGCAACCTCCCACGCGTCGTAGTTCTCCTTGTCCATCATGAACTTGATGTATTCCTTGACCGCCTTCGGATACTTCGAGTGCTTGTAGCCGTAGTAGACCAGGACGTTCTGCTGCTCGGTCGGCACGCCCACGGGGCCGATCGGCATCGGCGCGTGGTTCATGTCCTTGGCGATCTCCTGCTGCTTGGGATCAGGGGAGTTCTTGCCGACGGTCCAGATCGAGATGCCGTTCAGGGTCAGGCTGAGTTCGCCGTTGAGGAACGCCTTGTTGTTGTTCGAGTCGTTCCACGACAGCACGCCCGGAATGAACGTCGCGTAGAGCTGCTTGACGTATTCGAGTGCCGCAATCGTCTCCGGCGCATCGAGCACGACTTCGTTCTTGTCGTTGACGACCTTGCCGCCGAACGCCCACAGCGCCCACTGGCACCAGCCGTTGGCATCGCCCGTGGCATGGCCGAGCGCGAAGCCGGCCGGGGTGTTGTTCTTCTTCAGGGCCTGGCAGAGCTTCAGGAAGCCCGCGGTGTCCTTCGGGAATTCCTCGAAGCCCGCCGCCTTCACGTGGCTGATGCGGTAGTTGAGGCAGCCGCCGGTCGCGCCCTGCGGAATGGCAATCCAGTTGTTTCCCTTCTTGCCGTAGCGCTCGGCAACCGGATACCAGCCGCCATACTGCTTGCCGAGATAGTCGGCGACGTCGGTCACGTCGATCAGCTTCTCGGGGAATTTGAAGGGATCGTCGAGTGTGCCGACGATGAGATCCGGGCCGGCGCCGACATTGGCCGCGACCGCCGCCTTGGGACGGATGTCTTCCCAGCTCTCGGCCTCGAGCTTCACCTTGATGCCGGTCTTTTCCGAGAATTTCTTGGTCTGCTCGGCGAACTTATCGAACTCCGCCTGGATGAACTGCTTCCAGCGCAGCACGCGGATGGAGGCATTCGGCTCCGGCGTGTTGGTCCACTCCGCAGCCCGGACGGGGACGATCCCCGGGCCGGCCAGCAAGGCTGCGCCGCCCAGGCCGGCTTTAAGCACACTTCGCCTGTCGAAATCGCTCATCGTTCTCTCCCTGAATTTTATTTGTAATTGGTCGTTTTACGTCACGTCACGCAACTAGATGCGCTTACCCGTCGCCTCGTCGAACAGATGCACCAACGCGGGGTCGGGTTTCAGCTTCACCTTGTCGCCCGGATTGAACTGGTGACGCTCGCGGAAGACCGCGACGACCTGCTCGCCGCCGACCTTCGCGAACACCTGGGTCTCCGAGCCGGTCGGCTCGACCACCAGGATCTCGGCATCGGCGCCGTCATCGGCGATGGTGAAGTGCTCCGGCCGCACACCGTAGACGACGGGCTTGCCGTCTGAGCCCGCGGGCGCGTTCCTGAGCGGGAGCTTGACGCCATTCGGGCCTTCGAAGGTCGCAACGCCGTTCACGCGGACATGGCCCTTGAGAAAGTTCATGGCGGGCGAGCCGATGAAGCCCGCGACGAACTGATTGTCGGGCTTGTCATAGAGCTCGAGCGGCGTGCCCATCTGCTCGACGATGCCGTCATGCATCACGACGATCTTGTCGGCCATGGTCATGGCCTCGATCTGGTCGTGGGTGACGTAGACGGTGGTGGTCTTGAGCCGCTGGTGCAGCTCCTTGATCTCGGTGCGCATGGCGACGCGCAGCTTGGCGTCGAGGTTCGACAACGGCTCGTCGAACAGGAACACCTGGGGATCGCGCACGATGGCGCGGCCCATGGCGACACGCTGGCGCTGGCCGCCGGAGAGCTGACGCGGATAGCGCTCGAGCAGCGGCGTCAGCGCAAGGATCTCGGCGGCGCGCTTGACGCGCTTGCTGATCTCGTCGGAGCTCGCGTTCCTGAGCTTCAGCGAGAAGCCCATGTTCTCGCCGACCGTCATGTGCGGATAGAGCGCGTAGTTCTGGAATACCATCGCAATGTCCCGCTCCTTGGGCTGGACATTGTTGACGACGCGGTCGCCGATCGAGATCGTGCCCGATGTGATGTTCTCGAGACCTGCGAGCATGCGCAAAAGCGTCGACTTGCCGCAGCCGGAGGGGCCAACCAGGACGACGAACTGGCCGTCCTCGATCGGGATCGACACGCCGTGCAGGACTTCAAAATTGCCGAACGATTTCCGCACGTCGCGGATTTGCACAGACGACATCTAGCTCCCTCCTCAGACCCGACGACGCAACCATGGCGCCGCCACCGTCTTGTTTTTTCTGAACTTCACCGACCCCGAAGCCCCTCGTAACAGGCAACATTGTCGGCAGTTTGTGCAGGTTTGGCAATTTGGTCTTTGGTTAGTCGTTGCTGGTAGCGCTGTCAACGTTCCTTTGTTTGCGGGAGTGACTGTGTTAAGAGCAACAAATGGGTCGAAAGCGCACCAAGTCGGGCAAGATTCGGTTGGCGGAAGTCGCTGAGCTCGCCGGCGTGAGCCCTATTACCGCGTCCCGATTCTTCCGTAATCCCGAGGCGCTGTCGGTCGCCAAGCGGACGCGGGTCGAAAGCGCGGCCCGGGAGCTCGGCTATGTGCCCAACCTTGCGGCACGCGCCCTCGCCTCGCAGCGCACCGAGGTGATCGGTGTCTTGATTCCGTCATTGACCAACAACGTGTTCTCCGACGTTCTGCGCGGCATCTACGACGCCTCCGAAGGCAGCCGTTACTCGATCCAGTTGTCCAACACACGCTACAGTATTCTCCAGGAGGAGAAACTGCTGCGGTTGTTTCTGGCGCAGAAGCCGGCGGGACTGATCGTCACAGGCATCGACCAGACCGCGGAATCGCGCGCGATGCTGGAGGCGGCCGATTGCCCGATCGTGCAGATCATGGAGATCGGGCCCAACCCGATCGACATGATGATCGGCTTTTCCCATTATGACGCTGCGCGCGCGGCAATTGGCCACTTGTTCGCGCAGGGCCGCCGCAGGATCGGCTTCGTCGGCGCCCGCATGGACCCGCGGGTGCAACGCCGGCTCGACGGCTATGTCGCCGCCATGAAGGACGCCGGACTCTACGATCCAAGACTGGTCGTGACCACGGCGACGCCGACTTCGGTGACCTTAGGCGGCGCGCTGTTCGCCGATCTGCTCGGGCGCGAGCCAGACCTCGACGCGGTATTCTGCGCCAATGACGACCTTGCCCTCGGCGTTCTCTTCGAATGCCGGCGGCGGGAGATCGCGGTCCCTGATCAGATCGCGATCGTCGGCTTCAACGACCTCGAATTCATGGCTTCGTCGGTGCCAACGCTGACGAGCGTGCGAACCAACCGTTATGAAATGGGCAGCGCTGCTGCCGCGATGCTGGTCGAGGCGATCGAAGGCAAGCGTCCCGAAGAGCCCGTGTTGGATCTCGGCTTTACCGTGATCGAGCGGCAGAGTTCGCAGACACAACGGCTGACGGGGAGCTCTCGCGCACCGGAATGGGTGCCAGCCGTACAAAATGATAGCGTTACCAACGACCCATGAGTAGTATCACAATCGTGAGGAAACGTTCGCCAGCAGGCGGGCCGTCGTTACATGCTCGCGCTGCCGGGCATCGCACCGATCGACATCCCGGACGTCGAACCGTGCGTTTGCATTGAAGGAGAATCCAATGACAAAAAAGCCAACCAATGGGCATGCGCCCGCCGGTAACGGCACCCGCCGCCACCTTCGCTCGCAGGACTGGTTCAACAATCCGCATAATCCGGGCATGACCGCGCTCTATCTGGAGCGCTACCTGAACTACGGCCTCACCCGCGCCGAGCTGCAGTCCGGCAAACCCATCATCGGCATCGCCCAGACCGGCAACGACCTCTCTCCCTGCAACCGCCATCATATCGAGCTGGCCCACCGCGTCCGCGAAGGCATCCGCGAGGCCGGCGGCATTGCGATGGAATTCCCGACCCACCCGATCCAGGAGACCGGCAAGCGTCCGACCGCGGCGCTCGACCGCAATCTCGCCTATCTCGGGCTCGTCGAGGTCCTCTACGGCTATCCGCTTGACGGCGTGGTGCTGACCACCGGCTGCGACAAGACCACGCCCGCCTTGATGATGGCGGCGGCGACCGTGAATCTGCCGGCGATCGTGCTGTCGGGCGGCCCGATGCTCAATGGCTGGCACAATGGCGAGCGCACCGGCTCCGGCACCATCGTCTGGAAGTCGCGCGAGCGGCTCGCCGCCGGCGAGATCGACTATGAAGAGTTCATGGAGATCGTGGCGTCGTCGGCGCCCTCGGTTGGCCATTGCAACACCATGGGCACGGCCTCGACCATGAACGGACTTGCCGAAGCGCTGGGCTTCTCGCTACCGGGCTGCTCGGCGATCCCCGCCCCCTACCGTGAACGCGGCCAGATCGCCTATGAGACGGGAAAACGCGCCGTCGAGATGGTCTGGGAAGATCTGAAGCCCTCGGACATCCTGACCCGCAAGGCGTTCGAGAACTGCATCGTGATCAACTCGGCGATCGGAGGCTCGACCAACGCGCCGATCCACATCAACGCGCTCGCCCGCCACATCGGCGTGGAGCTCACGATCGAGGACTGGCAGAAATTCGGCCATGACGTGCCGCTGCTCGTCAACATGCAGCCGGCCGGCTTCTATCTCGGCGAAGAATTCCACCGCGCCGGCGGCGTGCCGGCCGTGGTGCGCGAGCTGATGAAGCACAAGCGCATCCATGAGGACGCGGTCACCGTCAACGGCCGCGGCATCGGCGAGAACTGCAAGACCGCGCCCGCGCCCGACAACGACGTGATCTGGGCTTACGACAAGCCGCTGGTGAAGGACGCCGGATTCCTGGTGCTGAAGGGCAATCTGTTCGATTCCGCGATCATGAAGACCAGCGTGATCTCCAAGGAATTCCGTGACCGCTATCTCAACAACCCGAAGGACCTCAACGCCTTCGAAGGCCGGGCCATCGTGTTCGAGGGCCCCGAGGATTATCATGAGCGGATCGACGACGCTTCGCTCGGCATTGACGAGCACTGCGTGCTGTTCATTCGCGGCACCGGCCCGATCGGTTATCCCGGCGGCGCCGAGGTCGTGAACATGCAGCCGCCGGCGGCGCTGATCAAACGCGGCATCCTGTCCCTGCCCTGCATCGGTGACGGCCGCCAGTCCGGCACCTCGGGCTCGCCGTCGATCCTCAACGCCTCTCCGGAAGCCGCCGCCAATGGCGGGCTTGCGATCCTCAAGACCGGCGACAAGGTGCGCATCGACCTCAACAAGGGCAGCGCCAACATCCTGATCTCGGACGATGAGGTGAAGAAGCGGCACGCCGATCTCAAGGCCGCCGGCGGCTTCAAGCACCCGCCGAACCAGACGCCGTGGCAGGAGATCTATCGCAACACCGTCGGTCACCACGCGACCGGCGCCTGCATGGAGCTCGCCACGCGCTACCAGAACGTCGCGTCCGCATTTGGTGTGCCGCGGGATAATCACTGACGCCTGCCATTCCGGGGCGCGACGACGTCGCGAGCCCGGAATCCATTCATCCAAACACGTCGCTGCACAATGGATTCCGGGCTCGCGCCAAGAGGCGCGCCCCGGAATGACCAATTCAAAGGGAGAACAGAAAATGGCAGACCGCCTCAAGGGCAAGCGCGCCGTCATCACGGCTGCAGCGGCAGGCATCGGGCGCGCATGCGCCCTCGCATTCGCGCGTGAAGGCGCGACCGTCATCGCGACCGACATCAACGAGGCCGGCATCGCTGATCTGACCAAGAAGGGCATCGCCGAGGTCGCAAAGCTCGACGTCCGCAACACCGCCGACGTCAACGCCTTCGCCAAGCGCATCGGCAAGATCGACATCCTGCTCAACGCAGCCGGCTTTGTGCACCACGGCACCATCCTGGAGTGCTCGGAAGAGGATTTCGATTTCTCGTTCGACCTCAACGTCAAGTCGATGCACCGGACCATCAGGGCGTTCCTGCCCGATATGCTCGCAGGCGGCGGCGGCAGCATCGTCAACATCTCGTCCTGCGCGGCGCTGCGGCCGCCGGCCAACCGTTACGTCTACAGCTCGTCGAAGGCTGCGGTATCGCTGCTGACCCGTGCCGTCGCGCTCGACTTCATCACCAAGGGCATCCGCTGCAACTCGATCTGCCCCGGCACCGTAGAGACTCCCTCGATGCTCGACCGCGCCGCCGCGCAAGGGCCGCAGGGCAAGGAGATGTTCATCTCCCGCCAGAAGATGGGCCGGCTCGGCACCGCCGACGAGATCGCCAACATGGCGATCTATCTCGGCAGCGACGAGAGCGCCTTCACCACCGGCGTCGACCTCGTCGTCGACGGCGGCTACATGCTCTGACACCCACGGGGATCATCTCATGAACAAGATCGATCTCAACAGCCGCGTGGCAGTCGTCACCGGGGGCGCGCAGGGCTTTGGCCGCGCCATCACCGAGCGCTACGTCGCTTCCGGCGCCAAGGTCGCGATCTGGGACTTTGACTCGGCGCTCGCCGAGAAGACCGCCAGGGAAATCGGTGACAGCGTCCGCGTCTTCAAGGTCGACGTCACCGACACCGCGGGCGTCGAGCAGGCCCGTGATGCGACGCTCGCTGCCTTCGGCAGGATCGACATCCTCGTCAACAATGCCGGCATCGCCGGCATCAACAAGCCGGTCTGGGAGACTGATCTGGAGGAATGGCGCAAGGTGCTGCGCATCAACCTCGACGGTCCCTTCATCGTCTGCAAGGCCATCGTGCCCACGATGCTCAAGCAGAAATACGGGCGCATCGTGAACATCGCCTCGATCGCCGGCAAGGAAGGCAATCCGAACGCGTCGCACTACTCGGCGTCCAAGGCCGGCCTGATCGCGCTGACGAAGTCGCTCGGCAAGGAGCTCGCCGCACATGACATTCTCGTCAATGCGGTCACACCGGCCGCGGCCAAGACCGCGATCTTCGACCAGATGACACAGCAGCATATCGATTTCATGCTGTCGAAAATCCCCAAGGCACGCTTTGTATTGGTGGAAGAACTCGCCGCGATGGCGGCGTGGCTTGCATCCGAAGACTGTGCCTTCTCGACCGGCGCCGTTTTCGACATCTCCGGCGGACGCGCAACCTACTGAGACAGCCATGACCCGAGAAGGTGGATGCCTGTGCGGCGCAGTGCGGTTCAAAGCGGAAGGCGAGCCGCTGAACGTGCGCATCTGCCATTGCCGCATGTGCCAGAAGGCGATGGGCTCGCCCTACTTCGTGCGCGCCCAGTTCGACCAAAAGGCGCTGACGGTCGAGGGTGACACCGGCCGCTACGCCTCGTCCGAAAACATCGACCGCGTGTTCTGCAAAACCTGCGGCACCCGTTTGTTCTCCTGGCGACGCAACGGCACACTCGCGGGCGTGGCGCTCGCAACCTTCGACGACCGCAACGCCTTCACGCCGACCGAGCACATCTGGGTCTCGGAAAAGCTTGCCTGGCTCAAGCTCGACGATGGCCTGAAGCAATATCAGGGGACCATCCCGGCCTGACGTCAGGCCTGGCCTGACGCAGGCGCATTCGCCACCTGAGCACCCCGGCCCGTCGTGGTCGCCAGCCAGATCCCGGCGAACACCGCGACGATGCCGGCCGCAAGATTCCAGCGCAGCGGCTCGTTCAGCAGCCAGGCGCCGACCAGCGATGCCGTGATCGGGTTGACCGTCACCGAGATCGCCACGCGCGTCGGCGTGGTCCGTTCCAGCGCAAAGGCCCAGAGATAGAAGGTCAGCGCCGCGCCGAAGGCGCCGAGGTAGAGCGCCGCGAGCCATTGCGGCGCGCCGAAATTTGCGACCGGCCCGAAGCTGCCTCGGACGCTTGAGAGCATGATGAGACAGAGCGCGCCCGCGACCATGCTCATGGTCGTAAACGCGATGGGACTGGAGCGCCGGATCAGCGCTTTCGACCAGATGCCATAGAGGGCCATGCACAGCGCCGCCGCCATCATCAGGAGATCGCCGCGCCAGGCGCCAGAGGGTGCCGCCGCCAGGTCCGAGAGCAGCGCGACGGCAACGCCAGAGGTCGCAATCACGACACCGATCGATTTGCGCCAGGTCAGCGCCTCGGCGCCGAGCGCAGCGCCGATGACCAGCGACAACAGCGGCAGTGTGGACAGCGCAAGCGCGCCGCGCGCGGCGGTGGTGAAGATCAGCGATGCGTTGAACAG
Organism: Bradyrhizobium manausense; assembly: GCF_018131105.1. Lineage (NCBI taxonomy): Bacteria > Pseudomonadati > Pseudomonadota > Alphaproteobacteria > Hyphomicrobiales > Nitrobacteraceae > Bradyrhizobium > Bradyrhizobium manausense. The sequence continues at coordinate 1,338,083 of NZ_JAFCJI010000001.1, read as the reverse complement.
GATCGGAAACAGCGCAAAGAACAGGACGCCGAGCCCGATGGCCGCGGCCCAGTCGCCTCGCCCCGGCCAGCGGTCGCCACGCAACAAGGTCAGCGGCAGCAGCAGAAGAAAGCCGATACCGAACCGGAACGAGCCAATCGCCAGCGGATCGATGCTCGCCACGAGATAGCGCGTCGCGCCGATCGAGGTGCCGCCCAGCGCACTCGACAGCACCGCAGCCAGAACGCCAAAAATCTCGCCCACAATTCCTCCCGTCGAACGCGTTGATCGAAAGCATACGGGGCGTGCCGAAACTGGGAATGGAATTTCCGTCATGCTGGGATAAATTCTGGTCATGACCGCGCCGGATCTCGATCCTGATCTGCTCAAGGCCTTTCTCGCCGTCGCCGAGCATCGCTCGTTCACGCGCGCGGCCCATCAGCTCAACCGGACCCAGTCAGCGGTGAGCGTGCAGGTCAGGCGCCTCGAACAGCGCCTCGGCACAAAACTGTTTCAGCGCAATCGGACCGGCGTCGCGCTGACCTCCGCGGGCGACGAATTGCGTGCCTACGCGCAGCGCATCCTTGCCCTCCATGCAGAAGCGGTTGGCGCGCTTCGTGCGCGCAGGCCGGAAGCCGTCATCCGCCTCGGCGTGATGGACGATTATGGCACGATCGTCGTGCCGCCCCTGCTGGCGCGCTTCACCAAGGAGCATCCGACGGTGCGGGTCGAGATCGAGACCGGGCTGACGGCGACCATGCCGGCCCGGCTCGGCGAGGCCTATGACCTCGTCATCGCCATGCATCCGGAAGGACGCGGCGATGGCGAGCTGTTGCGGCGCGAGCAGGCAGTGTGGGCGGCCGCCGTCCACTGTCGCGCCACAGAGGAAGATACCCTGCAGGTCGCGCTCTACCCGCCTGGCTGCCTGTTTCGCCAGTGGGCCGCAGACGCGCTCGATCGCGCTGGACGGCGGTGGCGGCTCAGCTTTGTCAGTCGGACGCTCGCGGCCGTGGAATCGATCGCCGCGGAAGGTCTAGCGGTCACCGTGGTCAAGGCCGGCATTTTGCCGCCCCGCCTTCGTCCTCTCGGCTCGTGCGAGGGCCTGCCGCCGCTGCCGATGGCGGACATTCGCCTTCACCGTGCGCGCGATCTGTCGCGCCCGGCGGCGCTGCTCGCGGATCATTTGCAGCGTGGCATTTCGGAACCGGCCACCCTATGTTGAGCTGAAGCGTTGCTGCACCGCCGGTTTGGCCGGGTCGTCTGCAAGGCGACAGGCAAAACGGGGCGAGATGCGACGTGAACGTTTCCTACTATGACCTCTCGGTGTGGGTGCTGCCGCTGGTGCTGGCCATCACCCTCCACGAGGCTGCGCACGGTTTCGTCGCGCACCGGCTCGGCGACAACACCGCCTGGCAACTCGGCCGCGTCAGCTTCAACCCGCTCCGCCATATCGACCCGTTCGGCACCCTGATCCTGCCGGCGATGCTGCTGTTTGCGCATTCGCCGTTCCTCTTCGGTTACGCCAAGCCGGTGCCGGTGAACTTTCGGAATCTCAAGCACCCGAAGCTGGACATGGTCTGGGTGGCGCTGGCCGGTCCCATCACCAACATCCTGCTTGCGCTCGCAGCCGGCCTCGCCCTGCACGCCTTGCCCTGGGCACCCGCCGGTTCGGCACAATGGATCTTTGACAATCTCAAGAACGCGCTGCTGATCAACGCCGTGCTGGCGGTCTTCAACATGATGCCGATCCCGCCGCTCGACGGTGGGCGGGTCGCAGTCGGGCTGTTGCCGCGGCCGCTCGCCCTGCCACTGGCGAGACTTGAGCCGTTCGGCATGATGATCCTGATTGCGCTTCTGATTTTGCTGCCGTTGGCGGGTTCCCAGTTCGGTCTAAATCTTGATGTTATTTCAGCGATACTGCGAACGTTGACCGGTTATGTGATTCAAGCTGTTCTCCTGGCTACCGGCAATGCGTAGTTGAAGTCGTACCCGCCATAGACACTTGAAGACAAAGCCGAAGGGCTAGAGGCCAACTTGGTCAAAGCTGCCGATATGCTGATCGCGCGACGCGCCGACACCCGTGCCCGCGCCGATTTCGCCACCTGGAAGATGATGGCCAAGCTCAACGGGTTGTCGGCATTGCCTCCGGACGCACAAGGCTTCCTCGACGGTTACAAGAAACTGCTGGAGCGGATGAGCGAGGGCGAGGCGGCCGAGGCGACGATCGCCGAGGTCTACAAATCCTATTATCTGGAGATGGGCGGCGCCGGGAACCCGCCCGACGTTCGCACGCGGCCGGCTGAGCCGGCGGCGGACAATGTTACCGCCTTCCGGCGCCCTGCCCCCAAGCCGAAGAAGGTCGCCATGTTCGGGGCGACGATGTTTGGCGGAACCGAGAAGCGCCCCCTCCCGGTCGCGCTGATCTTCGCCTGCCTGGTCGTGGTCTACGTCTCGATCAAGTTCTACTGGCGCTGACGGCGACGAGCTTATTTCGACGGTTTCTTGAAATTCACCGGCAGGCTGAAGGCGAACTGATCGTCCGTGAGCTCGGCCGGCGGGGCCGGCACAGGATCCGACCGGCGGACCATGGAGACGGCCTCGCTGTCGAAGGCGGGATCGCCCGAGGATTCCGCCACGTCGACTGACACGACATTGCCGCGGCGGTTCAGGACCAGGCTGAGCTTGACCGTCGTGGTCTTGCTCTTGTCCTTGGGATAGCGCTTGTGCAGCTCGAAATACGCGCTGATACGCTTGCCCCATTCGGCCGTCAGCTTGCGAAGATCCTTGCCGATGCCCTGGTGGGGGGCGGCAGCCTTCTCGTCCTCGCGCGCGTTCTCGTCCAACGCCTGCCGCGCCGATTCCTGCGCGTTCGGCATTTCCTCGACGGCCTGGGTCTCGACCTTGGCCACCTTCGTGGTGTCCTCGACAGGCTTCTTGGAGTCGTTCTCGGTAACGAGGCGGTCCGGGTCTTCCGCCTCCTGCGGGATTTCCTTGGGCAGGTCGGTCTCTTTCACCTCGGCCTGCTGCTGCATCTGCTGCGGCTGATACTGCGAGGCTTCGCTGTCCGGCCCGGGCGGCAGATCCGTCTCGGGCAGCTTGGGCGAGATCATTTCGACGGCGTATTCCGCACCGTTGGCGCCGAGGCCATCCTCGCCGTCATCGGGGCGAAGGTTCGCAAGCGCCAGCGCGGCCCCGCCAAGATGCAGGCCAATTGCCACGACAGCGGCCAGGATCCACAACGGCCGCGAGGGTTTTGCCTCGAACACAGGGTCGGTCATCGCGCTGCCATCAGGGTTGGACCGCTCCTTGCGCCGGCCCGGCCGCCGCAGGAGGAGCCTCGAGCGCCACCAGCTTGATCCGAGAATAGCCGCCGGCGCGGAGGATTTCCATCACGCCCATCAACTCGCCATAAGGCACCACCTTGTCGGCGCGCAGGAACACGTATTTGTCCTTGCTCATGTCGGCGATGGCGTCGAGCGAGCTGACGAGGTCGGTCCGCTTGACCGCGCTTTCGCCGATCGCCAGCGTCAGGTCGGGCTTGATGCTGACATAGGTCGGCTTGTCCGGCTTCTTCTGCGGCATCGCGCTCGATGTCGGCAAGTCGATCGGCAGATCGACCGTCGACAGCGGTGCTGCGACCATGAAGATGATCAGCAGCACCAGGATGACGTCGATGAACGGCGTGACGTTGATGTCATGCGTTTCCGAGAAATCGTCGTCGTCATCGTTGTCGGTGAGCGAAACGGCCATGGCTTACTCCGCCGCGCGCGAATGCGCGCCGCCGTGGCTGCGATCGAGATCGCGCGACAACAGCCGGGCCGCCGCGCCCGAGGCGCGGCTGACGAGTTCGAGGTAGCCCTTCGTGACGCGCGAGAAGTGATTGTAGATGATGACGGCGGGGATCGCGGCGACCAGACCAATGGCGGTGGCGAGAAGCGCCTCGGCGATGCCGGGGGCGACGACGGCAAGATTGGTCGTCTGCGACTTCGAGATGCCGATAAAACTGTTCATGATGCCCCACACGGTGCCGAACAGACCGACGAAGGGCGACGTCGAGCCGATGGTCGCGAGGAAGCCCATGCCGATGCGAATGCGGCGCTGCTCGGCGCGCACGATCTCGGCAAAGCTCGAGGCCGCGCGCTCCTTGATGCCGCTGTCGCTGGAGAGACCCGCCGACATCCGCGCCTCGCGCAGCGCCGCCGCCAGGAAGGACGGCAGGATGCCCTGCTTGGTGCCGAGCGCCATCTGCGCTTCCGCAAGCGAGCGCACCTCGGCGATCTTCTTCAACGCCGAACGAAGTTTTGCAGACGCGACCGACAGCTCGATCGACTTCGCAATGAAGACCGTCCAGGTCACGAGCGAGGCGAAGGCAAGTCCGATCATCACCGCCTTCACGATGATGTCCGCCGACATGAACATCACCCAGGGCGACAATTCCTTCATGGCCGGTGCGATGCCGGCCTTCGGCGCCGCCTCGGGTGCCGGGGCCACGGCAGCCTCGGTCGCAGGCGCGCCTGATGTCGCGGCAACAGGCGCAGCGGCCGCGGGGGGCGCAGTCGATGGCGCAGGCGCAGCTACCGGCTGCGCCACGGCGGGAGCAACCGGAGCGGGCTGGGCCGCCACAGGGGCAGGCGCCGCGGGACGAGCCTGCGCAGCCGGCTGGGTTTGTGTCTGGGCAGAAACAGGGACTGCGAGCCAGGTGGCCGTCAGCAGCACGGCGGCGGCGAGGCTTGCTTGGAAAGATGTGATCTTCATACTTCGGCCCAGTAGCGAATGAGGTTGTGATAGATACCCGTCAATTTGACCGTTTCGGGATCGTCACGCCCGAGCCGTGCCACCAGCGCCTGAATGGCGGTGTCGAGGTCAAAGATCATGCTGCGGGCTTGATCGTCCCGTATCATGCTCTGGAGCCAGAAGAAAGACGCAACCCTCGCCCCCCTGGTCACCGGCGTGACCAGATGCAGGCTGGTCGAGGGATAGAGCACGCAGTCCCCGGCTGGCAACTTGACTTCGTGCGAACCGTAGGTGTCCTCGATCACAAGTTCGCCACCGTCGTAATCCTCGGGCTCGCTGAGGAACAGCGTGACCGACAGATCCGTGCGGATGCGAAGGCCTGTCAGACGGTCGCCGCGGATCGCGTTGTCGACATGCAGGCCGAAATGGTGGCCGCTGTCGGCCGCATATCGGTTGAACAGCGGCGGAAAGATCTGGAGCGGGATTGCGGCTGCCAGAAATCGCGGGTTCGCCGTCAGCGCCGAGATGATGCGATGGCCGAGCTTGCGCGCGACCTCGCCATCCGGCGGCAACTGCTCGTTGCGCTTGACCATTGCTGACTGCGCGCCCGCGGTAGAACGGCCGTCTTCCCATTCGCTGGCGTCCATGATGCGGCGGAACTCCGCCACATCATCCTTGCTCAGGACGCCTTCTATGCATGTCAGCATGGCACCTCGTTATCTCTCCATCAGTAGCGCGCCGAGATCACCACATAAGCGGCGCGTCCAGGCGCTTCCAGCACGAACGGCGTCGCGCTCTGGTACAGCGCGTCGTAATAGCGCTTGTCGAAGATGTTGTTGACGAACAGCTTCACCTGCCAGTTCTTGTTGATCTTGGCTTCAGCAAAGGCATCGAAGCGCCAGTAGCTCGGGATCTGCGTGCCCTGGTTCGCCGCGAGCAAGGTGCCGCCGTAGATCTTCGAGCGATACACCGCCTGACCGCCCAGCTCCCAGGTATCGTTGAGCTGATACTTGGTGAGCATGCTGAAGGACTGGTGCGCGACGTTGGCGAGCGGCAGCCCGACATTGGTGGTGTAGAGCAGCGTCTGCGGCATGTTCGCAGCCGGCACGTTCGACTGCGTCACCTTCGACTGCATCAGCACGAGCCCGCCGAACACGCTCCATTTGTCGGTGAGCTTGCCGGTGACGCCGAGGTCGATGCCGCGGACGTAATAGGACGCGCCCCCCATGATGCACGACACCGTGCTGCCGGGATACGGACACGCCGCCGTCTGGTTCGCGGCGCTGGTGACGTTGAAGGCTTCGCGCGCGTTTTCCTTGGTCGTCTGGAACAACGCGGCCGTCAGCAGCAGGTGACGGTCGAAAAGCTCCCACTTGGTGCCGAGCTCGATCGCCTTGTTCTTCTCAGGTCCGAAGATCTGATTGGGGTTATTGGCGAGGACCGAAGCGACGCCGCCATAGGCCGTGCTGGTGCCGTCGAATTCCGCGCCGACCGGATTGGACGAGGTCGCATAGGCGACATAGACGCTGCCGTTCGGCGCCGGCTTCAGCGTCAGGCCGAGGTTGAAGTTCGGCAGGCCGAACTGGGCGGCTTGAGAGCCCCAGGTGTTTGCAAGAGCGCCCGTTCCCCAGCCTGACGTCTTCAGGTCATAACTGTCGTAGCGAATGCCGCCGTTCAGAATGATGAGATCGCGATAGTTGGCGCTGTCGAGCAGGTATCCGCTTGTCGTGTCGATCGCGATCTTGGTCGGCAAGAATGCCAGAGTGGGGCTCGACGTCGGCTGGGCGAACGTGAATTGGGGGTTGAACACGTTCACACCCGTAAAGTTTCCGCCGACGGTTCCTCCCGGCAGGCTTTCGGTGCTCAAGCCAACATATTTGTCGATCGAGGAGATTTCGCGCGAGATCTCGACGCCGCCGAGCAAGGTATGCTTGAAGCCGACAATGTCGTCGAACTTGTAGGTCAACTCGCTCTGGTTCGCGACCGTCTGCGTGACCTGGTAGCGGCTCTGCGGATTGAGCGACAGCGTCCAGAGCGACGGATTGGGATTGGTCGTGATCGGCGCTTCGGGCAGCGTGCCGATGTAGTTGTTCACCGAGCGCGAGACCCGGATCTTGTCGGTGAAGGTCAGATCCGGCGTGATCTTGACCTCGGTGTTGATGGTGCCGAAATCCTGTCCGGTCTTGAAGAAATCGCGATAGACCAGCCCATAGAAATTGTTGCGATTCACCCCGAAATCCGGGAACGGACCGCCGGCGGTGTTGGTGAACTGCTGCGAGCTCACTCCGGTCGATCCCGGACGATAGTAAGGCACGCCGAAATCAGGCAGTCCGTGCAGGTTGGTATGGACGTAATTCGCCGAAACCGTGACCGCATCGGTCGGCGTCCACTTGGTGGCGACAAAAGCGCCGTCGCGGTCGTCCTTGATATGATCGCGACCGGCGACATCGGCATCCTGGAACAGACCGCCGGCGCGAACGGCCAACGTCGGCGAGATCACCTGATTGACGTCCAGCGTCACCCGCTTGGTCTGGTCGGTGCCGAACGTGGAGTCCATGTTGTAGAAGCTCTTCTCCGTCGAGGCCTGCTTGACCACGATGTTGATGGCTCCGCCCGTCGTGCCGCGGCCCGCAAAGGACGAGGCCGGGCCGCGCAGGATCTCGACCTGCTCGGTGAAGAAATTCTCGCGAACGCTGACGCCTGCGTCACGAACGCCGTCGATGAAGATATCGTTGCGGGCATCGAAGCCGCGGATGAAGAAACGGTCGCCGAACGCGTTGCCGCCCTCGCCGCTGCCGAGCGTCACGCCGGCGGTGCTGAGCACCGCCTGCTTCAGGGTCGTCGCATTCTTGTCCGCAAGCACCTCCTTGCTCAACACGGTCACCGTCTTCGGCGTGTTGAGGAGCGGCTCCGGGAATTTGCCGCCGGCCTGGACATGATCGACCTTGTAGGGCGCTGCCGGGTCCGCATAGGGATTGCGATCGGGTGGCGGACCGTTTGCATCGACGACCGGAGCCGTGGCGGCCTGCTGACGCTGTGCGGCGGCACGGCGCAGCGCATTGCGCGCGCGGACCTGCTCGGGCGTCGGTTTCGCAGTAGTGGAGCGCGGTCGTTCCTTTGGCGCATCGACGTTCACGGGGGGCAGATTGGTTTGCTGTGCTTGCGCACCGCTCGCGGCGGAGGCGACCGCAATCAGGCTGGCAACGGCAGTCACGGTCTTGCCGGTCGCGCCATCGAGATTGCTGCCAACTGATTTCCGAACCGCGACCGAACGCAACGACCGCGGTGTCTTAGTAACGCCCATCACACGCCCCACTGTTCTTATGCTTCCATTGGCCGCGTTGCGACAACGCGACGCATTGGTGCTATCGAGCGTGCCAGTGGGGGTCAACGCGATCACGGCAACACAGCGAAACAAACCATCAACTTCATAGCGATTCTAAACTTGCTGAGCGCTCCCATTTAAAATCGTTCTAATCTTGAGTTTGTAAGCGTTCTAAACTGAAGGCCGGGGATGCCTCCTGTAGCAGGCATCCCCGGATGTGAATCGGCGCGATCAGAACTTCGCTGTCGTGATGATGTAGAACGCCCGCCCCGGCGCGACCGCGACGAACGGCACAGCGCTGCGATACAGCGTGTCGTAATAGAGCTTGTTGGTGAGGTTCTGGGCGTAGAACTTCATGGTCCAGTTCTTGTCGAGCTTCTTCTCGACGAACGCGTCGAAGCGCCAGTAGCTCGGCAGCAGATTGCCGGTATTGGCTGCGAACGTGCCGCCATAGACTTTCGATCGGTACACCGCCTGGCCACCGACTTCCCAATCGCCGTCGAACTTGTACTTGGTCAGCATGCTGAACGACTGGTGCGCGACATTGGCAAGCTGAAGGCCGATGTTGGACGCAATGTTGCTCTGCGTGACCTTGGACTGCATCAGCACCAGGCCGCCGAAGACGCTCCAGCGATCGGTAATCTTGCCCTCGGCCTCGATGTCGATGCCCTGGATGCGATAGGCCGCATTCGAGGTGAGCAGGCCAGAGGCATTGGTCTCGCGCGCGTTATCCTTCGTCGTCTGGAACAGCGCCGCGGTGACCAGCAAATGGCGATCGGCGAGTTCCCATTTGGTGCCGAGTTCTGCCGCCTTGTTGCGCTCCGGCCCGAGCAGGACGGCCGTATTGGCGGGAACACCACCGTAGTCCGTGCCGGTGGCGTCGAGCTCCGAGCCGAACGGATTGGCCGAGGTCGCATAGGCCGCATAGATGCTGCCGATCGACATCGGCTTGTAGACCAGACCGACGTTGTAGTTGACCAGATCGGAGTTCATTTTCAGATAGGCCGAATTGGTCGACGAGCTCATGTTGTAGCCGTCGTAGCGGACGCCGCCGTTGACGATGATGGTGTCCTGCCAATTCGCAGTATCCATCACGTAGACGCTGCTGGTGTTGACGCCATAGCGTGTCGGATTGCCCAGCAGTGAGGGTATCCCGAACGGAGCGTAGGTGTACTGCGGCGAGTAGAGATTGACCCCCGAGACGGCGCCGTTGCTGGTAAAGCCCGCGCCCGCCAATTCCGACGAGAGACCCGCGTAGCGGTCGATCGAAACATTCTCGTTGGTGTATTCGACGCCGAACACCGCGGTGTGCTTGACCCCGCCGGTGTCGAGCTTGAACGTGGCCTCGTTCTGGTTGGCCCACACGTCCACGGTCTGGTAGCGGCTCTGCGCGCTCGCCGTCGTGGTCCAGAGCAGCGGGTTGGGGTTGGTCGTCACCGGGTTCTGCGGCAGCGTGCCGATGTAGTTGAGCAGCGAATGCTCGCCGCGTACCTTGCTGGTCAGCGTGATGGCCTCGTTGACCTTGTACTCCGCCGTCCCGGTGCCGAAATCCTGCCGCGCCGTCTGGAAGTCGCGGTTGAGGAAGCCGTACCAGGTCCCGCGCGGAATGCCGGCCGACGTCACCGGTACGTTGCCCTGCTTGTAATAGGGTACGCCGAAATCCGGGTAGCCGCTGAGATCGGTATGGACGTAATTCGTCGTGATCTTGATGTCGTTGGTCGGGGTGTACTTGGTCGACAGGAAGGTGCCCCAGCGATCGTCGGTCACGTAGTTGCGGCCGGCGACATTGGCGTCCTGGAACAGGCCGCCGGTGCGCACCGAGAAGGTCGGATCGATGACCTGGTTGACGTCAAGCGTGACCCGCTTGGTCCTGTCGGTGCCGAACTCGGTGTCCATCCGCTTGAAGTTGACGTCGCCGGCCTGCTTGGTGACGATGTTGATGGCGCCGCCGGCGGTGCCGCGGCCGGCATAGGACGACGCCGGCCCGCGCAGGATCTCGATCTGCTCGGTGAAGAAATTCTCACGGATGGACACGGCGGGATCGCGGATGCCGTCGATGAAGACGTCGTTGCGCGCGTCGAAGCCGCGAATGAAGAAACGGTCGCCGAAGGCGTTGCCGCCCTCCCCCGACCCCAGCGTCACGCCGGCAGTCGAGCGTCCGATCTCCTTCAGCGTCGTCGCGTTCTTGTCCTCGAGCACTTCCTTGCTGAGCACCGTAATCGTCTTCGGCGTGTTCAGCATCGGCTCGGGAAATTTGCCGGATGCCTGGACGTGGTCGACCTTGTAGGGCGCGGCCGGATCGGCATAGGGATTGCGATCGACGGCGCCGGCCGGGGCTGGCGCTGCGGCGGCAGCCTGCTGCTGCGCCTGCTGGCGCTGCGCGGCGCGGCGAAGCGCATTGCGCGCACGCACCTGTTCAGGTGTCGGCCTGGAGGCTGATGGACGCTGACGCTCGACCGGCGCATCGACATTCACCGGCGGCAGGCTCGACTGCTGCGCCTGCGCGCCGCCCGACACGGATGCCACTGCGATCAGGCCGGCAACGGCCGACACCGCCTTACCGGAATTTCCGTCTGGCTTTTCTTCGTTTGAATTTCTTACCGCGATCGTACGCAACGATCGCGGAGCCACCGCGAGCCCCATGCCAATTCACCCCATTCCAAATTCGTCGATACGCAACATGCGTGACGAACGATGAGGCGGTGCTATCGACCGCGAAAAATTGGGTCAATGCAACCAGGCCCGTGCGGGCACTTGAATACGTCTAGATCAAAGGGATTCTAAAATTGCGATTTCGAAACAGCTGAAATGTCGCGCGACACATTGATGCAGTCGGACATTGCATCGCTTGCCTTTGCGTATCATCTCACGCAGCCATCAATCGCTGCTCGGCGGCTTCATCAGCGAGAACAATTCGTCGACAGTGCGTTGCGCCGTCGCGCGCACGCGATCGGTATTGTCCATGCCGGCGATGTTGACGCCGTTGACGACGGCTTTGATCTCATCGCGAAAGTCGGTGAGGAAGCGCAAGGGATCGCGCTGTTCATTGGCGACGCGCGCGATCAGCCCCGTGATCAAAATCTGGCACGCGATCAGCTTGCCGTTCAATTCGTCCATTCCGCACTCCTGATGTGGCGGCGCTGATATGGACGAGGCTGGTTTTGCTGACAACCGAAACGCCGCCTGGCCGGTTTAGAACCGTTCTTGCAAGGTCGAACCGCTCGCCTCGCCGCACGCGCCGCCCGCGCCCTGCGCAGCCGCGCCCACGCCGCCTGCGAGCATTTCCTGTTTTCTGCACGCTCCTCGCTTGAACGGGGAGAATGCAGCACTGCACACCGCCTCGTCACCCGTTTGCCTACGGGGTGCAAAGCTTTCCAATTGTTTAGGATTCTCAACTGATAGTGCTGTTTACACTGGAACTTGGCGTGTATTATACAAGCGGTGCTGCTGGAACCCTTTAATAGCCCCGCAATTCGTTGTTTTGGGCATACAAGCCGATACGCTCACCTATGAAAAAGTCACGGCCGATCCTGTGGATTGTCATCATCGCAGCTGTGGCCGGTGGCGGCTATTACGGCTGGAAGCGATTCTCGGTGCATGAGGCTGAGAAAGCCCAGGCCGCACAGAAGGGTGCGCCACGGGTGGCCGCCGTGCCCGTCAGCATTTCGCCGGTCGAGAAGGCCGATTTCCCGGTCTATCTGACCGGCCTCGGTACCGTGCAGGGCTTCAACACCGTACAAGTCCGGACCCGCGTCGACGGCCAGATCGACAAGATCGCCTTCACTGAAGGCCAAATGGTCAAGCAGGGCGATCTTCTAGTCGAGATCGACCCGCGCCCGTTCCGGGCCGCCCTCGATCAGGCCAAGGCCAAGAAGGCGCAGGACGAAGCCAACCTCGCCAACGCCAATCTCGATCTTCAGCGCTATACCAAGCTCGGCGAATTTGCCACGCGCCAGCAGACCGATACGCAACGCTCCACCGTTGCCCAGCTCACCGCCCAGATCGCCGCCGACGAAGCCGCGATCGCCAACGCCCAGACCCAGCTCGACTACACCCAGGTCAAGTCGCCGATCACCGGCGTCGCGGGCCTGCGCCAGGTCGACATCGGCAACATCGTCAACGCCTCGAGCCAGACCGGCGTCGTCACCATTGCGCAGGTCGAGCCGATCACGGTGATCTTCACTGCACCAGAGGACCAGCTGCCCTATATCAGCGAGGGCCAGAAGTCCGGCGAGCTCAAGGTGATCGCGTTCACCACCGACGGGAAGAAGACGCTGGCCGAAGGCAAGCTCGCGGTCATCAACAACCAGGTTGATACGACCAGCGGGACTATCAGGCTCAAGGCGGTGTTCGACAACAAGGACCATACGCTGTGGCCGGGACAGTCGGTGTCGACACGCCTTCTGGTGCGGACGCTGAAGGACGCGACCATCGTTTCAGATGACGCGGTCCAGCATTCGACCAACGGCCTCTACGCCTATACCGTCAGCCAGGACAACAAGGCCGAGGTTCGCAAGATCAAGGTCAGCTACTCCATCGATGGTCGTTCGGTCATCGATGACGGCTTGAGCCCCGGTCAGCAGGTGATCACCGGCGGACAGTACAAGGTGCACCCTGGCAGTCTCGTTTCGACGACTGTCGCGAGTTCGGATCCCGTTCAGAAGAGCAAGGTTCAGCAGGAATGACCGAAGGCGGGATTTCGGCACCTTTCATCCGTTATCCCATCGGCACGTCGCTGCTGATGGCCGGCATTCTGTTTGTCGGTCTCGTCGCCTATCCCCTGCTGCCGGTCGCACCGCTGCCGCAGGTGGACTTCCCGACCATCCAGATCACGGCCAATCTGCCGGGCGGCAGCCCGGAGACGATGGCCTCGTCGGTCGCGCAGCCGCTGGAGCGCCAGTTCGCCCAGATTCCTGGCATCGCGCAGATGACCTCGACGAGTTATCTGGGTACCGCCTCGATCACCATCCAGTTCGACCTCAACCGCAGCATCGACGGCGCCGCCAACGATGTGCAGGGTGCCATCAACGCCGCCGGCGGACAGCTGCCGAAGAACCTGCCTTCGCCGCCGACCTATCGCAAGGTCAACCCGGCCGATTCGCCGATCCTGCTGTTGTCTGCGACCTCGGACACGCTGCCGCTGACCACTGTCAGCGACTCGATTGACGCCCAGCTCGCCCAGCAGATCAGCCAGATATCGGGCGTCGCGCAGGTTTTCATCGGCGGCCAGCAGAAGCCATCGGTTCGCGTGCAGATCGATCCGGCGAAACTCGTTGCCAAGGGCCTGTCGCTCGAGGACGTCCGCAGCGCGATCGCAATCACGACGGTCGACAGCCCCAAGGGCAACATCGACGGTCCGAAACGCGCCTACACGATCTACGCCAACGACCAATTGTTGCAGTCCAAGGACTGGAACGACGTCATCATCGCCTACCGCAACGGCGGCCCCCTGCGGATCAAGGATATTGGCCAGGCGGTCACCGGTCCTGAAGACGCCAAGCAGGCGGCCTGGGCCAACGGCAAGCGCGGCGTATTCCTGGTCGTGTTCAAGCAGCCGGGCGCCAATGTCATTGACACCGTCGACCGGATCAAGGCGACCCTTCCCCGCCTCGTCGCGGCGATCCCGCCCGCGGTCAAGATCGAGGTCATCAGCGATCGCACCACGACCATCCGCGCCGCGGTCGAAGATGTGCAGTACACGCTGCTGCTGACCATTGCCCTCGTGGTCATGGTCATCTTCGTCTTCCTGCGCAGCTTCTGGGCCACGGTGATTCCCACCATCACGGTTCCATTGGCGCTGCTTGGCGCCTGTGCCCTGATGTGGGTGTTCGGCTACTCCCTCGACAATCTGTCGCTGATGGCGCTCACGATCGCGGTCGGGTTCGTCGTCGACGACGCCATCGTGATGCTCGAGAACATCACGCGCTACATCGAGGAAGGCGAAAAGCCGCTCGCTGCCGCCTTCCGAGGCTCCAAGGAAATCGGGTTCACCATCGTGTCGATCTCGATCTCGCTGGTCGCGGTGCTGATCCCGCTGCTGCTGATGGGCGGTATCATCGGGCGCCTGTTCCGCGAATTCGCGGTGGTGCTGGCGATGACGATCTTCGTGTCGATGTTCGTGTCGCTGACGCTGACCCCGATGATGGCCTCGCGCTTCCTGCGCGCCCACAGCGAAGTGACCCACGGCAAGTTCTACCAGTGGAGCGAACGTGCCTTCGACGCGCTGCTGCGCGGCTATGAACATGTGCTCGATCATGCCCTCGCCTGGCGGCGCACGACCCTCGCGATCTTCTTCGCCACGCTCGCGCTGTCGGTCTACCTCTTCGTGCTGATCCCGAAGGGCTTCTTCCCGCAGCAGGACGTCGGCCTGATCACCGCGACCTCGGAAGCCTCGCAGGACATCTCCTCTGCCGAGATGCGGCGGCGGCAGGTCGAGCTCGGCAAGATCGTGATGGAAGATCCCGATATCGCCTCGTCCGCGATGAACATCGGCGGCAGCGGCCGTGCCGGCAATAACGGCAATATGTTCATCACGCTGAAGCCGCGCAGCGAGCGCAAGGCGTCGGCGCAGCAGATCATTGCGCGGCTGCGTCCCAAGCTGGAGAAGGTGTCCGGCGCACGCCTCTATATGCAGGCAGCCCAGGACGTCCGTCTCGGCGGCAGGCCGACGCGTACGCAGTTCGAATTCACATTGCAGGATGCCGATCTCGGCGAGCTCAATGCGTGGGCACCGAAGATTCTCGCCAAGATGCAGACGCTGCCGCAGCTGCGCGACGTCGCGACCGACCAGCAGACCCAGGGCACCACGGTCCAGCTCAAGATCAACCGCGACACCGCCGCGCGTTACGGCATCCAGCCGCAGCTGATCGACGATACGCTCTACGATGCCTTCGGCCAGCGTCAGGTCGCCCAGTATTTCACGCAGCTAAACAGCTACCACGTGATCCTGGAGATCCTGCCGGAGATGCAGGGCAGTCTCGATTCGCTCAACAAGCTCTATCTGAAATCGCCCCTGACCGGCGACCAGGTGCCGCTGTCGACCTTTGCGACGTGGACCACCGATCCCGTCCGCCCGCTCTCGATCAGCCACCAGGGCCAGTTCCCGGCGATCACGATCAGCTTCAACCTTGCGCAGGATGTCGCGCTCGGCCAGGCCACGGAGGCCGTGCAGAAGGCGATGGCTGATCTCGGCGCGCCGGCCACGCTGAACTCGAGCTTCCAGGGCACTGCGCAGGCGTTCCAGCAATCGCTCGGCACGGTGCCGCTCCTGATCCTCGCGGCGCTGGTCGTGGTCTATCTGATCCTCGGCATCCTCTACGAGAGCTACATCCATCCGATCACGATTCTGTCGACCCTGCCCTCGGCCGGCGTCGGCGCTCTGGCGATCCTGATGGCGGCCGGCTTCGAGTTCAGCCTCATTGCGTTGATCGGCATCATCCTGCTGATCGGCATCGTCAAGAAGAACGGCATCATGATGGTCGACTTCGCCATCGCGGCCGAACGCGATCAGCACAAGACGCCGGAGGAATCGATCCGTCAGGCTGCGCTGCTGCGCTTCCGCCCGATCATGATGACCACGATGGCAGCGTTGCTCGGCGGCGTGCCGCTGATGCTCGGCCACGGCACCGGCGCCGAAATCCGCCAGCCGCTCGGCTACGCCATGGTCGGCGGCCTGATCGTCAGTCAGGCGCTGACGCTGTTCACCACGCCGGTGGTCTATCTCTATCTCGACAAGTTCTCGAACCTGTTCAAGGGCAACTCGGCCGAGGACGAAGGCCACGACGCGGCCGCGCACGGCACCGTCAAGGAAGCCGCCGAGTAAGCTTGCGCCGCGGCTCCCGCGACGCTACAGCGGGACCCTCGGTTCACGCCAACGCGGTCTTGCCATGTCCATGCAATCCAGACTTGTCGCTCTCGCTGCCGCTGCCCTGCTGTCCACGGGCGTCGCCTATGCCCAGCAGGGCGCCAAGAAGAACGCGGCGCCGCCGCCTGCCCCGGCCGCACAGCCTTCGCCCTCGCCCGCGCCGACCCAGCCGCAGGCCGAAGGCACTCCGGCGCAGCCCGGCTGGATCGCGCGCTGCACCAGCGCGAGCCGCGACGCGCCCCTCGAATGCGCGATCGAGCAGAACGCGGTGCTGACCAAGACCGGCCAGACCATCGTCCTGATCAACATCCGCATCGCCCCCGACACCCGCACGCCGATCGCTCTGCTGCAGTTGCCGCTCGGCCTCAACCTGCCGCTCGGCGCCAAGCTCCAGGTCGACGAGGGCAAGGCGATCGATCTCCAGATCCAGACCTGCGAGAACCGCGGCTGCTACGCCTCGACCCCGATCGCGCCGGATTTGCTTGCGAGCCTGCGCTCGGGCAAGCAGCTGAAGGTTTCCTTCCAGAACATGGCGAAGGAAACCATTGCGATCCCGATGCCGCTCAACGATTTCGCTGCGGCCTACGACAAGATCAAGTAGCACGCCCCCGGGTTCTGCTGGCGCGTTCGCCTCGCTCACCTCGTCATTGCGAGCGTAGCGAAGCCATCCAGGCTTCCTCTGTGGAAAGCCTGGATGGCTTCGTCGCTTCGCTCCTCGCAATGACGGCATAGATGCAGCGCGGTCACTGCCGCGCCATCTGCGCATTGCCGACGGCCTCGCCGTCGAGCGTCTGGTCGCTGTGCATGGTAACGGTCACGCGCAGCAGCCGTCCCTCGAATTCGAACGGCGCCTCGTAGTGCGACACCGGGCTGCCGCGGTCGCGGCCGATGTCGAGACCGGACCACGAGATCAACGTGTGGAAGCCGAGCTGGGTCTGCAGCGAGCCGGCCTTCTCACCGTCGATCAGCAGCGTGTAGTCGGTGACGCCGGTGCGCGAGCCCTTGGCCGGCGGCTCCTTGCGGACGAGACGTTCGACATGGACGCCGAGCCGCCGCGCGTCCGGCGGCACCTTGCGGTCGGAGCGCACGATCTGGTGGCTGCCACCGATGTTGAGGTCGTGCACCAAGTGGCCGTCCTTGACGTAGAGGCTGTAGCCCGACGTTGCGTCGCCATGCGAGATCAGCACGCCGTTGGCACCCGCTTCGTCGATCTCGACATGCGCCTCGATCGTGTAGCTGCGGCTGCGCACATCGGGCGCGACGTCGGTCGGCACATGGCCCATGCCGTGGTGGAAGACGAAATGGCGGCGTGCGCCGTGGAAGCGCGCAGCGTTCTCGGCAAAGCGGGGACCGAAGCGATCATCGAGCGGCAGCACATTGTGCTTCTCGGCCTCGCCCCACCATGTCGCAATCATCTGCGCGAGCCGCTCCGGCTCCGTCGCCGCGAGATCATTGGTCTCGGAAAAATCCCGATCGAGATGGAACAGCTCCCATTTGTCGTTTTCGAACGGCGTGCCCGGCGGATGGTAGGCGACCGCCTTCCAGCCGTCCTGCCAGAGTCCGCGATGACCGAACATCTCGAAATATTGCGGCGACCCCTTTGACGGCACCGACGCATCGGTGATCGAGCGCGCAAAGCTTTCGCCTTCGAGCGGCATCTGCGGGCAGCCTGCAATCGTCTTGGGCGACTCGATTCCAATCAACTCGAGCAGTGTCGGCGTCAGATCGCTTGCGTGAACGAATTGGTGCCGCAACTCGCCCTTGGCGGCGATGCGCTTCGGCCAGTTGATGACGAAGGGATCGCGGATACCGCCGCCATGGGTGTTCTGCTTGTAGCGGCGCAGCGGCGTATTGGAGGCCATGGCCCAGCCATGCGGGAAATTGCTGTGCGTGTCGGGCCCGCCGATATCGTCGATGCGGACGAGCTTCTCCGCGATCGGCTCCGGCTTGAAATTGAACGGCCCCATCGCATTGACGAAGCCGAGCGGGCCGCCCTCCTGGCTCGCGCCATTGTCGGACATCACGATGATGACAGTGTTGTCTCTGATATCGGCCGTCTCCAGGAATGCGACCAGACGCGCGAGATGCCGATCGGAATGATCGAGCATACCGGCGAAGGCCGCTTGCAGGCGCGTGAAGATTCGGCGCTCGTCGATGGAGTGATCCTCCCAGGCCTTCACGCCATCGTTGCGCGCCGGCATCCGCGTCTCCTGCGGCACCAGCCCCATCGCCTTCTGGCGCGCCAGCCGTCGCTCGCGCTCGACATCCCAGCCGTGCACGAATTCGGCATCATAGCTGCGGATAATCTCGGCCGGCGCCTGATGCGGCGCGTGGCAGGCGCCCAGCGCGACCCAGGTCAGCCAGGGAATATCGGGCCGATCGGCCTGGTGATCTCCGATGAAGCGGATCGCCTGGTCGATCAGATCTTCCGTAAGATGATAGCCTTCGGCATAGGTGCCGGGAGGATCGATGTGGGTGTTGTCGGAGACGAGCTCCGGCGCGTATTGGTCGGTCTCGGCATCGAGGAAACCGTAGAAGCGATCGAAGCCACGGCCCAGTGGCCAGCCGTCGAACGGTCCAGTCGCGCCACTCTCGGTCAGCGGCGTGACGTGCCATTTGCCGACCATGTAATTGCGATAGCCGTGCACGCGCAGCATCTCGGCGAGCGTCCCCGCCTCGCGCGCGATCTTGCCGCGATAGCCCGGATAGCCGGAATCGAAATTGGCGAGGCACCCGACACCGACCGAGTGGTGGTTGCGCCCGGTGAGCAGCGCGGCGCGCGTCGTCGAGCACATCGCCGTGGTGTGGAAGCCGCTGTAGCGCAGGCCTTCCGCGGCGAGCTTGTCGATGGTCGGAGTCTTGATCGCCGAGCCGTAGCAACCGAAATCGGAGAAGCCGACATCGTCGAACAGGACGACCAGAATGTTCGGCGCGCCCGCAGGCGGCTTCACGGCCTCCGGCCACCAGGGTTTCGACTCCGCAACCGTCTTGCCGACGATGCCACGGAACGGCGTGCCGCTGCCTGCGCTCATCTGTTGCTCCCTGTCACGGCCACGGTTGACCAGCGGCTCGTCCCGGCTTAAATTATAATCCGAATTATGATTATGTTTTAGGACGGATGCAAGTACGGACGCAGCCATCTTCCGGGGATCCCGGCTCTCGCGATTTCGACCTGCCGGGCGTCGCCCCCTCACGCCAGAAGCGCAGCCGCGAGACGACGCTGGCGCTATTGCGCGCAGGCGCCCACATGCTGCGCACACGAAGCCTTGCCGAGGTTTCAATCGAAGCGCTCTGCGCTGAAGTCGGCGTCACCGTCGGTGCCTTCTACAGCCGCTTCGAGAGCAAGGAGGCCTATTTCAACGCGCTGATGGCGCTCGCTGCACGCGACGGCGAGCAACGGCTCGGCGACATCAGGCGCCCCTCACCCACGACCGATCTCGACAAGCTGTGCCGGATCGTCGTCAGCGGCATCATCGTCTGGATGCGCCACCACGAAGGCGTGCTGCGCGCCGCGCTCCAGCATGACGACACCCGTCCCGACCAATGGACGCCCTTCAAGGCGCTGGCCAAGGCAACCACGGAACGCGCCACCCCTCTCCTGCTGGCGGCCATGGGCAAAGGCCGCACAGCCGCCAGGACCCGCGCGATTGCGTTCGGCTTGCAGGTCGTGCTGGGCACGCTGGTGAACGCGATCCTCAACGATCCCGGGCCGTTGTCGCTCCGGTCGAAAGAGATGGAGACGCGGCTCGCCGATTGCCTGCTGCTGCTGCTTCAGGCCGAAGCCGGTCAGCCCAAATCGCTCGCGCGCAGCAGCGTATCGAAGCCGCCATAGATCATGCGCTTGCCATCGAACGGCATGTCCGAGCTCTTGAGCCTGGAATCGGCCATCACCTTGGCGTTGACGGCATCGCGGCTCGCACGGTCGCGATAGACGATCCAGGAAAACACCATGACCTCATCTTCCGTCGCCATCACCGCGCGCGGAAATGACGTAAGCGTGCCATATGGCACGTCGTCGCCGATGCATTCGACATAATCGAGCGCACCATGCTCCATCCACACCGCGCAAGCCGTTCGCGCCAGAGCCTTGTAAGCCTCTAGCTTGTCTTTGGGCACGGCGAGGACGAAACCATCGATATAGGGCATTTGGGATCTCCTTGGGTTGTGTGTCCCAAGGACGATCCACGGCGCCGCGATCCGACTGGCGACGACGATGTTCCGGTGAGGCAAACCGCCGCGAGCTGCGGCGCTGCCGGATATGCGTCAGTGCAAACCTTTGAAGACGCCTGGAATTGGCTGGGGAACTAGGATTCGAACCTAGACAAACAGAGTCAGAGTCTGTTGTGCTACCGTTACACCATTCCCCAATGGAATAGCCGAACAAATTCAATATCTTACTGATTTGTTCGACTGCGGCCGGAAGCGCTGATGGCGCAAATCACCTCTCAGGCGTGCTGCGTTCTACCCGCTCGTCCCCGGGCTGGCAAGCGCCGCGGTGGAAGGATCACAGCCCGCTCGCATCTGGGTACTCGCCACGTCAAATCACCCTCTTCCAACGCTTCGCCTCGGAGGCGATGTGGCTAGAACGCGACTTCGTACATGCCGAGGATCGCATCCCGGCTCAAATCGCGCGGATTGTTGTCGAGCAAGCGGCGGATGGCATGCGCCTCGTCGGCCATCACACCGAGGTCGCCTTTGGGCACACCGAGGGCTGATAGTTTCATCTCAACGCCGAGGTTCTTGCAGAACGCGTAGGTCGCGTCGAACGCGTGTTTCGGATCGCGCTGCTCCGGCAGACCGAGCGCGCCGAGCACAGCCACCGTCTTCGCCTCGACCGCCGGCATGTTGAACGCCAGCGTGTGCGGGAAGATGATCGCGCAGGCAAGGCCGTGGGCAATGTGATGGCGCGTGCCGAGCGGATAGGCCACGGCGTGGCCGGCCGTGGTGTTCACCGGGCCCAGGCAATAGCCGCCATAGAGCGAGGCTAGCGAAAGACCGGCACGCGCCTCGCGATCGCCGCCGTCGGCCACTGCGCGCTTGAGGTAGCGTCCAACCAGCCGCGCGCCCTCGATCGCATAGAGATCAATTGTCGGATGCGCCTTGCGGCTGGTATAGGCCTCGACGCAATGCGCCAGCGCATCGACGCCGGTCGCGGCCGTGATTTCCTTCGGCACGGTCATCGTCAAATCGGGGTCGACGATGGCGATATCGGCCAGCATGAAGCGGCTTTGCACCGCCTGCTTGTTCTGGCTGACGGGGTCCGTGACCAGCGCGCGGGTGCCGGCCTCACTGCCGGTGCCCGAGGTGGTCGGGATCTGCATCAGCGCGACGCTGCGGCCGGCGACTTTCTCCGGTCCCACGATGTCGGCAAAGGCCACATCACCCGTGCACATCACCGCGACCAGCTTGGCGAGATCCATCGCGCTGCCGCCGCCGAAGCCGACCACGAGATCGGGCCTGACCTCGCGCGCCATCGCGACCGCCTTCTCGAGGTTGGGCAGATCGGGCTCAGGCTTGACTTCGCCGAACACCTTCACGGCGCCCGGCAGCGCCAGCGTGTCGACGCGACGCGCATTGAAGGGATCTGAAATCACCAGCGGCCGCTTGGCGCCGATCCGCTCGGCGAAGCGCGCAGCGGCCGTGATCGTGCCCTTGCCGAACTCCAGGATGGTGGGGCGGAGGATTTCGATGGGCGTGAAGGCGTTCGTCATCGTAGGCTCGATCTCATTATTTGGAAGAGCCGGCAGCGAGTCGCTCGGCATAGTCGATGGCCTCGATCAGGCTGTGCTCGTTGGCGATGCCCTTTCCGGCAATATCAAAGGCGGTGCCGTGATCGACGGAGGTGCGGATGATCGGCAGACCCAGCGTGATGTTGACGCCGGAGAGCTCCTGCCAGCGGCCGGTGGCGGGATCGACCTGGAAGCCTAGCAACTTGACCGGGATGTGCCCCTGATCATGATACATCGCGACCGCGGCATCGTACTGGCCGGCGCGCAGCTTGACGAAGATGGTGTCGCCGGGCACGGGACCAACGACATCGAGACCGTCGGCGACGGCCTTGGCAATCGTCGGCGCCGACACGTCGATATCCTGCCGGCCGAACAGACCGCCCTCGCCGGCATGCGGATTGAGTGCAGCGATCGCGATCTTCGGCTTGGCGATGCCGAGCCGAAGAAGTGCGTCGTTGGTGAGATCGATCACCATGCGCAGCCGCTCCGGTGTCAGCCGCTTCGGGACGTCCTCCAGCGCCACATGGGTCGAGACATGGCTGACGCGCATGTTGCCGTGAGCCAGCAGCATCACCGAGCCGCGCACACCGGTGAGATGGGCCAGCATCTCAGTGTGACCGGGAAAGTGATAGCCGGCCTTGTTGAGCGCTTCCTTATTGAGCGGCGCAGTGACGATCGCCGCCGTGCGGTCGGCCTGTGTCAGGCGCACGCCCTGCTCGATCGCCTTGTAGGCGAAGCGACCGCCGTCGGCGCTGAGCACGCCGGATTTGATCGGGTCGCCCTCGACGTCGGCTTGGAGAAAGCAGAGGTTTGGCCAGTCGCGATCGTCGGCAGTGACTTGCGGGATTGCGACGTCGGTGCCGAGCGCAGCCTTGGCACCGTCCAGTGCCGCGCCGCTGCCGATGATCAGGATACGCAGATCGCCGGCCGCGATGCGCTCCTTCAACCCGACACAGGCCTTGACGATGATCTCCGGGCCGATCCCGGCGGGATCGCCCATCGTGATGGCGAGATGACGAGAGGTCATGACGGGCTCTCCCTAGTGAGCAGATGATTATCCCGGAGCAGATCGCGCCAGAGGTCGCGATCGCCGAACGCTCCGGATTTCGAGATGATGTCGACGCCGGCCCAGCGGCCGCCTTGCAGCGTCGAGCGCGGCAAGCCCGGCACGATGCGCCCCGTGACCTGGAGCGCATGCGCGCCAAGGGCAAGGCATACGGCCTTCAGCGTCTCGCCACCAGCAACGATCAGTGTTCCGGGCGCGTCAAGCGCTGCGATCAGCGTCGTCAATTTGTGGGTGATCCGCTGCGCGGCATCGGCGCGCGAAAGGCCATCGGGAAGCGCGAATTTCACCAGGGCAACGCTGTCGTTTGCAAGCTGGCGCTGAACACGGACGCCGCCCTCGCCTTCGGCCAAGGCGATGGCGGCCTCACCACACGCCGCGAGCTGGGATGCGGTTGTCACCTGGTCGGACCCGAACAAGCCGAGCACCGGTCGCTGCAACTGCGAAAGCACGTCTGCGCGGTGCCCACGCGCGAGTGCGCCGGCCAGGCCGCCGCTGCCGCACCAAAGCACGGGCCCTGGCATCCGTTGCGCCATCTCGACGACGCGATCAAGATCGAGATCGCTCTCGGCATCGAAGACCTGAACACCGCCAAGCTCCAGCGTGTCGGGATTGCCCCGCCGCGCCTCGATACCGTCCCGCCTCAATTGATCCAGCAAATTGTCGCCGACGCGATGCCAGTCGCCCTGCACGGTCCGCGCATATTGCTGACCCTCGACGGTGCGGCGTCCTTGATAGTCGAAAGCAGGCGCCACCACGCATGATGCCCAGTGGCCCGAGCTCAGGCAGGCGCCGAGTTCGGCCGCCCAGGCGCCGCGGAGCAGGCTGTCGACCTTTTTGTAGGCGATCTCTCCATCACGCAGCAGCGGCGCCAGCCGCGCGACGATCTCGACGCTCTCGGCTTTCGAACGCTCCCTCGTGCCGCTGTCTATGGCCAGGCTCGCAGAGCCGGCCGTCGCGGGCGCATCTGCCCAGACGACATCGAACGGTCCGCACAGGCCGACGAACTCCGCCGCGGTGTCGAGCGCGCCGGTGAGATCGTCGGCAAGCATGCGGACGCGCATCATCGTCATGCCGCTCCCGTGGCCGCCCTAAGCAGCAGCAGCGAAAGCCGCTGCACTCGCGAGCAGTTCTTTTCGTTGAGCTGCCGGCAGGGTCTCCAGTGGCGGCCGCAGGCGCTCCCAACCGGCGTGACCGGTGCGCTCGGCGACCAACGCCTTCAGGGACGGCATCTGCGCAAAGCGCGAGACCAGCTCGCGCGCCTTGACGATGCGTCCCTGCGCCGCCTTCAGCGACGCATCGTCGTCGCTGTCGCGGAAATGCTTGAACACATAGGCGAGATCGCGCGCGACGAGGTTCGACGTCGCGGTGATGCAGCCCGCGCCGCCCTTGCGCAGCAGCGGCAGCAGCAACGGATCGGCGCCAGTCAGCACCGAGAAGCCCGGGAACCGCTCGACCATCGCAGTCATGTTGGCAAAGTCACCTGAGGAGTCCTTGATGCCGACGACGGTCGACGGATAGGCCTTGCGCAGCCGCTCGATCAGCGCATGCGAGATCGGCTGCATCGACATCTGCGGGATGTGGTAGAGCACGATCTTGAGCTTGGCATCGCCGATGCGCTGGATGATCTCGCTGTAGGCGGCATAGACGCCGTCATCGCTGACGTTCTTGTAGTAGAACGGCGGCAGCATCACCACGGTCTCGACACCCACCGACAGCGCGTGGCGCGTCAGCGCGATGGTGTCGGTGAACGCGGCGACGCCGGTGCCCGGCAGCAATTGGTTCGGCTTGATGCCGCCGGCGACCACGGCCTCCAGCAGCGCGGTGCGCTCGGCGACCGAGAAGGAGTTTGCCTCCCCCGTGGTGCCAAGCATCGCGATCGCGTCGCAGCCTTCGTCCAGCAGATAGCGGCAATGCGCGACGAAGCGCGCATGATCGGGCGCGAGGTCGGCGTCGAGCGGCGTCAGCGCGGCGGAGAACACGCCATGTGGGTGCAGGGACTGGGGGTGCAGCGATGATGTCGACAAAGCTTCCTCCGATCGTTAGATCGATGTTGTTCGGAATGCGAACATTTGTTATAATCTGCCCCGTTGGTAAGATCAGGCTGCCGCCGCGTCAAGGGCTGTGGCTGTCATGGCAGGACATACGGGCATGGCCAAGGGCGAAAAGAAGGCTGCAAAGCGCGGATTGGAAGCGCCCCCGAACAACGCCGGGGATAAGAACCCGAAGAATTATGTCGCGTCCGTCGGCAAGGCCTTCGCCGTGCTCAAGAGTTTCACCAGCGAGGCGTTCGAACTGACGCTGAGTGAAGTTGCCGCACGTGCCGATCTCGACCGCGGGACCGCGTTCCGGCTGATTCAGACCCTGATCGAACTCGGCTATCTCCAGGCGGTGCCGCAGAGTCGCCGGTTCCGCCTTGGCGTCGCCTGTCTCGACCTTGGTTACACCGTGCTGTCGCATGGATCGTTGCGCACCATCGTCGAGCCCTTGTTGCGCGACCTCGTGCCTGAGGTCGGCGATGCGGCCTCGCTCGGCATCCTCGATGGCGGTGACGTGATCTACCTCGCGCGCGTCGGCGCCGGCCTCGACCGGCACAAGATGGATCGCCGGCCGGGCACGCGCATCCCCGCCTACAGTGCCGCGCTCGGCCATGCCATGCTGGCGCAGCTTCAGCGCGACGAGCAGATCCAGCGGCTGGAGTTACGACCTCGCGTCAAACTATCGGAGCGAACGCTGACCGATCTCGATGCCCTGCTCGCGCGGCTCGATCAGGTGAAGAAGAAGGGCCATGCCGTCTCCGACGGCGAGAACGCCTATGGCCTGCGTACGCTGGCGACGCCGATTCTCGACGCGCAAGGTTTTGTGATCGCGGGGCTGAGCGTCACCGTGGACGCAACGCGCATGGATATGCCGACCTTTCGCGATCAGGCGCTGCCGAGGCTGATGCAGCTGACGAGCAAGGTGCAGGACATCACGATCAAGTCGGGCATGCTGAGCTGAGCGCCGAAGCGCAATCTTGACGTCGGCTTATTCCGGGACGAGCGTCGCAAGCCCGGCTTCGATGATGGTGATTTCCTCGCTCACCTGCGCGATCGACCTCTTCGGGTCGACACCCGTCACGGCCACCAATTGCCGCAGCAGATCCTGGCGATGCGCCAAAATATCTTCCAGCGAATCGCGATCGTTCAGCCTCACATAGCCCGCAACGATCAATTCAACAGAATGCGACATGATACTCTCAATACAAGATTGATTTCTGATCTCGCGAAAATACCGCGCTGATGCGCGGCTGCGGGAATGAAGTCGCGTCAACCTTGACAGGTAAGATTAATGGCCGTGCAACGCGCGCGGCCTAAACAGCGATGCGATCGAAGTCGGCGGCGATCCGCACGCTCGGAAAAATCTTTGCCGCCTCGGCCAGGATCTCATCGTCCTCATAGCGGCCGGACAGATGCGTGAGCACCAGCTGCCGGACGTTATTTGCGGCCGCGAACCGGGCCGCCTCTGCCGCGGTGAGATGGCCGTAGTCGCGCGCGGTCGGCGCGTCGCGATCCAGGAACGTCGCCTCGATCACCAGCAGGTCGGCATCCGCGACGTGATTGGAGAGTCCGTCGGTGGTCTCGGTATCGCCGATCACGACCAGCTTCTTGCCGCCGCTCGGTGGCCCCAGAACATCGTCCGGGTCGATCGTCCGGCCGCCTTCATCAGTGATAGGCCGCCCTGCAGCCAGTTCGCCGCGCGCGGGACCATTGGGCACGCCAAGCGCGGACAGGCGATCAGGCAAGAGGTGGCGGCGCGCGGGACTCTGGAAAGAGAATCCAAAGCTGTCGGTGTCGCGGTGGCGGACCGGAAAACAATCGATCGTAAAATCGCCGGCGTCGGCGACCAGCCCTGCAGCGAGCGGCGTGAATTGTACGGAGATCGGCGCCCTTCCCGCGCCCCATAGGCCTGCCAGCATGCGAACGACAAGATCCAGCGTGGCGGGGCCGCCATGAATGGTCATCGTTTCGGAGGTCTGCCGTAGCCCCAATGTTGAGAACAGGCCGGGGATGCCCAGCACATGATCGAGATGTCCGTGCGTCAACAGAATGCGATCGAGCCGCCGAAAGCCGGCGCCACTGCGCAGCAACTGGCGCTGCGTCCCCTCGCCGCAATCGATCAGCATGCGCTCGCCTGCGACCTCCAGGAGGAGCGCGGGATGGTTGCGCTCTGCAGATGGAACGCTGGCGGAGGTGCCGAGAAATGTCAGGGCGAACATTGCCTACTCGTGTGCGAGATCGCAGAGCCGCCCTTATAGCTGCTATTGGCGTGCACCTGCACCCGGATCGCGATTTTGTCGTTTGGGCCGACCACATCCAGCCCCGCCCCCACACGCAGGCAGATCTGGTTCCCGTTGCGCCGTCTCCTCATCGTGCTTTCAAAATTGCACGTTGGGTGCCCCAGCCGGCATGGCCCCGACGCGGCGATGACATATACTGGAGTTCATGATGCAACGAGACGCCGCTGACTTGTCCTACGGCTCGATCGGCGAGCTGCTGAGCGCCCTTTACGCGCGCAAGGTGTCGGCATCGGAATTGCTCGATCATACGATCGCGCGCATCGAGGCCCTGGATGGGCCAATCAACGCGGTCATCGTCCGCGATTTGGACCGCGCCAGAGAGGCCGCGCGCGCAGCCGACGCCGCGCTCGGCCGCGGCGAACGGTTGCCGTTGCTCGGCATCCCCGTCACCTTGAAGGAGCCATTCAACGTCGCCGGCCTGCCGACGACGTGGGGATTCCCGCAATTCAGGGACTTCCAGCCTGACGAAGATGCCCTCCTCGTCGCGCGACTAAAGGCGGCGGGTGCCATCATCATCGGCAAGACCAATATCCCGATCGGCTTGCGGGATTTCCAGAGCTACAACGAGATCTACGGGGCGACGAACAATCCGTGGGATCTCGGCCGCTCGCCCGGCGGCTCCTCGGGCGGATGCGGCGCGGCACTCGCCGCGGGTTTCGGTCCGCTCTCGATCGGCTCGGATATCGGCGGCTCGATCAGGGTGCCCTCGCATTTCTGCGGCGTGTTCGGACACAAGCCGAGCCTCGGCCTGGTGCCGCTGCGTGGATACGGCCTGCCGCCGGCACGCCCCGTTCCTGGCCAGGGCGATCTGGCTGTTGTCGGGCCGATGGCGCGCACCGCAGCGGACCTCGCTCTGTCGCTCGACGTGATTGCCGGCCCCGATGAGACCCGCGACGGGATCGGCTATCGCCTTGCATTGCCCGCCCCGCGTCATGACCAACTCGGGGGATTCAGGATCCTCGTGATCGATAGCCATCCGCTGATGCCGACGGGTGACGCGGTGCGTTCGGCCATCGGGCGATTGGCCGAGCGGCTCGGCAAATCCGGCGCGCGGGTCGCGCGCGCGAGCACGTCGCTGCCCGATCTTGCCGACTCCGCGCGGCTCTACATGAGGTTGTTGAACGGCGCGAGAAGCCCACGTCTGACTCCGGCCGCACTCGCGGAAGCGCAAGGCGTGGCCACAGCACTCTCGCCCGATGACCGCAGCCTGCAAGCCGAGCGCGCACGCGGCTGGGGCATGATCCATCGTGATTGGCTGGCAGCCGATGCGACCCGCCTGCAGCTGCAACAGAAGTGGCACGAGCTGTTCCAGGAGTTCGACGTGGTGATTTACCCGGCCGCGGCCGTGCCGGCCTTTCCACACGACCATTCCGAGCCGTTCGACGCGCGCCAGCTCGACATCGATGGAATGCGCTACAACTACTCCGATGCGTGCTTCATCTGGGCAGATCCGGCCTCGACCTGCGGACTGCCGGCGACCGCCGTTCCGATCGAGCGCACCTCGTCGGGACTGCCGATCGGCGTGCAGATCATCGGACCGTTTCTCGAAGACCGCACGACGATTGCGCTGGCTGGGTTGATCGAACGCGAGTTCGGGGGCTTCGTCCCGCCGCCGTCGCTATCGTCAAAATAATCGGTGAGAAGAGGAGGCCGATTACGTTCGGTCAGCCGACTGTGCCTCGACCGCCTGCACGGCCACGATCGCCACCTGCCGCAACGCTTCGCGGTCCGAACCCGAAGACGCCATCACGCCCATGCCGACCGAGACGGCCGAGACATAGCGCGCGAGCGCTGCGGGATCCGAGGTGCGCTTGAGATCGCCTTCGGCCTTGGCGCGCACGAAGCGATCGCGAAGCTGGTCTTCGTTCTGGGCTCGGCGAGCCGCGAGCTCGAAGGGGACACTTTCCGACCCAGTGCCGCAGGCGATGCCGCCTTGCACCAGGAGACAGCCGGGCGGATTGGCGGGATCAGTCTGCTTGTCGGCGATGCCCATCAGCATCCGCTCGGCGACGTCGCGGGCGGTTGGTGCCGCCACCACCTCGTCCATCCAGGCGCCGCGCAACTTGGTGTAGCGGTCGAGGGCGGCCTTCAGCAGGCCTTCCTTGTTGCCGAAGCAGGCATAGAGGCTCGGTGGGTTGATGCCCATGGCCTCGGTGAGCTGGGCAATCGTGGCGCCCTCATAGCCATGGCGCCAAAACACTTCCATCGCCTGATCCAACGCGACCTCAGCGTCGAATTCGCGGGGGCGTCCCATGCCCATCTGCCTATCTCCTCGGGAATCGGCGTCGTCCTCGACTTAACGCCTGATCCTATCTATTTGTTCTATCTTTCTTTTCTCTTCCGCCTTCCCAATCTTGCGGTAAGCGGCTACATTTTTCTTAGTGAACGGTACATAAGTATCTTGCGCTGCGATATCCAGCTCCACATCTGTAGTGAACACTACATATCTGGAGCGCGCAAATGCCCCCCTCCCAAAATACCTCTCGCCCCGGCCGTATCCGCCGCCTTCTCGGCGGTGTTGCCGTCGTGGGCGCCCTCGCCGCAGCCGGCTCGATCGCGACGGGTCACTATTTCCGTTCGGCCCAGGCGACGGCCACGGCGGCCGCGGCTGAACAGGCCGTATCCGTGACGGTCGCGATGATCGAACCGAAGCAGACCGTGCTGTGGGACGATTTCTCCGGCCGGCTCGAAGCCATCCAACGCGTCGAGCTTCGACCGCGCGTTGCCGGCGCGATCCTGTCGACCAACTTTACGGAAGGCGCGCTGGTGAAAGCGGGTGACATCCTGTTCAAGATCGATCCTGCGCCTTACGAGGCGGAGGTCGACAAGGCCAATGCGCAGCTCGAAGCCGCGAAGGCGCGTGTGGTGTTCACTCAGAGCGAACTCGAACGCGGAGCGCAGCTGGTCGGCAACGCCGTCGTCACCCGCCGCGACTACGACCAGCGTGACAACGCCAATCGTGAAGCCATCGCCAACGTGAAGGCGGCCGAAGCGACATTGCAGACTGCAAAGCTCAATCTCGACTACACCGAGGTTCGCGCGCCCGTGGACGGCCGCGTCGGCAAGATCGAGATCACCGTCGGCAACCTCGTTGCCGCCGGAACTGCCTCCCCGGTCCTGACTTCGCTGGTCTCGGTCAATCCGATCTACGCCTCGTTCGATGCCGATGAAGAGGTCGTGCTGCGCGCGCTGAACTCGATCGCAGATAGCACCGGCAAGCGCGGCAATCTCGACCAGATCCCGGTGGAGATGGCGACGTCCGGCGGGCTCTCCGCGAAGGGCCACATCCAGCTCATCGACAATCAGGTCAACGGCCAGAGCGGCACCATCCGTGTCCGCGCGGTATTCCCGAATGCGGACGGGCGTCTGATCCCCGGCCAATTCGCCCGCGTGCGCATGGGTCAGCCGAAGCAGCAGACGCTGGTGATGATCGACGAGCGCGCGATCGGTACCGACCAGGACAAGAAGTTCGTGATGGCTGTTGGTGACGACAGCCGTGCGGTCTACCGGCCGATCACGCTTGGTGGCTCCGTCGACGGCCTGCGCATCGTCACGGCCGGCCTGAAGACCGGCGACCGCATCGTCGTCAACGGCCTGCAGCGCGTGCGTCCCGGCGCACTCCTCAAGACCGAGGTCGCGGCGATGGGTGCGCGCGGACAGCAGGCCTCCAACCACAGCAACCAGGACGTGGTGCAACGCTAGTTACATCGTTCCGGGCCACGCGCCCGGAGCGACCAGGACATAACGACCAGGACATCGCATCCCAATTCCGGGAGCGCGGCATGGACCGCGTCCCGGATCACGGGAGAGCTGTCTCTCGTGCAGGGCAAAGCCATGAATCTCTCAAAATTCTTCATCGATCGTCCGATTTTCGCAGGCGTGCTGTCGGTGCTGATCTTCCTCGCCGGACTGATCTCGCTGTTTGCGATGCCGATCTCGGAATATCCTGATGTCGTGCCGCCTTCAGTGCTGGTGCGCGCGACCTATCCCGGCGCCAATCCCAAGGTGATCGCGGAGACGGTGGCTACTCCCATCGAAGAGCAGATCAACGGCGTCGAGGGCATGCTCTACATGTCGAGCCAGGCGACCACCGACGGCGCCATGACGCTGACGGTGACGTTCCGGCTCGGCACCGACCCCGACAAGGCGACACAACTGGTGCAGAACCGCGTGCAGCAGGCGGAGCCGCGCCTGCCGGCCGTTGTGCGCCAACTCGGCATCATCACCAAGAAGTCGTCCCCCGACCTCACCATGGTCGTGCATCTGTTGTCGCCGAACAATCGCTACGACATGACGTATTTGCGCAACTACGCGGTGCTTAATGTCAAGGATCGCCTGGCGCGGATCGACGGTGTCGGCGACGTCCAGCTCTACGGGGCCGGTGACTATTCGATGCGCGTCTGGGTCGATCCGCAGAAGGCGGCCGAACATGGCCTGACGGCCAGCGACATCGTCAAGGCAATTCAGGCGCAGAACGTCGAGGCCGCCGCCGGTGTGGTCGGCTCATCGCCCAACGTCAAGGGCATCGACCTGCAACTGTCGGTCAACGCCGAGGGACGTCTCGCCAACGAGGAGCAGTTCGGCGACATCGTGGTCAAGACCGGGTCGAAGGGTGAAGTGGTGCGGCTGCGCGACGTCGCACGCATCGAGCTTGGTGCGTCCGAATATGGCCTGCGCTCGTTGCTCGACAACAAGCAGGCGGTGGCGATCCCGATCTTCCAGGCGCCCGGCTCCAACGCGCTCGAGATCTCCGACCACGTCCGCGCCACCATGGCTGAGATCAAGAAGAACATGCCGGAGGGCGTGTCCTACCAGATCGTCTACGATCCGACACAGTTCGTGCGTTCGTCGATCGAAGCGGTCATCCACACCCTGCTGGAGGCGATCGCACTGGTGGTGCTGGTGGTGATCCTGTTTCTGCAGACCTGGCGCGCCTCGATCATTCCGTTGCTGGCGGTGCCGGTGTCGATCGTCGGCACCTTTGCGGTGATGCACGTGTTCGGCTTTTCCATCAACGCGCTCAGTCTGTTCGGCCTGGTGCTCGCGATCGGCATCGTCGTCGACGACGCCATCGTCGTGGTCGAGAACGTCGAGCGCAATATCGAGGGCGGCCTATCGCCGCGCGATGCGACCTATCAGGCGATGCGCGAGGTCTCGGGACCGATCATCGCCATTGCGATGGTGCTGATCGCGGTGTTCGTGCCGCTCGCCTTCATCTCCGGCCTCACCGGGCAATTCTACAAGCAGTTCGCGCTGACGATCGCGATCTCGACGGTGATCTCGGCTGTCAATTCGCTGACGCTGTCGCCGGCTCTCTCCGCCTTGCTGCTCAAGGGGCATGACGAACCGAAGGACCGACTGACCATCATCCTCGAAAAGGCGCTTGGCTGGTTCTTCCGCGGCTTCAACAAGGCGTTCACGCGGTCGTCCGAGAACTACAGTGGCACCGTCACCAAGGTGATCTCGGCCAAGGCCGCGGTGATGGGTCTCTATGTGGTGCTGGTCGGCATCACGGCTTTCCTTTTCCAGCAGGTGCCGAGCGGCTTCGTGCCAGGCCAGGACAAGCAATATCTGGTCGGATTCGCCCGCCTGCCCGATGGTGCCACGCTCGACCGCACCGAAGAAGTGATCCGCAAGATGAGCGACATCGCGCTGACCCAGCCCGGTGTCGAGAGCTCGGTCGCCTTCCCCGGTCTGTCGATCTCGGGCTTCACCAACTCGTCGAACGCCGGCATCGTGTTCTCGACGCTGAAACCGTTCGACGAGCGCAAAGGTCCGGCGCTGAGCGGGAATGCCATCGCCGCCGACCTCAACAAGAAGTATGCCGGCATCCAGGAAGCCTTCATCGCGATGTTCCCGCCGCCGCCGGTCAATGGCCTCGGCACCATCGGCGGCTTCAAGCTGCAGATCGAGGACCGTGCTGGTCTGGGCTACGAGGCCCTGAACGATGCGACCAAGGCGTTCATGACAGCGATGCAGAAGGCGCCGGAGATCGCCGGGGTGTTCTCGAGCTTCCAGGTCAACGTGCCCCAGTTGTTCGCCGACATCGACCGCACCAAGGCGCTTCAGCTGGGCGTGCCCGTGACCGAGGTGTTCAACACGCTCCAGATCTATCTCGGCTCCTACTACGTCAACGACTTCAACAAGTTTGGCCGCACCTATTCCGTCTACGTTCAGGCCGATGCGCCGTTCCGTGCCCGTGCAGACGACATCAGGCAGCTGAAGGTGCGCTCATCCTCAGGCGACATGGTGCCGCTGTCGGCGCTGATGACGATCCGCCAGAGCGCCGGTCCGGAGCGTGCGATCCGCTACAACGGCTTCCTGTCGTCCGACATCAATGCGGCGGCGGCACCCGGCTATTCCTCCGGCCAGGCGCAGGAGGCGGCAACGCGGATCGCGGCGGAGACGCTGCCGCCCGGATTTGCCTTCGAATGGACCGACCTGACCTATCAGGAGTTCATTGCCGGCAATTCCGGCCTCTGGGTGTTCCCGCTGGCGATCCTCCTGGTGTTCCTGGTGCTGGCCGCGCTCTACGAGAGCCTCACCCTGCCGCTCTCGATCATCATGATCGTGCCGATGGGCTTGCTTGCGGCGATGTTCGGCGTCTGGCTCTCCAAGGGCGACAACAACGTCTTCACCCAGATCGGCTTGATTGTTCTCGTCGGCCTCTCCGCCAAGAACGCGATCCTGATCGTGGAATTCGCGCGCGAACTCGAATTCGCCGGCCGCACGCCGATCCGGGCCGCGATCGAGGCGAGCCGGTTGCGGCTGCGACCGATCCTGATGACGTCGATGGCGTTCATTATGGGCGTGCTGCCGCTGGTGCTCTCGACCGGTGCCGGTTCGGAGATGCGGCGCGCGATGGGCGTGGCCGTGTTCTCCGGCATGATCGGCGTCACGGTGTTCGGCCTGTTTCTGACGCCGGTCTTCTATGTGTTGCTGCGGACCGTCACCGGCATGAAACCGCTGGTGCATCATACCAGCGACATAAGTGCGGCACCGGTCCAAGGGGCTCACGAAGGCCAGGGGCATTGACGGCACCGGACCAGGGAAAGCCCTGAGATCAACAACAGAACGAGCACGGTCTTCCGAAAGTCCGTCTCGTTCGCCCCGTGAATCGCGGCAGATACGTCAGTGGACGAGCGGGTCGGAAAATCCAGCCGCGAGCTTGACCAGATCGGCCTGGCGCGAAACGCCCGTCTTGGCGAAGACGCGATGCAGATGCGTCTTCACCGTCGTCTCGGCGATCCCGAGCGCATTCGCCGTTTCCGGCACGCCACCGACCTCCACGATCGACAGCAACACACGCAGTTCTGCAGGCGTCAGGTCGAAGGTCCGCGCGATCAGTTCGCCATAGGACTGCCCGCCCAGCGTGACCTTGCGCAACAGCAGCGCGCCGACGGCATCCTGTGGCCGCTCACCGCCGTTCCGCAGCACCGAGCAAAGTGGCAGGATGTGCGCGACATAACGCTCGCCCTTGGGCGAAAGCAGCGAGATCGCATGCCCGGTTGCAGCAAGCGGAGTGGCCTCGCCGCGGGCCGCAAAGGCTTCGCGCAGCGTCTGGCTGGCCTCGGTCCCGCTGGTAACCAGTTGGCCGGCAACGATGCGGACCACGTCATCGGCCGCCAGCAGCGCATGACCGCTGGCATTGGCGTGCACAAGGCGGCACGAAGAATCGAGCAGGAAGATCCCCGACGACAGATTGTCCAGCACGTCCGCCAGGGCCGTCGCCAGCGTCAGCTTCGCGCTGATGGCACGGTTGACGAGCAGTGCGCGAGTGGCGTGCGGCACGATCAGCGACATCCGGTGCTTCATGGCCGCATCAACCATGCGCCGGCCCGACAACACCGTCATCATCACCGGGCAGCTCGCATTCGACTTCTCGAGCACGACATTGGCGGCGTCGCTGCTGCCCTGCGGCCGCATCCATTCCTGATAGAACCGCCCGCGGCGATATTCGTCGAAATTGACGAGTTCGGGGATGCTGACGATCTGGCCGTGCGGCGGCAGGACCGTCAGGGGATCGAACCGGGAATGGGTCTCGGAATAAAGCTGGATATAGTGCGGATCGGCCCCGCAATAATAATGCGTGATCCCGAACTTGCTGATCGCATCCTTGGAAAACAACCCGCAGGCCTGACCGCCGACGAAATCGCGGATACCTACGACGACATCGTTCCACAACGACGGATCGAGCCCGGCATCATAAATCCGTTCGATGAGGTCGGGCAGCTTCCGCGATCGATGCATGGCGTTGAATGGCTTTGGATGAACAATATAGGGAACAGTATCACAACCTGAGCTCGCCCTCATCCTCCGATCGGAGGACGGTGGCGCCGTCCCGGAACGGCGGTCAGTTGTCCCAGCCCGCCCTGTCGGCACTCTCGGCCCAAACCACGGCGCGATAAATCTCGTGTCCGCCGTCGTCCCTGACGCGGATCCAGGCTTCACGGTCGCGCAGGTCATCACGCCAGATGAACAGATGCCTCGCCATTTCGTCGGCAACCGCAAACGTTGCCTTGGCATGCGCGAAGACCATGCCGGCCGGATCGATTTTGACGACATTGCCAACCAGGAGATCGAAGAAGAAACGGCGCATTCAGCACTCCCGCCATGACTTCACGATCCCGGTTCATGCAAAAAAATTCCCTTCTCCAGATCAAAATCGACGGGCCAGCTGGAATTCACCACGACGCGATTGCGCCGGCGACCTGCAGTTTATTTCCGGTTCTCCTCGCAGAATTTCAGCGCGGCAAGCGCTTCGCCGGCGCGCGGGATCTGCATCTCGATGCTGTCCTCGTCGTCATCCTCAAAATCGAGCGTGAGGCGCTTGGCCTTCGACAGGCGATCCATGATGGACTGGTTGTACTCGAAGATGCCGCGCACCGTGGTCTTGTCCATGACCTCCCACTTCGCCTTCGACATGATGTCGGCATCATCCGTGCCGACATCGGCCTTCAGGATCTCGCCGACCTTGTCCCACTCCCAGCCGTCGTAGATCATCACGATCACGATGGCCTTGTCCGAATAGGTGATGACGATGACGTAGTCGCGGTTCTCGTCGTCCTTGTCCTTGTAGCCGCGGCTCGCATTGCAATGGGTGTCCTGGGTGCGCTTTTCGATGGTCCAGTCACCGACCTTGGACTGTTGCGCGACCGCAGGTCCGGCCCCCAGGGCGCCGCCTGCGAGCAGTGCAGCGGCCAGAAGAATTCGTTTCATGTCAGCCTCCAGCGTTTTCCCCACGCCAAACTGACCATCTCTCTTCGCAAGCCGCAAGCGATTCAGCCGGTCGAACCAGCCGACGGTGAACGGCGCGAACCGCCCTAGACCCGACGCGGCACGATCGCGATCGGGGTGAAGGTGTAAACCTCCTCGCCGTTCTGGTTGAACATCGTCCATTTCACCAGTGCGATGCCCTGCGGCTTCGACTTCGACGGCGTCAGGCTCATGACCTCGCCGACCAGATGCAGGCGATCATTCGGCCGTACCGGGATGGTCCAGCGCAGCCCGTCGACGCCGGCGCCGATGAGCGGGTGTGGACCGAACGGACGGGCCTGGATCGCGAGGTTCATGGCAATCGCCGCGGTGTGCCACCCTGATGCAGCCAGGCCGTTGAACAGGGTCTCCTTGGCAGCCTCGTGGTCGAGATGCATCGGCTGCGGGTCGAACTCGGCGGCAAATCGCTTGATGTCAGCCTCGGTGACCTCGACTTCGGGCGATTCGAAACGCATGCCGACGGTGAGATCGTCGAACCAGGCGACCTGTGCCATGATTTTGCCTCGAAATGTGATGCGCCGCCCGCGCTTTGCGCGCGGCCAAAACGGTGAATTGGATCGCTCGGATGTAGCGGTTTGGCCGCTCGCAGGCCAGTCCAGGGTTCCCCGTGAAACCTCTTTCCGAAAGCGACGAAACACGCCTGAAACAGATGGCCTGATATCTAGTCGTCAAAACCATGCAGGGACGTGCGTCATGCAATTCATTCTCGACCTGATCAGCGAATATGCGTGCTGCCAGCATCTCATCGCCCAGCCGCTTGGGGAGGACGAGCTATGATCGAGTTGATCTCAGCCCTCCTCGTCCTTTGCAGCATCGGCGTCTTTGCAGCGCACGCGCTGGACGCCTATCGAACCACGCATTACTGACGAGCGCCGGCGCCGCTAGAACGGCCGCCGGTAGAAATGCTCGGAATGCGTTGCCGGTGGAAACCGGTTGGCAAGCGCCAGCGCGCCCTTCTCATCCGTCTCCAGCGCGATCTTTTGCGCCAGCATCACGTCGCCCGGCACGAGGAAGCCCGACGGGACGAAGCACCACCCCATCTTTGCATTGCCGGCGTCGTCGACCTCGTGGACATTGGCCGCGGTGCCATA
Organism: Bradyrhizobium manausense; assembly: GCF_018131105.1. Lineage (NCBI taxonomy): Bacteria > Pseudomonadati > Pseudomonadota > Alphaproteobacteria > Hyphomicrobiales > Nitrobacteraceae > Bradyrhizobium > Bradyrhizobium manausense. The sequence goes on along the minus strand of NZ_JAFCJI010000001.1, from coordinate 1,300,683 downwards.
ATGAATGCGATAGCGTTTGCCGCTATCGCAACCGATGACGTCAAAATGCCGGTGCTGCTCGAATTGCACCCGCTGCTCTTCGGACAGCCATTCGGACAACAGCCGCCGGCCGCGCGCCTCGGGCGTATTCTCGCCGAAGAAGCGCCGGTAGAGCTCGCGGAGCGCGTGCAGCCGTGCTCGCGCGGGCGCGCGAAGCCTGAAGACCGCGATCATGGGCCGTTCAGATCAACCGCCGACCAGGCGGGGATAGAACAGCGTTTCCGGCGCGGTCGGGTCGAACGATTTGATACGCGTGACCTCGCCGGGCCCGGTCCGGTACGCCGCGGTAAAGCCCGCGCCGGTCAACTCCCGGAAGCGCTGTTCGGCCCGCGCCAACGCTTCGGCATTTTCGGGATCAAACTCGTGGCGTGTATCGCCGGTCTGGTCCATCACGATCTGGGTAGCCATGTTGAGTTCTCCTCATGCCCAGCCCTGAACTTGATCTAAGCAAACCTCGTGCCCTCGGTTCCTTAAAGCAACAACTTTCTCTGACGAGCAGGTCACGCCTTGCGGAGCGCCTCAGCGCACCGCCGCAGCCCCACCCCCGTCGATCTGCCGGCCCATCAGCGCGATAGCCTTCTGGTACACGCCGGCCGCATTCCAGGCCTGGATGGCGGCGAAGTTCGGCTCACCCGGCTGGTAACCGGCTCCTGCACGCCAGCCATTGGCCTTGAGGAAGTTCGCGGTCGAGCTGAGCGCGTTGGCGGCGACGTCGAGATTGCCGGTGCCATAGGCCAGGATGTTCTTGGGCATGAACTGGGTCTGGCCGACTTCGCCATGCATGGAGCCCCGGGTCGACCCCGACAGCGCGCCGCGGTCGACCAGCTTCAGCGCCGCATAGAGCTGCTCGGTGAAGAATTCGGGGCGACGGCAGTCATAGGCCAGCGTCGCGATCGACGAGAGCATGTTCTGGTTGCCGCGCTGGCTGCCGAAACCGGTCTCCATGCCCCAGATCGCGATCAACGGCCCCGGCGGCACGCCGTAGCGCTGCTCGATCGAGGCGAACATCGCCGCCTGCGACTGCTTCAGCGACCGTCCGCGCGCCACGATGGTGGTGGCGCCGCGCTTGGCCAGGAATTGGTCGAGCGACAGCGAAAAGCTGTGCTGGCTGCGGTCAGCATTGATGGTGGCGCTGGCGTAGTTGGTCTGCATCAAGGCCGAGATCGCGGTCTGGCCGATGCCCTTGCCTTGCGCTTCGGCGCCGAACTCGCGCTTCCAGGCCTCGAATCCGCCCGGCCCGTTGCCGCATTGCGCGGCATGAGTGGCGGACATCAGGGAAAGCAGCAGCGCGGCCGCGCCGATCGCCGTCGCTACGGTCTTGCCCTCGGTCATTCCTGCGTTCCCTTCTCTCGACTTTGCGCGACCGGTTCGCGCGCGGGCATGATCCTACGTCAGCCGTATCAGCTCAAGCCCCGACCAGTGCAATCAATGCAAGCAATGCGCTTGACATGAATCAAGGGCTTAGCGCCCGCCATCGACCCCGAGCAGGAAATCCACCATGATGCCCTGGTGCTGCTGGTACATGTCGGTGCCGGTCGCGGTGACGCAGCCGAGCTTGCGGGCTTCTGCGATCCACGGCGGGATTTCGGGCTTGGTGATGACACAGCCGCAATAGGCCGACGGCGCCAGCCGCGTGACATCGACCGGCAGCGGGTCGCCATCCTTCATGCCAGCGGGCGTGGCATTGGCGATGAAATCGAAACCTGCGGGATCGACAGTGCCCGCCAGCACGGCCGCCTTGCCGAGCCCGTTGAGCCGGCCGATCAGCGTGTCGCGACGCTCCGGCACGCAGTCGTGAATGGCGAGTTCTCTCACGCCGGCCTCGACCAGGGCCAGCGCGATAGCCGAGCCGGCCCCACCCGCCCCGACGAGAAGCGCCCGCATCCCCCTGGGATCAATCCCCTTCGCCCGCGCGGCGCCGACGAAACCGAGGCCATCGACCATGTCACCGTGCCACGAACCATCGGGGCGCCGGCGGACCAGGTTGACGGTGCGGAGGAAGTGCGCACGTTCCGTCGCGCTGGCGCAGGCCTGGTAGCAGGCGAACTTGTGCGGGATCGTCACGACGATGCCGTCGAGGTTCTTCAACCGGCTTGCGACCGAGAGAAAATCTGGCAGATCGGCGGGCGCGACCTGAACCGGAACGAGAATGCCGTCATGGCCGCGCGCTGCGAACTCAGCGGATACTCCCGAAGGCGAGCGCACCTGAGCGATGGGATCGCCGACGATGACGTAGAGCCTCGTCGCGCCCGTGGGAGCCGGGATCATACCGCTCATGCCGGAGCCGAAGCGTCGTCGCTCTTCACGTCCGGCCCATAGGTCAATTCCAATCCGTCCAGACCGCCCTCCTTGCGCCATTTGGCGAGCAGCCGGAGGAACGCCATCGGCCCGCGCCAATACTGGCTGTTGCGCGCCGCGATCGGATCGAAGACGCCTTCGTTGTTGTAGTAGCCGGGCGTGCATTCGGCCAGATAAGTCTGGCGCCCGACCGCGGCCTTGACGACCTCGTCGACCCAGGCGTTCTCGGCGGCGAGCGTCGGCTCCAACGTCCTTGCACCCCGCTTGCGTGCCTCGGCGATCACATAGGCGATGTGCTGCGACTGCTCGTCGATGATGTGCGGGAAATTGGCGCTCTGGCCGGCCTGCACCGTCACGATCAGGAAGCAGTTCGGAAAGCCGCGGCTGTAGAAGCCGTGCATGGTCTTGACGCCATCGCGCCAGCGCTCGGACAGGCTCATACCGTCCCGGCCGTAAACCTCAAAGCCCATGCGGCGCGCATAGTCGGTGCCGACCTCAAACCCGCTGGCATAGATCAGGCAGTCGAGCTCGTAGGTCTTGCCGTCGACGACGACCGCGTTCTCGGTGACACGCTCGACGCCCCTGCCCCTGGTGTCGACGAGATGCACGTTGGGCCGATTGAACGTGTCGAGATATTCGTCGTGAAAGCACGGCCGCTTGCAGAACGCCTTGTACCACGGCTTGAGCGCCGCGGCGGCTGCCGCGTCCTTCACCACGGCGTCGACGCGCGCACGGATCTCCTCCATCTTGCGATAGTCGGCCTGCTCGATCACCTTCAGCGCCTCTTCCATCGAGGTCACCGGCTGCGGCTGGCGGCGCGGCGCGAGCAGGATCTCGCCGAGCAGCCCGGTCCAGCCGTCCTGCACCAGATCCTGCTCGAACGGCTCGCCCGAAATCACCGCCGTGAAATTGTCCATGCGCTCGCGCTGCCAGCCGGCCTTCAGACTCTCCGCCCAGGCGTTGTCGGTTGGCCGATCATCGCGCACGCCGATTGCCGACGGCGTCCGCTGGAACACGTAAAGCTCCCTCGCCGAGCGGCCGAGATGCGGCACGCATTGCACGGCAGTGGCGCCGGTACCGATAATGCCGACACGCTTGCCGGCGAGCCCGTCGAGACCGCCTTCGGCGGTGCCGCCGGTGTAGGCGTAATCCCAGCGGCTGGTATGGAAGCTATGGCCTTTGAAGCTTTCAATGCCGGGAATGCCCGGCAGTTTCGGTCGGCTGAGCGGACCGCCCGCGAGAATGACGAAACGCGCACGGATGCGATCGCCACGATCGGTCTCGACCAGCCAGCGCGCTTCCTGCTCCCCCCATTCCATGCGCGAGATGACGGTCTGAAACAGCGCGCGCTCGTACAGACCGAAGTGTCGGCCGATGCGGCGCGAATGCTCGTAGATTTCCGGCGCGCGCGCATATTTGCGCACCGGCATGTAGCCGGTCTCTTCCAGCAGCGGCAGGTAGATATAGCTCTCGGTATCGCAGGCAGCTCCTGGATAGCGATTCCAGTACCAGGTCCCGCCGAAATCGGCCGCCTTTTCCACGATGCGGAAATCGGTGATGCCGGCTGCGCGCAGACGCGCGCCGCACAGCAAGCCGCCGAAACCGCCGCCGACGATGACGACCTCGGTCTCTTCGCTGACGGCTTCGCGCGCAAATCCGGCATCGGCCCAGGGATCGTCGAGATAGTGAGCAAAGCCGCCCGCCGTCTCGACATACTGCGCCTTGCCCTCGGAACGCAGACGCAGATCGCGCTCGTCACGATAGCGCGCACGCAAGGCCTCAATGTCGATGCTAGGCGCGCCGGCTGCACCGGTCTTGTGTCTTTCCGCTGACATCGATCTCCTCCACGGCGGCCCAATGCTTCGGCCAGCAGCGCGCGCCAGTTAGCCCTGAAAAAGTGACGTATGCAATCATACCCGCTGCTTTTTGCGTGGACGTCGCCCGGCGTTCCGCTACCTTGAAATCAAGCGCCAATGCGTCATGCAACGACATGACTTTACGCGCAGGGATTTTCGGAGGGGACGATGCAGGGATTGATGATGGACATGCCGCTGCTGATCAGCGGCCTGATTCAGTACGCCGCCGACTATCACGGCGAGGCGGAGATCGTCGCGCGCGAGATCGAGGGCGACATCCATCGTTACACCTATGCCGAGGCCCATCCGCGCATCAAGCGCATGGCGCTGGCGCTCAAGCGGCTCGGCATGAAGCAAGGCGATCGCGTTGGCACGCTGGCCTGGAATACCCATCGTCATTTCGAGATGTTCTACGCAGCCCCGGGCATGGGCTATGTGCTGCACACCGTCAATCCCAGGCTGTTTCCGGAGCAGCTCGTCTACATCATCAATCACGCGGAAGACCGCATTCTCTTCGTCGACCGCGCCACGCTGCCGATCGTCGAGGCGATCGCGCCGCAACTGAAGACGGTCGAAACCTATGTGATCATGTCATCGCGCGAGCGCATGCCGGAGACGAAGCTTGCGAACGTGTATTGCTACGAGGAGTTGCTGGACAAGGAGAGCGACGCCGGCTTCGCCTGGCCGGAGTTCGACGAAAGATCCGCCTCCACCATTTGCTACACCTCGGGCACGACCGGGAATCCCAAGGGCGTGATCTATTCGCACCGCGCCGCGATCCTCCAGACCATGACCTGTTGCAACTTCGATTTCATTCCTGGGCATCACGAAGGCGTACGCGAGGTGATGATGCCCATGGCGCCGCTGTTCCACGGTAACGGCTGGAACATGCCGTTCACCGCGCCCTATACCGGCTCGAAGCTGGTGCTGCCCGGCCGCAATTACGAGCCGGACAAGCTTTACGAGCTGCTGGAGGGCGAGAAAGTGACGCTCTCGGCCGGCGTGCCGAGCTTCTGGCTGATCCTGCTCGACTGGCTGGGCCGCACCGGGAAGCAATTCTCGACGCTGCGCGCAACGCTGTCGTCGGGCTCGGCGCCGCCGCGTGCGATGGTCGAGAAGCTCAAGCGCGACTACGACGTCGACTACATCCAGGCGTGGGGCATGACGGAGGCGCTGGGCTGCTCGATGCCGGGCTTGCGCCCGGGCTCGGAGCATCTCAGCGAGACCGAGATCTTCGATCGTCGCCAGGTTTCCGGCCGCGCCTGCTTCGGTACCACCTTGCGTATCGTCGATGACGGTGGCGTTGAGCTGCCACGCGACGGCAAGACCGTCGGTCATCTGCGCGCCCGTGGCCCCTGGGTCGCCTCCGGCTACATGAAGTTAGAGGAAGGCCTCGACAGCGACGGTTGGTTGATCACCGGCGACATGGCGGTGATCGACCAACAGGGCCATGTGACGCTGACCGACCGCTCCAAGGACGTCATCAAGTCGGGCGGCGAATGGATCTCCTCGATCCAGCTAGAAGACATCGCGCTGTCCCATCCCGACGTGCTGCAGGCCGCCGTCGTCGCCATTGCGCACGAGAAGTGGCAGGAACGGCCTCTCCTTCTCGTGGTCCGCAAGAAGGGCGCGACGGTGGACGGCAAGACCCTGCTCGACCACATGCGTCCCAAGATCGCGAGCTGGTGGATGCCTGATGCCGTCGAATTCCTCGACGAATTTCCGATGACCGGCACGGGCAAGGTGCTCAAATCGGCGCTGCGGGAGAAGTTCAGGGCGTATCGCGTCGGCTGAGCCTGTCACGACCGCCAAACCTTCGCACCGTCCATCGATCAAGGAGACGACAAATGCTCTACCCGATGTCGCCAAAAGTCGTCGAGCTCAAGCGCAAGCTGGAAAGTTTCATGGACCGGCACATCTATCCCAACGAAGAGCGGTTCTACCGAGAGGCGGAGGAGCTCGGGCCGTGGAAGGTCTATCCTGCCGTCGAGGAGCTGAAACCGCTGGCGCGCGCCGAGGGCCTCTGGAATCTGTTCCTGCCGGAATCCGGCCACGGCGCGGGCCTCACCAATCTCGAATACGCCCCGCTCTGCGAGGTCATGGGCCGCTCGCATCTGGCGCCGGAAGTGTTCAACTGCTCGGCGCCCGATACCGGCAACATGGAGGTGCTGGAACGCTACGGCTCGGAGAAGGACAAGGAGCGCTGGCTGAAGCCGCTGCTCGCTGGCGAAATCCGTTCCTGCTTCGCCATGACCGAGCCCGCGGTTGCGTCATCGGACGCGACCAACATCGAGAGCTCGATCGTACGCGACGGCGACCATTACGTCATCAACGGCCGTAAATGGTACACGACCAACGCGACCGACCCGCGTTGCAAGATCTGCATCTTCATGGGCAAGACTGATCCTGACAATGCGGATCGTCACAAGCAGCAATCCATGATCCTGGTGCCGATGGACACGCCAGGCATCGAAGTGAAGCGCTCCCTGCCCGTGTTCGGCTTCTACGGCGTGCCCGACCGCGCCTCGGAGGTGATCTTCACCAATGTGCGGGTCCCGAAGGAAAACATGCTGCTCGGCGAAGGCCGCGGCTTCGAGATCGCACAGGGTCGCCTCGGCCCCGGTCGTATCCATCATTGCATGCGCCTGATTGGACTATCAGAACGCACGTTGGAAAAGATGTGCCGGCGCGTCCGCAGCCGCGTCGCCTTCGGCAAGCCGGTGTCCGAACAGACGGTGACGCAGGAGCGCATCGCCGAAGCGCGCATCATGATCGAGCAGGCCCGGCTACTGACGCTGAATGCCGCCTACGCGATGGACACGGTCGGCAACAAGGTCGCAAAGGCCGAGATCGCCATGATCAAGGTCGCGGTTCCTAACATGGCCTGCCAGATCATCGATTGGGCGATCCAGGCCCATGGCGGCGGCGGCACCTCGAACGATTTCGGCCTGACGCAAGCCTACGCCACCGCGCGCTTGCTGCGTCTCGCCGATGGGCCGGATGAGGTGCACCGAAACCAGATCGCGCGGTTCGAGCTGAAGAAATATTCCAACGCGTAAGCTTTCTACCTTCTCGCCCTGTCGGAGACAGTGGCGCGCAGCGCCGGATGAGGGGTATCCCTCCGCAAGGTACACGTGGAGACATACCCCTCACCCAAGAGAGTATGTATCAACCAGCGCAGATGCCCTCTCCCGCAGGGGAGAGGACCAAATAATGATCAGCGCGATATCGCGCTCAGTTCAACACCTCGACCGTCGCAGAACGTCCCGCGACGAGCGGTATGTCGTCCGGTACTTTATCGAGCGCGATGCGCACGGGCACGCGCTGGGCGAGCCGGACCCAGCTGAAGGTCGGGTTCACGTTGGCGAGCAGGCTTGCGCCCTCGGCGCGGTCGCGGTCCTCGATGCCGGCCGCGATGCTCTCCACATGGCCTGACAGCGTCGCCTTCTCGCCCATCAGGCGGACCAAAGCCTTGTCACCGGTGCGGATGCGCGCGAGCTTGGTCTCTTCGAAATAGCCCTCCACATGCAGCGTGTCGCTGTCGACCAGCGCCATCACGCCTTTGCCGGCGGACACGTAAGCGCCGGGGCGCAGATCCATGTTGGTAATCACGCCGTTCACGGAGGCATGGACCTCGCTGCGGTCGAGATTGAGCTGGGCGACCGCGCGATCCGCGACGGCCTGATCGAACGCTGCCTTGGCCTGGAGCTGAGTGGCGAGCACCTGCTCCTGCTTCTGCTGTGACACGGCATCGGTGGTCAGTGCGTTGTAGCGCTTCAGATCGGCATTGGCTTGATCCAGCGTCGCCTGATGCCCGGCGACCGACGCATCGGCTTGCCGCAGCGCCAGCGCGAAGCGTTCGCGATCGATCTTGAACAGCACGTCGCCGCGATGGACCTTCTGGTTGTCCTTGACCTGCACATCGGTGACGAAGCCGGACACATCGGGCGCGACCTGCACCACGTCGGCGCGCACACGGCCGTCACGCGTCCAGGGCGACTCCATGTAGTAGACCCAGAGCTCGCGGCCGATGCCGAGCGCCGCTACGACGACAATGATGGTCACAGCGAGGCGGCCGAGCCAGACGAAATTCCCTTTCATGAGAGGTACTCCGAGAGATAAACGACACCGCCGAGCAGGCAGACGAAAACAGAGAAATCGAACAGCGCGCGGTGCCAGACCAGCCGGTAGAGGTCGAAGCGCTGCATGATCAGGCGCAGCAGCGCGCTCAGCACATAGGCGACGATGATCCAGAGCAGAAGGGCCGGCACGAGCACGCCGTAGATGTCGATCACAAATCTCATGCCGCCGCACTCGCATCTGTCCGCGGTCGATAGGCCGGTGCGTCCGGGAACAGGCCGCGACGGATGCCGACGAGGCCAATCAGGGCGTCTTCGCGCGCCATGTCATTGGGATCCTTCACCGCCTGGGCCAGCGCCTGATCAACACTGGTCAGCAGTTCGCGCGGCATCCCCCCGCCCGCATAGCTGCGGCAGGCGATGGCAAGCTGATCGAGCATGTCGTCGATGACCGCGATGGTCGAGGCCGCAAGCCCGTAACGCGCGCGGCGCAGATCGATGATGTTGATGCCGATGCGGAGCTGCACGAGGCTGTCGGCGTCGCGGCGATCGCTCTCCGAGAGGAAGGCGATCCGCTGCACCAGTAGCCCGAGACGGTGCAGCATCAGGCCTGCGAACTCCGCGCGGTCGCGCTTGCCGCGGCGCTCGGCCGCGACCGCGATCGTGATCCAGCTCGACAGCACCAGGCGATTGGCGATCCACTCCGCGCCCACGCCGCGTGCGATCCGCGTCACCAGCTCGGCGATGAGGACGCCGACGAAGAACGCCACGGCGGAATTGGCGTAAGAGGCAAAATCCGCGATGTAGGTCGATTGCAGCGCGAGCAGCGTCGCAGTGTTGGCCGCGAGCGCCATGCCGGTGCCCGCCGTGGCTGGTCGCGCGATCAGGAAACCGTAGAGCAGGAAGGTCGGCGCCAGCGCAACGACCAGAACCTCGATATGCGAGATCGCTGGCACCAGCGCGAACAGATAGGTCGCAACGACGACAATGGCGACCAGCGACCACAGGCCGAAGCTGCGGATGAAGCGTGCGGGCTCGTCCTGCGCGGCAAAGAACGAGCAAGCGACTGCAGCCATCATCGGCGCCGAGGCGCCATCCGGCCAGCCCGTGCCGATCCAGAATGCGCAGCAGATCAGGATGGCCATCGCCGCGCCCGCCGCCGACCAGAGGGCCATGCCGCGATCGCGGTGGCGCACGGGCGCAGCGCCGGCTTCGGAATGAAACGCCAGATCGAGAGCCGAGACGCTGCGATGATCGGCAATGGCCTCGGTCAATTCGCGGCAATCGCGCGAGAGGTCAACCAGCTCGCGCAGCCGCGATAGCAGGCTCGTGATGATGATCCGCTCCCAGGACGCGCTGGGGTCGAGCCCCGCCTGCCGCTCGATGATCATGGCGCGGATCCGCTCGGCTGGTTGCCGAGCGCTGACGTCGCTGACGATCCATTGCGCGAGATCCTCGAGCAATCGCTTGAGCTCCGGCTGCCAGCGCAGCGCCTCAGCCCCTAAAGCGGCCAACCGGTCCTCCAGCGAGGCGATCACCGGCAGCAGCATCAGCATGCGCAACCTGATCTCGCCGAGGCCGGTCACCGCATTGCGGTCGGTCAGCCGATCATAGGCAAGATGCGTGGAGAGCGTGTCGATCTCGACAATGTCTGACGCCAGCTTGAGGCGCTTGCGGCGGCGAGTTTCATTGGTCCCCTCGCGCAGTAACACGACCTGGCTGAGACGCCGCGCGTCCAACAGCCAGCTGTCGACACGGCCGGCGACGGCCGGCGCGACACTGCGAGGCAATACGATGGTCGAGACCAGACTGGCGCAGATAATGCCGAGCGAGATTTCTTCCAGCCTTGCCACCGCCGTGTCGAAAATCGCGCCCGGCTCGGATACCGAGGGGAAGCCGATCAAGGCGACCGTGTAACCGGCCAGCATGAAGACGTAGCTGCGCGGGGTGCCGTCGAGCAGCGACAAATAGAGGCAAAGCCCGACCCAGAGCGCGATGGCGAGACACAACAATTCGGGCGCATTGATCAGGTTCGGCACCAGCGCGACCGTCACGATGGCGCCGACCAGCGTGCCCATCACCCGGAAGAAGGCCTTCGAGCTGGTTGCACCGGCGAGCGGCTGCGAGGTGATGTAGACGGTCGCCATCGCCCAATATGGCCGCGGCAAATCCATGGCGAGCGCAATGACGAGCGCCAGCATCGACGCCGCAAACGTCTTCAAGGCAAAAATCAGGTCCGCGTGGCGGACCAGGAACGGTTCATCTGCGCGCATGGCTACTTCGCCTCTGGACCGGCCTTGGCGTCCTGTAACCGGCTGGCCCGCTGTTCGATGCGCTGAAGAGTCTCGAAGGTTATCGCAAGTTCCTCGGGTGCGATATCCTTCAACAGGTTCACCCGCACCCGCCGCAGCACGCGGTTGGTCTCATCGACCTTGGCTTCGCCCGCCTTCGTCAGATGGAGCGTTTTGGCGCGGCGGTCGGTCGGGTCCTCTCGGCGCTCCACAAGCCCCTCGGCCTGCAGCAGGTCGATCAGGCGAACCAGCGATGGCCCTTCAATGCCGAGTTCGTCGGCCAGCACGCCTTGCCGCACGTTCTCACCCTGGCGCGACAGCACAAGCAGCGGGATCGCCGTCGCATAGGACAGGCCGTGATCGGACAGCGCCTGATCCGACTCGCGCCGCCAGATCCGGGCAAGGCGGGTGACGAGCCGGCCGATTTCACCGTGAATATGAGTCTGCGAGGGGGCCATGCGAATTAGATAGGAAACTAATTATTAGTTCGCAATCATATACCGATCACGAAATCGCGACCGGCCGCCCACGCAGAGTTCGGAAACACAAGTGCCGCCCGCTAGTTCCTCGCCTTTACTTCACCAGATACACATCCGGATCGGCGCTCGAGCTCGGATGCTTGAAAGCATTGCGCAAGGCCGCCGACATCGGGACGTTGTAGTTGAGGCCGTTCGGCGGCGTCGGGGATTCCAGCCACTTCCTGTAGAGCACCTCGATCTCCGGGCTCGCATAGAGCTCGGCCGTGGCGCGATCGGCCAGCGCCTTGAACGGCGCGTCGTCCCGGCGCAGCATGATCCCGTAGGGCTCAGGCTTCGAGAACGTCTCTTCGCTGATCATGAACTGTGCCGGCTCCTTCGAGCGCGCGATGGCAACCGCAAGCTGGACGTCGTCGAGCGCGTAGGCCTGCGCGCGGTCGGTCTCGAGCAGCAGGAATGCTTCGGCCTGATCCACCGCCGGCATGATCTTGATGCCGAGATTGCGCTCGGTATTGACCTTGGCGAGCTGATTCAAATTGACCGACCCCGCCACGGCCGTCACCGCCTTGCCCTTGAGATCGTCGATGGTGTTGATCTTGGCGGCCTTCTTGGCGGCAAATCGGGTCGCGCTGAGGAAATGCGTGTTGGTGAAGGCGACCTGCTTCTGGCGGTCGGCATTGTTGGTGGTCGCCGAGCAGTGCAGATCAAGTGTGCCGTTCACCATCAACGGGATGCGGTTCGACGAGGTCACTGCGACAGTGTCGACGGCAATGTCGGGCATGGCGAGCTGCTTCTTCACGGCGTCCACGATCTTGAGGCAGATATCCATGGCGAAGCCGACCGGCTTCTGGTTGCCGTCGAGATAGCTGAAGGGCACTGAGGCTTCCTGATAGCCGAGCGTGATCTTCTTGGTGTCCTTGACCTTCTGAAGCGTGCCCGACAGATCTTCGGCCGACGCTGCGCCGGCAAGACAAGTGAAAGCCAAAAGGACGGCGGGTAGACGCATCGGGGAGCTCCTGAAAGCGGGTTGGCCTCCATTGCGGGGCGCAATCGATGGGGTGATAGCCCAGGCGGTCGCCAGCCACCAGACCAGCCTGCGTCTATCAGCTATCGCGGCTTTCGATACGTACCTCGATATCCCGGAGGACGCATATATTTTGATCAGATCTCCGCTACATTGCCGCACGCCTGTAACCTCGCCGACTGCTATAAGTCGACATCTCAAGATTCCCGCCATGACCGTCCAGCCAGCCTTCGACCTGATCTTCCGCAACGCCCGATTGCGATCATCCCCGACGCTCGTCGATATCGGCGTGACGAACGGACGCATCGCCGCAATCGAACCCAGGCTCGCTTGCGAAGGCATCGAGGTCGATGTGGGAGGACGACTAGCCTTGCCCGGCTTCGTCGACACTCACATCCATCTCGACAAGGCCTGCTTGCTCGAGCGCTGCGGGCACATCCGAGGCACGCTGGGCGATGCCATCCGTGCCGTTTCGGCGATGAAGCGGGATTTCAGCACGGACGACGTCTATGCACGCGGCGCCAAGGTGCTCGAACGCGCCATCGTGCACGGAACCACACATATGCGCACCCATGTCGAGATCGACCCGCGCATCGGCCTGCGCAGCTTCGAGGCGGTCAAGGCGCTCAAGCGCGATTACGCCTGGGCGATCGACCTCGGACTTTGCGTCTTCCCACAGGAAGGCCTGACCAACGATCCCGGCGCTGACGAACTGCTGGTTCAAGCCTTGCGCGACGGCGCCCATGCGATCGGGGGCTGCCCGTATACCGACCCCGACCCGAATGCGCATCTCGCACGCATCTTCGATCTCGCCCAGCAGTTCGACCTCGACGTCGACCTTCATCTCGACTTCGATCTCGATCCGTCCTGGTCTCATCTCGATGAGGTCTGCCGGCAGACCGAGCGGCGCGACTACGGCGGCCGCGTCGCGATCGGTCATGCCACAAAACTCTCGGCCCTGCCGCCGGAACGGCTCAAGGCGGCCACCGCGCAACTGGCGAAGGCCGGTGTCGCCGTCACCGTGCTGCCGGCAACCGATCTCTATTTGATGGGACGCGACGCCACCCACAACGCGCCGCGCGGACTGACGCTCGCGCACAAGCTCGCGAGCGACGGCATCGTGTGCTCGGTCGCGACCAACAACGTGCTCAATCCCTTCACCCCGTTCGGCGATGCCTCGCTGCTGCGGATGGCGAACTTATACGCCAATGTCGCGCACGCCGCCGTCGGCGATTTCGATACCTGCCTCGATCTCGTCACCGAGCTGCCGGCGCGGCTGATGAACCTCAGGGATTACGGCATCGCGGTCGGCAAGCCCGCCGATCTCGTCGTGCTCGACACACAAGATAGCCGCTTCGCGATCGCCGAACTGCCGGATATCCTGATGGGGTTCAAGAGTGGGCGGCAGACCATTGAGCGGGCGCCGGCCAAGCTGTTTCACCCGCGAAACTGATCGGCGCGCGCAACACGCGCCACACATCGACCCAACGGGAGCTACCGGATGGCCTTCGACAAGATCTTCCTGAACGCGCGCTTCGACAGCGGGGCGCGGCATCACATTGCGGTCAAGGACGGGCGCATCGCGGCGCTCCTGCCGGCCGACGCCCCCGCGGGCGGCACCGACACCGTTGACCTAGGCAATGCCCTGGTCGTTCCCGGCTTCGTCGAAGGCCACATCCATCTCGATACCAGCTTCTATGGCGACGCGTGGCGCCCGCACAAGCCGTGCACCAATGGTTTCGACGTGCACGAACGTGTGGCCTTCCAGGCCCAGAACATGGCTGAAGCGGCGCCCATGGACGTGCGGGCGCGCAACCAGCTCGATCTTTGCATCGGACACGGCGCCACCCAAATGCGCAGCCATGTCATGGTTGATGGCTCGGTCGGCCTGAAGTCGCTGGAGACGATCTTGCGCGTGCGCGAGGAATATCGTGACCTGATCGACATCCAGCTCGTCGCCTTTCCCCAGAGCGGCATTTTGAGGAGCCCGGGGACGCCGCAATTGCTTGATGAGGCCATCGGTCTCGGCGCGAACCTCGTCGGCGGGCTCGATCCCGCCAGTTTTGATCGCGATGTCGAGAAGCATCTCGACGTCGTGTTTGGGGTGGCCAGCAAGCACGGCATCGGTGTCGACATCCACCTCCACGACATGGGCACGCTGGGCGCATTCGAGATCGAGCAGATCGCTGCGCGCACGCGCGCGCTCGGCATGGAAGGCCATGTCGCCATCAGCCACGCTTATGGACTTGGCGATATCACAGCGGATCAGCTCAAGGGCGTCGCAGACATCCTGGCTCGCGCCGGCGTCGCGATCATGACGAATGCGCCGGGCGCCCGGGCCTTCCCGCCGATCCTGCCCTTGCGCAACGCCGGCGTCACCGTGTTCAGCGGCAACGACAACATCCGCGATTCCTGGTGGCCCTATGGCGATGGCGACATGCTGCGCCGGGCAACGACACTCGGCTATCGTTCTGGCTTCAACATCGATGAGGAATTGCGGGTCGCCTTCGATGTGGTCACCGCAGCAGGCGCCAAGGCGCTGCGGCTCGAAGGCTACGGCCTATCTGTCGGGGCCAAAGCCGACTTCCTGACGTTGAACGCGGAACATGTCCCCGAGGCCGTGGTCGCGGTGCCGCAGGGCCGCGCTGTGTACAAGGCAGGTATGCTCGTCGCACTCGACGGTAAGATGGTCGGGAAGCGTCGCTGATCATCGGCATTTCGGGCCCGATTTGCCGCCAAATTCCACATAAATCCGGACCCGGTAAAATCCCGGACCGTAGCACCACGCGTTGCGAGGTCGACCACTCTGAACATACTGGCCCAGGCGCACTGACCATCTGCGTTCTCTGGGGAAGTCATGGATATGTTCAGCGCCTTCAGCAGCATTGATTACCAATCCATCCGGGCCAGCACGCCGGCCGAGACCGCCGTCAAGCGATTGAACGGCATCGGCGAAGTGTTGTCGGGCCTCGATATCTCGGCGATCCACACGCAGGACGACATGGCCCGCGCGCTGTGGACGCTCGATACGGCGGACAAGTGCATCCGCATGATCCTGACCGAGTTCAGGACCGAGCGCACCAAGGACGTCGTCCGCGAGGCCAAGAGCCTGATTGATTTGATCGAGGCCGCCCGCGACGAAGTCTCCGGCTGTCGCGACGACGACAGGGTTCCGAGCTGACCTTCAGCGTTTGATTTTCGCCAGAATCCGGTCCGCCTCCGTGCGCCAATCGGCGCTGCGGGCGAATTCCTTTGTGCCTTTCGTGCCAAACAAGCCTTCGTCGGCGAGATCGGCCACCCAGGCCTGACGCTCGGCCGTGCCCTGCGCCGACCATGGCGTCAGCCCGGCCTCGCGCACCGTTTCGGCGACTTCACGCACCTCTTCGGCACGACGGCGGCCGTGCTCGATCACGCGCTGGAAGAAATAGGCACCCTGCTTCTCCCAATTGATCGCCGGAAAGGTTTCCGTCAGCGAGGCCAGCACTGCATCCTCGACGCCATAGGCGCGTGCGGTGGTAAAACTCTCGATGACCATGGCCTCGAGGCCCTTGATCATGATGCTGCGGCACATTTTTACGGCCGAGGACACGCCGAGCTTGTCGCTCGCGACCTTCGCCGCAAAACCGATCGCATTCAGCAGCGGCTCCAGCTCCTTCGCGCCGGGACCGCCGAGCAGCAGCGGCACCTTGATCCGATAAGGCGGCACCGAGGTCATCACCGCGCCCTCGACGTAGCGTCCCGCGGCGCCGTCGATCAGGGCCGCCGCGCGCTGCTTGGCGCCTGGAGAGGCCGAGTTGAAGTCGAGAAACCACGTGCCTTGGTTGATCGCCGCAGCACAGGCCTTTGCGACCGGGACAGCCTGGCTCGCCGTCACTGCCGAGATGATGAAATCGGATTTCGCAGTCAGCTCGGCATGTGAGGTTGCAAGCGTCACGCCGAACTTCGCGGCGTGCTCCCTCAATGCAGCGCCCTGCTCGCCCTCGAGCTTGATGTCGTAGGCCGCGACTTTGATATCCTGCTGACGTAGATCCTCGGCCAGGATCCGGCCGACTTCACCATAGCCGACCAGCCCGATCTGCCAGTGCTTCGGATCTGACATCAGTTCAATCCTCGTGTCGTCGCATCGAAAAGCTCCTCGACCACGTAGCGCCGCGGGATCAGCGCCTGCTGGAACGCATAGTCGACGATCAGCTCCAACGGCTTCCTATTCGCCTCGATTCCGAACGGAATGAAGTCGGGATTGGCCGCAGGCCCCGCCTGTTCCTTGTTCCGCTTGAGCAGATCATAAAGGCCTGCGACCACATCGGGGCGCGATTTCGCGAGTTGCTCGGTCACGACCACGAGATGGTTCACCGGCACGACACCGCGGCGAGCGTACCATTTGGCAGCCTCCGCCGCGGGATCAGGGAAGAGCGGCTTCAGCCTGGGATTATCGGAGGTCTCGCCAAGGACAGCGTCGAGCTCGCCGTCGAGCAGCATCTGCAAGATCTTCTTGTCCTTCGATGCGCGCTCGGTGGTGTCGATATATTCGGCGACGTGCGGATCCTCGAACGTCACCCATTTTATCTTGTCGAGATTGACGCCATAGTCGTTGGCAAGAATGCCCCTGATCCAGGCGCCCGTGGTCGTCGTGAACGAGCGGATGCCGACACGCTTGCCTTCGAGGTCGGACGGTCCGAGCACTCCCCGCGCGGGATTGTAGAGCGCATAGGAGTGCTGGAAACGGCCCATCATGCTCGCGGGCAGCAGCACCAGCGGCTTGCCGTGCGCCTTCGCCATCAGATAGGTGACAATCGCCATCTCGCAGACGTCGAACGCCTGCTCCCGCACCATCGGCTTGAATGCCGCATTGGTCGGCGTGTATTCGATGAAGTCGAGATCGAACAGGTCGGAGCGGAGCCCACCGCTCTTCACCGCCTTGACGTGAGGGTGACTGCCGAGCACGGCGTTCAGCTTGAGACGATCCATCCGCCCGCTCCGATACTCTTCAGACATCCTCGGGATTGTCGACATAGACGAGCCCGGCCTTCGCCAGTGCTTCGCGCATGTTGTACATGTCGAGACCAAGCTCGCCCGAAGCAAGACGCGAGCGCTTGCCGCCCTCGTCGGCATTGCGCTTCTTCGCCCTCTCGGCCACTTCGGCCGCATGGCGCTTCGGCACCACGACGACGCCGTCGTCATCGGCGACGATGATGTCACCGGGATCGACATTGACGCCGGCACAGACCACGGGGACGTTGACCGAGCCGAGCGTGGCCTTGACCGTACCCTTGGCCGAAACCGCGCGCGACCACACCGGGAAATTCATCTCGTGCAGCGCTTTGACGTCCCGGCAGCCGGCGTCGATGATCAACCCCTGCACGCCGCGCGCCCTCAGCGAGGTCGCCAGCAGCTCGCCGAACATGCCATCGGTGTTGTCGGTGGTGCAGCCGACGACCAGAATGTCGCCCGACCTGCACTGCTCGACGGCGACGTGGATCATCCAGTTGTCGCCGGGCTGGGCCAGCACGGTGACGGCGGGACCGGCGATCGACGCGCCCGCCCAGACCGGCCGCAAATATGGCTTCATCAGGCCAAGCCGGCCATAGGCCTCGTGCACGGTCGAGACACCGTAGTCAGCCATCCCGGCGGGATCGGCCCGCTTGACGTTACGAACGACGACCGGCTTCATGCCAGTTCCTCCGCAACAGTCGGGAACAGGCGCTGATAGGCCTCGCCATAGGTCATGGGAACGCCGGTGTTGCGGCTACCCTGGATGCCGCGGTTGAGCGCGACGCGCTCGTAATAGCCCCAGAGATGCTTTTGCGCGGCGAGAATCTGGAAAGCCTCGTACTTCTCCTTCCAGACCTCGTCGATCTTGAGGAGCAGGTCGGGCTTGTAATTGCACTGCTCAGGCTGGTGCGGTTCGAACAGAAACACCGGCGGCGCCGAATATTTGTACTGCGCACCGGGCTTGTGGCCCATCGCCTGCGCGACCACACGGGTCTCCTGCGCAAAATGCGCAGCATTCGGATGGTCGAAATTGTAGGGGTCTTCCAGCGCGTGCGTCAGCACGAAGCGCGGATTGAGCTCACGATAGATGTCGACCATGCGGTCGAAATGCGTCTCGGTCAGCTTGAGCGGATAGTCGCCGCAATCGAAGAACTCGATCTCGGCGCCGAGCAGCTTTGCTGCCCGCTCCGCCTCGTCCTTGCGGCCGGCCTTGACCGATTCCAGCGTCGCGCCCTTTTCCTTCCAGGCGAACTGGCTCTCGCCGCGTTCACCAAAGGACATGCACACGATCTTCATGCGATAGCCCTTCTTCGCATGCAGCGCGATGGCACCGCCGGCGCGCCAGACGAAATCACCGGGATGGGCGGTAATCACCAGACCTGTTTTCATGGGAGAACTCCCCTCTTTCGTTCGTCAACATCATAGGCCGCCTGCGTCATGCCGGCAGCAATTTCATCACACGACGGTGGCCGCAGGCTCCTCGCCGTCGAGTACGCGCTTCAAGCGCTCGCCATCGAGCGCGCCTTCCCACTTGGCAATCGCGATGGTCGCGACCGCGTTCCCGATCAGATTGGTTGGCGTCAGCCCCTGTGACATCAGGCGATGGATACCGAGCACCAGCGCGACACTCGTCACCGGAATGGAGCCGGTGGCCGACAGCGTCGCCGCCAGCACGACAAAGGCGGCGCCCGCGATGCCCGCTGCGCCCTTGGAGGTCACCAGCAGGATCAGCAGCAACTCGATCTGCTCGGCAAGGCCTAGCGGCGTGTTGGTCGCCTGCGCCAGGAACACCGAAGCAGCGGCAAGATAAAGACAGGTGCCGTCGAGATTGAAGGAATAGCCGGTGGGAATCACCAACCCGACCACGCTCTTCTCGCAACCGGCATTTTCCAGCTTGGTCAACATTCGCGGCAACACCGTCTCGGACGATGTCGTGGCGATGCAGATCAGAAGCTCCTCCCAGATATAGCGGATCAGCTTGAGCAGCGAGAAGCCGCAGAGCCGCGCGACGGGGCCGAGCGCGACGATGATGAAGATGACGCAGGTCAGATAGAAGCCGCCCAGCAGCTTGCCGAGCGAAGCCAGCGATCCCACACCGAACTTGCCGACCGTAAAGGCAATGGCGCCGAACGCGCCGATCGGCGCCGCCCACATCACGAAGCCGACGACGGCGAACACCATCTTGGCGGCGATGTCGATCAGATTGATCAGCGGTGCGGCGCGCTCACCAAGCTGCACCAGCGCAAAACCACAGAGCACTGAAATGAACAGGACCTGGAGGATATTGCCCTCGGCGAAGGCGCCTACGAAGGTCGCCGGCACGATGTTCATCAGGAACGGCACGAAGCCAATCACGGCGGTTTGCTTGACGTAAGGCTCGACCGCGCTGGCATTGATGCTGGCAGGGTCGATGTTCATGCCGGCGCCGGGCTTGAGCAAATTCACCGCGACGAGACCGATGACCAGCGCGATCGTGGTCATGATCTCGAAATAGACGATCGCCTTGACTGCGACGCGCCCGACCCGCGCCATGTCGGCCATGTGCGCGATGCCGTGGACGACAGTACAGAAGATGATCGGCGCGATCAGCATCCGGATCGCCTTGATGAAAGCATCGCCGAGCGGCTGCATCTTGGCGCCCGCCTCGGGACTGGCGATCCCAAGGGCGATGCCGGCCGCCATGGCGATGAGCACCTGAATCCAGAGCTCCTTCCACCAGGCCCGCCCGCGCGGCTTGTCGATCGCCATCGCGGTCATCGGTCGAACTCGAACAGGCGCGCGGGATTGTCGACCAGGATCTTCTGCTGGAGTTCCGGCTCCGGCGCGAACAGCGGGATCAGATCGACGAGGTCGCCGTCATTCGGCATCACCTTGACGTTGGGATGCGGCCAGTCGGTGCCCCAGATGACGCGGTCGGGAGCGGTCTCGACAATCTTGCGTGCGAACGGCACCGCATCGGTGAACGGCGGGCCCGCTGAGGACACCCGCTCCGAACCACAGATCTTGACCCAGCATTTTTCGTCGCGCTGCATCAGCTCGATCAAAATCCTGAACGGAAGCTGGTCAAGCCCCTCGGAGGCCTTCACCCGCCCCATATGGTCGATCGTGTAGTTCAGTGGCAGCCTCGCCAGCATATCGGCATATTCAGGCAAATCGATCGCATCGAAATGCAGATCGATATGCCAGCCCAGCGGCGCCACCATCGCGATGACGCGCTTGAACACGCTCTTGTCAGGGACGCCGCCGAGATGGCGGACGAAATTGAAGCGGCAGCCGCGGAAGCCGCCCTCGTGCAGCACGCGAAGGCCTCGCTCGGTGATCGTGTCGTCGATATTGGCGACCGCACGGTAAGCGCCGTTGCTCTGCGCGATGGCATCGAGCGCGACCGTGTTGTCGGTACCGTGCACGCTGGCATTGACGATGACCGCCCGCTCGACGCCGAGCCTGGCGTGCAGCACCTTGAAGTCCTCGAGCGGCGCGTCAGGCGGCGTGTAGGACCGATCCGACGCATATGGATACTTCGAGCCGGGCCCGAAGATATGGCAATGCGCGTCGCAGGACAGCCTCGGCAGCTTGAATTTCGGCGTGCGCGTGTTCGGGTCGGGCGGTGGAATGGTCGGCGTGTACATCATATTGATCCGCTGAACTTGAACAGACGCGCGGGGTTGTCGACCAGCAGCTTCTGCTGGATCGCCTTGTCGGGCGCGTAGAGGGGGATCAGATCGACGAGATCCCCGTCATTGGGCATGATCTTGACATTGGGATGCGGCCAGTCGGTGCCCCAGATGACGCGGTCCGGCGCGTTGTCGATCAGGGCCTTGGCAAACGGCACCGCATCGTGGAACGGCTTGCCAGCAGCAGAGGCCCGTTCGAGGCCGGTGATCTTGACCCAGCACTTCTCGTCTTTCGTCTGGAGATCGAGGAGCGCGGTGAAGCCGGGATCGTCGAGACCTTTTGCAGCCTGCACTGTGCCCATGTGATCGATCACGTAGGGCGCGGGCAGCGCGGTGAGGATGGGCGCGAATTCGGCGATTGTGCCGGGCTCGAAATAGACATCGATGTGCCAGCCGAGTTCGGCGACCCGGTGCACGATGCGCTGGAATTTGTTCATGTCGCCAACGCCGCCGAGGCGCTTGAGGAAGGCGAAGCGGCAGCCGCAGATGCCGCCCTTGTCGAACGCGGCGAGTTCCTTCTCGGTCATCTCGTCGCTGACATTGGCGATGCCCTTGTAGGCGCCCTCGCTCTGCGCGATTGCGTCGGTGACGACCCGATTGTCGGTGCCATGCACGGTCGCGTTCACAATCACGCAGCGCTCGACACCAATCTTCTCGTGCACGCTGCGGAACGACTCCAGCGGCGCATCGGCCGTATTGTACGAGCGCTTTTCCGAGAAGGGATAACGGGATGCCGGCCCGAAGATATGGGTGTGGCTGTCGCAGGATTTCGGCGGCAGCTTGAACGATGGCGTCTTGGGATTTGGGTCCGGCGGCGCGATCGTTGGAATCGCCTTTTCAGCCGCCTGCCCGCGCGCTTCGCCCGCGAGCGCGGTGCAGGCCAGTCCGGTCAAGAGATGCAAGCACTCCCGCCTGTTCATTTCCCGTAACACTCCATTACAAGTCCGCTTGCGAGCGGATGCGCTGTTCGCGCCTCCCCTCGGGCGGCTTCTTTCAAGTCTTGCTGCTTGCGACAGGCCGCCGCCGCGCCGGCGCGGCTTGATCGAGCGCCGGCGCCTGGAACGCGGCCACGGTCGCCTGCACCAATTGCTCGATGGCATTGGCGGGATCGTTGCCGTCGGCCTCGCCTCGCGACAGGCGTGAGACGCGATCCGGCGTCACCAGCGAGTAGTAGAGGGCACCGAGCAGGAAGTGGCTGCGCCAGACGATATCGGTGCGCGGAATGTGCGGCAGACTGTCGTGAATCGCGTCGATGAAAGCGTGGCTGGTATCATCGAACGTCTGCGCGATGATTTTTCGCGCGACCTCGTTGCCCTCCGCCGACATCACGGCACGAAGCCGCGTGAAGCGCGCCCCGCCTCCGGCAAGATCGCTGCCCGAGGTGAAGGCCGGCACAACATATGCCCGCACGATTGCTTCCAGCCGGTCCTGGAGATCGCGCACGCGCTTCGCGGCAGCGAGCAGCTCCGAGCGGCGGAGGTTCATTGGCCCGCAATGCCGCCGGTAGATCTCCAGCAGCAGGCCGTCCTTGGTCTTGAAATGATAGGTGACGCTGCCGGGATTGGCCCCTGCTGCCTGCGCGATATCGCGCACCGAGACGGCATTGAAGCCGTTGGTGGCGAACAGTTCCTCGGCCGCGGCGAGGATCGCCTCGCGCATGTTCGGCTTGCGGGCCGTTTCCTTGCTGGTGGGCTTGCGTGACATGTGATTTGTACTATCGTACAAAAGATCAGGTCTCGTCAACAAAAACCACGGGCAACGTTCGGGAGCGGCTCCGATGAGCACCGCACGGACACGAATGCCCTCACGGAGTGCTGAACTATGCTGGGTTTGAACACGAAGGTTGCCGCTTTGATGCTCGGAGCCGGCCTGCTGCTCGCGGGCAACGTCGCGAAGGCCACCGATACCTATCCGAGCAAGCCGGTCCACATCCTGGTGCCTTATGCGGCTGGCGGGGCAGTCGACGTGCTCGCCCGCACGCTGGGCCAGGCACTCGCGAAAACCTGGGGCCAGCAGCCCGTGATCGAAAATCGTCCTGGCGCCGGCGGCATCGTCGCCTCACAGGCGCTGACGCAGGCAGCCCCGGACGGCTACACGCTGATCCTGATCGCGAGCGGCCATCCGTTGAACCAGTTCATCTATCCGAGCGTGCCATACGACACCTTCAAGGATTTTACCGCGATCACTGAAGTCGCCTCCTCGCCGCTTGCGATCGTGGTGGCCAAGGACAGTCCTTACAAGACGCTCGGCGATCTGCTCGCCGCCGCCAAGAAGGAGCCGGACAAGCTCTCCTACGGCATGTCCGGCAACGGCACCTCGGCGCATCTCGCAGGTGAACTCTTGAAGCACATGTCCGGCACCAAGATTGTCGCGATCCCCTACAAGGGCGGCGCGCCGGCGCTCACTGCCGTGATCGCAGGCGAAATTCCGCTCAGCATCAATCCACTCGCGGAGGCCATCGGCCAGCTTGACGGCGGTCCGGTGCGCGCGCTTGCGGTGACATCGGCCGAGCGCTCCAAGGCGCTGCCGAACGTGCCGACCGTCGCCGAGTCCGGCGTATCAGGTTACGACGTCTCGGTCTGGTGGGGCGTGCTTGGTCCGGCAAAAATGCCGCCGGAGATCGTCGCAAAACTCGAGACCGATCTGAAGGCCGCGCTGCAGGATCCGGGCGTGCTGTCCACGCTCGGCAAGATCGGCGCAACTCCGGTCGGCTCCTCCGCCAAGGATTTCGACTCCTACATGCACGCCGAGGCGACCAAATGGGAACCGGTGCTGAAGGCTGCCGACATCCGCGCGCAGTGAGGTCTCCAAGCGATGGGCAATAAGGAGCGTCGCGCGCCGGTCAATTGTGCGCAGGCGCCCTCATCTTCTCTGACGACGCAGCACGTCGCAAGAATTCATCATCGTCACCTCCGCCCTGCGGGATCAGGATCGCGCGTTCGCGCGGCAGGGCTTCCGGCATCTCGTCCCGGATGAAGGCGATCAGCCTCTCGCGCATCTCGCAACGCAAGTCCCAGGATTGCGGCGCATTGCGTGCGCTGACCAATGCGCGCAGCTCAATGGTGCGCGAATCCGCGTCGATCACCTGAAGATTGACCACCGCGCCATCCCAGAGCTTTGATTCCTTCACCGCCCCTTCCAGCCAACGCCGGATGCGCGGCACGTCGGCGCGGTAGTCGACATGGAGCGCGATGACGCCGATCAGGGACGCGGTGTCGCGGGTCCAGTTCTGGAACGGTTTTTCGATGAAGTAGGACAGCGGCACCACCATGCGGCGCCAGTCCCACAGCCGGATCACCACATAGGTCGCGGCGATGTCCTCGACCCAGCCCCACTCGTTCTCGATGATGACGGCGTCCTCGATCCGGATCGGCTGGGTGATCGCGATCTGCAAACCCGCGATCAGATTGCTGAGCAATGGCCGCGCGGCAAGACCGACGATGATACCGGCTGCACCGGCGGAAGCGAACAGGCTGACGCCATATTGCCTGACCGAGTCGAACGTCATCAGCGCGGTCGAGACTGTGATGATAACGATGATAATGTCAGTAACGCGCTTGAACACGCGCACCTGGGTGACGTGCTTGCGCGCGACGAAATTCTCGGTGACGTCGCGGAAATTCTGCAGGTAGCGCGCCGCGCTCATGTCGACGATACGGATCGATATCCAGCCGATCAGCGCAATGAAGGCGACGACGAACAGGCTCGTCAAGGGCTCGCGGAACGAATCACTCAACGGCGCGAGCGGCAAGACCAGCGCGACAGCGGCAAGACAAAGCGCGAGCTGAGCCGGCCCTGAGGTGCGTTCGATGAAGACGCCCATCAGCGGAAGCCGGGTTCCGAAAGCGCGATTGAGCAGCCAGGCAGCGAGCCGGTAGAACGCCAGCGCGAGCAGGATCGCGCCGGCAACGAGGCCGAGACCGATAACCCACGACGGTATCCACCCGAACATTTTGTCGAGGTCGGCCATAAGAGCCTGCCTGGTCATTCGCGTCCCCGGACTTGCATTCCCATCTCGCGCTCAACGCATTGCGCCCGGCTTCGCTCCCCCCGCCCCGTGCAACGCAGCATTCCTCAGGTGCAACCGTCAGTGGATTGCGCTACTTTGAAGCAAGAATGACCAGGCGAACCGGCAGCGCCGATCTTCCTCTCCACACCGGGCGGGTTCCGCCGTGGCTGGCGAGCCGCATGGCTTCGCTGGGGGCGATCGTCACGCAGGCCATCGTGCATCACTACGGGCGCGATGCGTTCCTGCAGCGGCTGTCGCATCCGTTCTGGTTCCAGTCGTTCGGCGCCGTGATGGGGATGGACTGGCATTCCTCGGGCATCACCACCTCCGTGATCGGCGCACTGAAGCGCGGGCTCGGCCCGCTCCAGGACGAGCTCGGCATCTACGTCTGCGGCGGGCGCGGCCAGCATTCGCGCAAGACGCCGGACGAACTGCTGCAGCTTGGCGACCGCGTCGGCTTCGACGGCGTAGGCCTGACGCGCGCCAGCCGCCTGGTGGCGAAGGTCGACAGCGCCGCGGTGCAGGACGGCTTTGATCTCTACCTGCACGGCTTCTTCGTCACGGCCGACGCCAAATGGACGGTGGTGCAGCAGGGCATGAACGGCGACAAGCGCCAGGCCCGGCGGTATCACTGGCATTCCGAGGCGCTGAAGAGTTTTGTCGATGCGCCGCACAGCGCGATCGACGGTCCGCAGCAGGGCGAGATCGTCAACCTCACCGACCATCGTGCCGGCGTCTCGCGCACCGCGCAGCTCGAGCTGCTCACCGATCTCGGCCCCGATCGCATTCTCACCGAATTCGAGCGGCTGTCGGGCACGCCGCCCGAACCAGCGCAGGCGATGCTGCCGCATTTGATCATGCCCGCGCATCACGATGTCCGGCCGAAGGACGTGTTCGCGCGGCGCCTGCACGGCACCCTCGCCGCAGCCGCCGAGCGCGGCCCGGTCGATTTCCCGGAGCTGTTGCTGACACCCGGCGTCGGCGCACGCACTGTGCGCTCGCTCGCAATGGTCGCCGAGGTCGTGCACGGCGCACCCTATCGCTTCAACGATCCAGCGCGCTTCTCGCTTGCCCATGGCGGCAAGGACCGACATCCCTACCCCGTGCCGATCAAGGTTTATGACGAGACCATCCGCGTGCTGAAGGACGCCATCCAGAGCGCAAAACTGGGACGTGAGGAAGAGCTGCAGGCGATCAAGCGCCTCGACGATCAGGCACGGCGGCTCGAACGGACCGCAAGCGGGCCGTCGGTTGAGGCCTACATCGAGGGCGAACGTGCAGCCTCGCCAGATCTCGACGGCCGCTCCGTGTTCGGCTGGGAACGCGATCTGGTTGCGGCTCGGAAATCGACGGGCTGACGCTCCACGGCGATGACCGGCAGCTTTGCGATCGCGCGGATGCCAGGCCGCTTGCGCCAATGGACCTGCGATGGATCGACCGCGAGACCAAGCCGTGGCCAGCGGGTAAACAGCGCCTGGAGCGCACACGCGCCCTCGATCCGCGCCAGTTGATGGCCGAGACAGAAATGAATTCCCGTGCCGAACGAGATGTGGCGGTTGGGCTTGCGCGCGAGATCGAGCTGCTCGGGCTGCTCGCGCACTGCCGGATCCATGTTCGCCGCCGCGAGCATCACCATGACGCGGTCACCCTTCTTCAGGCGCACGCCCGCGAGTTCGACGTCCCGCCGCACATAGCGCGGCTTTGAGAATTGCACCGGCGAGACGAAGCGCAAGAACTCCTCGACGGCGAGCCCGGTGCGGCTCCAGTCCTCCTCCAGCCAGTCGCGCAGGTGCGGATTCCTGAGCAGCTCGTAAGCCGAGCCGCTGATCAGATGCGTGGTGGTCTCCGAGCCCGCCGCGAGCAGCAGGAAAACCATCGAGACCATTTCGTCCGGCGTGATCTCGCCGCCTTCGCGTTCGACCTGGACCAATTCCGCAATCAGCCCCTCGCCGCCCCGCTCGCGCGCGATCTGCAACTGCTTCTCGAGATAGCTGCGCATCTTGCGGAACGCGAACAGCAGCCGGAAGAAGCTGACGACGTTCGTCAGAGAGGACATTGAGTTCGCCCAGGCGATGAAGCGCGGGCGATCGGCCTGCGGCAGGCCGAGCAGCTCGGAGATCACCGAGAGCGGCAGGATGCGCGCATAGCTCTGGACGAGATCGGCCGGGCTGCCCTTCCTGAACAGCGCATCGGCCAGGCCGTCCGCGATGGCGCGGATGCGCGGCTCCATCGCAACGATGGCGCGGCGGCGAAAGGCCTCGTCGACAATGCTGCGCAGCCGCGTATGGTCAGGCTCGTCCATCGTCAGCATGTTGTTGGCGATGGTCCTGACTAGCCCCGGCATCCACCAGCGCAGGCCCGCAACGTTGCCGTCTTCCTTGCGCAGCGTGAAGATCGTGCCGTCCTTCAGCACCTCTGCGGTCGCATCATGGGTGGTGGTGATCCAGACGTCGCCGACGAGGGGAAAGCGCGCCGCGACGACCGGGCCTTGCGCGCGCAACGCGGCGATGGCCTTGGGCGGATCGCGAAAGAAGGCCTCGCTGGTGAAATCGAGGCGCGGTGCCATGGGATCACCGGATTGGTTGGTGGCGCCTCACCGAGATGGTGGGCGAGGCCAAGGACTGGAACCGGCCCTTCGCTATCCTCGTCCCGGCGTGCGCGGCCCGGCCTTGCGCTGCTGCTGGTTGGTATAGGCGTCCCAATGGCTCCAGCTGCCATTGCTCAGGCTTTGCATATCGGTGCCGAGCGGACGGCGCGTGCGCTTGTCGTGGTCCGCAATCGCGCGCTCGGACTGCGCGATCTTGCGCTTGAGCTCCGCGATCGTCTTCTGGGTCTGGCCGTTGCGCTTCGCGGACGCGATCTCGCCCATCGTGAAGCGCGCGGTCTCCAGCGCCTTCAACTCGGCGCGGTTGTTCTTCAACTGAACCCGGTGCCAGGCGATATTGCTGTCGCTGTCCGCAACCATGTGGGAACTCCGCTGATTCGGTCCCACAGTGTATCAAGTGCCGAATCGACGGGGCAACGCCCCCGCCGCGGCGAAAATACGGTGTTATTGCGCAGAAATTCCGCGCTCGGAGCCCCGGAACGAGGTTCCGGCACTTCGCTCGAAAACGCTTTAGCGCTCTGCGAAGGCCTTCTCGACCACGAACTGGGCCGGCTCGCCGTGGTTGCCTTCGACGAAGCCACGCTCGCCGAGGAGCACGCGGGTGTCTGCCACCAGGGCCGGGCTGCCGCAGATCATGACGCGGTCGTGCGCGGCCTCCAGCGCCGGCAGGCCGATATCGGCAAAGAGCTTGCCTGAGGTGATGAGGTCGGTGATGCGGCCGCGATTGCGGAAGGGATCGCGCGTCACGGTCGGGTAGTAGATCAGCTGATTGCTGATGTACTCGCCAAGCACCTCGTCCTTCGGAAGATGCTCGGTGATCATCTCGCCATAGGCGAGTTCCTTGACGTGACGGCAGCCGTGCAACAGCACGACCTTCTCGAACCGCTCATAGGTCTCGGGGTCCTTGATCACGCTCAGGAACGGCGCGAGGCCGGTGCCTGTGCCGATCAGATAGAGGTTGCGGCCCTCTTCCAAATTGTCGATGACAAGCGTGCCGGTCGCCTTGCGGCTGACGATGATCTCGTCGCCCTGCTTCAGATGCTGGAGCCGCGAGGTCAGCGGTCCATCAGGCACCTTGATCGAGAAGAATTCGAGCGTGTCCTCGTAGTTGGCGCTGGCGACGCTATAGGCCCGCAGCAGCGGCTTCTCGCCGACCTTGAGTCCGATCATGGTGAACTCGCCGTTGCGGAAACGGAAGGTCGGGCTGCGGGTGGTCTTGAAGGAGAACAGCGTATCAGTCCAGTGATGGACGCTCAAAACGCTTTCCTGATTGAAATTGCTCATCTCACCTTCCCTGTCGCTTCCATCTGCGGTTTCCGAGGCGGGCCAGCTATGCGTCGTTTGTACACGATCATTCGTATACTAATGAATAATCCTGCTTGATCCCGCGGTCAAGGCTGCCCAAGATCGAAAGCGTTGCAGTTAGGAATAAGGAGCCCCTTCCATGGCGCATGACGCACCCCAGGCCACCGGACCCTCGAAGCTCGTGATCCGCAATATCGGCCTGATCCTGTCCGGCGCGATGGAAAAGCCAATCCTGGACGGCGACACAATCGTCGCCGAGAACGGCAAGATCACTGCGATCGGCCGCTTCAAGGACCTCAACACGGGCGGCGCGACCACGATCGTCGAGGCCAACGGCACCACGGTCGCGCCGGGCCTGATCGACAGCCACGTCCACCCCGTCGCCGGCGACTGGACGCCGCGCCAGAACCAGATCGGCTGGATCGACAGCAATCTCCACGGCGGCGTTACCACGATGATCTCCGCCGGCGAAGTTCACATGCCCGGCCGTCCACGTGATGTCGTCGGGCTGAAGGCCATGGCGATCTTCGCCCAGCGCGCCTTCTGGAATCTGCGCCCCGGCGGCGTGAAGGTTCACGCCGGCGCGCCCGTGATCGAATGCGAGATGGTCGAGGAAGACTTCAAGGAATTGGCCGCCGCCGGCGTCAAGCTGCTCGGCGAAGTCGGCCTCGGCGGCGTCAAGGACGGCCCCACCGCACGCAAGATGGTCGGCTGGGCCCGCAAATACGGCATCCAGAGCACGATCCACACCGGCGGACCTTCAATTCCCGGATCCGGCCTGATCGACAAGGACGTGGTGCTGGAAGCCGACACCGACGTGGTCGGCCACATCAATGGCGGTCACACTGCGCTGCCCGACGACCAGATCCGCTGCATCTGTGAAGGCTGCAAGCGCGGCCTCGAGCTCGTGCACAATGGCAACGAGCGCTCGGCACTGTTCACGCTGCGCATCGCGCGCGAAATGGGCGATCTGCATCGCGTTATCCTCGGCACCGATGCACCGGCCGGCTCCGGCGTGCAGCCGCTCGGCATTCTGCGCATGGTCTCGATGCTGTCCTCGCTCGGCGATCTGCCGGCCGAGATCGCGTTTTGCCTGGCCACCGGCAACACCGCTCGGATGCGTCAGCTCGATTGCGGCCTCATCGAAGTGGGCCGTTCCGCCGATTTCGTCATCATGGACAAGGCGCAGCACTCGCCCGGCAAGACCATCCTGGAGAGCGTCCAGCTCGGCGACCTCCCCGGCATCGGCATGACCATCATCGATGGCATCGTCCGCACCCAGCGCAGCCGCAACACGCCGCCGGCCGGCCGGGTGCCGGAGGTGGTGGCGAAGTAGGCCGCCTCACACACCACCGTCATTCCGGGCTCGCGACTTCGTCGCGCCCCGGAATGACGACTTCATCGCAGCTTGTTCAACAACGCCATCAGCAGCTCGCGCTCTTTCGCATCCAGCGGCGCCAACGTTTCGCGTGTGATCGCAATCGCGTTCGGCGCGAGCTTTTCCGAGAGCTGTTGACCGGCGCGCGTCAGGCTCACCAGGAGACGTCGTCCGTCCTCCGGATCCTGGCTCGTCTCAGTCAGACCGCGCACCGTAAGGCGGTCGATCACGCCCTTGATGGTCGCGACGTCCATCGCCGTCAATCGACCGAGCTGGTTCTGCGAGCACGGCCCGGTCTCGGCGAGCTTTGACAATGCCGCCCACTGCGTCGGCGTCAAATTGGTGCCGATGTCGCGCGAGAAGATCGAGCTGTGACGCTGCCAGACCTGTCGCAGGATGAAGCCGACCTGCTCGTCGAGCACGTAGGGCGGCTTGCCCGGTTTGACGCTCTTCTTCGCCGTGACGCTTCTCGCCATCCCCGCCCCGCCCTTCACAACGACAGATGCGCGTCGCGGATATCCGGACGCGCGTCGAGCTCGGCCATGGTGCCACCAAAGCAGATACGGCCGCGCTCGATGATATAGGCACGATCGGAAATCAACCGCGCAAAGTGCAAATTCTGTTCGGAGACGACGATGCTGACGCCCTCCTTCTTCATGGTCAGGATGGCGCCCACCATCTGCTCCACGATCTTGGGCGACAGGCCCTCCGAGGGCTCGTCGAGCAGCACCAGCGACGGATTGCCCATCAGCGTGCGCGCGATGGTGAGCATCTGCTGCTCACCGCCGCTCATGCGGCCGCCCGGACGGCCCTTCATCTCGCCGAGATTGGGAAACAATGTGAACAGCTTTTCGCGCGTCCAGTAAGGCGCATTCGGCCGCTTCGGCTGGCGGCCGACTTCCAGGTTCTCCTCCACGGTCAAATCCGTGAAGATGCGCCGCTCCTCCGGCACATAGCCGAGGCCTTCGCGCACGATCTCGTGCGTCGGTCGCGCCGAGACGTCCTTGCCCTCGAACGTGATGCGGCCGGTTCGCTGCGCCACGAGCCCGACGATGGAGCGGAAGGTCGTCGACTTGCCGGCACCGTTGCGCCCCAGCAGCGCCACCACCTCGCCCTCGCCGACTTCGAAACCGATGTCGAACAGGATGTGCGCCGGGCCGTAATGGCTGTTCAGGTCCTGCACCGTCAGCTTCATGCCGAAGCTCCCTCACGAGGCCCGGCCTCATAGAGCAGGCCCTCGCCGAGATAGATCGCCTGCACCTGCGGATTGCCGCGCACTTCGGCGGGCGAGCCTTCGGCGATCAGCGAGCCGCGATTGAGCACGATGATGCGGTCGGCATGCTCGAACACCACGTCCATGTCGTGCTCGGTGAACAACACGCCGATCGACTTCTCCTTCGCGATCTGGGCCGTGAGCCGCATCAGCTCGACGCGTTCGCGCGGTGCCATGCCGGCGGTCGGTTCGTCCATCAGCAAGAGTTTTGGTTGATTGGCGAGCGCCACGGCAAGCTCGAGGCGCTTGAGATCGCCATAAGCCAGCTCGCCGCAGGGACGGTCCGCGTAGCCGCCCATGCCGACCAATTCGAGTAGCCGGCCGGCTTCGCCACGGTCGACATTCGGCGCCGAACCCCAGAGATTGAACAGCTGCTTGCCGTGCGAGATCAGCGCGACCTGCACGTTCTCGCGCACCGTCATGGTGGCGAAGGTCGCCGTGATCTGGAAGGTGCGTCCGACGCCGAGCCGCCAGATCTCTCGCGGCTTCTTGCCGGTGGTCTCCTCGCCAAGCAGGCGGACATGACCGGTATCAGGCCGGTTCTGGCCGTTGAGCATATCGAAGCACGTGCTCTTGCCCGCACCGTTCGGGCCGATCAGCGCCAATATTTCGCCGGCGCGCAGCGAGAACGAGACGCCGCGCACGGCATGGATACCACCGTAGGATTTGGTCAGGCCTTCGACCGCGAGAAGTGGGGGTGCGACGCTCATTCGGCAGACTCGATCGGCTTGGCAAGCAGTGAGGACCCCGGCGGCAAGGACTTCCGACGCCGCTGCGCCAAAATCTCCAGCATGCCGACGATGCCCTTGGGGAAGACGACGACGATCAGCACGATGAAGCCGCCAAGCACGAGCTTTGACAGATCGGTCTGGCTGACCAACCAGATGTTCAGCGCCTTGTAGACGATGGCGCCGATCACGCCGCCCGACACCGTCTCGACGCCGCCAAGCAGCACCATGACCAGCGCATCGACCGAGAGCGAGATGCCGAGATTGTCGGGGAAGACGCTGCCCTTCAGATAGGCGAACAGCGCGCCGCCGATGCCGGCGGTGGTGCCCGCGATGACGAAGGCGGTCCACTGGATGCGCTTGGCGTTGATGCCGACCGCCTCACTGCGAAGGAGCGAGTCGCGCGTCGCACGCAGCGCGTAGCCGAACGGCGAGAACACCATGACCCGCAGCGCGATTGTGACGAGCGCGGCAACACCGAGGGCCAACCAGTAGAAATGCGATGGGCTCGCCGCCCATTTTTCCGGCCAGAGACTCAAAATACCGTTGTCGCCGCCGGTCACGCTCACCCACTGGAAAGCGATCGACCATACGATCTGCGCAAAGGCGAGCGTCAGCATCGCGAAGTAGACGCCGGAGAGTTGCACGGCAAAGAAGCCGAACACCGCTGCGCCCATGCAGCCCAGCAGCGGCCCGAGGAGCAGGCAGACGATCATCGGCAGTCCCGCCATCTTGGCGAGGAAGGCGACGCCATAGGCGCCGAGGCCAAAATAAGCCGCGTGGCCGAAGGATGCGAGTCCGCCGACCGACATCAGGAAGTGCAGACTGACGGCGAAGATGACGAAGATCGCGATCTCGGAGCAAACGGTCAGCGCGTAGTTGCCGACGAACAGCGGCAGCATCGACGCCATCACGAGGGCCGCGAGCGCTGCCAGTCGCTCGTTCGACGTCAGCGGCCGCCAGGGATTGACCGTGAGACCCGGCGTCTTGCGCGCGGCCGCCTCTGGCTTGCCGAACAGCCCCCAGGGTCGGACGATCAGCACCACCGCCATCACCAGGAAGACCAGAATGATGGAGATCTTTGGGAAGATCAGGATGCCGAAGGCGTTCAGCTCGGAGACCAGCACGGCTGCGACGAAGGCGCCGACGATGCTGCCGAGGCCGCCGATCACGACCACGACGAAGACCTCCACGATGATGCGCAGGTCCATGGCATGATGCACCGCATCGCGGGGGATCTGAAGCGCGCCACCAAGGGCAGCGAGAAAGACGCCGACCGCGAACACTGACGTGAACAGCCATTTCTGATTGACGCCGAGCGCGGCGACCATGTCGCGATCCTGCGTCGCGGCGCGCACCAGGACGCCCCAGCGTGTGCGCTGGAACAGCAGCCAGAGAACGCCGAGCACCACGGGGCCAAGCACGATCAGGAACAGGTCATAGCTCGGGATGTTCTGGCCGAAGAAATCGACTGCGCCCTTGAAGCCGGGTGCACGGCGGCCGACGAGATCATCTGGGCCCCAGATCAGCACCACGAGATCCTCGACCATCAGCGTGAGACCGAATGTGCCGAGCAGCTGGAACAGTTCGGGCGCGTGATAGATGCGCCGCAGCAGCACCATCTCGACGAGGACACCGATCAGCGCCACGGCCAGCGCCGCCAGTACGACACCGCCCCAGAAACCGAACGCACCAGAGAAGCGCTCGGTCAGCGTGAAGGCGACATAGGCGCCGATCATGTAGAAGGCGCCATGCGCGAAATTCACGATCCGCGTCACGCCAAAGATGATCGACAGGCCCGAGGCCACCAGAAACAGCGACGCTGCGCTGGCGAGACCGGTCAGAAACTGTACGACGTAAAAGGCCATCGGCGGTCCGGGTTAGAAAGTCTCAGTGGGGTCGTAGGGTGGGTTAGCCCAGCGACTCAGTTCGCCCGGCGTAACCCACCTCTTTTCGTTCTGCGGATACCGAAAGTGGTGGGTTACGCCTTCGGCTAACCCACCCTACGGCAGCTGGGCCTAATCTTTCGGACGCATCTTCTGGACTTCGGCGTCGCTGGGCAGATAGTCCGAACCCTTCTTGTAGGACGCATCCACCATCACGCCCTTGCCGTCCTTCTGCGCGGTCTTGCCGACGAAGGCGCCAAGCGTCGACTGATGGTCGATCTTGCGGAAGGTGATCTCGCCGAACGGCGACGGCATCGTGATGCCTTCGGCCGCCGCGATCATCTTGTCGGTGTCGGTCGAGCCGGCCTTGGCGATGATCGCTGCCGCCGCCTTGATGGTCTGGTAGCCGACGATCGAGCCGAGGCGCGGATAGTCGTTGTACTTGGCCTGATAGGCCTTCAGGAACTTGTCATGCTCGGGCGTCTTGATCGAGTACCAGGGATAGCCGGTCACGATCCAGCCCTCGGGCGTCTCGTCCTTGAGCGGATCGAGATATTCGGGCTCGCCGGTCAGGAACGACACGACCTCGCGCCCCTTGAACAGGCCGCGGGTGTTACCCTCGCGCACGAGCTTGACGAGATCGGGGCCGAAGGTGACGTTGAGGATGGCTTCCGGATTGGCCTGCGCCACCGCCTGCACCACCGGACCGGCGTCGATCTTGCCCTGCGGCGGCCATTGCTCGTCGACCCACTGGATGTCAGGACGCTTTTCCGACATCAGCTTCTTGAACACGGCTACCGCCGACTGGCCGTATTCGTAGTTCGGCGCGATGGTCGCCCAGCGCTTGGCCGGCAGCTTGGAGGCTGCTTCCACCAACATCGCAGCCTGCATGTAGTTGGAGGGACGCAGGCGGAAGGTGTACTTGTTGCCCTTCGCCCAGGTCACGGCGTCCGTCAGCGGCTCGGCCGCGAGGAAGAACACCTTCTTCTGGTTGGCGAAGTCGCTGACCGCGAGACCGATATTCGACAGGAACGTGCCCGTCAGCATCGCCACGCCTTCGCTGGAAACGAGCTCATTGGCCGCGGTCTGCGCGTCCGCCGGCTTGCCGCCGTCGTCCTTGGAGATGACGACGAGCTTCTTGCCATTGATGCCGCCAGCCGCATTGATCTCTTCGACCGCGAGCTGCCAACCCTTGCGATAGGGCTCGGTGAAGGACGGCAGCAGCGAGTAGCTGTTGATCTCGCCGATCTTGATGTCCTCCGCCAGGGCCGAATGGCTCATGCCGGCTGCCAGAAGCGCAAAGGCCGCGCCGACGAAATAGTTTCTTGCTCGCATCCCAACCTCCAGTTTTGAACTCTGTGTCTCGACCACGATCCTTCCGGAGAGACTGTGCCCGCCCCTCCGGACTGTCCCTTACTTCAAACCGTCTTCACCCTTGATTTCGGCAACCGTCAGTCCCCCGACGCGCGGCAGCGGGCGGCCGCTGTCGGTGATGGCGACCGCGACCATGATCTCGTTGGCGCGCGGCGCGTCGTTGATCTGCACTTCCATGCCGTCGAAATGGCTGCGCACGAAGGCCGCGTCCTTGTGACCGAGCGGAATGTCCAGCGTCGTGCCCGGACCGCTGCGCTTCTTCGACGACGGGATCAGCGCCGCACCCTTGCTCAGAACTTTTCGCACCGGCGCCCCCATCTTGGGGTGAAGGATCGCCGCCGCATGCTCCAGCTCGCCATTCTCGCCGACGGCTGCAGCCTTGCCGTAGCTGTGCGCCTTCGCGCCATCGATGCCGAGCGCGGCGACGGCGCGCTTCGACAGGAGCGCACCGAGTTCCTCACCGATCGCGATCAGCGGCGAAAGATCCTCGACATATTTTCCGGCAAAGGGATTTTCGATGACGGCGATGGCAGCGGCACGCCGTGTCGGCGGCGAAACCTGGCGGCCCATCTCCATCTGCGTCTCTTCGACGACGGTGACGATCTTGCGGAT
Source organism: Bradyrhizobium manausense (assembly GCF_018131105.1). Taxonomy (NCBI): domain Bacteria; kingdom Pseudomonadati; phylum Pseudomonadota; class Alphaproteobacteria; order Hyphomicrobiales; family Nitrobacteraceae; genus Bradyrhizobium; species Bradyrhizobium manausense. The sequence continues at coordinate 1,264,784 of NZ_JAFCJI010000001.1, read as the reverse complement.
GATCGCGCTCATGTTTCGCTTCCCTGTTCAGACATCAACCACGTTCTCCAGCACAAACGGGCGCGGTCGCTGCTCTTCTATATCCTTGGTTCCGATGACAAGCATATCACCACAAAGCCGCAGTACGGCACCCTCGATCAATCCGCGATCGAATAATCGCCGTGCACACTCCGCGCCAGATTCGAGCGCGGCGGCGATCTCACTCTGCGAGATCTCACCAACCTCGCGGGTGACGAGACGCGCGCCGAGATCGCTGTCGGGCTGAAGCTCGTTTGCGGGTCGCCGGATGATGCCGGGATGCCCGGGCAGATCGACGGCATTGGCGATCACAGTCGCAGCCGCATCGGCCCGCGAAGCCGTCGCCGCCAGCACCGTCACCGCATCGGCAATGCCGAGCGAAAAACTGCGGCCATGGCGTCCGCTGGTCGCGATGCCGCGCACCGGATCATTCGTGTCGACCCTGATGGCGCGCATCACGCCGTCGCTGTCAGGCCGATCCATCAGACCGACCAGGAAATGCTCGCTCCGGCCGAGGTGGAGCGCAATGTCGCCGCCATTGTTGACGTAGACCCGGTCGAGCGTCGCAACGCTCAGGATCGCGCCGAGAATCTCCTCGGCCACGCTGCCGGCGACGGCCGCCATCGGCGTGATGAAGCAACCGGCGGCGTAAGGCGCGACAGCTGCGTGCATCCGACGCGCCACGACGCCCTTCAGCGCAGTTCGCCCCTCGGCAGCCGCCCGCAGTTCCGGCAGTTCCGCGCAGAGCTCGTCGAGCAATCCGGTGACTCGGCGCGCCGCAGCCTCATAGGCCGCGCGCACCTCGTCCGCGCACCCCTTCGCCTCAACGATCAGATCAATCGGTCCATCCTGCAAATGCAGCCGCCGGCCATCAGACAGCAATGCGATTTGCGGGAGCCGCGTCATGCCCGCCGTCCCGGGATCGGGTTCTGCCAGGGCAACTGACGGACATCATCGCCGCCCCTCACCTCGGCGAGCGGCTTGACGTAATCCATGTGCCCGCCGAGCGCGGCATAGTCGGTCAATTTCATCGTGAACTCGATCGGCGCGACCAGCGCCGGCGTCGGCACATAGCCGAACGCACCTGAAGGCATCTGGGTCACGTCCACCATGTAGGTAATACCGCCGCCCGGCCAGACATAGACCGGCGCGCCGCCGCTGGTGACGCGCGTCAGCGCGTCCTTCACCGATCGCGTCAGCCGCACCGGATTGTCGGTCACGCCCGCGCGCAACGAGCCGCCGGCGCCGGCCATGAACAGCACCGTGCACAGCGCCGGCTCGCAATTCTCCTGGATCCGCTCGACCGAGAATTTCAGATCGGCCGGCATCTCGGTCTCGACCGGTTTCAAGGCCTCATCGAGCACGTAATACGACGAATGCTCGCCGGTGGTGGAGACCATCAGCATCGACAGGCCGGGCTTGGCCTCCTTCGCGTCGAACGGTCCGAGGATGGCCAGCGGATCGGAGATATTGGTACCGCCCCACCCCGTGCCGGGATCAGCGACCTGGAAATAGCGGCCGGGCGTCGAGCGACGGCCCTTCATCTTGATTCCGGTGTCGACGATGTCGAGCAGTTTTCCCGCCTGGTGCTCCGAGAGCACACCGGTGATGTGATCGTCGACCACGACCACTTCATCGACCTTGCCATGCCATTGCTTGGCGAACATGCCGATCGTCGCCGACCCGCAGCCGACGCGCATGCGCTCTTCTTTCATGCCGTTGACGATCGGCGGCTGGCCTGCCTGCACCACCACGCTCGCGCCGCCGTCGATGGTCAGCTCCACCGCCTTGCAATTGGCGAGATCCATCAGCGTGTCGCAGGTGACGCGGCCCTCCTTCTTGGAGCCGCCGGTGAGATGATGCACGCCGCCGAGCGACAGCATCTGCGAGCCGTATTCGCTGGTGGTGACGTGGCCTACCGCCTCGCCCTGCGCGCGCACGGTCGCGGTCTCGGGGCCGAGATAGCGGTCGGTGTCGATCTTCACCTTGATACCGCAATAGGAGAAGATGCCCTCGGTGACCACGGTCACCATGTCGACGCCGTCGACCTCGGCGGAGACGATGAACGGCGCCGGCTTGTAATCCGGATAGGTGGTGCCCGCACCGATCGCGGTCACGAAGGTCGAAGGCTCATGGACGATCTTGCCGTCCCAGTCTTCGGTGCGGCCGAACGGAACGAGCTTGCCGCCATGCTCGACCGTGCGCTCCAGGATCACATGCGGATCGACGCGGACAAGCTTGCCGTCGTGGTTGGCATAGCGGTCGCAGGCGCCCGCCGCGCCCGGCTTGATGTAGCACATCACCGGACACGCATCGCAGCGGATCTTGTCGGTGGCAGCGCTCGTTGTTTCCATCACCCTGTCCAAGCCAGCAGACGCTGCGGTTATCATTCGTATACGAACGATGTTGCGCGCGGTGCCGATAGCTGTCAAGCGGCGGCGCGCGCGAAAACATGTCTCTGCCGCATAAAACCTCACTTGCCTCCCGGCCTTGTCCACAAAGCGGGCAGTTGCGCTGCACTGCGGCATGACCGCTTGCACGTTTGTGTACAAACGGTATCGTCGCGACGTAGAGATTTCGCAACCGCAAGACTTGGTAACGAATAAGGCTCGGAAACGAGTAAGGGCTTGGAAACGAGGATGACGCAGACACCGATCCGCCTCACCGTGAACGGCAGGATCCACGACGTCACGGCAGAGCGTCAGACGCCGCTGCTCTATGTGCTGCGCAATGATCTCGGACTCAACGGCCCGAAATATGGTTGCGGCTTGGGTGAATGCGGCACCTGCACAGTCCTGATCGACGGCACGGCCGCGCGCTCCTGCGTGATTCCAATCAGCGGCTGCGCCGGGCGCGACATCGTGACGCTCGAAGGGCTCGGCACGCGCGACAAGCCTGACGTTGTGCAACAGGCCTTCATCGACGAGCAGGCCGCACAGTGCGGCTACTGTCTCAATGGCATGATCATGACTACCAAGGCGCTGCTCGCGATCAACCCACAGCCGTCGGAACATGAGGCGCTCGCGGCGCTGCGCTACAATCTCTGCCGCTGCGGCACGCATGTGGAAATCCTGCGCGCCGTGATGCGCGCGTCGGGCCAGCTCGCCGAGGCCGGTGATTGATGGCCTCCCCCGTTTCGAACGGAGCAGAGCGAGGCTCGCTCGTCGTCGTCCGCACGGTGGACGAGGTCACATCCGAAACTTTTGTCCGCATCACCGCGGATGGATCTGTCACGGCCTACAACGGCCATGTCGATCTCGGCACCGGCATCCGCACGGCGCTCGGCCAGATCGTCGCCGAAGAGCTGGACGTGTCCTTTGCCCGTGTCGTCGTCGTGCTCGGCGACACCGCTATCGTGCCGAACCAGGGCCCGACGATCGCGAGCGAAACGATCCAGATCACCGCCGTGCCCCTGCGCAAGGCGGCAGCACTGGCGCGGCATTTTCTGATCGCGCGCGCGGCCGAGCGGCTGGAGCTGCCGGAGGCCGAACTGACGATCGAGGACGGTCTCGTCCGGAGCCATAATCGCAGCGTCAGCTATGGCGAATTGATCGGCGGCGAGACCATTCGTCTCGAGCTGACCGACGACGTCAGGGTCAAAGCCGTCGGCGATTACGCTATCGTCGGCCAGTCGATGCCGCGCGTGGACCTGCCTGCCAAGGCCACGGGCGAACTGACCTTCGTGCATGATATCCGCGTGCCCGGCATGCTGCACGGCCGCTTGGTGCGTCCACCCTATTCCGGCGTGGATGCCGGGCCGTTCGTCGGCACCAGCCTCATCGCGGTCGATGAATCGTCTGTCGGAGACGTTCCCGGCCTCATAGCCGTCGTGCGTATCGGAGATTTCGTCGGCGTGGTCGCCGAGCGCGAGGAGAACGCGATTCGCGCCGCGGAGCAACTCAAAGTGAGCTGGAAGCCGACGCCGGTGCTGACGGACCTTGCCGGTGTCGAGACTGCCTTGCGCGCTAATCCGTCGACGCCGCGCACGCTGATCGACAAGGGCGACGTCGATGCGGCGATCGCTGGCTCTGCGAAGCCGATGCAGCGGACTTACGTCTGGCCCTATCAGATGCACGCCTCGATCGGCCCGTCCTGTGCGGTCGCGGATTACAGGGACGGCAATATCCGGGTCTGGTCCGGCACCCAGAACCCGCACGTGCTGCGCAGCGATCTTGCGCTGCTGATCGAGCGTCCCGAGAGCGAGGTCGATGTCATCAGGCTGGAGGCTGCCGGCTGCTACGGCCGCAATTGCGCCGACGACGTCACCGCTGACGCCCTGCTGTTGTCGCGCGCGGTCGGCCGTCCCGTGCGCGTGCAGCTCACGCGCGAGCAGGAGCACGCCTGGGAGCCGAAGGGCACCGCGCAGCTCATCGACGTCAATGGTGGCCTCAACGCCGACGGCGGCATCGCCGGTTACGATCTCGCCACGCGCTATCCATCCAACGCCGCGCCGACGCTGGCGCTGCTGCTCACCGGCCGCATCTCGCCCGAGCCCGCGGTCCTCCAGATGGGCGACCGCACCGCGATTCCGCCTTACGACTACGACCACATGCGCGTCGTCGCCCACGACATGGCCCCGATCGTGCGCGCATCCTGGTTTCGCGGCGTCTCGGCCCTGCCGAACACGTTTGCGCATGAATCCTATATCGACGAGGCCGCGACCGAGGCCGGCGTCGACCCGATCGAATATCGCCTGCGCTACCTGAAAGACCAGCGCGCGGTCGATCTCGTCAATGCCGTTGCCGAGCGCGCGGGCTGGACGGCGCGGCCGGTGCGTGAGGAGAAGGACGGCGATGTCGTGCACGGACGCGGCTTTGCCTACGCGCTCTACGTCCACAGCAAGTTTCCCGGCTATGGCGCGGCATGGTCGGCGTGGGTTGCCGACGTCGCGGTGAACAAGACCACGGGCGATGTCAGCGTCACCCGCGTCGTCGCGGGACAGGACTCCGGATTGATGATCAATCCGGACGGCGTGCGCCACCAGATCCACGGCAACGTCATCCAGTCCACCAGCCGCGCGCTGATGGAAGAGGTCTCGTTCGAGCGTGGCGCAGTGGCTGCGCGGGAATGGGGCGCCTATCCGATCATCCCCTTCCCCGACGTGCCCAAGATCGACGTCTTGATGCTGCCGCGTCAGGACCAGGCACCGCTCGGCGTCGGCGAGTCCGCGTCGGTCCCGAGCGCGGCGGCGATCGCGAATGCGATCTTCGATGCCACCGGCGTGCGCTTTCGCGAGCCTCCGTTCACGCCGGAGCGCATCTTGAAGGGGTTGCATGGCGACGCGGCACCCACGCCGCAGGCCCTGCCCGCACCGGCTGCGCCAAAACCGTCCCGCATCTGGGAGAATCCCTTTGCCAGGCGCGCCGGCGTCTTCGCGACGATCGCTGCGGTCTGTAGTGCCGCGATCGGCATCGGCGCGGCACTGCTGCCCGGGCGCGCGATTGCGCCGATCACGCGGCCCGATGCTTCGGTCTATTCGACAGCGACGATCGCCCGCGGCGAGCAGCTTGCGGCCCTCGGAAATTGCGCGGAATGTCACACCAACCTCGGTGGCGTGCTCAACGCCGGCGGCCGCGCGCTGGAGACGCCGTTCGGCACGATCTATTCCACCAACATCACGCCTGACATCGAGACCGGCATCGGCGCATGGTCCTATCCCGCGTTCGAGCGCGCGATGCGCGACGGACTGCATCGCGACGGACGGCAGCTTTATCCGGCCTTCCCCTACACGCATTTTTCAAAGACCAGCGACGCCGACATGCAGGCGCTCTACGCCTACCTGATGGCCCAGCCTGCGGTGCGGACGACGGCGCCCACGAATGCGCTGGCCTTCCCGTTCAATCTCCGCCCGCTGTTGGCCGGCTGGAATGAGCTGTTCCACCAGACCAAGGAGTTCAAGCCCGATCCCGCCAGATCCGAGGTCTGGAATCGCGGCGCCTATCTGGTCGAGAGCCTCGGCCATTGCAGCGGCTGCCATTCACCGCGCAATGCGCTCGGCGCAGAGCAGCGCAATGCCTATCTCGCCGGCGGCTTTGCCGAGGGCTGGGAGGCACCGCCGCTGACCTCACTCTCGCACGCGCCGATTCCCTGGGGCGAAGACGAACTGTTCGCCTATCTGCGCACAGGCCATTCGCGCTATCACGGCGTCGCCGCCGGCCCGATGGCGCCGATCGTTCGGGATCTCAAGGCCTTGCCGGACCAGGACATCCGCGCGATGGCGATCTATCTCGGCTCGTTTAATGACGCCGCGCCAGATGCGCCGGCGCTCGCAGCAAAGCTGGAAAGCGCGACGCAAGTCACAGTCGCCTCGTCGACCGGCGCGCGGCTGTATCAGGGCGCCTGCGCCGTTTGCCACGAGGTCGGCGGGCTGCCGCTGTTCGGCAGCCGCCCCTCGCTCGCGCTCAACAGCAATCTTCACAGCGCGACGTCGGACAATCTCGTGCAGGTGATCATGCACGGCATCACCGAGCCCGCATCGAGCGATCTCGGCTACATGCCCGCGTTTGGGAATAGCATGAGCGACGTGCAGGTCGAGGAACTCGCCACCTTCCTGCGCGGGCAGTTCGCACCGGACAAGCCCGCCTGGACAGGCGTTCGCGAGACGATCGCGCGGGTGCGGGCGTCGCTACATTAAAGGAAGCGCGCGATCACGCGTGCTTCTTCACCTCCACCGGCGGCGTGCCGTGGGTGTGGAAGGATTCGATTGTCTTCAACCCCCAGGCCTGCCCCTTCTTGCGCTCTTCTTCCGTCCACACGATCGGCTTCCAGTCCGGCGCGAGGATAAGCCGGGCACCGGCATTGGCGACTTCGACGCGGTTGCCGCCGGGCTCATAGACATAGAGGAAGAAGGTCTGCTGGATCGCGTGCTTGTGCGGGCCGGTCTCGATATGGATGCCGTTCTCCAGGAAAATGTCGGCGGCGCGCAGAATTTCCTCGCGGCTGTCGAGCGCGTAGGTGACGTGGTGGAAGCGGCCGGGCGTGCCGGAATGGTCGAGCGAATAGGCGAAGTCGTAGCTCTTGTTCGACATCGTCAGCCACATCGCGGCTTCCCGGCCATCGTTGAGCACAATCTGCTCGGTGAGCCGGCAGCCGAGATAGTTCTCGAAGAACTCGCGGTTGGCCTTGATGTCGACGGCGAGGCAGTTGAGATGGTCGAGCCGGCGGACATTGACGCCACGCGCGGGAAAGCGCTGCGCCTGGTTCTTCAGCGCCGGCTTCAGCTCCGGCGGCGCCTGATACCATTCGGTCTCGTAATAGAGCTCGACGACGTGGCCGTCGGGGTCTCGACAACGGAAGGTCGGCCCCTGCCCCATGTCGCCGTCGATCCAGCCGATGTCGAAGCCCGAGCCCTTCAGCGCGGCAACCCGGCGCTCCAGCGCCTGCTGGCTTCGCGCGCGCAGCGCCATGTGTTCCATGCCTGAGGTCTTCGAAGCCGTCAGCTTGAGCGAATAGCGCTCGTAATCGTCCCAGCCGCGCAAATAGACCGACTCGCCCTTCCGCCCGCTGATGGTCATGCCCATGACGTCGACGAAGAATTTCAGGCTCTCGTCCGGCTTCGGCGTCAGCAGTTCCATGTGACCGAGATGAGCGAGATCGAAGATCGGTTCGGGCTGCATGGTGTCCTCCAACTTGGCTAACAAGGCCTGGCCTGCGATCCCTCTCAGGGGATCGCGCAATCGGGCGCGGGGCGCAATGTTTCATGCACGCGCCCTAGCGGCGTCCGCGGGTTCATTTGTACTAATGTACAAATGATTAGGTCCCGTCAACAAATCAACATACGTCTATCCGCGGCGGAGGCCGGCTCTGCGGCCCACCCTCGGTCCTATGGAAGGTTGACGGACTGCCCGAATGGTAAAATCTTCCTTAATGTGATTTGGGCCTGAAAGCCTGGAAATGCAGCACTTTCAGGCCGATTCCGCCCGCAAGTAGGCATTGGGGACAATGTTCTTAGCCGAATTGTCGCAGATTTAACAAAGTGCCCGCGCCTGGCGCTTAACCGTTTGTCCAGCGACGGCGCCGCATAGTCGGAGAAACATTTTGTCTCCTCGGGTTCAGCCATCGTGACATCTTTTGGACGCGTGATATCGGTTCGCGGATCGCTCGCCCGGGTCGGGCTTCTGGCGGAAAGCCGGATGCCGGTCTCGGAGGTTCGGGCCACGGTCGGCCGTTTCGTCAGCATTCGCTGCGCCAGCTCGGTCATCGTCGCCATGATCACCGAGGTGTCCTGCGAGAATTTGTCGAGCAGCGACAATTACATCGCGATCGCCTCGGTCGACCTGCTCGGCGAGATCCTCAATGCCGCCGACAAGGCCAAATTCCAGCGCGGCGTCACCAATTATCCGACCATCGGCGATTCCGTCGACCTGATCACCAGCCAGGAGCTACGCACCATCTACGCGCCGACTGGCTCGGACCAGATCAATGTCGGCTTCCTCCAGCAGGACCGCTCGGTCGTCGCCTATGTCGACGTCGAGGAAATGCTCTCGAAGCACTTCGCGGTGCTGGGATCGACCGGCGTCGGTAAATCCACCGGCGTATCGCTGCTGCTCAACGAGATCCTCAAGGCGCGCCCGAACCTGCGCATCTTTCTGCTCGACGTGCACAACGAATATGGCCGCTGCTTCGGCGACCGCGCGCTGGTGCTCAACCCGCGAAACCTGAAGCTGCCGTTCTGGCTGTTCAATTTCGAGGAAATCGTCGACGTGCTGTTCGGCGGCCGCGCCGGCGTGCCCGAAGAACTCGACATCCTCGCGGAAGTCATTCCGCTCGCCAAGGGTGTCTACACCCAGTACCAGAACGCCGACCGCATCGGCCTCAAGCGCATCGACCCCAAGCAGGTCGGCTATACCGTCGACACGCCGGTGCCGTACCGTCTGGTCGATCTGATGTCGCTGATCGACGAGCGCATGGGCAAGCTGGAAAACCGCTCCTCCCGCATCATCTATCACAAGCTGATCTCGCGCATCGAAGCCGTGCGCAACGACCCGCGCTACGCCTTCATGTTCGACAACGCCAATGTCGGCGGCGACACCATGGCCGAAGTGATCAGCCATCTGTTCCGCCTCCCCGCCAACGGCAAGCCGATGACGGTGATGCAGCTCGCCGGCTTCCCCGCCGAAGTCATCGATTCCGTCGTGTCGGTGCTCTGCCGCATGGCCTTCGACTTCGGCCTCTGGAGCGACGGCGTCTCGCCGCTGCTGTTCGTCTGCGAGGAGGCGCACCGCTACGCCTCCGCCGACCGCAATATCGGCTTTGGTCCGACCCGCAAGGCGGTGTCGCGCATCGCCAAGGAAGGCCGCAAATACGGCGTCTATCTCGGCCTGATCACGCAGCGACCGGCCGAGCTCGACGCCACCATCATCTCCCAGTGCAACACGCTGTTCACGATGCGTCTTGCCAACGACCGCGACCAGGCGCTGCTGCGCGCCGCGGTGTCGGATGCAGCCGCAAACCTGTTGTCCTTCGTACCCTCGCTGGGTACCCGCGAAGTGCTGGCATTCGGCGAAGGTGTCGCGCTGCCGACGCGGCTGCGCTTCAAGGAGGTGCCGCCGCACCAATTGCCGCGCGGCGAAGCCACCATCTCGAGCGTGCCCTCGGTCACCGCCGGTCACGACATGCATTTCGTCGGTGCCGTGCTCGAGCGCTGGCGCGGCGCCACCTCGCAGCGCGACGTGCCGAACGACCCGGTGTTCTCAGCGCCGCCGGCCAAGACGCTCGCGCCCGCCGAGGCGCCGATGTTGCAGCCCTCGATGGGCCTCGATCCCGATCGCTTCTCGCTGCTGAAGAAGCCGCTGCGGTAGGGCCGCGCTCGCGCCTCAAGCACACTGTCATGCTCCGCGGAAGCGGGGCATCCAGTACGCCGCGGCCTCTCGATTCAATCAATTCCGTCTCTGGAATGCTGGATCGCCCGATTGAGTCGGGCGATGACAGCGCGCGTGGAGCACATTGAGGCGGCTTCCCGCATGGACTATGGTTTCCCGGCCCCAAGCCGGAATCCATACCCATGACAAAGCCCGCCCAACGCTTCGCCGCACCCGCCATCGACAGCCTGCCCGACGACATCCGCACGCGCCTGCTTGCCGTGCAGGAGAAGAGTGGCTTCGTGCCCAACGTGTTCCTGACGCTGGCCTACCGGCCCGACGAGTTCCGCGCCTTCTTCGCCTATCACGACGCGCTGATGGAGAAGGACGGCGGGCTCACCAAGGCTGAGCGCGAGATGATCGTGGTGGCGACCTCGGCGGCCAACCAGTGCCAGTATTGCGTGATCGCCCATGGCGCGATCCTGCGCATCCGTGCCAAGAACCCGCTGATCGCCGACCAGATCGCGACCAACTATCGCAAGGCCGACATCACGCTGCGCGAGAGAGCGATGCTCGATTTCGCGATGAAAATCTCGACTGACGCACAGCGCAGCTCGGAAGAGGATTTCGCAGCCCTCGCTCCCCACGGTTTCAGCGACGACGACATCTGGGACATCGCAGCGATCTCGGCCTTCTTCGGATTGTCGAACCGGCTGGCGAATTTCACCGGCATGCGGCCGAACGACGAGTTCTATCTGATGGGCCGGCTGCCGAAAAAATGACGGAGCTCGACTTGAGCGAAGTCGTGCTGCACCTCGGCGCCTGACGGCCGCTGTCAAAATCTTCCGCGCTTATTGGTCTGAAGCGCTGACAATTGCAGCGAAAGATGTCACTGTTGTCTCAGCCTCAGTCAGCGCTCAGGACGTGTGCCCGTCGAAGTCGCCTTCGGTAGGCGTCTTCTTGGCGCGCTGAGGGGTCATCCTGGCCGGATCCGGTTGGCCCGGAACGCCGCGCGGACCAAGCTGCGCGCGCTGGAGATCGTCTTCGGAGAACGTCGGCTCGACCCCATTGGGCTCGGTCCGTCGCGTGGCGTGAATGTCGTCTTCTCTGCTCATGCTGTGCTCCTGTCGCCTGTGGGAGCCGCCTCACTTCGACGGCTTTGCAATCAGGCGTCCGACGTGAATTTCATGGGTCGCGCAGTCAGCGTCCCCGTAAAGGCTCTCGCTCGCCCGCCGGGTCCATTCTTCGGCCTGTTGAAGCCAGTGCCGGCGCCGGGCCGGCTCGTGCGCCGCCTGTTCGAGGCATGCCTGAGCCTTCCTCAAATACTCGTCGCGCTGCTTGTCGGATCCGGGTTTTCGCATGGCCTCACTCCATCGCGGCGCTGCGAGAGCCTGTCCATGATCAATCAAGACCCGGCGCCGGCGTTCCCAATTTGGCGCGGGAGCCAGCGGGTTCCGCAGCTCGCGCGACACGCGCGAGTTCCTGAGCCTCCACAAAGAGCGGCCTTCGCTCAAGGGGTTCGAGCGAAGGCCTAAGTGAGGGAGAGGAACGAGTCGCCAATGTTGGCGTAACGGCGTCGTTCCTAAGTCGGGGGCTGCAGCCCGGGCGATGACGCCCAATCGTCCAGATGCGCCGTGGTGTCGGCGTTGCGTGCTCGCTTGAGAAGTTGCTCTCGCTCGATGCCAGCCGGCAGCGCCTCGGCGCGCTCGCGCATCTCGATGGCAAATCTCGCCAGTGTTTCCTGGAGTGTCTCGGTCTGCTTGAAACCACGCCTGTGTTTCATGTCGCGCCCCGTCCAGTCCGGATCGAGGGCCGATGCTACGACCGAAACGCGAACCCTTCGCCAACATAGGTTATGACAACATGCGGATTGGACGACGACGATCAGCCGAGACTTGCGCGTATCGATATCTGGAAAACGCGCGCACCGTCTTCGGTCTGCACTTCCAGCCGCCAGTCGTCCTCCGGCTGCAGATCTCCATCGAGATCGCGCAGGCTGTCGCCGGCGTATCGGGTCGCCATTTCCCATGCCGCGCGTCGATCCGGAAGTTCCTGACCAAGATCGTCGCGGTCGTTGAATCGATTGCCGTTACAGACGTTGAAGTAGAACCTGGGCATCGCCAATCCCCGTCTGGGACTCTGGCGGGTAAAGTAACCCATGTTAATTTCGTTCCTATCGACAGTCCGTTTGCGGCATCGCAACGCCTGGCGAAGCCGATCACTCATTGGCGTCGAGTTGCGCGCCCTCGTGTTCCATGTGGAGATAGTTCGGGTTGAATAGCCCGACATCCATCAGCCGCTCCAAACTCGGCACCGTCAGCGTCTTGCCCCTCAGGATGATCAGCCTCGCTGCTCGAAGCTCCTGCAAGGTGCGGTTGACATGGACCTTGGAAAGGCCCGTCGCATCCGCCAGATCGGCCTGGGTCAGCGGGAAGTCGCAACTGGTCCCTTCCGTCAGGCCGGCAAGGCGCAAGCGGAAGAATATCTCGCACAGCAGATGCGCCATCCGCTCGGACGCCGTGCGCTGTCCGAGATTCATGGTCCATTCGCGCTGGATCGCGGAGTTGACCAGCGTCTCCCACCACAGAGCAGTGGCGATGCGCGGATAGCCTGTACTGATCTCGTCGAAGAATTCTCGCGAAAGATCGGCGATCGTGACGTCGGTGATGGTGCCGATCGAGTGGTCCATCTCCTTGAGAATGAAGACATTGAGATCGCACATGTCGCCGGGGAGGAAAAACGACACGATCTGGCGCCGACCGTCCTCGATCTGCTTGTAGCGGCAGGCCCATCCCGACAGGATCAGGTGCACGTCGCGCGGCTGATCGCCCTCTCGGGTAATGTCGACGCGCGCCGCAAATTTCCGCACGCGCTCGGTCGAGGCGCGCTGAAGGATGGCCCGATCGTCGGGCGATAAACGCACGAAATGTTCGAGTTTTCGGATCAATGGGTTCACGGGATTGTCTCCGTGCGATAAGCCGGGTCCGAGCCGATCTCATCAATAACTTATGTTATTTTTCCGGACCGCCAAACCCGGGCTAACGAACTTTTCCCGAGAGCCGCAAGGCAGGCTAACCGCCGTCCCCCTTCTCCCGGTCAATGGCAACGCGACAAACCACGTTCCCGTTTTCTGCCCTGACCGAAATTTGATAGCCCTGCCCGATCAATTCCGGCCGGGTGTCCCGCACGTCTTGCGCGAGGTCCTCCGCGATCCTTCTCGCCTGATCATCATGATCGAGAATTGCGCCGCCCGCATTGGTGACGCGATCGGTATCGACCAGATCGAAATGATATCGGCGCATCGATTTGGTCCCCGCATGCGGACGGTCCCGGCGCTTACACATGCGGACCGAGACCGCCGCTGAAGCGCGACCAGCCAGCCGGGTATGAAGGCCGATCGCATATGATCGACGCGACCGTGATGTTGACGTTCCTAAATTTCGTGGGCCTCAGCCCGGACGGCTACCCGCCAGCAAAGCCGCGTATGTTCGGCCGCAATTCGATTGTCACAACGGCATGGCTCGCGGGCGCATGCGCGAGCTCCAGCCATTTTATTGCTTCGTCGACCCAGAAATCGTGATTGAGAGGATCGGCCATGGCCTGCGCACGGCAGGCGGCGGCTTGCATCAGGCATGCCGCCTTGCGGTTCATGCTGTTTTCCCGGCTGTCCACTTGCCGGTTCACTTCGGCATAGGCTGGCCGGGCGATGCCAGCCATCCGTTGATCCGCCGAGCCATCTCCGCCTGGCGCGCCCGCTGCAGCATGCCGTCGCGTTCATGACCTTGTGGAAGATTCACTGCGGCCTGACGGGCATCGCTCGCCGCCTGCTGCAATCGATCGTCGAACGAAACTGTCTGCTTACGGCGGTTACGCTTCTTCGTCATGAGGACCTCCGTGGTCATCTCCACGGTGCGCCTCGGTGACTGAGGTGTCGCTAACCTGGGTTACAGCGACCGTGCATATAAGTTTGCATGCCGGAGGAACAATGGCGCCTGCTCCGCGTATCGCGCCAACGCGTTGAACTACCCGTCCGACAGTTCTTCGACCTCGAGGGTGATCGAGATCTTCAGGCACGGCGCATGCTCATCCTCGCGCACATCCACGACGACATGATCGGCGCTGCCAGCGACGAACGCCTCACGCGCGATGGACGCACCGGTCAGCATCGCTTCCTTGCGTGCGACGTCCACATTCGCAAAATTCTGTCCATCCTCGTCCGGGGTGAGACGGCTGTCCTCGTGGATGTCGAAGTGAAATAGCGGCATCGGGCGCCTCAAAGGGTTGGCGACTGATGGAGGTAACGGCCGTCGAAATCCGCTAGTTCCTGAAATTTCCGCTCGTCGAGCACGGTGACGCGGCCGCGATTGAGTTCGACGATGCCCTCCTGGCGCAGTTGCCTGATCACCCGGTTGGCGTGCACCGCCGTAATCCCCAGGGCTTCGCCGATCTGCTCCTGCGTCAGCGGCATCTCGAAGCTATTGCCGTCCAGCCGCCCGATCAGCCTGAGGCGTTCACGCAGCTCGATCATGACATGGGCGAGCCGCGCCGGCGCGGGACGCTGGCCGACATTGACGATCCATTCGCGAAACATGGCAGCGTCGATCAGCGTGTCACGCCAGAACATCTCGGCGACGGTGGGGCTGCGGCGATGCAGCTTTTGCAGCGTCTCGTGACTGATGAAGCCGAGCGTTGCCGGCGTCAGCGTCGACAGATCATGGTCCATCACGTGAAGAAACAAGCTCATCAGGTCCGGAATCTCGCCAGGGATGTGGAGCGACAGGATCTGCCGTTTGCCGCTCGCGATCGTCTTGGATCGCGCGCAGAATCCGTCCGCGATCAGGCAGCAGTCTGTCGCGCGCTCGCCATCGCGCACCACCGCCGTCTCTGCGGGGTACTGCCGCACCGAGATCGGCAGGGCTTCAATCTCCTTGATGTCCTCATCCGCGATCGCGGACGAGATGCGCAAGCGCTTGATGAGCGCCGCGCGGATCGCATCGCTGGGCACTTTGCTGAAACTCCGGTCGCGTGAATTGGAACCTTGTTTGCAATTCAAGGCGCCGTGGCGCCGTCGGATAAAAACCCGCGATCGCCTCGCCCGGTTCCAACAAAAGTTAAGGACGCCACTTGCCTGCACATGGTGTGCTCGACCCTCGAAAGGGCAAACCATGACCAAGAAGCGCAACCGTACGCGTCCCGCCCTGTCACTCCAGGAGCGCCTGAACAAGTTCACGGAGGATGCTCGCGCCGCGGCCAAGGACCTACCGGCCGGCGCCGAGCGTCACGCGCTCTTGCAGAAGGTGCGTGACGCTGAAGCCGCCGTCGACATGGAGCGATTGCTGTCCTCGCCGGACCAGAAAAATCCGAAATGATCGCCGATTCCGCTGCGCTGCTAGTGATTGACCATCAGCGGAAGTGCGGGCGCAAAGCGCTCTGCAAACGTCAGTGTCCTCGCCTGATGAACCGCGGCGAACGAGGCCGAGATTCCTGCTGAAGCGACCGCGAGCAAGGCAATTGCGAAAACCATACGGCGCATGTGAGCCTCCTGTTTGAGCTCGACTGCGGCCATTAGGTGGGGCGCTCTGTTTCAGGACGGTTTCGTCGGCGCGCAAAATGATTTCGCTCAAGCGCCTGTGATCGGATTCGCCTCGCCGGACCGCATCCCATCACCAACTCATAAGAGTGGTCGTAGTCTTGCAGCGAACGCGGACGCTATCGGGAATTTCCTGCCCGCGGCCGCGATCGGAAGTCACAAGGCGACCACAGCAAGCAGCATTGGGTTGCGTGCCGTGCCTTCGAGGAACACTGAGATGAAGATCGTCATTCAAAGGCTCAATGGTCTTTGGCACCTCATTGTCGGGTCGTGCCGGATCCGTACGCCCTTCCTGGAAACCCAGGATCGCGCATTGGTCGTCACTTACGCCCGCCGTGTCTATCCCGGCGCCAAGATCTTCCAGCGCGACTGATGCGCGCGCGAGCGCATCAATCCTCCGATGCGGGCCCGCACCAGCCGGGCAGATAGACCGCGTCCTTGCTCTTGGCCGCGGCCAGGGCCTTCTCGAGCGCCTTGCCGAAATCGGCGTCGACGGCCTTGCGCGAGAGCTTTCGGCGCAGGAAGTCAGCCCACAAGAATTCGGAGAACGGCGTGGTGTCCTTGGCGAAGCCGCCCATGCGGCGCAGCTCGCCGGCAAGGCTGCGATAAGGATCGTCCTTGAGGTCGGCGACCGATTTCGGCAGATCGCGGAACGGGCGACGCTCGCCCTTGGAATCGTAGGGATAGACCCAGCGCTTGTTGTCCATCACGCCCCAGAACGCTTCGCGCTCGACCATGCGGAGATCGCCGACGACGGTGACCAGCACCTGCTTGATGCCTTCGTCGTGCAGCGCGCGGCCGAGATGGTGATGATCGATGACGTAGTAGCGCCCGTCGGGTCCGGCGACGACGGGGATCATGTGGGTGCCCAGGAGATCGGACTGCTTCTTCTTGCCGTGCTCGCGCCAGCGCTTGCGCTTCTCCTTGACCTCGCGCATGCCGACGGTCATCTGCGTCGGCCGCAGCGACAGGATCGACACCGGGTGCACTCTCGGCTCGCGCGCATTGGTGGTCATGATCGAACGGCCTCTCGTCTGGTGGCAGCTTGTGGTCCGGGTTCCCGATTATGCCATGGGCGTTGCGGCGGCAACATGGGCACAGGGCTGTTGCTGCAGCGCAACCCGTGCGTCCCTGACATCGGGATGACAACCGTTGCGAGGGGCGTTCGCCGCACCTGGGAAATGGTCGGGAACGATCATGCGAACCCGCAACGGGCGTGCGCGGCGAGAAGATTTTCTGCAACGCCTGTGTCGCCTATGCTATCTAAAATTCGCTGCTTTGGAGTGATCCCCGCCCCATGAAATCCCAGCGGCCCATAACCTCGGACGACGAGCACCAGGTGCTCCAGTTCAGGCCGCGGACGACGCCCTCCCCTGTGATCCACCGGGGCAGCGGTACCGTACAGCCATTGCATGCAGCAGCCCCTGAACCGCTCGACCTTTCCCGCTACGAGCAGCCTCGCGAGGAGCCGGACGATTTCCGCCATCGCATGCTCGCCAACATCGCCGCGCTCGCCTTCACCATCGCGCTGACCGCAATCGGGATCTGGCTTGCGGTCAGCATCGCCGATCTGCGCCGGACCCAGGATTGCGTGCTGATGGGCCGCCGGGACTGCGTCAAGATCACGACGCCGCACATCTAGGCCGGTCCGGCATCCAAGGCCGCCGGCGGCGGTTATCTCCGGCTGGGGCCTCGCCGACCGGCATCCCCAAGCCTGTCCACGGCCCCGTCCGGCTCCATTGAACTCAGGGCGACGCTCCGATATACGGGCTCTCGACCCGTCCAGAGGGGTGTTAGAGGGCGTCATCGGGGCGCGATGCCCACCCACCGTGCCACTCCTGGATACCCGACAAATACTCGCAATATATCAAAGGCTTAGTGATGTCATCCACATTCGATCAGGTCGCTACGATCATCGCTGAAACCTGCGACATTCCGCGCGACACGATCACGCCGGATAGCCATGCCATCGATGACCTCGGCATCGACAGCCTCGATTTCCTGGACATCGCGTTCGCAATCGACAAGCAGTTCGGCATCAAGCTGCCGCTGGAAAAGTGGACCCAGGAAGTCAACGACGGCAAGGCGACCACCGAGCAGTATTTCGTGCTGAAGAACCTGTGTGCGCGCATCGACGAACTGGTTGCCGCCAAGGGCGCGAGCGCCTAATCGGGCGGTCATGCAACTCGAATACTTCCACATGATCGATCGCATCGTCGACCTCAACGTCGACGAGAAGAAGATCGTCGTCGAGGCCCAGGTCCCCAAGGAGAGCACCATCTTCGAGGGGCACTTCCCGGGCTATCCCCTGATGCCCGGCGTGCTGCTGATCGAATCAATGGCGCAGGCCTCGGGCTGGCTGCAGCTCGGCGTGCTCAAATTCGAGCGCATGCCGATCCTAGCCGCTGTCAAGGAGGCCAAGGTCCGCGGCTCGGTGTTCCCTGGCGATCTCATGAGCATCGAGGCGACGCTGGCCCACGAGGGCTCGGGCTACGCCGTGACCGAGGCCAAGATCCGGGTCGGCGGCAAGCTGCGCGCGAACTCGACGCTCACCTTCACGCAGATTCCCTTCCCCAATGCGGATATGCGCGGCTACATGGATTCGTTCGCCAAGCGCATCGGCTTTCCGCAACAGGCCGTCTCGCCATGACTGACAATGCTTCGAAGCCGGGCCAGACGGAAGTCTGGATCACAGGTATTGGTCTTGCTACCTCGCTCGGCGAAGGTCTCGACGCCAATTGGGCCGCGCTCTCCGAGAAGCGCATCAATGTCGACGAGGAGGGCTTTGCGCCCTTCATCGTGCACCCGCTGCTGCCTGTCTCTTTCGACAGCCAGATCCCGAAGAAGGGCGACCAGCGCCAGATGGAAGCCTGGCAGCGCATCGGCGTCTACGCCGCGGGCCTCGCGCTCGACTCCGCAGGCATCAAGGGCAACAAGGATATTCTCTCGAAGATCGACATGGTCGTGGCCGCCGGCGGCGGCGAGCGCGATCTCAATGTCGACACCGGCGTGCTCACCGCCGAAGCCAAGGGCGCCAATGCGCCGGGCTTCCTCAACGAACGGCTGATGAGCGATCTCCGGCCGACGCTGTTCCTGGCCCAGCTCTCGAACCTGCTCGCCGGCAACATCGCCATCGTCAACGGTCTCGGCGGCACCTCGCGCACCTTCATGGGCGAAGAGGTTGCGGGCGCCGATGCCGCGCGCATCGCGCTTTCGCGCATCGCCTCGGGCGAGAGCGACATCGCACTCGTCGGCGGCTCGCATAATGGCGAGCGCAAGGACCTGATGGTCCTCTACGAATTCGGCGACTTCAATCTGAAGGACAAGTTCGCTCCGGTCTGGGCGCGCAAGGACCACGCAGGCTTCGCACTCGGCTCGGCCGGCGCGTTCCTGGTGCTGGAATCCAGGGCGCATGCGGAAGCGCGCGGCGCAAAGCCGTACGCAAAGCTGTCGAGCGTGGTGACGGATCTCGCCCGCCGCAAGCAGTCCGGCGACATGGAAGCGACGCTGGAGAAGCTCTGGGCCAAGCTGCCCAGGCGCGAGGGCAAGGGCGCGATCATCTCGGGTGCGTCGGGCGCGGAGCCTGCAACGTCGGAGGAGCGCGGCTTCCTGAAGCAACACCCCGACTTCCCGGTGCGCGCGACCGGCACGATGTTCGGCCACACCATGGAAACGCAATTCCCGCTGGGGCTCGCACTCGCAGCGCTGTCGATCTCGCGCGGCGCGCTGTTCCCGGCGAACGACTCGACCGGAACCGAGATTGAAATGCAGGGGGCGCCCACCCAGATTGTTGTGGTGGGGGCGGGACACTGGCGCGGCGAAGGCATGGCGCTGGTCGAGGCTGTCAGCTAAGGCGCGGCGCGCTTTGGCTGAATGCTCTAGCTTTATCGGGGGATCGACATGACTGCACCACGCGACAAACTCGGGCGTCCCGTCGTCGTCGTCACCGGCATGGGGATCATGACCTCACTCGGCAACGGCAAGGCCGACAATTGGGCCAAGCTCGTCGCCGGCGAATCCGGCATCCGCACCATCACGCGCTTTCCGGTCGACGGACTGAAAACCACGATGGCCGGCACGGTCGATTTCGTCAGCGTCGATCCGTTCTCATCAACCGGCCTCTCCGAACGGATGGCCGAGATCGTGACGCAGGAAGCGCTCGCGCAGGCCGGCATCGGCGCCAAGGCCGATTTCCCGGGTCCCCTCTTCCTCGCGGTTGCGCCTGTTGAAGTCGAATGGCCGCAGCGCCGCGAGCTCGGCCGCGCCGTCGGCTCACCCGATTTCACGTACGACGATCTCTTGCGCATCTCCGGCGGCGGCAAGTACAGCGCCTATCACCACCGCTTCATGTTCGGCTCGGTCGCCGCGCACCTCGCCGAAACCTTCGGTACCAAGGGCTCGCCGATCTCGCTCTCGACGGCCTGCGCCTCCGGTGCCACCTCGATCCAGCTCGGCGTTGAAGCGATCCGCCGCGGTGAGACCGATGCCGCGTTGTGCGTCGCCACTGACGGCACCGTCAATCCGGAAGCGCTGGTGCGCTTCTCGCTGCTCTCGGCGCTGTCGACCCAGAACGATCCGCCGCAGGCGGCCTCCCGTCCCTTCTCCAAGAACCGCGACGGCTTCGTCATGGCCGAAGGCGCCGGCGCCTTGGTGCTGGAAAGCTATGAAGCGGCCACCGCGCGCGGCGCGAAGATCCTCGGCGTGCTCGCCGGCTGCGGCGAGCTCACCGACTCCTTCCATCGCACCCGCTCGTCGCCCGACGGCAAGCCGATCATCGGCTGCATGAACAAGACGCTGGCAGATGCCGGCATGACGCCCGACCAGATCGACCACATCAACGCGCACGGCACCGCGACGCCCGAGAACGACAAGATGGAGTTCAACACGACTTCGGCCGTGTTCGGCGATCTCGCGCAGAAGATTCCGGTCACCTCGAACAAGTCAATGGTCGGCCACACCATCTCGGCCGCGGGCGCGGTCGAAGCGATCTTCTCGCTGCTCACGCTCGAGCATCAGCGCATTCCGCCGACCATCAACTACGAGACGCCCGATCCGACGATCCTGTTCAACGTGGTCGGCAACAAGGCGCGCGACGCTCGCGTCACTGCCGTCATGTCGAACTCGTTCGGCTTCGGCGGCCAGAACGCCTCGCTGATCCTGACGCGCGAACCGGCCTGACCGGACGCATGGCGCTGATTTCCATCAGCACGAAGATTCGCGCGCGGAATGCGGCCAAGTCGATCGGCGGCAGCCTGATCGGTGCCGCCACAGTCGGCATGCTGCGCACCACGCGCTATTTCGATCCGGTCAAGACCTCAGACTTTTTCGCGCGCGTCACCAAGCTGATCGGCCCGCGCCTGCGCGAGCACCGTATTGGCCGAGCCAATCTCACCGCGGCATTTCCGGAAAAGTCGCCCGACGAGATCGAGCAGATCCTGATGGGCGTGTGGGACAATCTCGGCCGCGTCGGCGGCGAATTCGCCCATATGGATCATGTTTGGGACTATGTCCGCGACCATCCGGAGAACAGCCGGATCGAACTGCCTCAGCGTACGATCGAGCTCTTCGACAACATCCGGGACGACGGCAAGCCGGCGCTGATCTTCGCCGCGCATCTTTCCAATTGGGAATTGCCGGCGCTCGCGGCGGTGTCGCACGGGCTGGATACCGCGATCCTCTATCGCCGGCCGAACATTGCCTCGGCCGACCGCATCATCCAGGAGATGCGCCAGGTCAACATGGGCACGCTGATCCCCGCGGGGCGCGACGCGCCGCTGCGGCTCGCGCAGGCACTCAAGGACGGCAAGCACGTCGCCATGCTGGTCGACCAGTATCTGACCGGCGGCGTCGAGGTCACCTTCTTCGGCCGCAAGACCCGCGCCAATCCGATGCTGGCGCGCCTGCTGCGCCAGGTCGAATGCCCGATCCACGGCGTCCGAATCATCCGCAAACCCGGCAACCGTTTCGTCGCGGAGCTGACCGAAGAAATTCCGCCGGTCCGCGATGCCGAAGGCAAGATCGACATCCAGGGCACGACGCAGGCGATCACCAATGTGGTGGAAGGCTGGGTGCGCGAATATCCCGAGCAGTGGCTGTGGCTGCACCGGCGTTGGCGGTAGCAGACTGGTCAGCCGCCGCTCACCTCCCCGTCTTCACCCTGGTCCAGAGCCGGTTGATGATGCGCTGGGTGGCGGGATCGCGGGCGGTGATGACGAACAGTTTCGAGAGCATCGCCTCATCAGGATAAATGTTCTTGTCACCTAGGATTTTCGGATCGACCAGCTTCTGGCTGGCGAGATTGCCGTTGGCGTAGGACAGGAAGTCCGAGTTCTTGGCGGCAACATCCGGGCGATAGAGGTAGTTGATCAGCTCGTAGGCTTCCTTGACGTTCTTCGCATCCGCGGGGATCGCAAGATTGTCGAAGAACATCTGCGCGCCCTCTTTCGGGATCGCATAGCCGATCTCGATGCCGGTCTTGGCTTCGGCCGCACGCGCACGGGCTTGCATGACGTCGCCGGACCAGCCGACCACGAAGCAGACCTCGCCGGTCGCCAGCGCACTCAGATATTCGGACGAGTGAAACTTGCGGACGAAGGGCCGGACTTTTGCGACGACATCGGCGGCCTTCTCGAGGTCGGCCTGCTTGGTCGAGTTCGGATCGAGCCCGAGATAGTTGAGCGCCGCCGGAAAGATATCGTCGGCGGAGTCGAGCATGTGCACGCCGCAGTCCTTGAACTTGGCGAGGTTCTCCGGCTTGAAGACGATGTCCCAGCTGTCGATCTTCGCATCAGCCCCGAGGATCTGCTTCACCTTGGCGACGTTGTAGCCGATCCCCGTCGTGCCCCACATGTAGTTCACGGCAAACTCGTTGCCGGGATCGTAGGTCGCGAGATTCTTGGTCACCATCGGCCAGGCGTTGGCGAGGTTCGGCAGCTTCGACTTGTCGAGCTTCTGGAAGATGTTTGCCTTGATCTGGCGCTGGAGGAAATACGCCGTGGGCACCACGACGTCGTAGCCGGACTTGCCGGCCATCAGGCGAGTCTCAAGCGTCTCGTTGGCGTCGAAGGTGTCGTAGACCACCTTGATGCTGGTCTCCTTGGTGAAGGCCTCAAGGACGCCAGGCGCCATGTAGTTCGACCAGTTGTAGAAGTTGACGACGCGCTCCTCGGCCCCTGCGGGGGCGAAGAGCAACGTCAGCGCGGCGGCGATTGCAAAACCAAGGAAACGCCCGGAAAAGCAAAGCCTGGAGCCGCTGACGTTCGTCATCTCCCGTCTACCTCTTGCGCCCGCGGATCGCGTCCGACAGCCGCTCCAGCGCGGTGTCGAGCGTCTGGTCCTTCTTGGCGAAGCAGAAGCGGACCACGGAGGTCACGGGGTCCTGCTCGTAGAACGCCGACACCGGGATCGCCGCGACCTTGTAGTCCTTCACGATCCGCCAGCAGAACTCGGCATCGCTCTCGTTGAGCCCGAGCGGCGACAGGTCGACGGTGAGGAAGTAGGTGCCCTGCGACTTCAGCACGGGGAAGCCGAGGCTCTCGAGCCCCCTGGTGAGGCGGTCCCTGCTCCGCACCAGATCCTGGCGCATCGACAGGAAGTACTCGTCGGGTTTGCCGAGGCCGTAGGCGACGGCGGCCTGGAGGTTCGGCGCGGTGGTGAAGGTCAGGAACTGGTGCACCTTGGCGGCGACGCGCAGCAGCGGAGGCGCGGCGCAGACGAAGCCGATCTTCCAGCCCGTCAGCGAGAAGATCTTGCCGGCCGAGCCGACCTTGATGGTGCGCTCGCGCATGCCGGGGATGGTGATCAGCGGGATGTGCTTGTGCTCGTCGAAGGTGACGTGCTCCCAGACCTCGTCGCAGATCGCGATGACGTCGAACTCCTGGCAGTAGCGCGCCAGCAATTCGAGGTCCTCGCGCGGATAGACCACGGCGCTAGGATTCAAGGGATTGTTGAACAGCACCGCCTTGGTCTTTGAATTGAAGACGCTTTTCAGCATGTCCTCATTCAGCCGCCAGTGCGGCGGCTCGAGCCGCACCAGGCGCGGGATGCCGCCGGCCTGGCGGATGATCGGCAAATAGGAATCATAGACCGGTTGGAAGCAGACGACCTCGTCGCCGGGCTGTACCACCGAGAGGATCGCCGAGGTCAGCGCCTCGGTGCCACCGGAAGTCACCATGACCTCGCTCATCGGATCGAGCTTGAGCCCGTGCCAATGGCCGTAGTGCGTAGCGATCGCCTGGCGCAGTTCCGGGATGCCCATCATCGACGGATACTGATTGTAGCCGTTGAGCGAGGCCTCGGCGGCCGCACGGCGGATGTCCTCGGGGCCGGGATCATCAGGGAAGCCCTGGCCGAGATTGATGGCGTTGTTGTCGCGCGCGGCCTGCGACATCGCCTCGAAGATGGTGACGGGCAGGTCGGCGAAGACCTTGTTCAGTGAGGAGCTCTTGGTCGTCATCGTGAGGTCAGCCACCGACCTTGCTGGGAAGACCCGCCGCCTTCCAGCCGAGCATGCCGCCGGCCAGATGCTTGTCGTAGGGGAGGCCCGCCGCCTGGGCGGCGAGCGAGGCGGTCACCGAGCGCTTGCCTGAACGACAGGCGAAAACGACCTCCTTGCCCTGGGGGTCTGGAATCGCCTTGGGATCGAAGGTCGAGAGCGGCACGACGACGCCGTAGGGGTAAGCCTCGGCCTGGACCTCGTTCGGCTCTCGGACGTCGACGAGCAGGTAGCGGCCCTCCGCGACACCCTTGGAGACCTCCTCGGGGGTCAGATCCTGTACTTGATTTGCCACATCATCCTCCAACGTCGCAGGGCGCGTCCCGGGGCGATCCCGGCGGGCGGCAACCTCGCCTCTCAGGCAGCGAAAATCAAGCGCTACAAAGGCTTGGGCTGCCTTGCGCAAGTTAAAGCTAAATTGCAGCGACTTGAAGTGCGGCCTTTGAATCCCGGCCCTAGATCGTCACCTGTGTGCCGACCTCGACGACGCGCCCCGAGGGGATCTGGAAATAGTCGGTGGCATCGTTGGCAGAACGGCTGAGCGAGATGAACAGCCGGTCCTGCCAGCGGGGCATGCCGGAATGGGCGGCGGGCTTCAGCGCCCTGCGCGACAGGAAGAACGAGGTCGACATGATGTCGAACTGCCAGCCGAGCTTGCGGGCGATCGCCAGCGCCTTCGGCACATTGGGCGATTCCATGAAGCCGAACTTCAGCGTCACCTTGGAGAAGGTCGGCGAGATCTGTTCCAGCCTCACCCGCTCGGCCAGGTCGATGCGTGGCGTCTGCGCGGTCTCGATGGTGAGAATGACATTCTTCTCGTGAAGCACCTTGTAGTGCTTCAGACTATGCATCAGCGCGGTCGGTGCGCTCAGGGGATCGCTGGTCAGGAACACGGCCGTGCCCGGCACCCGCTGCGGCGGCCGCTTCTCCAGCATCGCCACGAGCTCGGCGAGCGGGAATTCGAGCTTGCGCGACTTCTCGAACAGAAGCCGGCTGCCCCGCCGCCACGTGTACATCATGATGATCATGAGCGAGCCGAGCGCGAGCGGCACCCAGCCGCCCTCGAACACCTTGAGCAGGTTCGCGGTCAGGAAGGTCAAATCGAGGCACAGGAACGGGGCGATCAGCGCGGCAGCCGCGAGCGGCTTCCACTTCCAGCCCTTCCAGATCACGATGAAGCCCATCAGCGCCGTGACCACCATGGTGCCGGTGACAGAGATGCCGTAGGCCGAGGCAAGCGCGCTGGAGGAGCGGAACAGCAGCACCAGCAGCACCACCGCAACCAGCAGCAGCTGGTTGATGCGCGGGATGAAGATCTGGCCGGAATGAGCTTCTGATGTATGGCGAATTTCGAAGCGCGGCAGCAGCCCAAGCTGGATCGCCTGGCGCGTCAGCGAATAGGCGCCTGTGATCACGGCCTGGCTTGCGATGACGGTCGCCATGGTGGCCAGCACGACCATGCAGCCGCGGAAAAAGCCTTGCGGGAAGAGCTGGAAGAACGGGCTCACGATCGCGCCGGGATCGCCGAGCACGAGCGCGCCCTGCCCCAGATAGTTCAGCGCCAGCGACGGCAGCACGATCGACAGCCAGGCGATCTGGATCGGCCGCTTGCCGAAATGGCCGAGGTCGGCATAGAGCGCCTCGGCACCGGTCACCGCCAGGAACACGGCGCCCAGCGTGATGAAGCCGACGATGCCGTGGTGGAACATGAAGGACGCGGCGTAAAGCGGGTTCAACGCGTACAGCACCTGCGGCTGCTCGATAATGGGGTGGATCGCGGCCGCCGCGATCACCGCGAACCAGACGCACATGACCGGGCCGAAAAAGGCGGCGACGCGGGCGGTGCCGCGTGACTGCACGGCGAACAGGCCGACCAGGATGATCACGGTCAGCGGCACGATGTAGGGCTCGAACCGCAGCGTGACGTCCTTCATGCCTTCGGTCGCCGACAGCACCGAGAGCGCCGGCGTGATCACGGCATCGCCGTAGAACAGGGCGCCGGAAATGATGCCGAGCAGGACGATGGTCGCCCCGCCGGTTCCGACCGCCCGCTGGGCCAGCGCCATCAGCGCCAGCGTGCCGCCCTCGCCATTGTTGTCGGCGCGGAGCAGGATCACGACGTATTTGAGCGTCACCACGACGATGAGCGCCCACAGGATCAGCGAGAGCACGCCGAGCACGGCGGCCGGCGTCGGCAGCCCTTCGGCGCCCGAGGCAGCCATCACGGCCTCGCGGAACGCATAGAGCGGGCTGGTGCCGATATCGCCGTAGACGACACCGATGCTGCCGAGCGTCAGCGCACCGAAACGGGCGGTGGTATGGGCGTCGCCATGCCCAATGGCCGCCGCCGTTTCCGGGGCGGAAATCGCTACGTCACTTGTCATGGGAGAGCCTGGTGGCCTCTAAAAATGCTTCACTGCACAACGGCGGAGGAGCGCGCGCGGCTTATAGTCCTGCGCTGGCGGCATAGCCTAGCCCGATTCTGGGCCCTTGGCATGCAAATCCGCATGGGTCCGCCATCCGCGTCCTGACGGAAGCCTCAAATGGTGACCTGGGTTCCGACTTCAACCACCCGCCCGGTCGGAATCTGGAAGTAGTCGGTGGCATCGTTGGCGGACCGGCTGAGCGCGATGAACAGGTGATCCTGCCAGAGCGGCATGCCCGATTGTGCCGAGGCCTTCAGCGAGCGCCGCGACACGAAGAACGACGTCGACATGATGTCGAACTGCCATCCCTGCTTGCGCGCGATCGCAAGCGCCTTGGGCACGTTCGGCTGCTCCATGAAGCCGAAGCGCAACCGGACCTTGGAGAACTTCTCGCTGATCTTCTCCATCTTGAAGCGCTCGGAGAGATCGACCCGCGGCGTGTGCGCGGTCTCGATGGTCAAGATGACGTTGTGCTCGTGCAGCACCTTGTTGTGCTTGAGATTATGCAAAAGGGCGGTCGGCACGAAGGCGGGATCGCTGGTCAGGAACACCGCCGTGCCCTTGACGACGTGCGGCGGCCGCTTCTCCAGACTGCGGATCAGATCATCCAGCGGCACCTCGATCCGGCGTGTCTTCTGGATCAGGATCCCCGTGCCGCGCCGCCAGGTCCAGATCGTCCCTGCCATTGCCACGCCGAACAGCAGCGGCACCCAGGCGCCTTCGAGCAGCTTCAGCAGATTGGCACTGAAGAAGGTCATGTCGACCATGACGAAGGGCAGGATCACGACCGCAGCCGTTGCGGCCTTCCAGTTCCACAATTTCCAGATCACCACAAAACCCATGATGCCGTCGGCGACCATGGTGGTGGAGACCGCGATGCCATAGGCCGAGGCCAGATTGCTGGGCGTATGGAACAACAGCACCAGCAGCATCACGCCGATCAGCAGCAGCCGGTTGACGCGCGGCAGATAGATCTGACCGGCATGGGTCTCGGAGGTGTAGCGCACCTCGAAGCGCGGCAAGAGGCCGAGCTGCACCGCCTGATAGACCAGCGAATAGGCACCGGTGATCACTGCCTGGCTGGCGATGACGGTCGCCGCCGTGGCGAGCCCGACCAGCGGCAGCACCAGATGTTCCGGCACCATCCGATAGAACGAGTGCTCGATCGCGCTCGGATTTGACAGCACCAGCGCGCCCTGCCCGAAATAGTTGATCAGCAGCGCCGGCAGCACGAAGAACATCCAGGCCGACTGGATCGGCTTGCGGCCGAAATGACCGAGATCGGCGTAGAGCGCCTCGCCGCCGGTGACCGCGAGGAAGACCGCGCCGAGCGTCACCAGCCCGATCGTGCCGTGCGACAGCAGGAATTGGAACGCGTAATAGGGATTGATCGCGGCCAGCACCGTGGGATCGTCGGCGATGTGAATGACGCCCAGCACCGCCAGGACAGCAAACCAGATCACCATCACCGGGCCAAAGGCCGAGGCCACCAGCGCGGTCCCCTTGCTCTGGACCGCGAACAGCAGCACCAGGATCAGCACCGTGAGCGGCACGACATAGTGCTCAAACGCCGGCGTTGCGAGCTTGAGGCCGTCGACCGCCGACAGCACCGAGATCGCCGGCGTGATCATGGAATCGCCGATGAACATGGAGGCGCCGACCACGCCGAGCGCGAGCAGGAACCAGCTCCGACGCCCCAGCGCGCGCTGACCGAGCGCCATCAGCGAGAGCGTGCCACCCTCCCCGTTATTGTCGGCGCGCAGCAGCAGCAGCACGTATTTGGCGGTGACGACGATCAGCAGTGCCCACAGGATCAGCGAGAGCACACCGAGCACCATGATCCGTGTCACCGGCTCGCCATGGGCCGCGCCTCGGACCGCCTCGTGGAACGCGTACAGCGGCGAAGTACCGATGTCGCCGAAAACGACGCCAATGCTCCCGAGCGTGAGGGACCAAAAGCCTGTGGTGACCGGCCCGTCCTGGGTCTCGGTCGATGTGATGCTCGCCGTCATGAGGGTGGAAAACGCTTCGTCCCTGGAATTGATCCGGCGCCTTTTGACGCTTCCGGCGCGCCTGTCAATCGGCTCCCCACCATAGCAGGCGCGGCGGCAGATGCTGTGACGGTGCGGCCACGTTCGCCGCCTCTGCGACTGATTGTCTCAGGTAAAATAGTAGTGCAAGGGGATCAGGGCTTCAAGTTCGGCGGCAGCGGCGGATCTTCGCGCATCAAGGTGATGGTCACGCGCCGGTTCGCGGCGAGCGACGGATCGTCCGGGAACAGCGGCTGGGTGTCCGCCTTGCCGGCGACGGCAAAGACATGCGACGGCGGCAGGCCCTCGCGCTCGAGGATCTGGCGCACCGCGTTGGCGCGGTCGGCCGAGAGGTCGAAGGCGCCGTAGTCGCTGCGCGTCGGCACGAAGCCGGCCGCGGTGTGGCCCGCGATGGAGACGCGCAAGGGCGTCGCCTTGAGGGGGACCGCGAGCTTCTCGATCAGGCGGCGGGTGCGGTCGTACGGCACCTTGGAGCCGTCCGCGAACATCGAACGGCCGTCCTGGTCGACGATCTCCAGATTGAGGCCCTGCTTGGTCTCCTCGAACATGACGTGCTTGGACATCTCGGTCAGTTCCGGCATGTCCTGCAACGCCTGGCGCAGCGAAGCGGCGGCGAGCGCAAAATTGCGATCGATCTTCAGCTTAGCACCCTGGGTGCGGTCGCGATCCTCCTGGTCCGGCGTCGGCGTGTTGGAGGCGTCCTCGGGCTCGATGTGGTCGACATTCTTCAGCCGCGGCCGGGTCGGCAGGCCGTCCGACTCGACGATGCCGGCATAGCGCGCTTCGCTCTGAACGCCGAAGGCATCGCGCATGGAGCCTGCGACGACCTTCAGCTTGTTGGCGTCCTGGGTCGAGAACGCGACGAGCATCACGAAGAAGCTCATCATCAGCCCCATCAGGTCGGCGAAGGTCACGAACCAGCCGTGACCGCCTCCGTGTGCATCGCCACGCTTCTTCTTGGCCATGACCTAGATCCCGGCGTCCGGCCTCAAGCCGGAACCGGCTCGCCTTCGGCGTGGCGATGCTTCTCCGGCAGGTAGGCCAGCAGCATTTCGCGCACGAGCGTCGGGCTCTTGGAGTCGCGGATCATCAAGATGCCGTCGATGATCAGGGTGCGGTTGGTCTCTTCGTCCAGCAGCTTGCCATGCAGCTTGTCGGCGATCGGGATACAGAACAGGTTGGCGACAAGCGCGCCGTAGAGCGTCGCAAGCAGCGCGGTCGCCATGAACGGGCCGAGCTTGGACGGATCGGTCATGTTGGCGAACATCTGCACCATGCCGATCAGCGTGCCGACCATGCCGAAGGCGGGGGCGCAATCGCCGACGGCGCGATAGATCTTGCTGCCCTCGTCCAGATGCATGAGGAAATTGTCGCGATCGCGCTCGAGATTGTCGCGGATGAAATCGAGGTCGTAGCCGTCGGCGACGTAGCGGATGCCCTTGGCGAGGAACGGCTCGTCGGTCTCGACCTTTTCGAGGCCGACCGGCCCCTGCTTGCGGGCAATCTCGGCGATGCGGGCGAGTTCGTCGACGAGATCATGGGCCGACAGACGGCTCATGGTGAAGGCGAACTTGGCGCCGAGCGGCAGGCCGTGCATCAGCGCCGAGAGCGGAAAGCGGATCATGGTCGCGGCGGTCGATCCACCGAAGATGATGATCATCGCATGTTCGGAGACGAACATGTGAAGATCGCCACCCAGCAGCATCATCGTCGCGATGACGATAATGCCCGCCACGAGGCCGACGCTCGTCATGATATCCATGGGAGACTCCAACGCGTACGCGACAACGGCCATCCTGGCCGGTGGTGCGGCCCAACCCCGAACCGCATTGGAAACCCTAGAGCGCCGCCCTTAAAGCCGCGTAAAGGTTAAGTTCAGCCGATGCGACGGAGCGGCGCGCGTGGGCCGAAAGAACGGCGGCCTTGCCGTCCTGCGAACCCGGATTTCAACGCTTTGCTAACCATAAATGAGGCGCGTCACGACGACAGTCCGGTCAGCTCCAGGCTGAGCGTGCGCAGGCGCCTGCGCGCGGCGGCATCATAGGCCTGAGGATTGGCGCGTGCCTCGTTCATGCCGTTGAAGAACAGGCCGCTGCGGCCGGCGACGTCGTCGCCCTCAACGAGATGCAGGATCGCCGCGCCGCCCTGCTCCACGGTCGAGATCGGCGTGATGCCGCCCGCACGGACCATCGTGGTGTTCATGAAGGTCGCCGGATGCAGTGCGTTCACGGTGATCCCGGCACCCTTTAGTTCCTCCGCGAGGTCGATCGTGAACATGATCTGCGACAGCTTGCTCTGCGCGTAGGCGCGCGAGCCGCTGTAGCCCTTCGTGATCATGATGTCGTCGAAATCGATCGGATGCTGGCCGAGCGAAGCGACGTTGACGATGCGCGCGGGCGCACCGGCCCTCAACGACGGCAGCAGCAGATGGGCCAGCAGGAAGCCCGAGAGATAGTTGACGGCAAAGCGCAGCTCGTGACCGTCGCGGCTCTCCTGCCGCTGCGGCCCATCGCTCTGCGAGCCGATGCCCGCATTGCTGACGAAGACATCGAGCCGCTGATGATCGCGGATCACCGCCGCGGCAAGCTCGCGCGTGCCGGCCATCGAGGAGAGATCGGCTTGATAGAAGGTCGGCGCGATGTCGCCGGCCTTCACGATCTCGTCGATCAGCGTCTTGGCTCGCTCCGCACTCCGGCCATGGATCAGGATCTTCGCGCCTTCGGCGGCAAGGCGGGTTGCAACATGGCGCCCGACACCGTCCGTCGAGCCCGTGATCAGCACCGTCTTGCCGCGCATGTCCATGGCGTGGCTCCGCGCTTCAATGAATCTCCGCCGAGCGCTTCAGCGCGGCCTTGAGCTTCTCCAGCGAGAAGTCGGGGCTGCGCGCGATCTCGAGGATCGGCGTCTCGCGGCGGCCACAGAGCTCGGCGGCTTCCGGGAGTTTTGCCGCAAGATCGAGCGGAATCACGATGGCGCCATGCCGGTCGGCGTGGATCAGGTCGTCGGAATTCACCGTCATGCCGGCGACACGGACCTGCCCGCCAAAGCTTTCCGCGTGCACCCACGCATGCGACGGACCATACGAGCCGGCCAGCGCCTGAAAGCCCGGCGCCCATTGCGGGACGTCGCGGATCGAACCGTCGGTGACGACGCCGAGACAGCCGAGCGCCTTGTGGACGTTGCTTTGCACCTCGCCCCAGAATGCGCCATAGCCGATGTCGGGGCCGTCGACGTCCTGGATCACCGAGATACGGGGACCATGGCCGGTGCCGACATATTCATAATACTCGATGCGACGCTTGGCCTGTTCCGCCGCCGGCAGTGGGGATTTCTGTACCGCGCGGATCGTGACCGTGCGGGCATAGCCGACCATCGGCGGCAGCTCGGGAAACGGGCAGACCAATTGCTTGGTGGTGAAACCGATCAACCGCCGCTCCGGTGCGATGACCTCCATGGCGTTGCAGATCGTCGGTGTGTCGTAGCGGCCCAGCGCTTCGATGACGGAAGCGGGCAGCGGCCCGGTCGCGGATTTGGTCACGGCGTTCTCTCCCAGATTGGCGGCCGCTGTTGACGCGGTGCCGCCGGCACTGGGCGATATAGCCGAGATCAGGCCTCAACCCAACTCAGGCGCCCTCATGGCAGATATCCGCATGCGATCGCTCAGTGCAATCGTCCGGGCCGGCCATCGTCGTGCGGCGGCTCAGACAGGCTCGCCATGGTCGGGGCCGACGGCGGTGACGAGACCTCATCGCTCGCAGGCGCAGGGCCAGCCATCGCACGCGCCTGATCGCGATAGGATTTGTAGCCGAGGGGCAGGCCAAGCAGGTACAGCGCCGTACCGACCGACAGCACATGCCAGGGATAGGCAATCAGGATCGCAATGAAGACAACCACCGCGACGAAAGCGGGCAGCACCAGTTCTGGCGACACGCGCATCCGCTTGGTCTTGCCGGAGAATACCGGTAGCCGCGAGACCATCAGGAAGGCGATCAGCAGCGTATAGGCTGCGGTCAAAGCGGCGGGCACGCGGCCGAGATCGAGGAACGCAGCATAGATCGGCAGCAGCACGGTGATGGCGCCGGCCGGCGCCGGCACGCCGGTGAAGAAATTGGCGGCGAAAGCAGGCTTGTTCGGATCGTCCATGGTGGCGTTGAAGCGCGCGAGCCGCAAGCCGCCGGAGATCGCAAACACCATCGCGGCGATCCAGCCCGCATTGCCGAGCTCGTGCAACTGCCAGAAGTACAGCATCAGGCCAGGGGCGACGCCGAAATTGACGAAGTCGGCGAGGCTGTCGAGCTCGGCGCCGAACTTGGACTGGCCCTTGATCAGGCGCGCGACACGGCCATCGATGCCGTCGAGCGCGGCCGCGAACACGATGGCGTAGACGGCGAGCGCCATCCGCCCCTCGATCGACAGCCGGATCGAAGTCAAGCCGGCGCAGATCGCCAGCAGGGTGATGACGTTGGGCACCAGCATGCGCACCGGGATCGGGCGGAACCGCCGGCGGCGAAGGTCGGGATCTCTCTCGTCGTAGGGCGTCATTGGCTCGTCCTCACCTGCAGGCGAGATATAGCAAGCCGTGCCGCTCTCCGCCATTGCGGCGGAAGGCCCCCAACACGGGCTTCCGGGTTAACTGGCGCGGTAGGCGCGATTCGGGTCGTCCCCGGTGAGATCGGCCAGGATCGTCTCACCGGCGATCGCGGTCTGCCCTTCCGAGACCAACGCCTTGGTGCCGACAGGCAGATAGACGTCGAGCCGCGAGCCGAAGCGGATCAAGCCGAACCGCTCACCGGCGCCGACCGCCTGCCCCTCCTTGACGAAGCACACGATGCGCTTGGCAACGAGGCCCGCGATCTGGATCACGCCGATGCGGCCCTGCGGCGTCGAGATCACAAGCGAATTGCGCTCATTGTCCTCGCTCGCCTTGTCGAGCTCGGCATTGATGAACAGGCCTGGCCGATAGGCGATGCGGTCCACCCTGCCCGCGATCGGGCTGCGGTTCACATGGCAGTTGAACACGCTCATGAACACCGAGATGCGCGGCAGCGGCCGGTCGCCGAGCCCAAGCTCGGCCGGCGGCAGCGCCATGGTGATCATCGAGACGCGCCCGTCGGCGGGCGACACCACGAGGCCGTCGCGCTGCGGCGTCACGCGCATGGGATCGCGGAAGAACAGCGCGCACCACACGGTGAGGATCGTGCCGATCCATCCCAGCGGCGACCACAGCCAGAACAGGACCAGGCTTGCCAGTGCGAAGCCGCCGATGAAGGGATAGCCCTCCTTGTGAATCGGCGGGATCTGACGCTGGATCGAATCGAGAATGGACATCGCTATCTGCCGCTCAGGGGTTGATGGCGCGGATCGTCTCGCGCTCCGGGGTTGTTTAGGCCAGAGTTGGGACCGGAGACAAGCTCACTCCGCGGCCGCCTGCGCCGTGAGGGCGTCCTCGACCGGCGGCGGCTGCCGGTTGGGCGCCTCGCTGCTGTCAGCCATCCGGGCCAGTTTCTCGCGCGCTGCCTCGGCCTCGCGCTGCCTATTCCACATGCTGGCGTAGAGACCGCCCTGCGCGAGCAGGCTGGCATGGGTGCCGCGCTCGGCGATGCGGCCCTGGTCCAGCACGATGATTTCGTCGGCGCCGACGATGGTCGAGAGGCGGTGCGCGATCACCAGCGAGGTGCGATTCTTGGCGACTCGATCGAGCGCGCCCTGGATTTCGTGCTCGGTGTGGGTATCGAGCGCCGAGGTCGCCTCATCAAGCACCAGGATCGGCGGCGCCTTCAATACCGTGCGCGCGATCGCGACGCGCTGCTTCTCGCCGCCCGACAGTTTCAGGCCGCGCTCGCCGACCTGGGTCTCGTAGCCCATCGGCGACATGCGGATGAAATGGTCGATCTGCGCCAAGCTCGCGGCTTCCTCGACCTCGGCATCGCTGGCGTCCCAGCGCCCGTAGCGGATGTTGTAGCGGATGGTATCGTTGAACAGCACCGTGTCCTGCGGCACCATGCCGATCGAGGCACGCAAGCTTGCCTGCGTGACCTCGCGGATGTCCTGCCCGTCGATCAGGATCTTGCCGCCGGAGATGTCGTAGAGACGGAACAGCAGACGCGAGATGGTCGACTTGCCCGCACCCGACGGGCCGACGATTGCGACCGTCTTGCCGGCCGGCACTTCGAAGCTGATGCCTTTCAGGATCGGTCGCGTCGGCTCATAGGCAAAGCGCACGTCCTCAAAGCGCACCGTGCCGGCAGAGACTGCCAGCGGCTGCGCACTGGGGACGTCCTTGATCTCCGCCTCGCGGCCGATCACATTGAACATCTTCTCGATGTCGATGATCGCCTGCTTGATCTCGCGATAGACCATGCCCATGAAATTCAGCGGCTGGTAGAGCTGGATCATCATGGCGTTGACCAGCACGAAATCGCCGACCGTGTTGGTGCCGTTGCGCACGCCGATCGCGCACATCAGCATGGTCGCGGTCAGACCCAGGGTGAAGATCACGGCCTGGCCGGTGTTGAGCACCGCGAGCGAGGTGTAGGTGTGAACGCTCGCCTCCTCGTAGCGCGCGACTGACTTGTCGTAGCGCTGCGCCTCGCGGGCCTCGGCGCTGAAATACTTGACGGTCTCGTAGTTGAGCAGCGAGTCGATCGCCTTCGTGTTCGCCTCGGTGTCGGAATCGTTCATCTTGCGGCGAATGCCGATCCGCCACTCGGTCGCGATGTAGGTGTAGTACATGTAGAGTGTGACCGTGATCAGGGTCGCGACCACGTAGCGCCAATCGAACTGCCAGAGCAGCACAGCCATCAGCAGCGTGACCTCGACGATGGTCGGGATCAGCTGCAGGATCACCATGCGCACGATGACCTCGATGCCCTCGCGGCCGCGCTCGAGCACGCGCGTCAGTCCGCCGGTCTTGCGCTCGAGATGAAAGCGCAGCGACAGTTCGTGCATGTGGACGAAGGTGATGGTGGCGAGCTTGCGCACCGCATGCATGGCGACGCGGGCAAAGATGCCGTCGCGCCATTGCGTCAGCACCGCCATCACGATGCGCATGACGCCGTAGCTCGCGGTGAGCAGCAAGGGCGATGCGACCACCCAGAGATGCCAGTTGCCTGCCTGCACCGGCGCGGTATTGGCGCCCGTGAGCGCGTCCGTCGCCCATTTGAAGCTGAACGGCACCGTCAGCGTGATCAGCTTGGCGGCGAGCAGCAGCACCATCGACCAGACCACCCGCATCTTCAGGTCGAAACGGTCGCCCGGCCAGATATAGGGCCACAGATGCGCCAGCGTGCCCATCAGGGTGGCCCGCTCCAGCGGTCCGCCGGATTGATCGGGCACGTCGGGGACGTCTGGCGAAGGGGGTGGGCTCATCAAGAAACCTGAAAGGCCCGCCGGATGCGGGCGCGGTGCGATTTGCGATTTTCGCTCGTCATATAGAAGCTTCCCGGCCGAAGCGCACCCCGCCAGATGGCGAATCTTCGATTGTTTGTCGTCGTTTACCGGTAGATTCCCGGGTGACGCGAATCATCTGAGGGGCTTGACGCCCCTTCGCTGCAATGCATCATGGCACCAATGAGCACGATCAAAACTGTCTGTGTCTATTGCGGCTCCGGTCCCGGAACCAACCCCCACTTCACCGAAGGCGCCAAGGCGTTCGGCAAGGCGCTCGCCGAGAACAACATCCGGCTTGTCTATGGCGGCGGCTCGCTTGGCCTGATGGGCTCGGTCGCGACCTCCGTGCTGGATCACGGCGGCACCGTCACCGGCATCATTCCTGAATTCCTGCGCAAGCGCGAGAACGCGCTGACCCGGGTGCAGGAAATGATCGTCACCCCCGACATGCACGAGCGCAAGCGGCTGATGTTCGAGCGTTCCGACGCGTTCGTGGCGTTGCCGGGCGGTGTCGGCACGCTGGAGGAGCTGGTCGAGCAGTTGACCTGGAAGCAGCTTGGCCGTCACGCCAAGCCGGTGCTGCTCGCCAACTTCGACAATTTCTGGGAGCCGCTGTTCTCGCTGCTGTCGCACATGCGCCAGACCGAGTTCATCCGCGCCGGCCTTTCCGTCGATATCCTCAAGGCCGATCGCGTCGAGGACATCCTGCCGAAGCTGAAGTCGGCGGCGGCCCAGATTGCCGAGGCGGAAAAGCAGCTCGCCCCTGACGTCGCGCGCAAGCTGTAATCAGTCCTGCGGAAACGTCACTGCCTCGATCCGGTTACCATCGGGGTCGAGGACGAAGGCCGCGTAGTAGCGGACGCGATCATGCGGGCGGATGCCCGGTGCGCCGTCGGATGCGCCGCCGGTCGCAAGTGCTGCGGCATAGAATGCATCGACCTCGGCCGTTGTTTTTGCCCGCAGGCAGATATGCGTGCCGCTCTCCGGCGGCACATGCGGCATCGCTTCGCGTAAGTTGATCCAGAACTCCGGGTAGGTCTTGCCGAAGCCGATCGTGCGCGGGCGCGCCACGAGGCGCGTGAGGCCGAGGGCAGCGAGCGCGGCTTCGTAGAATTTGGCGGAGCGTTCGAGATCGCTGACGCCGACGGAGATGTGGTCGATCATGCCTTGGCTTCCCTCTCCACGTCATCGCGAGGAGCACTTGCGACGAAGCAATCCAGACTGTCCCCGCGGAGAGATTCTGGATTGCTTCGCTTCGCTCGCAATGACGGCCCCTGTAACGGCGCCGGTACCACCACCGCAGCAGCCTACGCCGGCGCGCCCGATTTCACGAGCTTGTAGATCACCGAATCCATCAGCGCCTGGAACGAGGCGTCGATGATGTTCGGGGACACGCCGACCGTGGTCCAGCGATCGCCGTTCTCGTCCTCGCTCTCGATCAGCACGCGCGTGACCGCGCCGGTGCCGCCATTGAGGATACGCACGCGGTAGTCGATCAGCGTCAGGCCCTCGATGTACTTCTGGTACTTGCCGAGGTCCTTGCGCAGCGCGACGTCGAGCGCGTTGACGGGGCCGTTGCCTTCGGCCGCCGAGATCAGATGCTCACCGGCGACGTCGACCTTGACCACGGCGAGCGCCACGGTGACACGCTCGCCATGCGAATTGTAGCGCTGCTCGACATTGACGTCGAATTGCTCGACCTCGAAATAATGCGGGACCTTGCCGAGAGTCCGTCGCGCCAGCAGATCGAACGAGGCGTTGGCGGATTCATAGGCGTAGCCCTGAGCCTCGCGCTCCTTCAACTCCTCGACCAGCCGGGTCAGCTTCGGATCGCTCTTTTCGTAAGCGATTCCGGCGCGATCGAGCTCGGCGATGACATTGGAGCGGCCGGCCTGGTCCGAGACCAGCACCTTGCGATGATTGCCGACCGTCTCCGGCAGCACATGCTCATAGGTCTGCGGATCCTTCATCACGGCGGAGGCGTGGATGCCGGTCTTGGTGACGAAGGCGCTCTCGCCGACGTACGCCGCATGCCGGTTCGGTACGCGATTGAGCATGTCGTCGAGCGTGCGCGAGACCTTGACGAGCGTCGCCAGATTCTCCGGCGTGACGGAGATCTCGAAGGCGTCCGAAAACTCCTTCTTCAATTTCAGCGTCGGAATCAGCGAACAGAGATTGGCGTTGCCGCAGCGCTCGCCGAGCCCGTTCAGCGTGCCCTGGATCTGCCGAGCGCCGGCACGCACAGCCGCGAGCGAGTTCGCTACCGCCTGCTCGGTGTCGTTATGGGCGTGGATGCCGACGTGATCGCCGGGGATGTGCTTCGTCACCTCGGCGACGATGGCCTCGACCTCGTTTGGCATGGTGCCGCCATTGGTGTCGCACAGGACTACCCAGCGGGCACCGGCCTCATAGGCGGCCTTGGCGCAGGCCAGCGCAAAACTCGCATCTTCCTTGTAGCCGTCGAAAAAGTGCTCGCAGTCGAGCATGACCTCGCGACCCGCAGCCTTCGCGGCCGCGACGCTGTCGCGGATCGAGGCGAGGTTTTCCTCCTTCGTCGTCTCCAGTGCCACGCGCACCTGATACGCCGAGGACTTCGCAACAAAGCAGATTGCATCGGCCTTGGCTTCCAGCAGCCCGGCGACACCGGGATCGTTGGAGACCGAGCGCCCTGCCCGCCGCGTCATGCCGAAAGCGGTGAAGCGCGCGTGGCTGAGCTTCGGCCTGCTGCCGAAAAACTCCGTATCGAGCGGATTGGCGCCGGGATAGCCGCCCTCGACATAGTCGATGCCGAGATCGTCGAGCATCGCCGCGATGGCCTGTTTGTCGGTCAGCGTGAAATCGACGCCGTTGGTCTGCGCGCCGTCCCGCAGCGTGGTGTCGAAGAGATAAAGACGCTCCTTGCTCATTGCAGCGCTCCCGACGCGGGTCCGCTGCCGAGCGTCTTTTTCATGGTGGTGTTGGCGAGCCATTCGTCGTTGATGGTGACACTGTTGCGCTGCTGGGCGGTATAGCCGCGCTTGGCGAAAAAGTTTTGCGCGGTGTCGCTGGCATCGACCGTGAGCGCCGCAGCGCCGCGGCCGCCCGCAAGCTTCTCCAGTGCGTCAACGAGCATGGTCGCGATGCCCTGACGGCTCACAGCCGGATGCACATAGAGCATGCGGATATGATCGGCGCCGCGCAGCGAGGCGAAGCCCACGGGCGAGCCGTCGAGCGTGGCGATCAGCGTCAGGTCGGACGCCAGCCGCTTGCCGAACTCCTCGGTGTCGGCCGACGCCATCCAGGCTTCCTGCTGCGCCTCGGTGTAGTCGTCACCGGTCAGCTCACCGATGCTCGCAGCGAAGATCGCGGCCAGCATCGGCACGTCGGCCTGCAAGAACGGCCGCAAGCCGGGCTTGGGGTGCGCTTGTGCCATCACGCGAGCTCCCAGGTCGTCACCGGCTTGCCGTCGGCGTCTTTGCCGTCCTTGATCACGATGCCCTTGGCGGCGAGTTCGTCACGGATGCGATCGGACTCTTTGAAGTCTTTTCGCGCACGCGCCGCCGTGCGCTCGGCGAGCAGGCGGTCGATCTCGCCGGCATCGACACCGCTCGCCTGCTGCTTGCGGCCCTCCCATTGCGCCACGCTCTCGGACAGGAAGCCGAGCAGACGAAGCGAAGCCGAGAGGCCGGCTGCATCGGACGCGTTGCGCACCCCATGCAGCGCCGCGATCGCCTGCGGCGTGTTGAGGTCGTCGAGCAGGGCATCGAGCACGGATGCCGCCGGCTTCGACGGCGCGACGTCGGCCGCAAAGCGATACCAGTCGTTGAGCGTCTTGGCGCTCTCCTCCAGCGACTTCATGGTCCAGTCGATCGGCGAGGTGTAATGCGTCTTCAGCATGTTGAGGCGCAGCACCTCGCCCGGCCAGTCCGCGAGCAGCTCGTGGATGGTGATGAAGTTGCCGACGCTCTTCGACATCTTCTCGCTCTCGACCTGGAGGAAGCCGTTATGCATCCAGTAGTTCGCCATCCGCTGCTGGTGGAAGGCGCAGCAGGTCTGCGCGACCTCGTTCTCGTGATGCGGAAACACGAGGTCGATGCCGCCACCATGGATGTCGAACTGTTCGCCGAGATGCTTCCACGCCATGGCCGAGCACTCGATGTGCCAGCCCGGACGTCCCTCGGTCTTGATGCCGGCCGGCGACGGCCAGGACGGCTCGCCCGGCTTCGACGGCTTCCACAACACGAAGTCTGTCGAATCCTTCTTGTAGGGCGCAACATCGACACGTGCGCCGGCGATCATCTCGTCGAGTGACCGCTTCGACAGCGCGCCATAGCGCGGCAGTCCGTCATTGGCCGCGTTCATCGCCTGCGGCGAGAACAGCACGTGGTCCTCGGCGGCATAGGCAAACCCGCCCTTGATCAGCCGCTCGATGATCTCGCGCATCTCGACGATATGCTCGGTCGCGCGCGGCTCGACGCTCGGCCGCAGCGCGCCGAGCGCATCGACATCCGCGTGGAACTGCTTGCCGGTCTGCTCGGTGACCTTGCGGATCGCCTCGTTCAGCGGCAGGCCCGGAAAGTCCCGCGCGGCGCGGTCGTTGATCTTGTCGTCGACGTCGGTGATGTTGCGGACATATTTGACGTGCGCCTCGCCATAGAGATGGCGGAGCAGCCGAAACAGCACGTCGAACACGATCACCGGCCGCGCATTGCCGATATGGGCGAAGTCATACACGGTCGGTCCGCAGACATACATGCGGACGTTCTTCGCATCGAGCGGCACAAAGCTGCGCTTTTCCCGGCTCAGCGTATCGTAAAGACGCAATTCCATATGGACACCCGTCGGCTGTTGGCCGGGCGTCCAGTGCTCTCAATGTGGTTGAGAAAAGACGGCTCCAGCCAGCGAATCGCTAGCTCGTAATCTCGCGGCAGATAATGCAGATGGCGAGGAGACCGTTCATGGCGGTCATATGGGCCACGAAGGGCCTTGGCGTCAAGAGAGCCGCGAAAATGCCGCTTTATGTCCACAATGGGCGGCCGCCCGCCTTGATGGTTCATCATCCTTAACCATTTGAGCCCATTCTGGAACCGGCAGTTCCTGCTTTTTGCCCCAAGGTGTTTTCATGCGATCGTTGCTCGCGCTCATGTCCTGCGCCTCCATCCTTGCGGCATCCAGCGCTTTCGCCGAAACCCGCGTCTTCATCATCGCCAACCAGGCCGACGGCTATGGCGTCGACCAGTGCCTGGCCAAGGGCGAGAAATGCGGCGCGCACGTTGCCCGCACCTACTGCCAGTCACGAGACTTTGCGCAGGCATCGGCCTACCGCCGGGTCGATCCCGACGAAATTACCGGCTCTGTCCCCAAATCCGGCGCAAACTGCTCCCATGGCCATTGCGACGAATATGTCGCAATCACCTGCCAGCGCTGAATTCCTTCGGAACTGGTGGACCTTAGGACCCGTTTACGGCCCCTGAAACGACGTGACGATGCCGCGGGAAGCGGCTATTGGAGGGCGCGCATCGGCCCCCCAAATCACGCCCGGCCGTGACCTCGCTAGAATGGCGGATATGCCTGAATTTTTGTCCCTGTCCCGTCCCCGCTCCCTCCTTGCCTGCACCGTGCTTCTCAGCGTCGTGCTCGCCACTGACGCCTTTGCACAGGCCGGCCCGCCCGGCGCGCCGCCGCCCGCCCAGGGCGGGCCCGGAACGAACCCGATGTGCGTGCGGCTGGAAGGACAGCTGGTTGCGCTCGATCGCGGCGGCAACGGCGATCCCGCGCGCGAGGACCAGATCCGGCGTTACCAGGAATCGCAGACCCGCCAGCAGGCCGAGCTCGACCGCGTCACCATGCAGGCCAAGCGCATGGGCTGCGAATCCTCCGGCTTCTTCTCGCTGTTCAACGGCCAGTCGGCGCAATGCGGTCCGGTCAACACCCAGATCCAGCAGATGCGGGCCAATCTGGATCAGATCACCGGCAGTCTCGAACGCCTGCGGAGCGGTCCCGGTGGCGGCAGCCCTGAACGGGACAGCCAGCGCCGCTCGGTGCTGGTTGCGCTCGCGCAGAACAATTGCGGCCCGCAATACGCCAATGCCGCGCAGTCACAGGGCGGCGGCAACTTCCTGAGCAATCTGTTTGGCGGCGGCAACAACCCCAACAATCAGCAGCCGGGTGTCCCGCCCGCCGATCTCGGCCCGCAGTCCGGCACCTATCGTACCGTGTGCGTGCGCACCTGCGACGGCGCCTATTTCCCGATCTCGTTTGCGACCGTGCCGGCGCGCTTCCCCGATGACGAGAAGACCTGCAAGGCGCTGTGCCCGGCGGCGGAAGCCGTTCTCTATGCCCACCGCAATCCCGGCGAGGACATGAACTCCGCGGTCTCCATCAGCGGCCAGCCCTACACGTCGCTGCCGACCGCCTTCAAATTCCGCAGCGAGTTCAACCCGTCCTGCTCCTGCAAGGCGGCTGGCCAGAGCTGGGCCGACGCGCTGAAATCGGCCGACGACAAGGCCGCGGCAGAGCAGCAGGGTGACATCATCGTCACCGAGGAAAGCGCCAAGAAAATGCAGCAGCAGCGGCTCGGCAAAGGCGCGCCTGCAAAGAAAGGCGCGGCCCCTGCACCGGCAACGGCCGCCGCGCCGGCCGCGACGCCGCCTGCGGAATCGAGCACCACAACCACGTCGGAGAACAAGCCGATCCGTTCGGTCGGCCCGACCTTCCTGCCGCAGCAGAAGTAGCAGGACTTCTTACTTCCCTTCTCCCCTTGCGGGAGAAGGTGGCGCGAAGCGCCGGATGAAGGGTTCTCTCCGCGCTCACAAATGCACATGAGAGTATGCCGACAGTACCCCTCACCCGATCGAGATCGCTTCAACGGCGGTACTGCCCTCTCCCGCAAGGGGCGAAGGCGCAATAACGCCCATCGCGCCCGCGGATACGAAGGGAAGCCGCAAGATTAGCCTGCCCTACCCCTCGAACGCGTCGATCGACGCCTTGCTGCCGCGCGACACCAGCGTTTCGTCGGGTGCGGGAAGCTTCTCGCCGCGATCGCGAAAGCGGTTGGTGATGGGATAGCGGCGGTCGCGGCCAAAGTTCTTGCGCGTCACCTTCACGCCGGGTGCGGCTTGACGGCGCTTGTATTCGGCGACGTTGAGGAGATGGTCGATGCGGGTCACCGTCTCGCGGTCGAAGCCTGCGGCGATGATCTGGTCGAGCGGCTCCTCGCGTTCGACCAGCCGCTCGAGGATCGCATCGAGCACATCGTAAGGCGGCAGTGAATCCTGATCGGTCTGGTTCTCGCGTAGCTCAGCCGTCGGCGGACGCGTGATGATATCGGGCGGGATCACTTCTCCCGCGGGCCCCAGTGCACCATCGGGCTTCCACACGTTGCGTAGCGTCGCCATCCGGAACACCTGCGTCTTGTAGATGTCCTTGATCGGATTGAAGCCGCCGTTCATGTCGCCATAGAGCGTGGCGTAGCCGACCGACATTTCCGACTTGTTGCCCGTTGTCACCACCATCAGCCCGATCTTGTTGGAGATCGCCATCAGCAGC
This sequence comes from Bradyrhizobium manausense, assembly GCF_018131105.1. Classification (NCBI taxonomy): domain Bacteria; kingdom Pseudomonadati; phylum Pseudomonadota; class Alphaproteobacteria; order Hyphomicrobiales; family Nitrobacteraceae; genus Bradyrhizobium; species Bradyrhizobium manausense. The sequence continues at coordinate 1,221,489 of NZ_JAFCJI010000001.1, read as the reverse complement.
GTGCCGCGGGTGCGGGCCTGGAGGTTTTCTTCGGTGATATCAGCCGGCAGGTTCTTGAACAGGCCGGACAGGATGGTCTCGAACCCGCCCACCGCTTCAGCGATCGGCAGCACCTCGTAGCGGATGCCGAGATGACCGGCGAGCTCACCTGCGTCGGCAATCGAGTGTGCGGCCGTATAACGATAAGGCAGCATCACGCCGTGCACCTGATCGGCGCCGAGCGCGTCGACCGCGATCGCGGCGCACAGCGCGGAATCGATGCCGCCGGAGATGCCCAGCAGCACGCCGGGAAAGCCGTTCTTGCCGACGTAGTCGCGCAAGCCCAGCACGCAGGCGGCATAGTCGGCGCGGTCGCCTTCGGGTTGCTCGGCGACTGGTCCGGTACAGCGCCAATCGCCGCCAGTCCTGGTGAAACGCAGCGTGGTGATGCTCTCTGCGAACGCCGGCAATTGCGCGGCGAGCGACAGATCGCCATTGAGCGCGAAGGACGCGCCGTCGAACACGAGCTCGTCCTGGCCGCAGACCTGGTTGAGATAGACCAGCGGCAGGCCGCATTCAGTGACCCGCGCCACCGCCACCGACAAGCGCACATCGTTCTTGTCGCGGGCATAGGGCGAGCCGTTCGGCACCAGAATGATCTCGGCGCCGGTCTCCGCCAGCGTCTCGACCACGTTCTCGTAATCCTCGGACTCTTCCAGCCAGATGTCCTCGCAGATCGGGACGCCGATCCGCACGCCGCGCACGGTCACCGGGCCGGCGGCCGGACCGCGCGCAAACAACCGCTTCTCGTCGAACACGCCGTAGTTCGGCAGATTGCATTTGAAGCGCAGGCCAGCGATGCGCCCGCCGTCGAGCAGCGCGCAGGCATTGTAGAGCTTGCCGTCCTCGACCCAGGGCGTGCCGACCAGCAACGCCGGGCCCCCGTCGGCGGTCTCGCGCGCGAGCGCCTCGATGGCCGAGCGGCAGGCAGCCTGGAAGGCCGGCTTCTGCACCAGATCTTCCGGCGGATAGCCGGCGATGAACAATTCCGGAAACAGCACGACATCGGCGCCGTCGGCGATGGCGCGCGCGCGTGCGACGCGAACCTTCGCGGCGTTGCCCTCGATGTCGCCCATGGTCGGATTGAGCTGGGCGAGCGTGACCGCGAAGGCGCTGAGACGTTCGGTCATGGCCGCCGTCCTCGAGTTAGAGGAACCCCAATCGCTCGATGATGGCGATGATCCAGAATGCGCCGGCCATCAGCAGCGCAACGCCAACCGCGGCCGACCCCATGTCCTTGACCCGGCCGATCTGCTTGTCGTGATCCATCGTCAGGCGGTCGGCGAGCTTCTCGATCGAAGTGTTGAGCAGTTCGACCACCAGCACGAACGCGACCGAGCAGACCAGTTCGACCGCGCGCGTCGCGCTTGCCGCGACCAGCCAGGCCACCGGCAGCGACAGGATCAGCGCAAAGATCTCCTCGCGAACGGCCTGTTCCGAGCGGAACGCAAAGGCCAGACCGTTGCGGGAATTGATCGTGGCCTTCCAGATGCGCAGCAAGGTCCTAGAGCCCCGCTGCGAACGGCATCGGCTTGGCTTTGCCGACGCGTTCCTGCTTGAGGAGCTCCGCGACCAGGAAGGCCATGTCGATGGATTGCTCGGCATTCAGGCGGGGATCGCAGACCGTGTGGTAGCGGTCATTGAGGTCCTCGTCCGTGATGGCGCGGGCGCCGCCGATGCACTCGGTGACATCCTGGCCCGTCATTTCCAGATGCACGCCGCCGGCATGGGTGCCCTCGGCAGCATGGATCGTGAAGAACGACTTCACCTCGGACAGGACGCGATCGAACGGTCGCGTCTTGTAGCCCGTGGTCGAGGTGATGGTGTTGCCGTGCATGGGATCGCACGACCAGACCACCACCTTGCCCTCGCGCTTCACCGCGCGGATCAGGTTCGGGAGATGATCGGCGACCTTGTCCGAGCCGAAACGGTTGATCAGGGTCAGCCGGCCCGGCTCGTTGTCGGGATTGAGCACGTCGATCAGCTTCAACAGCTCGTCGGGCTTGAGCGACGGACCGCACTTGAGCCCGATCGGGTTCTTGATGCCGCGGAAATATTCGACATGGCCGTGGTCGAGCTGGCGGGTACGATCACCGATCCAGATCATGTGGCCCGAGGTCGCGTACCAGTCGCCGGTGGTGGAATCCACGCGGGTCATGGCCTGCTCGTAGCCGAGCAGCAGCGCTTCATGGCTGGTATAGAAATCAGTGGCGCGCAGCTCCGGATGGCTCTCGAGATCGAGGCCGCAGGCGCGCATGAAGTTGAGCGCCTCGGAGATGCGGTCGGCCAATTCCTTGTAGCGGCGGGACTGCGGACTATCCTTCAGGAAGCCGAGCATCCATTGATGCACGCTGCCGAGATTGGCAAAGCCGCCGGTCGCAAAGGCGCGGAGCAGGTTCAGCGTCGCGGCCGACTGGCGATAAGCCATCAGCTGCCGCTGCGGATCCGGCACGCGCGCTTCCCTGGTGAAGGCGATGTCGTTGACGATGTCGCCGCGATAGCTCGGCAGCTCGACGCCGCCCACCTTCTCGGTCGGCGACGAGCGCGGCTTGGCGAACTGGCCGGCGATGCGGCCGACCTTCACCACCGGCACGGCGCCGGCATAGGTCAGCACCACCGCCATCTGCAGCAGCACGCGGAAGAAGTCGCGGATGTTGTTGGCGCCGTGCTCGGCAAAGCTCTCGGCGCAATCACCACCCTGGAGCAGGAAGGCATCGCCGGCCGCAACGCGCGCCAGCGCCTTCTTCAGATTGCGCGCCTCACCGGCGAACACCAGCGGCGGAAAGGTTGCAAGCTGCGCCTCGACGTCGGCCAGAGCCTTGGCGTCGGGATAATCGGGCACCTGTAGCACCGGCTTGCTGCGCCAGGACTCGGGCGTCCACCGCTCGGACATCGCAATCTCTCCGTGAAGCAAAAAGTGCAACCTGATCTGTGGGTTGCGAGGGCCGCCTTATACACAGGCTGGCGCGACACCGCCAGTTGTAAATCCATTTCGCAATGCAAACCCTTGCGGGCAAAGCTGAATTCGCATTTGCTAGGGGTGGCAGAGGAAACCGGCAAGACAGCTTCCATCCATGGACGCGCCACTGGACGACGTTTTCATCGACGAGATCAGCTTCCCGGCCACCGACGGGTATGCGCTGACCGGCACTCTATTCCTGCCGCGCGGCACCAAGCGGCATGCCGTCCTGATCAATTCGGCGACCGCCGTTCCGCGCAAGATCTACAGGGGCTTTGCGTCCTACCTCGCCCATCGCGGCTGCGCGGTTCTCACTTACGACTATCGCGGCATCGGCGACTCCCGGCAGCCGGCGATGGTCGGCTACAACCAGCCGAAATCGCTGGTCGGCTTCAAGGCCTCGATGTCGGATTGGGCCGCGCAAGACGTCACCGCCGCGGTGCGCTGGATGCGCGAGCGTTACAATACCCTGCCGCTTGCCTATGTCGGCCACTCCTATGGCGGCCAGGCGCTCGGGCTGATCGAGAACAACGGCGAGATTTCGCGCGCCGCGTTCGTGGCCTCGCAGGCCGCAACATGGCGGCTGATGACATCGCCGGAGAAATATCGCGTCTTCGCGTTCATGAATTTCGTCGGCGTGCCGCTCGTCCACGCGCTCGGCTACGCGCCGGGCTGGGCCGGGATCGGCGAGGATTTGCCCAAGGGCGTCTTCCTGCAATGGGCCGAGTGGGTCTCGAGCCCGCGCTATCTGTTCGATTCCAAACTGCCGGCGCTGGAGAATTTTGCGAAGTTCAAGGGCGAGCTGCGCGCGCTCTGTTTCTCCGACGATCCCTGGGCGACGCGGCCCGCCGTCGAGCTGCTCACATCAGGCTTCACCGCGATCAAGCCGGAGGTGGTGACGGTGAAGCCGTCCGACGTCGGCGCCAAGGCGATCGGCCATTTCGGCTTCTTCCGCCCCGAGCACCGCGACACGCTGTGGCGCGGCGTCGCGGAATGGGTCCAGGAGCAGTGAGGGTCAGGCAGACGCAGTGGGCAGCCTGACCAGAACACGCAATCCGGTCCGTCCGCTTTCGGTCGTGTTCGCGACTTCAATCGACCCGCCGAGTCCATCGACAATCCGCTTGACGATCGAGAGGCCAAGGCCAGCACCATCGCCTTCAGGCCGCTGCCCTCGGAAGAACGGCTCGAGGATGCGGCCGATCTCCTCGGGAGGCACGCCGCGCCCGCTGTCCTCAATCTGAAGGATCGCCGTATCGCCGTCGCGATAAACACGCGAGTCGATCCGGCCGCCTTGCGGCGTGAAGCGTAGCGCATTATCGATGAGATTGCGGACCACGGCCGCAAGCATCACGGCCTCACCGCGGACCATCGCGGGTTCGACGCGCGCAAAGCCGAGATCGACGCCACGGTCGGCCGCCCCTGGCAGCAGATCGGCGACGACCTGCTTCGCAACATCATCCAGCCTCACGACAGGCATTGTCGCGGTGTCAGGCCGCCCCGCATCCTGTCTCGCGAGCGCGAGCAATTGGTCGAGCAGATGTCGCGTCCTGCCGATGCCCTGCCGGAGCGCCGCGACGCGCTCGCGCGCATTTGCCGGCAAATCGACCGGATCGAGATTCTCAGCCTGTAGGCTCAGCGCCGTGATTGGCGTGCGCAATTCGTGCGCAGCATCCGCCACGAACCGCCGCTGTTGATCCATCATGCCGCGCACCCTCGCGAGCAGACCGTTGATCGAACCGATGAAGGGACGGAGCTCGCTCGGCATTTGCCCGGCCGGCAGCGGCGTCATGTCGTCGGCGCGGCGGCTGTCGAGATCATCGGCAAGGCGCACCATCGGCCGCAGCGAGCGCGCGATGACGATGGCGGTGACCAGCAACAGGCAGGGAATGAGCGCGGCGATCGGCAGCACGGTGCGGAACGCCATGTCGCTCGCGATCTCATCGCGCACGGAGGTGCGCTGCGCCACCGCGAACCTGGTGCCGTCGGGCTGAGTCCGCAGCAGCACGCGGATCGGTTGCCCCTTGCGCTTTGCCAGTGAGAGACCGTCCTTGAGGCTCCAGAGCTTCGCATCGCTCTCGGACGCCTGATCGATCAACCACACCTCGGCATCTTCATCAACACCATGCAACTCGCGGCCACCGGGGAGGCTGCCCGTCTGCACGAGGCCCGCGATCTGGATCAGGACGGAGTCCTGCATTTCGATGGCCTCGTTGAACGCCCAATGATAGGCGAACAGACCGCCGATGATGCCCGTCAGCAGAATGATTGCGGTCAGGCCAGCGAAGAGACGGCCCCGCAAAGACCTGATCATGGGCGGTCCACCATCCAGCCGACGCCGCGCACGTTGCGGATCGCGTCGGCCCCGAGCTTCTTGCGCACGGCGTGGATCAGGAATTCGATCGCGTTGCTCGCGACCTCCTCATTCCAGCCGTAGATCTGCCGCTCCAGCTCGCTGCGCGCCAGAATCGTGCCGGCGCGCGACAGCAGCGCCTGCAGCAGCGCGAACTCGCGCGCGGTGAGCACTGCGGATTTTGCCAGATACGACGCCTCACGGCTCGCGGGGTCGAGACTGAGCGTGCCATTGCCGAGCAGCGCCGGCGAACCGCTGGCCTCGCGCCGGGTGACCGCACGCATCCGCGCCAGCAATTCGCGGATCTCAAACGGCTTGACGAGATAATCGTCAGCGCCGAGGTCGAGGCCCTCGATCCTGTCGTCGATGGCATCGCGCGCCGTCACGATGATAATGGGAAGCTTGCGACCGTCGGCGCGCAGCCGCCTCAGGATGTCACGGCCATCCACGTTCGGCAGACCGAGATCCAGCAGCAGCACCTCGTAGGACTCGCTTGCGGCCGCCACCAGCGCGGTCTCGCCGTCTCTGACCCAGTCGACCGCATAGGCAGCATCCTTCAGCGCCTGCTCGACAGCTGCGCCGACCATCCTGTCGTCCTCGATCAACAGAACCCGCAAAAATTGATCCTCAAAACGCACCGGACCATCCGGCTGTCAATCATGGCCATTCCGACTTAGCGCAGAATTAGCAGGCGCCAGCCGGCCCAAATTGCGGCGAAAGCAACCCTATCAGGAAATTTCCTGTCCCTAAGTCGGACCTAAGTCCGCGGCGCGACGGTCCCGCATCGTTTTGGCTTCGGGAGATTTGGGCGTGTCGCAATATTCGGGTCTTGGCGCAGGACGGATGCTGAACAAGGTTCCAGAGGCCACCGCGATCTTCTGGGTCATCAAGATCCTATCGACCACCGTCGGCGAAACCGGCGCCGACTATCTCGCGGTACATGTCGGCCTCGGCGCCAGCCTGACTGCAATCTTCATGACCGGCCTGCTCATCGCCACCCTCCTGCTTCAGTTCAGCCGCCGCGCCTATATACCCTGGATCTACTGGCTCACCGTCGTGCTCGTCAGCATCGTCGGCACACAGCTTACCGATCTCCTCACCGACAAGCTCGAGATCAGTCTCTACATCAGCACCGCCGCCTTCGCCTGCGCGCTCGCGGCGACCTTTGCGGTCTGGTACGGCGCCGAGCGCACGCTGTCGATTCACAGCATCGTCACAACCAAGCGCGAGTTGTTCTACTGGATAGCGATCCTGTTCACCTTCGCGCTCGGCACTGCGGCAGGTGATCTTGCGACGGAAGCGCTCGGTCTCGGCTTCCAGCTCGGCGTCGTCGCCTTCGGCGTGCTGATCGTGGCAGTCACTGCGACCTATTACATCGGTGGCCACCCCGTCCTCACCTTCTGGCTCGCCTACATTCTCACCCGTCCGCTCGGCGCCTCCCTCGGCGATCTTCTGTCACAGGCCCGCGAGTATGGCGGCATCGGGCTCGGGACCATCCAGACCAGCATCGTCTTCCTCACCGTGATCGTCGGCCTCGTCGCTTGGGTGACGTTCGAGGGCGAAGGAGCACGCCGGGCTGATCCAGCGCAGTAATTCCAACGCAAACTTCAACGCTGCCTGCATGGTGCAGGAGCCACACCAGGAGAATTAGCGTGATGAAACTCGCTACCGCCGTAGCCGTCGGCCTGCTCACGACCTTCACCGGCGAACCCAACATGCGTGCAAGTCAGCGGTTCGTTTTCGTGCCGCTCGCGAAAGCCGCGACCGCGAAGCTCGGCGACCTCTCGCCTTTCCGCACCATCGTTGTCGATGTCGCCGCGCTGATCGACAGGGGCGACCTCCCCGGCGCCAGGACCAGGATCAAGGATCTCGAGACCAAGTGGGACGAAGCCGAAGCGGGCTTGAAGCCGCGCGCGGCGGCCGACTGGCACACCGTCGACAAGGCGATCGACCGCGCGCTGGAAGCGTTGCGCGCAAGCACGCCGGACGCCGCAAAGTGCAAGCAGGCGATCACCGATCTGCTCGCCGTCATGGATGGCGTCGCCAAGGCTTGAGGCTGGCACACATCGCTTCCTGCCAGCCGCAAGCACAGGTTCGCGGTCGGCACAGCAAAGAGGATATCATGGACGATTACACGAACAGCAACCTCGTCAGCGAAAGCAAGGTCCCCGAAGTCACGCTCGGCTTCTGGATCATCAAGATCGCTGCCACGACGCTGGGCGAGACTGGCGGCGACACCGTCACGATGACGTTGAACTGGGGCTATCTCGCGGGCACATGCCTGTTCCTGGCGGCAATGATCGTTCTCGTCGCCGCGCAGATCCGCGCGAGCAAGTTTCACCCGGCGTTGTATTGGGCGACCATCGTGGCCTCGACCACCTTCGGCACCACGATGGCCGATTTCGCCGACCGCTCGCTCGGCATCGGCTACACCGGCGGATCGACGCTGCTCCTCGCCTGTCTCGTGCTGGTGCTCGGCCTCTGGTATCGCGCGGAGGGAACGATCTCGGTCAACAGCGTCAGCAGTCCGCGGGTCGAGGCCTTCTACTGGGGCGCGATCACCTTCTCGCAGACACTCGGCACCGCGCTCGGCGACTGGATCGCCGATACCGGCGACATGGGCTATCGCGGCGGCGCGCTGATCTTTGCGGCCGGGCTTGCCGTCATCGCCGCGCTGTATGTCTGGACCCGCATCTCACGTGTCACGCTGTTCTGGATCGCGTTCATCCTGACGCGTCCGCTCGGCGCGACCGTCGGCGATTTCCTCGACAAGCCGCTCGATCATGGCGGGCTGGCGCTGAGCCGGCCGCTGGCCTCCGCCGTGATCGCGGCGTTCATGGTGGTCTGCCTGCTGCTGATCCCACAGCGCGCCGGACAGCATTCCGGCGGCCATGCGGCCGAACGCGCCTAGCGGATGATCGTCGTCAGCGACGAGTAGCGCTTGTTCGGCCTGGCCTCGGCTGCAGAGAATTGCGCGAAGGCGTCGCTGACGCGTGCGGCCGGCGTGGTCCCGTCTGCGAAACGGAATTCCCTTGGCTTCGGCGCGTAGAAGCTGGCGCTGTAATAGGAATCGTCGAAGCGTGCTTCGCCAACCCCGAACAATGCGTCGCAGACAAACAGGAGCGCGTAGACTCCCGCGACCGCTGCGACGACCTCCTTGAGAACAGACATGTTGATGCCCCGGCTTTTTGCGTGAGGATGCACGCCGGTTCCAAAGCCGAGGTTTAAGGCGCTGGCCTTCTTGTCCGCAGGGTTTGCCCCCGCTGAGCGGAATGCAGACAATTTGATCGATTTCAAAAAGAGAGCCCGCCTGACCGGGGTCAGGCGGGCTCAGGATTGGCCGATCGGGAGGTTATCAAACGGCCAGATTCATCCACACAGCCTTGGGCTCGGTGAAATTGTCGAGCGCGGCAGTGCCGTGCTCGCGGCCGAGGCCGGAGTCGCGCTCGCCGCCCCAGGGCAGGCGTACGTCGGTGTAGCCATAGGTGTTCATCCACACCGTGCCGGCGCGCGCCCGCTTGGCGAAGCGCTGCAGCTTGCCGATGTCGCGGCTCCAGACGCCGGCGGCGAGGCTGTAGGCCGTGCCGTTGGCGATCCGCAAGGCATCCGCCTCGTCCTTGAACTTGATGACGCTGACGACGGGGCCGAAGATTTCCTCCTGCGAGATCCGCATCTCGTGGGCGACATCTGCGAACACCGTCGGGCTGATGAAATAGCCGCGCTCGCCGACCCGCTCGCCACCGGCGACGAGCCTGGCGCCCTCCTTCTGGCCGATGTCGACATAGTCGAGGATCGACCTCATCTGCTTCTCGGAGATCACAGGTCCCAGCGCCGTCTTGCGGTCGAGCGGATCGCCCGTTTTGATCGACTTCGCGCGCGCGGCGAGACGTTCGACGACCTCGTCATAAGCCTTCTCCTGCACAAGCACGCGCGAGCCGGCCGAGCAGACCTGGCCGGCGTTGAAGAAGATGCCGGAGGCCGCAGCCTTGCTGGCCGCTTCAAGATCGGCGTCGTCGAAAATCACGTTGGCCGACTTGCCGCCAAGCTCGAGCGACACGCGCTTGAAGTTGCTGGCGGCGCCTTTCATGATCCCGCGGCCCACGCCCGGCGAGCCGGTGAAAGTCACCTTGTCGACGTCGGGGTGGTTGACCAGAGCGTCGCCGACGACGCGGCCCGGCCCCGTCACGACATTGAAGACGCCCTTCGGCAGGCCCGCTTCGAGTGCGAGCTCGGCGATGCGCAGCGCCGACAGCGAGGTCAGCTCGGCCGGCTTCATCACGATGGTGCAGCCGCAGGCCAGTGCCGGCGCGAGCTTCCACATCCCGATCATCAGGGGGAAATTCCACGGCACGATCGCCGCGACCACGCCGACCGGTTCGCGCATGGTGTAAGTCAAGGCATCGTCGCGCACCGGCACGACGTCGCCGCCGATCTTGTCGGCCCAGCCGGCGTAGTAGGTCAGCGTGTCGACGGCAGCCGGAAAGTCCTGGCGCATTGTCGCCGAAATCGGCTTGCCGGCATCGATCGACTCGAGCTCGATGATCTCGTCGGCGTTACGCCTGAGCAGATCCGCCCAGCGCAGCAGGATCTGGCCACGCTCGGAGGCGCGCATCGTGCGCCACGGGCCCTCGAAGGCGCGGCGCGCGGCGGCGACCGCATGCTCGACATCGACCTCGCCGCCTTCGGCGACGGTGGCAATGACCTGCCCGGTGGCGGGATTGAGGGACTTGAACATGCGTCCGGAGCAGGCGGGGACGCGGCGGCCGTCGATGAGCAGATGCTGCGGTCGGGCCATGAACTCGCTGGCCGGGGAATGCACAAAGTCATATGCAACAGACATCATATTTCCTCCTGATCTGGTATGCCAGATTAGGCGCCAATTTGTGCGAGTAAATATGATATGGTTTGCAAATGAAAACCCAATATATGAAGCGCAGTTCATAAGGAGATCGGATGCTTCAGATCGAGATCGAGGCCGTCTGGCGGTTTCGCCGCGAGGGCAGCCCGCGCACCGTCGTCGTCATGCTGGGCGTCCTCAACGAGATCCGGAAGACCGGGAAGATCACGAGCGCGGCGAGCGACGCACAGCTGTCCTACCGGCATGTGTGGAATCTGATCGAGCAATGGTCGGAGTTCTTCGGAACGCCTCTGGTCGAAACCCAGCGCGGCAAAGGCTCGAAGCTCACGCCGTTCGGCGAGCGGCTGGTGTGGGCCGGCGAGCGCATGCAGGCGCGGCTCGGCCCGCAGCTCGAAAACCTCGCGCAGGAACTCGCGAGCGAGATCAAGCCGTTCCTCGAGCAGCGCCCTTCCGTGATCCGGGTGCATGCGAGCCACGGCTTTGCGGTGGCAAAGCTGCGCGAATTTCTCGACCGCGAGCCGGGCATCGGCGTCGATCTGCGCTATGTCAGCAACCAGCATTCGCTGGTCTCGCTGGCGCAGGGCGCCTGCGACCTCTCCGGCCTGCATCTGCCGCACGGCGCATTGCGCGCGCAAGGCATCAAGGCCGCACGTGAATGGCTCGATCCGCGCGAAGATCGCGTCATCAATTTCGTGACGCGCGAGATGGGGCTGATGGTCGCGCGCGGCAACCCCTTGCGCATCGCGTCACTCGATGATCTCACCAAGCCGAACGTCCGCTTCGTCAACCGCGATCACGATTCCGGCACACGGCTTTTGTTCGATCAACTGCTCGCGGCAAACGGCACCGACGAAAGCAAGATCAACGGCGCCCAGCAGATCGAATTCACCCACGCCGCGGTCGCGGCCTATGTCGCGAGCGGCATGGCCGATGCGTGCTTCGGTGTCGAGGCGGCCGCCCGCCAATTCGGCCTCGACTTCATTCGCATCCTCACCGAGGATTATTTCTTCGTCTGCAAGCGCGCCTTTCTCGAGACGGAGCCGATGCGGCGCATCCTCGACATCATCCGCAGTCACGATTTCCGCGCGGCGATCGCCACCCTGCCCGGCTATACGGCGTCCGACACCGGCACCGTGACCGGCGTGAAGGCATTTCTGGAGATGCATGCCGTGCGGTGAGCGCGGCATTCCGCATTCACCTTGTTCGCGACGGGCAAGAATGGCAATCTGCGTTTAGAACCATTCAAGAGACCGCAGCATGCCGCGCGCGAGCGCCAAATCGCTTCCCCAGCTCAGTCTTCGCATCGACCTCGACGGCGAGGACCGGATCGGGCCAGGCAAGATCGAACTTCTGGAGCAGATCCGCGAACAAGGCTCGATCTCAGGAGCCGGCCGCGCCATGGACATGTCGTACAAGCGTGCCTGGGATCTCGTCGACGAGATCAACCGGATCTGCAGACATCCCGCCGTTGAGCCGCAGGCCGGCGGCAAGAACGGCGGCGGCGCAATGCTGACGGCGTTCGGCGAAAAACTGGTGGCGCGCTACCGGAAGATCGAGCGCGACGCCGCACGCGCGGTGCACAAGGATCTGGAAGCGCTCAAGGGCGACATCACCCGTTCGCGCAAATCCTCCTAGCTGTCAGTTCGGCCGCACGGTCATTTCAGGCATTGGCTGGGTCAGCGCTTCTCCCAGCAGGCTCTGCTCGTCCCTGGGGATCGAGAAGCGAACCTTGAAACCGTCCTCGGTCTCCAACGTGATGATGCGCTGGCTCGTGTCGGTGGATTGTTCCAGCACCCAGGACGCCAGCGGATAGGCGTAGCGCAGGCTCTGGTCGCCGTAGCGCACCTTGAGCGCCGCTTCGAGCAAGCCCGGCAACGTCATGATCAGCGCGCCGACCTGGTTGAGCGAGACGCTGACGGCGGCGTTGGTCCCCGACACATCCTCGAAGCCCAGCGAGATCGCACCGCCATCGGCTGCGACCTCGCAGGTCGTGAGCTGCCTCACCTTGATTTCCATCGTCAGTCCCGAAACGCACTTCGCTATATCCGTTACGATATATCGACTAGTCCAGTCGCGTCCAGCCGCTTTTTCCGGAATTGATCGATTCCACCGCCATGGCCCGCCGGGCCCGATCGTGATATATGCCTCGATATAACGAGGCCCGAACGGCCCGTTTTGCAAAGGGAGCGCAAAGCCTATGAGTGACTTCAATCTTCTCATCGACGGCAAGATGGTGCCGGGCGACATGATGATGCCGGTTCTCAATCCCGCGACCGAAGAGGTGGTGGCACAGTGCCCGCGCGCCTCGAAATCGCAGCTCGATACCGCCGTCGCCGCAGCGAAGGCCGCCTTCCCGGCCTGGGCCGCGACCTCGATCGAGGATCGCCGCAAGGTCGTGATGAAGATGGCCGATGTGATCGAGGCCAATTCGGGCGAGCTCGCGCGCCTGCTCACGAGCGAACAGGGCAAGCCGTTGGCGGACGCCACCGGCGAAGTGCTCGGCATGGCCGCGTTCTTCCGCTATCTCGGCTCGCTCGATCTGCCGATGAAGGTCATCGAGGCCTCCGGCGACCGCAAGGTCGAGGCTTATCGCCGCCCGCTCGGCGTCGTCGGCGCCATCATCCCCTGGAACTACCCGCTCCTGATCCTCGCGTTCAAGCTGCCCTCTGCGCTGATCGCCGGCAACACGCTGATCGTGAAGCCCGCGCCGACCACGCCGCTCTCCTCCCTTCGCTTCGCCGAGTTGATCAAAGACGTCGTGCCGAAGGGCGTGCTCAACTTCATCACCGACGCCAACGATCTCGGCGGCGAGATGACCAAGCATCCCGACATCCGCAAAATTTCCTTCACGGGCTCCACCGCCACGGGCCAGAAGGTGATGGCGAGCGCGGCGCAGACGCTCAAGCGCATCACGCTCGAGCTCGGCGGCAACGATGCCGGCATCGTGCTCGACGACGTCGACCCGAAGCAGGTCGCGCCCGGCATCTTCGAGGGCGCGTTCCAGAACTCCGGCCAGGTCTGCCTCGCCATCAAGCGGCTCTACGTGCATGAGTCCGTCTATGACGAGCTCTGCGACGAACTGGTTGCGATCGCCAGGAGCACCGTGGTCGACGACGGCTCCAAGCAGGGCACCAAGCTCGGGCCGCTGCAGAACAAGATGCAGTACGAGAAGGTGAAGACGTTCCTCGAGGACGCGCACAAGAACGGCAAGGTGGTGGCCGGCGGCGCCGCGATGGACCGGCCCGGCTATTTCATCGAGCCCACCATCGTGCGCGACATCAAGGAAGGCTCGAAGCTGGTCGACGAGGAGCAGTTCGGGCCGGTGCTGCCGCTGATCAAATATTCCGACAAGGATGACGTGATCCGCCGCGCCAACGCCACGACCTACGGCCTCGGCGCCTCGGTCTGGTCATCCGACATCAACCGCGCCCATGAGGTTGCGACGCGCCTGGAGTCCGGTACAGTCTGGATCAACAAGCATCTCGACATGGCCCCGCACATTCCGTTCGGCGGCGCCAAGCAGTCGGGTATCGGCACCGAGTTCGCCGAGGAAGGCCTCGCCGAATTCACCCAGCTCCAGATCATCAACGGCCCGCCCGCGCCCTGATCCGAAAGCCGGGGTCGCGGCGGAACCGCCGCGGCCCCGATCTGTTCTGATAAGCAAAACGGAGGCGGACCATGTTCGATGCGCAATGCGACCTCGCCGCCCTCGTCTACGAGAAGCATCAGGACCCCGACGCCGCCCTGCGCGATTTCGCCGCCGATTTGATCGCCCGAGGCAAGCGCGTCATCGGCATGGTGCAGGCCGGCCAATGCGCCGATTCCAGCCTCTCCGCCATTCTGCTTCACAGCGGCGAGAAGCTTCTGCTCGCGCAGGATTTCGATCCGACGGCTCAAGGCTGCCGCCTCGATCTCGCGCGGCTGCAGAATGCGGGCACTCGGATCGCGGACGCGCTCTCGCATGGCGCCGACCTCGTCATCATCAACCGCTTCGGCAAGCGCGAGCGCGACGGCAAGGGCCTGTCTTACCTGATCGAGCGCGCGCTCGATGCCGACATTCCCGTGCTGATCGCGGTCGGGCAGGATCACTTCGCCGACTGGATCAAGTTCGCCGGCGGCATGAGCGTCAAGCTCGGCTGCGACCGCAGCGCCCTGGACGCCTGGTGGCACGCTGTCTCAACACAGGATGCGGATCCCATCGTCGATGGGCATCCGACGGTTTGTGAAATTTTTAAGTGAAGCAACCCTGCAGCTTGGTGTCGGCTAACATCAATGCCTGGCTGATGCAGAGGCGGCTGTGTGCAATCCCCGATGGACGCGCCCCGCCACGCATCCGAGAACGCGAAGTTTTCGCACATCGCCCGACTGCATGCGTCCCCTGCAATCGCGCGCATCACGAATCGTTGCTGAAATGGCAGTAGTTTCCGGGATAGGAACAGCGGTTGGCCGTCTGGTAATTGTTCCAGCTCCAGCCCCCAACAACCGATGCCCCCCAGGGATCCGACATGCCGATCGACCGGCTGAAGCCATCGCGAGTCCTGCACATCGAGCGCTTCTCGGATTTCAGCGAGTTTCGCGCCCATGAGGTGCTCGGCCTTGGCACCTCGACGCCGCTTCGTCCGCGCGAGTTCTCGCTGTCGCGCGCGATCCTGCCGCTTCAGGCCGGGCTGTTCGTGCTCCAACGCGCCTTTGCGCGGCGGTACGACGCCGAGATCGGGACCGACAACGGCATCGGCCTCGTTGTCCCCTTCTCCTTTCACTCCATCACCAACGGCACCGAAGTCGACAGCTCGACGATCGCGGTGATGCGCGGCAAAGCACCTGTTGAGAGCATCGAGCAGCAACCCAACACCTATGTCATGCTGCGCTTCAATTCGGACATGCGGCATCGCGGCTGGGCGGACTTCAACAGCGGTCTCGCCTATGTCCGCACGCAGGACGATCCGATGGCGCGCCTGCGCGTCATTTTTCAGAAGACGTTTGCGCTGGCTTCGGCTTGCGAGGATGCACGGCAATTCGAAGCGCTCAACCGTCCGATCCAGGAGACGCTGCTCGCAGCTCTCGACGAGGTCCTCGTGCCGGCGGAGGCTCGCGCGCCGCGCCGCGGTTCGTTCGACAAGCACCGCAAGCTGATCAAACAGCTCGACGAAGTCGTCGAGCTGTTCGGCAGCAAGCCGCTCTATAGCGACGACCTCGCCACCGCGCTCGGCGTGTCCGCGCGGACGCTCCAGATCGCGACGCAAGCCGTGCACGGCGTGAGCCTGCACCACTACCTGCGTCTCAAGCGGATGTGGGCCGTTCGCATCCAGCTCATGACCGGGGGCAGCGGATTGACGGTGAAGGCCGCCGCGCTCGGCAACGGCTTCTGGCATCTCGGCGACTTTGCGATGGGCTACAAGCGAGCTTTCGGCGAAGCGCCGTCCGAGACGCTGGCGCGAGGCCGTGATTTTACGGGCGCGTTCGCGCATCAGTGAGAGCGCCCGGGCTTTTTGCTTGCTTTCGCAGCGTCCGCCCTCAGGCGTGACCGTTTTCCTTCCGGTGCCCATTCTCACTGAGGCGGTCGACCCAGGCGATGCCGATCGCGGAGATGATGAAGGTAAGGTGGATCAAGACCTGCCACATCACACCGGTTTCGGTGAAGTTACTGCGGGCCGTGCCGAGATTGCCGGCCTCGATAAAGGTTCTGAGCAGCGAGATCGAGGAGATGCCGACGATCGCCATCGCGAGCTTGATCTTGAGCACGCTGGCATTGACATGGCTCAGCCATTCCGGCTCGTCGGGATGGCCGCGCAGATTCAGGCGCGAGACGAAGGTCTCATAGCCGCCGACGATCACCATCACGAGCAGGTTCGAGATCATGACGACGTCGATCAGGCCCAGCACGACCAGCATGATCTGCTGCTCGCTGGCATCGAACGAGTGCGCGACCAGGTGCCAGAGCTCCTTCAGGAACAGCAGCACATAGACCGCCTGCGCGACGATGAGGCCGACATAGAGCGGCAATTGCAGCCAGCGCGAGCCGAAGATCAGCCGCGGGAACAGGCCGATCGGCGGACTTGCCAAAGCTGCTTTGGATTCGGACGACATCGATCACTCCAGGAAGGCGAAGGCAGGAAAACGAAGGTGGGACTTAGAGGCTTGCGATGACGGGCGCGAGCTCGAGCGAGCCGCGATAGATCATCTCGAAAGCGACGTAGACGATGATGGCGAGACCGACATAGGCGATCCAGCGCTGCTTCTGGAGCACGCGACCGAGCAGATCGGCGGCAACGCCCATCAGCGCAACCGACAGGAGCAGGCCGAACACCAGGATGTAGGGATGCTCGCGCGCGGCGCCCGCGACCGCGAGCACGTTGTCGAGCGACATCGACACGTCGGCGGCAACGATCTGCAGCGCGGCCTGCTTGAACGTCTTGCGCGATACCGGCGCGCTGGTCGCGCCGCCGCCATGGCTGAACGCAAGCTGGTTGGCATGCGCAGCCTGTTCGCGCAGCTCGCGCCACATCTTCCAGCACACCCACAGCAGCAGCACGCCGCCGGCGAGCAGCAGACCGATCACTTGCAGAAGCTGGGTCGCGACGCCGGCAAAGACGATGCGCAGCGCCGTGGCCGCGATGATGCCGACGACGATGGCGCGGCGGCGCTGCTCGGCCGGAAGGCCGGCGGCGGCAAGGCCAATCACCACGGCGTTGTCGCCGGCGAGCACGAGATCGATCAGAACGACCTGGAGCAGCGCGGTGAGCGCATCGGTCGTGATGAATTCAGTCATGATTGGTTATTCTTGGGAGCGGCCGGGTCCAGCCAGTGCGGCTTGCGGCGCTCGATCCAGTCGAAGATTTTTGAACGCAGGGCCCGCAGCGCCGGAACGTCCTCGGCGAGCAGCGCGAATCCGAGCGGCAGCATCCAGATGCCGAGCACCGGCAGGAACGACAGCACGCCGCCGACGACGAGCAGCGCGCCCGCGGGAATCCGGATCCAGCGGCTGGACGGTTGCAGGAGATAGTCGACGATGCCGGCAAGTCGCGGCGGCAGGCGATGAACGAGCGCATCGAGCCGCGGGTCGCCGCCGGCCGGCTGGCTGCCGTTGTCCCGGGATCTCGTGCTTTGCTCGTCCGAGGCTGCGCTCATGCTTACTCCCTGGCGGCCGCGTTGACCGCAACCGATCCGACCGGCTTCGCGCGCGGCAACACCAGCGTCAGCAGGCGCAGCAGCTTGATCGCCTGCACCTCATGTGGATGCACATCCTCGTCCGCGGCCGCGACGCGTTCCGACAGCTCGATGAGGTGGGATGACAGCGGCAGGTCGGAGACCGGTCGCAGCGTCTCGATCACGACATTGGCGAAATCAGGCTCCTCGAGCCGTTCGGCCAGTTCGTCGAACATCGCAGACAGGCGATCGTCGCCGATATGCGGCGCAAGTCCGCGCTCCCTGATGAAGCGGATTACCTCGTCGCGCTCGACCGGCGACACGCGCCGATCGGCCACGGCAACCAGCGCGCCTGATATCACCAGCGCTGCCGCAGCCTGCTCGTTGAAGCTGCGCGGCTCGGTGATTTCGATCTCGATCGGGGTTGAACTAGTGGCGTCAGACATCGATGCTCCCTTATCTTGCGAAATGGCCGCACGGAGCTGTGATGGGGACGATTGGGTCGGAGAGAACTCAAGAAGGCCCGACAATCGGCCGATCCATCGCATTCGCGCGGGACAGGTCATCCGACATCGCGAGGTTATGCTGACATGGTCAGCGTCCTCGCCAGAGGGGCCCGGATTCTTGTTCTCTCCAGAGATAAAGATAGCCGGGCAGGAATCAAGGGACGCACGTGCGACCAGCCGCCGCATCGGTTCCACGATGAATGCCGTCATGGCGAGTGGAGCGAAGCAATCCAGTCTCCCACCGCGGAAGAGCTCTGGATTGCTTCGCTCCGCTCGCCATCACGGTGTGCGTACGCGTCAGCTACCCCACCCGCTCCACGAGATGCGCGCGCGACGGCGACGGATTGAACCGGTCGCCGAAATACTGCGTCTCGTGCGCCACCAAACCGTCGCGAAATTCCATGATGCTGACGACGTAGGACGGCACGTCGTCGTAAGTCAGGACGAATTCGCTCACTCGCGATCTCCTGTCTTGCGATTTCTGCTTCCAACATCGGAGCGCAAACCGCCGGCGGCAAGGCTGCCTCGCAACGTCTAACAACGACTAACAGGCCAGGACGCGCGCCTGGGTGCAGATTTGCCTTGCAGCGATCCGGCATTCGCGAGGTTCCCGGACCGCTGGCTATATCGGGAAACAGACATGGCACGTTTGCTGTCCGTCAATGTCGGCCTGCCGCGCGACATCGCCTGGCAAGGCAGGACGGTTCATACCGGCGTCTGGAAGTCTCCGGTCGAAGGTTTGCGCAGGGTACGGTGGCTCAACATCGATGGCGACGGCCAGGGCGATACCGCCGGTCACGGCGGTGAACAGCGCGCCGTGTATGTCTACCAGGACGAGGCCTATCGTTACTGGCAGGACCATCTCGGTCGGTCGGACCTCGTCGCAGGTCAGTTCGGCGAAAATTTCACCGTCGCGGGCCTTGCCGACACCGAGGTCTGCATCGGCGATCGTTACAAAATCGGCTCGGCCCTGTTCGAGGTGACGCAACCGCGCGTCACCTGCTACCGGCTCGGCATTCGCATGGACGAGCCTGACATGGCCGCGCTGCTGGTCAAGCACGGCCGGCCCGGATTCTATTTTCGCGTGATCGACGAAGGTGACGTCGAGGCCGGCGATGAGATCACCAAAGTCGCCAGCGGCCCCGAAAGCATGAGCGTGTCCGAGATCAACGCGCTGCTTTACCTGCCCCCTCACCCGCGCGAGCGCCTGGAGCGTGCGCTGAAAATCCCGGCACTGAGCCGCGGCTGGCGTCATTCCTTCGAGGCAATGCTCGCACAACCCACCACAACGGGAAATGCCGGGCTCGGCCCGACGGCGACCCCGCCTCCGGCCTGGCGCGGCTTCCGTCCATTTCGCGTTTCGCGCAAGATCGCTGAAAGCGAGAACGTCACTTCGCTGACCCTTGAGCCGGCGGACGGACATCCCGCGGCGGTCGCCCTACCCGGTCAGTTCGTCATCATCAGGCTCGGGCCCTCCGCGGCCACAACGATGACACGCAGCTATTCGCTATCGAGCCATGCCGACCCGGCGTCCTATCGCCTCAGCGTCAAGCGCGAAGCCCACGGCATCGCCAGCACCTACATCGCCGACGAACTCCAACCCGGCGACGTCGTGCAACTCGGCGCGCCGCGCGGCAGTTTCACGCTACGGCAAGGCACGCGGCCGGTTGTCCTGCTGAGCGCGGGCATTGGCGTGACGCCGGTGCTCGCCATGCTTCAGGCGCTCGCAGCGGAAGGATCGCCGCGACATGTCTGGTGGCTGCACGGCACCCGCAACGGCCGCGAACATGCGTTCGCCGCGGAGGCGCGTGAACTGCTGGCCCGGCTCGATCATCATCACAGCCATGTCTGCTACAGCACGCCCGATCCCGAGGATCGTCCCGCGGTCGATTTCGACAGCGCCGGGCATCTCGATCTTCCCTTGCTCCAACAACTCGATCTGCCGCAAGACGGCGACTTCTATCTCTGCGGCCCCGCCCGCTTCATGAGCGACCTCACGGCCAGTCTGACTGCTTTGGGCGTCACGCCCGATCGCATCCACACCGAGCTGTTCGGCGCCGGGCCATCGCTGACCCCCGGCATCGCGGCATCACCGAAGAGACCTGCACATGTGCCGACGGGAGAGCCGGGCCCGGGGCCCATGGTGTCCTTTGCCCGGAGCGGCCTCAATGTCTGCTGGGGTCCTTCCTACGCCAGCCTGCTCGAACTGGCTGAGGCCTGCGATATCCCGGTGCGCTGGTCGTGCCGGACCGGGGTATGCCACAACTGCGAGAGCGGGCTCGTTGCAGGCGACGTCAACTATCAGCCCGATCCGCTCGACACACCGGCGGACGGAAATGTCCTGATCTGCTGCGCACGACCGCAAGGCGATGTCGTCATTGATCTCTAAAGGCGTCCGCGTAGCCGCGACACATGGGAGGGCTTCATGCGAACTGACATGGTGCCGGGAGCGACCTTCCCGGATTACGAGCTCAGCGACCATACCGGCAAGCATCACAAGCTCTCCGCGCTTCAGGGCGGCGATCCCATGGTGCTTGTGCTCGGGCGCGGTGGGTTCTGTCCGAAGGATCGCCGCCAGGCCGAAGGGTTGCTCCAACTCCATCGCGAAATGGAGGTGGGCTATTGCCGGCTGGTCACCATCACCACCGATACCATCACCCAGACCAACGAATATCGCAGCGGCGTCGGCGCGCACTGGCCCTTCCTTTCCGATCCCCGGCGGATCGTTCAGAAGGATCTCGACATCGCCGAATACACCGACCCCATCCACAATCCGATGATTCCGCATGTCATCGTGCTGGAGCCGTCCTTGCGCATCCACAAGATCTACAATGGCTACTGGTTCTTCGGTCGTCCGACCGTCGAAGAGCTTCGCCAGGATCTCAGGGCGGTCAGCATGACCTGCCGTCCGGATTGGGATATCACCGCGCCCGGCTTCAAGGCGCTCTGGGATCAGGGCCGCAAGGAGCATTTTTATCCCTACGGCAAGGCTTTCGTCGAAACGCTGGGCGAACAGGGCTAGAAACACATTCCTACCTCGGCGGCCCGGACGCATGCCGGCCTGGAATGTGGATGATGCAGAAGAGAACCGATCCCGCCCCCCGCGCCAGCCGCATGGGCGCACGCCAGATCTACGAGGTGCTGCGGGACCAGATCCTATCGCTGGTGTACGGCATTGACGGACTGTTGCCGTCGTCGCGGGCGCTGGCCGATGAGATGGGCGTGGCGCGGTCGACTGTCACCGTTGCCTACGAGCAGCTCGCCGCCGAAGGTTTTATCGAGACGCGCCAAGGTGCCCGGCCGCGCGTCGCACGCGCCGTCGTCGAGCGCGGACGCACGCGCGCGGCATCGCGGCCGTCGATGCGCAAGGTGCGGCTGTCGGCCTTCGGCGAACGGCTGCGGCAGGACCCGCCGCGCTGGACCGAACCGCCGCGCGGGCTCGTCGCCAATTTCCGTTATGGCGAGTTGTCGCCCTCCGACTTCCCGGTGCTGGCCTGGAGGAAGGCCGTGACGTCAGCGATGGCGCGCAAGCCCGAACGGCTGGCTTATGACGATCCCTGCGGCTCGCTGCGGCTGCGAACCGCACTCCAGGGTTATCTGTGGCGATCGCGCAGCGTACGCTGCGAGGTCG